>NZ_LMJV01000001.1:1137500-2058830 GCF_001429445.1 Bacillus sp. Root920
GCCACAATTTACATAATAAAGGGCCCGTTGGTCAAGCGGTTAAGACACCGCCCTTTCACGGCGGTAACACGGGTTCGAATCCCGTACGGGTCACCATTTTTATAGAATATACACCAGCATTTTTTATTCGGAGGATTAGCTCAGCTGGGAGAGCATCTGCCTTACAAGCAGAGGGTCGGCGGTTCGAGCCCGTCATCCTCCACCATATCTTTTATATCGTCGCGGGGTGGAGCAGTTCGGTAGCTCGTCGGGCTCATAACCCGAAGGTCGCAGGTTCAAATCCTGCCCCCGCAACCAAAATGGTCCGGTAGTTCAGTTCGGTAGCTCAGTTGGTAGAGCAACGGACTGAAAATCCGTGTGTCGGCGGTTCGATTCCGTCCCGAGCCACCACTATTTGCCGGTGTAGCTCAATTGGTAGAGCAACTGACTTGTAATCAGTAGGTTGGGGGTTCAAGTCCTCTTGCCGGCACTGTTTTTCAAAAGTGGAGGGGTAGCGAAGTGGCTAAACGCGGCGGACTGTAAATCCGCTCCCTCCGGGTTCGGCGGTTCGAATCCGCCCCCCTCCACCATTTTTTGTTTTCATAGGGGCATAGTTTAACGGTAGAACAGAGGTCTCCAAAACCTCCGGTGTGGGTTCGATTCCTACTGCCCCTGCCAATTATATTTTATCATTCATTACATCTATGGCGGTTGTGGCGAAGTGGTTAACGCACCAGATTGTGGCTCTGGCACTCGTGGGTTCGATTCCCATCAATCGCCCCATTTTATTATTGGGCTATAGCCAAGCGGTAAGGCAACGGACTTTGACTCCGTCATGCGTTGGTTCGAATCCAGCTAGCCCAGTTGATGTGCGGAAGTAGTTCAGTGGTAGAACACCACCTTGCCAAGGTGGGGGTCGCGGGTTCGAATCCCGTCTTCCGCTCCAATAATGGCGGCATAGCCAAGTGGTAAGGCAGAGGTCTGCAAAACCTTTATCCCCGGTTCAAATCCGGGTGTCGCCTTTTTTGAAAAGACTGCCGGGGTGGTGGAATTGGCAGACACACAGGACTTAAAATCCTGCGGTAGGTGACTACCGTGCCGGTTCAAGTCCGGCCCTCGGCACCATTGTTTTTTAATATAAGATGCGCTCTTTTATAATCATGCCGGTGTGGCGGAATTGGCAGACGCGCACGACTCAAAATCGTGTTCCTCACGGAGTGCCGGTTCGACCCCGGCCACCGGTATCTAGTTTTAGATATTCTTTATTATCGTCAATCACAGAAGAATTAAAGAATATCAACGTTTAAAACGTCTTTCTACAAATTGTGGGAGGGCGTTTTTTATTTGTTTTTTAGCTGATTTTTCACACGATAAAATTACTTCAAATCGTTTCACTGCTGAAAGGGGACCTAGCTAAATGGCAAGACGTAAAAATATTTTAGACCAAGGTGAATTGGCAATTTTAGAAAAGGAAACTAAGTCTTATGAGGAACATATTAAGGAGATTACTTTTACTTTATTGATGGTTACCTTATGATTAAACTAAAGAGGCAGGATAATTGAAGAAGGATTGGATATAAATTGTACATAAGAGGTGTTGTAATGATTACGGTTAAAAATGCTGAAAGTTATCTTAAAGATAGCATTGGTGAAGATACCGATGATATAAAAAAGGTTTGGGAAACATTTAAGGCTTTTTCAAAGGAGACAGTTGAGGGCGAAGAAGATAAAGAAATTTTATTTCAGTGTGGTGTCTATGATTTTACAGGAGAGGAAGTATTTCATTTTGACTTTGTACGTCAGTTTACAGTTTATGAAGAAGATGATTATTCTCACATGGAACAACTACACTGTGAATTTTTATTTAAACCAACAAGCGAGTTAAAAAAGTTAAAGGTGGTAGAAGAATGGTCAATGGATTATGACGATATCGATCATTTTTTTAATCATATTGAAAGTATTCATGAGTTTAAAATACCTTTGAGTTTAAAGCCGATAAAATCAGAAATATATCAGGAAGAGCTTTAATTCTTCATTCATTAACGGGTGCTTTACTATAAGAGGGTATACCTTGCCTTTTTGGAATAATTTATCATCTGGTTCGACCCCGGCCACCGGTATCTATTAAAAATTTCATGATTGGTTTTTCCATGAACCTAACGTTTCACCCTCGTGGTAAAACGTTTTTTTGTGGTTTAATGAGTTATTTAGATAAAAAATAGGAGCCTATTAGAAAATAATGAGTATGTACTTCTTTTAGCAGAATAATCTTTAGATGATTTGCAACATTTGATAAGATACATTTAACCATGTAAGGAAACAAAATGGAGCAGCACATTCACATAAAGCTGTTGTACTACCTTTGAGTAACTAAATGAATATTTGTGGGTACATACACATCTTTAACTGACATCAACATGGTGACCCAGTTTGAGGGGAGAATTGATGAAAAAACAAAATGCTCATGAAGAGTTATTGACAGGTGGAAATGTCTCGAACGTATATCGTTCGGGAGATACGGTTCGTCGAGAAGTAAAGTCAGACAATATCAATATACGAAAGCTGCTAAAGCATTTAGAAAAAAAGAATTTCTCCTATGCTCCAAAGTTTTTAGGGGTTGATGAACAAGGTAGAGAGATATTGTCCTTCATTGAAGGCGTAGCCGGTCATGAGCCTTTAAAAGAATATATGTGCTCTCACCATGCCTTAAAAGAAATAGCGAGAATGCTTAGACTGTATCATGATGCTGTTCATGATTTTCCCATTTCAGACGATTGGGAACGAATGGACAATACGCCTGTCGAAATAGAGGTTGTGTGTCATAATGATTTTGCAATGTACAACATCATTTTCAATAATGAAAAACCAGTAGGTATCATTGATTTTGATGTAGCTGCTCCTGGTCCAAGACTTTGGGATATCGCATATACTCTGTATACATGTGTACCTATCAGTAGGTTTTTTCGCACCAAAACAGGAGACATCGTGAACTATCATTCATCAGACCATGCAGACCAGATAAAGCATAGAGTGAAACTGTTTTTTGAAGCTTATGGTGAGGAAATAGCAGAAGATTATTTGGATATGGTGCTGCTGCGTTTAGAAGAATTATGTCAGTATATGAAACGAAAAGCGAGTGAGGGGGATATCGCTTTTCAAAACATGATTCAAGAAGGACATCTTGAACATTATCAAAAAGACATTCAATTTATTCATGAACATGGAAAAGAATGGATGTAAAGAGGCGGCGTTGTGATTATGCAAACGAAGACGATATTACAGGCTATCATTCAAGACGAGGGAGTAAATGATTATCCTCTTTTTAGACAGTACTGTGTGAGAAAAGAACAGGGCCTGCGTAAAGATGCGCTAAACGTTCTTCAGGCCTTTATTGAAGAGATGAAAGAGAACGATTTTGAAGTACAGCGGGAATTTGCTGCTTGGCTGTTTGAGTGGATTGAACGGTTTGAGGATGGTCATCATCTGCTTGTGTATCCGCTGGTAAATGGGGTAATCCAGCCTGTTTTTCAAACGTGGGAGAATGTTGATCCATTGGATGTGAGACCGTATCGCTGGCAAGGTTTGTTTGTGCATCAGGGAGAAGGGCTGCCTCATTTATTGAAGGCACTAGAGCTTGGGGGCAGCAAGGAACAGCGTGTGATTGTTCAAATTTGCGAAACCTATTTATCGGCCTTGTGGTATTCGTTTCATCATATACATGAAGATCTTTATTTAAGCACCTATGAGAAGGATCAAGAGAGAATTCAAGGGATTGAACGTGTTATGATGCTGATTCAAGATAAAAGAATTCGAACCAATGTTCAAAAACAAGCCGTCTATTATGGCCAACTTTTAACGGACTGGATGACGTTTCAGCAGACGGAGACAAGAGGCTTTATGAAATGGTGTGCGGAGCGTAAGAAACCGTATGAGTGGGTAGAGTCCTTTTATTATCAGCAATAGATGAGAAAACGGCAGAATGAACTCTGCCGTTTTTTATTGCCATATTCGCTTTGCTTCTATATGATCTGGACTAAAATATTTCAGGATATAGACATCTGGATTGCTTAGTTTCTTCCACTCTTCGAATCCAATCGTTGAATCGGCGTGTTTAAGAAGCAGGCTCATGATATTGCCATGTGTGACCAATAGGGTATGATCTTTTTCTAATTTAATTTGTTCGTGGAGTGCTTCTACAATACGATTCATGGCTTCTTGGCTCGATTCTCCGCCTTCACAGGTCATATGTAAGTCTGTAAAACTGAGCTTTAGTTTCTCATACCAATCGTCTATTGGTTTGCTGCTTAATACACGTTCAGAGAGGCGCTGATCGATTTTTATCTCGAGCTGTTTTGCATGAGCAAGAGGCTCAGTAGTTTGGATCGCTCGTTTATAAGGACTTGAGATAATTTGATTGAGATGAATGCTGGAAAAAAACTGTGCCAGTTCATGAGATTGAGTGATGCCTTGTGGTGTTAAAGCTGCATCTTTAGATTGTCCATCTGCTTGGCAGTGTCTGACGATATAAAATGTTTTCATTGGATACACCTTTCATTGAGTATAAAAAAATCATCCAGTATTGGATGAGGATTTACGAAGGTCTAGGTAAGCTTATTCGTATCTGTTTCTTTATAGGGATCTGTGAGCTTGGAGGTCAGGTCTAGATTGAACAAAAAATCATCGACGGTGTCTGTGCCAAAGGGAAGTGTGGAGAAATTGATTGGGATGCTGTCTTCTTGCTTTTCTGAAGTGATTTGCTGTACAGGCTGCTTTTTTCTCCAGTTCTTAAACAAGCGCATGTGAGGCCCCCTTTTCTTTGAAAAAGATGGATTTATACATAATATACGGGGAGAGTTGTCCAGGCGTCAAATGTTTTCTTTAAAAAGAACGATTCAATTGATAAACAAGAGCCACAGGAAAGTGCGGCTCTTGTTGTCAGTTTACATTGCACATTGTAATGCTTGCAGTAATTTACGTTTGCATCTTAAGTTGTAGCGCTTCTTATGGAGTTTCTCCGTTTTAAACCTGCCTATGACACGTCGAACATCGGGATCATAAATGATGAGCTCTCTGCAAGTTTGATCATGTAATAGTGTTTGAAATCAGTAATATTTTTTGAGATGTGCTGCGTTCCTCGAGATATCCTCTTCATCCACTTGTAGAAAAGGGATATACACAGCAAGTGAAAAGATGTCTAAAATGAATCCCATTTTGCTTCCTCCTTTCATATTATTCATTACGCTTAGGAGAAGGTGAGGTTTCATTCAATAAACGTTAAAAACAATCCCAGTGCATAAACCATTCTTTTGATTCTTTGTCATAATAGAAATACATCGTGCCGTTATCAC
The DNA here is from genome assembly GCF_001429445.1 of Bacillus sp. Root920. Lineage (NCBI taxonomy): Bacteria > Bacillati > Bacillota > Bacilli > Caryophanales > Bacillaceae > Bacillus > Bacillus sp. Root920. Next base: position 1,142,828 of record NZ_LMJV01000001.1, read on the forward strand.
CAATCATGAAACGAGGTTTTTCTTCTGAGGCGATTTGCAGCATGAATTCGCCTTGTTGTTGATGGGGCGGGGATTGAATATACGCCCCATACCCACCGATTTTTGTGAACGAATAATTTGTGTATTGATTAAAGAAGTGGTTTGTCGCTTCTTCACTTTCGTTGACTTCTGATAAATCGACGTAAGACCATGCTTCTTCCCAGCAAGGGAAGTCCCTTTGCTCACTTTCGTTCCATTGGATTTGAAAGGCTTTGAGCCCTCTCACTTCTTCAGGAGTTTCAGATACTTCTAAACCTTCGATTGATGAATATTCAATGAGCTTCCAGCCTTCACCGTTTTTGGTGATATCAATCGGAAGTGTTTTCTGATTAAGAAAAATTTGAATCAGCTTACATTCATTGAAGCCGTTCATTCCTCCTGGCACTTCTGGTAAATAAATTTGTAAAATCGGAATCATGGCTCCATCTTGATCTGTCGGCCAGCCTTGATGAGGATCGATGAAAAAATGACCTGCAAACCAGCTGTGTACAGCTGGATCAGGACGGAAGCCGCCAATTTTGGCGATGGCTGGCGTTTTCCCGATTAGATTTAATTCTTGAAAAGCTTTGATTTCCATGGGTTATTCCTCCAGCCTTTAGCCTGCAATGTGTGCATCATGAAATGTGGCATTTATATTTCCTGTGACAATAATGACATGACCCCAAAATAAATCACCGTCATGATAGTAGACTTCAAACTCTCCCTCAGGGTAAACATGCAAGCTTTCAAGTGAAATGCGGCTCATAAATTGATTAAGTGTGAGTTCTTCTTGCTTTTCAGCTGATTCGTCTTGTTCCTGCCAATCCTTTGCTAGATCTATCAGCTGATTCGCGGCAAATGATTTAATAGAAGAATCCCATTTGGCTTGCTCTTGCATAAGTTGGTTTGCTGTTCGAAGAGAGTCCTTTATTTTTTCATCTTCTTCGAGGTTGAAGTAGAGAAGGCACTCTTCATTGCTCCATTGGATCGTCTTTTCAAATAAGTCTAGTCCTTTTACTAACTCAAAGGTGCCAAGTATGTCATCATGATAATACACAGGCTTTTGGGCTTCTTCTAAAATTTCTTGAAGCGCTTGATCCTGTGTATCTGTATTGATCAAAGATACAAGCATGAATTCACCTTCGCCTTTTCGAACCTGAAGTGTAACGATTGATTCTTTATGTAATTGTGCCTGTTTTTCCCTTAATCCCTCGTCATCTGTTAACCAGCAAAGTCTTACATTTTCGGTTATGATATGACCGTTTTCTTTCCAAGCAATTAGTGGAATAGAAGCGGTCCAAAGAGGTTCCTGTCCTGCTTTTCCTGCCCCTACGCCAGAAGGTCCTGTAACAGCAATGATAGTGACTACATCTTCTGAAAATCTCTCTTCAAAAGTGTTGATTTGTTTGTTAATCTTCATGTGATGTCCTCCAGCCTGATTTTTTTGTCATGAACATATAAGTGTTGTGATCAAGTTCTACCTCTTTATCACACCGCACATCAGTAGGGGAAATCAAGCTTTTTTTGTTTAAAACTGTTTTTTAGGGAGGTACATGGATTAATGGAGGTTGAGTCACAATAAAAGAAGCAAGGATCGAATTTTGTATAAATTTGGGTAAATGAGTCGAAAAGCCTAGGTGATTCTTCATTTTCTTTATAATTACTTTGACACGAATTGATGAAAAAAGTAAAGTAATACTGAGTGATTTACAAAACCTTCTTCATCCACTAAAACATGAAGTGTGCGTAAATTTAATGTAAATGGATATTTTTCCTTTTATTTACTCGTATTTTTTTTGAAACTTATGATGCCTCTCATTCGTTATATTAAAGGAGCGCATGTATCCGGCGGAGACAGAGCATCGGCATGCTTGGCGAAGAAGATTTACATTTGCAAAATGAATGTAAATTTTTTATGATTTCATTTATATCAGAACGATGATAAGAAAGAAGAGGTTTTATGAAAAAAATATTTGCAAACAAATATAGCTTTTTTGTTTTGGCTGTCCTTTTATTCTGGGCTAAATCGTACACAGCCTACAAAATGGACTTTAATTTAGGAGTAAAAGGTTCTTTTCAAGAGGGGCTTCTCTTATTGAATCCATTTAGTTCAGCCATCGTGTTTTTTGGACTTGCTCTCTTTTTGAAGGGGCGTAAATCTGCCATTGTTTTAATTGTTATTGATTTTATTATGACCGCACTTTTATATGCAAATGTAGCGTATTACCGTTTCTTTGATGACTTTTTGACTTTCTCAACAATGAAGCAGGCAGGAAATCTTGGGGGAGGCATGACTGGCGGTGTGCTAGCAAGCATTAAGCCGCATGACCTTTTATACTTCCTTGATATTATCATTTTGATTGCGATTGTCATTTGGAGACCAGAAGTGAAGAAGTTCCAAATGAAAAAGACGTTTGCACTGCTGATTGTAGCTGCAGGTATTGGACTGTTCTTTGTAAACCTTCACTTGGCTGAAAAGGATCGTCCAGAATTATTAACGAGAACCTTTGATCATAAGTATGTTGTCAAATACTTAGGTGTTTATAACTATACGATTTATGATGGGGTACAAGCAGCACAAAACGCAACACAGGTAGCCAATGCAAGCAGTGAAGATTTAACGGATGTTGTGAACTATACGTCCTCTCACTATGCGAAGCCAAATGCAGAGTATTTTGGTAAAGCAAAAGGAAAAAACATTATTAAAATTCATTTAGAAAGCTTCCAGTCTTTCTTAATTGACTACAAATTAAATGGAGAAGAAGTGACTCCATTCTTAAACAAACTGGCTCATGGGAAAGACGACTTTACGTATTTCGATAACTTCTTCCATCAGACTGGTCAAGGGAAGACATCAGATGCTGAGCTGATGATGGATAATAGTATGTTTGGCTTGCCAGAGGGAGCAGCATTTGTGACAAAGGGTGAAAATACCTTCCAATCACTACCTGCCATCCTAGATCAAAAAGCAGGCTATACGAGTGCAGTACTTCATGGGGACTATAAATCTTTCTGGAACCGTGACACGATTTATAAACATATGGGAATTGATCAATTCTTTGATGCTTCCTATTACAACATGGATGAAGAAAACCTTGTGAATATGGGTCTGAAGGATAAACCGTTCTTCAAAGAATCAATTCCAATGCTAGAATCAATGAAAAAGCCATTTTATGCACATTTAATGACACTGACAAATCACTATCCATTTAATTTAGATGAAAAAGATGCGACAATCGCTAAGGCAACAACTGGCGATAAAACAGTCGATAACTATTTCCAAACAGCAAGATATTTAGATGAGTCATTAGAGCAATTCTTCAAAGACTTGAAAAAATCAGGTATGTATAAAGACTCAGTCATTTTATTATATGGTGACCATAACGGTATTTCTGAGAACCATAACCGTGCAATGAGTGAAATTCAAGGGAAAGAAATCACTCCTTATCAAAATGCACAAAACCAGCGTGTTCCGCTCATGATTCGTATTCCTGGTAAGAAGGGCGGCGTGAACCATACGTATGGTGGTGAAGTCGACGTTATGCCAACACTTCTTCACTTACAAGGTATTGATTCAAATGAATTCGTGAATTTTGGAACAGACCTATTCTCTAAAAAGCATGATGAGACTGTTGCCTTCCGTAATGGAAACTATGTGACACCGAAATACACACTTGTTGATAATACCGTTTATGATACGAAAACGGGTAAAGTGGTGAAACAAAATAAAAAGACAGAGGCGATTAAAGCCCGTGTTGATAATCAGTTAAGTCTTTCAGATAAAGTGCTCTATAGGGATCTTCTTCGATTCCATAAGTTATCTGATTTCAAACCAGTGAATCCATCGGATTATTTCTATGGTAAAGCAAACAAAGAAAAAGAAGCGGATTCTTCTGCTAACTAACTGAGTTTTGGGCAAGCACAGAAAGGTGCTTGCCTTTTTCTCTCTCTTCGCTTGATTTGTTGGCAAAATATGTTTATATTTAGGGAGAAACAAGCGTGACGCCGGCTGGCAGCTGGTGACACACATTTCGTCCTTGGGGAATTCAGGAGGAGCTTATGACAACAAATACAAAAACACAAAAAAAGAAATCAGAATTATGGGGCTGGATCAAAGCCATCTTAATCGCATTTATTGCTGTTTTTATCATTCGGAACTTTTTATTCGCGCCATACATTGTCAAAGGATCTTCCATGTATCCGACATTGCATGATACAGAGCGGGTGTTTGTGAATAAAACGGTTGATTATTTCGGTGATTATAAACGGGGACAGATCATTGTTCTTGATGGGGAAGACCGCAGCACGCATTATGTCAAACGCTTGATTGGTTTACCTGGTGATAAAATTGAAATGAAAAATGATCAGCTATATGTTAATGGAAAAAAAGTGGCGGAGCCTTACTTAGCATCAAACAAAAAGAAAGCAGCGGCAGATGGCACTTTGCTGACACCTGATTTTGGCCCTCTGACTGTTCCAAAAGGAAAGTACTTTGTCATGGGGGACAATCGCCAAAATTCAATGGACAGCCGCAACGGCTTAGGTCTTTTTACAAAGCGTGATATTCAAGGAACTACCTCATTTGTATTTTATCCTTTCCAAGACATTCGATTACTCAATCATTAATAAACAATAAAAAAGCACACAGCCGTGTGCTTTTTTCTATGTCATTCAGACTGACTTTTTGTAATCGCCTGTTCAAGATCTGCAAGAATATCTTCAATCGCTTCTGTTCCAACAGATAAACGAATGAGCTCTGGTGTGACACCTGTCGCTTTTTGTTCTGCTTCGCTTAATTGCTGATGCGTTGTGCTGGCAGGGTGAATAATGAGGGATTTTGAATCACCCACGTTTGCGAGATGGGAGAAAAGCTGCACAGAATCAATGAGCCTTTTACCTGCTTCGCGTCCACCTTTAATACCGAATGTGAGGATTGCGCCTTGTCCTTTTGGTAAATAGGTTTGAGCAAGCTCATATGATTCGTGACTTTCAAGACCCGGATAGCTTACCCAATCGACAAGAGGGTGATCCTGTAAGAATTGTGCTGTTTTCAAGGCATTTTCACTATGCCGCTCAAGACGAAGATGTAATGTTTCTAAGCCCTGCAGAAGTAAAAATGAGTTGAATGGCGACAGAGCTGCCCCTAAATCACGTAATAGCTGTACTCGTGCTTTTGTGATATAAGCCGCTTCTCCAATCGCTTCTGTATATGTCAGACCGTGATAGCTTGGATCTGGTTCAGTCAGTCCTTTGAACTTCTCGCTGTCCACCCAAGGGAATCGGCCGCTATCAACGATGACACCGCCAATTGATGTACCATGACCGCCAATAAATTTCGTCGCTGAGTGGACGACAATGTCTGCCCCAAACTCGATAGGTCTTAATAAATAAGGGCTGGCGAGTGTATTGTCCACAATAAGCGGGATATGATGCTTGTGTGCAATGGCTGAGATGGCTTCAATATGTAAAATGTCGCCTTTTGGATTCCCAATGCTCTCTGCATACACTGCCTTTGTTTTGTCTGTAATCGCTGCTTCGAGTTCTTCAAGGTTGGATGAATCGACGAATTTTACTGTAATTCCAAGTTTTTTGAGTGTATGAGCAAATAAATTGTAGGTGCCGCCATAAAGGCTGCTTGAGGAAACGATTTCATCTCCGGCTCCTGCAATGTTTAAAATAGAATAAGTCGTCGCTGCTTGTCCAGAAGAAACAGCAAGTGCACCAATTCCACCTTCAAGCTCAGCGATACGCTTTTCAAATACGTCATTTGTAGGATTCATAATACGTGAATAAATATTTCCCGGTTCCTGAAGACCGAATAAATTCGCTGCATGCTCACTATCTCTAAAACCAAAGGAGCTTGTTTGGTAAATAGGCACGGCTCTTGAATAGGTCGCTGAATCAAGTTCCTGACCTGCGTGAATGGCTTTTGTTTCTAAACGAAATGGACGTTCTTCTGACATGTGTATATCCTCCTTTTGTTAGATAAAACCAACTGTTTTGATAAGAAATATTTAATAAGACTATAAATCTTGTTCCTTGCTTGGTCAATCATTTTTTAGATAAATCTGAAAAAACAATAAATATAGTTGACAGGTAGGAATAGTGTGTATTAACATGAGCATACTGAAAACACAAACAAGAATGGCTGATCGGTCAACCGAAGGCTCTATCACTCAAATATGAGTGAAGAGCCTTTTTTTTATTTGAATTGAGAAAGGATGATGAAGATGGAAAAAAAGAAAAAACGAAAAAAATACAGAAAACACATGGATCTCACACTAGACATCTTGATTGAGCGGAACAAATATGAGATTTACAGCAGCAAGGAACGAATAGAAGCGATTTACGATCGGATCGATGAAAAACATACAAGGACAAAATAACCATTTTATAAATTTGAGTTGATTTATAGGATTGATATGATTTAGGATGGTGCTAACAAATCAATATGATTAGCTGATCGGACAACACGAAGGCTCTTATCTCTTTTTTGGGGATAAGGGCCTTTCTGTGTATTTTTCTGATCGCAAGAGGAGTGGAGGTTTCAATGACGATTTCAATTGATATTGTGGATAAATCCTTTTGGAAAGACAAACAGACCATTCGGGTACTTGAAGACTTAAGATTGAACATCATTCCCGGGGAATTTGTAACAGTGATAGGTCCAAGTGGATGCGGGAAAAGTACGTTGCTAAAAATCATAGGCGGGCTCGACACAGCGTATGATGGGCAAATTTTGATAGGAGACAGACAGGTCAAAGAACCAGGAATGAAACAGGGCTTTATCTTTCAGGAACACCGCCTGTTTCCATGGCTGACGGTCGAAGAAAACATAGCGGCCAATTTCAATTTAAAACAACAGGATGTACGCCGCAAAGTGGATGAATTGATTGAAATTGTTCGATTAAAAGGATTTGAACATGCTTATCCACATGAGCTTTCAGGAGGAATGTCACAACGGGTTGCCATTGCGAGAGCACTCCTTCGTGATCCGGAGATCTTATTGCTTGATGAACCATTTGGTGCGCTGGATGCATTCACACGAAAACACTTGCAGGATGTGCTGCTGGACATTTGGCAGGAGAAAAAAACAACAATGATGCTCGTTACTCATGATATTGATGAATCGATTTATTTAGGAAATGAAATTGTGCTAATGCAAGCGAGACCTGGCCGAATCCATAAGATTCTTCCTGTAAATCTACCGTTTCCGCGTGATAGAACGTCAACCGCTTTTCAACATTTAAGACAAAAGGTGCTTTCAGAATTTGAGAAAACAGATGAATTGTTACTAACCGATGGATCAGGGATTTAGGGAGGGGAAATTGCATGAAAAAGAACCAAATGATCGTTATCTTTTTGAGTCTTCTACTTGTTTTAGCAGGGTGTGATCAAGCAGCAGACGGATCGGAAAACAAGGTGAAAGAAATTCGGATTGGGATTCAGCAAAGTTTGAGTCCGCTGCTTTTAGCAAAGGAAAAAGGTTGGTTTGAACAATCATTTGAAAAAGAAGGAGTGAAGGTAAAGTGGGTGGAGTTTCAAAGTGGTCCTCCCCAATTTGAAGGACTTGCTGCAAATCAATTAGATTTCTCGCAAGTTGGAAACTCACCTGTCATAGCAGGTCAGGCAGCCGGTATTGATTTTAAGGAAATTGGTTTATCTCAGGATGGGCTGAAAGCGAACGGTATTTTAGTGAATAAGAACAGTGAGATTCAAAAAGTAGAAGACTTAAAAGGGAAAAAAATCGCTGTCGCTAAAGGGAGCAGTGGCTTTGACTTTTTATACAAAGTATTAGATCAGGCAGGTTTATCTGCGAAGGATGTTCAGATTATTCAGCTTCAGCCAGATGAAGCGATATCAGCATTTGAAAATGGGTCCGTTGATGCTTGGTCGATCTGGGAGCCGTTCTTATCACTTGAAACGATAAAGAAAGGAGCAAAGCTGCTGGTGAATGGGGAAGCGACCGATTTATATTCTCCAGGTTTCACACTTGTTCGAACTCAGTTTGCTGATCAGCATCCTGAACTAGTAGTGAAATTCTTAAAGGTTTTTGACCATGCGGTGAAGTGGCAGAAAGCACATCCAGAAGAGGCTGTTACTCTATATGCGCGTTTAAAAAATTTAGATAAGAAGGTCGTTACACAAGTATTAAACAATACGGAACCACTCAATAAGCCCATTTCGAAGAAGATCATCAATGCTCAGCAGCATACCGCTGATTTTCAATATCAAACAAAAGCGATCCAGCGGAAAATTGATGTCAATCAGGTTGTAGATAATTCGTTTATTGAAAAAATGCTAAAAGAGGAGATGAATAAATGAAAGCTATTTCGAACCCGGCTTTAGCATCTAAAATTGAGCGGTCAAAGAAAAAAAGGAGAAAAGCTTCTTCTTTATATAAGTTAAAGGGACTGGTATTACCTGTTCTACTTATTGCGGTTTGGCAGATCATAGCTGGTTCTCAAATCGTTTCTTCCACTGTACTTCCTGCGCCTGTCTTGATTGCAGAATCTTTTCGAGATTTATTTCGTTCTGGTGAACTGTTTGGTCATCTTTACATCAGTCTTTATCGAGCGATATGTGGATTTTTACTTGGGGGAGGTTTAGGTCTTTTGCTGGGCGTATGCGTAGGGTTTTCTAAAAAAACAGAGCAGTATGTAGATCCGACGTTGCAAATGCTGAGAACCGTTCCACATTTAGCGGTCACTCCTTTATTTATCCTCTGGTTTGGCTTTGATGAAACGGCGAAAATTTTATTGATTGCACTTGGGGCTTTTTTTCCGATTTATATTAATACTTTTCTAGGTATTCGCAGTGTAGATAATAAGCTGTTTGATGTGGCTCGCGCTTTAGAGTTTAATGTGTATCAAAGCATCACAAAGCTGATTTTACCGGCTGCTCTTCCTCATATTCTTCTGGGCGTGAGGCTGTCATTAGGAATTGCTTGGCTTGGTTTAGTGGTAGCTGAGTTGATGGGTTCAAGCAGCGGGGTAGGCTATATGATTATGGATGCAAGGCAATTCTCTCAAACGGATAAAGTGTTTGTAGGAATTATCATCTTTGCAGTAGTTGGTAAGCTGACAGATTCATTTGTACGTCTGTTAGAAAAGCGTCTGCTCAAGTGGCGCACTAGTTATCAAGGTGAATAATAACAGGGGGCGATGTGATGAATATTTTATGGTTTATTCCAACGCATGGAGACGGCCGTTATTTAGGATCAGCAAAAGGGGCAAGACAGGCAGACTATCCATATTTTAAACAAATTGCTCAAGCAGCTGATCAGCTTGGTTATACAGGGGTCTTACTGCCTACTGGGAGATCATGTGAAGATCCATGGCTGACGGCAGCTGCTTTAGCTGCAGAAACCACTCATTTAAAGTTCCTCGTGGCTCTTAGACCAGGGCTGATGCAGCCGTCTGTTGCTGCTAGAATGACTTCTACATTAGATCGTCTTTCAGGCGGGAGACTGCTGATTAATGTGGTAGCAGGGGGAAGTAAAGAGGAGCTTGAAGGGGATGGGCTGTTCATTTCTCATGATGAACGCTATGAGGCAACAGAAGAATTTTTGACAATTTGGAAGCGGTTATTGAAAGGAGAAAATGTACAATTTCATGGCAAACATCTACAAGCGGAGAATGGCCGTCTGTTATTCCCACCAGCTCAAACACCCCATCCACCAGTCTTTTTTGGCGGATCATCAGCAGCAGGAATTCAAGCAGCCGCTAAGCATACAGATGTCTATTTAACTTGGGGCGAACCGCCTGCACAAGTAAAAGAGAAAATTGCACAAGTGAAGAAACAGGCTGAAAAGGAAGGAAGAACGGTGAAGTTTGGCATTCGTCTTCATGTGATTGTGAGAGATACCGAAGATGAGGCATGGCAGGCAGCGGAACATCTGATTCGTCATTTGGATCAAAAAACAATTGATGAGGCGCAAAAAGTGTTACAGAGGATGGACTCAGTAGGTCAAAGACGAATGGTGGAATTGCACCAAGGGAGGAAAGACCAACTTGAAATCAGCCCAAATCTTTGGGCTGGCATTGGTTTAGTGCGCGGCGGTGCAGGAACAGCACTCGTCGGAGACCCGCAAACAGTAGCAGAACGTATCCTAGAATATGAGTCTCTAGGCATTGATACATTTATATTTTCTGGCTACCCGCATCTAGAAGAAGCTTATTATTTAGCAGAGCTTGTTTTCCCACTCCTTCCATTCAAGAGATCAGGGGCTACAGGACTCTCTGTGCCAGCTGGTGAAATCATTGGGAACAATCATTTCCCAGATGCAGCCTCTGCTGCTAGTTCCTCTTAAATATGAAAAAGCAAAGCAGTCTGCGATGGCTGCTTTGCTTTTTTTCATAGAAAGGGAGCGAGTCATATGTTGTGTGTAGCTGAAAAAGGTAAGGGCTTTTTTCCCAATCGATTTTCTTGTATATACATATTTTTAGAGTGAAGAGAAGAAGGAAAATATGCTCACTCTTTTATCAGAATGATCAGTAAATATTTCATAATTGGCATTATTACGACATAAAATTAGGACTTTTTTATCTGATATATCGGGGGAATTCTTTCTATCTCACAAAAAAGAAAGAATAAATATGATAGATGATAAATATGGACTATTTGAAAAAAAGAAGAAAAAAGATGGTGCAAATGACATTAAATGGGTTTTGTGGTTCTTATGGGGTGTCAAAATCTAGTAAATAAGAGAGGGTTTAAACAGATGAAAGGGAATAATTGAATAAAAAGTCACATTTTAATCAAATGTATGTTCGGTCAAAAATGGGATGTTCTGTAGATGTTTGGAGTGTGACGCCTATGATACGATCATCATAAGCTGGGAGGTGAAAAGTATGACTTATGCAGCGCCGCAAGTTGACTATTCCACTATGGAACCTGCTATTATGGACCAAGCTTGGTTCTTAGTATTTGTTGCTGTCCTTCTTGGATTGGGAGCAACAGTTGTTCTAGGAGCAGCAGTTTGGTGTATCGCAAACGGCAAGGGTAGCTTTACAGGAGCCGTTCAGTGGGAAAGTGGCTTAAAAGTCCAAATTGAATGTAAGTAGCTATACTTAGGATTCATCTTTTTACTTCTTAGATAAGACACCAGGGCTAAACCGTCTGTGGCGGGCGGTTTAGCCTGATCTGTTTTTAAAGAATATGCAGACACTTGGAGGTTATATGTTTACGATCGAGAATTTAACCAAGACGTATAAAAATAACGTGACTGCTGTCAATGATTTTCATTTAAAGATCGACCCTCATCAAATCGTTGCTGTTGCTGGACCGAATGGTTCGGGTAAAACAACGATGATTAACTGTATACTCGGCATTATTAAGCATACAGAAGGAAGGATTCATTTGCAGGACGTCACTAATGATGAACCATCCTTTAAAAAACAAGTAGCCTATGTTCCAGATGACCTGCTGCTCCCTGAAGCATTGACTGGTGCTGAATATTTAGAGTTTGTTTCTTCTATGTATGAATGTAAAACAATTCACAGAAGAAATCAACTAATTGAACTGTTTGATATGGACACGGCTTTATCAAGACCGATTGAAACCTATTCACATGGGATGAAAAAAAAGACACAGCTGATTGCTGCCTTTATGCTTGATAGTCAATTGGTGATCATGGATGAGCCCTTTAGAGGACTTGATATTGAAGCGGTTATAAACACAAAGAAACTGATGAAGCGGTATGCCGAGCACCATGGTGCGATCTTGCTTTCAACGCATGATATGCTTTCAGCGGAAGAGCTGTGCCACAAAATCGCCATTATTTCTAAAGGAAATAAAATGGATGAAGGGACGGTCTCAGCCTTAAAGGAGAAGTATCAATCAAGCACACTGGAACAGGTGTTTCTGAAAGCTTCAATGTTAAGTGATAGGGGTGCACATTTTGATGAAATCATTAATCATTTCTAAAATGATGCTTAAAATGTGGCAGCAGGAGATGTATAAGCTCTTTGATACTCAAACGAAGCGGATCATTGTGGTCTTATTCTTTTTGTTTGCCGTCACAATGGGAGCCATTATCGGATACAGCTTTACAGGTGTCTTTATGAAGGCTTTCTTAAATGGTGATGAACGTTCACTTGGATTACTTGTCGTGTCAATGGCGATCAATGCCTCTATTTTTACAAGCTTGTTATTCGTTTTGATCAAGGTCAGAACACCTGAACAAGACCGGTTTTCTATGCAGCTCAGCTGGTTCCCGCTCTCTACCTTTCAGAAAAGTTTTGGATACTTCATTCCGATGGTGACAGTGGTGGCAGGGCTTGTTTTATTTTTTATCGGCATCCTGCTTTTACCTAATTTTATTGCCCAGGGAATAGGTATTTCCTTTATCTTCACTTTCTTTTTGATGGTGCTTTTGCAGTCGCTTTTTGTCTTAATGCTGCTGCAGTTTATTTACAATATCACTTATTTGCTCGTTTTGAAATTAAGATTACCGTTGCAAAAATTTGCAGCGATATTTGTTTTATTGGCACTGGTTGTCACGTATGGATTGACGCACTTTGATATTAGCCAAATTCAGCAATCATATATTCAGTTTGATTATCATTTGATGTATTTGACAGCTCCGTTTTTCCTAGCGGCACAAGGAATGCCTCCTGAAGAGGTGAATTATGCCATCTTGATTCTGATCATCCTCTTATCGGCAGGCGGCGCATTTGTTTCTCTGGCGATGATGCCGATTATGGCAGAGAAAAAAGCGTTAACCTTTTTACACAAGCTGCCATTCTCTTCTTCAAAAAAGTGGTCACTTATTGTGAAGGAAATGAAATCACAGGTACGGAATGAAGAAAACATTTTAAACTTTCTTATTCTTCTTATTGTGATCTTATTCGTTCGTTATCAATTTGGATTCCGCTTTGAAGAAGAAGCATTTTTTGTACTATGCGCTCTTGCTGGATTAACAGCCTTCAATTCGTTTGGTAATGATAAACGAATGCTGGGCATGTATAAAACATTTGGTCTGAGATCGTGGGAAGTGGCTTTGTATAAGTTTATCGGCCTTCTGCTCGTAGGTGTACTGCAAATTGTTTTATTCATGCTGACAACGCTGACGCTTCCTGATCAGATTTGGCACGCATTGATTGGTGCCGCTGTGTTATGCAATGCGACTGCGCTCTTTTATATGGTAGGTATTTTACTTCCTCTTGATCGAAACAATCCCTATACAGGCATTTTTTCATTTGGAGCGCTTATTTTACTCATGATTCCGATTGTTTTTATTGGAAACTATGTCGTAGGGGCGTCGAGTCAAACGCTTCAATGGCTGCTTGTGGCTGTATTTGAGGGTCTGCTCATCTTTGCCATATACAAAGGTTTTTCATGGAGGTATTCACATGATTCAACTTCTTAACAATAAGCTAAAGATTGAGCGGGTACCGGCACTAGCGCCGTATGTGACCTTACAAAAAAGGCATCTCACGGATACGCAGTATGGAAGCACACTCCCGATCAATGAAAGTGCCTATCATATGTTAACGAAAGTGGACGGTAAAAGAACTGAAGCGAGTATTACCGCAGAGCTCGCCGATTTGTTTCAGGTCGATGAGTCGGTGATTGCTCGTGATTTTTATCAGCTGATGATGGGATTGAATCAGCATCACTTGCTGTCTATTCATTATCATTCACCATATCGGATTGTGACAGCGTGCTGCCAATTTTTCAAGCAGTATCAAGTCAAAATGAAGGAACGATTTGATTGTACTGGTCACTCGTTCCTTCACATTTTTGGGACGGCTTTGCTCATGGTGACACGTAAAATCATCTTTTTCTGGATGCTTTTCATGGTCATGGCAGGGATCGCTTTTTTATTCATTCCTGATCCGTCGATTGCAGCCATTGCGATTTATTTTACGATTATTTACTTCGGGTTAATTACTGGAACCGCCTTACATGAGGCGGCACATGGCTATGCGCATCGAAAATTTGCAGGACGGGATGGTCCTCAAGGCTTTTTTGCGAGTGACATGATGTCAGTGAAGTTTGTAAGGCCCGTATTAGATCCATTTCAGAAAAAGCAGGTATGGATTACGCTGCTTGGACCGCTTGTTCCCGGTGTGATTGGCGCAGCAGGCATTATTGTCACCATTTTATTTCTAAAAGAAAACCCGGTTTCGACAGCTTTTTTCATCTTTTCAATCACGTATTTTATTCAATTACTCTATCTTCTTCCGTTTATGGGGGATGGTAAGTCCATTATGAAGCAGCTATTGCTTGGGGGAATGGGAGGACAACGATCATGAACGTACAGGCGATAAAACAAGGCGCGATAGTTGGTAGTTTTCTAGGATTCTTAGGCTTTCCGATGCTGACAATCGGTGTACTGTTCTATCATTTATTTCAATCAAAAACGAATGATGCTTTATTATTTAACAGTCTCGCTTTTGAGATGGAAGGCTCTTCCGCATTTACTTTTCAGATCAAGCCAAACTTTTTTATTTATATGATGGTGATTTTTGCTGTGAGTTTTCTCATTGTGGCATTCCTATCAGCCATGAAACAGAAAAAAGCAAAAGGTTAGGAGGATTCTCCTAACCTTTTTTTTGTGTTACGACCAAATTTTAGTATAATAAGAAATAAAAAACATCAAAGGGGATCACAATGGTTAAAAAATGGAGCATTCTTTTATTCACAGTTTTTCTATTAGCAGGATGCGGCGAGAAGGCCGAAGAAACCACGACAACCGAAAAGACGGTTTCGACAATAAAAACAGAGCCTGCCACTAAAAACCAGGTAACCATCGAACAAATGAAACTCTCAAAAAAAGAAAAAAACTTACTAGAAGCATCAACAACTAATGAAAAGGTGGCTCTGACACTGAAAGGATTAACGAAGAAGAATAAGAGTATTACGTTTATGGGGAGTTATTACAAAAATGGACGATTAGTGAATAAGGAAGCATCATCTGCTACCTTTACTTTACACCAGGATGGAACTGACCAAACGGTGAATGTACTTCTTCAATTACATCATGAGAAAGATACATATGAATCACAATTTAGTATTTGGTCAAATAAAAAGAATGATGGAATGACGAAAGCGACATCAAGCTTTCCGTTCAAAGTAAGTGACTACGTATTTTCTGCACAATCTGAAACTGTCAAAGTTGCTTCTGGAGGAAAGGCACTGATTGCGTATACAGCGGCAATGGGGAAGGATGGAAATTCACCAATGCTTGAGGAAATTCAGAAGAATCCAAAGCAAGCGCTGAAAAATAAGTCACAGGCATACTTATTTTATATCCAGCTAGATAAATAACTATCGTAATATATACGGAGAATATGAAGTTTTTTGACGAAAAATCTTCATATTCTCTTGACGAATTGTTAAGAAAGTTGTAACATAATAAAAGTCAACGCGATGACGTTGCTTTTAAAAGATTGATGCGGGTGTAGTTTAGTGGTAAAACCTCAGCCTTCCAAGCTGATGTCGTGAGTTCGATTCTCATCACCCGCTCCAATACATAATTTTGTTTATAACGCAGTATTTCGTTTCTTAGATAAACGAAGTGTTGCGTTTTTTATTATGTCAGTATAATGTGAAAAAGCACTGTCAAGCTACAGTGCTTTTTCAATGAGTTCATATTTGCTTTCTCCGCCATGTATTTGTACAAACATCTTCGTCAAGGATTGAATAAGAGCTTCACTCTTTTCCCGGGAAATAGATGGCGGGAAAAGGATGATTTGAAGAATGTTCTTTGTGTCTTGAGAAATTTGTGCTTTACTTGCTTGAGAAAATAATCCATTCAGTCCTGCGCTGTCCTGCCATTCGATGTGACCAGCCTCATGTTTTGCCAGTGAAAGCGGTCCTTTGATGCGATCGGCATCTAAAGTCAGGATAGGTAAGAAATATTTTAGTGAGAAAAATATCGACAAATCCTGTACGGAATTGGTCGAGTCAATAAATTGTTCCTTTTGGATGTTGGAAAGAAGTGGAAGGAAAGGAACGTCTTTTAAAATATCCGTCCATTCTTTGATGGCTGTTACTTCTTCTAAAACTTTATCTTCGTATTCAAAAAATAAAGATTCTTGAAACAGGCGTAATCGGCCTTTTAACATTTGAGGTGATGTACCCACTTCAATATGCGAATATTCAATCTGTCCAACATGGATAGACGGGTTTTGAGGATGAGAAATTTCCATATGTATCTTCACAGTGACTCACTCCAATCGGTCATGATACACTCGTATTATACTGAAAACAACAGAAGAAACAAAGAAAGGAGGTTTGCAAGGTGATTCATGTTGGAGAATTAAAAGAAGAATTGATTCAATATGCGAAAGAAATTGGTGTCGATAAAATTCGATTTGCAAGTGCCGACACATTTGATTCATTAAAGGACCGCCTCATCTTACATGAATCGTTAGGGTATTTGTCAGGCTTTGAAGAGCCTGATATTGAAAAAAGGACAAACCCTTCTTTGCTGCTTCCGAAGGCCAAATCAATTGTTGCGATAGCGCTCGCGTATCCTTCCAAAATGAAAGATGCTCCTCGAAGTACAAAGGATGCGAGACGGGGGATTTTTTGCCGGGCTTCATGGGGAACGGATTATCATGTTGTGCTGAAAAAAAAGCTTGATATGCTCGAAGAATTTTTGCGAAGCAAACATGTTGATATACGGACAAAATCAATGGTGGATACAGGAGAATTGTCTGATCGTGCTGTAGCGGAACGTGCTGGCATTGGTTTTAGTGCAAAAAACTGTATGATTATCACGCCAGAGTTTGGATCTTATGTGTATTTGGCTGAAATGATCACAAATGTCCCATTTGAACCGGATGAGAAAATTGAAGACCAGTGCGGAACTTGCAATAAATGTGTGGATTCGTGTCCAACGGGTGCGCTGGTGAATCCAGGACAGCTGAATTCTCAGCGGTGTATTTCATTTTTAACGCAGACAAAAGGCTTTTTACCTGATGAGTTTCGTTCGAAAATAGGGAATCGATTGTACGGGTGTGATACATGTCAAACTGTCTGCCCGATCAATAAAGGAAAAGACTTTCATCTGCATCCTGAAATGGAGCCAGACCCTGAAATTGCGAAGCCGCTGTTAAAGCCGCTTCTGACGATCAGCAATCGTGAGTTTAAGGAAAAATACGGTCATGTTTCAGGTTCATGGCGGGGGAAAAAGCCCATTCAGCGGAATGCAATTTTGGCACTCGCTCATTTTAAAGATACATCTGCCTTACCAGTATTAATTGAGCTGATGCACAAGGATCCAAGACCGGTCATTCGAGGAACGGCTGCATGGGCAATTGGCAAAATTGGCGATGATCAGCAGCTCCCAGAGCTGGAAAAGGCCCTTGAGCGGGAAAGTGATGAAGAAGCGAAAGAGGAGATTGTGAAAGGGATTGAGCTTTTACAGACACCTTTAAATACTAAATAACATCCCTGTGAACATAGAATGAACCAAACAAAGATTTTAAAAAATGTTTGGTGGTGTCTGTGTGAAACAATTATTAGAGAAAACTTTAGAAGACAGGCTGGCGTATTTAATCAATGACCGTGCAATCAAACAGCCGCAGCTTATGTCTGATGTGGAAGCAGTAGAGCGGAAAAAAGAGCTTTTTGCTAGAAGACAGGTTGAGATTGTGAAGGCGAAAGCAAAAACAAAACTTCTCGATTCAGCCCTTCAAGATGATGGGGCTCAGCATGTGCAGTACCTTGCTCATCTCACATATGTATGCAAGGATGTAGACGATTCTTTTTATTTAGAGGAACAGGTGGAAAAAAGAGAAGCATTTCTTTATAACAACATGCTTGTTAAAGATCGGATGATGTTAGAAGAAAGGCAAAGGGAAGAGCATTTGGATGAGCGATTTCAGACCGAAGAACAATTTGGGAGAGCCTTTCATTATGACCGGCGGGCTGCCGTGAAGTATGCGGAGACATATTGGAATAAACGGAATCCAGCCTATAAAAACTTTGAAGATAACTGTACAAATTTTATTTCACAATGTTTGAAAGCAGGGAATGCGCCAACGAGAGGGTATCCGAACCGCGGGTCTGGCTGGTGGGTGCGTCCGCATACGTGGAGCTATAGCTGGACGGTGGCTCATTCGATGAAAAATTATTTAGCGAATTCAAAAGCGGGTTTGAGAGCAAAGAAACTCAAAGAAGCGCACGAGCTTCAAATTGGTGATGTCATTTGCTACGATTTTGAAGGTGATGGAAGGTATAATCATACAACCATTGTCGTTGATCATGACAAAGGTGGAATGCCTCTTGTGAATGCACAGACGTATGACTCCCGCATGCGTTATTGGTCATACGAGGATTCGACTGCCTATACACCTGCTATTCGATATATGTTTTTTCACATTTTGGACGATGCCGCGAAGGATAGTTAGTGGTATAATGTTGAGCGGAAAAGAAAATTAGAGGTGAACTTTTTTGGGACTTCATGTCGTTTTATATCAACCAGAGATTCCAGCTAATACTGGAAATATTGCGCGTACATGTGCAGCAACAAATACAACCCTTCATCTGATTCGTCCGCTTGGTTTTTCGACAGATGACAAAATGCTGAAGCGTGCAGGACTCGATTATTGGAAATATGCCAATGTGGTCTATCATGATTCACTTGATGAATTGTTTGAGGCACATCCGAAGGGGCAATTTTTCTATATCACTAAATTTGGCCAAAAGCCGCATACAACATTTGATTACTCTCAGCTGGATGAAGACTATTTCTTTGTGTTTGGAAGAGAGACAAGTGGATTGCCAAAAGATTTGATTGAACAAAATATGGACCGTTGTCTTCGTTTACCGATGACAGAGCATGTTCGTTCTCTGAATCTGTCGAATACGGCAGCCATTCTTGTATATGAGGCACTTCGCCAGCAGCAATATCGCGATCTCATATAAGATCATGATAAAAGCCGAGATACTGATCTCGGCTTTTTTATGTGAAATAACTTTTTTTGACATGTTGAAAATGAAAAGGATGTTCCGCAAATGGAACATCCTTTTTTTCATTTACCAGGCTTGCCTTCGTAACCAGCAGTGAAAATGGATACTAAAAACGTAATGATGACGCCCATCATAATGACCGTTCTCATATAAGCTCCCCCTTATCCCTTTGTTCCGTTCGCTGCCTGTTTCATATGATGTGAAGTTCACCTTGAAAAGCAGGAGAAGAAAATCATTTTTCTCCTATTTTTCCTTTATTATGAAGGGTCTTGCGGATGGTTGTCAATTCAGTTTGCCAATTCGTCATTTTGAAGAACAAAAGCATGTAATAGGACGCCTCCGCATAGATTGTAAAACAGTATCTGATTTCTAGCTTCAATCTTGAAAGAGGAGGTTCATATGGATATTTTAAAGAAAATCGAACAGCACAGAGAAGAAGAGCAGCGTCTCAAATGGGAAGGCACATTCAGCGATTATTTAGACATTATTAAGGAAAATCCACTTGTCGCTCAATCTGCTCATTCTCGCGTTTATCATATGATTAAAGACAGCGGGATTGAAGAGGAGAATGGGGTCAGAACCTACAAATTTTTTGATCAGGAGCTGTTTGGGTTAGAGGAATCACTCGAAAGATTAGTGGAGGAATATTTTCACCCTGCTGCCAAGCGGCTAGATGTCAGGAAGCGTATTTTATTACTGATGGGACCAGTAAGCGGGGGGAAATCGACGCTTGTCACTAGATTGAAAAGAGGACTTGAAGAATATTCATTGACAGATCATGGCGCAGTTTATGCGATCAAAGGCTGCCCTATGCATGAAGATCCGCTTCATCTCATTCCGCAAAATCTGCGGGAGGATTTCTATAGAGAATATGGGATTCGTGTGCAGGGGAATTTGTCGCCTCTGAACATGATGAGACTGGAAGAGGAATATGGCGGCAGAATTGAAGATGTAAGGGTCGAGCGGATCTTTTTCTCTGAAGATAAACGGACCGGTATTGGTACTTTTAGTCCGTCTGATCCGAAATCTCAGGACATTGCCGATTTAACAGGAAGCATCGATTTTTCAACCATTGCTGAATTTGGATCAGAGTCAGATCCCCGCGCCTACCGCTTTGATGGAGAACTCAATAAAGCAAACCGAGGGATGATGGAGTTTCAGGAGATGTTAAAGTGTGATGAGAAATTTCTCTGGCACCTCCTGTCATTAACGCAGGAAGGAAATTTTAAGGCAGGAAGATTCGCCTTAATTAGTGCAGATGAATTGATCGTCGCCCATACGAATGAAACCGAGTACCGGTCGTTTATTTCAAATAAAAAGAACGAGGCGCTCCATTCAAGAATTATTGTGATGCCAATTCCTTATAACTTAAAGGTCACAGAAGAAGAACGCATTTATCATAAAATGATTTCAGAGAGTGATGTCTCAGATGTGCATATTGCCCCGCATACGCTGAAGGTAGCAGCAATGTTCTCCATTTTGACGAGATTGAAAGAGCCGAAGCGTTCTGATATTGATTTGGTGAAAAAAATGCGTTTGTATGACGGAGAAAGTGTCGAAGGCTTCCAATCAGTCGACATTGATGAGATGAAAAAGGAATTTCATGACGAAGGGATGAGCGGAATTGATCCGCGGTATGTGATTAACCGAATTTCATCTACCATCATTCGAAAGAATATGGAATCGATCAATGCACTGGATGTCCTTCGCTCCTTAAAAGAAGGGCTCGATCAGCATCCGTCTATCTCCAGCGAGGACCGGGAGCGTTATTTGAATTTCATTTCAGTCGCGCGAAAAGAGTATGATGATATTGCGAAGAAGGAAGTGCAAAAGGCATTTGTGTATTCCTATGAGGAGTCTGCGAAAACGCTGATGGATAATTACTTAGATAATGTCGAGGCATACTGCAATAAAAACAAGCTGCGTGATCCGTTAACGGGTGAAGAAATGAATCCTGATGAAAAGCTCATGCGTTCAATTGAAGAGCAGATCGGTATTTCTGAAAACGCCAAAAAGGCATTTAGAGAAGAAATTCTAATTCGTATTTCGGCTTATGCGAGAAAGGGAAAACGCTTTGATTATAATTCGCATGAGAGATTGCGGGAGGCCATTCAGAAGAAGCTGTTTGCTGATCTAAAAGATGTGGTGAAAATCACGACATCGACGAAGACACCGGATGAACAGCAGCTGAAGAAGGTCAATGAAGTAGTGGCTAGATTAATTGATGAGCATGGCTATAATTCAACAAGTGCAAATGAACTTTTAAAATATGTAGGCAGTCTTCTGAATCGTTAATATATGAAGGAGGCATTATTGGCGCATCAGCACCGGTAATGTCTTTTTTAGAAATGATCGTCAACTTGGATGACGAGCAGCATAGGATAAAGGAATCGATGGTTAGAAGAATTGTGCAAATAGGTGAGGAGGGGGATGGATGTCCCGGCAAGAAAAAAGTCAGTTTATTGTGTCTCAGGAAGACTGGTCCCTCCATCGAAAAGGCTATGACGACCAGCAGCGTCATCAGAAAAAAGTCAAAGAGGCGATTAAAAACAATTTGCCGGATCTTGTCACAGAAGAAAGCATCATCATGTCGAATGGAAAAGATGTTGTGAAAATTCCGATCCGTTCATTAGATGAATATAAAATTCGGTATAACTACGACAAAAATAAACATGTGGGTCAAGGCGATGGAGACAGCGAGGTTGGCGATGTTGTTGCGCGTGACGGCTCAGACAGCAAGCAGGGTCAAGGAAAGGGGCAGGGTGCTGGAGATCAAGCTGGTGAGGATTATTACGAAGCAGAAGTCTCATTAATGGATCTCGAGGAAGCACTGTTTCGTGAACTAGAGCTGCCAAACCTCAAGCAAAAGGAGCTTGACGACATCATTGTTGAACAAATTGAGTTTAACGATATTCGCAAAACCGGGTTAACAGGAAATATCCACAAAAAACGAACGATGCTGTCGGCATTTAAACGAAATGCGATGACAGGCAGTCCTTCCTTTTATCCAATCTACCCAGAGGATATCAAGTATAAAACGTGGAATGAAGTGACCAAACCAGAGTCGAAAGCCGTCGTTTTGGCGATGATGGATACGAGCGGAAGTATGGGGCTTTGGGAAAAATATATGGCGAGAAGTTTTTTCTTTTGGATGACACGTTTCTTACGGACAAAGTATGAGACGGTCGATATTGAATTTATTGCCCACCATACAGAGGCGAAGGTGGTAGACGAAGAACATTTCTTCTCACGGGGTGAGAGCGGGGGGACCATTTGCTCGTCTGTCTATCGAAAGGCACTAGAGCTCATAGATGAACGATACCCGCCGTCGAGATATAATATTTATCCTTTTCACTTTTCTGATGGTGACAATTTGACCTCAGACAACGCCCGGTGTGTGAAACTTGTTTCTGAAATCATGAAAAAAGCCAATTTATTCTGTTACGGTGAGGTCAATCAATACAACCGGCATTCTACGTTAATGTCAGCATATAAGCACATTCAGGATGAGAAATTTAAGCATTATATTTTGAAGCAAAAATCAGACGTTTTTCTCGCACTAAAAAAATTTTTTCAGCAGGAAGAAGTTCATTCATAACGAGCACATTTGAAAAAACCTTTCAGCATAAGGGCTGAAAGGTTTTTTGTGTGGAGAAGGAAAGGATCGCCAAAAAAAAAGTAAAACTTTCTCTTTGACATTTCAATTTTCATTTATTAATATTTAATCTTGTTAAATATAAGTTTTTCAAAAAAGATGCCGATCGTCTTTTCTTCTTTTTCTGCTCTTTGCTCATAAGTGAACAATAAGTATAAATGGGCTGCACACCATGATAGGGGCGGGAGTAGATGAAGGGAAAAGGACAGATTGTTGAGCTTGTTTCATATTCTGTCAGATGATGGGCATTCTAAGTTTGCTAAAGCAGATGACACTATATTTTTATACATGAAAGGAGAAACAAAACATGAACAGAGGGCGTTTATTGCTAACGAACATTATTGGCCTTATTGTGATTCTTGCCATTATTGCCGGAGGTGCTTATTACTACTACGAAAGCACAAACTTTGTCAAAACAGATGAGGCAAAAGTGACAGGTGACATGTATCAAATTACAGCACCAGCAGCTGGACAAATCAAAGGCTGGGATATCAACGAAGGTGACGAAGTGGAAAAAGACAGCACAGTTGCAAAAGTTGAAGGACAAACAAAAACAAACATTAAAGCAGTGGCTGATGGCACATTAGTCAAAAAAGAAGTACAAAACAATCAACAAGTGCAGCCTGGTACAGTTCTTGGTGAAACAATTGATTTAAGCAAGCTTTACATCACAGCAAATATTAAAGAAACAGATATTAAAAACATTGAAAAAGGCGACAAAGTCGACATCGTTGTAGATGGAGATCCTGATACAACATTTGAAGGAACTGTTGAACAAATTGGTTATGCGACAAACTCAACATTCAATATGCTGCCAGCAACGAATTCAAGTGGTAACTATACAAAAGTAACGCAAAAAGTAGCAGTGAAAATTTCAATTAAAAATCCATCAGACAAAGTGCTTCCAGGTATGAATGCTTCTGTCAAAATTTCATCTTAATGATGATTGATATCAAAATATGAAAGGAGGTTGTCTGAGATGGCAAATCAACCTGCAGCGACAAAACAGGGAACAGGCTCCTTGTCTTTACTGATCATTTTAATGGCCGGTTTGTTCGTAGCGATTTTAAACCAAACGCTTTTGAACGTAGCCATGCCCCATTTAATGACAGAATTTAATGTGAGTGCAACGACGATTCAGTGGCTGACAACAGGCTACATGCTTGTCAACGGTGTGCTGATTCCGTTGTCTGCGTTTTTAATCACACGTTTTGGACAGCGCAGCTTATTCCTAGTGGCTATGATCTCTTTTACACTAGGTACATTTATTTGCGGTATTGCGCCAAACTTTTCAACGATGCTTATCGGCCGTTTGATTCAGGCTGTCGGCGGCGGTATCTTACAGCCGCTCGTCATGACAACAATCCTTTTTATTTTCCCTCCGGAAAACAGAGGGAAAGGAATGGGGATTTTTGGTCTTGCGATGATGTTTGCTCCTGCAGTAGGACCAACATTATCTGGTTACATTATTGAACATTATTCTTGGCGTATTATGTTTTATGGACTTGTGCCAATCGGTGCGATTGTCATTATCGCGGCTTTCTTTATGTTTAAAAATATTGTAGAGCCTAAAAAAATCAAGCTGGACAGTCTTGGTGCAATTCTTTCAATCGTCGGTTTTGCTTCACTTCTATACGGAGTGAGTGAAGCAGGAAGTGATGGTTGGACAGATCCGATCGTCTTATCTACGATTATTATTGGTGCGATTGCGATCATTCTCTTTATTTTCCAACAGTTGAAAGTTGATAATCCGATGCTTGATTTCCGCGTATTTAAATACAGCATTTTCTCATTATCAAGTGTCATTAACATCATTATTACGGTTGCCTTATATACGGGGATGTTCTTACTTCCGATTTATCTGCAAAACCTCGTTGGGTTTACGGCATTGCAATCTGGGCTATTAATGCTTCCAGGGGCACTTGCGATGCTCATTATGTCCCCGATTTCAGGAATCTTGTTTGATAAATTTGGACCTCGTCCGCTTGCCATAGTGGGGATGCTCATTACCGTTGTCACGACATATGAGTTTACAAAGCTGACCATTGATACTTCCTATAGTCACATAGTGCTCATGTATGCAGTACGTGCATTTGGTATGTCACTCTTGATGATGCCAGTTATGACAGCAGGGATGAACCAATTACCGCAGCACTTAAACAGCCATGGTACAGCGATGTCTAATACATTAAGACAAATTAGCGGTTCCATCGGTACGAGTTTGATCACAACGATTTATACGAATCGGACGACATTCCATTATTCCAATATGGCGGATCAAACAAATACAGCGGACCCGTTCTTTATGAATTCATTCCAGGCGGCGGTATCGAATGTGATGCATCATATGGGTATGACAGCAGAAGCTGCTCAAAAATATGTATCAACCCAGCTCTTTACGAAAGCACAGATCGATTCAAACGTGATGGGTATCAATGATGCTTATATGTGGGTGACATTATTCTGTGCGGCTGGTGTCATTCTCAGCTTGTTCCTGCGAGATGTTCGTAAGGATAAAAAGCGAAAAGAACAGCAGCATAAGAAACAAGAAATATCACTGCTTCCAGCACCTAAGGAAGCAAACCAAGATGCAAGATAAGTGTGGAGGGACCGTACATGAAAATTTATGTTGTATACGATAGTGAAGGTGACCATACAAAAGCACTTGCAGAAGCGATTGCAGCAGGCGCGGGTGAAACAGAGCAAGCTGAAGTATTCATTGATCACGTGAAAGATGCGGATATTCGCAAGCTTGATCAAATGGATGCGATCATTTGGGGCTGCCCTGGTCACTTTGGTACCATTAGTTCTGGGTTAAAGACATGGATTGACCGTCTCGGCTACTTATGGGCAGAAGGAAAACTAATCGATAAAGTCGGTGCTGTTTTCTGTACAACTGCTACAACACACGGCGGTTTAGAAATGACCATGCATAATTTGATCACACCAATGTTCCACCAAGGAATGCTTGTTGTCGGCCTTCCTGGAAATGTTCCAGAGAATGCTTTATACGGCTCTTACTATGGAGCTGGTGTGACATGTCCGATCGATTCAGATGAATTGATTTCGACTGAAGGCATTGAACTTGGAAAAGCACTAGGAAGACGTGTAGCATCAGTCACTGCATCATTTAAGCGATAAGGAGAGGGTTCTTTTGGCGACGATTATTGTAGCGTTAGTAGCTGCTGTTCTAGTCATTATTGGATTAGTAGCGTTCAATGTCAGACACGCATCAGCCGATAAGGAAGAGATCAAAGAAGATGTCTCCAAACAGCCTGACGTGCCGCATAGCGAGCCAGAAGCTGTGGCGAGACATGTAGAGCCTGAAGTTGAAAAAAAAGCGTCAGAGCCTTCTCAAACGGATGATGCTGCGTCTGGCGACGATTTCTACAGACAGGCGCTTCAAAAGTTTAAGCAGCCAGAACCACCTGTCAAAGAAGAAGAACCAGAGACAAAAATGAATGATGATATGTATCGTTCTGCTTTGCAGAAGCTAAAACAGAAGGACAAATAAAAAAGAGAACCTCTCATCAGGTTCTCTTTTTTTTATGGCACAAAAAAACCGCCGGCAGAAGCCGGGCGGTTTTCCTTCACTCTATAAAGTGCTAAAAGAGCAGATGCTCTTAAATTACGCTTTGTTAACGTTAGCAGCTTGTGGTCCACGGTTACCTTCAACGATTTCGAAAGAAACTGATTGACCTTCTTCTAAAGTTTTGAAGCCTTCGCCTTGGATAGCAGAGAAGTGAACGAATACATCGTCTTGACCTTCTACTTCGATGAATCCGAAACCTTTTTCAGAGTTGAACCATTTTACTTTACCTTCTAACATGAAATTTCCTCCTAAAGCGATCTTAACGCTTAAATTCACTATTCTTGCTCTTACACAAACTTCAAAGACGAAAACTCTTTCAAAACTTTCTTCTTAAAGATGATACGAACAAAAATAATTACCTTTACTTTACCAGTGTTTGCGGGAAAAAACAACTGTTATACGAAAACTTTTTTAAAAATAATTAGTGCTAACAAATTGAGGAAAATGCCTATGTCAAAAGGTCTTTTTTTCTCTCTGAAAAGCTCACTTGATTTCGGCCGGACTCCTTCGCTTTATAGAGCTCCTGATCAGCTATAATCGGTAATTGCTTGATGTCTGCACCAGTTCCATGAGAATAAGCACATCCAATTGATACCGTAGTGTGAATGGACAGACCGTTTTTTAAATAAATCGGCTGATCGGCTATTTTTTTTCGCAAGCGTTCTGCAATCTGCCATGTTTTTTCAATTGTACAATTTGGTAGAAGGACAGCGAATTCTTCACCGCCAATCCGACCAATATAATCAGAGCTTCTTGTGTTTTTAATCAGTCTTGTACCGATTTCTTTTAAAACAATATCTCCCTCATGATGCCCATATTGATCATTGATGGTTTTGAAGTAATCGATGTCTAGGTAAATAAGGGACATTTGATGGATAGGCTGCTTCAACTTCTTAGTAAAAGCATCACTTAATACCTCATCGAACTTCCGTTTATTTAAAACACCTGTTAAAAAGTCATAATGAGCTTGGAATTTATACAAATTTAACAGCTGATATGCTTTTGTTTGATGCTCAATGACATAAAAGTTAAACAATCCAGCAATATATGAGAAAATCCAATAAGTAGAATGCAGCTGAAATGATGTCTCATGCACGATCAAGATGAACAGGCTTGTGGCAACAACATTACCAATCGTAATGGATAACAGCATTTTCACAACATGATTCATATGACGCTCTGCAATCAAAAAAGAAGCGGCTGCGATAAACATCATGGAAAAAATATTGATGGAAGAAGCGATATTGGCTTCGATTAATAATCGGCCAATGATCACAACAAAAGCTGCAATCATTGTTTGGGCGATGCCTCCATAAAAGGCCGTTAAAATAAGGGGAATATGTCTTAAATCGATGATCGCTGGTCCTGTTTTAATAGAGAAGAACATTAAAAGGACACCGAGTAACCCAGAAAGCATGCCTTTGCATATTTGTCTGAGCAAGGTATCTTCTTTCTTTAGAAAATTCTCTTTAAACACAAGTATAAATAAGTAATGGAAAGTAACAAGAATTGTTAAATTAATAAAGAGGTCTCTTAGCAAATAGAATCACCTTTTTAAAATTACTAAAATTTGTTGCAAAAGAAAAGGGGAAAAAAGATAATTAATAAAAATTTTAATGATGAGGAATTGAAGAAAATGCGAGGAAAACGCTTTCCAGATCAAACAGACTGGCTTTCTTTTTTTGAAAAAATGCCAGATGCCGGATTTGAAAAAGAAATGCCGGTTGAATATCAAGATTTGACTTTTCGGTTCGAGAATCAAGAGGAGCGATTTGTTGTGAACATGTCGCTTGCTATGAAGGAGTTTAGCTTAAACGTCGTTCGAAAAAAGACCGAATCCGTTTTAGGAATATATGATTTTAAAACAGTGCAGCATGTAGAGATTAAAAAAGATCGGAAGGAAGAAAAGGAGCTTTTGCTGATATTAGAGCATCATGACGACTTCATCACAACAATCGAAATCACATTTCTACCTTCCTTTTGTCTTATGGTCAAAGAACATTTTTCAGGAGAATAAACAGGAGCCTCTTTTTATGAAGGCTCCTGTTTTATTATTTGTGCTCGATGTCATTGATGACTTGCTGGATCGATTCATCATCCATCACATTCATCACACTTTCATCAATGTGAAGAGATTGCGCATAAGACTCTCTTGGCTGATGAGTTCTTGATGGTGATTGGTGCTGGTTCGTTTGATTTGGCTGGACAGCTGTGAATGCCTGCTTGATCAATTGGCCAACTTCACCTGTTCCTTTTGATTCCTTATGTGAGCGGGACTCATGACGAGGTGAATCTTGGTGCTGATGGTTTGCGCCTTTCATCATTGAAGACATATTCATTTGTGTCATGCTTTTCAGTCTTCTTCGTAAAACCGGGGAGAATAATGCAATGATAGCTGTTGATACTGCGATCATTGCGCCAGTGCTCATACCTTTTCTTTTTTTAAACAAACGAATCCCTCCATTTGATCGTGATGATCTTTCATCAAGTTTAGGATGACCAATCACAGCTGAATTATGAATTCATTTTGCGGAAAGAGAGGATATGTGCATAAAAAGGCGGCTGGATGAAAAACCTATGAGCAAAAGGAGGGAATAATTGATGAATAAGAAATGGATGCTATCTTTACTGCTCGTGCCAACATTAATCACCGCTGGGTGTGGAATGAACAACCAAGGCGATGAGCGTAGAGGAACAATGAAACGGCAGTATGAAAATGTCACATATAAGAATGACAACATGAGGCAGGATCAGCCAGATGTTCAAACACCTCAGAAGGTCAAAGTGTCAGATAAGGCGTCAGAGCTCGTAGCCAATATGTCTGAAGTGAAAACAGCGAACGTACTTGTCACAGGAAAAAATGCATTTGTTGCCGTTGTACTTGAAGGCAATAAAAGCGGTGATGTGACGGACGATCTGAAAAAGAAAATTTCAGACAAAGTCAAATCAACGGATCAACAAATCGACAACGTGTATGTATCTGCTAATCCAGACTTTGTCGATCGTATGCAAGGTTATGGAAAACGTATTAAAAGCGGAGAGCCGATTTCAGGATTTTTCGATGAATTTACTGAAACGGTTAGACGTGTCTTCCCTGAATCAAAATAGCTACGACAAAAGCCGTATGTCATATGCGGCTTTTTTGTTTGGAACCGCACCTCGCGCACCTGACTGCATAAAGTAAAAAATATATCACCTCTTGTTGATCTTTGTTTCTTCATAGAGAGAGAAAGAGGGTGCAGGATGAATTCAGGTGGGGAGCAAATGAAAGCAAGGCCGTCATTGATTCATAAAAAACTTGTAAGCGGGATGATTGCAGCAGGTCTGATTTTTTATGCTTTCACCGCGTACTTGATTTATGTTGCGTTTCAGCTGACAGGACAATATTTGGAGCAGTCTTCTTCTAAAACGGTTATCACGGATGGACTCAATAAGCAAGTCTATGAACATATTCGAATCTACTATGCAGAGGAAGAGGATGCTTTTGTTGATCTGACCATAGAGGCCATGAAACAGGCAGAGAAGAGAACATCGTCAGTGTTTCAGTTTGAAGCTGACAGACCTTTAGACGTTATTTATTTTGATGATAAAGAGACGATCGAACAAATGGCTGGGATTAAGCATATAACCGGATTTTACTCTGATCATGATCAAATGATTGGGCTATATCCAGATAAACGGGAAGCATTATTGAAGAAAGAGACTCTGCCTTTATACTTTTTCAATACGCTTTTTATTCATGAGTATGCTCATTTTGTATTCTATGAAAAGGTCCATTCATATGACGTAT
Source organism: Bacillus sp. Root920 (assembly GCF_001429445.1). Classification (NCBI taxonomy): domain Bacteria; kingdom Bacillati; phylum Bacillota; class Bacilli; order Caryophanales; family Bacillaceae; genus Bacillus; species Bacillus sp. Root920. The sequence goes on from NZ_LMJV01000001.1 coordinate 1,172,813, forward strand.
CTCCAGGCATTTTTCCGCTTTGGTTCCACGAAGGAACAGCAGAGTGGACGGCCTATGACGTGTTAAATGCTACGTCTGAACGCTTCGATGTAATTCCATTTCAATCTCTTCATTCTGATCAAGACTGGCAGAACTCCCGGGTAACGTATGAGACAGATGTCTATTTACAAAGCTATTATATGATCTATGAGCTGGTGCAGCTTTACGGACGAGATGTCATACATGAGATCATGGAGGAAACTGCGAAAACGGGCCAATTTGCTAGCGGCTTTGAACAGGCGACGGGGGAGAGGCTCACAGATTTTGAAAAACAGTTTAAAGTGATGTATCAAAGAAAAAACGGCTGACCAGAGAAGGGGTCAGCCGTTTTTTTAATGAAGAGGTTTTTGTTGATCAACCTTGCTAGGAGGCATTTGAACCTGCCCCTGAAGCGGTGCAAAAGCTGATGTCATGGCTGTCATGTCTTGTTTGGAAAGCTGAGGAACTTGATAGTAGCCATGCTTGTTTTGATACAAGAAAATTTCATAGGCCATTTCGATAAAGTTCGGGATCTGCGCAGCAAGCACACGTCTGACGACAGGGTTTGTAACTTCTAATGCGGACATGGAAAGTAACCCAGCGTGTGATTTGACTAGGCTGAGCATATGTCCTGTGATGCCTAAGTCTTTTACATCCTGTAATGACTGATTCGGCTTCTTCGGCTGAGTAGGTTTAATTCCGTATGTCACTTGTGTGTGTTCTTTCATCATATAAGTAGCTGTTTCTTCACTAGGCTTTTGGCCTGTAGAAAAACAATCTACAGTGACATTGTACTGGGATAAAACGAATTGATATTGTCGATCCAAGATGTCGGATAATGCAGGATCTTGAATAAATTGCCGCAGGATCATATATTGATCCAAAATATTAATCGTGCCGGCTAAAATTTCATGTAAATCGAATAACTCATGCCCGCCATGGTTGAGTTCAGGCTGCTGAGCGTTTCCTTGAAACATTGGCTGCTGATCGTTTTGCATTGAGATTCCTCCTTTTGTTTATACAATCTGTTTTAATGTGAGGATGTTTTCTCGTTTTCATGCAAAAAACATTATTTACAATTAGAGGGTTTTCTTTCTTTTTGTCGAAAAAAAGTATCAGACGAATGAACATGGGGGTACCAGATGCAGGACAAAATCATTAATCGTTTGATAGAAGACGAACATGTGCAGGCACCAGTGATCGGCATCGGTGTTTCGCCGTTTGAACAGCATCATCTTGAGGCTTTTTTTCAATCGTTGCCACCTGAATTAAATGCCTCTTTTATTGTTGTGCAAAATCATGTGACAGGCGATTGTATAACAGATTTAGAAGCACTTGTTTTACCGATTGGCTACCGGGCAAAAACGATTAAACATGGTGAGAAAGTCATGAAGAAGACCATCTATTTTTGTCCGCAGCATGCGGCTGTGACGTTAACAGAAGATCATCGGCTTCATGTATCAGAGCAGCTGCCAACAAACAAGGCATGTTCTGTCGACTCGCTTTTTAAGTCACTTGCCAGTGTTCAAAAGGAAGAGGCGTTTGCGATCTTTTTTCAAAAAGGTCATTGCGTGGGGAGTGGATTGCTTCGGTTGGTTGAGCAAGGCGGTACAGCCTTATCATGCAGTGAAGTAGAGAGTGTTTTTGACAGCATGTATCATCACACATTCAAAAATCCATCCACCCTTGCAGCTTATATGGCCAATATCATCAATGTCCCGTATGTGGATGAGACGGATCCAGCTTTACTAAGAATCATTGAACGTCTCGAAAGGTATAAAGGGATTGCCTTTTCCACCTATGAAAAGAAAAGGCTGCTTTCTGTTATTCAAAAACGCATGCGCACTGCAAATGAACCGATGTCATTATTAACAGAGTACGATCGTTTATTAGAAAGAGAACCAGATGAGCTTGATCGCCTGCATGCCCAGCTCCTAAGCGGCACGACTGCTTTCTTTAGAGATATGGAGGCTTTTCGAGTATGTGAACAGAAGGTGATCCCGTCAATCATTGACCATTCGATGAACAACGGGAAATCTCGATGCCGAATTTGGATTGCGGGATGTTCGACAGGGGAAGAAGCTTATTCTTTTACGATTTTATTTTTAGAAGAAATGAAGCGAAGAGATGTGTCCATTGAACTTCAAGTCTTTGCGACAGATATCAACCGAAAAGCCATTCAAATAGCTAGTAAAGGTCTTTATTCGATAGAGTCTATGGCAAGCATACCGGAAAAATGGCGGGCGCGATATTTCGAAAAAAAAGGTGACGCTTTTATTGTGAAGCAGTCGCTTAGAAAACATATTGTTTTTGCTCCTCACAATTTATTGATTGATTCACCTTTTATCCACCTCGATTTTATCAGTTGCCGAAATGTTCTGATGTACTTTGAGCCAGAAGTACAAAAACGAGTATTATCCCGATTCCAATATGCTTTAAAAGATCAAGGGGTGTTAATCTTAGGGCCAAATGAAACTGTTCCCAATATTCCTCGATTGTTTCAATTATTCAATGAGAAGTGGAACATTTACACCTATTCAAATGTTCCTGCATCTAGTGTCCCTTGGGTATGTGACGCTCGTGATGCCGAGTTAAAAAAGCGAGCTGCTCAATATATGGAAGAAGTGAGCGAAGAATATGACGCATGCATGGTGATCAATGATTGTGACAAAATTCTGGCGATGTCAAATGGGGCCTATTCCTTCTTAGACCGTACAGAAGTGTCAGATCAATCATGTGAATATGTCACACCTGATTATTTGAAAGAGATGTTGAGTCAAACCTTTCAAAAGGTATGGACGGACGAGACAGAGGTTGTGTTTCAGCATGTTCTCATTTCGGAAAAAGGAAAAAAGCAGTATGCGGATTTTATTGTAAAGAGTTTTGATCACCGTTTTAAAGGGGTATACGTCATTCTCATTCGAATGAATGAGAGAGGGAAAATTCAAGAGAACAGCAGGGAAAAAGGGATGCCAGATCAGAATTCAGTTTATCAACAGCGTATTGTCGATTTAGAAAATGAACTCAATGAAATTAAACAAAAAGAGCAGGAGGCAAGGGCTCAATTAAAAGTGAAAAACACGCAAATAGCGGAGCTTGAGAAAAAACATGAACATTTTATTAATATCATAAACAACTTAAGGGTAACAAGGGAAGAACTGTATAGACCTTCTGTTAAGCCTCAGCTTGCGACGTTGTTTGTGGACCGGGACATGAATATTCGCTATTACACTCCTACAGCCGCCTCTTTATTTACTTCAGCTCAAATAAGGCAACAGCAATCCTTTCAGGCGATGGCTAAGAAGCTTACGCAGGAAACGCTCTATCATGACATACAATCGGTTATCTCGGACAGGCGCGTCATCGAACGAGAAATTGAAACGAATGAAGGAGAACAATTCACTGTTCACATCACACCTATCTTTGATCAAGATCATGAGGGAGCGGTGATGACGTGGATTAAAATGACGGAAATGACAAAAATCAAACAGTCACTCCATCTAGCGGTAACAGCACTGGATAATAGCCATATCCATATTGTTGTTGCAACTGAGGAAGGGGTCATCCAATGCGTGAATCAGCGCTTTTGCCAGTTTGTACAGCAGCATGAATATGACCTGATCGGCAAAGATATTTTTTCTGTCTATCATTCGCTGTGTCAATGTGATGATTTAGAAAAGCAATGGGACGTTTGTTTAAAAGAAGGCAGCTGGACTGGTGAGCTTTACTTTCAGGATTTATCAGGCCGTGAACGATGGGAGAGGGTCTCTTTACACCGAATTGATGATCCTGACAAAATGCAGTCAACCGTGATGCGGATTTCAGAGGACATTACCAATCAAAAGCAGTCAGAGAAGATGCTGATGAAGTCAGAGATGCTGTCCGCAGTTGGTCAGCTTGCAGCCGGCATCGCCCATGAGATACGGAACCCGCTGACGTCGTTAAAGGGATTTTTACAGCTGATGATTCAAAGTAAGAAATATCAGAAGGATTATGCAGATGTCATGATGTCTGAATTTAATCGGCTTGAAGCGATTATTAATGAATTCCTTGTGCTCTCTAGAAGCAAATCGGTGAAATTTGAGCCGGTACATGTCAATCTTCTGCTCGAAGAAGTGATCATGGTCGTTGAATCACAGGCGGTTTTAAAAGGCGTGTCTATTCAGAAGAATTTATCTCCGTCGCTGCCAAACATTCAAGGTATACCAAATGAGCTGAAACAAGTTTTCTTAAACATTCTTAAAAACGGTATTGAAGCGATGGATGGTGTGACAGGTGTCATTCAAGTCACATCCGTATTGGAACATAATCAGATGATGCTGATTTTTGAAGACCAGGGAAAGGGCATACCAGAAGACGAAATAGGGAAACTGGGTGAACCTTTTTATACAACGAAAGAAAAAGGGACTGGCCTTGGTTTAATGATGACGATTAAAATCATTGAAAGCCATGGCGGCAGCATTCGTTTTGAAAGCAAAAGCTTTGAGGGGACACGAGTGATTATTACGTTTCCAATGAGCTGACAGACATAAGATTTACAAGAAATCCATCTACCATCAATATTTACTTAGTACACTATGAGAGATAAAGCTCGGAAGGGGAGGGTCTAATGAAACGTGTTCGATCCATTCGAATGATCTGCTGTCTGGTTTTAGTGATCTTTAGTCTGCAATCCTTACTGCCTGGCATGATCACAGCAGAACAAGCCATTGCGTCTGAAAAGAAGGAAACGGTTTGGAACCAAAAGAAGCCAATGAAAATCAAGAAAGCCCGTCAGCTGATCGGAGAGACGGTGACGGTGAGTGGAATTGTGACAGCAGACCAATCGGCTATAGGCAATGGGAAACTGTCAACGTACATTCAAGACAAATCAGCTGGAATCAATATTTATTCAGCACAGCAAAGCAATTTCCCAGAACTAAAAGCAGGCATGAAGGTGACAGTAACGGGGAAGATCACGTCTTATAAAGGACTGATTGAAATTGTGCCGGATCGAGACCGTCTGAAGATCGATGGTGTGAATCAAACTTTGCCAAAGCCGAAGCGAGTCTCCGTGAAACAACTAGAAACGGATCAGGCACGTAAACATGAAGGAAAACTTGTGAAGGTCAAAGGCTATGTTGAATCAAAACCAGAGCAGCCGGCTGGCGGTGGATACAATGTAGTGATCATTGATAAAAAATATCACAGCACCATCCTTAGAGTGATGGTGGATACTAGTGCCATTGATGAAGTAAAGACAGGGAAATGGTATGAGTTTACAGGAGTGCTAAGCAGATATGATACGCTGCAGGTGCTTCCAAGACACAAAGGTGATGTCAGTCTGCTGAAACGCCAGCCGAAGCCGCCAAAAATGAAGAAAGAATACGAGGCAACGGTTGACCGGGTGGTAGATGGAGATACGATTCATTTAAAGAAGCCTGTGCTTGGTACAACAAAGGTGCGCTTTGTGAATATGGACACGCCGGAAACGTACCATAAGCCAAAAAATGAATTAGATCAAAACCAGCTGCGTTTTGGACAAAAGGCGGCGGACTATTTAAATACGCTTCTTTCAAGCGGAGATAAAGTGACATTAAAGATTGGTCCTGAAGCGAAGGACGCCTATGGACGTCTTTTAGCTCAAGTGAAAACTAAAAAAGGGGTCAATACGAATTTAGAGCTTGTGAAAAAAGGATATGCCCCTACGTATTTCATCTGGCCGGTTGGAGATGAAAAGGACTATCAGACGTTCCAAAAAGCGGTCAAAGAGGCAAAAGAAAAAGGGCTGGGTATTTGGAATGAAGCGGATCCGCTGCTGGAACAGCCGTTTGAATTTAGAGCACGTGAACAGAAAAAAGGACTGACACGCTACGTCGGTGATTCATCAGCGAAAACGTACGTATCGCCTGACAGCTGGAAAGAAATCGCTGTAGATAAACGCATCTTTTTTGCTTCAAAAGAAGAAGCAGAACAGGCTGGCTATCAGCCGGCAGAGGAAGCTGGGGAAGTCCCGTTAACCATTTTAAGCATGAATGATTTACACGGAAAAATTGATCAACAATACGAGCTGGATCTAAAAGGTGATGGCAATAAAGGAACGTACGGACGGATGGATTATGTGGCGGCTTATATGAAACAGAAACAAGCAGCAAACAAAAATACGATCACAGTCCATGCTGGAGATATGATAGGCGGCAGCTCTCCAATATCGTCTCTTCTGCAAGATGAACCAACAGTTGAACTCATGGAGAACATTGGCTTTGATGTTGGCACGGTCGGCAACCATGAATTTGATGAAGGGGTGGACGAGCTATTACGTATCATAAATGGCGGAGATCATCCTAAAGGCACAAAGGGATATGACGGGCAGAATTTTCCGCTCGTTTGTGCAAACTGTGAATACAAGGATACAGGCAAACCACTTTTACCTGCTTATGAAATCATGGATGTCGAAGGAATTCCTGTAGCATTTATCGGTGTTGTGACAAAGTCAGCCGCAGGAATGGTCATGCCAGAAGGGATTAAAGACATTCAGTTTACAGATGAAGTCAAAGCCGTAAATGAAGCCGCTAAGGAACTAAAACAAAAAGGGATCAAGGCCATAGCGGTTTTAGCTCATATGACAGCCTCACAAAATGGAGACACCATCACTGGAGAAAGTGCGAAGCTTGCCAAAGAAGGCGATGATGAAATTGATGTCATCTTTGCAGGGCATAATCACGAAGTCGTAAACGGAGAGGTCAATGGGAAATTAATTGTTCAAGCCTTTGAATATGGGAAGGCCATTGGCGAAGTTAATATAACACTTGACCGGAAAACGAAGGATATTGTCAAAAAGAGTGCAAATATCCAGTACGTAGACCAGTCTGGTATTGAAAAGGACAAGGAAGCAGCCGGCATCCTAGCTCATTACGGGAAAGAAGTTGAGCCGATTATTAGTGAGGTAGTTGGAGAAGCTGGTATCAAAATGGAAGGCGGCTATTCAAATGATGGAGACACGCCGCTCGGTAATTTGATTGCTGATGGCATGAGGTATTCTATGAAAAGTGATTTTGCTATGATGAATGGCGGCGGCATCAGACAAAACCTTGAAAAAGGGCCGATTACGTGGGGAGATCTGTTTAATATTCAGCCTTTCGGCAACGTATTAGTTAAACTTGAGATTAAGGGAAAAGACTTGGCTGAGATCATTGAAGCGCAAATTTCTCCTCAATTTGGACCAGATTATAGCATTTCGGGCTTTTCATATTCCTATGATCCGGTAACATATAAAGTAGTCGACTTAAAGCTGCCAGATGGATCAGCCGTTGCGCTTGATCAAACATATACACTCACGGTGAATAACTTTATGGCAACTGCAACTGGCAGTAAGTATGCACCGATAGGAAGGCTGGGGAAAAATCCTGAAACAGGCCCAGAGGATTTAGAAGCCACTGTCGCTTTTGTGAAGAGCTTTGAAGGAGCTTCCATTGTGTATCAAAAAGAGGGACGCATTCAAAAAGCAAAACAAGAAGAAAAAGCAGCAAGCTAAAGAGCGTATCATCTAAGAGAAATGTAACAGGTAAAGGAGTTTAAGCATGAAAAAGTGGCTTGCACTTACTGTGATGACAGCAGGAATTGTCTTGCTCGGCTGGGGAATTTGGCAAATCGCCTCTACGCACCTTCAAACAGCACAATCATTAGAAGACGCGAAGAAAGCGGTAGCGGACGATCAGGGGATGTCAAAGAAGCAGTTTTCTCCTGATGTGGGGAAAGCCTCTGGCATCCTGACGATTCCGAAATTAAAAGCAGACCTACCCATTGTCGAAGGGACAGATGCGGATGATCTTGCCAAAGGAGTCGGGCATTACAAAGGCAGTTATTACCCTGATCAAAAGGGACAAATCGTCCTATCTGGCCATCGTGACACGGTATTTCGCCGAACAGGTGAATTGAATATTGGCGATCAGCTGAAAATCACTGTGCCGTATGGTGAGTTTGTTTATGAAATCACACATACGAAAATCGTGGATCAGCATGATACATCCATTATTACTTTGCAGAATAAAAAGGAAGAGCTCGTGTTAACGACATGCTATCCATTTCATTTCGTCGGCAATGCACCAGAGCGGTACATTATTTATGCAAAAAGAGCATCTGTCTAATGAAGAAAGAGCCTGCTTATTAAAAGCAGGCTCTTTTTTAATGAATGATCTCGTCCATGAGCTGGGACATATCTAGTGGAAGCGGTGCTTCTATGCTCAGTTGCTCACCTGTAAAAGGATGTGTCATGTCTACTTGTTTGGCGTGGAGAGCGCATCTGTTGATATGATGGCGAGCTCCGCCATAAAGTGTATCTCCGGCTAAAGGGTGCCCAAGACTGCTAAGATGGACTCGAATTTGATGTGTTCTTCCCGTCTCAAGTTGCAGCTTGACGGCTGTCATTTGCAGGCGTTTATTGATGTCCATGACCTGAAAGTGAGTGACAGCATTTTGACCAGTAGGAGAGATTCTTCGTCTGACGGCATGATGCTTGTCACGGCCGATCGCTGCCTCGATAGTGCCTTTCTTTTTCTTGAAAAGTCCTTCTGCGATAGCGATGTAGGTTCGGCTGATCGTTTTTTTAGAAAGCATTTGATCAAGCACAGCATGAGCTAATCTGTGTTTGGCAAAAATGACCGTGCCGCTTGTGTCTTGATCTAGTCTGTGAATATGTCTCACTCGCTTTTCCTCGCCATTTGCTTGAAAATGAAAGGCCACAAGGTTTGCCAGTGTGCCCGTTTGTCCCTTTTCATTCGGGTGCGTTGGTCGTCCAGCGGGCTTTTGCACAATCAATAAGTGCTCGTCCTCAAAGAGCACCTCTAATTCACCATATTCTGGCGTCACATCACTTTCTTCCGTTTCAAATAAATCGATCAGGATGTGATCGCCTGTACTGACTTTTGCCGCGTGATGGGCAGGCTTTTGATTTAAACGTATTTTTTGATGCTCCATCCAAAAATGGATAATCGGTTTTGAGGCCGACACGGCTGTTTTTAAAAACTGACTCAGTGAAGTGTCATGATCCTGCTCACCTGCTTTTAGCGAGAGCATGTGTCCGTTAATGTTCATGATATTCGTTCCTCTCTTTGGGTATATATAGGAAACACTTACCTTGGCGAACGCCTTTTTTTCTGTGCTATTCTGAATGGAGAAATAACGACAGAGAGGTAGATGCCACGTGAGAATAATGAAAGCTGCTACAGACCTGCAAGAGCAGGCAATTGAAGAAATATCAAAGGATGTTGAAGATCTTCTATCCCATGCTGTCGGTGAAAACCCAGCTGCGCGTCAACAAGAACGCCCGCTGACCTTTGTTGAAGGGGTTTATAACGGAACGATGAACGATGCTTTTCGTATTTTATCGGGACTTCAGCTATTACATACCATTATTGTAAAACCTAAACGCCATATTACAAAGCGTGATCGTGAGCTATTCGAGCGAAACCGTGAGCAGGTCAATGCATGCGGCTTTTCTTTTCCATTTGATTTAGACGATTTTGCCAGCCGCCGTCTTCAAAATGCGTAAAAGTTGGTGTGAACTTCCTTGTTAACTTACAAGGCTGCCGCACATACTATTTTTAAGGGAACGGAGAAACCTTTAGATCTGTAATACCAAACCCGCTCTTTTTCAACATTGCCTATTTCTCCACGAATCGGAGCGCTTGGATCTCTTGCAGAATAAACCGAACACGGGTAGGAGCCTGACAAAATTGGTACAGGCTCCTTTTATACATAATTATTTTAGCAGACATTCATCTTTGAAAGTCAATTTTATTCACGATATGATAGCATTGAGTATCATATTAAAGACTTTCGTAAAAAAAAGGAGTGGCCTCGTTGGTAAAGGCGATTATATTTGATTTTGACGGATTAATTTTAGATACAGAAACACATGAATATGAAGTTTTACAAGAAATGTTTGCAGAGCATGAGTCGGAGCTGCCTCTTTCTGTATGGGGCAACGTTATTGGGACGCAGGCAGGCTTTAAGCCTTTTGAATACTTAGAAAAGCAGCTAGGAAAGACGCTCGATCATGAGGCACTCACAGCGGACCGGCGTTCTCGTTTTCAAAAGAGAATGAAGGATGAATCAGCACGACCCGGTGTAGAAGCTTATTTACAGGCAGCGAAGGAGCTTGGAATTAAGATTGGACTTGCTTCCAGCTCAGACTATAAATGGGTGTCTGATCACCTGAAGCAAATTGGTCTTTTCGATTACTTTGAATGTATTCGCACGTCAGATGATGTGGAAGAAGTCAAACCAAATCCAGAGCTTTATTTGCAAACCGCAAGCTGCTTAGGTGTAGAGCCAAAGGATTGTGTGGCATTTGAGGATTCAGTGAATGGATCAATTGCTGCCAAACGCGCAGGCATGAAATGCGTCATCGTCCCAAATAAAGTGACGAGTACGCTGCAGTTTGAAGAATATGATGTCAGATTAGAATCCATGGCTGAAATCGAATTGCTCCAGCTATTCCATCAGCTTGAAAAAGAGGATCAGTAAGGGGGCAAAAACATCATGGCAGAAAAACTCGATTTAACGCGGTTTGAAAAAAGAATGGTGATCCGTAATATCCGGGAAGAAGATATTGACCGAATCATCGCGTTGCAGGAGGTATGCTTTCCGGGCATGGACCCTTGGAAACGAGAGCACCTTGAAAGCCATCTTGAGCATTTCCCAGAAGGTCAGTTTTGTGCTGAATTTGAGGGGGAAATCATTGGCTCTTGTTCAAGTTTATTAATTAACTTTGATGAATACGATGACCGTCATACTTGGCAGGACATCACAGATGATGGGTACATCACTAACCATAATCCAGATGGGATGAATATGTATGGGATTGAAGTGATGGTTAGTCCTGAATACCGCCGCATGAAAATTGGCCATCGTTTATATGAAGCAAGAAAAGACTTAGCGAGAAGATTAAATTTAAAAAGCATCATCATTGGCGGACGCATCCCGAATTATCATAAATACCAAGAGGAAATGACGCCTCGTCAATATGTGGAGCAGGTCATGCTTCACCAAATTTATGATCCTGTTTTATCTTTTCAGCTGTTAAATGAATTCAGCCTCATGCGGATCAATCCGAATTACTTGCCGGATGATAAGGCATCGAGCACATATGCGACGTTAATGGAATGGAACAACGTCGATTATCGTCCGCAATCGAAGAGATATTATAAATCGGCATTCCCAGTTCGTATTTGCGTCATTCAATATGCGATGAAACAAATTCATTCCTTCGAGGAATTCATGAATCAGGTGGAGTATTATGTTGATGTCGCATCAGATGCGTCAGCTGACTTTGCCGTATTCCCAGAAATCTTTACAACGCAGCTCATGTCTTACTTAGAGGAGCGCTCCCCAAGTCTTGCAGTGCAAAGGATCACAGAATATACCGAGGACTACATTAATTTGTTCACAGACCTTTCTGTGAAGTACAACATTAATATCATTGGTGGATCCCATTTCGTTGAAGAGGAAGGGAAAATCTACAATATCGCGTATTTATTTAGACGTGATGGAACGATTGAAAAGCAATATAAGCTCCATATCACACCGAATGAAAGAAAATGGTGGGGGATTTCAGCAGGTGATCAGGTTCGGGTATTTGATACGGACTGTGGTAAAATTGCGATCCAAATTTGCTACGATATTGAATTTCCTGAGCTTGCTCGGATTGCAGCTGATAAAGGAGCGAAAATTATTTTTACGCCGTTCTGTACAGAAGACCGCCAAGGCTATTTAAGAGTGCGTTACTGTGCTCAGGCTAGAGCGGTTGAAAACCAGATTTATACCGTAATCTCAGGAACTGTCGGAAACCTTCCGCAAACCGAAAATATGGATGTCCAATATGCACAGTCAGCAATTTTTGCCCCATCTGACTTTGAATTTGCAAGAGATGGGATTGTAGGAGAATGTAATCCGAATATAGAAATGGTTGTCGTTGGTGATGTCGATTTAGAAATTTTAAGAAGACAGCGGCAAGATGGAACGGTACGTCAGCTCAAAGACCGAAGAAGAGACGTGTACCATATTGAATATAAGAAATAATGAAAGGAAGCGCCTATCACAAGGCGCTTTTTTTTGATTAAGAGACATAGTAGCAGCACGAGCGCTGCTACCTGTTCAAGATTCATCGTCATTTTTTGCTTAAATAAGATGGAGAGCTTATTTTTTCATGCGATAAAGGGATGCCGGAGCAAAATCTGAATATACTGAAACGAGATCATGTGTTCAAAAAGGAGAGGAACATGGGACGACAAGCTAAACATTTGTATATCAATTTACCGGTAAAGCATGTCAAGGAATCAAAGGCTTTTTTTGAGCAGCTGGGTTTTGACTTTCAAGAGCAGCTGACGAATGATCAGGCAGCTTGTTTGGTCATTGGTGACACCATTACGGTTATGCTATTAACCCATAAGCATTTTCAAACCATCTCAGAAAAACAATTGGTGGATGCAAGGCAGGGATCAGAGGTCATTGTCTCTATGCGGGTTGATTCACGAAAAGAGGTCGATGAGCTGGTGGAGCAGGCGATGGCAGCAGGCGGATCACCGTTTAAGGAAAAGCAGGATCATGGGTTCATGTACGGTTGGAGCTTTCAGGATCTTGATGGTCATTTGTGGGAAGTGTTCTATTTGGATGAGGAGAGAAGCGGCCTTTCATAGGGTGCTTCTTTTTTATTGTTTAACAGTGGTATGATTATGAGGAAGAATAGGAATTCATCTAGAGAAAAGTAGGTGCAGCATGGAGTTTTTACTTGTCTTACTGCCAGTGTTCGGTATTTTCCTTATCGGGTATATTGGGCAGAAGGCTATTGGTTTTGACATACATACGCTCTCATCAATGTCTTTATATTTAATGTCACCATTTCTTGCGTTTGAAACCTTTTATCAAAACAAAGTGTCGATGGACTATGTGTACCTATCTATTTTTGTCGTCGGACTTTGTCTTTCACTTGTTTTATGTGTCTTTATTTTATCTCGTATTTATGGTTATTCGAAGGAAATGTATTGTGCCATGATTCTGTCGTCAGCATTTATGAACAATGGGAATTACGGCACGCCTGTTGTCCTGCTTGTCTTCGGAGCAGCAGGTTTAGATATTGCCATCGTCTTAATGGTGCTGCAGCAGCTTGTCATGAGTACGATCGGTATGTATTATGCAGCAAAGGGCGGAGAGGATGCAGGGGATGGGAAGGTCGTGCTGAAAAAAGTGCTGCGTATGCCGGTTGCATATGGAGCACTCCTCGGTCTATTATTTCAGCTGATGGATCTTACACTACCTAAAGAGGTAATGACGGGTGTCCAGCTTGTGGGAGATGCCGCCATACCGACGATTATGCTTATTTTAGGCATGCAGCTCGCCGTCATTTCTTTTAAGCAAGTGGATTATCGCAATATTTCTTATGCTGTATTGCTGAAGCTGTTTATCTCACCACTCATCGCATTTGGCTTTACACTCATTTTACCGGTAGATGATCTAGTGAAACAAATTATGATCTTAGTTGCAGCCATGCCGACAGCAGCAAATACCACGCTCATGGCTGTACAATTTCGAACGAAGCCTGAGTTTGTCTCAAGCACGACATTTCTCAGTACCGTTTTAAGCATTGTGACATTACCAGTTTTATTATGGATTTTATCTATGCACCCTCTGGGATAGGGGATAGGCGGCAAACAAAGGGGGACATATCAATGAATGCAGATGTTCATTTTCAAGTGAGTGATGTGTTGAAAACAAAGTATTTTGCCCATGCAAAAGTGTTAGCAGGAGAAAAGGGATTGTTTCGGCAGGTCAAATGGGTCCATGTGCTAGAAGTGCCTGCTGTAGAAGATTTGTTAAATGGGGGAGAGCTCATATTAACCACAGCCGCAGGCTTTCATGATCAATTGGATGTGTTTCAAGCATTTTTAAAACAGCTGATCGATTCTGGTGCGGCAGGCTTATGTATTGAATTTGTTCCGCTCAGATTCGATGTGCCGGAAGAACTGATTGCGTATGCAGAAGAAAGAGATTTTCCGCTGATTTTGTTTACAAAAGAAGTGAAATTCGTCAACATCACACAGCATCTCCATACGATGATGATTGAACGCCAGTATCAAATGATGGCTGATCTAGAAGCACTATCATCAAAGCTGAATGAGCTTTTGCTGACTCCCCATCCGCAGATGGATATTTTGGACCAAGTGTATCAGCACGTAAGGGGCATTCTTTTACTCATTCCTGTTCAGGGGGAGCCGATTATTTTATGTGATTCCTCTAAACAAACCGAAGAGATGGTCATGAATTATTTACAGTTTGCTTCCTTGCCAAAAGGATACGAAGTGACCAAAAAAGAAGTGCTTGCACTCAAGCAAACATTTGCAGACCTTGTGCTCATTCATCAAACAAACACACTCTCAGAATTCGAATTGCTCGTAATGGATAAAGGAGCAAATGCTCTGGCCCAGCAAACGCTAAGAGAGCTTTATACAGAAGAATTGAAGAAGACAAAAGAGAACGAATGGCTGCAAAAATGGTTCCAAGAAGAGCATACAGAAAGAGATATTTTAGAGCATCTTGAAGAAACAGAAGGATTGAAAAAGCCAACCGGCTGTGTGGTGATGCTCTTTCAAAAGCATCATCAAATCGAAGAAATCGCAGGAAATCTATATTTTCTCGTATCGTGCCGCTCTATCTTTCAGCGAGCAGGTTTCCATTTGATTCCGTATGAGCATCAAGGACAAACCTTGTTTATTTTATTGAACACGAGAAAGAAGGAGGATTGGAAAGAGCGTGCAGAGAGGGCTGCGAGTGACATCAAACAATTGTATGAGCGCGAGCAGCCCCGCGGAACTGTGATCAATTTTGGCATCGGTCCATATTGTGAACAGTTTCAGCATATGAGAAAAAGTTTTCAAGCAGCCAAAGAAGTGCTGCATTTAAAGAAAGTGATGCCCCAGCGTGTGGAAAGCCCATTTTATCAAGATTTGCATATGCTCCGTCTTATGCCTGTCATGAAGGAAAGCGGACTGCTTGAATGTATGGTGAAAGAGTATTTGGAGCCTGTCATTTTATATGATAAGCAAAATAGCGGAAGACTTTATCAAACGCTGAATATCTTTTTACAGACAAACGGTTCTAAAAAGGAAACTGCAAGCCAGCTCTATATTGTCAGGCAGACGCTTTATCATAGACTAGATAAACTGCAAGCATTGCTTGGCGAGGATATGATGCAGGCACCGAAACGACAGGCGCTTGAATTTGCGATTCTTGCATATGAATTCCTGCAAGGAAATGACCGTTAACGAGGTATGTTAGATTTGCTAAGCATCCGAGTAGAGTGTCTTACCGTTCTTTTCAATCAGTTGACGATCTGTCTAATGTAATGGGCCCGGCCCCTTTTTTATAATGAAAGTAATGGTTGGTTCTCTCTTACGGGCGGCCTAGTTTCAGTTTCATATGCCTCCCTTTTCAGCCATATAATGAATAGAGGGGCAATGTGCTGCTGAACCGGTTTAAGCTTCTTTAATGATGAAAACGGATACATGGGGGTCGGGAAGATGAAAATACATGAGCAGGCTCAAAATCTTCAGGCGAAAGATGATCAGTTGATCTGGCATCATATGAAAGGGACAAACAAGGAAAATGAAAGCATGGTCATTCACGAGGCAGAAGGCGCATGGGTGACTGATATTCACGGGAATCGCTATTTAGACGGGATGTCAGGTCTTTGGTGTGTAAATGCCGGTTATGGCAGAAAAGAGCTTGCAGAAGCGGCATATGAGCAGCTAAATACAATGCCTTACTATCCGCTGACGCAAAGCCATGTGCCAGCGATTCAGTTGGCTGAAAAGCTAAATGAATGGCTTGGCGGGGACTATGTCATCTTCTTTTCTAACAGCGGTTCTGAAGCCAATGAAGCCGCATTTAAGATCGCCAAACAATATCATGCGCAAAAAGGAGAGAGCACAAGAACAAAGTTCATCTCCAGGTATCGGTCGTATCACGGTAATACCGCAGCAGCTCTTGCTGCAACGGGGCAGGCGCAGCGTAAATATAAATATGAACCATTAGGTCAAGGCTTTATCCATGTCGCACCGCCTGATATGTATCGTCATCCTGAGGATCAAGAGACATTGGCAAGTGCAGCGGCAATCGATCAAGCCATGACGTGGGAACTAAGTGAGACCATTGCTGGGGTCATTATGGAACCGATTATTACAGGCGGCGGTATCTTAATGCCACCAAAAGGGTATTTGAAGAAGGTCAAAGACATCTGTGAGGCTCATGGAGCGCTTCTCATTGTGGATGAAGTCATCTGCGGCTTTGGCCGGACAGGGAAGCGGTTTGGTTTTATGCATGAAGATGTAAAGCCGGACATCATCACAATGGCAAAAGGGATCACAAGCGGCTATTTACCTCTTTCTGCAACGTGCGTGAAACGAGAAATCTATGAAGCCTACGCAGGAGAAGATACGTATGACAGGCTGCGCCATGTAAATACATTTGGCGGTCACCCTGCTTCTTGTGCGGTTGCCCTTGCCAACCTAGAGATCATGGAAAACGAGAAATTAGTAGAACGGTCTGACACACTTGGGCAAGACATGCTTGAACGTTTACAAGAGTTAAAAGAGCATCCATTTGTCGGTGATGTCAGAGGGAAAGGCCTGCTGTTTGGTATTGAACTTGTTCAGGATCAACAGTCTAAAAAACCGGCTGCTCCACAGGTTGTCGGTCAATTGATTGCAGAATGTAAAAAACGCGGACTGATCATCGGGAAAAATGGTGATACGGTTGCCGGCTATAATAACGTTGCCCAGCTTGCACCGCCGCTAAATATAACAGCCGAAGACGCTTCATTTATTATCAACACGCTAAAAGAAAGCATGGCACAGTTATAGCAGAGAGATTTCTCTGCTTTTTTCTATGGGAAGAGCACATACATTAAGATCTGCTAGGTGCAATCGGCATTGGATACACTAGGTGTATTGAAAAATAGAAGAGATTCTATTACTGTTAGGAGAAGACTGAACCAATACACTATAGAAGGAGACGGCATATGAGTTTTCATGATCAACCCATTCTACCTGCTGTTCGCAATATGAAGCAATTTGAGGAATTTTTAAAAAGTCCATTTACATATGGGGTCTTACTTGATGTGCATTTAGGCCGGCTAAAGGGCATTATGAATGAGGCAAATGCCCATCATAAAAAAATGTTTGTCCATGTCGATCTCATTCATGGGATCAAACATGATGAGTATGGAACGGAATTTATTTGTCAGGAAATGAAGCCGGCAGGAATTATTTCTACTAGGTCTTCTGTCATAGTAAAAGCCAAGCAAAAAAAGGTATATGCCATTCAGCGAATGTTTTTACTTGATACAAGTGCGATGGAAAAAAGCATGGAGTTCGTAGGAAAACACCGCCCAGATTTTATTGAAGTATTGCCAGGGGTCGTACCGGATTTAATTACAGAAGTGCGCGAGCGAGCTGGGATTCCAATATTTGCAGGCGGGTTTATCCGTACAAAAGAAGATGTAGAAAGAGCGCTTGAAGCGGGAGCTACAGCTGTGACAACATCGAATACAGCCCTTTGGAAAGCGTTCCAAAAGTGAAAAAGATAAAATGTGAAAATTGATTGACAACGTTTTCATCCTCTGATACTATAGCACTAAGTTAATATCATGTGATGGAGAAACGGAGATCCACAACAGCGCTTTACTAGGTGACAAATGACCCTGATGTAAAGTATGTTTGTTGTGGATCTTTTTTCTTTATCTTTTTTTACACATTCATAGGGGATGGCAACTGAACCAGAGGAGGAATTTTCATGACACCATTTTGGGGTGAAGTCGTAGGTACAATGCTTCTCATTATTTTTGGAGGCGGTGTATGTGCGGCAGTCAATTTAAAGAAATCGCTCGCATATCAGTCCGGCTGGATTGTAATCGCTTTCGGATGGGGATTTGCAGTAGCCATAGCAGCTTATGCAACAGGTGGAATCAGCGGAGCACATTTGAATCCAGCACTAACAATTGGGCTTGCACTAGAAGGAAGTTTTCCTTGGGCTGATGTACCAATGTATATTGCCGGTCAAATGCTTGGCGCATTAATAGGAGCTATTATTGTCTTTTTACATTACTTACCGCACTGGAAAGCAACAGACGATCCCGGTGCAAAGCTGGGTGTATTCTCAACTGGTCCTGCGATTCCGCATACTTTTGCAAACGTACTTAGTGAAGTCATCGGTACATTTGTATTGGTTCTAGGAATCTTAGCGATTGGTGCAAATAAATTCGCAGACGGAATCAATCCGCTGATTGTTGGATTCTTAATTGTCGCAATTGGTCTTTCTTTAGGTGGAACAACTGGTTATGCAATCAATCCTGCACGTGATTTAGGTCCGAGAATTGCACATGCGATTCTGCCGATTCCAGGTAAAGGTCCATCGAATTGGAAGTATGCTTGGGTGCCAGTCGTTGGTCCAATTTTAGGCGGCGCATTTGGCGGTGTTTTCTACAATGCAGCTTTTAAAGCGAACATCACACCAGCCTTTTGGATTGTAAGCGTTATTTTAGTTGTGGTATTGTTAGGACTCTATGTCTCTACGAAAAATCAAACAAATGCTGTAAATGAAAGTATGTAAGGGGAGGAAAACACCATGGCAAAAGAAAAATATATTCTCGCTTTAGATCAAGGGACAACAAGCTCAAGAGCGATCTTATTTGATCAAGAAGGCAAAATTGCACATACAGCTCAGAAGGAATTTAATCAATATTTTCCGAACCCAGGCTGGGTAGAACATAATGCAAATGAAATTTGGAGTTCTGTTCTATCCGTCATTTCAACTGCTTTAATTGAATCAGGCATTGAAGCAGATCAAATCGCCGGTATCGGAATTACGAACCAGCGTGAGACAGCTGTTGTTTGGGATAAACATACAGGCGCACCCGTTTATAATGCAATTGTTTGGCAGTCTAGACAAACGTCAGGCATTTGTGAAGAGTTAAAAGCGCAAGGACACAATGAAACGTTTAGAAATAAAACAGGTCTTCTCATTGATGCTTATTTCTCAGGGACAAAAGTAAAATGGATTTTAGACAATGTAGAAGGTGCTCGTGAGAAAGCAGAAAATGGCGACTTGCTGTTTGGCACAATTGATACATGGCTCATTTGGAAGATGACAGGCGGTCAATCACACGTCACAGATTACTCCAACGCGTCAAGAACGTTAATGTTCAACATTTACGATCTGAAATGGGATGAAGAATTACTTGAGATCCTTGGCGTACCTGCTTCTATGCTTCCAGAGGTGAAACCATCTTCACACATCTATGGTGAAACAACAGACTATCACTTCTTCGGCAGAAATATCCCGATTGCAGGAGCGG
Organism: Bacillus sp. Root920; assembly: GCF_001429445.1. NCBI lineage: Bacteria > Bacillati > Bacillota > Bacilli > Caryophanales > Bacillaceae > Bacillus > Bacillus sp. Root920. Next base: position 1,192,218 of record NZ_LMJV01000001.1, read on the forward strand.
CGGGAGACCAGCAGTCTGCACTATTCGGTCAGGCTTGCTTTGAAGAAGGAATGGCGAAGAACACGTATGGCACAGGATGTTTCATGTTGATGAATACAGGGGAAAAAGCAATTAAGTCGGATCATGGTTTATTAACGACAATTGCATGGGGCATTGACGGTAAAGTTGAATATGCTTTAGAAGGAAGTATTTTCGTAGCTGGTTCAGCGATTCAGTGGCTGCGCGACGGACTGAGAATGTTTAAAGACTCAAAAGACAGCGAAGCCTATGCGGAGCGCGTTGAGTCAACAGACGGCGTATATGTCGTTCCAGCATTTGTTGGTCTAGGCACACCATACTGGGACAGTGATGTCAGAGGCGCTGTATTCGGATTAACACGCGGTACTTCTAAAGAGCACTTTGTCCGTGCAACGTTAGAATCACTTGCTTATCAAACAAAAGATGTTTTAGATGCGATGGAAAAGGATTCAAACATCTCATTAAAAACTTTGCGTGTGGATGGCGGAGCTGTAAAGAATGATTTCTTAATGGGCTTCCAAAGTGATTTGCTGGATGTACCAGTAGAGCGTCCAGAAATTAATGAAACGACGGCACTCGGTGCGGCCTATCTTGCGGGAATAGCAGTTGGCTTCTGGAACGACCGTTCAGACATTGCAAAACAATGGAACCTTGACAAGCGCTTTGACCCTAAAATGGAAGAGGACAGCCGTGACTCGTTATACAGCGGGTGGAAAAAGGCTGTAAAAGCAGCTCAAGCTTTCAAATAAACCAAAAGTATGGTATACTTCAAGTAAGTTAATAGAACGGTTGGAGAACTGGAGAGACCGCAGGCACCGAAGTGTAGAAATACGCTTTGGGTGTTTGCGGTCTCTTTTTCTTTACCGTACAACATGGGAGGAACAAGAGATGACTTTTTCTAGCTTAGAAAGAGAACAAATGCTTCAGGAAATGACAAAAAAACCATATGATGTGTTTATCATTGGTGGGGGTATAACAGGCGCTGGTACAGCACTTGACGCGGCTTCACGCGGAATGCGTGTCGGTCTTGCAGAAATGCAGGATTTCGCAGCAGGTACGTCCAGCCGCTCAACGAAACTAGTGCACGGCGGACTTCGTTATTTAAAACAATTTGAAGTGAAAATGGTCGCAGAGGTCGGTAAAGAGCGTGCCATTGTATACGAAAATGGTCCTCATGTGACAACGCCAGAATGGATGCTTCTTCCGATGCATAAAGGCGGGACATTTGGTAAGTTTTCAACCTCTATTGGACTTAGAGTGTATGACTTTTTAGCTGGCGTAAAGCATAGCGAACGCAGAAGCATGCTAAGTGCGAAAGAAACACTTGAAAAAGAACCGCTTGTCAAAAAGGACGGCTTAAAAGGCGGCGGCTACTATGTTGAATACCGTACAGATGATGCACGCCTCACAATTGAAGTCATGAAAGAGGCTGTGAAATTCGGAGCGGAAGCGGTCAACTATGCGAAAGTAAAAGAATTTATTTATGATAAAGGCAAAGTGGTTGGTGTTGTCATTGAAGATGTCATGACGCAGAAAACATACGATGTGTATGCGAAGAAGATCGTCAACGCGACAGGTCCATGGGTAGATCAGCTGAGAGACAAGGACCACTCAAAAGAAGGAAAACACTTACAGCATACAAAAGGAATTCACTTAGTATTTGACCAATCGGTCTTCCCATTAAAACAAGCGATTTACTTTGACACGCCTGATAAACGTATGGTCTTTGCCATTCCAAGAGAAGGCAAAACGTACGTTGGAACAACAGATACAGTATACAAAAAACAGCTGGAGCACCCGCGTATGACAAAAGCCGATCGTGACTATGTCATCCAAGCGATTCAGTACATGTTCCCTGACCTCAATATTACAGAAAAAGATGTAGAATCCAACTGGGCCGGTCTTCGTCCGCTCATTCATGAAGAGGGCAAAGACCCTTCAGAAATTTCTCGTAAAGATGAAGTGTGGACATCATCTTCAGGCTTAATCACCATTGCTGGCGGTAAATTAACAGGCTACCGTAAAATGGCTGAGCATATTGTCGATCTAGTACGTGATGGATTGAAACAGGAAACGGGCAAAGATTACGGACCATGTAAAACAAAGCATATGCCAATCTCAGGCGGCCATGTAGGCGGATCTAAAAACATGGCAGCCTTTGTTCAAGCGAAAACAGCAGAAGGCGCATCTGTTGGTTTAACAGAACCGATTGCACAAAAACTAGCTGAAAAATATGGTTCAAACGTCAGCAGTGTCTACAAACGAGTAGAGCAGCTTCAAGGGGAAGCAGACAAACGAAACATTCCAGCATATGTGCTGGCAGAGCTTGTCTATGCGATCGAAGAAGAACTAGCTGTAACACCTGTCGATTTCTTCTTAAGAAGAACAGGAAGCCTATTATTTAATATCAATTGGGCAAAAAAATACGCACAGCCTGTTGTTGACTACATGGCAGAGCGTTTTGGCTGGGATGAAGCAGCAAAACAGAAACATCAAACAGAATTAGATCAACTATTCCATGAAGCAGTCGTACCGCTTGATGCTGAATAAAAAGAAGACAAAGGGTTAAAGCAAGATCATTTTAGCCCTTTGTCAACAATCTCAAAGCCGATCATGTATCGGCTTTTTTTATTTGTGCAACATTTTTTCCAACTGCTAATGATATAGCATGACATAAAGGATGATTCCATATAAAATAACAGTAGATGTTATTTTATTGATGATAAGAGCTGGGGAGGACGACCATGAGTTGGAAGACGAATTATGAGCGATGGATCAATGAGAAGCACCTGGATACTGAATTAAAGGAATGGCTGGAGACGCATCAAGATGACCACCAGGCACTTGAAGACTGTTTCTACAAAAACCTTGAGTTCGGCACTGGAGGAATGCGCGGTGAGATTGGTGCAGGCACGAACCGAATGAATGTGTACACTGTTCGTAAAGCATCAGCAGGTCTTGCTACGTATATTGCGAAACATGGAGAGGATGCAAAAAATAGAGGCGTCGCCATTGCATATGATTCACGCCATAAATCGCCTGAATTTGCGATGGAAGCAGCCAAAACACTTGCTTCACAAGGCATTCAAACGTACGTATTTGATGAATTGCGTCCGACACCAGAGCTCTCCTTTGCGGTTCGTGAACTGCATGCATTTGCTGGAATCGTCGTGACAGCAAGTCATAATCCACCAGAATATAATGGCTATAAAGTGTATGGTGAAGATGGCGGGCAGCTTCCTCCATTTGAAGCAGATCAAGTCATTCAAGAAGTAGATGCAATTGAAAATGAACTGTCGATTTCAGTTGACTCTGAAGAAACGTTGAAACAGCAAGGGCTGATCAAAATAATCGGAGAAGAAATCGACCATGCTTATATTGAAAAATTAAAAACCATTAGTGTGCACCCTGAGCTGGCACATGAGGTCGATGTCAAAGTCGTGTTTACTCCGCTTCATGGGACAGCCAATCACCCTGTCAGAAACGGGCTGCAGGCTCTTGGATATCAGCATGTCACTGTTGTGCCTGAGCAGGAAAAACCAGATCCACAATTCTCAACAGTGACCTCGCCGAATCCAGAGGAGCATGCAGCATTTGAGTACGCCATCAAGCTTGGTGAAAAACAAAATGCAGATATCCTTATTGCCACAGACCCAGATGCTGACAGGTTAGGCATTGCGGTCAGAGATCACGAAGGAGAATTTACCGTCTTAACAGGTAACCAAACAGGCGCTCTGCTGCTCCATTATTTATTGTCTGAAAAACAAAAGCTGGGTCAGCTGCCGCCTCGTTCCGTTGTGATGAAAACCATTGTTACAAGTGAGCTTGGGCGCGCTGTAGCATCAGCTTTTGGTGCCGACACGATAGACACACTCACAGGCTTTAAATTTATTGGAGAAAAAATTAAGCAGTATGAAAAGAGCGGAGAATACACGTTTCAATTCGGTTATGAAGAGAGCTATGGCTATTTGATCGGTGACTTTGCCCGAGATAAAGATGCGGTGCAAGCGGCACTTTTAGCCGTTGAAGTCGCTGCTTTCTATAAAAAGCAGGGCAAGTCCTTGTACGATGCGCTTGTCGATATTTTCAAGCAGTTTGGATTTTACCGGGAAGGATTAAAGTCGTTAACCTTAAAAGGAAAAGAAGGAGCAGAGCAGATTTCAGCGATCCTTCATACCTTTAGAACAAACCCGCCAGCTGCCATCGCAGGGCAGCGCATCACAGTGATTGAGGATTATCAATCAAGTCAAAGACAACTTGTGGCTGAAAAGAAAGAGGAAACCATTCACCTGCCAGCATCAAATGTGCTGAAATACTTCCTTGAGGATGGTTCGTGGTTCTGCTTAAGACCTTCCGGCACTGAGCCTAAAGTGAAATTTTATATTGCAGTCAAAGGCACGTCTTTAACAGATAGTGAAGAAAAGTTAAAGCATTTGTCAGAAGAAGTGATGAAAGTCGTTTATGATATTGTGGAAGAAACAGCGAAATAACGAAAGACAAGGCCGTCGTGTATGAATACATGATGGCTTTTTCTCAGCCAAAAGGATGAGAAGAAATCATTCTTTTGGAGAAAGGGCGACGAGGGGGCCCATGGTATAATGAGCGTAATGATAAGTGAAGGCTGCAAATGCCGGGGGTAAACAGTATGGGAGAATACCAAGAGAAGGTTGAAACATTAAAAACGTTAAAAGAAATTGCTGAAAAGCTTAATGAAGGTATGGAAATGAAAGAAACGCTCCATGAAGTGCTCCATATGCTGATGGATGTCACAGGCTTTCATTCAGCATGGATTTATTTTATAGAAAAAGACGGGTCATATGAACTGATGGCAGAGGTTTCCTTACCTGAAGCACTAGCAAAGCATCAAAAGCAGCTCATGTGTCAAAATGATTGTTATTGCATCAGTCGATACACAAAAGGTTCACTGCAATCAGCCACCAATATTATTAATTGCAAACGGATTGAAACGGCGATTGAAGAAAAGCTCGGGGATACAGAAGGAATTACTCATCATGCGACCGTACCGCTAAAAGCGTGTAAGCGTACATTCGGTTTATTAAATGTGGCGGCAAAAGGAAAAGTCACGTTTACGCAAGAAGAGCTGAATTTGCTTGAAAGCATTGCACTTCAAATTGGCACTGCCATTCAGCGGATGAAGCTTGTGCAAAATGAACAGCAGCACGCACTTCTGGAAGAAAGAAACCGGCTCGCACAAGACTTGCATGATTCTGTCAACCAAATGCTGTTCTCTGTCAGTCTGACTGCTAAGGCTGCACGGCAAATGACAAGCGATCAGAATCTAGGGGAAATGATTGATTTTATTCAGCATTTGTCACAAGACGCTCTGATTGAAATGCGATCACTCATTTGGCAGCTGAGACCAAGAGGCCTTGAAAAAGGGTTTACGACAGCAATTGAAGAGTATGCACAGCTTTTAGGATTACGCTGCACTTTATCTTTATCAGGCTGTATAGAAATGGATCATTCTCACAATGAAACTTTGTTTCGGGTATGTCAAGAAGCGCTGAATAACTGTCAAAAACATGCGGAAGTAGAAGAAGTCGAGGTCAAGCTTGAGCAATCAAAAGACACGTTGGAGATGAAAATCCTTGACCACGGAAAAGGTTTTCAATATGACGAGCAGATGAGCCTTCCTTCACTTGGGCTGAAAGGGATGTCTGACCGCATCCGAAGAGCAGGAGGTACATTTTGTATCCATTCAGAGTTAGGTAAAGGAACTACGATTCATGTAAAAGTGCCATTTTCACAAGAAAGGAAGGGATCGTCATGAGAGTTGTCATTGCAGATGATCATCATATTGTGAGAAAAGGGCTTGTGTTTTTCTTGCAGACACAGCCTGATGTGGACATCGTTGGTGAGGCGTCCAATGGGCAAGAGGCATTAGAGGTTGTCAGAGAGTCTCAGCCTGACATTGTCTTAATGGATTTGTCTATGCCTGTAATGAATGGCATTGAGGCAACGAAACAAATGACGCTGGAAATGCCGGACGCCCGCATTGTGATCCTGACAAGCTATGCGGATAAAGATTATGTCATTCCCGCCATTCAAGCAGGGGCGAAAGCCTATCAATTAAAGGATGTAGCACCAGAAAAGCTGCTTTCGACCATGATTGAAGTCCAAAATGGCACCTATCAGTTAGATGGTCATATCACGACCTTTCTCGTGCAGCATCTGACAGAGCCAAAAGAGCAGAAATGGGCATTGATGAAAGAGCTCACCAATAGAGAGCGAGATGTCTTATTTGAGATTGCAAAAGGCAAAAGCAACAAAGAAATTGCCTCATCGCTGTTTATTTCTGAAAAGACTGTCAAAACGCACGTATCTCATGTATTATCAAAATTAGAGCTGGCAGATCGAACCCAAGCGGCTCTGTATGCAGTGGATTATCAAAAAAATCAGCCGAAAGAGCTGCTATAACAGAAAAGAATTTAGTCGTTATGCTAAAACTTTTAAGCGCACATTCAAAACAATGAATTGAATAAAAAAGAGCACAGATGTTGGTTATTTGACGTTTCTAATAGAAAAACAAAAAAAGACTTGATGAGAGTATGCTCATCAAGTCTTTTTTTATTTTAAAGGAGGTGAAGAGCTGGTCAATCAAAGGTGAATGTAAAATGGGGGGGGATCAGGTGGAGGCATATGAATTAGTAAGTGATTTTCGTTAGGATTATCTCTAACGCTCCCGTCTATTTCATGTCAGCCACTTTATGTTTCCCATCACAGCGCACTGCTAATTGTATGTAAAAGGGAAGGGCTAAAAAAATTCATTTTAGCCCTTTTTCTTTATGTGTACATCGGTTGTGAATAAACTTCAGCAGCAGCAGCCTCTGAAGCATGGTCAATGTACTGCAGGAGCCCATATAAACATTTTTCAACATCTGCATCGTTCCGGTTAAATTGATACGCATGTAAGAAATGCTCAATACGTTTCGAGAGCAAATCATCTTGCGTACGTACCATAAGAATAAGTAAATTATCCCATTGCGAGCGATGCGTATAATAAAGTGCTTTATCATAATCCGCCACATTCATTAAACCTTCTCCTTTCCCTTGAGAAGTCCTCATTAGTTTGCTCGGATGATATCGACTTTTTCAGGGGAAAAGTTGGTGTCCGCATCAATCGTGTACCGGGAATTATAGGCTGAATAATTGCTTCATGTATGAAAAAGGACCAGCCAGCTAAACCTAAACAAAACATATATGAAAGTGAGTTCAATGATATCATGCAGCCGAAATTGTGGATGCTTATTGCAGCAGGAATCGTTTTGCTTGGCAGTTTGATGATTCATCCTGCATCAAAAGCAGCGGTGCAGCCGTTTGAAAATTGGGAAAGACTTGCGTACACAGCGTTTAAAGATGAATATAAAGGTGCCGCTTTCAATGATTATCATTACATTGGCCGGACAGAAGTGAATGATGAGCAGACAAAAGATGTGTTTCGCGTCACTGTAAAGGAAGGATCAACTCGCTTTGCCGCACATGCAGAAATTTATTTTCATCCGGTAACCGGTCATTTGATTAGTATTAACGTGTTTCGGCTATAAAGAAGCACCTTTTTTTGTAAAAGATGCTCGAGGCGTTCAGTCAAAAAAGACAAAGGGCTAAAATCAAGATCATTTTAGCCCTTTGTCCAACAATTTTTTTTTCGAAATGGAATTACTTCATGCTACCTTGAAGATAAGCGCGAATATCCACTCCAAGTGAATCTGCTAAACGCTGGCCGTAATCTTCATCGGCACGATAGAAGTTGCAGATTGCAAGTAATTTTGTTTTGTCATTCACATCTTTCAAATCAGCTGTTAGGTTTTTAATCAATGCTTGTTTCTCTTCTTCAGAGTAGCTTCGATATTTTTCTCCAGCTTGTTTGAAATCGTTCGGTTTTTCAATTTTTTGTCTCACCATACGGTCACCGTGAAGAACTGGCTCACTTTCTTTGTAGTGAGGGTTTTCTTTTGGCTGATCGGCATAACGGTTTGGTTCATAGTTAATATGACCGCTTGGACGAGTCGTTGTCATAAAGCCATCCTGCTGGTTATTGTGTACAGGTGCATAAGGGCAGTTAACCGGAATGCGCATGTAGTTCGCACCAAGACGGTGGCGCTGCGTATCAGGATATGAGAACAGACGGCCTTGAAGCAGTTTATCTTCAGATGCCTCAATTCCTGGAACAAATGCACTTGGCGTGAAAGCAGACTGTTCTGTTTCAGCAAAGAAGTTATCAGGATTGCGGTTGAGTGTCATGCGTCCTACCTTTTGAAGCGGGTAATCTTCCTCGCTCCACGTTTTTGTTGGGTCACATGGATCATAATCAAGGTCATCATAATCGCTAAGCGGCATAAGCTGAACATATAAGTCCCATGCTGGGAAGTTGCCTTTTTCAATGCGGTCATATAAATCTCTTGTCGCATGCTGGAAATCGTTTGCTTGAATTTCCGCTGCTTCTTCCATAGATAAGTTGCGAATACCTTCAGAAGGTCTCCAGTGATATTTCACATATTTTGCTTCGCCGTATTTGTTCACCCATCTAAATGTATGCACACCAGAACCGCGCATTTCAGCGTAGCTTGCAGGGATTCCTTCGTCAGAGAAAAGCCATGTGAGCATATGAGTGGATTCAGGCGTTAAGGTCATAAAATCCCAATAACGGTCAGGATCTTGAATATTGGTTACAGGATCTGGCTTGAGAGAGTGAACCATATCAGGGAATTTCAATGCATCACGAATAAAGAAGATCGGCAAGTTGTTACCAACGAGATCATAGTTGCCTTCTTCTGTATAAAATTTGACAGCAAAGCCGCGCGGATCACGCAATGTTTCAGGTGAACCTTTCGGATGAATAACGGTAGAGAAGCGAACAAAAACGTCTGTTTGTTTTCCTTCTTCACTTAAGAAGGCTGCTTTTGTATGTTTCTCCATGCTGTTTTCTACTTCAAACACACCGTAAGCGCCGGCGCCTCTTGCATGAACGACGCGCTCTGGAATACGTTCACGGTCAAAGTGTGCGAGTTTTTCAATCAAATGGTAATCATCAAGAAAGGTAGGTCCGCGGTGACCAGCTGTTCTTGAGTTTTGGTTATCGCCAACAGGCACGCCTTGGTTCGTTGTCAAATTTTTATGATTTGAATTTGTCATTCTTTTCTCCTCCTGTAAACAAAAAAGTGTTTTCTAGCAATCTATATACCCTAATTATATTGAATCAAACATGATAGTCAATATTTATTTATAATAATTTTAAATAAATTATTATTACAAGAAGGTAAAGAAAAAGACGAAAGAATAAATTCTTTCGCCTTAAAGCAGGAGCTCTCTAAGAGCATCTTTGTTTTGTGTTAAATCGTTTAGTGTGTATCGGTCTAGAACGCTTAAATAAGCAGTGAGTGCTTCATGAAGTACATGCTTTAATGAACAAATTGGGGAGATGATGCAGCTGTTTTTCTTTGGATCAAAGCATTCAACCATGACTAAATCATCCTCTGTATAACGGACAACCTCTCCAATATTAATGCTTTCTGGGCTTTTTCCAAGCCTGATCCCGCCATTTCTTCCGCGAATCGTTTCCACATACCCGCGTTTCCCAAGATGATAAATCACCTTCGTCAGATGATTTTTAGAAATGCCATAAACATCGGCGATCTGCTGAATATTTGACAGTTCATTATTTTCTCTCGAAGCTAAATAAATGAGTACCCTTAATGAGAAATCTGTGTAATTCGTAAGTTTCATTTTGACGACCTCTAAACCTAATAGAGTTTTGTATCATCGTAACACATTTTAGACAAAAACTGTTCGAGAAAGTGTAAAATGTGACAACATTTAAAACATGTATTATAAATATTGCTTTTAGAGACTGTCATCTATTACGATAAAGATGTATTTAAAATACTTCTTTTGAAAGAAGGAATGACGATGTTATCTAAAGATCAAATGAATGCAATAAAGCAATCAGCTCCTCTTCTAAAAGCCGAGGGAACCAAACTTGTCACTGTTTTTTATCAAAATATGATTCGCCAGCACCCGGAGCTGCTCAATCAATTTAATAAAACAAATCTGATGAACGGAAGTCAGCCAGAGGCACTTGCTGCGACACTATATCAAGCTGCACTGCACATTGAACGGTTAGAGGAATTACTTCCTGCGGTCAAACAAATTGCCCATAAGCATGTCAGTGTCATGGTCAAAAAAGAACAATACCCAATTGTCGGATATCACCTGATTGAAGCGATGAAAGAGGTGTTTGGCTTAAGAGAAGAAGATGCCACTTTATTAGCTTGGAAAGCTGCATATGACATCATTGCGAATATTTTCATGACCATAGAAGCAGAAATGATGGATGAAAATGTGAAACAGACAGGCGGATGGGCAGATGTGAAGCCGTTTGTGATTAAGAAAAAGAAGCAAGAATCTCCTTCGCTTATCTCATTTTATTTAGTACCAGAAGATGAATCAGAGCTGCCAATGTATAAAGCAGGCCAATACATTACGGTTCAGGCAGATATGCCAGGAGAAGCCTATATGTGCAGCAGACAATACAGCTTATCAGACGAGCATCATCCATCTTATTACCGTATTACGGTGAAGCGTGACGGTCATGTGTCTACATTTTTGCATGATGAAATGGAAGAAGGGGACGTTCTTCAAGTGAGTATGCCGCAGGGAATGTTCTGTTTGCAAGATGACATAAAAGAGCCTGTTTATTTCATCAGTGCTGGGTCTGGTGTTACACCAATGATTGGTTTAGTGAAAACTGCCGCACAAAACAGCCAGATATTCACGATGATTCATGCAGATCGATTAGAGGATGTAAACGCTTTTGAAAATGAGTTTGAACGCGTTCTAGCTTCAGCTTCCTATGGACGCATCATCCTATGTAACGAACAATTTGCGCAGTCTGGAAAGGGTGAACTTGTTGAGAAAGCGGCTTCCCGCATTGACCGTCCATTTCTTCAATCGGTGATTGGAGAAGGGAAAGGCCAATTTTATCTATGCGGTTCCCCGGTGTTTACACAGGAGATCATTCATCTTCTAAAAGAGCTGGGAATTCCAGCACAACATATTCATTTCGAATCATTCGGCGGGCAATCCACGAAAGAAATAGAAGTCGTCTAAACGATTGGCGGAACATCATGTTTTTTTACATACGCTCATATAGTAGGGATAAGTCCGATGAGGAGGGATGGTTTCCTTGAGCGTATCTGAAAAACGTCTTTTACAAAGAGCGATTGATGAAATTACAGAGATTGCAGAAGGATTTGGTCTAGATTTTTATCCGATGAGGTATGAAATCTGTCCCGCGGAAATTATTTATACGTTCGGTGCATATGGAATGCCAACACGATTCAGCCACTGGAGCTTTGGGAAGCAATTTCATAAAATGAAGCTTCATTATGATTTAGGGTTAAGTAAAATTTATGAACTTGTCATCAATTCAAATCCTTGCTACGCCTTTCTACTTGATAACAATACGCTTGTTCAAAATAAATTAATTGTGGCTCATGTATTGGCACACTGTGATTTCTTCAAAAATAATTGCCGTTTCCAAAACACAAAACGAGATATGGTCGAAAGTATGTCAGCAGCGGCAGAGCGGATCAAAGAATATGAGCATATCCATGGAACAAAAGAAGTCGAGTCCTTTTTAGATGCCGTATTGGCTATCCAAGAGCATATTGATCCGTCTCTTGTTCGATCAAAATTAAGCTGGAATATGGACGATGAAGAAAGTGAAGATGATAAACCAAAACGTCAAACGCCATATGATGATTTGTGGGGAATGGATGAGCCGAAAACGCGTGAGAAAAAGAAAACCGTTAAGCAGTTTCCCCCAAAGCCGGAAAAGGATCTTTTACTCTTTATTGAGGCGCATTCCCGCGAGCTGGAGCCGTGGCAGCGGGATGTCCTTACCATGCTGAGAGAAGAAATGCTCTATTTTTGGCCGCAGCTGGAAACAAAGATTATGAATGAAGGCTGGGCATCGTATTGGCACCAGCGGATTATGCGGGAGCTTGATTTGGATTCAAGTGAATCGATAGAGTTTGCGAAATTAAATGCAGGTGTGGTGCAGCCATCTAAAACAGGCATCAATCCTTACTATTTAGGGCTGAAGATTTTTGAAGATATCGAAGAGCGCTATAACAACCCGTGTGAAGAATTAAAAAAAGCAGGGGTCACAGAAGGATCTGGCCGCAGTAAAATGTTTGAAGTCAGAGAAATTGAGTCAGATATTTCCTTTATTCGAAACTACTTAACGAAAGACCTTGTGATGAGAGAAGATTTGTACTTGTTTCAAAAGCAGGGGAGAGACTATAAAGTCATTGATAAAGAATGGAAGGCGGTTCGTGATCAGTTAGTCAGTATGAGAGTGAATGGCGGCTTTCCGTATTTGACCGTGATCGATGGCGACTATTTAAAAAATAACGAACTTTATATCAAGCATTGGTATGAAGGCATTGAACTTGATCTGAAATACTTAGAAAAAGTCCTTCCGTATTTATATCAGCTGTGGGGAAGAAGTGTGCATATCGAGTCCGTTCTTGAAGGAAAAGAAGTGATGTTTTCTTATGATGGAAAAGGGGTTCATAGGAAATATCTTGCATGAAAAAGACAAAAAAGATGTCTCTTAGCAGACATCTTTTTTGTCCATTTTATTGGTTTTTCAGCAGTTTGAAAATGTGTTTTGCTTGATCGGTATTTTCCATTAGACCTTTTAGCTGCTGGCTTGTTGGGCCATACGCAAAGAATGGAACTTCATCACCGGTATGGCCAGATGTTGTCCAGCCTGTATGGGATCTTGTATTGATCACTTCTTCAATCGCATCATCAATTTTAACAGTATCCTTTGTTTCAGCGGCCTTTTGAATAGATGCTATTTCTTCTTTTGTGAAATCAAGATTGATATATTGTTTCAGGGCTGACTCGACAGGCATGCCGCTGACAATTTTGTTTGCGATAAAGTCAGGCGTTTTTTTCGCTGCTTTTACCGGTTTGTAATCCCAGCTCCCTGAACCGTCTGCTCCGAAGGAAAGTCCGCCAGTTGAATGATCCGCGGTCGTGATGACTAACGTGTTTTTATCCTTTTTCGCAAAACGAATCGCTTCTTCAAATGCTTTTTCAAAATCCTTCATTTCACTCATCGCACTGACAATATCATGATCATGTCCAGCCCAGTCAATTTGACTGCCTTCGACCATAAGGAAAAATCCTTTTTTGTTTTTAGACAGCTGTTTGATGGCTGAGGATGTCATGTCTTGCAGGGAAGGGGTCGTTTGATCACGATCAATGGCTTTATCGAGACCTCCATCGGCAAAAATGCCTAACACTTTTTCATTTTTGTTTTTTTGTAAGGCGGCTTTATTGGTGACATAATCATAACCGGCTTGTCTGAATTCCTTCGTCAGATCACGATCCTTTCGGACAAAGTCGACAAGTCCTCCGCCCAGCATGACATCGACTGTATGCTGTTTTCCGATTTTCTCATCGAAGAAGTCATCAGCGATGGCTGCAGTGTTTTTCCTAGACACATCGTGAGCGGCATACGCAGCAGGCGTAGCATTTGTTAATTCAGATGTCACGACAAGACCCGTCGATTTTCCTTTTCGTTTGGCTTCTTCTAAAACGGTTTTTAGTTTTTTGCCGTTTTTGTTTACACCAATGGCATTGTTGTATGTCTTTTTACCAGTTGCCATGGCTGTACCAGCTGCTGCTGAATCGGTAATGTTATTTTTAGAGTCGTCAGGGTATGTTTTGTGCATGCCAGTGAGGTAAGGGTCAAACGCTGTTTGCTTTGAAAGGTCACCGTTGTGTTTAAATGAGCGGTAAGTTGAAAGATAAGGTGTTCCCATGCCATCTCCAATCAGCACAATCACATTTTGCACGTCATTTTTCGGCTTCTTTTTAGCCTCAGCTTTGTCAGCTTGTCCAAATTCAATCCCTGAAAAAATGCCAATCGATAGCACAGATGCTGCTGCCACTGCAGTGATTTTCGTTTTCGAGCTTTTCAACACACTCATTCATTTTGCCTCCTCATTGTTTATGTATCGCTCTTACGTTTACAATGGTAGAGCAGAAGTGTGGATTCCTTTTTACAGCACCGTAAAGTTCACTTTAAAATTGTAAAGGTCCACTTTACATAGAATGAACCAAAAAGAGAAATGAATGTATCATTTATCCATGACAAGATGCGATTATTTTGTCATGATTGTGTAATAAAAATGAAATAAAAAGAACCCTAAAAAAAAATAAATTTTGCCGAATTAATAAGCATAATGTCGTAGGAAGTCAAGACTATTTCTTCTGGTATTTGATCCTTATAATAGGGAGTAGATAAAAATTCGGATCAGATAGATACATACAGGAGGAACAAATGAAAAAACAATTGATCACAGCTGCAAGTGCAGTTCTACTTGGGACGACATTATTTGCCGGAGCTGCCTCAGCACAATCAGTAAAAGTTCAAAAAGGTGACTCTCTTTCTGTTCTAGCGAAAAGATACAAAACAAGCGTGAGCAAAATTAAATCAGACAATAAGCTGAAATCTAACGTGATTTATGTTGGACAAACCTTAAAAGTGAATGGCACTTCTTCGAAAAAAGCAGTGAAGACATCAAAAACAACAACAAAAGTAAAAACGGCTTCAGCAACTGCCACTCATAAAGTTGTCAAAGGTGATACATTATCTAAGATTGGCAAAAAATATGGGATGACTGTGAAAGAGTTGAAATCGTTAAATAAACTTAAAACAGACCTCATTAAAATCGGGCAAAAGCTAAAGGTGAAAAAGACGTCTAAAGTAAAGACGAAACCTGTGAAAGAAAAAACAGTCTCTACTTCTTCCTTAAACACGTCTAAGCTTATAGCAGATGCTAAAGCGCAAAACGGTACTCCATATAGATGGGGTGGAACGACACCGAAGGGCTTTGATTGCAGCGGATTTATGTGGTATATCATTAACAAACAAAAAAAGATTTCAAGACAAACAACTGAAGGTTTCTGGGGATCGATGAAAAGTGTATCCAAACCAAAGGCTGGAGATTTTGTCTTCTTTACAACGTATAAATCGGGTCCATCTCACATGGGTGTCTACCTTGGGAACAATAAGTTTATCCATGCTGCTTCTGACGGTGTAACGATCAGTGATATGACATCAAGCTATTGGAAGCCTATTTATCTTGGAGCGAAAACATTTGTAAACTAATTCATTTTAAGAGACTGCTATGAAGCAGTCTCTTTTTTCATATATCATTTACGCCGCAGAACTGGTCTTTTTCTCATAGATCACTATCAGTCTAAAGGCTTTAAAATAACATAATTGTGGACCCGCTTTTAAAAAAAGGGTCTTATTTTTGTTGAATAATAAGTATATGAAAAAAATATAATCTTCCATGTTGTATAATAGATAGAGGGAGGCAAACTATCAATTGAATAAGGATTGAAGAAAATCTAACCGTTTTATTGACAATATTTTCGTTGATATATAAGAATTTTCACTCTATTTTTAAAAAAAGTGTTTTCATTTTTTAATTTTCATATATAATAATTTTACGCCACCAATTTATTGCGCTAAATTTAATCTAAATATTCAGAAAATATTGTGAATTATATGAATGTGGCGTCTTTAGACCGATACTAAGTTTTGGGAGTGATGGTATGAGCAATTCATTGTTTAGAAAAAAGAGCATTTCAGAGCTCATTGCGGCAACACAAGGGGAAAAAGCATTAAAAAAGGAATTGGGTTCATTTGATTTAACCATGCTGGGCATTGGAGCCATTATCGGGACAGGGATATTTGTTCTAACAGGTACAGGAGCCGTCACTGCGGGGCCAGGACTTGTTCTATCATTTGTCATCGCAGGTCTTGCTTGTTTGTTTGCAGCACTGTCATATGCGGAATTTGCTTCCACAGTGCCTGTATCAGGGTCTGTGTATACATTTACGTACGCATCAATGGGGGAATTTCTAGCATTCATCATTGGATGGGATTTAATATTAGAATATATGCTGGCCGCTAGTGCCGTTTCAGCGGGCTGGTCAGGCTATTTTGTGTCTTTTTTAAATGGGATAGGGATTCATATACCAGTTGAGTTAACAGCAGCACCAGGTGGTTTAAAGGGGCAAGTGACATATTTTAATCTTCCAGCATTTATTATTTTAATGGTCATCACCTTCCTGCTGTACTTTGGTATTAAAGAATCAAAACGAGTCAATAACATCATGGTTATTATGAAAATTGCTGTGATTCTGCTCTTTATTTTAGTCGCTGTGAAATATGTAAAACCTGAAAACTGGACACCATTTGTTCCATTTGGGACATCAGGGGTTTTAAGTGCAGCAGCCCTCGTATTCTTTGCATTTATCGGGTTTGATGCAGTTGCTTCTGCGGCAGAGGAGACAAAAAATCCATCACGCAACCTGCCTAGAGGGATTATTACTTCCTTATTGATTTGTACACTGCTTTATGTCGTTGTCAGTGCGATTATGACGGGCATCGTTCCTTTCATGAATTTTGAAGGAGTATCACATCCAGTGTCTCTCGTTTTACAAGTAGCCGGACAAAACTGGGTGGCTGGTATTGTGGATGTCGGAGCGATTCTAGGGATGACAACCGTAATGCTTGTCATGCTGTACGGCCAGACACGCGTGATGTTTGCTATGTCTCGTGATGGCTTGGTGCCAAAGGTATTATCAAAAGTTCACCCAAAGCATAAAACTCCTTACATCAATACACTGTTCTTCGGTACATTGTCAGCATTAATGGGTGGATTTATTCCACTTGATGAGCTGGCAAGCCTAGTGAACATCGGGACACTTTCAGCATTTATTTTGATTTCAGTGGCGGTCATTGTGATGAGAAAAACGCAGCCGGACTTACCACGAGCTTTCAGATGCCCAGCAGTTCCGCTTATTCCGATCTTAGCTATTCTATCTTGCGGATTGCTCATTTATAAGCTTGGTGCAATCACCTTTGTTCGTTTCTTAATCTGGCTTGCCATTGGGCTGGTTGTGTATTTCTTATATTCAAGAAAGCATTCAGAATTGAATAAAAAGTAAATGAAAAAAGCCCGTGCTGCTTGGCATTAGTCAAGTAACACGGGCTTTTGCTTTTGAATGCTGATTAAAAACCTAACTGAAGATCGACATCGATTGATACGATGGCATAGACACAAACAATGACAAAGATATTCAGTACGACACCGAGGAAACCTGGACCCGTACGGCCTTTTTTAATGAACAGTTCAATAATGCCAAATGGAACTGCGGCCATTGCAAAAGGAAGCATTTGAAAAGAATAAAATGTCACGTTGCTGATAATGGCGAGGTTTAGCATGAGCAGGGATAATATCGCTGTGCCGACAGAAATCCAGCCAAATACATTATGCTCTTTAAAAATTCTTACCAATTCCATAATTCCACCTCGCTCACTTTTGCCGTTTTAATGCGTTTTGTCTTTACAAATTTCTCAATTTCTTTAGAAGGTCCAGTGACCACAGAGCCATAAACGGTGACGCCATTTTGATCGATATAGCGTATACGATTAGACAGATCAAGATCAGGTCTGCCAGAGATCGTTGTTGCCCATGTCGGGTGCTGATTAACATAAGCAAGGGCATCTTTGAATTGATCTACCTCAGTTTTTGATGTGTGCTGAAGCTCTTTTAAAAATTCAGAGTCCTTCCCAGGAAAGCCGATTGGCCGCTGATTTCCACTTAATGAATCCTCTGTTTTAATCGCATTCCACAGCACTTTCATATCGTATTTTTTAGCAAAGGAATAAATATCCTTTGGTGTGTAAGCTCTATCATAGGATACATACACTTCACTTACTGTTCCTTCAGGAAGCTTGTCTAACGTAGTGAGTGTTTGTTTTTTTGAGGCATCTGCCTGCGCCGAAGGATGGGTAAAGAAACCCTCCGTTTCGCGTGCGCTGTCACCATAATAAGAGATAGTAGGCTGCTTTAATTTATCGAAAAACATCTCGATTTGTTCACTGCCAATGGCTTCTGTTTTATTGCCAATTTGCTTTTGCAGCTTCAATTCGGTGTTCATCCCAAAAAGCTTGACCTGACCTTTTAAATCCTTCATATCAATGGCCACGTTTGGTTTGGTCAAAGCGACGGTGACAGCGGCTGTTTCCATGAAGTGATTGCCTTTGCTCTCGGCTCCACCAACGCCGTAATATAAATAACTTCCTAATGTACAAAGCGGTAAAATAATGAGTGTCGATATGACAGCAAGTACGGAAATACGTAAATATGACTTTCTTTTTCCGTATTGTAAAATGGCTTTTTGCTTCTCAGGACTGATGGAAAAATCTGTCCAATCCGAGTCGCTCAGTTCCTGGCTTAAGCGTTTTTCGTTTTCTTCAAGCTCTTCCTCAAACGCTATCATTTCTTCCTCATTCATCTCACCATTATTATATTGTTCCCATCGCTTGTTAAACTCTTCATTCATCATTAACACCTCTGTTGTAAAGTGCTTTTAGGCGCTGCCTTGCACGAAATAAAACACTTTTGAAATTTGCTTCAGTAATATTCATGACCTTGGATGCTTCCTTGTAATTTAGTTCTTTTAAATAATACAATGTCAACGCTTCCTTGTAGTTATCTGGAAGCTGCTCTAAATACATGGTGAGGACTTCCTTTATTTCAACCTGTTCAGCAGGGCTTTGTACAGACGTTTGTAAAAGACCGCCAATGAGGTCATCCGATATGGTCACTTCTTTTTTATGTTTCCTGACATAATCAATAAAAGCATTTCGTGCCACCTGAAATAACCAAGGTTTCACTTTGCTATGGTCGTAGGAATGAATATGTATATACGCACGCATAAAGGTTTCCTGCAATAAGTCTTCTGCCAAATGTTTGTCTTTTGTCATGGAGAGCAGAAACCTGTAAACATCGTTCATATACATTTGATAAATTTCATCGATCGTCACTGATTTTTCTCCCCTCTATGTTATACACGCATAAGAAAGGCATAAAGTTGCACGAAACTTCTCATTACCGTACATTACTCATTTCTTTCGCCGAATCAAAATCATTTCTCCTTATCATAGCGAAATTTGCATCATTTATAAAGTATTTTCAATAGAACAAATCAGGAAAAAACATCGAAAAACGACAAAATTGGACACAATTCCTATTCTATTCTCCCCTAAAACCTTGTGCTTGAATACAGACAGAACGTTCATTTTTAAACGAAAAAAATAGGGAGGATAGGACTGTGTACAAATTTTTAGTACCAGGTAATAAAAAATTTGTTATAATAGAGACAAATCCTTCATTCTTCAAACAAAGGAAGTGCACTATGTATAAATTTTCAGGCTATACCGTCAAACTATTATTTGGTCTCCGAGGTGGAATCAAAGTATATCAAAAAGAGAATCTGCCAACTGATCGGGGTTTTGTCATTGCTTGTACACATGAGGGTTTTGTGGATGTTCTTGCATTAGGCGCAGGAATTCTTCCGTTTGAGATCCACTACATGGCGAAAAAAGAATTGTTTGCAAATAAATGGATCGGTGGATTTTTAAAAAAGATTCATGCCTTTCCTGTTGATCGAGAGAATCCTGGGCCAAGCAGTATTAAAACGCCCATTAAATTATTAAAAGAGGGAAAGATCGTTGGGATTTTTCCAAGCGGAACACGTACAACAGAGGATGTTCCTCTAAAAAGAGGGGCGGTTACCATTGCGCAGCTCGGTAAAGCGCCAATTGTTCCAGCCGCATACAAAGGACCTTCAAATGCGAAAAGTCTTTTCAAAAAAGGGAAAATGCGCTTAATCATCGGTGAACCGATTGAGCTGTCTGAATTTGACCATCTGCCGCCAAAAGAAAGATTAGGTGCCATGACAGAAGTATTAAACACAAGAATCAAAGAGCTAGAAGCTCAATTAATGGAAAAGGCATAAGAAAAACGACCGCTTGCTTAGGCAAGGGTCGTTTCAGCGTGTAGACAAACCCTCGCATTCGGTGTCAGTCCTGCGTGCCGGTGCTCACGAATGCTCAATTCGCTCCGCTCCGGTACTCGTCCTTCCTAGACTTCAAAGRTTTTAGCCCTTTGTCCACAATGTGAAACGCCCACTTGCTTAAGCAAGTGGGCGTTTTTTGTTACGAAGCGCCTTCTTCAGCTGCTTCTAATAATTGTTCATTTAACTTTTTTACTTCGATGTATGCCACATGGTGTCCATCGACTTCATTAATAATAAATTCATAGCCTTGTTCACGAATGGCGTCATTTTTCTCTACTTCATATTTCTGAGTAAGGAACCAGCCGCCGATTGTGTCGACCTCTTCATTATCAAGCTGTGTACCTAATAGCAGGTTGACTTGATCAACAAGAACCTTGCCATCAAAGATGTAATGGTCTTCTCCAAGTTTACGCACTTCGTTGATTTCATCAATGTCGAACTCATCACGAATTTCACCAACGATTTCTTCAAGGATGTCTTCAACGGTCACAAGACCTGCTGTACCGCCATATTCATCTGATAAAATGGCCATGTGTACACGTTCACGCTGCATTTTGAGCAGTAAATCATGAACAGGAACCGTTTCAATCACATGAATAATCGGATTTACAAACTTTTCGATCGTATCGCTTGTAGAGCACTCTCCGCTAATGCAGGCAGTGAGAACCTCTTTAATGTTAAGAACACCGATAATGTTGTCTTTGTCGCCATCTTCAATTGGATAACGTGTATATTTCTCTACCTTTGTTACCTTCAGCATTTCCTCAATGGTAATATCATACGGGAAGCTGACAACTTCGGTACGAGGAATCATAATTTCTTTCGCCAGACGGTCATCAAATTCGAAAATTTTATTTACATATTTGAATTCAGACTGGTTAATCTCGCCGCTCTTATAGCTCTCTGATAAAATAATCCGCAATTCTTCCTCAGAGTGCGCCATGTCATGCTCAGATACTTGCTGAAGACCGAACGCTTTCGTTAACAAACGAGCAGATCCATTTAATACCCAAATGAACGGGAACATCACTTTGTAAAAGATCATCAGTGGTCTAGCAAAAAGAAGGGATACTTGCTCAGCCTTTTGAATGGCGAGTGTTTTCGGTGCAAGTTCTCCAACGACAACGTGTAAAAACGTCATGATACTAAACGCAATAATAAAAGTGACAATAGAACTAGCTGATTGAGGAATGGACAACTCTGCAAAGAGCGGCGCAAGCATATGCGCAATTGTTTCTTCCCCTAACCAACCAATACCAAGGGCGGTAATGGTAATACCAAGCTGACAGGCTGATAGGTACTCATCAAGGTGAGTCGTTACATGCTTGACAGCAACTGCTGTTTTATTACCTTCTGCGATTAACTGATCAATTCTTGAGCTTCTTAAGCGAATGATCGCAAACTCTGATGCAACGAAAAACGCGGTTAAAGCTATAAGTAAAGCAACTATGAGTAAATTAACTATGTCCAATTAAGGCCTTCGTTCTGACTTTGAGAACGAAGGTAACACCTCCTGTTTAGTAAAAATTTTAACTTAACAGCAGTAAAAATGATTGGACAGCCGTCATTTTTTCAGGAGTAAGCTGCTCTTTTAGTTTTTCACGTTGTTCTGGCTGAAGCTGCTTACAACGTGCCAAAATGCGGTCCATATGCTCATTCATCCGATCGATATCAGAGGTTAAATGGACAAGTTCATCATGATCTTCCTTTTGAGAAGGGAATTGTTCATCTAATCTGGATTTGATGTCAGAAAGAGCCAATCTCTGCTGTTTGCAAAGAACGATTAATTGTAATCGTTTTAAAGCATATTCATCGTAATAACGATAATTTGAGCAAGATCTAACAGGCGCAAGCAAACCTAGATTTGTATAATAATCTACAGTTCGTTTCGTCACCTGTGCAATCTGTGCTAGTTCACCAATACGATACTTTTTCTCAGCCCCATCTGAACATCTCCTCCTAACCGTCACGTTATAGTTTATGAAAATAGTTTAATATAATTCTAGTCTGAAACACAAGTTAATTGTTCATATTTCCTGCCAATAAGAAGAAACAGAGGAGGATTTCCCTCAATTTAGTCAGTCATGTCAAAAACAGCATGATGATACAGGAATTTTCAGATTATTTATGGTAAGATAAAATGAATACCGTTTCATATATATGTAGAGAGGCGGAATTTTACGTGAACCGGAGGTGGTTAAGTGGGGCCCTCAATGTAGTCTTATTTAATCAGTTAACCGTTTTGCAAAACATAACATCATCAATCAGGAGGTGACTCCTTGTTCTTCTAAGAAAGAGCAAGGTTAAATGGACGATATTGTTAATCTGAGTATAGTCGGTGTTTTGATTGCTTTAACAGCTTTCTTTGTTGCATCTGAATTTGCCATAGTAAAGGTGAGAAGTTCAAGAATTAATCAGCTTGTTGCCGAAGGGTCCAAAAAGGCCATCATGGCGAAAAAGGTGACATCAAGGCTAGATGAATATTTGTCAGCCTGTCAGCTCGGTATTACAGTGACATCCCTTGGTTTAGGGTGGATTGGTAAGCCGGCTGTGAAAGAACTTTTGGTTCGAGGTTTTGGTTTGACAAACATTCCTGATTCAGCAATCAGCCTGATCTCAGCAACACTTGCGTTCTCTATTATTACCTTTTTGCATGTAGTTGTAGGTGAGCTTGCACCAAAAACGCTTGCCATTCAAAAGGCGGAAAAAATGACACTATGGCTGTCAGGCCCGCTGCATGCATTTTATATCCTTATGTTCCCTTTCATTTATGTGTTAAACGGGTCAGCACGTCTGCTAACTAAAATGATGGGCATCGATATGGGGTCTGAAAAAGAACATTCCCATTCTGAAGAGGAACTGAAGATTTTATTATCTGAGAGCTTAAAAAATGGGGAAATCAACCCATCAGAATATAATTATATGAACAAGATTTTCGATTTCGATAATCGAATTGCCAGAGAGATCATGGTACCGCGGCGAGAAATTTGTGCGATTCCAGAAGATATGCCGTTAGATGATATCCTCGCCATCATGACGCAGGAAAAGTATACACGTTTCCCTGTGTTTTCAGGAGATAAAGACCATGTCATCGGCATGCTGAACAAAAAGCAGCTCTTTGCAGATCTTGTGTATCAAGGTGAAAAAGATCAACTGAAAATTCAAGATTATATATATCCAGTGATTGAGGTTATCGACACGATTCCTATTCAAGAGCTTCTTGTCAAGATGCAGCGTGATAGAATGCATATGGCGATCTTAACTGACGAATATGGCGGAACGTCTGGACTTGTCACAACGGAGGATATTTTAGAAGAGATTGTCGGAGATATTCGAGATGAATTCGATGAAGATGAACAGCCAGTGATTCAAAAAAGAGCCGATCATCATTATGTTTTAGATGGCAAAGTGAGATTAGATGAAGTTCAAGATTTGATCGAGATCTCTTATCATGATGAGGAAATTGATACAATCGGCGGACTCATCTTAAAAGAGAATATTGATATCAGAGAAGGACAATCCGTCTATCTTGATGATATTCGAATGAAAGTGCTGGAAATGGATGGACGCTACGTTAAAAAGATTGATTTGAAAAAAGGCGTCACATCGGCAGAAAAAGGCAGTGCACGCACTGGGCTTGATATAAAGGAGCCGCTGCTAGTAAACGAAATGACCTTGAGCGAAAAATAAGCTCAAGGTTTTTTTAGGTATTTAGTCTCTTTCGAACGAATGTATGTTCGGCATATAATGAGAACAAACGTTCGATATAGGGGGATGGACATGCTTTGGTATGAAACAGCAAGTATCACGGAGAAAAAAACCTCAATGAAACGAATTGAGTTTCATTTAAAGAATTTCAAAAATTATCAAGCAGCAATCTTAAATATCGAAAGGCAGCTTGAAAAAAGAAGCCCGCATCATCTCGACCACATGACACGGAAAAAGTTAGAAGAGCAAAAAAGTCAGTATGAACTCATCGTTGCTTGTATTGCAACGGCATTAAAAGAGTTGGACGAAATAGAGCTGCAGCTCATCGATTACAAATATTTTCGAGATTGGCGGATGGCAAAGTGTGCAATGGAAATTGGCTATAGTGAAAAAACACTCTTTTTGATGAAGCGCCAGCTCATGGATCAGCTGCTCATCAGCTTAGCCGCTATTACCAATATTTAAAAAAGATGCTGGCCTATTTGATAAAACGCAGCAAAGAAACATAAAGATCCGATGATTGTGACCAACAAGTAGACAGCAAGAAGTCCAATTTGCCGCTCACGCAGCATGGACGCAGCCTCTACACTAAATGTAGAGAAGGTTGTAAAACCACCGAAAAACCCAGTACCAATGATCATAAGCAGCGGATCATTGTCAGTTACTGCACCTGTCAGTAAACCTAAACCGGCAGCGCCGAGTAAGTTGATGAGAATAATACTATACGGAAAACGAGTATGAAACTTGGTTTTCTGAATCGATTGACTGAGGAAAAAACGAAGGGTACTGCCCATCCCGCCGGCAACAGCTGTATAAAATACAATCATTTATCTGCTTCCTTTCGGCTGCTCATTTTGTTGAAAGAGGCGCTGAGCGGTGATCAGCCCACATAAGGCAGCGCCCACTCCAGCAATCACTGAGAGTATAATGTACATGATACTTGATGTGAACAGTCCATCCTGTAATAAGAGAACCGTTTCTTTAGAAAAAGTGGACATTGTCGTAAAACCACCGCAAAATCCTGTTCCGATCAAAGCAGCAAGATATTTTTTTCCCTTCCGAAACATAAAATACCCTGTTGAAAAGCCAAGAAGCAGACTGCCTGTCATGTTTTCAATCAGTGTTGCATAGGGGAATGTCTGGCTGACAACGGATTGGCTAAGTTCATATCTGCAAAGGGTACCAACCAATCCACCGATAAATACGGCGAGATATGCTTTCATTTAATCATTTCTCCTTTAGAAAAAATGGCGGATGATCCGTCACCACTCCATCAATGTGGTATGTTTTAATCCTGTCGGCTGTTTTTTGATCTTTCACTGTCCATATAAAGACATCCATTCCAAATGAGTGGATGCGATCAATCCACCATCTGTTGATCATCGTTTTCTTCATATTAAGGCAATCCGCAAAGGAGCTGTACTCCACTAATTTCCTTTTCGTCAGTTTAAAGGCAGAGGGTTTTATAATAAAAGCTGTTCGAAGAGAAGGGGCGTAAGCTTTGACTCTTTGAAGTGCATTGGCATCAAAAGATTGAACCATGATGTGACGGGAATAGGCAAACCGGTTGATGATGTCGACAACTGCCTTTTCAATCCCAATCTGCCGTTTTGGATGCTTGATCTCAATCAGTATCCCGACACGCTGACTGTATCTTTCAAGAATTTCCTGTAAGGTGGGAATTCGTTCGTTGGCGTACTGAGAATCGAACCAGCTTCCTGCATCTAATTTCTTCAGCCGATCAAGTGTATAACTTTTCACTAAGCCGCTTCCGTTACTCGTTCGATCAACAGTATCATCATGGATGACGGCTACGTGCTGATCCATTGTCAGCTGGACGTCTAACTCAATATAATCCGCACCCTGCTGAACAGCTAAATCAAATGCAGCGATTGTATTTTCTGGGGCAGCGCTTGAGGACCCTCTATGCGCAATAATATACACATGCTCCAGCTCCTGACATAAGTTCTGGTCTTATCATATCAAATTTTTGCTGTTTTTCCTTCTTTACTATATGGTACGAGGGAGAGCTGTATGTAATGGAACATGGCATCTGGTGAGAAAGCATCGTGTATGAAAGGTGAAAAGTTGCAGGAATATCCCAAGCTCTTATTGAGTAAATCTGAACTACATCATTTTTTCTTCGATCAATTTTGTCCAAATCGTCAGCGTTCGTCAAAATATTAGTGCTTTCGTCATGTTGACTGAAAATTCTGATGTTTTATAATGATGAAAAGGAGGCGAGATGATTGGGTAAAGGGAGAATTAGAGTGGAAGAACGTATTAAGGCCGAAACGGATGCTGAAATGTTTAAAGCGACTCTCCTTGATCAGGCTCAGAAGAAAAAGTAGTTTGCTGCCCGTCGATATGTCTCTAGCCAAAATTTCATATTTGAACTTCATGCCTCGGGATCTGTCCCGAGGCTTTTTATGTAGAGGTCAGACATTTAAGAGAGGACATGAACGAAGGTTATATTATAAACTAGAGAGGATTGTTTTAAAGGAGAGAGACAGACATGTTTACACAAAAATGGATGGATACATATTTTACAGTAGATATTGCGATCCAAATTGGTATTAGCCTTTGTATTTTATTGCTTTTTTTATTGCTTCGGAAAGTATTTACGAAGTATTTATTTCAGCTACTGTTTAGGCTGACGAATCGGTCTAAAACGGAGGTCATTAACCAAATTGTTGTGGCATTTGAAAAACCAGCCAGGCTGTTTTTCGTGGCACTTGGTTTATATTTTGCGTTAAGACAGGCACCATACTTTGAGCACCATATGGATGTCATCATTAAATTGTATAGATCCTCTATTATATTGATGCTGACGTGGGGGCTTTGTAATTTAACCGCTGCATCTTCTTTCTTGTTTCAAAAGGTCAATTCGAAATTTGAATTAGATATGGATGATATTTTAGCACCATTTTTATCAAAGGTACTTCGCTTCATTATTATTGCACTGAGTATTAGTGTCATTGCACAAGAATTTAATTATGACGTAAATGGACTTGTGGCAGGTCTTGGTCTAGGTGGTCTAGCCTTTGCGCTCGCCGCTCAGGATACAGTGGCTAACTTTTTTGGAGGGATTGTCATCATTACAGAGAAGCCTTTTACGATGGGCGACTTTGTGGAGACACCAAGTGTTCTTGGGACTGTGGAGGACATTACATTTCGAAGTACAAGGTTTCGAACACCTGCTGAAGCCGTCGTGACCGTTCCGAATTCTACGCTTTCTAAGGAGCCAATCACAAACTGGACAAGAATGAATAAACGTCAGATTACGTTCTCTGTTCGCGTTTCCTACAATACACCAAAGGAACATATTGATCAGTGTATTAAGCGTCTCAGACAGATGCTTCACGAGCATGATGGTGTGCATAAGGAGACAATCATGGTAAATCTCGATGTACTGGCAGACAGCTATTTGAACTTGTTTTTCAACTTTTACACAAACACGACAGCTTGGTCTGAAAACCTTGATATTAAGCAGGATATTAACTATCGCATCATAGATATTTTCCACGAGGAAGGCGTAGAATTTGCTTTCCCTGGTCAGGCCATTTATATGAAACAAAAAGGTGAGAAGCAGTTGGGTGAATAAAGGAGGAATGGTGCGTGGACCAAACAAAGGTGGATGTGTTAAGAGAGAAATTATCGCAGGCTTCACATATCACAGTACTCTCAGGTGCTGGTATGAGTACAGAATCGGGTATTCCTGATTTTAGATCAACGGGTGGACTGTGGACAGAAGATACTTCCCGCATGGAGGCGATGAGCCGGTCCTACTTTTTATCAAATCCTCATCAATTCTGGCCGAAATTTAAGGAATTGTTTCAGATGAAAATGAGTGGAGAATATGAGCCAAATAGCGGGCACACCTTTTTAGCCAGCCTTGAGCGACAAGGGAAGCATGTGGATATTTTCACCCAAAATATTGACGGTCTTCATAAAAAGGCGGGAAGCCAGCATGTATATGAACTCCATGGCTCCATTCAAACGGCCACTTGTCCATCGTGTCAGGCGGTATATGATCTGCCTTATTTATTAAAAGAAGAGGTGCCGGTCTGTCAAAGGGTTTCCTCAGACGGCAGTACGTGTGGACGTGTGCTAAAAACAGATGTTGTCCTATTTGGCGATATGGTCAAACATTTAGATCAAGTAGAGACATCACTTCAGAAAACGGACATGCTCCTCGTTATGGGGACTTCCCTGGAGGTAGCGCCAGCAAGGTATATTCCAGAAGATGCAGCTCATGATCCTTCCATCTTCATGGTGATGATGAATTTGAGTGAAACAGAATTCGATCCGCTTTTTGATCTTGTCTTTCATGAGCGAATTGGTGATCTCGTGAAAGCTTTATAAATCATTAAAAACCCGCATCCTAAAGGTGCGGGTTTTACTTTATTGCTGCAGCGGCTTCATTGTTTCATCAAGGACTTCAAATGTATAGCCCTTTGCCTTTAGCTGCGTAATTAAGCTGCTTAAGTATTTTGCCGTCGCCGGCTGATCATGCATTAAGATGATTTTTGGTTCTTTTGGATATTTTGTCTCCAGCACTTGCAGCTGATTTAATACCTCTGGTACATATTTTGAGCTTTTATATTTCCAGTCAAGACTGTCAATGGTCCAGTCCCAGTAGACAAAGCCTTTTTGTTTTAAACGTGCCTTTTGCTGATCGGTTAAATTTGGGGTGCTGCCATAAGGTGTTCTTACAAGATGGGTATACTCACCTGTGACAGAAGCCAAAATGCGCTGATCTTCCTTCATCTCGTTAACAGGAGAATCTTTTTTTTGATAAAAGCGTTTCACATCATGGGTGATGCCATGAAGCCCTAATTGATGACCTTCTTGATGGAGTCTTTTCACAGCTGCCGGGTGTTCTTTAATCTGCGGTCCGAGCATAAAGAATGTGGCTTTCACTTGATGCGCTTTTAGCACATCTAACAGCTGATTTGAAGTCGCTGATGGACCATCATCAAAGGTTAAAAAGATCGTTTGATCCGTTACATGTTTATTTGAATTGATCTTAAAATGTGCATCTAATGTTTTCCGAGAAGCATCTTTTGCTTTCATACTAGTGCTTGTGTCCCTAAATTGACTGCTCGCAGACAATTTCGCCGGCTGATCTGCTGCCTGCATATTGGTTTTGGACATATCCCAAATAAAAAAGAGGATCAGTGTCAGGATGACAAAACCAATCGCCTTTGAGAGCAGCATTGTGTTTGAAGGTGTCTGTTTTTTTTTAACCCGTTGCATTACAATCGCTCCAATAAATCAAAAATTTGTGTCGAATCATGTAGTGGATTCTGTCTTTTTTCGCTGTTTTTTGTCGTGTTTATATGGAGTAAGTATACAGGAAAAAAGAGCCTATGAATATAGAAGATGCTAAAAAATTGGAATCTTTTTGGTTATCAATCTATATTTGTTACAATGAAAGGTTATCCATTTCATATGATGTGAAATAATTCTGAATAATCATTGAAACGAACCCATTTATCCGCTAAGATAGCATCAGATTCAACCATTAATGCAAAGCGAAGGGGAGATTCCATATGAAAATATTGTACAATGGAGATTTCATTGAAAAAAAGGATGCACATGTTGATATTGAGGACAGAGGCTATCAATTTGGTGACGGAGTCTATGAGGTCATCCGTGTATACAATGGTACTTTGTTTACGTTAAAGGAACATACAGAGCGTCTGTTCAAGAGTGCAAAGGAAATTGGCATTCATCTGCAAGGTACAGTATCAGATATGGAAGAAAAGTTACAACAGCTCGTCGCTCACAATCAATTAACAGATGGCGGTGTGTATATTCAAGTCACGCGGGGTGTCGCCCCTCGTAAACATCAGTATAGTGATTCTCTTACTCCTCAAATCACGGCATATACGTTCCAGGTGAAAAAGCCTGTTCAAGAGCAGAAAGCTGGGGCAAAGGCCATTTTATCTGAGGATCTTCGCTGGTTAAGGTGTGATATCAAAAGCTTAAACCTTTTATATAACATCATGGAAAAGCAGAAAGCATCTGAAGCTGGTGCGTTTGAAGCAATCCTTGTGAGAGACGGTTTTGTGACCGAGGGAACCTCCTCGAATGTATATGCCGTGATTGATGGCGTGATTCGTACTCACCCTGCAAACAATCTCATTTTAAACGGCATTACTCGTAGAAAGCTGCTGGAGGTATGTGAGGAAGAAGGGTGTACTGTTGAAGAAACTCGTATAAGCAAAGAAGAACTGCTGCGCGCTCAGGAAATCTTCATCAGCTCGACGACAGCTGAAGTCATTCCGATTGTTGAAATAGATGGCGAGCCAGTAGGGGAAGGCGTTCCAGGCAAGCTGACAAAGCGTGTACAGGAAGGCTTCCAGCAAAAAATTAAACATGAAAGTGAAGCATCGATCTCTTCATAAATAAAAAAAGGCTGTAAACCAATGTTTACAGCCTTTTGTGATGCATTTATTTCACAATAAGCACAGGTATATCTGATTTTGCTGATAACTTTTCACTCACACTGCCAAACAGCATTTTTTTCAATCTGCTTTGGTCACGTGCTCCCATGACGATGAGGTCTGCTGATATTTCCTCCGCATATTCGATAATCGCTTCCGCTGGTTCTCCTTCTACAATTTCAATGGCAGCCTCAAACTGCTCCTCATTTAATAGCATTCTTGCTTCCGCAACGACCTCTTCTGTATGGTCTTCAAAAATCAAGGGACTTTGCTGTTCATCATGAGGTACATATACAGGGGGTGTTTGAAGATCTGCCGTACCGCCGCCGATATAAGCTCCGCCAGTCATTGGGCGCGGCACATCAAACACCTGTCTGTCTGTTTTGCCATCATGTGCATAGGTAACGGTCAGCTTGGCATGTAAGGTTTTAGCTAAAGCGATTGCCTTTTTTAATGCTTTCTTACTGTCTTCATGTCCATCAAACGCAACGACCATCCGATCAGCTTGAAACAATGTCCTCATTCCTTTCAAAAGGAGTCTTTACACTCATGGTATACCCGTTAATAGAAAAAGATACACATAAGGAAGATTGATTTTTGTTAGAAAATTTCATTTATTGAAAAATATTTATTGACAAAATGGTGACAGCCGCTATAAGATAAAAAAAGATTCAAGAGCCAAAAGGAGGAAATGTCATGTGCAACATTGGAAGAATGAAACCAAACTGCATGAATGGGTTGATTCACGTGACAATTACACCTTCATTGGTCATTGAAAAGGAACTCGTCTGTTCCAATTGATCGGATGAATCAAGGCGTATGTTGCGTATTTGTCAACATGCGCCTTTTTACATGACGAAAAGAGGCGTACCAGCCAGCTGGTGGCCTCTTTTTTTGTTGAATTCATTTCGCATTTCGAAATAAAGGGATGAAAAACAACAAGTAAATGAAGAGGAGTGAAAGCATGTGAACATGCCAAAATCAAGACAAATGACAAAAGCTCAAAAAACGAAACAAGGTGACTTGCAGGAAAATTTAGAAAGCGGCTAGCTTGAAAAGGAGAGACAAACATGTTTTCAGTATTTGCGAAATTAGGCTGGTTCTTTAAACAAGAGTGGAGGCGTTATACGATTGCTATTACGCTCCTGCTCATTGTGAATGTGCTTGAAATGCTGCCGCCAAGATACCTTGGCCAGGCAGTTGATGACATTCGTTCTGGTCAATTTACAACATCCAGTATTGTGTTTTATGTGACCATTTTTTGCTTACTAGGTGTCGTCGTCTATACACTTACATATTTTTGGATGTATCAGTTATTTGGCGGCGCAAATGTCATGGAGCGTGTGATGCGTGGGAAACTGATGCGCCACTTGCTTAAGATGACGCCTACCTTTTATGAAAAGAAAAAAACCGGCAACTTAATGGCATTAGGTACAAACGACTTGAATGCTGTAGCCTTAACAACAGGCTTTGGCGTTCTGACCTTGGTTGATTCCACTGCTTATATGCTGATGATCTTCTTTACGATGGGGCTGACGATTAGCTGGAAATTAACCTTAATGGCGATTATTCCTATGCCGCTGATGGCGCTCTTAATTGCGTTTTATGGAAGCAAAATCCATGAGCGCTTTACAGTCGCTCAAGATGCATTTGGTGATATGAACGATCGCGTTCTTGAATCAGTGGCAGGTGTCCGGGTCATTCGGTCTTTTGTGCAGGAGAAACAAGATGTCGAACGCTTTCGAGAAATGACAGATGATGTATTTCAAAAAAACATGCGAGTGGCGATCATTGATTCTTTGTTTGAACCGACAGTGAAATTACTTGTGGGGATCAGCTACTTAATCGGAATCGGCTACGGAGCCTATCTCGTGTTCCAAAGTGATTTAACCATTGGGGAGCTTGTTGCATTTAACGTCTATCTTGGCATGATGATCTGGCCAATGTTTGCGATCGGCGAATTGATTAATATTATGCAAAGAGGAAATGCGTCGTTAGACCGGTTAAATCATACACTCAGCTACAAGCCGGACGTAACAGATGCTGCTCAGCCGAAAACGTTACAAGAGCCTGGAGATATTGAGTTTGATCATGTGACATTCAGGTATCCAACCTCATCTAAAGATAATCTCATTGATGTGTCCTTTACCGTTCGAAAAGGACAGACGATTGGGATTACAGGCAAAACGGGAAGCGGCAAAACGACCATTGTCAAACAGCTTCTGCGTCAGTATCCGGCAGGTGATGGGCAAATCTTGCTATCAGGTGTTCCAATCCAAGACATTGAGCTAGATCAGTTATTTCAATGGATCGGATACGTCCCTCAGGATCATATTCTTTTCTCAAAAAGTGTGGAACAGAATATGCGCTTTGGTCATCGGGACGCGAAACAAGATGAGTTAGCACAAGCAATCAAGGATGCTTACTTTGAAAAGGATCTACGCCTTCTGCCAGAGGGTCTGGAGACCATGGTTGGGGAAAAAGGTGTGGCGCTCTCAGGCGGACAAAAACAGCGAATATCCATTGCACGTGCTTTATTAATTGATCCAGACATTTTAATTCTGGATGACTCATTATCTGCTGTAGATGCAAAAACAGAAACCGCTATCCTAGAAAATCTAAGACAAAACCGTCATGGCAAAACGACGTTTATTACAACTCATCGCCTATCAGCTGTAGAACATGCGGATCTCATTCTTGTCATGGAAGAAGGACGCATTGTCCAAAAGGGCACCCACAACGAGCTCATCCAGCAGGATGGGTGGTACAAAGAACAATTTTTGCGTCAGCAGCTAACAAATCAGCTGGAAGGAGGGGATGAGGCATGACAACAGGAAGAAGACTCCTTGCCTACGCACTCCTATATAAGAAAGTATTGTCTGTTGCCTTAATCTTTCTCATGATTGCAGTTGGTGCTGAGCTGACTGGGCCATTTATTGGGAAGAAAATGATTGATGATCATATTTTAGGTGTAGAAAAACCGTATGTCGAGGTCAATGAAAAGACAGACAAAACCGTTTATTACCAGGGAAATAACTATATACGAAGCGATCGATTAAATAATGGAATGGATTCTGGAAAGCAAATCAATGTAGTGCAAGTCGGGTTCGGTTACTATTTTGTGAATGAGCCGATTCGTTTTGATGGAAACAGAAAAATATCGGGAGATCAGCTCACCATTGATAATGGGAACGAGCGTGAAACCTATGAGGTAAAGCGTTTATCAAAAGAGGAGATTTTCGCTTTTTATCAGCCAGAAATCAGTGGTTTGGTGCAGCTTGTTCTATTTTATCTAGGACTGCTCATCGTTGCGATTTTCTTTCAGTATGGGCAGCATTATTTGCTCCAGAGGATTGCAAATCGAATTATTCAAAAAATGAGGGTAGACGTATTTGAGCACATCCAAACGCTGCCGATCCGATATTTTGATAATTTACCGGCAGGAAAGGTTGTCGCCAGGATCACAAATGACACGGAAACCATTCGTGATTTATATGTAACGGTCCTTGCAAATTTCGTGACAAGTGCTATTTACATGATTGGTATTTACATTGCCATGTTTTTATTAAATGTGAAGCTGGCACTCATCTGTTTGGTCGCTGTACCGATTATTTTCCTATGGTCGATGACTTATAGAAAGTTTGCATCAGTGTACAATCACCGCATTCGTTCGATCATCAGTGAAATCAATGCCAAACTAAATGAAGCCATTCAAGGGATGACAATCATTCAAGCGTTTCGTCATGAAAAAGCGACGCAAGAGGAATTTGATGAGCTGAACAACAATCACTTTCGATATCAGCGAAAGATGTTGCATTTAAATTCACTTCTTTCACATAACTTGGTTAACCTGCTGCGAAATTTAGCATATGTGGCACTCATTTGGTATTTTGGTGGTGCGTCGCTAAGTGCGACAGGCATTGTGTCCATTGGTGTGCTCTATGCATTTGTCGATTATTTAAATCGATTGTTCCAGCCGATTACAGGCATTGTGAATCAGTTCTCTAGGTTGGAGTTAGCAAGGGTTTCATCGGAAAGGGTTTTCCGATTATTAGATGAACCAGGAACAGAAGTGGAAGAACCTGTTCAGAAGAAGCTGGAGGGACACGTTCAGTTCAAAGATGTCACCTTTGCTTATAATGAAGGGAATAATGTCTTAAAGAACATTACGTTTGAAGCGAAGAAAGGTCAAACGGTTGCACTAGTGGGGCATACTGGTTCTGGGAAAAGCTCGATCATGAACTTGCTGCTGCGTTTTTATGACATTCAGCAAGGAGACATTCTCATAGATGGTGAAAGCATTTATGATCAGTCGCGCCAAACGCTGCGTAAACAAATGGGCATCGTGCTGCAAGACCCGTATTTATTTTCTGGAACGATTGCCTCCAATGTCAGCTTAGGGAATGAAGACATCAAAAGAGAAACCATTGAATCCTCATTAAAGCAAGTAGGTGCCGCAGAGTTATTGAAGCACCTGCCAGAAGGCTTTGATGAACCAGTCGTTGAAAAGGGAAGCACCCTTTCCTCGGGGGAACGTCAGTTGATTTCATTTGCGCGCGCATTGGCGTATGATCCAGCGATTTTAATTTTAGATGAAGCCACCGCGAACATTGATACAGAAACAGAAGCGATCATTCAGCGGGCGCTTGATGTAGTCAAAGAAGGACGAACGACTTTTGTGATCGCTCACCGATTATCCACAATTAAAAAAGCCGATATGATCTTGGTGTTAGAAAAAGGTGAAATCATCGAGCGTGGCAGTCATGAACAACTCATGCAGCAAGAAGGGCTGTATGCACAAATGTATGAACTGCAAAAAGGCGCTGTTGCCAACAGCTGATGAATAGTAGAAAAAAGAGCCTCTTCCAATTGAATGAGGCTCTTTTCCTTCCATGAAAAAGTCGAGGATTCTGTCCTCGACTTTTACTTGTTATATTGTTTGGACAGGCATCATCATCAATAAGCGATGCCGACGCGTTGATGTACAAACTCCTTCGAATTTAACTGCTGATATAAAAAGTGTGCGGTATCTTCAACTGAAATTTTCTTTCCATCTATAGGGAGAAAATCTTTCTCATAGCGATATGACCGTGTCACTTCTCCATTTGGTAAATAGGTTGGACAAATAATGGTCCAATCTAGATCAGTCGATTGAAGGATTTCAAACGCTTTCGCATGCTCTTTAGCTGCTCGGGAAGTGGTCCGTCTTGATTCATTTGTTTCAAAACGGTAGAGCTCCGGCTGCTTTCTTGCTTTTAAAATACCTGCTGTACCAATTGTAATAATTCTAGATGTATTTGTTTGCTTCATGGCTTGTACGATATGCTCCATTGAAACAGATAATGTATCATCACCATCTGTTGATAGACAGCTCACAACAATATCTGCTCCTTTTATTGTCTCAAGCACATCTTCCCGATTTCTTGAATTGCCGGTGACTTGAAACATACCCGCAAGCATTTCTTCTCGGTTTGTCCGAATCAATGAACGAACCATGTAACGATCATCTACTTGAACGAAACGAAGAAATGCTTGTCCTACACGTCCATGAGCACCGAAAAGAGCTATTTTCATCTGTTCGATCCCTCCACTACATACTATAAGTGAAAAGAACCCAAAATGGTACAACTTTTATGTGATGCTTTTTTTATAAAGATGAAAGGACCGAATACTATGAGCATATTCACATAATAGAGAGATCCCTACAAATTGTAAAAGTTCAAAGTTCATACCAGAAATAATGTCCATGAAGATCCGCTCCTTTCTACTACATGATATGAGCTGAAAGGAGTTTGGTGAGGGATTAAAACAAAAAAAGAAGACACCATAAGAGGTGCCTTCTATGATCCAAATATGAAATTAAGCTTTTGTTCCGCCAAGATTTTGTTGAGCGAAAGACACAAGACGTTTTGTAATTTCTCCACCAACTGAACCGTTAGCACGAGATGTTGTTTCTGCTCCAAGGTTTACACCAAATTCAGAAGCGATTTCGTATTTCATTTGATCGATCGCTTGCTCTGCTCCAGGAACTAGTAATTGGTTTGAACTATTAGAATTTGCCATGATGTGATTCTCCTTTTTGTATATGATTTGTTTTTTTGGTTGGGTTTGCTGGAATCGCACCAGCGAAATGATCAAGTCATTTGCCACTTGGCGAAACCCAATGCAGTAACTGCTTTGTACTAAGTATTATGGTTATTTCCGAAAAAAACATACGAGAAAAGAACATGGTAAATGTTGTGTTAACATACAAAAAACCATCACCCAATGATGAGTGATGGCGCTGCTTATATATTTTTTTATTCTGCTGAGCGAATGCGCAGCTCCGTATCCGCATCAAAGAAATGGGCTTTGTTCATATTAATCGCAAGAGGGATAGACTGTCCGGCCTGTACATCGGTACGAGAATCAACACGTGCAATAAACGATTGACCATCGATAGAAGAATAAAGCATCGTTTCTGCTCCCATTAATTCAGCTACTTCTACGTCAGCATGAATTTTTGTGCCTTCAGACGCCTCTATAAATACTGGTTCATCGTGAAAATCTTCTGGCCTGATGCCTAAAATGACATCCTTTCCAATATAGCCTTGGCTGCGTAATACTTTCATTTTCCCTTCTGGTACACGAATATGAGTTTTTCCAACCGCAATGGCACCGTCAGAGAGCTTTCCTGTGAAAAAGTTCATCGCAGGTGAGCCGATAAATCCACCTACAAACACATTCTCTGGGTTTTCATATACATCTTTCGGCGCTCCTACCTGCTGAATAAAACCATCTTTCATGACAACAAGGCGTGTTGCCATTGTCATGGCTTCAGTCTGATCATGTGTCACATAAATAAATGTCGTTTGCAGACGCTGATGAAGCTTAGAAATTTCAGCACGCATCTGAACACGGAGTTTTGCATCTAAATTAGAAAGCGGCTCATCCAAAAGAAAAACCTTTGCATCACGTACAATCGCTCTGCCAAGTGCAACACGCTGCCTTTGACCTCCAGACAGTGCTTTTGGTTTTCTGTCTAAATATTGCTCAAGCCCTAATATTTTAGCGGCATTTCGAACCCGCTCATCAATTTCTGCTTTCGGAAACTTCCGCAGCTTTAATCCAAAAGCCATATTATCGTACACATTCATATGAGGATATAATGCATAGTTTTGGAAAACCATTGCGATATCCCGGTCTTTCGGCGCTACATCATTCATCCGTTTTCCATCTAACAGAAAGTCTCCTTGTGAAATTTCTTCTAGACCTGCAATCATGCGAAGGGTTGTTGATTTTCCGCAGCCTGATGGACCAACAAACACAATAAATTCTTTATCTTCTATATGTAGATTAAAGTTGTCTACTGCTGTTACCTTGTTATCATATACTTTATAAATTTGATTCAGCATCATTTCAGCCATTAGATGTCAGCCTCCCCAGTCCCTCTTTTTTTGAAAGCGCTTTACTAGTAAATAAAGTGTATAAAATGAGGAAGAGTCTGTAAATGGACAACGTGCACAACATCCTATTTTCATTTTTGGGCAGGGTGCTCATGTCTTCATTCTTTATGAAAGATCGAGTAGAGTCATCATCAAATAAGCAGCGGATGCTTCTGGAAAATGTCGTATATCTAGCCCAGTGCGCTCAATAAATTTATCAATTCGATATTGAAGACTGTTTCTGTGAACATATAACGCTTTTGCTGCTTTGGATGCGTTTAAATTACATTGCATATAGGTCATGAGGGTTCGGTAAACATCCCGGTCAAAGACCGCTTCTTTAAAAGCATCTGAAATAGCATGAGAGAGTGCGGATGCATCATAACAAATGAACGAAGGCAGGCATTGATAAAATGTAGCAGCCCCTGATCTAAGCTTTTCTCGCTGCATATGGTATAAAAATAGCTGTTGTTCATTTAATAACCTCATCTGTAAATGGTCATTTGGCAAATGCAGCTGTCCTTGTATAAAGACTGAGTCTGTTAAAAAATCACTTGTAATAGCTAGAGACAAATCATTTAACTGATCTAATTGACTGTTTTCTGATGTGGCATTTGGTTGAATCAGCATAGCTGTTTCAGGGCCTGTCCATATGAAATGAGTATGTTCGAGGCTGTTATTCACAGCCTCTTTTATTTGCTGTCTTTGTTCTTCTTGATGGATCATTTGAAAATAATAAACACGGACGGGATGTTGGACAGTTAGTGGTTTGTTTTCAAAAAGATAGCTGAACCATTTTTGTTCATCCTCGGTCTGCGCTTTTTGAAATAGATCAATTGGTGTAAGAAAAGAGTTGAGAAGAAGTGTTTCTCTTTCTGAAAGCTCCGATTTGTTTACTCCAAATATTTCACCTTCGTCTGTTTGATACCAAAGAATTTGTTTGTCATGAGTAGGTGTGCTGATGATATGGTCTCCGTAAACAAGTTTTAATTTTTCTAACATGGCGGGGCTCCTTAAACAGTTTAATCATAGACATGGAACAGCATTAATTCGTGGATTTCTTCTTTTAAAGTTGGTTCTACTTCATGGGGCGGAAGCTGAGAGCCCCATTCAATGTCACCTGTTTTGTGGTAGATGCCTTCATAGTGTGCACCATTGTGGAAAAAGGATATTTTCCAGCCTGGCAATTGTGCTTTCTTAAAAAGGGGTTTCCATTGAAAATGAGAAATCATATCATCATTGCCTCCTTGCTTTTATTGATGAAACAATAAACAAACACGACAACACGGAAACAACCTTGAACTTGATTTTATTGTATCTCATCTCATGAAAAGAGCATAGAAAAAGCATAGATTTAAGAGCACTGACATGTGACAAAAAAGCGTCAGTAGACGTTCGCGTGATCTGAAGTGGTGAGTGCCGTTTTTGAAAGGTAAGATGCGTAATCCATGATTCTTTTCCCAATCAGCCATTCTGATTTTTTCAAAGAGACATGCTGGAAAATCTCTCGGCCAGGGCGAGAATTGGCTTCGAACATCCAAATTGCACCTGTTTGATCAATGCCTAAGTCAAAACCGATTTCACCAATATGCCCGGTCATTTTTTTATCTATCAC
The DNA here is from genome assembly GCF_001429445.1 of Bacillus sp. Root920. Lineage (NCBI taxonomy): Bacteria > Bacillati > Bacillota > Bacilli > Caryophanales > Bacillaceae > Bacillus > Bacillus sp. Root920. The sequence goes on from NZ_LMJV01000001.1 coordinate 1,231,418, forward strand.
TTGGCTAAGCATGATGGCAGTATGAGAAAGCTGCTGTAAAATCTGCAAACGTTTCTTTTCTTCTGGAAAGACAGCATAAAGTGTTTTCACCGTTCCCCCGTGTAACTGGTGAGTCGTGATGGTATGATCTCCAGAAACCTTTGCTGCTGCTGCTGTGACTGTCCAATCACCTTCTTTATTTTTATTCGTATGAACTCTGAAATCCATCGGTTGATTGTCTATTTGAAGAAGCTCAATGCCTTGTTGTGCAATAAAATCATGAATTGCATGATCCTTTCGCAGCCTTTGAACAAACTGATCTATTGAATCATATGGAATAGAATTTCCGAAATTTGAGGATACAGTGATTCCGTCGTTTTCCTTTTTTAACTGATAAATCCCGTCTCCATGACTTCCGTTTGTCGGTTTTAAGTATATAACTTGATGCAGATGGAGAAGTGTTTCAATTTTACTTAGAGCGTCCACGGGATCTAATTGTACAGAATGTGGGAGAAAGGACCATGTTTTTTCATCTGTTAATAGCTGTTCGTGAATCTCCCATTTATTAAAAAAGTAAGGATTGAACCAAGGGATATCATAGTCTTGGGTGAGTTTTCGCTTCGTTTCTTGAATGAGTGCCGACTGAGCAGCTTTTCTATTTGGAAGCCGATCATAAATGACTGACGGAAGGGGAAGCTGTTTTTTAACCCATGAATCTTCGTGGTACAACAGTCCTTCTACAATTCCTTTTTCCCAATCAATAGAATGTGACCCAAAAAGATAGGCAAAACCAGGATGCTGCCTGAAAGAGTGCAGCAGTTTGATAAAAAATTCTGATCTCGTTCCTAATGGCTGTGTACTTTGCTCAAAACCTGCAGTGAAAATGCCCATCAACGGCCCTATAAAAAGTGTATGGTCAATGATGATCACATCAGCTTTTGATTGGTAAGGAATCAGTAATCCTCTGTATAGATCTTCAGATAATAAAATTTTATTTGGATGCTGATGATAGGAAATGTTGAAGCCATCTACTAAACGAGACCCTAGAGCAAGAGAATAGATGGCATCTTTCTGTTTATAATGGACGGGAAGATGAATTGTTTTTTCACTTGTAAGGTGTGGGGCGATGATGCAGCGCTTTCTGTTCATAAGAAACCTCCTTCGGTTGAGATTTTATCGATTGCGCATGTTCAAGAATGATGCGAATCAATTCGTGTTCCTTCTCAGGATAAACTTTTAAAAAAGCGGACCGCCCTGGCTTTGATCTGATATTTGATATGAAAAGTCTGCCTTCACTTGAATGAAGTAAGTCTACTGCGAATTCAAAGCAAGGAGAGTAAGTTTTATCTATATAAGCTGGGATTGATGCCTGAATGGATGCCATATCATCTAAAAGGAGTTCCTTGATGTGTGGCTGCAATGTATTTAGATAGTGTTCAAAGCCTATCACAGGAGCTGATTTTTGTGTATGACTTAAAAGACTATTTTCTGCAGGTGATTTTGTGTGAATTCCCATGCGTTTCCATTGATTTTGTGAATCTTTCATAAGGAAAATCTTGATTTCATTGAATAAAATTTCTTTTTGATCATTCGTGTTGAAAAATTGAAGGAAATACCGGCCTGCATATTTTTTGCACCAGCGTTCCAGCTCTGACGTACGAGAAAATGTAATGGTTTGATTGGAACTTAGTTGAACAGTAAATGTTGATTTGCCATCAAAGAAAATGAAGTAAGTAGATGCTGCATGCTGATGGGAGAGAGGCTGCATTCTACAATAACCGCCAGCCCCGTACTCCCTTACCATATTGATCAGGTCTGAGGGCTCTTTTAATAAAAAGCAGCCAGGTAAATATGGCTGTGAAGCAGAGAGGAGACGGAGCTGCTCAAATAGCACCATTTTATTTGAAATGCCCGTATTCAAAAAATCTGTTTTTGGATATTTTTTTAGCCATTCCATGATGGGTTTTGCTTTTTTAGATTGTGCGTCATGCCGATAAAGACATCGGTCATAAATCAAGTCGGGAATCGGAAATTGTGCGTCAGCAAACCCTTGGCCATTCGTATATGTTTGGCCTTGTATCAAATTTGAAGCCGGCTTTAAATCAAATGGTGTAAAACGAACAACCTCTAAACGATAAGAAGAGGCAGCTTTGGCGAGCTGCCGTGTGAATGCCTCTTCATACTGCGGAGAAAGGCTCGCAATACCTAATGTTGTCATTAAAAAACACCTTCTTTTCAACTTCTTTTTTTACCATCAAAAAACATTTTTTTGTGATTTTACATAAAGCTTACGCTCCTTTATCATTACGACAGATCGCTTGATCATATGTCTCGCTGCATGCTTCATTTGCTTGGGAACTTGACAACAACTATAATACGTATAGATCAAAACAATAAACCTCGGGTGTTGTTTGAAAGGTAGATGACGACTTTGAATATATTCACAACGTTTATCTTTATGATTGTTATCGGCGCAGTCATAGGAGCAGCGACAAACCATCTTGCAATTAAAATGCTTTTTCGGCCTTATAAGCCATATTACTTATTCGGAAAACAGCTTCCATTTACACCAGGGCTTATCCCTAAAAGAAGAGACGAAGTAGCCAAGCAGGTTGGTGTCATGGTTATGGAGCATTTGCTCACGCCAGAAGGTATTCAAAAGCGATTTGAATCATCGGAGGCAAAGCAGGAGATCCTGCGTACAGTCCATCAATATATTGACAAAGGCGCAAATATGGAGATCACCGTATTCTCCCTGCTAGAAAAATTCGGCGTTTCACAGGCTGATGTTAAAGCAGATAGATGGCTCCATCAGTGGTCTGACCAGAAGCTCGCTTCATTGCTTGAAACATATAACGAGCAAACTTTATCTGAATTGCTCCCGGTAGAAGTGGAAACCAAAATATCATCAAAAATTCCAGATGCAGCAGATTATATTTTAAAGAGAGGCATTCATTATTTTGAAAGTGATGAAGGCAAAGCCAGGCTTGGCAATATGATTGATGATTTCTTAAAAGAACGGGGAATGCTTGGCAGTATGGTCCAAATGTTTCTAGGGAATTCAAGCTTAATTGATCGTGTACATCCCGAAATCATCAAGTTTTTAAGAAACGCAGAAACAAAAAGATTTTTATCAGATTTACTTGTTCAAGAATGGGACAAGGTGAAGCTATTTTCTCTTCATGAGCTTGATGAAAAATGGAATGTGAAGGAACTTATTTTTAGTGTGAAAAATCAATTGCTTTCTCATTTCTCTACAAAGCTGATATTAGACAAACCAGTTGGAACATATGTCAGTGCTGTAGCGGATGACCTTAAAACACATTTTGCGCCAGTGTTGATTGATAAGGGGATCGAAGCGGCTTCAAATGCTTTAGAGAGTCTGCTTGCAAAGCTGCAATTTGAAGATATCATTCGTGAACAAATTGAACTTTTCCCGCTTGAAAAAATGGAAGAGCTTGTAGTCAGCATCTCTAATAAGGAGCTGAAGATGATAACATTTCTAGGCGGTCTTTTAGGCGGGATGATTGGTGCTATCCAGGCTGTTTTTGTGGCGCTATTCTAAGACAAGCTATAGAAATTTTAATGAATTCATTGTATATATGTGAAACGAAAGCCATAGTTTGTTATAGTGGAGTGGTGTCCGCCGATCATATCGGTGATAACGGATAGAAAGGAGACATAACATGTCTGTAAATCTTTATGATGTTGCATATGACCTTGAAAAAGCATTGCGTCATAGCGAAGAATATTCAACTTTAAGAAATCTTTATGATGAGGTAAACGCGGATGATTCCTCTAAAAGAATGTTTGAGAACTTCCGTGACATTCAAGTAAACCTTCAACAAAAACAAATGACTGGTCAAGAGATCACACAAGAAGAAGTGGAGCAAGCTCAAAAAACAGTTGCTCTTGTTCAGCAGCACGACAAAATCTCTCAGTTGATGGAAGCAGAACAACGTGTGAGTGTTCTTATCGGTGAATTAAATAAAATTATCATGAAGCCACTTGAAGAGCTTTATGGGAATCCAGAAGAAAACTAATGGAAAGGGCGATGTCATTCGCCCTTTTTTGTTTTATCTTTTCTCCTCAATATCTTTTAAAAAAAGGTTGTCGAAGCACATAAATTCTGCGATAATACTTATATTGAAAGTGCTTTCAAAAAGGCGCTCTCAAGGGACAATTGGGTGCGTTTCACTTGGGATTTATGGCGGTGAGCCAAACGAGAGAGAAGCGCTTCTGGGAGAAACGCAAAGCATCATAAGGGGATCTGATATAAGCAATGCTTTGGTGTGTAAATGATAAGGGGATCATGGGGAGCTTCATCACTCCATTGTAACGCATCCAAACCATACATAAAAAAAAGCCTAGGGGTAGGCTTTTTTTATTTATCCATCTATTCATAACCTGGGGCTCTTTCAACTGCATGTTCTAAAGCACCAAGCTAGGGCATATCCTCATCGTAAGTACAGTCATCAAGAAGGGGGATGCCTCAGTGTCAAAAAAACTACTTGCACTCAATATAGATGGGACGTTACTTCGTTCCAATGGTAAAATCCATTCTGCTACAAAAGAAGCTGTGGAATATGTAAAGAAAAAAGGGGTTTACGTGACGATTGTCACCAACCGGCATTTTCGTTCCGCTCAAAAAATTGCCAAGGCGTTGAAGATTCCAACATCAACCCTTGTGACGCATAGTGGTGCATTTATCGCCGATAAACTCGATGAGCCGCTTCATGTGAAAAAATTAACGGAAGAAAAGACATTTAATCTTGTGCAAATCCTTGAAAGCTTCGATTGTAATGTCCGCTTGCTGCATGAAAAATTCTCGATCGGCAACCGGAAAAAAACGCAGTCTCAGCTGATGGGAAAGACGCTCATTCATCCGTCTGATCCAATTTTCTATCCTGTCCAATTTGTTGAATCGTTAAGTGATATGCTGATGGATGAACCAGTCAGTACTCCAGTGATTGAAGTATATTCGACCGCGGAGCTTCAGCCTGAGATTCACAGGACTATTCAACAAGCATTCCCATCTGTTGATCTTATTAGGATCAGTGATGAGAAAATGAATATTGTATGCAAAGGGGTTTCGAAGGAAGCGGGACTTTCTCTTTTAACCTCTGCACTCGGTTTTACTTTAGAAGATACGGTCGTCATTGGCCATGGAACAGATGACATTCCAATGCTTGAATTGGCTGGTTTAGGCGTTGCTATGGGAAATGCCCCCAATGATGTCAAGCGTAAAGCCGATTGGGTGACGCGCTCGCATGATGAACAGGGTGTGGCTTATATGATCAAGGAATACTTTAGAATGCAGCAAAGAGAAGGATTTTTACATCAATTCGATATTAAGAGATAATAAAGTGAAGGCCCTGTCAATCAAGAAATGACAGGGCCTTCGTCTGTTCCCTTCATTGCTTTTCCTACATGAATTTTGTAAAATGAAACAAGTTTGAAGATAAAGGTGATATGATGCGAATTTTAATTAAAGGGCTGTCAGATGAACGATTTCATCGCCCGCTTGTCAATATAGCCAATTTATTTGAAGAAGATAGTGAAGTGATGTTTGAACCAAGTGAATTGGATGATGGTATGATCATGGAATTTAGCTGGAAAGAAGAAAATGGCATGGTGGAAGCATCTGGCCATATCGATGGATCAGACATCACCAGTCGTTTTTCGCGGGATGTCCCAGAGAGCTTGAACGATAAGGCGCGCTGGAAACAAATCAAAAACACAGTGCTGTCTGTTTATTTACACTTGCTTCAGGAGCACACAGGAATGACACAAAAGTGGGGGATTCTCACAGGAATACGTCCGACGAAATTGCTTCATAAGATGCTGAGAGAAGGCATGTCAAAGGAAGATGCACATGCGGCGTTAAAGCGTGATTACTTGATTCATGATGAAAAAATCAATTTGATGCAGGAGATCGTCGACCGTCAGCTTAAAGCCATTCCAGATCTGTATGACCTTCAGCAGGAAGTGAGTATTTATATTGGCATTCCTTTCTGCCCCACAAAATGTGCTTATTGCACGTTCCCTGCTTACGCCATTAAAGGACAAGCTGGCAGAGTGGGAACGTTTTTGTTTGGTCTGCATTATGAAATGCAAAAAATGGGCGCATGGCTAAAAGAACATGGGATCAAAGTGACGACTGTTTACTTTGGCGGAGGCACGCCAACGAGCATCACAGCGGAAGAAATGGACTTGCTGTATGAAGAAATGTATCGCTCGTTCCCAGATGTGAAGTATATACGGGAAGTGACTGTCGAAGCAGGGCGTCCTGATACGATTTCGCCTGATAAGCTAGAGGTGCTAAACCGCTACAATATTGACCGGATTAGCATTAACCCGCAATCGTATGAAAATGAAACACTAAAGGCTATTGGCCGGCATCATAGTGTGGAAGAAACGATTGAAAAGTATCACTTATCAAGACAGTACGGCATGAATAATATCAATATGGACTTAATCATTGGATTGCCGGGAGAAGGGCTTAAAGAATTTCAGCACTCCTTGCAGCAGACTGAAGAGCTCAAGCCTGAATCTTTGACTGTGCATACACTCTCCTTTAAAAGAGCATCTGAAATGACGCGCAATAAGGAGAAATACCAAGTAGCAGACCGAGAAGAAATCACACGTATGATGGATGAAGCGGTCACTTGGACGAAATCACATCATTATCACCCATATTATTTATATAGACAAAAAAATATTTTGGGAAATCTCGAAAATGTCGGGTATTCATTAGATGGGCAGGAAAGTTTGTATAATATCATTATCATGGAAGAAGTACAGACAATCATTGGCATTGGATGCGGTGCAGCAAGTAAATTCATTGATCCACGATCAGGAAAAATTACGCAGTATGCCAATCCAAAAGATCCAAAATCGTATAATGACCGCTATGAACACTATACAGAAGAGAAAATTCAATTCCTTGAATCATTATTTGTTTCTCACGTTTAAACACTGCGATGACGCAGTGTTTTTTTCATTTGTAAAAGGGTATATAAGTGATAAAAAGGTAAAGCAGGTGTACATATGATAGATGTGATCGGAATTGGGATTGGGCCCGCCAATTTAGGGTTGGCCGCTTTGTTAGAGGAGTATGAGGATGTCTCATGCTGTTTTTTTGAACAAGAGTCTGAGTTTGCTTGGCATCCTGGTATGCTGATCAAAGGAACGGATTTGCAAGTTTCCTTTTTAGCAGACCTTGTCACAATGGCGAATCCAAGGAGCAGGTATACATTTTTAAATTATTTACATGAATCAAATAGACTTCACCGGTTCTATACATTTGAACAGTTTGATATCCCGCGGAGAGAATTCAATGAGTATTTATCATGGGTAGCAGGAGAATTAGACAGCTGTCAGTTTGGGATGAAGGTAGAAGAAGTGACAGACTGCCAAGATGGCTACCTTGTAAAAGTCAGACGGCTGAAAGATGGATCGCTTTCTGAGTATCGTGCAAAGCATGTCGTGTTAGGCACAGGAAGCAAACCGATGATTCCAGTCGATGTGCCTGAAGCAGCATACCCATATGTGACCCATAGCAGCCGTTATTTAGATCAGCAGAAAGCACTTCATGAAGCTGAGTCGGTGGCGGTAATCGGCTCAGGGCAGAGTGCAGCCGAAATTTTCTTAGACATGCTTCAGCATCAAAAGAAAGGGCAGCAGCTTTCATGGTTTACGCGTTCTAGTGAATTTAGAGAGCTGGAGACGGCAGAGCTTGGCCAAGAGCTTTTTACACCAAAGTATGTCGAGTATTTTCATTCGCTTCCTTATGAAGAACGTATGAACACATTGCCTAGGCTGACAGGATTAAGAAATGGCATCGATGCATCGACGCTTTCGCGCATTTATCAGGAGCTGTATCATCGCTCCGTTTCAGGTGAAGAGCCATCTGTGCTCATTCAGCCAATGACAGAGCTTGAAGCGATTCAAAGAGGAGAGCATCAGCCTTTGGAGCTGCACCTCAAACAGTGGCAGCTGAAGAAAGAAAAAAGCATAACTGTAGATCATGCTGTATTGGCTACAGGATACACACCGAATATTCCTGAATGGTTTAGTGCATATGAACCTTTGATTGAATGGGAAAGTGATGAGCATTTTAAAGTGACAGACGACTTCAGGCTTGTGTTCAAAGACAAGCGTTCAAATCATTTCTTTACATTCACGAATCTTGATCATTCTCATGGAACAGCGGCGACCAATTTGAAACTATCGATTTACCGCAACCAGAAAGTCATTCGAACCATTCGCGGGGTCGAGGAAGCGCCAGTCAAGCAAGAAACTGCATTTCAGCAATTTGAATAAAACATAGAAAAGGGCCCAAGCATAGGGCCCTTTTTTATTAGATCGTCGTTTCTTTTTTTACTTTTGGTTTTTCAAGTTTCCATTTGAAGATTTTGTTTAGGATTTGATAGATTTTCTTAGATTCTTTCGTTACGAGCGGTCCTAAGATCGCAAGGATTAAGACATACAATGCAGCAAAGGGCTTCAAAGTAGCGGCAAGTCCGCCGGCGATGCCAAGCTCGGCAACGATGATTGAAAACTCTCCTCTCGATACGATGGTTAATCCAATATTAGAAGAGGCTTTATGAGAAAATCCAGCTCTCCGTCCAGCGAACATTCCGGCAGTGAAGTTCCCAATTAAGGTAAGAATCACAGCACCGATCGCAAGCCAGAAGGCATCACCCAATGTAAACGGATCGATACTGAGACCAAAGCTGAAAAAGAACATCGCTCCAAAGAAATCTCTAAACGGAACCACGAGATGCTCGATGCGGTCTGAGTGCTCTGTTTCTGAGAAAACAAGACCAAGTAAGAGAGCCCCAATAGCCTCTGCTACATGAATTGTTTCTGAAAAACCAGCGACAAAGAACAAAGCGGCAAAAATCACAATGATGAACACTTCGTTCGAACGGATATCAAACAACTTATTTAATAGTTTTGGCAGCTTCCGCGCAATGATAAAGAAAAGCATCATATAACCAAAAGCGATTAAAATCGATAATAAGGCACCGCCAACAGTAGTGGCATCTCCAAGGACAAGACCTGATACGACGGATAAATATACGGCAAGGAAAATATCCTCAAACATAATAATCCCTAGAATTAACTCTGTTTCAGGATTTGCCGTCCGTTTCAAATCGACAAGGACTTTGGCCACAATGGCACTGGATGAAATGGTGATCACACCTGCCATAATGAGAACCTCAAGGAATCCAAATCCTGTGATAAAACCGTAGAGCAGTCCTAAGCTGAAGTTGATCAAAATATAAATAGATCCGCCGACTGCAATAGATTTACCCGATTTAATGAGTTTTCCGACAGAGAACTCAAGTCCAAGATAGAAAAGAAGGAACAGGACGCCCATTCTGCCAAAAAACGAAATGATCTCCGTGCTTTCGATAAATTTCAAATCAATGATCCCGATAGTTGGAGCATGCGGCCCAACAATCATTCCGAGGACAATGAGAAAAGGGATGATAGAAAATTTAATTTTATTGGCGATTAAGCTGGCGATGGCGATAAGAATTAGCGCCGTCCCAACTTCAAAGACTAAATGATCCATTCATCACTCTCCCCCTCTAGAAAGAAAATCACGTACCAATCGCTTCAAGTGTTTTCTTTCGCCCGAAATGACCATCGTATCATTTGCTTGAATAATCGAATCGGCACCAGGGTTGAGTAATTTTTCATTTGTATGTTTAATGATCGCAATCACGGTGACTTCATAATTTTGTCTCACATCTAAATCACCGAGTGTATGTCCAACCGCTTTTGCACCTTTTTCCACCTTAAACCATTCAATGATCAAGTCGTTGAAGGCCATTTCAATGGTTTCTAGTGCCTGCGGTTTATACACCATACCGCCGATAATAGCAGCGATTTGCCGGGATTCAGCATCATCGAGTGAAATGGTAGACAGCACTTCATCTGGATCATCATCGTCAAAACGATAAATTTCCCGTCTGCCATCATCATGAATCACAATCGTCATCTTTTCTCTATTTCTCGTTTCAATTTCAAATTTCTTTCCGATCCCAGGAAGATCATTTTCTTTAATGTTCATTTTATCCCTCCGAATTTGATAGGCTGTGTTTTTCAAATAGTAAATGCGGATGAAATAAAATGAATCAGTAGAGGTAATTAGATTGATACATAACGGGGATCGCACACTTCATTTCCAAAAAACATAGATCAATGGACAATGCAGCTGATGGGGCAGGCTTTGGCAGAAAAGTCTTGGCATCCACCATGGATAATCTGTCCTTCAACAGAATGGATGAAGCATGTTTTTTTGAAAATGAAGGTGTCTTCACAGCATTGATTTCTTCATCATAAATGGATGGAGAAATCATGCTAGGCATACTCGCTTCTGCCTGTGAAGCAAAAACGACATTTGAAAAAGGAGAAAACATGACGATGAAGCTAACCAATATTATGATGGAACATCTGATCAATCATCCTCCTCCTTTCAAATTTATTTTCTTTCTTTTTTTACTATATAAAAATATATTTCTTGTTTCAATCATTATGCTTATTTTAGTATCAATTGATCTTGAAATTTTTTATTTAGAGAAAAAGGTTTTACATGATGGAAATGGAAGTAAGTGATGAGCTTTTAAAAGAAGAGGGGGATGGATGATGACATATATCAATTGTCAGTTAGACGGGGATGTTTTTGAAATCGTTTTCAATAGGCCTGAAGCTTATAATTCTTTTCATGTGGACATGTTTGCTGAATTCAAAGAAGCATGTGATGCAGCGGAGGAAAGCAGTGCAAAAGTCGTTGTCATCAAGGGAGTGGGAAAAGGATTTTCAGCAGGTGGAGATATTGGGATGATGCTTAAGCAGGAAAGTGAAGAAGATTTTCATCGTGTGATGGATTTGATCGAGGGAATTACACTTTCTCTAGCTAGTATGAAAAAAGTGACGATTGCGCTTGTCCACGGGTCAGCAGCAGGCCTCGCTTTTAGCTTTGCCCTAAGCTGTGACTACTTGTTTATGCATCAGGATGCAAAACTCGCCATGAATTTTAATGGAGTAGGATTAATTCCAGATGGCGGGGGGCATTTTTTCCTCACAAAAAGAGTGAGTGAGCAAACCGCTAAACAATTGATTTGGAGCGGACAAAAGCTGCCGGCTGAAGAAGCGTTAAAGCTGCGCCTTGCAGACGGGGTGTTTCAGGATGAGGTCGATACGTACCAAAAAGTGTGTGTGAAGCCATTTATGAACATGCCGCTGCAAGCCTTTATCGAAACAAAGATGATCTATTTCCAGCAGTCAGAATCAAAGCTCTTAGCAGTTCTTCAAAAAGAGAGAGCAGCACAGGCAAGACTGAGAAAAAGTCATGATCACAAGGAAGGTATACAAGCCTTTTTAGAAAAAAGACGTCCTGTCTTTCAAAAAGCATAAATGAACATGAGGCCGGCGAAAGCCGGCTTTTTTAACGTTCAAATAAAAGCAGCTTTCCTGCTTGATCAACGAGTCGATGAGAATGCTTTGTGTATTGCTGTTCCATTAAGCGATGACGTCCTAATTCCTTTGCCTTCTTGTCACTATCCGCTGTGATTTTTTCATTTAATAAAGTCTCACCCGACCGGTCAAATACGGTTAAAAAGTATGTCTTCTCCATGCCTCATCTTCCTTTCCTCTGTTTTTTAATGTAATTAAACATGGAATAAGACAAAACCTCTTTTTTAGCTCTTAAAAATGTGTTTTTTAGATTGAGAGTGATAGAACGTGCATTCGTAAAAATGGCATGATAAAATATGGACAATGACAGTATCGGACAAGGAGATAGACGTTTGACTAAGCTCACCTTTATTCATGCCGCAGATTTACATTTAGACAGTCCATTTGCAGGAATGTCGACTATACCTAATTCTATATTTAAGCGGCTCAAAGAAAGTACCTTTCAAAGTGCTAAGAACATCTTTGATCTCGCCGTTGCGCGGGCGGTAGACTTTGTGCTGCTGAGCGGAGATTTATTTGATGAATCCAATCGCAGCTTAAAAGCACAGCTGTTTTTAAGAAATCAGTTTGTAAGACTGCAAACGCACGGGATTGAAGTCTTTATTATTTATGGGAATCATGATCATTTAGGCGGTGAATGGACACCGATTGAGTGGCCCGAGAATGTACATGTCTTTTCGAGCAGTACACCAAGTGAGCACTCCTATTATCGAGGGAAGCAGCTTGTCGCGAGTATTTATGGATTTAGCTACAAAGAGCGGGCTGTCTATGAAAATATGACATCTCATTATGTCAAAACAACAGATGCTGCCTATCACATTGCAATGCTTCACGGCACATTAGCCGGACAAGAAGGACATGATGCATATGCCCCATTTCAGCTTCAGCAGCTCATAGCACGGGATTTCGATTATTGGGCGCTCGGACATATACATAAAAGAGCCCTTCTGCATGAAGACCCATTTATTATTTACCCTGGTAATGTGCAGGGCAGACATATTAAAGAAACGGGTGAAAAAGGCTGTTACTTGATTCACCTCTCCGAAGATTCACGGGCAGTGGATTTTATCAGCTGTGCAGATATCATCTTTGAGAAACTGGCCATAGACATCACAGAAACGGTTCATATGACGGATCTTGTCACACTAGTGGAAGGCAAAATCAATGAGCTGAAAGAGGAAGGCGTTCCTCATTTTGTGAGAATTGAATTGACAGGTGATGCACCTTCTTACTTTGAGCATACGCAGCTTGAGGTCCTCGAAGAGCTGTTGACTGTTTTTCATGAGCAGGAGGAAGATGAAGATGTGTTCGTTTGGGTGATGTCAATTGACTGCCGAACAAATGAGGATGTGATTTATCCAGAGGATTCTTTTTTGAAGGAACTAACGGCAGAAATTGCACAGTTTGAGTCATATGAAGAGCTGCTTTTACCGATCAAGCGTCACCCAATCTACAGGAAGTCAGGAAAAGCGCTCACAAAAGAGGATGAATTGGATATAAAAGAAGAAGCACAAAGGCTGCTGAAGGAACAGCTGAAGCAATTATGAGAAAAGGAGAGGTATGATGAAAATACGTTCACTCCATATAGCGAATTTCGGGAAATTTTCAAATCGAACCTTTCACTTTTCTGATGACGGTTTTCAGCTAGTTTACGGCCTGAATGAATCGGGGAAAACGACATTGAAGGCGTTTATTGAGTCGATGTTATTTGGTTTTTCAAAAAACAAGATATACAAGCCGAAACAAGGATCTTTCTATGGCGGCTCCCTCACTTGCTTAGATGAGGAGTTAGGTGTCATTCACATTGAGAGATCGTCCGATCGAGGCGGTCAAGCACAGGTGTTTTTAACGAATGGTGAAGTGAAAGATGAAGCATTTCTACGAACTCTTTTAAAGGGAACAGATCGCAGATTATTCCAATCAATCTATTCATTTGATGTGTTTGGACTGCAAAATGTCCAAGCCTTAAACGAAGATCAAATCGGTGAATTTCTCCTTTTCTCAAGTTTATTTGGCTCAGATGCTGCCTCTAAGATGGATAGCAGGCTGCTTAAGCAGCAGGAGCAGCTGTTTAAACCAAATGGACGCAAGCCGGAATTAAACCAGCAGCTTGATCGTTTAAAAGAGCTGGCTGCCCAGCTGAAACAAGCTAGATTGGCAGAAGGCCGTTATACCGAAAAAAAACGGGAGCATTCTGAATTAATAGAGAATATCGCAGCGCTTCAAAAGGAAATGAAGCAGACAGAAGAACAGATTCAGCAGTTAAACGAACACATTCGACTTTATCCCATGATAGAGAAGAAGTTGGAGTTAAAAAGAGAATTAGCCCGTTATCCAGAACGAGTCAAACGCTTTAGAGCAGAAACAGAGCATGAATTGGATAAATTAGAATCACACCTTCACCCGAAAAAGGCTCAAATGACTGCACTAAAGCAAAAATTAGATCATTTGCAAACCTCGCTGGCACAAGTTCAACCGCTTTATGACAAGGATACATTACTGGAGATGAAGCGTGTCGTTGATGAATCTTCTCATGCTGAACGTGTCAAAAACCGCTTAGCTGAATGTAAAGCAGAACGTGATTCATTGAAACAAAAAATGGACGAAGCCGCAGCGAAGCTAAAGTGGCAGCGTTCAGTCAAGCTTGATCAGATTGACGACTCCCTTGAATTTGAGTGGGAATTAAAGGAGGCTGTCAGCCAATACGTTCGTTTAATGGACAGAAAGGCACAGCTGGATGACCGGTTTGATCATGCAAGACATGAGCTGGAAGAAGCGGAAACCGCTTTAAAAGGATTAAAGGAACAGCAGGCCAAATCGTACAGTACAGTAGAAGCTGGGGAAACAAGAACAAAAGAGAAACAGGTTCATTCCCGGGCGTGGTTATTTCCTGTGATGGTGATATTTGATGCTGCATTTCTGCTTGTCCTTTTCTTTTTAACAGAGTGGTGGGTTACTTTCTTATTTGCAGGGTTTTCTGTTTTTGTCTTCTTTGCTATTTACCCATTTTTGAAATCGGCACAGGTGAAACAGGGAAGCGGCAGGGGAGCATTCGATTCCTTCCAAGTACAGACAGCTTCAGCTGAAACGCTTGTGAGGCAGAAGGAGCTTTTGTACGAAAGGATCATCAGGCAATATGAAGACTGGGAGCAGGAGCTGGAACCTGTCCAGCAGCAAGTAGAGGAAAATAAAAGACAGCTTGGCTTGTCCTCAGAGCTTTCTTTCCTAGTAGAAGCCTTTCTTATTCTGAAGCAATTAAAAACGGATACAGCGGAATATGAGGAGCTTAGCCGGGAAATAGACGAGCTTGCCGGCCAGCAATCCAATTATGAGCACAGGGTGGAAGCGTTAAGCAGTCTTCTGCAACGAAAGGAAGGCACCATTCAAGAGAACATCTCGGCCTTTCAAGAGATTTTGAAAGATGAGGCGAAAAGAGAAAAAGAACGTCAGACATTGGATGTATCGATTCAACATGTGAAACCGCAGATCACGGCGCTGGAAGGGGAAATTGACTATTACGAAAAACAAATGGACGCGCTTTTTCGTCAAGTAGAGGCAGAGTCCAAAAAAGATTACCAAATTCTTTCCCATCTATCGAAAGAATATCGGGAACGGCTTTCCCATTTGCAGCAGCTGAATCAAGAGCTGCATAGAAGCGGCTGCTTTGATGAGGAAGAATCGATTGTTCGTAAAGGAATGCGTCTTCTTGAAGAAGAGTGTGCGGAAGCAAAGCAGCACCTGAATAACATACAATCGAATGCGGCGAATATGGAAAAACGTCTGGCAGAACGAGCAGTGGAAATCCGGCAAATAGAAGCTTCAGGTACGGTGTCTGATTTGACTCATCAGCTTTCAGCTGAGCAGGAGCATGCAAAGCACCTTGCGAAAAAATGGGCGGCGATTCAGCTTGTTCGCTCCGTCATTCGAGAAAAATTGAATGAACATAAAGAAAAAAGGCTGCCAGCACTGCTGCAAACAGCTTCCCGCTTTATTCAGCCGTTAACGAATGATCGATATGAAGCCATTTTATTTTCACCCGAGGATGACCGGCTGATCGTGAAAAGGATGGACGGACGAATATTCCGCCCAGAGGAGCTCTCACAAGCAACCTGTGAACAAGTCTATCTGGCCATTCGTTTTGCACTCGCCTTGTCTCATCAGCATGAATGTCAGCTTCCGTTTATGATGGATGACAGCTTCGTTCATTTTGATCATGTTCGTCTAGGAAGAGTACTGGAGTTGATGAATGAATTCACGCGTTTTGAAACACAGCTGTTTTATTTTACCTGTCATCAGCATATGACGCAGGGAGCAGAAGATGGACAGATTACGAGTTTAGCAGTTGAATGATTGACAAATAATGACTTATGTTATACTTATATGAGCAGAAACATGGAAGGAGCTTTTATTGAATGGCTAAAGGGATCATGACCTATGATGTCGGCGAACAAGTTGACCTGCATTTATTAATTAAATCATCTACTAAAGGGATTGCAAGTAATGGCAAACCATTTTTAACGCTCATTCTTCAAGATCAAAGTGGAGATATTGAGGCGAAACTATGGGATGCAAAGCAGAATGATGAAATCACCTACGGTCCGCAAACCATCGTGAAGGTAGTAGGCGACATTCATCATTATCGCGGGAGGAATCAGCTGAAGCTTAGGAATATACGCCCTGTTGCTGAAAACGAGCAAATTCGAATTGATGACTTTCTCGAAACAGCTCCTATTCCAAAACACGATATGATGGATACGATTATGCAATATATTTTTGATATGAAAAACCCTAATATTCAGCGTGTTACAAGGCATTTGCTGAAGAAATATGGACAGGAATTTGCTGATTATCCAGCAGCGACAAAAAATCATCACGAATTTGTCTCTGGACTCGCCTACCACGTTGTGTCTATGCTGCATTTAGCAAAATCAATTGTTGACCTATATCCATCACTAGATCGAGATCTTTTATATTCAGGCATCATTCTTCATGATTTAGGGAAAGTCAAAGAGCTTTCGGGTCCAGTCTCCACGACATATACTGTGGAAGGGAATTTAATTGGCCACATTTCCATTATGGTGACAGAAATTGCGAAAGCTGCGGAAGAGCTTAGCATTGATTCAGAGGAAATTCTCATTTTACAGCACTTGGTCCTGAGTCATCACGGAAAAGGAGAATGGGGCAGCCCGAAACCACCAATGGTGAAAGAAGCTGAAATTCTCCACTATATTGATAATTTAGATGCGAAAATGAACATGATGGATCGTGCGCTTGAGCATGTGAAGCCAGGAGAATATACAGAACGTATTTTTGCACTTGAGAATCGTTCGTTTTATAAACCAACCTTCCATCACGAATAATCATGTCAAAACGTCCGTTTATGCGGGCGTTTTTTTCATAACTTGTCTTCTTTTCGCATAAGCATGTAACACAAAGGAAGAGAGGAATTTCCTTAAGAAAAGGAGGCGATGAAAAAATGTTGTTTTTTCCGTGGTGGGTGTATGCATGTATTATCGGCATTATTTTCTGTGCGTATAAATTAATGACAACAGCCAAAGAGGAGCAAGAAATTGATCAATCCTTTATTGAAAAGGAAGGAGAAATATTTATTGAGCGAATGGAACAGGAAAGAGAGCGCAGACGCCAGAATCAGCAGGTGAAAAGATCACAGGATACTGCGGCACATGAAGATCATTCAATTGCTTAATCTCGTCATACAAAAACCCCTCTGCACGATTACGGCAGAGGGGTTTTTTGTGATTACTGGTTCTGTTGTGTCTGCTGATTTTGTGCAGGCTGTTCAGATTTTTCTTTGAACGTTTTTTGAAGCTCTTTATCTTTTACTTTCACATCAGCATCTTTTACTAATTTGTTTAAGATGTTTTGGATTTCATTTGTGTCTGCTTGTTTTTGGTCAAGCAGTTCTTTTTTCAAGTCTGCTTTCATGTCATCATATTTACCGCGTTCTTCAGTCTTTTTAATGATATGGTAGCCGAATTGGGATTTTACTGGCTTGCTGATTTCATTTACTTTTAGTTTGAAAGCAGCTTTGCTGAAGTTCTCGTCCATTTGGCCTTCTTTTGCGAACCAGCCTACATCTCCGCCTTGTGCTGCTGAAGCAGTATCAGTTGAATATTCAGAGACAAGGGAATCCCATTTTTCACCTTTATCTAATTTCTTTTCCACTTCGTCAGCTGTTTTCTTATCAGCTACTAAAATGTGGCTTGCACGGATTTTTCCTTTAAGGTCATCGTAATACGATTTTACTTCTTTATCAGTGATTTTGATGTTAGCTTTGGCAGCCTTTTGAGTCAGCAGCTCATATTTCACTTGATCTTTGATGTAATCTTTACCGAATTCATCTTGAAG
The DNA here is from genome assembly GCF_001429445.1 of Bacillus sp. Root920. NCBI lineage: Bacteria > Bacillati > Bacillota > Bacilli > Caryophanales > Bacillaceae > Bacillus > Bacillus sp. Root920. The sequence goes on from NZ_LMJV01000001.1 coordinate 1,249,259, forward strand.
CTGTTTTAAACGATCTTCACCAAGTGTCTTTTTATATTCTTCCAATTTCTTATCAATTTCTTTATCAGATACTTTGTATTTGTCAGCAAGAACCTTTTGTTGAACAAGTAGGTTTAGAGCATCTCCACCTGCTTGTTTCTTAAGAGTTGTATAAAGTTCTCCTTTTGTGACATCTCCTGATTTCGTTGTGGCGATCACATCTTTATCACCGCTACTGCATGCGCCAAGAGTTAAAACACTTACTGCTGTTACAGCTGCTAAAGCCATTTTTTTCATTCAAAAAACACTCCTAATCTTTCCAATTTATTTATCATTGCTTGTATCATAACATATTGTGACACGCTGTAAAAAGAAATGCAAATGGAAGGGCATTCGTCTAGTCAAAAAATTGCGCGCGACATACACATATAGTGATCACAAAAAGGAGGCTGAATTATATGGGAGCAGGATATTCTAATGGGTTTGCTTTATTGGTCGTGCTATTCATTTTGCTGATCATCGTTGGTGCAGCATATCTTTACTAATTAAATCGCTGTGACAGAAGGGAGCCGTCCTGCCGTGCGTGAGGGCGGTTCTTTTTTCAAACGATGACAGGTGCCTAAACGTTTTTTATTTTTCTGCATACACTGAGCTTAGAACAGAGGAAGAACTGGCAGGAGGTGTTTTCACATGGGAGGAGAAGTCTTTGCTGGCGGTTTTGCACTAGTCGTCGTATTATTCATTTTATTGATCATCATCGGTGCATCTTGGATTTGCTAATTCAAATATACACAAAAAGCTGCCCTCAAACTGGCAGCTTTTGCTTTGATCTTAAATGGAAATGTTAATTTGAACAAATGATGAGATAAGTAAGATCAGTATTGATACATTGATAAAGCGAAACACCTTATCTTGCCGTTCTTCAGGAATCTCTCTGACAAGGCATAATGTATTAGTAAGCCTGTTTATTGAATACACAATAAACGCGGCAAAGACGATGAAGTAAAATAAAACTATCGGAGATCCCCCCTCTCTATGCTATTCCCATACTACATTACCAAATTTTTTATGAAAAAGATAGAAGTTGGCTTTAAAAACCTCATGATGAGGAAGTCTGGTCAACTAAAATATCAAACTCGTCTTGAGCTTGATCGATGATGCAGGATTTAGGTGCTTTGAGCAGCTTCCATGCAAATAAAAAGTCAGGCAAACAATAGCCTGCATGTATACTTGCGATGATGATAAAATAGTGTGCGTACATAGGAAACGCCACGCCTAACACAAAGTAAACCGGTGAGATGACACAAAACGGGCTGAGAAGTGAAAAAAGCATCACTTTCTTAGGCACGCGCTGCCAGCAATTTCGTTTCATTAATAGCGTCATTTTTTTCTTATTTTTCATCACTGGGATCAAGTGAACCACACGGTGGACAAGCAATGTCACAAGTAAGAGCACGGCAAAAAGCGGTGCGTTATGGCTGCTTAGCCTCGTTTCAGGATGAGTCAGTTGAAAACATAAAAATGCCATAATGAAAAAAAGGATAGCAAGACTTATGGCAGAAATCATCATTCTCGTATAACCATAATCCTTTTCAAGATTAATGGTCTTCCAACAATTCATTTTTCATCCTTCCAATCTAAAAATCGAATTGAATATCTCAAGATAATTTACTCTTCCTGAGGATAAAAATCAATGGTTTTGATGAAAAAAAATAAAATGGTGCCTTCATATGGAATAAAGAGAGGAAACTTTGGATTTTTCAAGAAAAAAGAACTGAAGGGGGAGGTTCGTCTCTTTCGTCAATGAGTATTTTCGGCTAAAATAGAAGGACTAAGAGAAAGAGGGAACGTACATGAGTATTGAGGAACGAATGAGCCAGCTTGAATATTATATGGAACTTTTATTGACAGCAGCCGATATGAGCCGTTATCCATATTATGCGTTATTGATCAGGCAGCGTGTATCGAAAGAAGAGGCAGAGGAAATTGAGCGTATTTGTGCTGAGCTTACAGAGGAAATGGATAAGCAAAAAGCACAAGGCTACGTCATGTTTGACGATCTCCTTGCGCTCTTTGCGGGACAGTTAATTGAAAAGCTGGATGTTCATGAGACGATATTTGCTTTGCATGATCAAGGGCTCTTTCAGCCGCTAATGAATGAATTTATAAAGATCATTAAACAATTTGATTTGTTGTAGACGCTTTTTCTGCTGCCTCAGCTGAGTTTTCAAGTTCCTCAGTCTTTTTTGTGACTTTTCCTTGCTCATTCAAAAAGTCCTTCTCAATGTTTGAAAACGATTTCTCAAAAATCTCCATGAAATCCTCACCATAAATGTTTCGGATGATACACATCATTTCTAAAATCTCAGGGAACTTTCCGTAAATGTCATGAAGCGGCTGTGCGCCTTTGACAATACCAGTTCGGGCCGGGTCATAATCTTCGAGTAGTTTATGGAATGTCTCTTCGCCTTTTGGCGTTAGCTCAATATACGTATTGCGCTTATCGTTTAACTTTTTAGAAAATTTTAAAAATCCTCGTTCCTCCAGTTTCTTGGAGAAGTTAAACGCCGTTGATACATGCATGACGCCAAACTTTGCAATTTCTGATATTGAAGCTCCTTTTAATTGATACGCAATCCACAAAATATGATGTTCATTGATATTTAGGTTATACGGTTTGATCCACTGCTGCCAGTCCTTTTCAATGGATTTCCAAAGAGCTTTGCTCAATTGGGCCATTCTTTGACTGAATAAAAGTGCTTCTTTTACATCGAAAGGCTGTTCCGAATGATTCATCCATTTCACCTACTTCTCTTTTTCTTGTAATTCTATTATGCCAATAAAATAAAGATTAATAAAGCTGAAAATTCAAGAATTTTTAAAAGTCATGAAAAACATTGTCAAAATAACCTTTTTTCAACAAAAAAAGTGCGGGATACGCACCCCGCACACTTTTGTAAACGAATATTTTTTTGTGAGTATATTAGTTTTGTAAGGTTTTCTCCAGTTGTTTGAGCTTTTCCTCAATTTCCTGAATTTCCTTTTGTAAGTCCTGCTGATGAGGTTTGATTTCTTCGCGCCATTGCTGAATCGATGTTTGCAATTCAGACCCGACTTCTTTAATTACCTCTGCGCTTTCTTTTGCTGTTTCCACGATTTGCTCTTTTAAAGCTTGTCCATCTCTTTTTAATTTTGTCAGCGTATCTTCGAATTTGTCATAGCCGTCTTTCACTTTTCCGCGCACATCTCTGCCAGAAGAGGGAGTCGTCAGGAGCACTGCCGCACCTCCGAGGAGACCGCCTACAAATAATCCTGTTAATAAAGAACGTCCACTAGCCATTCAAATCACCTCTAGTCAAATTTTACACATTCGCATGTTCTCTCTGAGCTGACGATCAGCTTCATTGAACTTCCATACATAGCTTGCTTTATTTTAGCATACTTTTGAAGAAAAGGGAGGGGAGAAGGTTGTCTGTCTTTCTGTTCGTTTTTATGTGTATCGTCATCGTTTTTACAGGTGGTTCTATTCATTATGCAAGACAGCTTGGGTATGCAGGGTCTTATCCGCCAAAACATGTTTTAAAGCAAAAAGCACTTGTGTGTGCGGCTGGTGCAGGAATTTCGCTCCTCATTTTGCTGCTGACCCTTTTTCTTTTATAAAAGCATGAAAAAAACCTCTTCATCTATCATGAAGAGGTTCCAGCGTGTAGACAAACCCTCGCATTCTTTGTCAGTCCTGCGTGCTGGTGCTCACGAATATCAAATTCGCTCCGCGCCAGTACTCGTCCTTCCTAGACTTCAAAGGTTTTCTATCACGCTGAAAAGAAGACAAAGGGCTAAAATCAAGATCATTTTAGCCCTTTGTCAACAATCTGAAACCTCTTCATCTATCATGAAGAGGTTCGGTTATTCGTTAAGCAACTTCTATCATTCTTGCACGTCTCAGAATGGACTGAGCAATTGGGAAGACAAATACCATAGCGATGGTATTAATCACGGCTGCTGGCAGGACAACACCCACAAGAAGTGCCGGTAATGCAGCTGGCAGTCCAGTGATCAGTAAAGCGGCAGATAAGAAAATCACGCCGGATACGATGGTTCCAATCGCAGTTAATACAGCGGTCAGCACGACTTTGTTCTTTATCTTCAAGCAAGATAAGAAAAGGGCTAAGAAGATAAAGGCTGTCACTGGCTTATCAATCATATTCGGAATTTGTCCGCCTGGGAATCCCGTTGTTAATGCAGAAATGACACCAGTCACTAGCGCAATCACGACAACATGCTGTACCTTTGGGAAAAGGATGATGCTTAAAAACATCATGACCAGCATCATATCAGGTTTCATTCCGAAAAAGATGGGTGGGAAAATCGTATGCAAGACAGCTCCCATTGCTGCAAGCAATGACATAATCACTAATTCTTTTGTTTTCATTTCTATGCTCTCCTCTGCTAAGCTCTTATAGGACTCTCCAATAATATGGCTCATCATTTATTGCAAGAGTCATGACTTTATATTTCTCGTTATTATAACAAATTTATTTCTCTATAGAAAAGCCTTTTTACTCATTTTCTTGCTGGAACTTTTTCATAAAGTCCGCAAGCTTTTGGCAGTCTTCAATTGAGACCGCATTGTAAATAGATGCTCTGCATCCACCGACAGAACGGTGGCCGGCAAGTCCAACCATTTGCTCTTGCTTTGCTTTTTCCACAAAGGAAGAAGTAAGTGCATCATCGCGAAGAGTAAAGGTGACATTCATATGTGAACGGCTGTCAGCGCGCGCATGCCCTTGATAAAAACCGCCGCTTTGATCAATGGTATCATAGAGAATGCCTGCTTTTTGTTCATTGCGTTTTTCCGCTGCTTCTACACCGCCAGCTTGTTTGACATGCTCAAGGACAAGTGACAGCATATAAATCGCAAAAGTCGGTGGTGTATGATAAAGAGAGTTAGCTTTTGCATGTGTTGAATATTTTAATATTTTCGGCGTGCTGCTTTTCTCTTTCTCTAATAAACGTTTGCGTGCAATCACAATCGTGATACCTGAAGGCCCTAGGTTTTTTTGTGCCCCAGCATAGATGAGATCAAATGAAGAAACGTCTATTTTTTTGCTGAGAATATCACTGGACATATCCGCAATGAGCGGCAGTGACGTGTGCGGGAACGTTTTCCACTGAGTACCGAAGATCGTATTGTTCGATGTGATGTGTAAGTAAGCACCATCTGTTAAACCGGAAGTATCTACTTCTGGAATATACGAGTAGTTGTCATCTTCACTTGAAGCAAGCACAGATGTCTGACCAAACCCTTTTGCTTCTGACAATGCTTTTTCTGACCAAGCGCCTGTTTGAATGAAATGAGCCGTTTCGCCTTCATGTAAGAAGTTCATAGGAATCATCGCAAATTGAAGACTAGCTCCGCCTTGTAAAAAGAGGACTTCATAATCTTCTGGAATGTCCATCAGTTCCACCAAAAGCGCTTTTGCTTTATTGTGGACTTCTTCATATTCACCGCTGCGATGAGAAAGCTCCATCACAGACATCCCAGTTTGTTTAAAATCAACAAGTTCTTCCTGTGCTTTTTGAAGCACTTCTAGCGGCAGTGCCGCCGGACCAGCATTAAAATTTGTCGTTCGCTTCATCACAATCTCTCCCTATTTCTCGCGTTAATGGATCAAAAGATAAAACCATCCTATCACAAATTTGAAGCATTTGGACAAAAAATTTGAATCGTTCAAAATATCTTACTATTAAGAGATGGTAGCGATAAAAAGAGGGCAGAAATAAGAAAAACCTCATCTGTTAAGATGAGGTACAGATTGTTGACAAAGGGCTAAAATGATCTTTATTTTAGCCCTTTGTCTTTTTTTCAGCGTGAAAGAAAACCTTTGAAGTCTAGGAAGCTCGAGCACTGGAGCGGAGCGAATTTGACATTCGTGAGCACCAGCGCGCAGAGCTGACAACGAATGCGAGGGTTTGTCTACACGCTGAACCTCACCTGTTAAGATGAGGTAAGCCGCGTGTGGATGGCAGAAGAAATGTCTTTTAAATCCTCTGACGTGTATTGATCTTGGTGTGATTTCCATACGGCACCAAAGCCATCGCCTTTTCCGTAGCGCGGAATGATATGCATATGGTAATGGAACACCGATTGACCGGCTTTTTCACCGTTGTTGTTCAGGAGGTTTAACCCAATTGGTTCAAACTCCTGTTTGATCGCCCTTGCAATTTTCGGAATCGCTTGGAAGTAGTGGTTAGACACTTCTGGTGTCATCTCATAGATGTTTTCTTTATGTATTTTCGGGATTACAAGGGTATGTCCTTTTGTTACTTGGCTGATATCAAGAAAAGCCAATACATGCTCGTCTTCATATACTTTTGCACATGGAATGTCTCCATCAATGATCTTGCAAAAAATGCAGTCGCTCACGCCATGTCACTCCTCATTATTTTTCCTTTATCGTATCACAAAAAGAAGCAAAAAAGAAAACAGGACAAGCGAACTCCTTTGGTCGCTCATCCTGCTCCTGCAGAAGAAATGCTGATGCTTTCATTCGAATGCCTTTTGAATTCTCTATTGACTGAAATAAAGAATTCATGTGCCTGCTATTTCTGCCGTAAACACCTCATTTGACGTTTTGGTTTGTCGTATACATATTGTATAGGACACAAAAATCAAGAATCAGTGAAGCAAAACAGAAGCTAAGGTTTTTAGATGAAAAACCAACTTGTCATGCGGTTCTTTGCCTTTAACAAACACCTCATTTACTTATTGGTCATCAAGTTCATTTCTTCTACATACATTATGATGACCAAAGCGCCTATTTTTTATTCATGACTCGTCTATAGGTAAACATTTCAAATTATCATTCGTTTTTGTTACTATAAAGGAAAAAAGAAAGAAAGGAACGAATTCATGTCCCTTCTCACTGTAAAAGATGTAACGGGCGGATATACGAAGAATCCCGTTCTAAAAAATATTTCATTTGAATTAGAAAGAAATCAAATCGTCGGTCTCATTGGCTTAAACGGGGCGGGGAAAAGTACAACCATCCGCCATATTATCGGGCTCATGAAACCGCATAAAGGTGTCATTGAATTGAATGGACGAACTCTTCAAGACGACCAAGAGGCGTATCGTTCACAATTTACATTTATTCCTGAAACACCTGTTTTATATGAAGAATTAACGTTAAAAGAGCATTTAGAGCTGACAGCGATGGCTTACGGTCTATCAAAGGAACAATTAGACGAACGCCTGCCATCATTGCTGAAAGAATTTCGAATGGAGAAAAGGCTGAAATGGTTCCCTGCTCATTTTTCAAAAGGAATGAAGCAGAAGGTCATGATTATGTGTGCATTCCTTGTGGAACCAGAGCTGTATATCATCGATGAACCGTTTTTAGGGCTTGATCCTCTTGCAATCAATGCTCTGCTTGAACGGATGAATGCAGCGAAGAAAAGCGGCGCTAGTGTCCTGATGTCAACGCATATTTTAGCGACAGCTGAGCGCTATTGTGATTCCTTCATTATTTTGCACGAAGGGGAAATCAGAGCGAAAGGAACACTGGCAGAGCTGAGAGAACAGTTCGATATGAGAGATGCGACACTCGATGATCTTTATTTGGAATTAACAAAGGAAGAAAGCTATGAGTAAAACAACGCTTACTATTTGGAAATCAAGATTAGAGGAACACATACAAGAAACAAGAAAATACTTAAAATACATGTTCAACGATCATCTTGTCATTGTGCTCATTTTTTTCCTTGCAGGCGGAGCAAGCTGGTACAGCAGCTGGCTCAAACATATTCCAGCTCACTTCCCATCCTACTGGGTGATGGCAGTTGTTTTCTCATTGGTGCTGACAAGCTCTTACGTACGTACGTTGATTAAAGAAGCCGATCTCGTGTTTTTGCTTCCTTTGGAAGGGAAGATGGAGCCTTACTTAAAACAAGCGTTTAACTTTAGTTTCATTTCTCAGCTGTTTCCTCTCATTGCTGTATCCATTGTCGCACTTCCGCTTTATTCGGCGGTGTCTTCAGGAGGCATCACGGAGTATGTGCTGATATTGGCGCAAATGATCTTAATAAAGGGCCTGAATACAGCCATTCAATGGAGAATGACTTATTTTCAAGGAAAACACGTGAGATGGCTCGATGCAGCCCTTCGTTTTCTATTAAATATGATGTTGATCTACACCATCTTACAGGCAGCCTATGCGATTGCAATCGTTTTTTATCTTATCTATGGTGTCTATCTTGTCTACTTAACAAATGCAGTGAAAAAACAGCCCTTTCAATGGGAACTGCATATTTCTGATGAATTAAAACGGAAGCAGCGCTTTTATCGTTTGGCAAACTTATTTACAGATGTTCCTCACTTAAAGAAACAGGTGAAAAGAAGAGCATACATGGACTGGATGTTGAAGTTTGTTCCTTATGATCAGCGTAAAACTTTTTCTTATATGTATGTGAGGGCGTTTGTACGCTCAAATGACTATTTTGGTCTGGTGTTTAGATTAACGGCCGTGTTTGTCCTGATTATTTTGTATACAGGTGCAGCAGGCTGGGTGGGTGCGTTACTAGTCTTGTTCACAGTATTTATCACAGGTGTACAGCTTGTGCCGTTAACGAAGCACTTTGCTCATCTTTCATTACAGGCACTTTATCCAGTTTCTCAAAAAGAAAAGGATCGAAGCTTTTTTGTTCTCGTCCGTAATGTGCTCATCATCCAATCGATATTGCTGAGCTGTGCGGTACTTCCAGCAGGAGGCTGGCAGGGAAGCGGACTTGCCCTTCTCATTTCTGTAGCGTTTGTGCTTGTCCTCTTTAAGCCTTACGTACAAAGCAGGTTAAAAAAGATGAGATAAGTGGAGATTACAGCGAGCGTATGATGACATCAAGGAGGGGACCGGATGAATGCAGCTGAATGGGAGTTGTATGAAGAAGCCATTCTTTTTCAAACACGTTTTTTAAGAAAACCTTCAAAGATCGAACGGTTTTCAAAAGGAGTTCAGCAGCAGGTGAACCGCCGAATTCCTGCCAGGTTTCATCAAGTCATCACAAGTGCAGTCAAAACAATGGTTGAATCCACCGTATCAGGATCACACTTTACTTCATTTTCAGTGATTGATGAACAATTATCTATTGTAGAACGAAATGAACTGGCAAAGGATAAAGTGAAGTATTACCAAAAGGCGGCTGCTATCGAAGGGGTTGGAACAGGTGCAGGCGGTTTATTCCTCGGAATGGCAGACTTTCCGCTGCTGCTGAGCATAAAGATGAAATGTCTTTATGAGCTGGCGAGTATTTATGGCTTTGATTTATCTCAAAAGGAGGAAAGACTCTTTTTGCTCTGTATATTTCAGCTCGCCTTTTCCAGCAGTGCCCATCGTCAAAAAATGATGAAGATCATAGATGATTGGGAAACGAGCCGCGAGGAAATGGATTGGTACAGCTTTCAGCAGGAGTATCGAGATTATATTGATCTTGTAAAGCTGTTTCAATTAATGCCGGTCGTCGGAGCCGCTGTTGGCGGGGTGGCAAATCATCAGCTGACAGGACAGCTCGGAGAGGTTGCACGCCATGTATTTCACTTGCGAATATTGAAAGAAATGAAATAGAAAAGCCGCTGATGACAGCGGCTTCAGATTGTTGACAAAGGGCTAAAATAATCTTTATTTTAGCCCTTTGTCTTCTTTTCAGCACAGCGTGATAGAAAACCTTTGCAGTCTAGGAAGGACGAGCAGCGGAGCGGAGCGAATTTGACATTCGTGAGCACCGGAGCGCAGACCTGACACCGAATGCGAGGGTTTGTCTACACGCTGAAACCGCTGATGACAGCGGCTTTTTTTTATTCATTGTAGGAAAGAACGGCGTTAGCGAGAACCTTTGCTGCGATAGGCATTGCTTTTTCGTTGATATCAAACTTTGGATGATGATGTGGATAGACGTCTTTGCTGTTTTCCGGCATGGCGCCTGTGTAGAAGAAGGTACCAGGGACATGCTGAAGGTAGTAAGCAAAGTCTTCTCCGCCCATTTGGGTTTCCGCTTCTTTTACTTCTGTGACACCTTCTGTCTGGTTTGCGATGCCAGCAATATATTCAGTCGGCTTTGGATGGTTTTTGACAGCAGGGTATCCTCTTACGTATTCATATGTGTAGGCAGCATCATGCATCTGGCATACCCCTTTTACCACCTGTTCAATTTCTCGTTCGATAATATGCCGTGCACTTTCTTCAAAGGATCGTGCTGTACCCGTTAAAACAGCTGAATCTGCAATAACGTTAAAGGCATTCTCTGCTACAAAACCTCCAACAGAAACAACAGCAGAATCAATTGGATTGACTTTACGTGCAACGACTTGCTGCAGGTTTGCGACGATTTGTGAACCGATGAGTACGGCATCTTTGGTTAAATGAGGCTGGGCGCCATGTCCGCCTTTCCCTTGGACTTGAATGGAGAAACGATCGGCCGCTGCCATAAAGTTCCCGCTTTTATAAAGAATCGTGCCACAAGGCTCTGAAGACCAAAGGTGCGTACCGAATATCACATCGACCCCGTCTAAACAGCCGTCTTCAATCATTGGTTTTGCACCGCCGGGAGCATATTCTTCTGCATGCTGATGAATGAGGACGATCTTTCCTTTTAATTGATCACGATGCGTATGCAAGACTTTTGCTAATACAAGAAGTGTCGCAGTATGCCCATCGTGACCGCACGCATGCATCACACCAGGCTTTGTTGATTTGTAAGGTACATCTTTTTCATCATGGATGGGAAGTGCATCAAAATCAGCTCTGAGGGCAATGGTTGGTCCCGGAGAAGCTCCTTCAATAAAAGCGAGTACGCCATGACCGCCCACCTTGGTGCGCGTAGGTATTTGTAATGTATCATAGTAGCTGGCGATGAAAGCGGCTGTTTCTTCTTCCTGAAAAGAAAGTTCAGGATTCATATGGAGATGGCGTCTAATTTCAACCATTTCCTCATAATGTTCATCAAGACGTTCATTGATGCTTTTTTGTAAAGTGGATATTGTCATTGAATCGAAAACCTCCTTCATGCTCTTTTACTGATTGTATGGTAATTGTTAGAATCTTTCAACAGAAGAGGATTTCGTGGTCAGTATCCAAAGGTCATTTTACATAAAAGTCGAAGTTGATATGAAGCAGGGAAAGGGAGGAGTAGCGTTGGGAAGCTGTCCAAATTGTTCAAAAACATTTTCTTTCGTCGAAAAATTTCATTTATCACATACGAAAATGATGATGTGTCCAAGCTGCCGGCATCAAATCAAAGAAACCTTTGTCTCAAAAATGAGTTTTTTTATGATCTGCTTGATTCCACTATTGGTGCTGCTGATTCAATTGAAAGGTGCTTCACCTATGTTGAAGTGGCCGGTCTTATTAGGGTGGATATTGCTGAATTTCTATGTGCTTCAGCCGATCATTCACCGGTACGAGCTGAAATCAAGTTCATAAAATGAAGAGCCCAGGCGACTGGGCTTTTTTTAATGAAAAAAAGAAGTGCTGAGAGCAGCACTTCCTTAATTGTCTGTGACGGCATGGTAGGATGTGAGGTAAGCTGGACGAGAGAAAATGGAGCCTGTATCCTCGTGTGGCTGAAAGAATGCTTCTGATTCTTGAAAGTCTTGAAATAAGTCCTCTGATTCCCAAAGTGTCAAAATCAAATAAACTTCTTCATCTTTTTTAGGTCTTAAAACGCGAATAGCCTGGAAGCCGCGCTGATGTTCTGAGATGTTCGTCTTTTTCTGAAAGGTGGATTCAAACAGTGCTCTGCTTTCAAGCTTAACAGGGATATGATTCAAGGTGACGAAACCAGATTGGACAAGCCCGCCTTTCGCATAAATCACATCATAGGCATGAGGGGCTTTAAATACAGTCTCACCCTCCGTTTCATGAAAAAGAGCTGCTTGTTCTTTTCCGACCATATAAAGCAGATTTTCCAGATGGTGTTTCTTTGCGATTTTATGCAAAAAATCTGCTGTTCCATATGTAATATAGAAATTCATCTAAACCGCCTCCTGCTTGATAGTATAACAAAAGAATGATATATAATTCTTTGGCAGTCAATCCATAAAACATATTATGAAGCAATACATCCCATACTATCCGTATAAAGGAATGAGGTGACCTAATTTGAAGAAAAAGAAGATAATCATTCCATTAGTCATTGCAGGAAGTACAATCGTACTCTCATTCATTGGCTATCTGACGATTTTATTTTTAGGACATTATGTCATAGATGAAAAGAAGCTTGTTTTTCACGCTTCCTCCAAAATCATTGATCAGAATGGAAAAGAACTCACAAGCATGTATTCAGAAAATCGGGACCCTGTGTCATTAAAAGAGGTGCCTGATAAAGTAGCAAAAGCTTTTGTGGCTGTCGAGGACAAGCGTTTTTATGAGCATCACGGAATTGATGCACAGTCTATTTCAAGGGCGGTTTATCGAGATATATTAGCAGGAGGGAAGGTAGAGGGCGGCAGTACAATTACCCAGCAGCTCGCAAAAAATATTTTTCTCACAAATGACAAAACCTTTCTTCGAAAAACGAAAGAAGTCATTATTGCCATTAATTTAGAGAGAGATTATTCAAAGGATAAGCTGCTAGAGATGTATTTGAATCAGCTTTACTTTGGCCATGGTGTTTATGGTATTCAGGCAGCAGCCAATTATTATTTTAGTAAGGATGTGAAAGATTTAACGGTCAGCGAAGGTGCCACACTCGCTGCGATGCCAAAGGCACCATCTTCTTACTCGCCTGTTTTACACCCTGATAAAAATAAACAGAGGCGGGACACCATCCTGAATTTAATGAACGAACAAGGATATTTGTCTTCAACAGAAACAGTAGAAGCAAAAGGGAGAACACTAGGCATTCATTTAAAAAAGAAATCAGAAACGCCTTGGGTGGACAGCTATGTTGATCTCATTATTAAAGAAGCAGAATCAGAGTATGCCATTTCGCATGAACAATTGCTTCAAGGCGGCTATACCATTACAGTTCCGATTGATATGAATCTGCAAAAAACCGCTTATGATGCGATGAAGAACAACCGTTATTTCCCGGGAAAAAGCGGTTCTCCGGAAGGCAGCGCCGTATTCATTGATAACGAGTCTGGTGGAGTGAAAGCAGCCATCGGTGGACGAGAATATCAGGCGAGAGGCTACAACAGGGTGACAGCTGTTAGGCAGCCGGGATCTGTTTTTAAGCCGATCGCAGTCTACGGTCCGGCAATGCAGGAGAAAAAATTCAGACCTTATTCACTGCTTGAAGACAAAGAAAAAAGCTATGATGGCTATTCACCTAAGAATTACGATGGGCAGTATGAAGGCAGGGTCACAATGGTGGAAGCCCTCATGAAAAGTAAAAATACCGCTGCTGTGTGGACATTAAGCCAGCTGGGCATTGATATGTCGAAATCATATCTCGAGAAAATGGGGATAGATATCTCGGATAAAGGCTTAGCTATTGCACTTGGCGGTTTAGAAAAAGGAGTTTCTCCATTACAGATTGCTGGAGCCTTTCATACTTTTGCAAATGAAGGCGTATATAAAAAGCCTTTCTTTATTCAAAAAATCACCAATGATGAAGGAGAAACTGTAGAAAAGAATCGTAGTCAGCAAGAACGAGTATTTAGTGTGCAGAATGCTTGGAATATGACAAGAATGCTTCAGCAAGTTGTCAAGGGCGGGACAGCCCAGAGCGGTTCATACGCTGGAGATTTAGCAGGTAAGACAGGTACGACCACATATTCAGGTGTGAAAGGTGCAACAAAGGATGCTTGGTTTGCCGGCTATACGCCTAGTACAACGGGTGCAATTTGGATGGGGTATGACAAAACCGATAACAGCCACTATTTAACTGGAGGCAGTCAATACCCTGTGCAGCTGTTTAAAGATATTTTAACAGCAGCTCAAATCACCAATGAAACGTTTGAAAAACCAGAGGGGATAAAAGAGCTCGAGTCGCCCATCCATTTAGAAGGACTATCAGGATTTGAAGCCCGCTATGCGTTTAAAATCAAAGGCTTGTTTACATTAGAGCTGTCTTGGGACAATCAGGAGGATAAACGCATTGAATACCGCATCTATGAAAAGAGAAATGGAAGCGAGACGCTGATCGACACAGTGACAGGCGTGGACAGCTATACAATGCCGTATGCCAATGTATTTTCAAATGCAGAGTATAAGGTTGTTCCATATAATACCCAAACGCAAGAAGAAGGAGAAGGCAGTCCATATGTCAAGCCAGAGGCTTTTGGACGTTAATATTCGGCGATTTTTTGAACATTGAGCCGCTTTAGTATACCGTGCCTTGAAAAAACGGTATAGTAAAAGCAGGTTTGAGCCTTGTACAAAAAGAGAGTATAAGGCGAAAGGTGGAATGAAAGGTAATGGGAAAAACGAAGGTTTTTAATGACACGTTCTTAAAGGCGTGTAAAGGGGAAAAAACAGACCATGTACCAGTTTGGTATATGAGACAGGCAGGACGCTCACAGCCTGAATATCGTGCCCTTAAAGAAAAATACGGGCTATTTGAAATTACGCATCAGCCAGAGTTATGTGCTTATGTAACAAGACTTCCTGTAGAACAATATGGTGTAGATGCCGCTATTTTATATAAAGATATTATGACCCCGCTTCCGGCTATTGGAGTGGACGTAGAAATTAAAAATGGAATTGGACCTGTGATTGATGCACCGATTCGATCTAAAGCAGATATTGAACGTCTTGGGGAACTTCATCCTGAAGAAGACCTGCCATATGTGCTTGATACCATTCAGCTTTTAACGAAGGAGCAGCTGAATGTTCCGCTTATCGGTTTTGCTGGCGCACCATTTACGATGGCAAGCTATATGATTGAAGGCGGTCCATCTAAAAATTATCATAAAACAAAGGCGCTGATGTACAGTGATCCTGAGGCGTGGATGCTGCTCATGAACAAGTTAGCTGATATGACGATCACGTACATACGTGCGCAGGTAAAAGCCGGGGTCAGCGCATTTCAAATTTTCGACTCATGGGTTGGTGCTTTAAATGCAGCAGATTACCGGACATTCATTAAGCCTGTCATGCAGCGAATTTTCACGGAGCTGAAGTCTGAAAACGTCCCAATGATCATGTATGGAGTTGGTGCAAGCCATTTAGCGAAAGATTGGCATGACCTGCCGCTTGATGTGGTTGGACTGGATTGGCGTATGAGTGTAGACGAAGCAAGAAAAGAAGGGCTCACAAAAACGTTACAGGGGAACCTTGATCCAACTATTTTACTTGCTCCTTGGGAAGTCATTGAAGAGAGAGCAAAAGATATTTTAGATCAAGGAATGAAATCAGATCACTTTATCTTTAACTTAGGTCATGGGGTATTTCCAGATGTTTCACCAGATACGTTAAAGAAGCTGACAGATTTTATTCACGATTATTCAGCGACACATAAAAAATCATCCATCTAAACTATTTCAAATGATCTGAAGGAGTGTTGGTTGTGGAGAAAAAGAAAATGGGACTTCTTGTCATGGCATATGGCACCCCATATAAAGAAGAAGATATTGAGCGTTATTATACACATATCCGTAGAGGCAGAAAGCCGGAGCCAGAGATGCTGCAAGATTTGAAGGATCGCTACAAGGCAATCGGCGGTATTTCTCCTTTATCAAAAATTACCGAACAGCAGGCAAATGGTTTGTGTGATCATTTGAACGACATCCAAGACGACATTGAATTTCATGTCTATATTGGCTTAAAGCATATTGAGCCGTTCATTGAGGATGCAGTTGCAGAGATGCACAAGGACGGCATCACAGAAGCAGTGAGTATTGTTCTTGCGCCGCATTTTTCAACCTTTAGCGTGAAATCGTATAACAAGCGTGCACAAGATGAGGCAGACAAGCTTGGCAATCTGAAGATTACGTCTGTGGAAAGCTGGTACGATGAGCCGAAGTTTGTGGACTATTGGGTGAAACAAGTGAAGGATACGTATGCATCAATGAGTGAAGAGGAAAGAGAATCAGCCGTACTCATTGTGTCTGCACACAGCCTTCCTGAAAAGATTATTGCAGCAGGAGATCCATATCCTGATCAGCTCGCACAATCTGCCAAAATGATTGCAGAAGGTGCAGGAATTGAACATTATGAAATTGGCTGGCAAAGCGAAGGCAACACGCCTGATCCATGGCTTGGACCAGACGTTCAAGACTTAACACGGGACCTATTCGAACAAAAAGGCTATAAAACGTTCGTATATGTGCCTGTTGGGTTTGTCGCTGACCATCTTGAAGTGTTATACGACAACGATTATGAATGTAAAGTCGTGACAGATGAAATCGGTGCAGCCTACTATCGACCAGAAATGCCAAATGCGAAACCAGCATTTATTGATGCCCTCGCAACTGTCGTATTAAAGAAGCTTGACGAAAGCAAGTAATTATATAAAAGAAGGCGATCCTATGCATGACAATCAAAAACACCTTGTCATCATTGGCGGTGGCATCACTGGTTTAGCCGCCGCCTTCTATTTGGAAAAGGAAGTCGAAGAAAAAGGTCTTCCCATTCAAATATCTCTTATTGAAGCGAGCCCTAGGCTAGGTGGAAAAATCCAAACATTATATAAAGACGGCTACATCATTGAACGTGGACCTGATTCATTTTTAGAAAGAAAGGTCAGTGGACCGCAGCTGGCGAAAGATGTAGGTTTATCCGATCAGCTCGTCAATAATGAAACAGGGCAGGCGTATGTACTAGTCAATGAAACCCTTCACCCGATGCCAAAAGGCGCTGTCATGGGTATTCCAACTCAAATCAGCCCATTCATCACAACCGGTCTTTTTTCAGTTGCAGGAAAAGCGAGAGCCGCAATGGATTTCGTCTTGCCAAAAAGCAAGCAAACAGAAGATCAGTCGCTCGGTGAATTTTTTAGAAGACGTGTCGGTGATGAAGTAGTTGAGAATTTAATCGAACCTCTTCTATCAGGCATTTATGCAGGTGACATTGACCGTCTCAGCTTAATGTCCACCTTCCCGCAGTTTTATCAAACAGAACAAAAGCATCGCAGTTTGATTCTTGGGATGAAAAAATCACAGCAGCATGCGAAAGCGCAGCAAGTGACAGCGAAAAAACAAGGGCAGTTCCAAACGATCAATCAAGGACTTCAAGCGCTTGTTGAAGCAGTAGAAAGCAAGCTCAAGCTGACAACGATTTATAAAGGGACAAAAGTGAAGCAGATTGAAAAAACAGATGGGGGCTACGGTGTGCAGTTAGACAGCGGTCAAACGCTTTTGGCTGATTCAGCCATTGTGACAACTCCTCATCAATCGATCTATTCCATGTTTCCAAAAGAAGCGGGGCTTGAGTACTTGCATGATATGACATCTACTTCTGTTGCAACGGTTGCACTCGGTTTTAAAGAAGAGGATGTTCATAATGAATATGACGGTACTGGTTTTGTCATCTCAAGAAACAGTGATTTCTCTATTACAGCTTGTACGTGGACGAACAAAAAATGGCCGCATACAGCTCCTAAAGGAAAAACATTATTGCGTGCTTATGTAGGGAAGGCTGGCGACGAATCAATTGTCGAACAGTCAGACCATCAAATCGTCAGCATTGTACTGGAGGATTTGAAGAAAATTATGGATATTAAAGCAGATCCAGAACTGACAACAGTGACTCGCTGGAAGACGAGCATGCCGCAATATCACGTCGGTCATCAAAAAGCCATTTCGAACATGCGAGAAACGTTTAAGCAATCATATCCTGGTGTTTATATCACAGGTGCTGCTTTTGAAGGTGTCGGAATCCCTGATTGTATTGATCAAGGAAAAGCTGCCATTTCAGAGGCTGTATCTTATCTATTTTCATAAAACAAACTCCCTTTTCTATCAAGGAAAGGGAGTTTTTCATGTTCGAATAATTCAAAAAGAGTTGTGAATCATAAAAGTGAACAAAGTTGTTGCATCTGGAGAAAAGGATATGGTATATTACTTTCTGTACTTAATGACCAAAACGTTCAAATAGTCATTTTGGGAGTGAGATCATGAGTGTTGATAGGAGACAAATGATTTTAGACGGGGCTACGAAGGCATTTACTCAATTCGGGTATAAAGCCACCACAATGGACCTTGTGGCGAAGCTTGCCAACGTCGGAAAAGGAACCATTTATACCTTTTTCAAAAACAAAGAAGAGCTGTTCGATGAAATTTTTACATCCCTTTTAAGTGAGATGAGGAAAATTGCGGATGAAGCAATGGATGAGGAGAAAAGTTTCTCTGAAAACCTTCATTTAGCACTCTTTGCAATATTGGAATTTCGAAAAAATCACCAGCTCACAATCAAAATCTTTCAGGAAAATGCGAAGCTTGGCACGTCAGCGGTCAAGGAAATGATTGAGAAGATGGAGCAAATGATCATTCGCTATATTAAAACGAAAGTAAAAGAAGCGATTGATAAAGGCGATATTAAGCCATGTGATCCTGAATTGACTGCATTTGTGATGGTGAAACTATATATTGCACTTATTTTTGATTGGGAAAAGCGATACGAGCCTTTAACAAAAGAAGAGGTGGCCGAGTCGCTGGAGCTTTATGTACTCAAAGGACTTTTAGCAGCAAGATAACTTTTTTTAAGTTCAAATGACCAAATTCTAAATTTAGTCATTCATCTATGGGAGGAAAACAGCAATGAATTTAATTCGGAATCAATGGAAAGACATTGTGACGAGCAAAAAACTACTGATCCCGATTTTCGCTGTCTTATTTATTCCGCTGATTTACAGCGGTGTATTTTTAAAAGCGTACTGGGATCCATATGGTACAGTTGATCAATTGCCTGTAGCAGTTGTCAACTTGGACGAAGGCAGTCATTATGACGGAAAAACACTGCATGTCGGCGATGATTTAGTGAAGGAATTAAAGAAAAATGATAATTTCAAATGGAACTTTATCGATAGTGAAGAAAAAGCCTTGAAGGGATTAAATAACGAGGATTATTATCTCGTCGTGGAAATACCAAAGGAATTCTCGAAAAATGCAAGTACAGTCCTTGATAAACATCCGAAAAAATCGAATCTGAAATATTATACGAATCCAGGCGCCAACTATGCGGCGTCACAAATTGCGAATAATGCCATTATCAAATTAAAAGATTCGGTTTCAAAGGAAGTCACAAAAAATTACGCAGAGGTCATTTTTGATAACTTCAAAACGATTGCAAAAGGCTTAGATCAAGCAAGCGATGGTGCGAAGAAAATTGATGACGGAACAAAAAATGCAAAAGATGGCAGTAACAAATTAAAAGAAAATCTAGCAAAATTGGCTGAGGGAACGTTAACCTATAGCGAAGGTGTTCATCAGTTTGCTGGTAAAATGGGTGAACTGAACACAGGGATACAATCTCTTGACAGCGGTCTTGGCCAGCTCTTAACAGGCTATCAAACCATCGATCAGAAATTTGGAGAGCTTGGTACAGGGATTGATACATTGACTGAAGGGCTAAACACAAGCCGCGAAGGTCATCAGCAGCTCGCTTCTAAAATGCCGCAATTTACAGCGGGTATTGAGCAGCTAAACAACAAAGCACAATCTTTTTCAGAAAAAATTGAAGCAGTAGAAAAAGTCTTGTCGTCACCAGAATTAGCGAATCTTGAAAAGATGGCGCCTAAACTTGATCAGGTGAAAAAAGACGCAAAAACGTTTAGTACAAAACTGGCTTCATTAAAAGAAGCGTTATCGAATCGAGATGCTAAAGTAAAAAGCATCATCCAAAACAGCTCAATGACAGATGAAGAGAAAAAGGCGGCAATGGATCAGCTTGACAGTCTGCCTAAAATCGAACTGCCTGATCTGTCTGGACTTGAACAAAGCTTAGCGGCCTTGCAGGAACTGCCTGATGCTAGTGAGGTTCAATCTGCGGTTGCTTCTGCAAAAGCTCAGCTGCAGCAAGTCAAACAGCTGCCAAAGAAAACGGAACAGCTGTACACGTCTACAGTCGCGATACAAAATGCGATTGATCAAATGACATCTGGTACGAATAAATTGTATCAAGGTGCACTGAAGCTCCAAACAGGTCAAGGCCAATTACAAGTTGGTCTGCAAACAGCAAATGGAAAGCTTGATACAGCGAAAAGCGGTGCAGATAAGCTTGCGAATGGTTCAAGCCAGCTTAGTGCAGCGTTAAATAAGCTGGAAAGTGGTTCAACGAATATCCAAAGCAACACATCTAAGCTTGCTGAAGGTTCAAAATCACTCGATAAAGGATTGGGAGATTTAAAGAGCGGTACAGGTAAGCTGTCCGATAAATTAAAAAGTGCCGCAGATGAAACAGGAGAAATTGATGCGGGTCAAGACAATTACAATATGATTGCGAGTCCCGTGAAAACAGAAAATGATACAGCGAAAAAGATCGATAATTATGGTACAGGGCTCACACCTTATATTTTATCGATGGGACTCTTTGTAGGGGCTCTCATGCTCACTGTTGTATTCCCAATGAAAGACCCTGCTGGACGCCCTAGAAATGCGTTTGAATGGTTTTTCAGCAAATATAGTGTGCTCCTCTTTGTCGGTATCCTGCAAGCAGTCATTGCAAGCTCCATGCTCATCTTTGGGCTTGGTCTTGAGGTGGAAAGCCTCTGGCGCTTCTATCTCTTTGCGATTATCGTCAGTCTGACATTCTTAGCGATCATTCAGCTGCTGGCGACAACTATGGGGAACCCAGGACGCTTCATTGCCGTTATTATCTTGGTTCTTCAGCTCGCAGCAAGTGCTGGTACATTCCCGCTTGAGCTTGTGCCGAAATTCTTCCAAGTCATTCATAGTCTGCTTCCAATGACGTATACCATCAACGGATTTAGAACGATCATTGCAAGCGGTGATGACAGCTATTTATGGCACCAAGCAGCGATCCTTGGAACAGTTGCGATCATCATGATGGCAGCAACAACAGCATACTTTGCTTGGAACGTAAGAAAAATGAAACAGGACGAAGCTTAATCTATGAATCCTTTCTCTTTATAGAGGAAGGATTTTTCATTTGAAATTAGACATCTCGAACCTGAAGCGATATATTTTAAGAAGAGATGCTGAAAAAGGCATACATGGAAGGAATTGCTTTCAGACAAAGGAGGAAATGCCGAATGATAACTGAAGTAAACGAAACCGTTCAGCTGATTCAAAAGCTCGTATCAATCCCAAGTCCATCAGGCAATACAGAAAAAGTGATCGGCTTTGTTGAACGTTTTTTACAAGATTTGAATATTGAGACAAAACGAAATCGAAAAGGCGGATTAATTGCCACCATCAAAGGGACAGATGACAAAGAACACCGCATGCTGACAGCGCATGTTGATACGCTCGGTGCGATGGTTAAGGAAATTAAATCAAATGGACGGCTTCGTCTTGCACTCATTGGAGGCTTTCAATATAACTCAATTGAAGGCGAATATTGTGAAATTGAAACAGCATCAGGCCATACATACACAGGGACCATTCTTATGCATCAAACATCCGTACACGTCTATGCGGATGCTGGAAAAGCGAAACGAAATCAAGAAAATATGGAGATTCGTCTCGATGAAAAGGTGAAAAATGCAGACGATATCAAAGCACTTGGCATTCAAGTAGGGGACTTTATTTCATTTGATCCGAGAGTGGAAGTGACGTCTTCAGGGTTTATTAAATCAAGACATCTTGATGATAAGGCAAGTGTTGCGCTGCTTTTGCGTCTCATCCACCGGATTCAAAAGGAAAAGATCACATTGCCGCATACGACGCATTTCTTAATTTCCAATAATGAAGAGATTGGCTACGGCGGCAACTCGAATATTCCAGAAGAAACAGTGGAATATCTAGCTGTAGATATGGGTGCGATCGGTGACGGTCAATCAACAGATGAATATAGTGTATCGATTTGTGTAAAGGATTCGAGCGGCCCTTATCACTATGGATTACGCAAGCATTTAGCTGCATTAGCAGAAGAGAACAACATTGATTACCGCCTTGATATTTACCCTTATTATGGCTCTGATGCATCAGCAGCCATTAGAGCAGGGCATGATATCATTCATGGACTGATAGGTCCTGGTATAGACTCCTCGCATGCTTTTGAAAGAACACATGAAGATTCACTTATCCATACAGCGGATCTCCTTTACTACTATGTTCAATCACCATTAATCACAGCATAAAAAAAGAACCCCTGATAGATGGGGTTCTTTTTGATTAGCTTGAAAGCTGTGTTGGCTCAGGTGCCTCTTGTCCAGTCATCACACGATGTCCTTTTTCAGGGTCATACTGCCCTTCCCATTTAGACATGACAACAGCTGCAAGTGCATTTCCTGTTAAGTTTACAACTGTCCGCGCCATATCCATGATACGGTCCACACCTGCAATAAATGCAAGACCTTCAGCAGGTACACCGATCGTTCCTAATGTCGCGAGTAATACAACAAATGAAGTACCAGGAACGGCAGCCATACCTTTAGATGTAACCATCAGCACAAGAACTAGTGTAAGCTGCTGGACGATCGTAAGGTCAATGCCATATACCTGTGCAAGGAAAAGTGCAGCAATGGCTTGATACAAGACGGAACCGTCCAGATTAAATGTATAACCGATTGGGATAACGAACGAAACAATGCCTTTTGGACATCCGATGCGCTCCATTTTATCCATGACTCTTGGTAAAACTGTTTCAGAGCTGGATGTACTAAAGGCAAGAAGCATTTCGTCTTTCATGTAAGCAAGAAATCTGAAAATATTGACGCCAATCATCTTTCCGATAATTCCGAATACAACGATAAGGAAGAGAGCGAGCGCAAAATAAACAAGACCTACAAGCTTACCTAATGAAATAAGAGATTCAAGACCAAATTTTGATACGGTCACACCAATGAGTGCAAATACACCAAATGGTGCAGCTTTCATCACAACATTGACGACATGGAACATGGCATGTGATACACCCTCGAAGAAGGCGAGCACTGGTTTACCGCGTTCCCCAATCGCTGAAACGCCAAGTGCAAATAGCACAGTGAAGAAAATAATCGCAAGCAAATCACCTTCCGCCAATGATTGGAAGAAGTTCGTTGGAACGATATGAAGGAACGTATCAGCAACTGATTTGCTGCTTTGCTCTTTTTCCGTTTCAACATATTGGCTAATATCTTGTTTTTCTGCATGTCCAAAGTCAACGCCTGCACCAGGTTGTACAAAGTTTGCAAGGACAAGACCAAGGACAATCGCAAATGTTGTGATAATTTCAAAATAAAGAATGGTTCTAAAACCTAGTTTCCCTACTTTTTTACCATCACCCGCACCTGCAACACCTAAAATTAAGCTGGATACGACAATTGGTATGACAATCATCTTGATGAGTCTTAAGAAGAAGTCTCCAATTGGTTTTAAGTATGTCTCGACACCTGGGTTACCGAAAAAGATTGCCCCAACAACGACACCGAGAATAAGACCGATTAGGATTTGAGTAGCCAATCCAAATTTTAATTTTTTCATAGATTTCCTCCCTAACATATTCATTAAAGGAATATTCCCATCATATTAAGTTTTAATATATGAATTAAAGTATAACTAAAATTAAAGAGGTTCGTCCACGATAAAATTATATTAAGAAAATACAAAATTGTTAGAAAAAATAGACATTTAGAACCCCCTTCATTGCTTCGAGTCAATAAAAAGTGTCTTCAGAACTAAAACTCATCATATGAAAATACTAAAAAACCCTTTTGTGACAGGGGTTTTACCTTTTTACCTATTTTTCAGAAAAAATAAAAAGCACTTTTGACTCCAACTGACGAAGGAGGAAAAAAGTGCTTTTTTATTCAATTTATTTCCTTATTTAAGATAACTTACTTGTGAGCATTCCTCACATTCATTACCATAACACTCGTGCTGTTCCATTAAATCATTTCCACATTTTGTGCATTTTTTTGAGGGCAAATTTCTAAAAAACTCTGTGATTTTTCCTAGCATTTGTCATCCTCCTATACGTTTTGTTGCTATTATTGTATTATAACAGATTAACAATTGTCAATCTGTTTTGTAACAATAGGCAGGAAGAATGCTTTTTTCATGAAAAATGGGTATATTGTAAGAAGGGGATTTTTAGAAAAGGAGGGAAAAATGACGATGAAATTAACCGTAATTGGATGCTATGGAGGGTTTCCGGCAGCTGGTGAAGCGACATCAGGCTACCTTTTTGAATCAAATGGCTTCAGGCTACTTATAGACTGCGGAAGCGGTGTTCTTTCAAAGCTGCAGCAATACATTGATATAGAAGAACTAGATGCTGTTCTCCTTTCTCATTATCACCACGATCATATTGCAGATATCGGACCACTCCAATATGCGAAGCTAGTGGGATATCATTTAGGAAAAAGCAGCGGCCCGCTTCCGATCTATGGACATATTGGTGATCAAGAAGCATTTGGACGGCTTTCTGATGATGTACATACAAAGGCAAAGCCTTATCAGCCGAAAGAAGGGATTCAACTCGGACCCTTTCAAATTGATTTTTTGAAAACGGTTCATCCAGCAGAATGCTATGCGATGAGAATTCAGGCAGAAGATGCTGTGGTCGTGTATACAGCAGACTCAAGCTATCAGGAGGCATTTATTCCATTTAGCAAGGGGGCAGATCTGCTCATTGCCGAAAGCAATTTTTACGCCGGACAAGATGGATCAGGTGCTGGACATATGAACAGTACGGAAGTAGGAAAGATTGCAACGGAAGCAAATGTTGGGGAACTCATCATCACCCATCTGCCCCATTTTGGTCGTCATAAAGACCTAGTCAATGAAGCACAGGCGTTATATACTGGCAGTATACAGCTTGCCCATTCAGGGCTTAGATGGAACAAGGAAGGAAGATAGAGATGCTGTTTATCGATAACGAACAACATTATGATCCAATGATTAATTTGGCAATTGAAGAATATTGCTTAAAATATTTAGATCCAGAAGAAACATATTTGCTGTTTTACATCAATCAGCCGTCGATCATTATTGGAAAGAACCAAAATACAATAGAAGAAATCAACACAAAGTATGTGGAAGACAACGGAATCAAAGTCGTGCGCCGCTTATCTGGCGGTGGTGCAGTTTACCATGACAAAGGGAACTTAAACTTCAGCTTTATCACAAAAGATGATGGAGACAGCTTCCATAACTTTAAAAAGTTCACAGAGCCAGTCATCAAAGCGCTTGAAAAGCTGGGCGTTAAAGCTGAATTGAGCGGCAGAAATGACATCATGGCAGATGGACGTAAAATTTCTGGAAATGCCCAGTTCGCAACAAGAGGACGTATTTTCAGCCATGGCACACTTCTATTTGATTCAGAAATTGAACATGTCGTTTCGGCTTTAAATGTGAAAAAAGAAAAAATTGAATCAAAAGGCATCAAATCGATTAGAAGCAGGGTTGCCAATATTAGTGAACTGATGGATCAAAAAATGACAACAGAAGAATTTAGAAAAATTCTTTTAAGCTACATTTTTGATACAAATGGGGACGTGCCTCAATATCGCCTGACTGAAAAGGATTGGGAAAAGATTCACGAAATTTCTCGAGATCGCTATCAAAAATGGGAATGGAACTACGGCCGTTCACCGAAATTTAATTTGCAGCATTCTAAGAGATTCCCTGCAGGCTCCATTGATTTGCGATTAGAAGTGAAAAAAGGGATGATCCAGGATTGCAAAATCTTTGGTGATTTCTTTGGCGTAGGGGATATTGCCGATATTGAGAAGCGGCTCATCGGACAGCAATATGATCGTAAAACGATCAGTGATGTCTTAGAAGATATGGATATGCGCCACTATTTCGGCAACGTATCAAAAGAGGATTTTCTTGATTTGATTTATTAATTGCGGGAAAGCACAGCTAGAGATAGCAGTGCTTTTTTGATTGAAGGAAATGAAAGCGATTTACATTTGATCTTGTGGATTTTTTCGATTGTCTATTATAATAGAAAGGAGGAATGTTCGGCCATAAAATGAATGGTCATTCATTCATTGATGACATGTAAGGGGTGGGAGAATGGATTTGATCAAAAATCTTCAGCAGACGGCGATGACGAAGGGAGAAAATATCGCACTGATCTTTGAAGGAAAGAAGTGGACCTATCGAGAGCTGATGACAAGTATCGAGCGTTTTGCAGATGGATTAGTCAACGAAGGGTTTCAAGCTGGGGATCATATCGCGCTTATTTTAGGAAATTCACCGCATTTTGTCATTTCTTTTTTTGGCGCATTAAAGGCAGGGCTTGTCGTTGTACCTATTAACCCAACGTATACACCTAGTGAAATTGGATATATGCTCATCACAGGCGATGTGAAAGGTATTGTGGCGCCTGAACAGCTTCTGCCAGTTTACGAGCAGGTGTATGAGCAGCTTCCGTCGATTGAAAGAGTCATTATTTGTGCAGAAAATGAATCGGCGTGCAGATCAAGCTTCAAGGAAGTATCTGATCGACTTGTTTTCTTTGGAAAGCTTGTGTCAGGTGCTGCGAATGAAAACGTACATCCTTCCATTCAGCCAGATGATACTGCTGTTATTTTATTTACATCTGGCACGACAGGAAAACCAAAAGGTGCCATGCTGACTCATTTCAACCTTTATTCAAATGCCAGAGATGTCGCTGAGTATTTATCGATTGATAAAAAGGACAAGGTTATTGCTGCTTTGCCAATGTTCCATGTATTTTGTTTAACAGTCTGTATGAATGCACCGTTGATTCATGGTGCGACGATTTATGTCTTGCCGCATTTCAGCCCGTCAGAGCTTTTGCGCATGATGGAAAAAGAGAAGCCAACGCTATTTGTTGGAGTGCCCACCATGTATAACTATTTGTACCGCCAGGAGGGGCATGAGGAAGCGATGTCATCCGTGAGGATCTGTATATCAGGTGGTGCCTCAATGCCTGTTGCCTTACTCCATGGCTTTGAGAAAAAATTCGGTGTTACGGTCCTTGAGGGCTATGGGCTATCAGAGGCATCTCCAGTGACTGCATTCAATCCTCTTGACGGAAAAAGAAAACCAGGTTCTGTCGGGACTGACATTATGAATGTGAAGAATAAAATTGTGAATGAACTAGGAGAAGAAGTCGGTCCAAATGAAGTCGGAGAGCTGATAGCAAAAGGGCCAAACATCATGAAAGGCTATTATCAAATGCCAGAAGATACAGAAGCTGCACTAAGAGACGGCTGGCTGTATACTGGCGATTTGGCGAGAAGAGATGAAGAAGGATATATTTATATTGTCGATCGGAAAAAGGATATGATTCTTGTTGGCGGTTATAATGTTTATCCAAGAGAAGTAGAAGAAGTACTCTATCAACATGAAGCTGTAGCAGAAGCCGTTGTCATCGGTGTGCCAGATCCGAACACGGGAGAGGCAGTCGTCTGTTACATTTCCCCTAAGAAACATGCTCACATCAATCAAGAAGACATCATCACACATTGTTCACGCTATTTAGCAAAATATAAGCAGCCCCAAACGATCCATTTCATAGATGATATTCCTAAAAACACAACAGGTAAAATTTTAAGAAGAGCGCTAAGAGAAAAGTATCAAGCAGAAGAAAGTAAATAAAAAAAGGGAGTCTCTGATGAGGAGACTCCCTTCGCATGTAGACAAACCCTCGCAATTCAAAGTTTTCTCTCAAAGATCATTCTAGCTCTTTTGAATGGCTTCTTTTAACTGTCTCTGAAAAGAATTCGACTGTTTTTGATTCAGTTCATAAAACGTTCCATCAACTAAAAAAACGACCTGTGATCGGTTGGTCCAAAGCTGGAAGGTGGTGCCGTTTGTTCGTCCGAACATCACCTTGGCGATATAATCGGGCTTTTTTAAATTTTTCTTGAGATGATTGCTTGTTTGTTTGCCTTTATTTAATTCTTCAATTAAATCTTCTACTGTGTCCTTATCATCTATTTCATAAGAGATGGATTCATTCGCAGGTGAGAGCAGCAATTTTTCAGCTCGATTCTCATCAAAGATTTCGCTCGTCCGGCTGAACACATAAAAGAAGGTGATTAATAAAAGTCCAAAAATCACAACTCCTGCAAGGATTTTCTTCATTTTGATCCTCCAACTTACTGTTTTACATGTAGCTTCTCCGATTTTTGAGTCGCATAATCATTTTTTTCGCGAAAGCTTTTTCTGATGGGGCATGCTATGATGGAGCCACATGAGACAGGTTCTAAACGAAAAAATGCGTGACTAGAATAGAGAGAGGGATGGAAAGGAGGCTGACCTGTGCGAGTACGTAAATGGATGGCTCTTGCAACGGTAGCATACATATTGTACGGTCTTTTTATTTATTCGTATCTGTTTCTAATGGGGGATTCATCGGTACCTGAAAGTGTAAAAGGGACAAGTGCAGATCCGCATACCTTTATGACAAGTCATGAGCTTGTGATCAGCGAGAATTTCTCGAACATACGGAATCTGCTGTATTTCATAACCATCCCATTAGATTGGTATGTCTTTTTCCTTTTGCTCATTTCAGGGTTTTCACGGAAAATAGCAGATTGGAGCCTGGCAGCAGCTCGTTTCAAGTTTTTAAGCAAACTTGTGTATGTGTTTGTGCTGTCACTTCTAACAATGATCATTTCATTGCCAATTAAGTGGATTGGCTATCAGCTGTCTTTGCACTACGGAGTATCTGCACAAAGTACGGCAAGCTGGTTGAAAGATCAAACACTGGATTTTTGGATTCAATATCCGCTCCTTGCCCTTTGTGCTATTGTGTTCTTTTGGCTGATTCAAAAGAGAAGAAAACGCTGGTGGCTGTATGCGTGGTGTTTGACAGTCCCAGTTACGCTGTTTCTCTTCTTTATACAGCCGGTCGTTATTGATCCGTTATATAACAATTTTTATCCACTAAAGGATCAAGCTCTAGAGAAGAAAATATTAACGCTGGCAGACAAAGCGCATATTCCGGCAGATCATGTATATGAGGTCAATATGTCTGAGAAAACGAATACGATGAACGCTTATGTCACAGGAATTGGTGAAAATAAGCGTATTGTCTTATGGGATACAACACTGCAAAAGCTGAAAGACCAAGAAATTTTATTTATCATGGCGCATGAAATGGGTCATTACGTTATGAAACACGTCTATATTGGATTAGCAGGATATTTAGTGCTGTCATTGGCCGGATTATTTGCGATCGACCGTCTTTATTTTTATCTTTATCAAAAAGGAGCAGCCACATTTCGTCTCAAGGTGTCACACGACATTGCTGCTCTTCCGCTTCTTTTAATCATCGTATCGATGCTGTCATTTGCAGCTTCACCATTTACAAATGCAGTGTCAAGGCATCAAGAACGGGCAGCCGACGAATATGCGGTGAACATGACAAAAGACGGGGAGGCAGGCGTAACGTCTTTTCAAAAGCTTGCAAAATCAGGGCTGTCCCAGGTAAATCCACCGTTTTTAGTGAAGATCTTCCGCTATGGACACCCAACCATGATGGAGAGAATCATGGATATGGAAAAAGCGGCGGAAAAAGAGAAAACGCCGAAAAAGCAGTAATAAATAAAATCCGGCTGGATCAGCCGGATTTAGATTTTTGACAAAGAGCTAAAATGATTTTTATTTTAGTTCTTTGTCTTCTTTTCAGCGTGATAGAAAACCTTTGAAGTCTAGGAAGGACGAGTACCGGAGCGGAGCGAATTGAGCATTCGTGAGCACCGGCACGCAGGACTGACACCCCGGATTTTTTTATCACACTTGGTTAGTTAGAAGCAGCTTGAACGTTGATTAACCCTTTTCCATAATAGAATGAGTCACCAAGCGGTGTCGCTGTATTTTCTAAGCGCTGGCGAACCTGTGAATTTGTTAGGTTCGGGTTTTTAGAAAGTATAAGCGCTGCTGCTCCTGCTACATGAGGAGACGCCATAGATGTTCCAGTATAAGAAGTGTATCCACTGCTTGGCACTGTACTTAAAATAGAAGTACCAGGTGCAGAAACATCTAATTCAGGACCTGCGCTAGAAGATGAGTTTCTGACATTGTTACTGTTTACATTGGCAACAGCAATTGTAGACTCGTATTTGGCTGGATAGCCAACTGTACTTCTAGAGCCACTAGAGCCTGAATTACCTGCGGCGGCAACAACAACGACTCCGCGGCTGTTTGCTGTATCAACGGCATTTTTAAGTGCTGTTGAACCGCTTGCTCCGCCTAAACTCATATTGATGACATCCATGTTATTGGCTACAGCCCATTCAATACCGCTAATAATCCAGCTGTATTGTCCGTCGCCATTGCGGTCTAATACTTTCACAGCATATAGGGAAGCGCTTGGAGCGACCCCAAGAACACCAATTGTGTTATCAAGGGCAGCAATGGTTCCAGCTACGTGAGTTCCATGTGATTGAAAGTCTTGGGTGGCATTTGGCTCTGAAGGGACGAAGCTCGCACCGCCTGCAACATTTAAGTCAGGGTGTGCAGCGTGGATTCCAGTATCAAGGACAGCTACTTTGACATTAGCACCTTTATAACCTTGAGCGTGTACAGCTGGAGCTTTGATTTGAGGGATTCCATAAGGGACGGTTTGTGCATATGCTTCTGCTTTATGGTCTTCTTCTACGTAAGCAATGCTAGGGTCATGTTCAAGTTTTTTGGCAGCTTGTTCGGACATTTTCACTTGTGCAGCATTAATGAGGCGGTATTGTTTTTCTAGTTTTCCACCATTTTGAATGACAGCTTGTTTCTTAGAGCTGTTTGTGGTGGCAGAGGCTTTAAAACCAACAATATAGCTTTTTTCACTATCTGTTTTGGAGACCGTCTCGGCATTTGCCATGGAGCCTCCAAACCCTGCTGAAAACAGAAGAGGGACAGCCAATAAAACACTTGTCATCACATTTTTCTTTTTCACGCACACTCCACATCCCTTTTTCTTATTTCAGAATAATCATCCGTAGTCTATAAGAATGATCCGTTTGATTATTCTGTATATTCAGTTTAAGGGAAGTAGGCAAATAAGAGTAGACCCGAATTTTTGTGAAAGTCCTAGCGAAAATTGGGGAATTAAGTCACTTGGAACTGATGGTAAAATATGTTTATTCTATCGTTTCAGCGATGATCTATTAAAAAGGGAGTGTGCTTTTTTTCTCATGATCCATTTCTGGTTAAATATTCGGTACCCGAAAAGCCATAAAATAGGTAGAATCGTCTAGCATCTATTTCGAATTTCGATATAAAAAAATATTATTTTATCATTGTTTTTGCCATAAAAAAGAACCTGCTAAGATAACAGGCTCTTTAAGAAGGGGCGGATTGAGTTAAATGGCTGACCACGTTGTAATCACGGACCTTCCATTTACCATCTGACCATTCCACATAATTTAAGCAAGCATTAACAAGTCTCGTGTTCTGTAAACCCATATGTTCATCAGCCAAAGTGGTGAGTAAAGCATGGATAGCAGCTCCGTGAGCCACGATCAGGACATGTTGATCTGGATAGGCGGCTCTGACTTTCTCAATACCTTCCAGCATTCGGTTTTGAATCGTCTCAATTGGTTCCATATTTGGATATTGTTTATCTGGAAACAGCTTTTGACGCTCCTCAAACGACATGCCTTCAGCGTCACCATAATCTCGTTCTATAAAATCATCCATGATGACAAGTGGGGCATGGACATGATTTAAAATCAAGTGTGCCGTTTCTTTTGCCCTTGTTAGTGGACTGGAAATGACAACATCCCAATGGACATCCTTTAAGTAAAGTCCAGTTTGTTCAGCCTGCCATTTACCTGTGTCGTTTAAAGGGATATCTGTTCGTCCTTGAATTCGTTTCGCTGCATTCCAATCTGTTTCCCCGTGTCTGACTAGGCAAATTGTTGTCAATCAAATCCCGCCTTTTCTATCTTTTCTTCTATTATACTAAAGCAGAAGAAAAAAGACTGTATTAGCGATTTGTCAGGCTTGTTAAGGATTCGACGGAGCTTGCGACTTGAGACACCGTTTGTTTGACTTCCTTCAATTCGTTAAGGAAGGTCTGAAGGTCAATTTCAATTTTTCCGTTTTGGTTTTTGCTTAAGTTCATGCTGCTGACGATATCATCAAAGAGTGAATTGATTTGTGTCATTTTTTCTTTACTGTCTGTCACAAGTAGATTCACGTCCGCAATGTGCTGAGAAACAATGGCGATTTGTGAATTGGTATTGTTGACAAGTTCAGATACAGTTGAAACCGTTTTCTTGGTGTCCTCTGATAATTTGCGTACCTCGTTTGCAACCACAGCAAAACCTTTTCCATGTTCACCTGCTCGTGCAGATTCGATTGAGGCATTTAAAGATAACAAGTTCGTCTGCTCTGCAATGCCTGTGACAATCCCAAAGATTTGTTCAATTTGTTTGGCGATTTCTTCAAGGCGCTTAATTTCTGTTTCAATTTTTGTCATGCTGCCATCAATTTGGTTCATTTGTGTTTGCTGAATTTCTAATTCTTTTTTACCGCCGATTGATTTTTCTTCGACTTGTGCTGAAATTTGTGTTCCAGCTTGTGACATGTCCGCCATCTCATCAGATTTTGAGACAAGCTTGTCGACTGCACTTGTTGTGTTTGAGAAGAGCGAAGCAAGCGAATTTGAAGTCTCTGTGATTTTTGTATGAAGCTCCTGCTGCTGCTCTTCTGCTTCATCACGAATTTTAGAATATTCATTTTGGAATGTATCTAGGACTAACTGCTGTTCTAAATTTAAAATTTTCGTCGTCGCTTTGACCGCTGTCTGATATTCTTTGAAATCTTGGATATGGTTAGCGAATAAATCCATAATGGATAGCAGAAGGTCTTGGAATGCTGCCATGTACCATTTAGGCTGGAGTCCAATCCGTAAATGAACTTGCGCGATTTTAATGCGTTTTGCCACATAGGCTTCGTCAATCACACCTGCAAACATTTCGCTAATATGAATGCGGAGTGTTTTTTTCAAACGATCGACAGAACTATTGTCTTGAATGATATGCATCAAGGAAGACTCGACTTCTAAATTTTTATAAAACTTATCAACAATATGTGCAATATCATCCTGAACAATTGGATTGAGCTGCTTTAATATCAATAGGTCATGCTGCGTCAGGTCAATCATTTTGATTTGTTTGGCGATGTCCGTATTGTTCGAGAAGTTGATTCGTTTTATCCCATCATCCTGCTGTGTGAAAAAAGCAGTGTTTTTTCTTTTCGGTTCTTTTTTAAATAACAATGTGTTTGTCCCCCCATAATCATCAAAAATATCAGACTTTATGTTTTTTATCGGATAATATTGGATTTTTTAAAGGGGGGACGAGTGAAATTTCACTGTTCTTTATATGACCTTTTTAGTGGTTTTTTAGCAGGGCCTTCTACTACTTCTCCAGTAATGGAAAAACGTGAACCGTGGCACGGGCAATCCCAAG
This sequence comes from Bacillus sp. Root920, assembly GCF_001429445.1. Lineage (NCBI taxonomy): Bacteria > Bacillati > Bacillota > Bacilli > Caryophanales > Bacillaceae > Bacillus > Bacillus sp. Root920. The sequence goes on from NZ_LMJV01000001.1 coordinate 1,282,673, forward strand.
TGCGGTCACTATTATTCCAAGCCACTTCACAGCCTAGGTGAGTACACGTTGTATCGACTAGAAAGACATTCCCATCCTCTGATTTATAGGCGCCGCACTTTTTATGTTCATACGAGATAATGCCGCCCTCGCCTGGTTTTAAATCATCGATTGTTTGATCAGTTCGTTTGAATTTACCACTGATCAGCTTGGTAGCGACATTGGCATTTTCTTTAACGAAATCTTTGACGAAAGAGTCAGTAACAGGTCTTGATGGCGTAAAGATTGATTCATATGGATTCGATTTTCCTTCAATTAAATCACCGATAAGAGTGGCTGCGACGTGGCTTGTGGTCATACCCCATTTTCTAAAGCCGGTTGCTACAAAGATATTCTGGTGGTGTTTGGTCAGGCGGCCAATGTAAGGGATTTGATCCATTGTGACCATATCGTGTGTCGACCAGCGATACAGCACTTCTTCTATTCCAAGGGTAGCGTCTCCAAACGTTTCTAGTCCTTCATAGTGAGCGGATTCATCTCCGCCTTGTCCTGTTTTATGGCCTTCTCCTCCGATGAGGACTACTTCTTCACCGTGCCATTCTGCCGTTCTTAAAGAGTGAGCAGGCTGGTCAATTCCTAGGTACATTCCGTCTGGGAGTGGTTTGGTTGTTCTAGCTGCTACGACATAGGATTGCTCTGGATGAATTCGGGTGAAATAAAGTCCTTTTCCATCATAAAAAGGAAAGTGTGAACATGAAATGACATAGCGCCCTGTCAGATGATGTCCGCTTTTTGTGACGACAGCAGGGCGGTTCCCTTCTTTTACATCAACAGCGGTTGTTTGTTCAAAGATACGTACACCTCGCTCTAGGAGCTTGTCGATTAGTGCATTGAGATAATGAAGGGGATGAAACTGTGCTTGCTTGGTCATTGCAAGGGCTGCTTTGATGTCAGCGTCAAAAGGAAGCTTTGTTTTCCATTCCCGGTCAATACCAAGCTGTTTGTAGGCATCTAATTCCTTCTTTAACTTTTTTACACCGCTTTCTTCCTTTGTATAAAGGTAAGCATCTTTTATCTCTAGCTGACAATCGATGTCGTGCTCTTTGATACGAGCTTGAATGAGGTCTTTTGCTTTCTCATTTGCTTCTACATACAAACGTGCTTTTGGCATCCCAATTTGTTGAATCAGCTCATAATAGTACACATCATGCTGTGAGGTGATTTTAGCCGTTGTGTGTCCGGTCGTGCCTTGCAGCAATTGTTCGGCATCAATGATGATTACATCTAATCCTCGCTCTGTCATTTCAAACGCCGCAGCGATACCGGTAATACCGCCGCCGACAATGATCACATCTGTTGTGAGATCTTCACTGACAGCAGGAAAAGAATGTTTCTGACTGTCCGCCAGCCATAATGATTTTGCCTGTTCCATTCCTTTATGTTCTTGTTCCATGTTGTCGCCTCCATTGACTTGTTGTGTATAATTTTTCCACAATGCTGAAAATCATACATCTGAAAGGAAACAGGGGTGCCATACATAAAAAAGCCGCCAGCACATAAAAATAAACAAGATAAAAGGAAGGAGTGGACTAACGTGTCAACAAAGCAGCCGAAGAAAACATTGCCACCTCAGCACCAAAATGAACGTCCGGGTCTTGAATATAAAATGAACCCTAGACCTGTCTTTGATCGTGAGGTACAGGATAAAAAGTTAGCAGGAAAAACAGCCATTGTGACAGGTGGAGACAGCGGGATTGGAAGAGCAGTTTCTGTTTTATTTGCGAAAGAAGGTGCCAATGTCGCCATTGTTTACTTAAGTGAACATCGTGACGCCGAGGAGACGAAGGACTATATTGAGAAAGCGGGAGGCCGTGTCATTTTAATTGCAGGTGATTTAGGGGATGAGGCTTTTTCGAATGAGGTCGTCAAAAAAACAAAAGATGCCTTCGGTTCCATTGATATTTTGGTGAATAACGCCGGGGAACAGCATCCGCAAAAAAGCATTGAGCAAATTACCTCGCATCAGCTTCTTCGGACATTTCAAACGAATATTTTTGCCATGTTTTATTTAACAAAGGCTGTCCTTCCTCATTTAAAAAAAGGAAGCAGTATTATTAATACAGCATCTGTCACCGCCTATAAAGGGCATGAAACATTGATCGATTATTCATCCACAAAAGGGGCGGTCGTAACCTTTACGAGATCATTATCTTTATCGCTCATTAAACAAGGGATTAGAGTGAATGGAGTAGCTCCCGGTCCTATTTGGACACCGCTGATTCCCTCAACCTTTACGGAAAAAGAAGTCTCTGAATTTGGCGGAGATGTCCCAATGGAACGTCCTGGTGAGCCAGTAGAGCTTGCGCCAAGTTATTTATTTTTAGCGAGCGAAGACTCATCTTATATGAATGGACAAATGCTGCATGTGAATGGCGGGACCATTTTAAATGGATAAACAAAAAACTTGCGGTAAAGAGACGAGTTGATGTCTCTCTGCCGCAAGTAAAATCATCATGATTGATGTAAGCAGTGTTCTGCATATTGAGCTGACAGGTCATTGAATCGCTTTTCATCACGCTGATCCAGTGCCTTATCAATCTCTTCTCTTAGGAAGGTTAAGCGCTGTTTATAAAGCGCCTCATCTAAAACCATTTGAATATAGATGTCTAAAATGGTGACGCCGTTTTCTTCGGTTTTTTGGGTGTTGCGGGACTTCATGAGCTCAGCATACGTTTTTTTCTCTTTCATAAAGAATCCCCCCGATGCCTTTTTTATAGTATATGGATTGGCGGAGAAAAAATCAACAAGAATTTATAATTTTTAGACAATTTATTTTTGAGCAGAATCGACACCTCTTGTCCAATCGACAGGATGTGATATATCTTTAAAAATGGCTTTTCGATAGATCGAATGGACTAAAAAATATGATAAAAAGATGATTTTTAATAAATTTTGAAAAAATCCTGTCGTTTCTTATATGTTGGTGATAGATTAATAGTATCTTAAATAACCAAATATTAACACAGGAGGAAATGAAGTGTCAGGAATTAGTGAAACACCTTTAGATTCATACGTCATTAATCAAACAACAATGGCGGTCCTTCCAGTTGAAGAAGGAAAAAGAGTATATTCAAAAGTCATAGAAAGAGAGACAAGCTTTTACGTTGAATTAAAGCCCCTGCAAATTATCGAACGCAGCTGCAGATTCTTCGGCTCAAGCTATGCAGGCAGAAAGGCGGGAACATACGAAGTAACAGGAATTTCTCACAAACCCCCAATTGTGATTGACTCATCCAATCATCTGTATTTCTTCCCAACCTATTCATCCAACCGTCCTCAGTGCGGCTGGATCTCCCACAAATACATTCATACCTTCCAAGAATCATCCCTCGGAGACACGGTGGTCACCTTTACAAATGAGCAAACCGTCAAACTTGATGTCTCATATAAATCATTTGAGAGTCAGGTGCACCGGACAGCATATCTCCGAACGAAATTTCAAGATCGTCTTGATGGAGGTCTTCCGAAGAAACAAGAATTTATGCTGTATCCAAAGGAACAGCAGCTCAATCTCGTATACGATTTTATATTAAGGGAGCTTCGCAACAGATATTAGTCAAAATCCAGCGGCAGAACAGCCGCTGGATTTCTTATCAAGCATGAATGCAATGCAAAAAGGCGCCGCTACATCATAAAGATGAATTCATTGAAACCAAATACGTATGTCTCGTCGTCTATTGGTTGTATTGGGAAATGACAGGGAAATGTGGATCCTTTGACGTATTTTCATCCATTTACTCATAAATCACAGAAGTGACACGAGCTTGTCTGTTACAATAAAAGAAATCTTATGTGGTAAAGGATGCTTATATTTGACCGATATGAACGAATGGGATGAAGAAATGGAGGCTCTGTATGAAAAAACAATCACATTTGGTGCTGCTATTTATCCTAACTTTGACTTTACTAGCAGCCTGTCAGCAAGCAGGTCAGCCGCCTTCAAAGCAAGACACAAAAGAAGCTGCTTATGAACAATGGGTGCAGTCTTATATGGATGAGTTAAATAAAGCATATGAAAATATGACCGATCAGTTTATCTCAGATGGACATGGAAAGATCCAAACAAATAAAAAATTGACAGAAGCGACGAAAGCATTTGATCGTGTGATTCAAAAAGGGCTGGATCATCAAGAAGTTCCAGCCGCTTATCAAAAGGCCGATCAACAATTAAAGACAGGTCTTGCTTCCTTTGAAAAAGGGATCAGTAAGGTGGAAAAGCTCTTGAAGCATCCCGATCAAGAAAAGCTGTTTATTTCCGCTACCCATCATTTTCAGGATGGCTTGCAGCAAACAGCCGCATTTATTGAAGAAGTAGGTCAAATTCAGCAATCATCCTAAAAAAGCTTGGAAGTAAACCTTCCAGGCTTTTTTAAATGTGAAGGATTTTCTTTAAACGGCGAACGCCTTCTTGAATCATGCTTTCGTCCGTACAGGCGAATCCTAGCAGTAATCCCTTCGATTGCTTTCAAGCCAACACCAGCGGCTTTTGCTGCCTGTCTCATTCTATTAATCTCAGGTGCCGGGCAGTAACAAAAGTAAGATGTCCATCTTTCTCTTTCTCCTCCAATTCGTTTAAAATATAGAGAGGAGAGGGGAAGATGAACATGAAAAAAGTGCAGCTTGACGGTGCAGCATGCAGGTCGCAAGAAGAGCTTCATGACCAGCTAAAAACAGTTTTACACCTTCCTGACTATTACGGAAAAAATCTTGATGCCCTTTGGGACTGTTTGACAGGAGAGGTGACTCTTCCAGTAGAGCTGACATGGGTGAATTTTCAAACGAGCAAACACGCTCTTGGTGATTATGCTGAGAGCTTGCGTCAGTTATTTCAAGAAGCAGAAGAGGAATTGAAGGGACAATTTCAATTGAATATTCAATCATGATGAAAAAAGCAGCCGCTGCCGCAGGCTGTTTTTTTGAGTTTGCGTCTTTTTCATACCGCTATTGAATATTTCACTAGATGTGATAATATATGAACTGTCGCTTAATTGATAATGATAATCATTTGTGGCGGATAGAGCTTGATAGAAAGAGAGAAACCTGTATGAAATTGTATCAATTAAGTTTGTTATTTGTATGTTTGGCATGTATATCTCTGTTTGTCGGTGTACAGGATCTGTCCATTTTACAGCTGTTTCATTTAACAGATGAACAAGTGCACACGTTAGTTTCAAGCCGCCTCCCGCGTCTCGTGAGTATTGTGCTTGCTGGTATGAGCCTTAGTTTATGCGGCTTTATTATGCAAAGCATGACGAGGAATAAATTTGTTTCACCAACCACTGCAGGAACGATGGATTGGGCGAAGCTTGGTATTTTAGTAGCAATGCTTGTTTTTACACATGTGAATCCGCTTATGAAAATGGGGATTGCGTTTCTATTTACTTTAGCTGGGAATCTTCTTTTCTTAAAAATCCTGCGGCATATTAAGGTGAACGATACGATTTATGTACCATTAGTCGGCTTAATGTTTGGGGGGATTGTCAGTTCAATATCTACGTTTATAGCCTATAAATATGATTTGATCCAAAACGTATCCGCATGGCTTCAAGGGGATTTTTCTCTTATTGTCCAAGGGCGTTATGAACTGCTCTATGTGAGCGTTCCACTATTGATCATTGCGTATTTATATGCTGACCGCTTTACAGTGGCAGGCATGGGTGAGAGCTTTGCCGTTAACTTAGGTTTAACGTATAAACGTGTGATGGCGGTTGGTTTGGTGATCGTTTCAATGATTACGTCTGTCACCATTTTAACTGTCGGAATGCTGCCATTCCTTGGATTAATCATTCCGAATATTGTATCGATCTACCGCGGCGATCACTTGAAAAAAGGCCTCCCGCATACAGCTTTACTAGGAGCTATTTTTGTTCTGATTTGTGATGTGCTCGGAAGGGTGATCATTTATCCATATGAAATATCAGTTGGACTCATGGTAGGTATCATCGGAAGTGCGATCTTCCTGTATATGTTATTAAGGAGGAAACGCTATGCATAAGAAACGTATATTATGCCTGATTGCAGCCATTGCAGCCGTGTTGATCGTAATTTTTATTACCTTTCAAATGGGGTACTGGCCGTACACAGTCCCAAGTCGTTTAAAGAAAGTGCTTGCGATGACATTAACGGGAGGCGCGATTGCCTTTTCATCTGTTGTTTTCCAAACTTTGACCAACAATCGAATCTTAACGCCGAGCATATTGGGTTTAGACGCACTGTACTTGTTTTTGCAAACAGCGATTATTTATGTGTTTGGGTCGACTCATTTAATGATCGTCAATAAGAATTTTAATTTTTTCCTTTGCGTTGGGCTGATGATTCTATTTTCTGTGCTGCTGTATACAGTCATGTTCAAACGCAAAAATAAACATATTTTCTTGCTTCTGCTTGTTGGAATTGTGTTTGGGACATTGTTCAAAAGTCTTTCTTCGTTTATGGAAATGCTGATCGATCCGAATGAATATCAAGTCGTACAGGATAAATCCTTTGCAAGCTTTAATCACATGAACACGGACATCTTACTGATTGCTTCTGTTTTATTTACGGCGCTGTGTGTGTACATTTGGACATTCCGCTCCAAATTAGATGTCATGTCTCTTGGGAAGGAGCATGCGGTGAATCTAGGCATTGACTACGACAGTGTCACAAAAAAGATGCTGATCGTAATAGCTGTCCTTGTGTCTATCGCAACGGCACTTGTCGGACCGATTACGTTCCTCGGCTTACTCGTCGTAAACGTCGCACGAGAGCTTTTTCGGACATACCGGCATACATACTTGCTATTAGGCTCTTTTTTTATTAGTGTGATTGCCCTTGTAGGCGGGGAATTTCTTGTAGAAAAGGTATTTACTTTTCAAACGCCGCTTAGTGTGTTGATTGATTTAGTCGGCGGACTGTATTTTATTTATTTACTGTTAAAGGAGAGTCGTTCATGGTCTTGATGAAGGGCGTCAGTAAGACGTATAACGGAAAAACAGTGCTTCACGACACAACAATCAGTGTGAAAAAGGGACAACTGACCTCTCTCATTGGTCCGAATGGTGCGGGGAAAAGCACGCTTTTATCCATTATGAGCCGGCTGATTCAGCCAGACTCAGGTGCAGCTTATTTAGAAGACAAGCCCTATAGCGCATACCCTCCGCAGGAACTTGCGAAGAAGATGAGTATTTTAAAGCAGGCCAATCATATGAATGTGCGGCTGACCGTTCGGGAGCTTGTCAGTTTTGGCCGTTTCCCTTACTCACAGGGCCGTCTGACTAAAGAGGATGAGAAGATGATCGATGTGTCCCTCCAATACATGAAGCTTGCTGATATCCAGCATCAATATGTAAATGAACTGAGCGGTGGACAAAGACAAAGAGCCTTTATTGCAATGGTGCTGGCGCAGGATACAGATTATATTTTCTTAGATGAGCCTTTAAACAATTTGGATATGAATCATTCTGTCGAGATGATGAAGCTCTTTCAGCAGCTCGTCAAAGATCTTGGGAAAACAATTGTTGTCGTTCTTCATGATATTAACTTTGCTTCTGTGTATTCCGATCATATCGTCGCCTTAAAAGATGGACAGGTTATTAAAGAAGGTGGAGTGGACGAAGTGATTCAAACAGATGCACTTGAACAAATTTATGACATGCGCATACCGATTGAAGTTATTCGCGGTGAGCGTATTTGCTTATATTTTTCTTAAAAAATAAAGAGGTGATCACGTATGAAAAAATGGATATGGATGATGACTGTATTAACAGCGATCGTGGTACTCGCTGCCTGCGGAAATCAAGGAAAAACAGAAGGAATTAAAGAAGAAACTGTAACGGTAAAAGACATGCTGAATAAAGATGGTGTAAAGATCAAGAAAAACCCGAAAAAAGTGGTCGTGTTTGATATGGGAAGCCTTGATACGCTAGACAAACTAGGTGTGAATGTAACAGCTTTACCGAAACAAGTGGTGCCTAAATATTTATCTAAATATGAAGGAGACAAATATGAAAATGTCGGCGGATTAAAAGAGCCGAACTTTGAAAAAATTGCAGAAATCAAGCCGGATTTAATCATTATCCAGCACCGTCAAGCAGATGCATTCGATGAATTTTCTAAAATTGCCCCTACGATTTATATGGATGTAGACAATGCCAATTATATGGAATCATTTAAAAAGAATGCCACAACTTTAGGCAAGATTTTTGATAAAGAAGACAAAGTCAAAGAAGAACTTGCTGCCATTGATCAAAAAGTGGATGCTTTAAAGAAAGAAGCAAAAGAGTTAAAGAAAAATGGACTGGTAATCATGGCGAACGACAGCAAAATGACAGCCTTTGGTCCTAAGTCAAGATACGGTCTCATCCACGATGTGTTTGGTATCACACCGGCAGATCAAAAGCTTGAGCCATCTGATAAACACGGACAAAGCATTTCGTATGAATACATGGTCAAAACGAACCCAGATTATCTATTTGTCGTTGACCGAGGCGCAGCGATCGGAGAAGAAACGTCTGCGAAACAGCTTGTTGAAAATGATTATGTGAAATCAGTGAAAGCAGTCAAAAACAATCATGTGGTGTATTTGAACTCTGACATGTGGTATTTATCTGGCGGCGGCCTTGAATCATTCACTGCCATGATTGATGAAATAAAACAAGGAATTAGCCAAAAATAATGGACGAAAGCTGCTCATCTTGAGCGGCTTTTTTATTGTGGATTCATAAAAATATGTTGCATGCAGGAAACTTTCATCAAAATATGTTATAGTGGAACCTACATTGATAGACTAAGATAGAGTGAGGGTTCGGAAAGGATGAAGGAAAAAAGATCAAAAAGAAGACTAAGGCCTTGGGTAAAAGCCGTGCTGTTTATCATGGCATTTGTCATGGTGATGGCAGTGTCAGTGACTGGATACGCATACTATAAAATTTCAAAAGCGTCGAATAAGGCGCAAGTATCATTAGAAAGAGGAGACACCTCGCAAAAGCGTGTGAAAGCTTTTGATCCAGGAAAGGACAGCTTTTCGGTGCTGCTGCTTGGAATTGACAGCCGTCCAGGTGAAACGGTAGACGAAGCAAGAAGTGATGCGGTCTTACTGGCGGCGGTGAATCGAACAGACAAAACCATTAAGCTTCTCAGTATTCCTCGTGATGCTTATGTGGATATACCAGGGAGAGGATATGATAAAATTGCTCACGCCCATGCGTTTGGGAGTGCAGATTTGTCAGTCAAAACGGTCGAAAACTTGTTGAACATTCCTGTAGACTATGTGATTTCAGGGAACTTTAAGGCGTTTCAAGACATTGTGGATGAGCTAAATGGAATTGACGTAACGATTAAAGATGAAGGCATCGCAAAACAAATGGAAAAGGATTCAAAAGGGAAAGTTCATGTGCAAACAGGAACACATACGTTAAATGGTGAAGAAGCTTTAGCCTTTGTGAGAACGAGAAAAGCAGACAGTGACCTCATGCGCGGAAAACGCCAAATGGAGGCACTTCAAGCCATCTTCGAAAAATCTAAATCGATTTCTTCGATCCCGTCATATGACAACATCATTGATACGCTTGGTGATAATGTCTCAACCAATCTTTCCATGAAGCAGTTCATCGGTCTTTTTCCATTACTGAGCTCATTGAAATCAGTGGATACGATTCAGCTAAAGGGCCATGATTATCAGCCTGGGAATGTGTATTACTTTGAGTTAGATGGACCAGGATTAGAAGAAGTTAGAACAGAGCTGAGAAAACAGCTTGAATTATCATAAATAAGAAGGAGCCTGCCGCCGCGGCAGGCTTTTTTCTTTGAAATGGGTACCACGTCGCATTTCAGCAAGAAGTTAATTTGCTTGATGCAGAAAATATCCAGTCAGCAGTTCCTCTACCCGGTGACGTATACGCGGATTAAAGTATTTATGCTTTTCTTCATAGCCATTTATGATAAATAGATACGTTGTAAATCCTTCATCGTGTTCAATTTGCTGTACCTTCATGTTTTCTTTACGTAAATGCTGCTTCAGTTCGTAAAGTGCTTTCTGGGCTTCCTTTAACACGGAGGTCACAAGCTGAATGTATGGTTCATTTAATTTAAATGTTTGATGTTGTTTTAAGTGTGTCAGATCACGATTGAGGATGGAGATGACCATTGGGAGAAAGATGGCCTGTTCCATCATCTGAAGCTGTATTCTTGATAGTCTCGTCATGTCCAAGCCTGCTTTCTTTAAAAATAGAACAAATGTTCTTGTTTATTATATCGAATGAGTCAAACAATCTCAAGGGGGCGAGTGGTATTCATTTGTATATTTTTATGTTTTCCATGTAAAATGAAATGTAGACAAACCTTGAAGGAGTCAAACAAGTTGACATCATTTCTTTCTCTATTTACTCATGAAAATATCACATCATTTTTTGAAAGCTACAAGGCCTTTGGACCAATTGTCGCTATATTGCTTCCTCTGATTGAAGCATTTCTTCCGTTTTTACCACTCGTGGCGTTTGCGGTGGCAAATGCGAATGCATTCGGCCTTTGGGAAGGCTTTTTATTAACCTGGATCGGTGCAAGTGCAGGTTCTATTCTTGTCTTTTTACTGATCAGAAAATTTGGACAGATGAGAATGCTGAACTTTATCAGCAGACACCCTTCCATTAAGAAATTAATGCTTTGGGTGGAGAAGCGGGGATTTGGTCCGTTATTTATTTTACTCTGCTTTCCTTTTACACCTTCTGCGGCTGTCAATGTTGTCGCAGGCTTATCAAGAATTAGCATGTGGCAATTTTCATTAGCTGCTTTAGCTGGTAAGTGTGTCATGCTCTTTATCATTAGTTTTATCGGTTATGATCTTTCTGCTTTAGTAAAGAATCCGTTAAGAAGTGTTTTTGCGGTTCTAGTTATCGTTTTATTATGGTATGTTGGAAAGAGAGTAGAAAATAGGTTGAATATTCGAATGAGCAAGCGTGAGGACAAAGGAGGCTCTTAATGAAAAAGAAGCCATTGCTATGGTTGATGATTATTACATGCATCGTCTTATTGTTCCAGGTAAAGAATTTCATGTTTGTGAAGTATAAAGTAGAAGGGGTTAGTATGGACCCCACATTTACAGATGGAACAGAATTATTAATCAACAAGTTCTCGCCAAAACTCACGAAAATTAGCCGGTTTGATTATGTGTTATTTCACGGTCCTAAAAATCAAATTTTGATCAAAAGGGTCATTGGGCTCCCAGGAGAATCGATCAAGTATGTAGATGATCAGTTATTTGTTAATGGGAAAAAATGGAAAGAACCGTATTTAAAAGAGCAGAAAAAACATAAAATGGGGAATGTCCTGACAGGAGATTTTCAGCTGAAAGCCATCACAGGACAAGATAAAATCAAAAAAAACCATTACTTCGTAATCGGAGATAACCGAATACATAGCTTCGACAGCCGGCATTTTGGAACGATTTCAAAGGATCAAGTAGTTGGTGTCAAAAGAAATCAGGATGAATAAAAAAAGAGACGCTCTGCATATGCAAAGCGTCTCTTTTTTTTATTTTGCGGCTTTATATTCAGGATGTCTTTTTGCCCAGACATGATGTAAGAATCGAAAAAACGGTGGCAGCATCGCAATGACAAGAATGATTCTAACGACTTGTACAGCTACTACAAAGGTTGAGTCCTCATGGAGTGTGACTGCTGTTGTTGCCATTTCTGCAATACCGCCAGGCGAAAAGGCAAGAATGGCTGTAATGACAGAAATGCCTGTGACCTCTGCAATGGCAATTGAACTGAGAACCGTTGCAGCAATCAATCCTGCTGAGCTGACGACGGCTACAATTAACGTGTTTTTTAGCCCGACAAACATCTGTTTATTCATTTTTGAACCGATGGTTGCACCGAGAAATACCTGTGATGCGATATTCGCTTGTGCTGGCCAATAAGGAATCAAATCATGACCTATGAGCGCACCTGCACCTACTTGAAGAGCTGCAACTCCTAACATGCTGCCAATCAGCCAAGGGGCAGGGAAATGAAGCCGAACCGCGAGGCGTGACATAAGCCAGGCACCTAAAATAAGTGCAGCAGTCCACGAGATATTTGACAGGGTGAAAACGCCGGATGAAAAGGCGCTCCCTTGCACGCCTGCAGCTGCATCCGCTGGATTTTTTGTATTTAAATAGAACACCGTAAATGGGATGGTGAGTACCACCATTAATACACGTGTTGTTTGTACGAGACTGACAACGGCTGTATTTGCTCCAACCTCTTGGGCAATCCCTGGCATAGCAGATAAACCGCCTGGGGCTGTTCCGACAAAGCTGGTCAGCATATCTGTTTTACTCAGCTTCCATAAGGCAAAGCCAGAGAGCATCGCCAGTAGAATAGAAAAAACGAGCATGAAACTCACAGGGAGCCAATGTTCAGCGAAAATATGAAGAACTTTCATGTTCATTTTCTGTCCGAGTTCGATTCCGAGAATGAATTGACCAAGGAGTAGCCATCTGCTGTGAATACGCAAGGTGTTGTTTCCTTTACGCTGAAACAGGGTGGGACGTCGCATGGCAATAAATGCAGCTGTGATTAATGTACCGACCATCCAGCCAATAGACATTCCTGTTAAAGACAAAAGAAATCCACCTAAACCGCTTATCGCGATCAAAATGAGATCGGTTCGAAGGCTGTTTCCTTGTTTCATCACATGTAAACCTTCTTCCTATAAATTTGTTCAGTAAGTGAAATGTTGTTATCTTTACTATAATACAAAAGTCTTTATAAATAAAATACGAATTTTTTTACCTTTTTCATAAGATTATCTTATCAAAGGCGAGATAGACTCTTGATAAAAGTAAAGATATAATTTTTACCAAAAACAAAAACAATATACAACGATTTTCCCCTATTTTAGTTATCAGTTGACTATCATTTTCAATTGCACTACAATGCTTAGTGTGTGAGGTGATTACATGAAAATTCCTTCATTTAAATATAATGAAAAGGGATTGAATCGTTTTTTCGGTCCTTTAGAGGGAAGAATTATGGAAATCCTTTATCAAGGTGAGGATATGCCGATTAAAGAAGTGCAGCAGAAGCTGTCAGATGAAAAGCCGATTAATTTCAACACAGTGATGACTGTGCTGAACCGCTTAACCGAAAAGGGAATTGTCGAGAAGAAAACAAAAGGGCGTTCATCTATTTATAATCCCATTTTAACAAAAGAAGAATTTCTAAATGAGCAGACAAAATGGATTACGCAAGGGCTGATGGACGATTTTGGTCCACTGGCAGTGAATCATATGGTGGATGCAATTGAAAGTGCTGACCCTGAATTACTCAAAGTGCTTGAAGCAAGGCTGGCATCCAAAAAAGAGGAGCAGCAAAATGAATAAAATGAAATCGAGCCTGCTATTTTTAAGCGGTATATTGATTGGTTTAACGATTTTTTATCAGATGGGGTATTACGTGCTTTCAAGCTTTTTTGGCTGGAATCAAGCATATAATCTCATTCATGTATGCCAGTCTGTTCTCGAATTCTATGGATTCACTCCTTTGAAATATTTCCTAGATGCTTTAGTCCTCTACACATTGGGATTTGCAATTTTTTATATGACGAAGCAAATCAAAACGTACATTCAATTCAAGCAAAATCTGATGCTTGCAGTCGATTACCAGTCGACCGAATCTTTATCTGAAAAATATGCAAATGACATCATTGTGTTTCATTGTCATGAACCGCTTGCTTTTGCCATGGGGATGCTTCATCCAAAGGTCTACTTATCAACATCTCTCATGGACATGCTGGATGAAGAGGAAATTGATGCTGTTGTTCATCATGAATTGCACCACAAATACAGCTACGATCCTTTAAAGGCCTTCACATTCTCAATGCTTACAAAAGTGATTTGGTACATTCCAGTGTTAAAGCATATGAGACAAAGCTATTCCGTTTTTCGTGAAGTGATCGCAGATGACTACGCGATTCGGCAGACAGGCACTGAGCTTGGAGTAGGGCAAGCCCTTTTGAAACTGATTAAAAAGAGAACGCAGTTTCAAAAACAAACGAAGTTTGCGGTATCCTTTGGAGATCGGGCATTGAATTTAAGAATACAGAAGATTTTAAACCCAACATACAATATTCCTTTCAATGTACCCATCATTCCCATTGTCACATCAACGATTCTCATGGTGGCCTTAATCATTATGCTTAATCTAAATTACTAATTTTTTTTACTTATTAACATTACATTATGTAGTGTAAAAACAGGAGGAAATCACTATATGAAAACAAATCAAGAAATAGGAACACTTTTCGTACGTGTTATTTTAGGTATCATCTTCTTTCTACACGGACTTCAGGCATATCAAGGAGGTCTGGGAGGAACAGCGGCATTCTTTGGACAAATCGGTATACCGGAATTTATGGCCTATATTGTGAAGACAATTGAACTGGTCGGTGGTATCGCCTTGATTTTAGGTCTAGGAACACGTATTTTCGCAGCCTTATTTGTACCCATTATGGCTGTGGCGATTATGACGGTTGGTTTTTCTAAAGGATTTGTGGGCGGTTATGAATTTGAACTATCGCTGCTTGTCATGGCGCTTTATTTAACACTTAGCGGCAGTAAGATGCTGTCCATTGATGGGATGCTAAAACATCAGCAGCAAAGCAATGAAGCAAAATTTCATTAAACGATCATGAAAAAAACTCCTTCTGCTATTTGTGGCAAAGGAGTTTTTTTATTTACAAATTGTCGTTTTCACGTTTGAAAAAGTGAAAGAGATGAGAGGTTTGCTGAGAATCGTCCTTTATTTTATAGATTGAATGAATAAAAAGACAATTTCATTTTTTGACGGAACATACGATCTCCTATTAAAATAGGACTATCTAAGACACATGGTGCGTTAAAAGATATAAAAACCATACAGCATGCTGCTGTTCATCTTGAGCGATACGTTTCATCAGCTCTTTTGTTCCTTGATCCCGGACATAATCTGATATCGTTAAGTAAAAATCGACCGTTCTTTGTTCATCTTTAAATGCGAAAAGAAGCCCTTCTCTAAATTGATCTGGACAAGGTTCTGTTATGCTTGGTTTGTGGTTTTTACCTGTTAAAGAATAATATAGCTTTGAAAATAGTTGATAGTGTCTGACTTCATCCTGGCGTATTTCTTGAATGATTTTTTTTGCCTCAGGAGTTTTTGCTCTTTGGGCAAGTTTTTCGTAGCATTGGATCGCAGAATATTCACCATTGATTGCTTTTTCAAGATCTGAAATGATTCTTGTGTTTTGGCGCATGTCATATGGTGAGTAGTCATAATAACCGTAATACATGATATTGCCAGCCTCCTTTGAGTTCATGATGGTTTATGATATGAGAAGAGTAAGGAAAGGTGCCTATATCTTTTTAGGAAGGAGAAGGGGAAATAGCTATTTACTTTTATTTTCGCTAGAATATGAGTACATAAGAAAGGTGTTGTGGAGCGTGGAGATTCAGTTTTTAGCAGGCAGATCGGGGAGTGGGAAAACGACTGCAATCTTAGAGGAAATCAAAGAACAGCTTCGGCTTGATCCGTTGGGTCCGCCAATCATTTTTTTAGTCCCGGATCAAATGACATTCTTAATGGAATACGAGCTTGCAAAAACGTCTGAAGCTGGCGGGATGATCAGGGCCAAAGTATTTAGTTTCACGCGTCTTGCTTGGTCTATTTTACAGCAGACTGGCGGAGCGAACCGGCAATTTGTGACAAGCACAGGAATTCAAATGCTTTTAAGAAAAGTGATTGAAGAGGAGAAAGAAAAGTTTAAGGTATTCAAAAAAGCGAGTGATAAGCCGGGGTTTGTGGAGCAAATCGAAAAGACGATGGCTGAGTTCAAGAGATACTGCATGCTGCCGGAGGATATTGAAAAAATTTCATTATCGAGCATGCATTCAGAGTATACAGAAGAAAGACGGGCAGCCGAGAAATTGCATGATCTGCATGTTCTTTATCAGCAGATGGAGCAGCATTTACAAGATGAATATGTGCACTCAGAAGACTATTTGACACTTCTCACGCAGCAAATTCCTTTATCTGAAGAAATAAAAGGAGCACACATTTATATAGATGGTTTTTATCAATTTACACCACAGCAGCTCCTCGTCATTGAACAGCTTCTGCTGCATGCTGAGAAAATAACGGCTGCTTTCACAGTGGATCGTTCCTATCATGATAAGCAGCCAAATGAACTTGATTTATTTCGTATGACAGGTAAAACGTATTTCCAGCTCTATCAGCTTGCCAAAGAGTGCGGAGCGGCCATTTCTGAGCACATTTTGGAGGGAAATAACCGTCATCTTCATACGCCGGATCTTGCTTATTTAGAACAGCAATATGAGCAGAGACCGGTGCAGCCATATCAGGAAGTCACTCCTCATCTCACAGTATCTAAAAGTGCGAGTAAACGAGCTGAAATTGAGGGAGTAGCGAGAGAAATTCTTCATTTAGTGAGAGAAGAAGGACTTAGACTGCGAGATATTTCGATTGTAGCGCGGCATGTAGACGACTATAAAGATACGTTAAAAGAGGTTTTTCGAGATTACGATATTCCTTTTTTTATTGATGGAAATGAATCGATGCAGTATCATCCGCTCATTGAATTGATTCGTTCGAGCTTGGATGTCATAAAAGGAAACTGGCGGTATGAGGCCGTGTTTCGATGCGTGAAGACAGAGTTCTTATTTCCGCTCGAACTTGCCAGAAACAAAGCGAGAGAACAGGCAGATCAGCTTGAAAACTACTGTATTGCTTATGGTGTAAAAGGAGAACGCTGGACAAACGGCTCCCGTTTCCATTACAGGCGGTTCCAATCCTTAGATGAGGATTTTGGACAAACAGATCAAGAAATTGAAATGGAACAGATGCTGAATGATGTAAAGGAATGGATCGCACCTCCGCTTTTCCAATTGCAAAAAAGGCTGAAAAAAGCGCAAAAGGTAAAAGACATGGTAGAGGCAGTCTATGTCTTTTTAGAGGAAATACAGGTGCCGGATAAACTTGAAAAGGCTAGGCTGGAAGCTGAAGAAGCAGGTAGATTAGCTGAAGCCATGCAGCATGGACAAGTATGGGATGCTGTTATTCAATTAATGGATGAATTTGTTGAAATGCTCGGTGAGGAGGAGCTCTCATTTCCTTTATTCCAACAGATGATGGATACAGGATTGGCTTCTTTAAAATTCGCTTTAATTCCGCCTTCACTCGACCAAGTATTTATCGGAAGTATGGATTTATCTAGAATGTATCAAGTGAAGTGTATGTTTATCATTGGGGTAAATGATGGCGTTATTCCCGCACGCCCTTCTGACGAAAGTGTATTGTCTGAGGATGACAGGGAATGGTTAAAGCGAGCAGGAGCAGAGCTGGCAGAGACAGGAAAGGAACGGCTGCTAGATGAGCAATTTTTAATTTACCAGGCGCTGTCGAGTCCATCTCATCATTTGTATCTGTCTTATTCAGTGTCAGATGAAGAGGGGCGCTCTCTATTGCCTTCGACTCTTATCAAGTATTGTCAGGAGCTTATGCCAAATCATGAGCATGCTTTGTATGTGTTAGACCCGGAACAGCTGGATGACAAGGAGCAATTAAAATTTGTAGCGAATGAGCATGTCTCGTTATCGTATACTGTCTCGCAGCTGCAGCAATGGCTCAACCAATATCCCATTAGTGGTGTATGGTGGAGTGTCTATAATTATTTGATGACGTCATCTCATCGGGATGTATCAAAAAACATCTTGTCGAGTTTGTTTTTTACAAATCGAGCGAAGCGCTTAAAACCAAACGTCACAAAAGAACTTTACGGTGATCACATTCAAGGCAGTGTTTCAAGAATGGAGAAATTCAATGCGTGTGCATTTTCTCACTTTGCTTCCCACGGGTTAAAACTAAAGGACCGGCAATTTTATAAATTGGAAGCACCCGATATCGGCCAGCTGTTTCACTCGGCCTTAAAGCATATTTCAGATACGCTTGTTGAACAAAAAAAGGATTGGAAAAACCTAACGAAGGATGACTGTGTCAACTATTCAAGACATGCAATCGAACAGCTTGCACCGCGTCTTCAAAAGGAAATCCTATTAAGCTCTAACCGGCATGCTTATATTAAAGAAAAACTCCAGAAAATCTTGATTCGAGTCTCTTCTATATTAAGTGAGCATGCAAGAGTGAGTGGATTTTCTCCCGTTGGGCTTGAGTTAGGCTTTGGAGGCCAAGGACCACTTCCGCCGTTTACTTTTCAATTGAAAAATGGCTGCACAATGGAGCTTGTCGGAAGAATTGACCGGGTGGATAAAGCAGAAGGTTCAAAAGGGCTGCTGTTGAGAATCGTCGACTACAAATCGAGTGAGAAAGGTCTTGATCTAGCAGAAGTATACTATGGGCTGGCCTTGCAAATGCTCACATACTTAGACCTGACCATTACGTATTCGAAGGAGTGGCTCGGTGTAGAAGCAACACCAGCTGGCATTTTATATTTCCATATTCATGATCCGCTCATTCAAGCACCGATTCCGCTTGCAGAGGATGAAATTGAACAGGAAATATTCAAGAAATTTAGAATGAAAGGTTTATTGCTTGAAGATGTAGAAGCGGTAAAGCTAATGGATCAAACGCTTGAATCAGGAAGATCACAAGTCATTCAAGCCGGCTTGAAAAAGGATGGGTCCTTCCGTTCTGACTCTGCTGTTTTAAGTGAAGATCATTTCCATATACTCACACAGCATGTTCGGCGCACGTTTGAAGAGGCAGGCGAAAGAATTACAAATGGCGAGGTAGCCATTAATCCATATAAATTGAAGGATCAAACACCATGCCGCTTTTGTTCATTTAAGTCTATTTGCCAATTTGATGAATCGATAGAGGATAATGAATTTAGAGTGCTTTCATCTGAAAAGGATGATGTTGTGATAGACCGGATCAAAAAAGAAGGGGATCAGTATGCAAATACCAAAACCGAATAACAGTACTTGGACGGATGACCAGTGGGAAGCCATCGTTTCAGAAGGACAAGATATCCTTGTTGCGGCGGCGGCAGGGTCAGGTAAAACAGCTGTTTTGGTTGAACGGCTGATTCGAAAAATGACCCGTCCTGAAGATCCAATTGATGTGGATCGTCTGCTCGTTGTGACTTTCACAAATGCATCTGCGGCAGAGATGAAGCATCGGATCACAGAAGCACTTGAAAAGGAATTAGCCCAAAACCCCGGGTCCCTTCATATGAGAAGACAGCTGTCGCTCATGAATCGTGCCAATATTTCCACCCTGCACTCCTTTTGCTTGCAGGTTTTGCGCACCTTTTACTATGAGATTGACCTAGATCCAGGCTTTCGTTTGGCTGATCAAACAGAAGGAGAATTATTAGGAGATGAAGTGTTAGATGAACTGTTTGAGGACGAATATAAGGCTGGAAAGCCAGCGTTCTTTGAACTGGTTGATCGCTACACTTCTGATCGACATGATTTAGACTTGCAATGGCTTGTAAAGAGAATTTATGAGTTTTCCAGATCTCACCCTTCACCTGAGCAATGGATGAGGGCATTCCTTTCTCTTTATGATGTAGATGCTCAAACAAAAGTAGAACAATTACCGTTTTACCCATATATCAAAGAGGACCTTTCTCTCGTTTTTCGAAGCTGTCTGGAACTGCTCGAACGAGCTCTCGCCCTATCAAAAGAACCGGGCGGGCCGGCACCGAGAGCAGAAAATTTTATTGATGATTTAGAGCAAGTCAATGAATTAATCAGGCACCAAGATGATTTTGAGAAGCTTTACGAGCTTTTGCCAAACATCAATTTTAAAAGGCTCAAAACATGTAAAGGGGACGAATATGACCCTGTGCTGTTAGAAAAAGCCACAGATGCACGCAATCAAGCAAAAAAACAATTAGAAAAGCTTAAAGATGAATACTTTATGCGCAGTCCGGCCCAGCATTTGAAAAGCTTAGCAGAAATGAAGCCGGTGGTCGAGACACTTGTGGAGCTTGTCATCCAATTTGGACAGCGTTTCGAAAGAGCGAAGCAAGAAAAATCAATCGTGGATTTTTCGGATTTAGAGCATTATTGCTTACGCATTTTAGCAGAGCAGGACGCGGAAGGAAATTTGATCGAAACAGAAGCGGCCAAGTACTATCAACAGCAGTTTGAAGAAGTACTCGTTGATGAATATCAAGATACAAACCTTGTGCAAGAAACGATTTTAAAGCTTGTATCTAAAGGGGAACATGCTGCAGAGGGCAACCTGTTTATGGTTGGTGATGTAAAGCAATCCATTTATCGTTTTAGACTGGCTGAGCCCATGCTCTTTTTAAACAAATATAAACAATTTACACCAGACGGCAAAGAAACAGGGAAGAGAATTGATTTAAATAAAAACTTCCGCAGCCGTTCAGATGTGTTAGACAGTACGAACTTTTTGTTCAAACAGCTGATGGGGGAAACAGTTGGAGAAATTGAATATGATGAACAAGCTGAATTAAAGCTTGGAGCGAGTTATCCAGAAAGCGAAGATACAACGACGGAAATGCTTCTTGTACATTTAGATCAACAGGAAGCAGAAACTGACGAAGAGCGAGAAGAGCTAGAAACCGTACAGCTTGAAGCGAGAGTCATTGCTAAAAAAATAAGACAATTAGTGGAGCAGCCATTTCAAGTGTACGATTCAAAACAGCAAATGACCCGTAACTTGCAGTATCGGGACATTGTGATTTTGCTTCGCTCCATGCCGTGGGCACCGCAAATGATGGAGGAATTGAAGAAGCAGGGAATCCCTGTGTATGCGAATCTTTCCTCTGGTTATTTTGAAGCAACAGAGGTGTCTGTGATTCTTTCTTTGTTAAAAGTCATTGATAATCCATATCAAGATATCCCGCTTGCAGCTGTATTAAGATCACCAATTGTTCATTTAGACGAAAATGAAATGGCACTGATCCGCACGAGTGATAAAAAAGGCACCTATTATGATGCTGTGAAAGCATTTATGAGTGTGACTCATTCAGATCACCCTACATGTAAAAAACTAGAACGATTTTTCAGGTTGCTGCGTAAGTGGCGTGATTTCTCTATGAATCATTCAGTAGCGGAATTGATTTGGGAAGTATACCGCGATACGCAGTATCTAGATTACGTCGGCGGGATGCCTGGAGGCAAACAGAGACAGGCGAATCTCCGTGCTCTTTATGATCGAGCGAAGCAGTATGAAAAAGCTGCTTTTAGAGGGCTGTTCCGTTTTCTTCGCTTTATCGAAAGAATGCAGGAGCGTGGAGATGATCTTGGGGCGGCAAAAACGTTCAGTGAAACAGAGGACGTTGTTCGCATGATGACGATCCACAGCAGTAAAGGATTAGAATTTCCAGTCGTCTTTACCGCAGGACTCGGCAGAAACTTTAATATGATGGACTTAAACCAGTCCTACTTACTTGATAAAGAATTAGGCTTTGGAAGCAAATATATTCATCCAGAGCTGAGAATTAGTTATGCAACATTACCGCTTGTTGCGATGAAAAAAAAGATGAGGAAAGAGCTATTATCTGAAGAGCTGAGAGTTCTATATGTAGCGCTCACAAGGGCTAAGGAAAAATTATTTCTTGTCGGCTCTGTCAAAAATCAGGTGAAGGCATTAAGCAAATGGCAAAATGCTGCAACCGGAGAGGACTGGCTCCTCCCTGATTTTGAACGTTATCAATCGAAAACATACTTAGATTTTATTGGTCCTGCTCTCATCCGTCACCAAGCAATGTCATCTATTTTAGAAGAAACAGGTGATGTTGTTCTTTCGCACCCATCAGCATTCACAATCTCATTTACTCAAGCTTCCGATCTTCTAAAAGAAGATATGTCACTTGAAAAGAAGCAGCAAGATGAGGTGGTACAAGCATTGATGGACGGCTTACCTGTTGAAGGATATGGTGATGCTGATGAGAAAGTAGCAGAGAGACTTTCATGGAGATACCCGTATCTAGCGGCCTCACAAGTCGGCACAAAGCAGTCTGTTTCAGAGATAAAGAGAATGAAAGAAATACAGGATGAGTACAGTGTTCCTTCTTCTCTTAGAAGAGCTCATGCAACGTTGTATGACCGGCCGGCTTTCATGAAGAAAAAAGCACTCACTGCCGCAGAGCAAGGCACCGCAATGCATACAGTCATGCAGCATATTCCGCTTTCTTCTGACGAGCCCCTCGATGAAATCCATATACATCAGCTGCTCGATTCCTTACAGCAGCGAGACTTGCTAACAAATGAGCAAGTTCAGTCAATTGATCAAGAAGGAATTTCCGCTTTTTTCTCTACTTCTATTGGTCAAAAGCTGCTGAAAGCGGACTGGGTGAAACGAGAAGTGTCATTTAGTATGGTGTTACCTGTTAAAGAGGTATACAGCCATATTGATGCAGAGGGGGAGCCTGTCCTAATTCAAGGGATGATTGACTGTTTATTTGAAACGGATGGAAAACTATATTTACTAGATTATAAAACAGATAGAGTGCAAGGCAGATATACAGGCGGTCTTGAAGCAGCTGTACCTATTTTGAAAAAGCGCTATGAAACTCAAATAGCGTTATATGCAAAAGCGGTGGAACGTTTAACAAACAGAACATTAGAGGAGAAAATTCTTTATTTCTTTGATGGGAATTTAGAAATTTCATTATAAATGTATCGGAATGAGAGGTGAATCACATGAGGATTCTGCATACGGCAGATTGGCATTTAGGAAAAACCCTTGAAGGCCGGAGCCGGCTTGATGAGCAAGCACAGTTTTTAGATGAGCTGTATCAAATCGTAAAAGACGAACACATTGATGTCATTGTCATGGCTGGAGACGCCTTTGATACAGTGAATCCGCCTGCTAGAGCAGAACAGCTTTTTTATGAAAGTCTATCCGCCTTATCTGATAAAGGAAAACGTCAGGTCGTGGTCATCTCAGGCAACCATGATAATCCGGATCGACTATCTGCCGCATCGCCTTTAACAAATGATCAGGGGATTCATTTAATTGGATATCCGACAAATGACATCATCCGCGTCGATGTTCCTTCTTCGAGTGAACGTTTATCCATTGCAGCACTCGCTTATCCGTCTGAAGCGAGACTTAACGAGGTACTGGCTGAAACATTTGAAGAGAAATTGCTTCGTGATCATTACAATTTAAAAATACAGCAAGCGTTCCAACATTTAAGCGCTCAATTTCAAGCCGATACGGTCAATATCGCAACAAGCCATATTTATGTGGCAGGAGGAAGTCAAACAGATTCAGAAAGACCGATTGAAGTAGGCGGTGCATATACCGTTGCGGCTGAAAGTCTGCCAGAAGCAGCCTGCTATGTGGCCCTTGGTCATTTGCACCGCCCGCAAACCATCAAACGTGCCAAAACGATTGCCCGCTATTCCGGGTCCCCTCTTGCTTACAGCTTTTCTGAATCAGGATATGCCAAATCAGTCACGATTGTAGAGGCAAAACCTAATGAAAAAGCAAGCTGGAAGGAAGTGTTGTTATCAAGCGGAAAACCACTTGTGAAATGGAAGGCAACTGAAGGATTGAGCCAAGTACACGAGTGGCTGGATGAAAAACGGGATCTTCAGGCATGGATTGATTTAGAGATTCATTTAACAGATCAGCTCTCCATAGAAGAGATTCATCAGCTCCGAAAGCAGCATAGCGGGTTTGTCCATATTAGACCGAAATTTAAAGAACTGCAGCAAATGGAAGAACAAAAACAAGCCGAAAAGCTCTCAATCGAAGAGCGGTTCGTGAAATTTTATGAGCGCCAGACAGGCGGCGGTCTTCCTGATGAAAAAACAGTCAAGCTGTTTTTGGAGCTCGCCAATGAAATGCAAGAGGAGGAAGCGACTTGAAGCCGATTACGCTAACCATTAAAGGACTTCATAGCTTCAGAGAAGAACAAACAATTGACTTTAGCTCATTATGTGATGCAGGTGTGTTTGGCATTTTTGGACCGACAGGAAGCGGAAAGTCGTCCATATTAGACGCCATGACCCTGGCGCTTTATGGAAAAGTGGAACGTGCGTTAAATAATACACATGGTATTTTGAACCAAGCGGAAGAGAAGCTGTCAGTTTCCTTTACGTTCGCTTTACAAAAGGAACACCACATTTCTTATAAAGTCGAACGTGCTTTCAAGCGGGCAGATGAAATGAAAGTCAGAACGACACTATGCCGTCTGATTGAAATTGGGGATACGCAGACAGTTCTTGCAGATAAAGCGAGTGAGGTCAATCGTAAAATAGAAGAATTACTCGGGTTAACCATTGATGATTTTACGCGTGCGGTAGTCTTGCCCCAAGGGAAGTTTGCAGAATTCCTTTCTTTAAAAGGAGCCGATAGACGACAAATGCTTCAGCGTTTGTTTAACCTAGAGAAGTATGGGGATCAGCTCGTTAAACGTTTGCGCGCAAAGGCGCAGAATCAGTATGGACAAAAAAATGAACTGCTTGCTGAGCTGAATGGCTTAGGAGAAGCTGGCCCAGAGGCGCTCGCAAAGGCAAAGGAAGCGGCTGAGCAGGCAAAGGCTATTTTTCATGAGAAAAAACAAGCGCGGGATGAAGCGTTCACTGCTTTTACAAAGGCGCAAACAATTTGGCAGTATCAAAAGGAACGAGAAGCTTATGAGACGGAACTAAACCATCTGAATCAACTGGCACCATCAATGGAAGAGAAAAAGGCCAAGCTTCATATTGCTGAGCAGGCAGAGGCATTAAAGCCTTATGCGGATGCATTAACAAAGGCTGAAAATCAGCTTTCTCAAGCATTAAAAGAGAAGCAGGAAGCAGAAAATCAGCTGCTGCATCAACGAACGATCTATGATCAAATGACACAGAACTATGAGCAAGCAAGGCAAAAGAAAATAGAAACTGAGCCAGAACTTCTTCAAAAGAAAGAGCAGCTGCTTCAGCTAAAGGAAATTGAACGGAAAAAAGAGGCGGCTCTTCAGGAAAAGACGGCAATCGAACAGCGAAAAAACGATACAGCGCAGCAATTATTACAAAAAAAAGAAGAAGCAGACAATCTCCAATCTTTGTTAGAACGTGCACTGGCAAAACAAACACAGCTGAAGCGTGAGCTGGAGCAATTACAAGTCTCTGTAAAAGAACGGAAAAGTGTACAGGATGCTTTGCGTTTAAGCGAAAATGTTCAAAGAATACACCAAAGCATACACAAGGAAGAACAAAAGATGGAGGAGCTCAAAAAGCGATCATCACAGACCGCAGCAGCATTTGAAAAGCTTCAAAAACAGCAAAAAGACCATCATGAAAAAATAGACCAATCGTTTCAAGCGATTGAACAGCTCTATTTCTATGTATGTGAATTTGAACGGGCTTTTACAGAATGGAGTAAAAGAGAACAAAGTCAGAAGCTCGAAAAATTAAAACAGCGTGATGCTGTTAGGGCGGCAGAATTAAGAAAAGAATTAGCGGCAGAGCTCGTAGATGGTGAGCCATGTCCTGTTTGTGGATCGATTCATCATGACCCAAAGGCACTGGAAAACACTGATCATGAAGAAACAGTGGCACAAATCGATGAAGTGATTCAACGGATGGACACAGAGCTCAAGCAGGTAGAGGAATATACAAGAGACATGTATGCTGCCAAGCAGCTATTGGAAACGCACGCCAATCAATTAGTAAAGCAGTTTGCCTTTTTATCTCAGAAAGCTCCAGGTGCGGAAGTTGCAGCAGCAGTAGAAGCAGTGCAAAAGCCGGAGTCCTTGCAGTATCTCATGCAAGAATGGAAAGGCTTGAAACAAGATATTCAAGAAGTTGAACGTAAACGAGCTCGTTTAATGGATGAAACATATGATCAAGCAGCAGAGATAAGCAAGACGAAAGATCAAATGACATTTGATCAGCAGCGTACCGAAGAATTAGACGGGCTGATCAAGGAGCTTCAATCTGAGCTTGCAGAGCAAACGTCTCAATTTGAACAGGCCTTCCCGCACTTTACATTGCACCAAGTACAAGAGATGCAAAAGCAGATCGACGAAAAGGACCAGCAAGCGGAAGGCTATAAAGAGCGTATTGAGAAAAGTATTTCATTTTTGGAAGAAAAACAGCTGGCAAAAGAACAGCTGCAAACAGCCATATACGATGTAGAGAAGGAACTTGATAAACTAGCGCATCAGCTAGAAAGCCAGCAGCAGCTCATTCATCAATATGAAACAGATTTAGGGAGATATCCATTGAAAGCTGTCTCCATTTCTGATGAATTGATCGAGGTTGAACACACGCTTGCTCGTCTCAATGAAATGGAACAGCAATCGTACAAGCAATTACAGCAAGCGCAGGAGCTCTTTAGTGAAGCACAAAGTCATTTTTCAAGCTGTGAGCGTCAGCTTCAAGAGGCTGACCGGAGAAAACAAGAAGCAAGTGAAGCATGGACTAAAGAATCGGAGTCTTCTCCTTTTGATAAGCCTCAAGAGATTGAATCTGCTTTCATGAATCAATCAGTACGTCAAACTGTTAAACAAGAAATTGACGAATTTGAGGATAAAAGAAAGCAATGTACCGCAAACTTAAAGCGAATTTCTGAACTGCTGAAAGATGAGTTACTAGATGAAAAGCAATGGACTGACATTCAACTGAGGAAAGAAGCGGCAGAAAAGGCTTTGGAAGAAGCAACGGTGATGAGCGGCTCTGCATATGAACATCTGCGTGTAATGGAAGAAAATCACCAGCGATTTGCAAGTATTCATGAACGTTTGGCGGAGCTGCAGCAAGAAATTGATCGGCTCGATAAGCTGCAAACCGTGTTTAAAGGAAATACATTTGTTGAGTTTTTAGCAGAAGAACAGCTGGAAAGTGTCAGTCGTGATGCATCTGCCCGTCTTGGTATTTTGACAAGACAAAGGTATGCGATTGAGGTTGATTCAGAAGGCGGTTTTGTCATGCGTGATGATGCGAATGGCGGTGTCAGACGTCCAGTGTCCAGCTTGTCCGGCGGGGAAACCTTCCTGACGTCGCTTGCGCTTGCGCTAGCTCTTTCAGCGCAGATTCAGCTGAGAGGTGAGTTCCCGCTGCAATTCTTTTTCCTTGATGAAGGCTTTGGCACCCTTGATCAAGACTTGCTTGATACAGTGATTACTGCATTAGAGAAATTACAGTCTCAAAACTTAGCTGTTGGTGTCATCAGCCATGTGGAAGAATTGAAAATGCGGTTGCCGAAAAAACTGATTGTCCATCCGGCAGATCCAAGCGGGAAAGGGACAACAGTCTCAATGGAATTAATGTAAATATTGAGGTGATGACACGGGTGGCAAAGCAAACAATTGGATTATGTGAAATGTGCGGAAGACAAGATGTCCTGCTTACAGAACATCACTTAACCCCAAGAGAAGAAGGCGGGGCTTTTTTACCGACTGCCTACCTATGCATCCCTTGTCATAAACAAGTACATGCCCTCTATACAAACCAGGAGCTTGCCGCACGTTTGAACACAATTGATGCGCTGAGGCAGGATGAAAAGCTTGCTTCGTACATCAAATGGATTCGGAAACAGCCGGCAAGCAAGCTGGTCAAAACAAAAAAATCGAGACAGCGCAGAAAGAAATAAGCATAAAAAAGCGCTCCTCTATTTGAAATGGATGTAGAGGAGCTGCTTTATGCATTGCCTACCATATTCTGATCATTTAAGTCAGGATCCACATAGTTGGTGGCGCTAATGCCATTATTTAATATCAAGAAATCTCCGGTATTCCCCGCTCCAGAGCCTAAAGCAGATTTTGACGAACTTTTAGGCGATAGGTAGAATGAGTCACCGACGTTTACGACGCCTCCAGAAATAGAGTTAATGTAAATGGGTCCGACAATTGCTGGCATAATCGACATCCTTTATTCGAAGTCATATCACCATCATATGCGCAGGTAGGTCCATTTGTGAGTTTTGCGGACTTTCATCATTGCTAAACAGCTCTCTAATATGCTTCACTCGCGCAACGCCATTCATTCTACAAGTAGAGCCGATTTGATAGACAGAGGACGATGATACCCCTTCTACATGGATTGAAGACACTTTAATCACAGGCTTTTCATGGTAAAATGCTGTTCTCACTGATCGCTCTGGCAGCATCAAAGGAATGGGCTCATAATACACTTCAAATTCTTTCGCATCTAAATTTTCTGCTTCATAGCCATAAAACAAACTAATGGTTCGTTGAACAGCTAATACCTTGACTTTCGGGCATAGCTCCTGAGTATCACCAATTTGAACCACACTCGAAATCCCGACAGAATTCACCTTTGAGAACTTTACTTGAGATGTGCGCTTGATCATTATCGAGGCGCCAGAGGAACAAACGGGCCAATAATCAGTGATTCTGGCGGAGTATCGAAAATCGAGGATAATTGTACATGGTCTGTGTCCCCGATGATAAATAGGGAAGAAGACGATACCCCGACTACTTTAATGCTTCCAGTCTCGATGTTGCGGTTGACAACTGTGAAATTCATCCGTTTTCCTCTCCTTTCGTTTCACTTGGAATATGGGCTAAAAAGTGCTCAATCGCCCGCTTTACATCATGCTTCACATATTCAGCAATTTGCTGTGAACGCTGCAGCGGTGTCATATCTTCCCGGTGTGGCAGCTGTCCCGCATAGTATTTGATCCTGCTGTCAATTTGCTTGCGAATATCCTCAATGATATGGTGTTTGTTGCTTTCATCGAGAGACCCTTCGTATCGCTGTTCTAGTTCTTCAAGAAGTTCTGGTGCTTCTTCATTTAAAAATGCATCGACAAGCTGCCGTGTTTGATTGAAAAATTGACCAGCCATTTCTTGCTGCATCATTCCAATTCCCGGGGTTGTTGTTTGGCCCACTTCAAAGTTTTGAACACTGTTTGGATCAGATGGATTGAGGCCGATATTCAGCGTTCCTTCCAGCCGTTCGATTTTCAGTTGATCAAATTGATAATCAATCCGTTCAATATTCGTTGTCGGTTTATCTTTGATCATTTGTATTTCCTGCTGAAGCTCGTTAAGCCTTTTTTCAAGCATCATGATTTGTTGCGAGTGTTTTTGAATGATGCCATATACTTGTGAAGCGTTGCTCTGATAATCATACATTTACATACACCTCCGGGGATTGCAGATGGCTTAAGTTGTTGGTGACTGAAGCGGTACAAAAGGTGCTGTGCTTGCGCCTTGAGATTCTTCAATTCCTTGTGTACCTGCTGCGGCAGGCGCTGCTTCTACATAGCTTCCCGTGTTATACAGGTTGGAAAGGGCCTTGATGGATCCAGCACTCCCAATTTGCAGAACAGAGGAGTTACTCACAGACTCTACACGTAAATAATTAATTTGTATCGCTTGATTAATATAGAAGTTCAACGGATCCTCACTCCTTACAAGTTACCAACAAGCGGTTGATCAATGACATCACTGTCGTACGTATTTGTCACACTTTTGTAGTTGCTAATTTGTAATTGATCACCTGTATTAAAACTGCCTGCGCCAGCAAACGTTTTAACCTGACTATTTGGAGAAATGGTGATGCAGTCTCCAACATGAACGACTCCGCTCGTTCCGACGGCATTTACTTTAAAGGCTCCCACAATAGCCGGCATAGCGGTGCACATCCTTTATAAAATTAGGGCACTTGTTTTGGGCGTTTCACCATAGCTTATGATGGGTCTTTTAATGTGTGATTGTCTTTTTGAAAGCTTTTGATGAGAGGAATTAGATGTATGGCTTACGCTTTTTTTGAGCAATCTTTAGAGGTGGATTTGATGCCTTTATTTAAGAGTGTGTCAAGCTCTTGACTGCACCTGATCGTTTCTTCGGCATTCATCCCGAATTTTTTCGCAGTCTCAATTAAATGTAATCTTTTTTGTTCAATTTCATAATTGATCATAACGGACGCCAACTCTCACATTTTTTATCAAATAGAAGGATATGGTTAGTATACCCTATTTTTCTATAAAAAAAGCTGTTTCGTCAATATGAGTAATAAAGTGACAAAATTCGAAAGTGTTCTTACGTACCAAATATCTCTTTTTTGATCTCAGTCTGTAAATAGCGTCGTCTTTTGTTGATATACTGCCGAATTAAGTCTCTTTCAGACTGCAAGATGTCTTTTCGATCTTTCGTATATGGATCATCTCCAATTCGATCCTCAATCGATTCATGCCATTTCTCGATGATTGGGCAGAGCCGGTCTTCTACAAAATGTGTATCGAGTACATGCTGGAAAAGTGTGTAATAGGCTCTTTTAAACGAAGGAATATCTAGCAATCTAGCAGTTAATGTATTAAATCCGTTTACTGGGATATAATCAAACGGCATTTCTTCTCCATGAATGTCACGACCCCATGTTGCATCATAATCCCAAGGAAGTACTTGAAACCTCCCTTGTTCATTTACATAAAGAGCGTAGTTATGAACAAAACCATCAAAGTTTTGTGTGCATACCACACCGATGAGCCAGCGGAAATATTGTGTCACATCTAGGTATTGTTCAATTTTTTCTGCAAAAGTGTCATCTTTCGCTGTGTTGAGAAAGTAAATAAATTCACTCAGCTGCTGATCATGTTGAGAAGTCCCCGTTTTTTTCTCGTATCCGAGAAGAAGGTGCTTTTTTGGTTTTTTATCAAAAGAACTCAAAAGGGAGAAGTTCGCGTCATCATCAACCGCATAATAAATGCCGCCTCCTGAAAGCTGCCGTTTTTGAAGAAAGAACTCATCGACGGATTCTATTTTCAAATAAATCCCTTCTTTTCTTCCATTTATGGTGAGAAACACATGAGAAGCAGCGGGGCTATGCACCCCCATCTGCTCAAAGAAATAAAAGGACAGCCTGTTTCGGATAAATGAAGGATCATTGTACTCTGCATTTAAATGAAAGATCGATTCGCTCTGTCTTTGTTTCGGCTTTCGATATTCAATTTGATAGGACTTTTTCTTAAGCTTTCTAATGTGTGATCCGCGGTATGAAGCATAAATATGTGATTTGGTTTGGCCTGTTTTTAGAATAGCTTCAACAGGTTCATCGTTCCAAATGTCTTTTTTTAATTCAATCAAGTCCTTTGGATGAATCCACATATCAAGTTGTTTTAAAGGTTCTGTGTTCATACGTTCATCAGCCTCCTATATGCTCTTCTTTACAATATGAAAGTGAAGGAATGTCCTGTACCGGCTGGTAGGTATTCATGGAGTTTTCAAGGAAAGAGGCATTCGTCACGAACACTTGTCTACCGAGTCTCGTAACATAAAGCAGAGAAGATAAACAGCTTTGTCTGTTTGTTTTGTCGAAGCATAGACTGGGAGGGGAATTGTTCGTGAGTACATTTGATCATTCACACATTGAACATGCAGTGGCTTCACTTCGAAGTGAGGGACGTGATCATCACTTAGATCGTGAACCAGAATCGAGACGTTCGCACAAGTCAGCTCGTTCTCGTCATTCAAGTCGCGGTCATTGGTTCTTTGGCGGTGGTGGACACCGTAAATCACGCCGCAGTAAAAAAAGCTACAGAAGCTATCGTTCAAAGAAAAGTTATCGCTCTAAGAAAAGCTATCGTTCGAAGAAAAGCTATCGTTCGAAGAAAAGCATGAAGAGCAAAAAGTCATGTAAAAGCAAAAAATCTTACAGAAGCAAAAAGAGTGAACCGAAAAAGTCACACCGCAGCAAATGCAGATCCCATCATAAGAAAAGCTGCCGCAAATCACACCGCAGCAAATGCAGATCTCATCATAAGAAGAGCTGCCGCAAGTCACATCGCAGCAAATACAGATCCCACAATAAGAAGAGCCGCAAATCTCGCCGCAGCCATCGATCTAAACGTTCTCATCACCATAAACGCAGCCGATCTTGCCGAAGATGTGGAAAGAAAACGCATCGTTCCCGAAATAGAGGAAATGTTGAGCGTAAATGGGATCAAGGGAATATGTGGGAATACCGCCGTTTCCGCTAGGCATTCAATCATCATTTTTGAAACCCTTTTTAAAAGAGAGTATGATAAAAAAGGGTTTTTTTTATTTCATAGAGAAATAAAATGAGACATCATAACTTAGCGAAATGAAGATTGTGAGGGGAAGACATGAAGTTTTTTACAGGTGAGATACATAGCAGCATGTTTATTGGGGTAGTCATTGATGATGAATGGGTAATGGACGTCAAAAAGGCAGAAGCCAAATTATTTGAGCTTGAGACACTGCCAAACTCTTTATCTGAGTGTATTAAAATGGGGGACAAGTTTGTTGAACATGTCGGGCAGCTTCTTGATTGGGCTGAGAAAAAAGAAGAAGACCGCGGTTCTTATGTATATCCGCTTTCGGACGTGAAACTCCATGCCCCGATTCCAAAGCCGTCTAAAAACATCATGTGTGTCGGAAAGAATTATCAAGATCATGTGATGGAGATGGGAAGTGCGGCGGATATTCCTAAAGACGTGATGATTTTTACAAAGGCACCTACTTCTGTCATTGGACACGAAGCGGACATTCTCCTTCATGAAGATGTGACAAGTGAATTGGATTATGAAGGAGAGCTTGCCATCGTGATGGGCAAATCAGGGAAAAACATTGCTCCTGAAGAGGTCCAAGATTATATATTCGGTTACACCATTTTAAATGATGTGACGGCAAGAGATTTGCAGAAAAAACATAAACAATTTTTCATTGGCAAAAGCTTAGATACAACCTGCCCGATAGGACCTTATATCGTTCATAAGTCAATGATCGAGGATCATGGTGCGCTCCATGTGGAAACAAAGGTAAACGGAGAGGTTCGTCAGTCTGCTAGTACGGAATTAATGATCTTCACAGTTGAGGACATTGTCTCCACTCTTTCAAAAGGGATGACATTAGAAGCGGGTGACATCATTGCAACAGGTACACCATCTGGGGTAGGGAAGGGCTTTGAACCGCCTAAGTTTTTAGCTTCTGGAGATCGAATTGACATCACGATTGAACCGATTGGAACGCTGACAAATCACGTCAAATAAAGCGCGTGATGACACAGGATTGTCGCTTTGTGTTCGACTTATTTCGTGGTACGATGAGAAGGTACTTGTTCTGATAAAGGGGGAAATCACAAATGGGAACACATTTACATATCACAGCATGGGTGCTGGGGATTATTTTATTCTTCGTAGCCTTTGCTCTAGCAGGTAAAAATGACAAAGGCGCTAAAATTGTGCATATGATCGTTCGTTTATTCTACTTGATCATCATTGCAACAGGCGTAGAGCTGTATGTTCGCACAGGAATGAAAATTCCAGGTTACGGGGGCGAGTATATTGGAAAAATGATTCTTGGTATCCTCGTGATCGGTTTCATGGAAATGGTCCTAGTGCGCAAGAAAAAAGGAAAATCGGTGACTGGTGTGTTGATTGGTTTTATCGTATTTGCGATTGTGACCATTCTTCTCGGTTTACGTCTGCCGATCGGTTTCCATATCTTTTAATATAAAAAGGACATTGCTTATACGAAGCAGTGTCCTTTTTATGTGGCATCAAATTGTGAAACGATCCGTTGTCCGTCTGAAGTGGTCCATTCAAAACGAATGTGACTGGCGGCTGGCTCATGGTGACATTGAAGTGCAAGTGATTGCGTATCTGTCGAAAACTGAAAGAAAGAGACGCGCTGCAATGAATGAAAGGAAGAGAAAACACAATCATAGACGGAAAAACCAAGCTGCTCTATCTGGTCAAGGATGTGATCAAAAACGTTTTCCGGTACGAACATGAGAAGATCAAGCCAGCCTTTGGCAAGAGACGCCGTATATTGAATGTTTTCTCCTCCCTGTACTTCTATTAGCTGCCCGTTTTCATGAAGAATCATAGAACCGAGCAATTCCCCTTTTGTCCATTGGTCATTTTCCTTCAAACAGATCATTGTGCTTTGAAGACTTTCTGGCAGCATGATCTCTCCTTCATCATCTTCAATCAGGCAATGCCCGTTTTCAATGAGCAAATACCCATTACACCATCTTCTGCTGCAGCGTTCAAGCTGCCTCATTCGATTCTCCATTTGCAAAAGCTCCTTTCCTCTTTCTTTTCTTACCAAATCAAGCTTGTCCTATACGCCGGGAAAAAAGGACAAATCAACTATCAAGGAGACGATGCATAAACTAAGAAAGGCTGAATGAGAACACTTGAGGAAAAACGGATGGGAGCTGATGATGATGTGTGGAATTACAGGCTGGGCAGACTTTAAAAAGCAGCTCATCCAACAGGATCATGTAATCAATCAAATGACAGATACATTATCTAAAAGAGGGCCAGATGATACAAATACATGGAAAAGTGAGCATGTTCTTTTCGGGCATAAAAGGTTAGCGGTGGTAGATGTAGAAGGCGGAAAGCAGCCGATGACATATACACATCAAAACCATGCTTATACGATTGTATACAATGGAGAGCTCTATAACACGGAGGATATAAGAAAAGAATTGTTAAAAAGGGGGCACCGCTTTCTTGGGCATTCTGATACAGAAGTTCTTCTTCATGCCTATACAGAATGGAAGGAAGAGTGTGTCTCTCATTTTAATGGCATTTTTGCATTTGTGATCTGGGATAGTGAGCGTGAATTGTTATTTGCAGGGAGAGACCGGCTAGGCGTCAAGCCATTTTTCTATACAGAACGTCATCATTCCTTCTTATTTGGTTCAGAAATCAAAGCACTTCTTGCTCACCCTGATATCAAAGCAAAAGTCGATCATGAAGGACTGTCGGAGATCTTTGGCTTAGGACCGTCAAGAACACCAGGTCAAGGCGTGTTTAAAGGGATAAAAGAGCTGAGACCTGCACATGCCTTGACCTTTTCAAAAGACGGTCTGCGCGTATGGAGATACTGGAATGTTAAAAGCAAGAAACATACTGATTCACTTGATGACACCGCACAGCACATTAAGCATCTCTTTACAGATGCCGTGACAAGACAGCTCGTCTCTGATGTGCCTGTATGTACATTTTTATCTGGGGGCGTCGATTCTAGTGCCATTACTGCCATTGCCGCTAAGCACTTTGAGAAAATAGGGAAAGCACCGCTTCATACGTATTCCATTGACTACGAAGGAAACGATCAATTCTTTGAGGCAAATCAATTCCAGCCGAATGCTGACGGTCCTTGGATTGATCAAATGACCAAAGCGTTTCAAACGAATCATCACAGCTGTATCATTGGACAAAAAGAGCTCGCTTCCTATCTGAAGGAAGCCGTTGAGGTTCGAGACTTACCGGGTATGGCAGATATTGATTCTTCCTTGCTTTGGTTTTGCCGAGAAATTAAAAAGGACTTCGTTGTTGGCTTATCAGGTGAATGTGCGGATGAAATCTTTGGCGGCTATCCGTGGTTCCATATGGAAAATGAAACGAATGGTTTTCCGTGGATGAGATCGACTGAAGCTAGAACTCAGCTCCTGCAAGACTCATGGCAAAAAAAGCTGTCACTTAAGGAATACGCGCAAAGCAAATATGAAGAAACGGTGGCAGAAACGCCTCTTTTAGATGGAGAAACCGGCGTCGATAAAGCCCGGAGAGAACTTTTTTACTTAAATATGATCTGGTTTATGACAACATTGCTTGACCGAAAAGATCGAATGAGTATGGGCGCTAGTCTTGAGGTACGGGTGCCATTTGCAGATCATCGCCTTGTCGAATATGTGTGGAATATTCCTTGGGAAATGAAAATGCATGGAAATCGTGAAAAAGGGGTTTTACGAAAAGCATTAGAGGGAATTTTACCGAATGAAGTGCTTTATCGAAAGAAGAGTCCTTACCCGAAAACACATCATCCAGCGTAT
Organism: Bacillus sp. Root920; assembly: GCF_001429445.1. NCBI lineage: Bacteria > Bacillati > Bacillota > Bacilli > Caryophanales > Bacillaceae > Bacillus > Bacillus sp. Root920. The sequence continues at coordinate 1,318,440 of NZ_LMJV01000001.1, forward strand.
ACTCAGGCTGTGAAAGAGATGCTCACAGACTGCCTCGCGCAAAAAGACTCTGTACTTCACGAATTTTTAGATCCACATCAATTAAAGCAGCTGATTGAAACGGAAGGGGCTTCCTTTCATGTGCCATGGTATGGCCAGCTCATGAAGGGCCCGCAGTTGATTGCCCATCTAGCACAGATTCATCATTGGTTTGAAACGTATCGAATTGATATAGAAGCGTAATAAAGAGTCGGCTTTCTTGCACATGTTGAAAGGAAGCCGGCTTTTTTGATACATAACATGAGGCTTTTTGAGCACATCAAAAGTTGATGTAATCTTTTCAATTTGTATAATTAACTTAAAGTGAATTAATTTGGAGGAAAAAGGATAATGAAAATCATTGTGATTGGAGCGGGACCAGGGGGCCTTGCAGCAGCTATGATGCTTCAAAGCAAAGGACATGACGTTCATGTATACGAAAAGCAGCCCTTTATCGGCGGGCGTAACGCTAAGTTTCAGCTTGGTGATTTCACGTTTGATACAGGTCCTACCTTTCTCAGCATGATTCATATTGCAGAGGAGCTGTTCACCTTTGCTGGTAAAAATCTTTATGACTATATTGATGTGATTGAATTAAAAGAGATGTATAGATTAATATTTCAAGACAATCAGCTGGATATGATCCGGGATCGCGATGAAATGTACAAACGATTAGAAGCCTTTGCATCTGGTGAGGGCGAAGGGTATTTACGATTTATGAATGATACAAAGTGCAAAATGGATCGTCTGACACCAATTTTACAAAGTAAAATGGACCGCTTTCATCATTACCTTCGCCTGAAGGTGATCAAAGCACTTCCACAGCTTTCACTAAATAAAAGTTTGTATGATGTGCTGTCAAACTATTTTTCGAATGAATCAGTGAAATATGCTTTTACATTTCAATCAAAGTACTTAGGAATGTCGCCGTGGGAATGCCCTGGTGCGTTCTCGATCCTTTCGTTTATGGAACATGACACAGGTGTATTTCATCCGAAGGGCGGTGTCAATCAGCTGTCAGAAGCGATGGCAAAGGCGGCGCTTGAAGCTGGAGCGGAGATTCATCTGTCAGCAGGCGTTGAAAAGCTGCTCACGGAGGGAAGGAAAGTAAAAGGCATTCGTTTAGAATCTGGGGAAGAAATACAAGCGGATGAGGTTGTCGTCAATGGAGACTTTGCACATGTAATGACAAAGCTTGTCGAACCAGGACTCTTAAAGAAATACAGCGAGAAAAAATTAAAAAAGAAAAAATTCTCATGCTCTACCTTTATGCTTTATTTAGGACTGGATACCATGTATGATGAGCCGCATCATACCATCGTTTTTTCCGATGATTATGCTAGATTTGTCAAAGGCATTACGAAAACATATGAGCTGCCAGACGATCCGTCTATTTATATTCAAAATGCAAGTGTAACCGATGACTCTCTTGCTCCAAAAGGAAAATCAGCTCTTTATGTGCTGGCTCCAGTTGCCAATAACCAAAGCGGTATTGACTGGGAAGCGCATCAAGATGAATTTAGAGAGCTTGTGCTGGATACATTGGAGCGGAAAACCGGCTTTCAAGATGTGAGACAGCATATAGAAGTCGAGCGGATGATCACACCGAAGCAATGGGAGGAAGACCTTTACGTATATGACGGAGCTACATTTAACCTCGGCCACCAGCTGACGCAGATGATGGTCCTAAGGCCGCACAATGAATTTGATGAATTAAAGAACTGCTGGCTTGTTGGAGGAGGAACACATCCAGGAAGTGGACTGCCAACCATTTTAGAATCAGCACGTATCACGACAAATGCCATTCTTAAAAAAGAGAAACATTCACACAAAACAATGCCGCATCAAGAAAAGGGGAGCGCCTCATGAAACAACATATATTGATTGCAGGAGGCGGTATTGGCGGAATGATCTCAGCGCTTTATTTAAAAAAAGCGGGACATGATGTCACCCTTGTCGAAAAAAATGAACGGCTTGGCGGGAGACTTGCTTTTGTACGTGAGAAAGGATATAAAGTAGATGAAGGTCCGACCATTGTCCTACTTCCTGACATGTTAAAAGGCATTTTACATGAGGTAGGAATTGACGAATCATCTCTTGATCTTGTGCAGCTTGATCCGCTGTATACAATTCAATATCAAGATGGAACCTCCTATACGAAATACTCTGATGCACGTCGTCAGCTAGATGAAATCAGACGTGTATTTCCAAAGGAAGATCAAGGGTTCCAGAGGTTTATGGAAGAAATGACGGATCGGTTTCAAGAAGGGCAGCAAGCTTTTCTAGAAAAATCATTTCACGAAAAACGTACATTTTTTACAAAAGCCAATATGAAGATTTTAATGAAATTAAAGGCGTATCGAACGGTGCAAAGCGCTCTGAAAAAATATTTCTCAGACGAACGCCTGCGAGATGCATACGCACTTCAAACCCTCTATGTTGGGGGAAACCCGTATGAAGCATCGGCTATTTATTCGCTTGTGTCCTATAGTGAGCACGCACATGGAATCTACTATTTAAAAGGCGGCTATGCGAGTTTAGTAGATATATTGGAAGGGCAGCTTATCAACATGGGTGTGCATGTAAGAAAAAATGAAGAAGTCACCCAATTGGTGTTTGAGGGAAAACGGGCAGTCAAAGCAAAAGTAAATGATGAACATGTAGCTGCTGATGCATTTGTGATCAATGGAGATTATCCAGCTGCGTTAAAACAGCTTGGCTTAGAAGAACAAGATCGCCGGAAATACGTGCCATCCTCTGGTTGTGTGATGGTGTATCTCGGGTTAAACAAGATGTATCATGAAGCACCTGTTCATCAATTTTTTATGGGAGAACACTTTGATCAGCATATGAAAGAGGTTTTTCAAACGAAAACGATTCCTCAAGACCCGTCATTTTATACATTTAATCCATCGATCATTGATCCATCTCTTGCCCCAGATGGCTGCAGTGTTCTATACATGCTGATTCCGGTTCCTTCAGGTGATCATATCAACTGGGAAGAGGAGACAGATTTCGCAGAGAACATGGTGGATCGCCTTGAGAAAAGAGGCTTTCCGAGATTGCGAGAGTCGATTGTCTGGAAAAAGGTCAGAACACCAAATGATTCCTTGCGAGAAGGATTGTTTGAAGGCGGCAGCTTTGGACTTGCCCCTAATTTGTTTCAATCAGGTGTCTTCCGCCCGCAAGTGAAGGTCAGTGAGACAGATAATCTTTATGCGGCAGGTGCTTCCACCCATCCGGGCGGCGGGGTGCCAATCGTGATGCAAAGTGCGAAGCTCATGGCTTCTGTACTACTAAAAGATCTGAATGATAGAAAGGAAGTGAAGCTAAGTGGTTGATGTACAAACAGCATTGAAAGTGTGTGAGGACACCATTCAAACCCATTCTAAAACGTTTTACCGGGCCTTTTCCATGCTGCCTAAAAAGAAAAGACAGGCCGTCTGGGCCGTATATTCCTTTTGCCGTAGAGCAGATGACATTGTAGATGAGTCCCCTTCGCCAAAAGAGGACCTTGCATCCTTTCGAGAGACGTTTGATCGATTTTTACAAGGTGAGGTAGACCGGAATGATCCAATATGGGTGGCGCTAGAGCATACATTTCAAGAGTTTCGGATGGATGAAGCCCCGTTCCGTGACCTGCTCCAAGGACAAGAGATGGATATAGAGCAGCAGCGATACGAAACATTAGATGAACTGCTCATCTATTCCTATCATGTTGCTAGTACCGTTGGACTCATGCTCCTTCCCATTATTGCACCGCGTAAAAAAGAGCAGCTAAAAGAAGCAGCCATTTCGTTAGGGATTGCTATGCAGCTCACTAACATCCTTCGAGATATTGGGGAAGATCAGGCTGAAAGAGACCGCATTTATTTGCCAAAGCAGGTGATGGATCAATTCGGGTACACAGAGCAAGAATTGCAGGAAGGGGTTGTGAATCAAGCCTTCCAGCACGTCTGGGAGTACATTGCCTTTGAGGCAGAGGCATACTACGAGGAGTTTTTTGACCATCTTCATGAATTCCCGCTGTATTCACGAATACCGGTGAAAGCAGCAGCTCACTTTTATAAAGCCATTTTAGATAAAACGAGAGAAAACGAATACCGCGTCTTTACAGAGCGGGCATTTATTTCAAAACAGGAAAAAGCACTTATTTTAGAAGATATTACGTAAAAAAGGACTGCACCCAGTCCTTTTTTATGTGGAAGAAAAGCGATACTCCGTCCATACTCTGGAACGCCAGCGCCTATACATGAAGATGCCTCTGACCCATTCATCCACGATAAAAGAAATCCAAACCCCAATGAGACCCATTTCAAGCTGAATGCCTAACAAGTAAGCGATCGGAAGCCCGATTCCCCACATTGATATCATCGCCATATACACTGGAAACTTCGCGTCACCAGCCGCCCGCAATGAATTAATAATGACCATATTAAAAGAGCGTCCCGGCTCTAATATGATCGTCAATAGGAGAAGTGTGGCGGCGATATGAATGATTTCACGATTGCTAGTGAAAAAGGTAAGCAAATGCGTCGATGATAAAGATAAGGCAGTGGAAGAAAGAAGAGAGATCCCAATGGCCCAGTATAAACTTTTCATACATCTTCGGTAGGCAGCATCGAATTCTCTCGCCCCAATATGGCGTCCGATTAAAATCTGTGTCCCTTGGCTAATCGCTGCACCAAACAACATAATGAACATCATCAAATTTTGAGTGTAGACCTTTGCTGCTAAAGCCTGCGTCCCCATAAATGTAATAAACAGTGTAATGATCATTTGAGAGCCGTTATATGAAAGCTGCTCCCCAGCAGAAGGAGTGCCAATTTTCAGCAGCTTTTTTAAATGTGTCCGCTGAATGTGAAACATTCTTTTCAGCGAAAAGCGCAATCCAATTCGGCGGCGGACAATGAGGATCATCGCCATCAATCCGATCAACCGAGCGAGCGAGGTTGAAAAGGCAACACCCATGACACCTAATACCGGAAAGCCAAACGGACCAAAAATGACCAAATAATTCCCGGCAACGTTGAGCAAATTCATTCCGATGGTGACATACATCGTGTCTCTTGTATATCCGTAGCTTTTTAAAATAGCACTATACGTCATAATGAGTGCTTGAATAAAAGAAAGCAGGCCGACAATTTGTAAAAAGACCGCCGCATCCGGCATGAGTTCACTTGATAAGCCCATCATGTGCAGGATTGGAACAGCTAACACAAACATAAGGAGACTAATGACAAAGCTGATTAAGAAGTTGGTTCCTAGTGAGACATAGGCGACTTGAGTCGTTTCCTGCTTGCGGTCAGCTCCTAAAAGCTGCGCAATCACAATGGTCGTTCCTGTTGTAATGAAGCTGAACATGACAATTAATAAATTCAGGAGCTGGTTGCTTACACCTACTGCGGCCACACTGTTATCGGAGTATTGGCTGAGCATGAGTGTATCAGCGCTCCCCATGAGCATATATAAAGAGATTTCGATAAAAATAGGCCAAGTTAATGCAAATAATGAAGGGTGTGTTTTCTCATCTTTTGCTTGAACCTTTTCATATGACAGGGTTTGAGATTTCATCACATAGCCCCCTTTCGTATAAATCCGATTTATAGTGTACCGTGCATCGACTATAATAAGAAGAGACGAAACCGAAACTTATTGGAGAAATCCGACTTCATAAGGGGATGAATATGGATCGATTTATTACATTTACTGTACCGCCGTTTCCTACTTATATTGCATCAGGTAAAGGAGTATTTCATCAAGGAGAAAGACATATCTCAAGAACCTTCACTGTATTTGATCTGCTCTATGTCACAAAAGGTGAACTATGGATGACAGAGGGCGAGGAGGCTTTTCATGTAACAGAAGGTGAATATACGATTCTCTCACCGGGCCTGTCTCATGGTGGACATCTGCCATGTGAAGAGGAAACCCACTATGAGTGGCTGCATTTCTCAATTGACCGATTTGAGCTGACGAACCGGCTGAGAGAACACTGGATTGATATGAAACAAAATCAAGCTACCTTCGAAAAGCCGGCAACCTATGAATTTAGTCTGCCCCGTTTAGGAAAAGTGAAAGGACGAAGTGTGTTAGAAAAACACCTTTCAGCGATGAGAGCACTAAATCATGGTGCATCTGAACTTCCGCTGAAAAAACAGCTTCTATTTGAGGAACTGCTCATTCACCTGCAAAAGGAAGCATTCCATATTCCAAGTGCAAAGGAGACCGTCGCATCAGAAGTGGTTCATTATCTTGAGCATCATTTTATGGAGAAATTACACATGGAGCAGCTTGCAGAGAAACTGCACTATCATCCTGACTACATGACAAGATGTATGCAGACGGTATATGGATTGACGCCAAACCAGTACAGCCATCGTCTCAAAATCGAAAAAGCCAAAAGCATGCTGGCCTCAACGAATGAAAAAATCGCTGCTATTGCAGATCATGTAGGGATTGACGACCCTACTTATTTTTCTAAGCTGTTTCGGCAAAATGAAGGCATGACGCCGATCGAGTACCGTCATTTAGCAAAAAGAACGACAAAGTAAAGGAACGTGAACAGATGAAAAGTGAAAAGGAAGAGCTTGTGAACATACGTCCATTAACCGAAACGGACTTAGAGACGGTGTGGCATTTAAAATTTAAAGCATCAGACCAGTCCTATCGAAAATGGAATGCCCCTTATTTTTATGAACACGAAATCCCGCTTGCTGCATTTAAGAAACGTTACTTACAGGAAGAATCCATTCCTCAAAAGCTATATGGCATTGAAATAGATGGTGATATCAAAGGCACCGTCTCATATTATTGGGAGAATGAACGTACGAGGTGGCTTGAATGCGGCATTATCATTTATGACTCACGTTTTTGGAGCGGGGGTATTGGGACAAAGGCATTAAATCTATGGATTGATGTGTTATTTACGCATATTGATATCCCTCGAATTGGTTTAACAACTTGGTCAGGGAATGAACGGATGATGCGGTGCGCAGAGAAATGCGGATTTGTCCTTGAGGGGAGACTGAGAAAGGTCCGTTATTATCAAGGGGTTTATTATGATTCAATGCGCTACGGAATGTTGAGAGAAGAATGGCGAAGCCTTCCACGCAATATCCTTTGAATCATGATTTTTTTAGGATAAAAGTATCATATAATGGAATAAACTGAAGAAGAAGGGTGGCAGATGAATGTGGGCTGGATAACTGGATGGTTTGTTTCTATTTTAGTCGCAATCTATCTATTGATAGATGCACCAAAACATGGGAAAAATAAATGGTTATGGTCTATTTTAGGTCTTTTATTCGGGCTCTTTGCATTTGGGTTATACCTCATCAAAACAGGAAGAAAAGGATTGGGCTGGACAGTTCTGATCGTGTCCATCATCATCTATTCTATTGTTATACTAGTCTTTGTCTTTTACTTCCTGTTGCTGATCTTCGGATACTCAAACGCATCATAGAGAGCGCGTATACATAAGGGGGAGTTTAATCTTGAGAATAACGGGTCTATTCGTTTCACTTGCTGTTGCCATCTATTTATGGTTTGATGCGCCAAAGCATAACAAAGACAAATGGCTGTGGGCCATTTTAGGCGTGCTATTTAGTACCATCGTACTCGGTATTTATTTGATCAAGACAGAGAGGAAGGGGCTGGGCTGGACGATCTTGATTTTAACCATCTTGTTTTATCTCATGCTGCTCATCTCTGTTTTGATCGGTGTTATTCTTTTTTATCAGGCGCCTTCATGAAGAAGGGCCTTTTTCTTTTACCTTTTGAGCCGGTACACCAGCAATGACGATCTGCTCTTCATGAAAGGAACGATTCACCACGGCATTTGCTCCGATTGAAATATGATTTGCAATATAAATGTCTCCAAACAGCTTAGCCCCAGGGCCAATCCATACGTGATCTCCAATGGTTGGGACATCCTTTTCGGAATGGTTTTGGCCAATATTCACCCCTTGATGAATATCACAAAATGCCCCAATTTTTGCGTGCTTATTCACAATTAAGAGACCACTATGATTGATTCTAAGGCCTGGGCCAAAGACGCCAATCGGAATATCAAAGCCAAGCTGCATGCCTTTCTTTTTATGTAAATAGCGATAAAACCATTTGCGCAGTAGAGCGCCGCTATTAGAATAGTATTCATATTTTCGTAAATACCTTTGATATTTCCATATATCGTCTCCAAACCACTTTGGTCTTCTGCGCGTAATCGCTAATGCTTTCTTATCCTGCGTTAAGTAATGGTGAAGATCATGCTTTGTAAAAATCATCAAATTCCCCTCCATTCCTTTATGTTTCAGAGAAATTATACCATCCAAACCATTTATATCAAGGAAAAATGATGTTACTTCTTCAATTTTCTACCTTCATTTCATCCAAATTTCTTCATAAAATGAGCGCTTTGAGTTGAATAGAACAAAAGAACCAAGAAGAATGATTTGTAATTTTTTTCAATATCAAATCGTCTCATGCGTTCCATCTCCTTATGGCAGTAAGGTTTGTAAAAATTACTCGAAAATACTCATTAAAAAGAGAATATTGCATTCATATGCTTTTTGAATCATCTTTTTGAATACAATTGACTTTCCTATCTCACATCCTCTAGGCTAATAAATGAAAATGATAATCTTTATCAATTGGAGGAGTGTTTTATTATGTCCATCAAAACCGTTTCTAAAAATCAGCAATTTTTAGAGCAGCAAAGTCAAAGAGAATCTAATGCAAGGTCTTACCCGAGACGGTTCCCATTAGCCATGCAAAAAGCCGAGGGTATGATCGTGACAGATGCAGATGGCAGAGAGTTTTATGACTGTCTGGCAGGCGCAGGAACACTTGCACTTGGTCACAATCATCCGGTTGTTATAGAAGCTATTGAACGTATGCTTCATGAAAAAAGACCATTGCATACGTTGGACATAACCTCAGAAATTAAAGAAGAGTTTGTGAATGAAATTTTTTCTCACCTGCCAGAAGAGTTTGCAAAGAGAGCAAAAATTCAATTTTGTGGACCAACTGGCGGTGATGCCATAGAAGCTGCGATTAAATTAGTCAAGACAGCGACAGGTAATCGTTCCATTCTTTCTTTCCACGGTGCTTATCACGGTGCGACACATGGCACGATGTCATTAAGCGGAAATTTGTCTCCAAAGGAAAGAGTGCAAGGGTTAATTCCAGATGTGCATTTCATGCCTTATCCATATGAATATCGCTGCCCATTTGGCATTGGCGGGAAAGATTCACACCGTATTTCCAGTTCTTATATTGAGCGTGTATTAAATGATCCTGAAAGTGGTATTCTTCCGCCAGCAGGTATGATCTTTGAAGCTGTGCAAGGTGAGGGAGGCTCAATTCCAGCATCTATTGAATGGATAAAAGAAATGAGAAGAATCACAAAAGAAAAAGGCATTCCGCTCATTATCGATGAGGTTCAATCAGGCATTGGCCGAACAGGTAAGATGTTTGCCTTTGAACATGCAGGAATTGTGCCAGACGTTATTGTATTATCTAAAGCCATTGGTGGAAGCCTGCCGCTTTCAGTTGTGATTTATGATCAAGATTTGGATCAATGGAATCCAGGGGCACACATTGGCACATTTAGAGGAAATCAAATGGCGATGGCTGCAGGAACTGCTACGCTTAAATTTATAAAAGAAACCAATCTGCTTGATCATGTAGACCAGTTAGGGAATCGCATGCAGGCTTATTTAAAAGACATTCAAAAAAATGTACCTGCTATCGGTGATGTTCGAGGAAGAGGATTAATGATTGGTGCTGAAATTGTCAATCCAAATGAAAAGCAGGATGTGGATGGAAGTTATCCAGCAAATCCTGAGCTAGCAAGTCTCATTCAAAAGAATTGCTTCGACAAAGGCTTAATTGTAGAGACAGGAGGCCGTTTCGGTAGCGTCATTCGATTCTTACCGCCATTGATCATGACAGAAGAACAGCTTGAACAAGTCATCGCCATTTTCAAAGAGGCCGTTTACGATGCAATCAACTAAAGCTTCTGTGGATTCATTATTTATCAATCAAAGCCAGCTTGGAAGAGAGTCCTTCCGAGCGGCTCTTCATACATCTATCGACAGCTTACTGGATCAGTGGCAAAAAGACCAAGGACCATACAGCGGAATATTGCCTGGGAAATTAGCGGCTAGTGTCGAATCCTTATTTCAGTTTCAACCGTCTGGCGAATCAATGGAATCTGTCTTTCAAGATATAAAGCAGCATCTTTTGCCGCATCTCGTTGATGTATCGCATCCTAAATGCTTGGCACATTTGCATTGCCCGCCGCTTATACCTGCTCTTGCCGCAGAGGTGATGGTAAGCTCCTTTAACCAATCAATGGATTCCTTCGATCAAAGCGGTATTGCATCTTTGGTGGAGGAGGAAATTTTAAAGTGGCTATGTGCGAAGTTTTCTTATGGAAATCTAGCAGATGGGACATTTACGAGCGGTGGCACCCAATCTAACTACATGGGACTGCTGCTTGCAAGAGATGCATTTTGTGAAAAAACATGGCAATGGAATGTTCAGCAGAAAGGCTTGCCGAGTGAGGCTCACCGCATGAGAATTCTTTGCTCTAAGAATGCTCACTTCACTGTGAAAAAATCTGCATCACAGCTAGGCTTAGGGGAGCAGGCAGTTGTTCTAGTAGAGACAGATGAGCATCACCGCATGGACCTCAACGATTTGAAGAAGAAACTTGTTGAATTAAAGGAACAGGATCTCCTGCCTTTTGCGGTAGTGGCGACTTGCGGGACAACTGATTTTGGCAGTATTGACCCGGTTCGAGAGGTGTATGACATCGTCAAGCCATACGGTCTATGGATTCACGCAGATGCTGCTTACGGAGGTGCGCTTATATTAAGCGAAACCTACAGGTGTAAATTAGAAGGTATTGAGCTTGCTGATTCCATCACGATTGACTTTCATAAACAATTTTATCAGCCGATCTCTTGCGGGGCATTTTTGCTGAAGGATAAGAGACATTTCGGCTTGATCAATTATCATGCAGATTATCTTAATCCAAAAGAAGATGAACTGGATGGAATACTACATCTTGTCCATAAATCTGTCCAAACGACGCGCCGGTTCGACGCACTGAAATTGCTTCTTTCTCTTCGCCTGATTGGGGAGGAAGGGTTTGGTGACATTATTGACCATACCATTGATTTTGCGAAGGATGTGGCTGCGCTTATCGAGAGAAATGATCACCTTGAAGTGATCAATCCTGAACCAGAAATCAATGCAGTTGTGTTTCGATTTAAGGGGGCGGATGACATCAATAAAATCATCCATCGAACGTTATTCAAATCAGGAACTGCTGTCATTGCGAAAACAGTGGTGGATGGTCAAACGTGCTTAAAATTCACTTTGTTAAATCCGAGAACGACAATCACACATATTGAGGAAATCCTTTCTGACATCGTTGATATCGGGATCGCTCATATTCAATCCGGGAGGGTACTACGTTGAGTCAATATAAACAAATGGCTGAAAATGCAACTATGCAAAGCTTTTTAAACTGTTTTTTACGTGAAACAGGAATCGATCGATCTGCAAAAAAAGAGACGAAAGCAGATGGTTCGCTTGTATTCGTGGCAAAACTAGCAAAGCAAGACCTTGAGCTTGTGATTCCGATCCGATATTTTTCATCTGTAGGCCGCCATCTCTTTGATTTTCCGATTCGCTTTCGTCCAAGTGGAAGCGAAAAAGAGGGAACGGTCGTCGATTACACGACACTTGTTGCTTTATGTTCAAAGGAGCTTCTCATTGCATATGGCCGCACAGATGCAGAGGATGAATTCATGCTTCGCATCATTTTAAGCTGCCGAAATATTGAACGATTTTTACGGGAGAGAGAAAGTGATCAAGCTGCTTTATCTCAAGCTGATTTTGAGTACATCGAGGCTGAGCAGTCACTTCTCCTTGGCCATTTAACACATCCTACACCAAAAAGCAGACAAGGAATGACAGAAGAGGAGGAAGCCGTCTATTCTCCTGAGCTGAAAGGAGCTTTCCAGCTTCATTACTTTAAAGCGCACCATTCGATTGTGCTTCAGGATTCGTCTATTTCACAATCTGCGGCAAGCCTCATGTTAGAAGAGATTTCGCGTCAGGTGCCAGAAGAAACAGAGAGGCTGAATAGGTTAACAGAAAACGGAGAATATGTGCTCATTCCGATTCATCCGCTGCAAGTCAAAGTGGTCATGGAGAAGGCATTCGTGAAGCGTTATATAGAGGAGGGGAAACTGACTTATTTAGGACCGCTCGGGTCTGAATACACAGCGACCTCATCCTTTAGAACGGTCTATCAAAAGGATTCTGCTTACATGCTCAAATTCTCTGTTCCTGTGAAAATTACAAACTCGTTACGCATCAATAAACAAAAGGAACTGGATCGAGGAGTAGAGATGTCCCGCATCTTAAAAACAGAATTAGGCGTTTCTTTATATGAAAAATTCTCTGGATTCCGGGTCATTGAAGATCCTGCATATCTCTCTATTCGAGGAGATGAAGCGGAATCTGGCTTTGAAGTGGTCATTCGTCAAAATCCATTTTTGCATCGTGAAAAAGGCGCAAGCTTAATTGCTGGGCTGTGTCAGGATCATGCGTACGGAGGAAAATCGAGATTAGCAGGAATTATTCATAAACTTGCAGACGCAGAAGGTAGGTCAACAGAAGCGGTCAGCCAAGATTGGTTTAAACAATATTTGACTATTTCGTTAAAGCCGATGCTCTGGCTGTTTGAAACGTATGGTCTTGCACTCGAGGCCCATCAGCAAAATGCTGTTGTGCAAATGAAGGATGGTTATCCAGAGACCTTCTATTACCGTGACAACCAAGGCTACTATTATAGTGAATCGAAAAAGGATAAGCTCGCGAATCTAGTTCAAAACTTGAGCGTAAGAAGTGAAACCATTTGTTCGGATGATGTAGCCGTTGAGAGACTTCGTTATTATTTCTTCTTTAATCATCTATTTGGTCTCATTAATGGCTTTGGCACGGAAGGCCTTGCAAAGGAAGAAGATTTGCTGGCACTTGTGAGAGATACATTACTCGCTCATGAGGAGACGTACGGAGCATCTGATCTGACTAACAGCCTTCTCCGCTCAAAAGAACTTCCTTCAAAAGCGAATTTGCTGACACGATTTGAAGATATGGATGAGCTGACAGGATCTCTGGAAACACAGTCTCGTTACACGGCTGTCTTGAATCCGCTCTTTTTACATAAGGAGGCGCTGATTGGATGAGGCATCGTATTAGGTTTATTCGCGCTGAATATGAAAGAGACGTTCAGCTTGTCCATAAGTGGATGCAAGAAGAGTACGTTCACCCATTTTGGCATTTGAATATTCCGTTTCCTGCTTTTGAAAAGCATTTTTATCAGGCGATACATGATCCGCATCAAACCCTTTATTTAGGCACGATTGATGGGACACCAATGAGTTATTTTGAGGCTTATAACGTCAAAGGGGATATCATTGAATCCTACTATGAGCCTTCTCCGCATGATCAAGGCATCCACCTGTTAATAGGGGAGCCGGATTATGTGGGGAAAGGATTTGCTGCGCCGCTCCTTCAGGCAATGACAGCATTTCAATTTGAGCAGAACAAACGAACAGAAAAAATCGTTGCTGAGCCGGATATTCGCAATGAAAAAATGATTCATGTATTTGAAAAATGCGGCTTCGAACGTGTAAAACCAGTTACTTTACCCGACAAAACAGGTCTTTTGATGTTTTGTGATCGAGAACGATTCGAAAGGAAGTATAACCATGACGCGGTTCAACAAGCAAAATAATATAGTGGATGTAATTGGGATCGGCATTGGCCCGTTTAACCTGGGGCTTGCCGCATTATCTGAAGAGGTAAATGAAATCAACGCTTTGTTTTTTGAAAGAAGTGAAGCCTTTCACTGGCACCCAGGGATGCTCATTGAAGGGACGACACTGCAAGTCCCATTTTTAGCGGACCTTGTCAGCATGGCAGATGTGAAAAGCAAATATAGCTTTCTCAACTATTTGCAGGAACAAAACCGTTTGTATTCATTTTACTTTCTAGAGGACTTCCATATCCCGCGCAAGGAATACAGTCATTATTGCCGCTGGGTCGCTGACCAGTTAGACTCTTGCCGATTTGGCATGAACGTCGAATCTGTCTCACTGATTGAAAAGGCAGGGGAAAAGCGGTATGAAGTGCATGTCCGTCATGTAAAGGACCAAACTGTAGAGGTGTTTGAAAGCAAACATCTCGTCTTAGGAATTGGCACGCAGCCGGCGATACCCGCATCGCTCCAGCCAGCTTTAGGAGAGAAGGTTTTTCACTCAGCTGACTATTTAAAACGAAAAAAAGAAGGCTGTTTCAAAGGGAAATCTGTAACAGTTATCGGCTCTGGTCAAAGTGCGGCAGAAGTGTTTTATGACATTTTATCAGATGATGAGGCAAAGGATATTCACTGGTTTACACGATCAAAAGGATTTTTCCCAATGGAATATTCAAACCTTGGACTTGAGTATTTCTCCCCTGACTATATTGATTTCTTTTATGAGCTTCCGCAAGCCAAAAAGGATGCGTTATTAAAACAGCAAGACTTGCTGTATAAAGGTATCAGTTCGGCGATGATTCGTGATATTTATCATTTGCTTTATGAACGTTCTGCCTGCGGAAACCAGCTGAACACAGTGCTTCAAGCCATGACAGAGGTCAACTTGATTGAGGAAACAGCGGGCGGGTTATCACTTTCATGCACGCAATGGGTCAAGGAAGAATCCTTTACACATGAGACGGATATTGTCGTATTGGCGACTGGCTACCAATCCGTTCTGCCGCCATTTATCAACCCTATTTCTCATCACATTCAATGGGATGATCAAGGGAGATTCCAAGTTGAACGTGAATATCGTTTGAAAACAAATACGATGGGTGAAAATGATATTTTTGTACAAAATGCAGAGCTTCATACACATGGGGTCGGCGCTCCAGATTTGGGGCTGGGGGCTTATCGAAACAGTGTGATCATCAATGAACTTGCTCGTCAAACTGTGTATCCACTTTATCAAAAGCACGTCTTCCAGACATTTGGTACACACAAGAACGCACACACATTTGAAGAAATCAAAGGATAAGGAGGATGAAGCGATGAGTGTACAAGATGAATTGAAAAAAGCGGTGAATCCTGCTGCTTGGAAAAAGGCAAACCAGCGAATGGTGGCAAAAATGCTGTCTGAATACATGTATGAGGACATGCTTCATCCTATAGAACTGGATTGTAAGGATGGCATCGCGCAGTATGAATTAATCATTCACGAACATAAGAAATATCGTTATCTGGCAAAACCTCGGTTGTTTGATAGTTTTGATACAATCGCTGAATCAATTGAGTACTGTCAAGATGGAAAATGGTCAAAGGATGTCAGTGCCATTGTGTTTTTACTAGACATTCAGCCGATCATTCCAATGTCTTCTGACACAACAGGCCATCTTATCAAAGAGCTTCACCATACTTTGTTAGCCGATGTCCATTTGCTGTCGAAAAAAGCACTTCGTGCGGATGAACTGACAGATACGGATTATGCATGGATTGAAGGAGAAATGACAGGCCATCCTTGGATTGTGTATAACAAAGGACGTATAGGATTCAGCTACGATGATTACTTAGCCTATGCACCAGAACGGCAGGAATGTGTGCAGCTGTCTTGGATTGCTGTACATAGAGAGCTTGCGACATTCCATGCAGTCGATCATGAAAACTATGAGCAGGTGATCGCTAAAGAATTAGATGAAGTCACGATTCGTCAATTTCAGCGTGTGTTAAAGGATGAAGGACTGAATGCAGCTGACTATTATATGATGCCTGTCCATAAGTGGCAGTGGACGCATATGATTATTCAGCATTTCCCTGAAGATTTGGCCTTGCGCCGGATTGTGTATTTGGGAGAGGGGCTGGATCAATATATCCCGCAGCAGTCGATCAGAACCTTTACAAATATCTCAAATAAAGACAAGCATCATATTAAACTGCCAATGAGTATTTTAAATACGCTCGTGTACCGTGGACTCCCATCAGAACGTACGGTCATTGCCCCGCGCATTACAGCGCATATTAAAGGGATTGCCGATCAAGACTCATTTTTATCTGATGTGTGCCGCGTCATTTTACCAGGTGAGAATGCAAGTATCAATGTCGATCATCCATACTACAGCAAACTGCCTGGTGCGCCGTATCAATATCTTGAGATGCTCGGTGTCATTTTTAGAGAAAGCATTTATACGTACTTAGAAGAAGGGGAGAGCCCTGTTACACTTGCGGCACTTACTTACGAGGATCATGAAGGTGAGCCGTATATCAAGCAGCTGATTGAAAAATCAGGTCTCTCAGCAAAAGAATGGATGACGAAGTTCTTCCATGTCGTGATGCCGCCGCTGCTGCACTTTATGTATCAATACGGCACAGTCTTTTCACCGCATGGGCAAAATACAATTCTTGTGTTAAAAAATCATCAGCCGCATCGTTTGGCGATCAAAGATTTCGTTGATGATGTGAATATAAGTGACCAGCCGCTGCCTGAATTAGCTTCACTAGAAGAAGATTTAAAAGAAGTGCTGCGCAGTGAGCCGCCAGAAGGTCTAGTACAATTTATCTTTACAGGATTATTTATTTGCAATCTGCGTTATGTATCCAACGTATTAGACAATCACAATCTGTTAGATGAAACGACTCTTTGGCGTTTGCTTGCGGAAGAAATTCAGCAGTATCAAAAGCAATTTCCGCAGCTAAAAGACCGTTTTGAATTATTTGATCTATTCCAGCCGAAGCTGACAAAGCTTTGCTTAAATCGTAATCGAATGATTGATTATGGCTATGGAGATGGTGATGACCGCCCGCATGCATCAGAGCATGGGAAGGTCACAAATGCACTCGCTCATGTTCTTTCGTCAGTTGGGGAGAAGTAATAGAAAAGCTGTAGACATTAAGTGTCTACAGCTTGTTTGTTTTTTAAGAAAATGCTTGAGAGGCAAGAAAATAGAAAAGGGCGGGATCATTTAGTTTTTCTTTCCCGCGAATCATCATAAAATGGGCTACGTTTGTTTTCGTAAATCCTGCTTCAACAAGTGTTTCATGCAGGCGTTCAGCAGTTTCTTCCTGCATATCTAAACGAATTGCCCCTGAATAAGACGAGATGAGTGATTGGATGAGCGAGAGAGCGGTTTGATCATCGTTTGCTGTAAGCGGTCCAATCATTAGATTAGCAGGGGTTTCGATGCCAAATGCAAATCCAGTTGTTTCATGATGCTCATTCTTTGCGATCAGCCGGAACGATGCTCGTTCCATTCGCTTTCTTATAAAGCTTGATCGATTGGTGCCTGCACCTTTTTCGTCAAGTGCTTCAATAGACGGAAGGTCCGCTTCATCAGCAGGAGAGAGGTGAATCCCGCCTGACACACGAAAAGCCGATGGATTCGTGGTCTGTGCTTTGTATGTATGAATATAGCCGGCTGTTTGAAATCCGATTTTTTCGTAAACGGGCTGTCCTTGTACAGTAGCAGTTAAAACGACAGGAACACTTTGATCGCTCCGGCGAAGCAGGGTGTCAATCATTTTCCGCGCAAGGCCTAAGCCGCGATGCGTCTCAGATACAATAACGGCACCAATTGATGCAGCTTTATCATATTGGAAAAGTCCCGCACATGAGATCACTTGTCCATCTGTTGTTGAAAAACCTGTAAAATATCCGTTTGTTAAAAGAGATGTAAGCTCATCCTCATTGTAATCAGGCCAGTCGACCTCTTTTGACAATGCGATAAGATCGGGTATGTCATCAAGTGTTAAAGTTCGTTGTACAACGTTTTCCAATACAATGCAACTCCTTCTTAGCTGATTTCATCTATATGTATCGTACCATATGAAGGCATAAGAAAAAGGAAAAGGAAGATCCTTTTCCTCTCAGCGTGTATCAAATAAGAACCCCCAATGACGGAGGTTCTAGTCTTAATGAACATTAAAATATCGAGCTTCAGGGTGGGAAACGACGATCGCTGAAACAGATGCTTCCGGTTCCATCATGAATCCTTCTGTCAGATGGATGCCGATTTTTTCAGGCTGAAGCAGCTTGAACAGCTTTTCCTGATCCTCAAGATTTGGACACGCTGGATAACCAAAGGAATAGCGCTGCCCTTGATATTTCGCTTGGAATCGCTTTTCCATTGTAAAATCGACTGGGTCAGGGAATCCCCATTTGTCACGAATCACTTGGTGGGTTCTTTCAGCTAATCCTTCTGCAAGCTCAAGTGCCAGAGCTTGGACAGCATGCATTTTTAAATAATCTCCTTCCTGCTTAAATTGCTGCGCGACTTCACGTATACGCGCGCCGGCTGTGACGGCGAATAAGGCAATATAATCTTTCTCGTTTTCATCACTTTTCCGTACATAATCAGAAATAGAGCGGTACGGGAGCTTCTCCTGCCTTGGAAATTGGAACGTTTCAATGATGCGGTCAGGTTCTTCGGGATCATAAATATGCAAATCATTCCCGTCTGAACTGGCAGGGAAGAATTGATACACAAATGCTGGCGCAAACCAGTTTTTCTCTCTGCCTTCGTTTAGAAGATCTGTGACAAGCTGTTTTAATTCCAATGCTTTTGGGTGCTGTTCAGATAATAAGGTTTTGACCTTTCCCTTTAAACCGAGATGATGACCAATGAGCATTTGTTCATTCACATATGGCATAATATGATGCAAATCGATGTCCCTCACATAATGGCGTGTGGTATTTTCTGGTGTAAATACCGGTGCCTGCGGGAGAGATGCGCGTTTTTCTAGTAATTCAATGACAGCTTTCGGCTGCTTTCCTTCTTTCTCCTTGATAGGTGCCGCTGGCTCTTCTGGCGGCTTTGTTTGAAATTGCAGTGGATTTGCTTTTAACTCATTGGCTAATGACAGTCCGTCCATAGCATCTTTTGCGTAAAGAACAGGCCCATCATAATGAGGCGAAATTTTCATTTTTGTAAATTTACGAGAAAGGGCAGCACCGCCGACCAAAATAGGAACAGAAATGTTTGCTTTTTGTAAATCCTGAGCGGTTAGTACCATTTGCTGTGCGGACTTTACAAGTAAGCCTGATAACCCAATCATATCTGGTTTTTCCTTTTGCACAGCTTCAATCAATGTTTGAGGTGTCACCTTGATGCCGAGGTCGACCACTTGAAAGCCATTATTGCTCAAAATGATGTCGACAAGGTTTTTCCCGATATCATGGACATCTCCTTTTACAGTCGCAAGAAGAATCTTTCCTTTCCCGCTTGCATGCTGCTTTTCCATATATTGCTCAAGAAACGAAACAGATGCTTTCATGACCTCTGCCGATTGGAGTACCTCGGCTACGATCAGTTCGTTTTGATTAAAAAGACGACCAACTTCAGCCATTCCCTGCATTAACGGGCCATTGATGATATGAAGCGGCGATTCATAATGCTCCAAAGCAAGGGCTAGATCATCGATGAGACCTTCTTTCGTTCCCTCGACGACGTAGAGCGCCAGCCTTTCATCAAGTGATAAGGAGATCTTTGGTTTTTTCTCCGTTTTCTTTTTGCCGCGGTAAAATTTGGTGAATTCAGCCAGTGTTTGATCATTTGTTTCATAAAGCAAGGTTTCAGCTAGTTTGATTTCTTCCTTTGGAATGGAAGCGAAGCGTTCAAGCTTTTCTGTATTGACAATGGCATAGTCAAGCCCTGCTTGCACGCAGTGATACAAATAGACGGCATTTAAGATTTCTCTGCCAACAGGCGGAAGTCCGAAAGATACGTTGCTAATGCCTAAAATGGTGAGGCACTCAGGCAGGGTTTCCTTGATCATTTTAATGCCTTTGATCGTTTCTTCAGCGGCGCCAATATATTGCTCGTCTCCAGTGCCTACGGGAAAGACAAGCGGATCAAAAATGATATCACTTGCGGGAATTCCATATTTCTTCGTTAGCAAATCGTGAGAACGTACAGCAATTTCAAGCTTTCGTTCTGCTGTCACGGCCATTCCTATTTCATCAATCGTGCCAACAACAAGTGCACCGCCATATAGCTTCACAAGAGGAAGAATCTCTTCAAAGCGTTCCTCGCCATCCTCAAGGTTGATGGAATTGATGATGGCTTTCCCTTGAGAATAGGTGAGTGCCTTTTCAATCACGTGTTTATCCGTTGAATCAATGACAAAAGGAGCTTTCACCTTTTTCATGGCTTCTTGTAAAAAGCCTTTCATGTCTGCTGCCTCATCACGGTCTGGATCAGCCAGACACACATCAACGACGTGAGCGCCATTTTTCACCTGAGCACGAGCAATTTCTGCTGCTTCTTCAAACTTTTGTTCCGCAATGAGCCGTTTGAATTTGCGAGAACCAATGACATTGGTCCGTTCGCCTACAAAAAGAGGACGCATTGAATCCTCATAAATAAGGGGCTCAATTCCTGATACGGTATGCTGCGGTGATTCTCGAGTGATATGACGCGGCTGAATCGTGCGTACTTCATCTGACAATGCTTGAATATGCGAAGGTGTAGTCCCACAGCAGCCGCCGACGATATTTAACCAGCCTTCCTTTGCAAAGGCGGCGATTTTCTTCGCAAGAGAGGCAGGGGATTCATGATATTGGCCTTCTTCATCTGGGAGACCAGCATTCGGATAGCAGCTCACCGCTGACTTTGCGATGGAGGAGAGCGTGCGGATATGGTCTGTCATAAATTCTGGACCAGTCGCACAGTTAAGGCCCACACTGATGGGTTTCATATGCTCAAGAGAGATATAAAAGGCTTCAATATCCTGACCAGCAAGGGTGGTGCCCATCGGTTCAATCGTTCCTGATACCATGAGTGGTAATTGAATGCCCGTCTGCTGAAAGGCTTCCTGAATCCCTTTGAATCCAGCTTTTACATTCAGCATATCTTGGCTTGTTTCTAAAAGAAGGGCATCACATTTTCCGTCAATCAGAGCGCGGGCCTGCTCTTCATAGTTTCTGACGAGCTCACTGAAGGTTGTGCCGCCTGTCACAGATAATGTTTTCGTTGTCGGGCCCATTGCGCCTACAACAAAACGAGGCTGCTCCGGTGTAGAGAAACGATCTGCTTCAGCCTTAGCCAGCTGCGCAGCTCGAACATTGAGTTCATAGGCAAGATGGCCAAGCCCATATTCATCAAGGACGAGCTCTGTCGCGCCGAACGTATTTGTTTCAATGAGGTCAGCATTTGCTTCGAGGTACTCCCTATGGATCTTAGAGATGATGTGAGGGGCTGTCACATTCAAATACTCGTTACAGCCCTCATACTCTTCTCCGCCAAAGTCCTCTGCTGTCAGGCTGGCGTTTTGAATCATTGTGCCCATTGCCCCATCAAGGACGAGGATGCGTTTTTTGAGCTGTTCAGTGATAGTTGACATGGACGTTAGACTCCTTTTCTTTCTGATGGATGTAGGTGGTCAGTTCTGCTGTTAAATCTGATCGAAGGAAAGGAGTAATTAAATAAATGCCATTAAACAATTCGCAGGCTGTATCTAATAAAGAGCGGGCAATCGCTAAGCCTTCTGCTCGCTGCTTTTCTTTATCCTCGCCAGCTTTGGCCATAATGTCACGAATAGAATCAGATAATTTGATGCCTGGAATTTCGTGATGAATAAACTCGGCGTTTCGGCTGCTTGTTAACGGCATAATGCCGATGTAAATCGGTTTATCCAAGTGGCGGCTTTCCTCATGAATTTTCACAAGCTGTTCCTCAGAATAAACAGGCTGTGAAATAAAATAATCAGCCCCGTATTCGATTTTTTTCTCAAGACGTTTGACTGCTTTATCAATATGACGCACATTTGGGTTAAACGCGCCAGCCACTGAAAAATTGGTCTTTTTGCCAAGGGGTTTTCCTGAGAAAGAAAGGCCTTCATTAAATTGCTTGATGAGACGAATCAAATCAAAGGAGGTTAAATCATAGACAGATGTTGCACCTGGGAAGTCTCCAATTTTAGATGGATCGCCTGTGATCGCTAAAATATCGGTTAATCCAAGGGTGTCGAGCCCCATTAAATGAGATTGAAGGCCAATCAAATTACGGTCGCGGCATGTGATATGAACAAGAGAACGCATATCGAGCTGCTGCTTTAATAATGCGCCGCAAGCGACATTGCTAATGCGCGGAGTCGCAAGAGAATTATCGGCTAACGTCAATGCATCAATGCCAGCATCCTTTAATTCATTTGCAGCAACGAGAAATTTTTCGAAGTTCAGCTTCTTTGGCGGATCAAGCTCTACGATAATCGAACGTTTTTTCACAGCCAGCTCATCAAGACCTGGTTCAGTGCGCTGATCTTGGATGGAAATGATTTCTTCTTTTAACACCTTCACTTCTTTTTCAGTGATCGGTGCTAAATCTTTGACCGCTTCAGCCATTGCGCTAATATGCTGAGGTGTTGTTCCGCAGCAGCCTCCGATAATACGTGCGCCCTGATTTCTAAATTCAAGTGCACTTTTTCGGAAATAATCGTTATCGGTATCATAGACGAGTCTGCCTGCTTCAAGAGAGGGGAGACTGCTGTTAGGATAGACAGATAAATGCGAATTTTCCAAAAGTGGAACGCCTTCTAGTGCCTGAATCATGTGATAAGGGCCCAGCCGGCAGTTGATGCCGACAACATCTGCACCAAGAGATGATAACTCAGATAAACCATCCTTCAGCGGGGTACCATCCTGCAAAACGCCTTGTTCATGCATAGAGACGTTCATGACAATCGGAAGAGTCGTTTCTTTGCGGGCAATTTGGAGAACAGCCTTTGCTTCTTCTATGTCATAATACGTTTCAAGCAACAATCCGTCAGGTTCTTCATTTAATAGGATGTACAGCTGCTCTCTAAAGCTTCGTTTGATTTCTTCTATAGAGTAGGCATTTTTGTTAAACGTCCGAATGCCGCCAATTGTTCCGAGTACATAAGCAGAGCCTGCGGCTGCTTTTGCAATTTGTACCGCTTTTGTATTGATGCGTTTCGTTTCTTCCTCTAAGCCGTAGCGGGATAGTTTAATATAATTCGCACCGTATGTGTTCGTTTGGATGATGTCAGCGCCTGCCTGCACATATGCTTCGTGCACGCGTTTCACTTCATCCTCTTTCGATAAATTTAATTCTTCAAAGCAGCGGTCAATGCCGTAAGAGTATAAAAGTGTTCCCATCGCTCCGTCAGCTATCAGTACGCGGTTTTGTAAGTCTTGTAATAGGCCCATTGTATTCCTCCTTATTTCTATGTAACAAAAAAAGCCTTCTGATAAGAAGAAGACTTTTTGGCTGTATCGTAATTCTTCTCCTTATCTTCCAAGCAGTTGCTTGCTGGATTTAGCACCTTGGTCATAGAAAATAAATTTCTACTACACCGGTTGCTGAGGCTTCACAGGGCCAGTCCCTCTGCCTCTCTTGATAAGAAAGCAATATGAACATGTCAATGAATTGAACTTCCATCAACTGTAACGAAAAATGCAGAAATAATCAATGGAAAATTTGAAATTTATCGAAAATTTATAAATTGGACATCAATCGGCAAATCAGCCTTGCGCATAAGAGAAATCACCTCTTGTAAATCATCTTTATTTTTCCCTGTCACACGCACTTGGTCATCCTGAAATTGTGATTTCACTTTGATGCCAGACTGTTTGATAAGCGCGTTGATCTTTTTGGCGTTGTCTTGATCAATCCCGCTGATGAGCTTCGCACGCTGGCGCACTGTACCGCCTAGGGCATGCTCAGTTTTTCCATAATCGATATTTTTAGTTGGAACATTTCGTTTGATCAGCTTTGTCACAAGCACATCTTTTAGCTGCTCAAGTTTGAAGTCATCATCAGAGATGAGAACGAGCTCTTCTTTTTCGAGAGAAATATCACTTTTACTTCCTTTAAAATCATAACGGTTTTTAATTTCTTTCAGTGCTGCTTGAACAGCGTTTTGCACTTCAGGCAGTTCAACCTTCGATACAATGTCAAATGAGCTTTCTTTTGCCATAGCACATGACCTCCAAGTATTGATATTGCGTCTATTTTATCATGCGAATAGGAGAAGAAGAAACTTTATCGAAAAGATGAGCCAAAGAGTTCAGCCGGCTGCGGTATAAATCGTTTCCAGTTTGTCCACTTTAGCTAACAGAACTAGAGATGTTCATGCGGGGAGAAGTATAGTAGAATAGAGTGAATCAAAAGATGAACGAACGCTCTTTTATGGGCAGATAGGAAGGAAGAGAACATGAGACCAGGTGAGCAACTGACCTTGCAAATAGAGAACGAAATGGAATACGGCTACTTTTTGACAGACGGTGAAGATTCGGTCCTCTTACATCGCAGTGAAATGACAGAAGATATTGGTGACCGAGATGAAGTGGAGGTCTACTTATATGTAGATCATGAAGAAAGACTCGCTGCCACGATGAAAATACCTACAATTAACGCGCATACATACGGCTGGGTAGAAGTCGTAGACGTGGTAGAAGACATGGGCGCATTTGTTGATGTTGGACTGTCAAAGGATGCACTTGTGGCAACAGAACACCTCCCGCCATTTGAGGAAGCATGGCCGAAAAAAGGAGACAAACTCTACTGTATGCTGAAAGTCACAAGCTACGGCAGAATGTTCGCAAAGCCAGCCACAGAAGATGTGATCAGTGAATTGTTTACTGAGGCACCAGAAACCTTAATGAACAAAGAAATCACTGGAACCATTTATCGCTTAATTGCGACAGGTTCTTTTATGCTGACAGATACAGGCGTGCGTGGGTTTATCCACCGCACGGAACGAAAGGAAGAGCCAAGATTAGGATCGACCGTTACAGGACGCGTCATTGCAGTGAAAGAGGATGGAACCGTAAACGTTTCTCTGCTTCCTAGAAAACAGGAGGCATTATCTGTCGATGCAGAAGAAATTTTAACCTATATGAGAACAAGAAACGGCGCAATGCCGTATGGGGACAAAAGTGATCCAGAGGATATCCGTGAAAGATTTCAAATGAGCAAAGCAGCCTTTAAACGAGCACTAGGTCATCTCATGAAAAATGGTCTAGTTTACCAAAAAGAAGGCTGGACATACGAGAAAAAGTGAGCAACTGAAGGCAAACCCGGCTTCGTCCGCAGACTTGTGCGCTAGACTTCAAAGGGTTTTCAAATCACGCTGAAAAGAAGAAAAAGGGATAAAATCATGATGATTTTATCCTTTTTTCTATGAAAAAAGTCATGAAAAACCTTCACTATACCATTGAAACAACGCCCCTCAAATCCGATAAAAAAGGAGTAAGGATGATAAAAGGAGTGTGTTTTTGGATGAAAGTGAAGATTTCAATACTTCTGATGGCAGCCATGCTTATGGTGCTCGCCGCATGCGGTAATCAACAGGAGGGGGCGCCAAAATCAACTGCGAAGCATATTGGCGTTATGCTCACAGATGATGGTCTTGGTGATCAATCATTTAACGATTCATCATTTAAAGGATTAGAAAAAGCACGTGATGAGCTTGGCATTGAATTTGATTATAGAGAAATTGCAGAAACTGATACATATGAAAAAGGGCTGACAGAGCTCGTCAAAGAGGGCAATGATCTCATCATCGGTGTAGGTTTCAGTATGCAAGAAGACCTAGAAAAAGTCGCAAAGAAATATCCGAATAAGCAGTTCCTGCTCATTGATGCCGTATCTGAGCTTAAAAATGTGACCTCTGTGACATTTAAAGAAGAGCAAGGCAGCTATTTAGCAGGTGCACTTGCTGCGATGACAACGAAAAGCGATGTTATTGGATTTGTTGGCGGTGTTGATGCAGATGTCATCCATCGTTTTGAAAAAGGATTTCAAAAAGGCGCCAAATCAGTCAATCCGAAAATCAAGATCTTATCCACCTATGCCGGTACATTTAGTGATGCAGGCAAGGGCGGTAAAATAGCCAAAGACATGATCAAAAAGAAAGCAGACGTTTTATATGCCGCAGCTGGCTATTCAGGTGTCGGCGTATTAAAAGAAGCGCAATCACAGGGCAAATATGCCATTGGTGTAGACAGCGATCAGTACTATACTGCTGAAAAAGCGGTCATTTCGTCTATGGTGAAAAAAGTCGATGAAGTGGTCTATCAATTCAGCGAACAGCTCGTGAAGAACAATGAAATGAAAAGCGGGCATGTTGTCTATGATTTAAGCAATGATGGAATCGATATGGCAAAAATTCGGGTTTTGAAAAATGCTGAGACATTGACTAAAAAATTAAATGGGCTGAAACAGACGCTTCTAAAAGAAGAGGGAGGCGCATCATGAGCTTACGCGTCAAGATTTTACTCAATTCACTTATCTCACTTCTTTTAGCAGTTGGCGTCATCGCCTTTATCATTGTCAGCATGACAAAGATCCAATCATCAAATGAGACAGATGTCCAAACCTTATTAAACGTACAAAAAACGAAGGCAGGCTTTGAAAGTGTCGAGCAAGCTATGACCAATTATTCGATGACACTCTCAGATGAACAGCTAGAGATCGTTCAAAACGATATTTCTACAGCAAAAAAACAGCTGCAAACGTTAAACAAACATGCAGGAAATATGAACAAAGAGGCATTAACAAGGTTAAATTCAAAATATGACACGTGGATCAAAGAAGCAAACAATTCCATTGGTGAAAAAAACGCCTCGGATGCAAGACGTGTGGCAGCAAGAATTGATGGCGTTTTAAATGATGTGCATACGATGAATAAAAGAGCAGAAGAAGCGTATAAACAAAATCTAGAGAATGCAGCAGACAATGTGCAATGGATTATTACAAGTGCACTCGTCTCAGCCCTCACACTGATTGTCATTGCCGTCTTTTTAAATATTGGACTAACGCGATCCATCGTGACCCCCATCAAATCATTATCCTACAGAGCAAAGCAGATCGCAGAAGGCAATCTTGCTGTGGAGCGGATGGATATTCAGCGTAAGGATGAAATCGGCGGCTTGAATGAATCCTTTAATCAAATGACCGATCAGCTGATTAGTCTGATTAAAGAAATCAGCCATGTCTCAGGTCGAGTAGAGACATTTTCATTCCATCTAGATGAAGAAAATAAAAAGATGATGGAGTCTGCGAATCAAGTATCTGTTTCGACGGACGAAATGGCCAATGGGTCACAAGCGATTTCAGAAGATCTCCAGCACGGCGTCAGCTTGATTGAGAAAATGGACCAGCATGGACATAAAAATTCTGAACGCTCACAAACGGTCATCCGCAGTACAGAGGATGCCATCGAAGCCGTAGAAAGCGGAAAGCACACGTTAACAGAAACAAAAAAAGCGATTGAAAAAAATACACATGCCACGAGACAAATCGAAGAGTCAGCAGGAGAATTCACGCAATACGCCAGCGGAATCTCGGCCATGGCCAAAACCGTATCTGACATTGCGGACCAAACAAACCTGCTGTCCTTAAACGCAGCCATTGAAGCGGCAAGAGCCGGCGAAGCTGGAAAAGGCTTTGCCGTTGTAGCAGATGAAATTCGCAAGCTTGCCGATGAATCGTCAAATGCAACAAGACAAATTTTTGACATGGTCAGTCATATTGAAAGAGGGATTCAATCCATTAGTCAAACGGTTCAAGAAGGGGTCAAGCTTTCACTTCAGCAGCAGGATGCGATGGACAAAACCTCACACTCCTTTGAAGATATAGAAACAAAAGCGCAGCATATTAAACAAGAAATGGCGGTCTTAAATGACCAAATTATGCAATCAACAGAACTTGGCGGACAAGTGCTGCACTCGATTGAAAATATTAGTGCAGTTGTAGAAGAAACAGCAGCTGGCAGCGAAGAAATTTCTGCCTCAGCCAATGAACAGCTGCAATCGTTCCATCAAATGAACAAACAGGTCGAAGAATTGATGAGTATGACGGCAAGGTTAAATGAAACCGTCCAGCGATTTAAACTTTCATAAGAAAAGCACCCTTCCCGTGTTGTGTCAGGGAAGGGTGCTTTTTATGATCATTTGCCTGTAAAAAAGATCGCAAGCGTGCTAGGTCCAGAATGGGACCCAACAGCGGCACCGATGATCTGAATATCAATTTCCTTTGGATGAAATTCGGCTTCGATCAGTTGTTTCATGTCTTCCGCCAGTGCAGGATCATCACCATGACTAATGCCAACCGTTTGGTTCGACCAATCCGTTCCGCGTTCTTTCATCAGTTCAATAATGCGTTTCAGCAGTTTTTTACGTCCACGGATTTTTTCTAGCGGGATGAGTTTTCCATCTTCGACATGCAAAATGGGCTTAATGCTTAACAAACTGCCAACAAATGCGGACGCTTTACTGATTCTTCCGCCTCTTGCTAAATACGATAAATCGTCTACAGTAAAAATATGTTGTAAAGATTCACAAAAATGCTTTACAGACGTTTCAATTTCTTGTATTGTATTTCCGTCAATGGCAAGTGATTGAGCGTGTTTGACAGCAAGCCCATAGCCGAGTGAAGCGCATTTAGAATCAATGATTCGTAAATCAAAATCAGGGTATTCTTCCTTCACTTCGTTTGCCATCATCACAGCTGTTTGGTATGTACCTGAAAGCTCTGATGAAAAAGCGACATAGATGGCAGATGTATGGGTTTGAGCGGCAGAAACAAACGTTTCCTTGATTCGGTTTGGTGAAGCCTGTGATGTTTTTGGACTGGCTCCTTGTCTCATCGCATCAAATACTTGTTTTGGTTCAATGGTGATCAAATCCTCAAATTCCTGCTCGCCAAGCAATACGCGAAGCGGAATGAGCGTTATGTTATGTTCATCATAATAAGAAAGAGGCAGATCAGCAGCACTGTCTGCTATGATATGAACAGTCATATAAATCCCTTCTTTCTAAAAAAATAAGCCATATTTTACATCTTTTTAGCCTAACTATATCATAGATATCATCTTTTCGTGTTCAAATTCTAAATTTTAGGGAAAACCATAGAGAGAATGGTAAGTGGAGGAATGACAACATGTTCATTGGAGAAGCAAAAAAACTCATTGTCGTCGTTATTGGTGCATTACTCAATGCGATCGGACTAAATTTATTCTTAATCCCAGCTGACGTATATGCGAGCGGTTTTACAGGGGTAGCCCAGCTGTTATCTAGCTTAATCGATCAATATGCGCCATTTTATGTATCAACAGGGATTCTATTATTTATTTTAAACATTCCAGTCGGCATTTTAGGCTGGATGAAAGTTGGCCGTTCCTTTACTTTGTACAGCATCATCAGTGTTGCGCTGACGACCATTTTCCTTGGTATTTTACCAGAAACGAGCGTTTCCCACGATATTTTATTAAATGCTGTGTTTGGCGGTGTCATATCCGCAGTAGGGATTGGGATCACGCTCAAATACGGGGCTTCGACAGGCGGACTTGACATTGTAGCTATGGTTTTAGCGAAGTGGAAGGATAAACCAGTTGGCACGTATTTCTTCATATTAAATGGAATCATCATTTTTACAGCAGGATTATTACAAGGTTGGGAGAAAGCATTATATACCCTTGTCACATTATATGTGACCACACGGGTCATTGATGCCATCCATACAAGACATGAGAAGCTGACAGCGATGATTGTCACGAAGAAAGCAGATGAAATCAAAGAGGCCATTTATGGAAAAATGGTCAGAGGCATTACAACTGTACCTGCAAAAGGCGCATTCACCAACGAGCCAAAGGAAATGATGGTGATCGTTATTACAAGGTATGAGTTGTATGAACTTGAACAAATTATTAAAGAAGTCGATCCAAAAGCCTTTACAAATATTGTGCAGACAACCAATATTCTTGGATTTTTCAGACGAGACTAAAAGGTGGGTAGCAGATGAAAAAAGGGTTGGTGCTTCTTCTCATTCTATTGGTTTTAGCCGCTTGTGGACAACAAAAAAAGGATGAACCAGACAAGGAGGTATCCGGTCAAATGGGAGAAAAAACGGTTGAGCTCACAGTAGACCCCGTCCAGAAAGGTTCTTCAGTTCAATTTAACATGTCACTGAAAAATGAATCAGATCGAGATATTGAATTTACTTTTAACACAAGCCAAAAATTCGAACTTAGTGTGTATGACGAAAACGGAAATGAACAATACCGCTATTCGAAAGACCGTATGTTCACACAGGCCATCCAATCTTTTGTACTGAAAAAAGGCGAGGCCTATGATTTTCAAGATACGTGGTCAAACGGTGTAAAGCCCGGAACGTACGAAGCAGTCGTTACGTTTAAAGGAAAAGCAGAAGGACTGAAACAAATCACGGAGAAGAAAACGTTCCAAGTCAAATAAGTGCAGGAATCAGAAAAAGCTGTCCATCTATATGTGGACAGCTTTTTTATGTTAGAGATCATCAAGCAAGTCTTGGAAGGTATGCAGCTGGTTTCTTTCTGCATCTGTCGAATTGGCAAATGCAGAGGATACGGCATTTTTCGCTCGCTTGACTGCCTGTTGACGCTCTAACCCAGATGAAAATGAAGAAGTAAGAGCTTCTTCAGTAAACGATTTGGCTTGATCAAAAAGTTCGTTTCTCACAATGAACCTCCAGAAGCATCAGTCTTCATATTCCCTCTGTCTGACGCTTCTTCAAGTGTCGAACGATAAGGAAAGCGTGCGTCATGAAGACTGACTGAATCTTTACCTTGTTGTATAAAGCGTTTCGATTTGCTTCTTTTACCCATTCGGAATCCGCCCCTTTACACAAGCTGACAGGACAACCTGTCTAACGCTAGTATGCCCGCTTCCATCTGCTATGTATGAATGGAAAATTTAAAGCGAGAAGTAATTCGTTAGAAACTTCGCAATCCCGTCTTGTTCATTTGTATCAGTGACTTCATTTGAGACACGTTTCACGGCATCAATGCCGTTGCCCATTGCTACACCGCAACCAGCAAATTCAAGCATTTCTAAATCATTGTCTTCATCTCCGAATGCCACAATCCGCTCCTTAGGAACACCGTAATAATCACTGATCTTTTGCAGTCCAACGGCTTTGTTCATGCCTGTTTTAATGATTTCAATCACGTGCCACGGGGCAGCCCAGCGCCTGTGATCAATCACTTCTGCATGGACATCTGATAAATAGCTTCGAATAGCTCCAACGTCCTCTTCTTTTGCATGGATTAACACGCTCGTCACATTCTCTCCAAGGTTGTCCCTAAGGTCTCCAACAGTAACTTTGTTTGCATTCATATTAAAGATATCAATGAGTTTTTCATCATGATAATGGAAATACAAATCGTCTAACACTTCAGCCAACACATTGTGCACTTTATACTCTTCACTAATGTCTACAAGCTGTTTGACCACTTGAAGATCAAGTGACGTATGAAATCTGCCCCATTTTTCATCAAGAGGATGATGGACAAACGCTCCGTTAAAATTCACAATGGGTGAATCAAGCTGTAATTGCTGATAATAAGGAGAGCTGGATCGAAATGGCCGGCCTGTTGATATACAGACATGATGCCCGCTGTCTCTCACTTTTCGAATGACGTCAAGTGTATGCGCAGAAATGGTTTTATCATCTTTTAATAATGTGCCATCCAGGTCAAGTGCGATTAGATAAGGTTTAGTCTCCATAAAATCTCCTTTGATCTGTAAGTGATAGGAGGCAATTCATGTTAACGCCTCTATCTATAGTGTATCTTTATCACATCTTTGTTGTCTACATGTTAAAATAAACAAAGACGGGAATGATAAAGGAGGATTCATAGGCTGTGATCACCATTGATGAGCAAATTACGCGCGATATTCCATTTTTACATATCGTAAAAGCTGAAAATAAAGACAAACCGCTGCCGCTTGTATTTTTTATTCATGGATTTACAAGTGCACGCGAGCATAATTTACACTTCGCCTTCCATTTGGCGGAAAAAGGCATGAGAGTCATTTTGCCTGACTGTGCTTATCATGGTGTAAGGTCAGAAAACCTCAGCTTAGAGGAACTGGCATCAAAGTTCTGGGAAATTGTGCTGAACGAAATTCGTGAAATCGATATACTTAAAACATACTTTCAAGAAAAACAATTGATTGAAGCCGATCTGATAGGCGTTGCGGGTACATCCATGGGCGGCATCACCACCTTTGGTGCACTTGCCAAGCATGATTGGATCAAAGCCGCTGTCAGCTTGATGGGAAGTCCAAACTATACGACGTTTCTAAAAGCACAAATCATGGACATGCGTCACAAAGGGTTAATGAAAGACATTACAGACGAAGAGGTTCATCTGCAATTAGACGCCCTGCGCCCATATGATTTAACGCTGCAAACGGATCGATTAAATAAAAGACCGCTCTTATTCTGGCATGCAGAAAATGATCCTGTCGTCCCTTACCGGCACGCAAAATCCCTATATGATGAGTTAGCGGCCACACAATATAAGCAGGATCCGCATCTGATTCGCTTTATTACTGATGGACAAGCAGGCCATAAAGTCTCAAGACAAGCGATGTTTGAAACGATTGACTGGTTTGTGACACATCTGAAAAGCACAAACGTTTAGTCAGAAGAAAAAGTACGTTATACTAATGGAAAAAGGAGTGGATATCATGGATGAAGCATTGAAAGAAAATATTTTAGGCGCCCTAGAACAGGTGATTGACCCTGAGCTGAATGTCGACATTGTCAACCTTGGACTTGTCTATGATGTCGATCTTGATGAGAATGGAAAAGCGGATATCACCATGACCTTAACATCAATGGGTTGTCCTCTTGCACCAATTATCGTGGATGAAGTCAAAAAAGCATTAAGTGATCTTCCAGAAGTAAAAGAAACAGAAGTTCACATCGTATGGAATCCGCCTTGGACACGAGACAAAATGTCAAGATACGCAAAAATTGCGCTCGGTATTCAATAAGCAAAATGAAAAATGCCTGGTATGAGTTGAACTCATGCCAGGTTTTTTTATGAAAAATTAAGATGGAGGAAGAGTGTAGCTTGATATAATGGATGTAATTTTATAGAACGGAGTACCTATCATGAAACGAAAATGGCTATGGATCGTTCTTTTGATCGTATATGCTGCTGCATTTTGTGCATCAATCACCATACGAGAAGGCAAGGCACACAAAAAACAGGACCTTGAGGCTTTTACAGATGTCAGTCATCTCATGCCTGTCAAAATCAAAAAAGTTGTTCAAGGAAAAGAAATAGACACGTTAAAAGAAGTATTAAAAGAAGCAAAAGCAAAAAACTTGCCAATTTCAATTGCCGGAAAACAGCATAGCATGGGCGGCCACACTTATTATGAAAACGGCATCGTGCTCGATATGACGGAATACCGCCAGATTTTAGCGTTTGATCCAAAGAAGAAAACGATTCGGGTTCAAAGCGGCGCTACATGGGATGATATACAAAAATATGTGAATCCATACGGTCTTGCTGTGAAGGTAATGCAATCGCAAAATATCTTTACAATTGGCGGATCTTTAAGTGCAAACGCACATGGACGTGACATTCGCTACGGGTCACTCATTGATACAGTACGTTCCTTTAGGCTGTTAAAAGCAGACGGAGAGATTATCACGGTGAAACCAGGCGATGATTTATTTACTGCTGTCATTGGGGGATACGGGTTGTTCGGTGTCATTTTAGATGCTGAGCTATCTTTAACAAAAGATGAACTATATAAAATGGAGACAACCTCTCTGGGTTACGATGAGTATACGGAATATTTTCAAAAGCATGTCAACCACAATAAAGAAGTACGCATGCATCTTGCCAGAATCTCCACAGCAAAAACAAACTTTTTGAAAGAGATGTATGTGACGAATTATTCTCTCACTTCAGATCAAGAAATCGAATCATATCAAGAGCTTAAGGAAGATCAACTCGTCATGCCATTAAAATTTATGCTCGGCCTTTCAAGAAGATTTGATATGGGGAAAGATCTGCTCTGGAATTTGCAAAAGAAGTATTTCCTAAGTCAAAATGATCAGCTGATCACAAGAAACAATGTGATGCGGTCTGATTCAGCCTTTTTAGAATATGAAAATGAGTCAGACACGGATGTGCTGCAGGAATATTTCGTCCCAGTTGACCGTTTTCGTGCGTACATCGATGACATGAGAGCCTTTTTACAACAGGAAGATTTGAATCTAATGAATATCACAATACGCTATGTTCAAAAAAATGAAAAAGCGGATCTCTCATATGCGAAACAAGATATGTTTGCCCTCGTGCTTTTAGTGAATTACGGGTTTGAAAAAGGAGAGAAAGCGGAAGCAGAGCGGATCATTCGAAAAATGACAGATATCACGCTGCGGCACGATGGAAGCTATTACTTACCGTACATGCCTTATCAAACGAAGGCGCAAATGAAGAGGGCTTACCCTAAAACTGATGTATTTTTCCAAAAGAAAAAACAAGCAGATCCAGATGGTACGTTTACCAACTACTTTTATGAGAGGTACAATACACAATGAATGCAAAAGCAATGAAATGGTTTGTCTACTCACAAAGTCTGCTGTTTTTCGCCAGCAGTTTGATATTTCCTTTTTACATTCTTTTTATTAAAAATGTTGGATCAAGCTATTCACAGTTTGGACTCGCCTATGGTCTGTTTGGTTTAAGCGGTGCGTTTATTCATTTACTATTAGGGAAACTACCAGAAACCACCGACAGGAGGATCTTTTTAATCATTCATTCGTTTGGTATGGCGTTTCTTTTACTGCTTTTTCCGCATATAACAGAAGTGGGGCAAGTGTATATAATCCAGCTTGCACTTGGTGCACTTGGCGGCTTTCAAAAACACGGGGAGAAATTGCTTGTTACTGATCTCACAACAGAGAACAAACGAATGAAAGAAGTCGGTCACTATCATTTTTGTACAGCCCTATTTTCATCCATTGCCATTATGCTTGGCGGCCTGTTTGCTGATTTCTTTACCGTTTACTTCATTTTTTATGCAAGCTCCATATTATATTTATGCAGTGCACTCATGGTCCTCTATATCAAAAACGAAAGATAAATCCGCATGTCTCATGAAGATATGCGGTTTTTTTGTTGAAAAAAAATGAAAACAAATATTAAATATACAATTGAATTAATTTTTATACATGTTATAATGTTAAATAATTTCACAAAGATCAAGAGGGTGTATTGACGTTGAAAATAGGTATTATAGGTGCTACAGGGTACGGTGGTGCGGAATTGGTTCGTATCTTCAAGCATCACCCGCATGTGGAGGAATGTATATTGTATTCATCAAGTGGTGATGGGCAATCATACAGTCAATCTTATCCGCATCTGACAACGATTACTGACCAAACATTAAAAGCCATTGACCCGGCTGCCATTGTGCGAGAGACAGATGCTGTGTTTTTAGCGACACCAGCAGGCGTATCAAGTGAACTGACGCCAAAGCTTATGAATCAAGGAGTGCCGATCATTGATTTATCAGGTGATTTGCGCATTCAAGATGGAGCAACCTATGAAGCATGGTATAAACGAAGGGCAGCGGATACAGCATCTGTTCAACAAGCGGTGTACGGTTTATCCGAACTGAATCGTGACAAAATTCAACAGGCTGAAGTGATTGCCAATCCGGGCTGCTTTCCTACCGCAGTTCTTCTCGGTTTAGCACCGCTCATCAAACAGAATGTCATCGATGAATCCATGATTATAATAGATGCAAAAACAGGGGTGTCCGGTGCCGGACGATCTGCCTCACTTGGCACGCATTTTTCAGAACTAAACGATAACTTTAAAATTTATAAGGTGAATGAGCATCAGCATACGCCGGAAATAGAGCAAATATTAAGAGAATGGAATCCGCAGACGGCGAACGTCACATTTTCTACGCATCTTGTCCCGATGACAAGAGGGATTATGGCGACGATGTATACACAATTAAAAACAGATGTCACAAAAGAAGAATTGATGAAGCGAATGAAAGACTTTTATGAAGATTCCTATTTTGTCAGAGTGAGAGATCACGGCGTTTATCCACAAACGAAAGAAGTATACGGCAGTAACTTCTGTGATATTGGCTTTCATTTAGATGAGCGAACAGGGAGACTGACAATCGTGTCGGTCATAGACAATCTCATGAAAGGTGCGGCCGGTCAAGCGGTTCAAAACTTCAACATCATCAAAGGCTTACATGAAGAGGCGGGCCTCACAATGACACCTCTTTATCCATAAGAGAACAGGGGAGACAACAAACATGATCGAATTGAATGAAAAAAGCATTGTCAAAATAGATGGTGACGTATCATCACCAAAAGGCTTTGAAGCAAAGGGGATTCACATTGGCTTGCGCTATTCAAAAAAAGACCTTGGCCTCATCGTCAGCGAAGTACCAGCAGTAAGTGCAGCGGTCTACACACAAAGTCACTTTCAAGCTGCGCCTCTCAAAGTCACACAACAAAGCTTAAAAAAGACAGGACAATTAAAAGGTGTCATTGTCAATAGTGCCATCGCCAATGCATGTACTGGTGAGCAGGGATTAAAAGACGCATACGACATGCAGGCAGCCTGTGCAGATATGTTAGGTGTAGCACCTGATTATATTGCTGTTTCTTCTACAGGTGTCATTGGGGAATGTCTTGAGATGGATAAAATCAAAAAGGGCATCGTCGAGTTAAAAGAAGCAAAAGCCGAAAAAGGCCATTTTGAAGAAGCGATCTTAACGACAGATACTGTCATTAAAAATACAGCATACACCCTTACGATAGACGGAAAAGAGATCATCATTTCAGGCGCAGCAAAAGGCTCTGGCATGATTCACCCGAACATGGCGACAATGCTTGGCTTTGTCACAACAGATGCAAATGTCGAACAGGAAGCCTTACAGCAAGCGCTTCGTGACATTACGGATGTGACCTTTAATCAAATTACCGTCGATGGAGAAACATCGACAAACGATATGGTGCTTGTGATGGCAAATGGAATGGCACAAAACGATGCACTCAATGAAGAGCATCCAGAGTGGCCATTGTTTAAAGAAGGATTAAAACTAGCTTGCGAGGATTTAGCCAAAGAGATTGCAAGAGATGGAGAAGGCGCAACCAAATTAATTGAAGCAAAAGTCGCTGGTGCTAAAAATAACTTGGAAGCCGGCATCATTGCAAAAAAAATCGTTGGTTCAAGTCTTGTTAAAACCGCCGTATATGGTACGGATGCCAACTGGGGACGAATTGTCGGAGCCATTGGTCATAGCGCAGCTTCCGTCACACCGGAAGAGGTAGAAGTCTATTTAGGCGGACAATGTTTGTTCAAACACAATGAACCGCAGCCATTCTCAGAAGAGAAAGCAAAAACATATCTAGAGCAGAATGAGATTACGATTTTCATTCAAATGAGTGAGGGGAATGGTGAAGCTGCAGCATGGGGCTGTGATCTTACCTATGATTATGTGAAAATTAACGCGAGCTATCGCACATAAAGAAGGAGATAGACATGAATAAAACGATCGTGTTCAAGTGTGGAGGCAGTGTCATTCGAGAACTTTCAGATACCTTTTATGAAAATGTCCGCTCACTTCAAGCTGCTGGATTTAAGCTGGCTATCGTGCATGGCGGAGGACCTGAAATCACCGACATGCTGCAAAAATTAGAAGTGAAAACAGAATTTGTTGACGGTCAGCGTAAAACAACGAAGCCTGTGTTAGAGGTAGCCGAAATGGTTCTCTCGGGAACAGTCAATAAATACTTTGTGTCAGAGCTCGCAAAGCATGATATATCATCTGTCGGCGTATCCGGTAAAGATGGGCAGATGCTTGTCGCCGATTTCCTTGATCAAGACGTTTACGGGTACGTTGGTGAAATCAAAGAAGTTCATCCAGAAATGGCAGAAGCACTCATGGAGAAACAATTCATTCCTGTGATTGCGCCGCTGTCTATGACGGAAGAATGCCAAACCTTAAATGTGAATGCTGATTTAGCTGCATCAGCTGTCGCAGGAGCGATGAAAGCTGATAAGCTCATGTTTGTCACAGATGTTGAAGGTATTTTAAAAAATGGTGAACTATTAGATGTCGTCACAGAACAAGAAGCCCTTTCACTCATTGATGAAGGCATTATTTCCGGGGGAATGATTCCAAAAGTACAATCCGCTTTGAGTGCTTTATCAGGTGATGTAGATGAAGTGATGATCGTAAATGGCAAAGGCAGTATCTTTACAGGAGAAACCTTTAAAGGAACAAGAATCGTGAAACAAAAGGAGGCGGTCCTGTGAGTCATCTTTTTCAAAACTATGGACGGTGGAATGTTGAAATTAAAGAGGCAGCAGGTTCTTGGGCAATCGATACAAATGGAAAAAAATATTTAGACTTTATACAAGGCATTGCTGTTACAAATTTAGGCCACAATCACCCAAAGGTCAATGAGGCCATTAAGGAGCAGCTTGACCACGTCTGGCATGTATCGAATCTATTTGAAAATGGACTGCAAGAAAAAGCAGCAGAAAAGCTGGCAGCAAACAGTTCAGGGGATCTCGTGTTTTTCTGTAATAGCGGGGCAGAGGCAAATGAAGGTGCCATTAAATTAGCACGTAAAGCGACAGGGAAAACAAATATCGTCACATTTTTGCACTCTTTCCATGGGCGCACGTATGCTGGTATGGCTGCCACAGGCCAAGATAAAATCAAAACTGGCTTTGGCCCTATGCTAGAAGGCTTTCACTACGTACCGTTTAATGATCCAGACGCTATGTCAGCCTGTGCAGTCGATGATGTGGCAGCGGTGATGCTGGAGGTTGTGCAAGGTGAAGGTGGAGTGAATCCAGCGACACCAGCATTCCTTGAAGCCGTTCAAGCATTTTGCAAAAAGCATGAAGCACTGCTGATTGTAGATGAAATTCAAACGGGCATCGGTCGTACAGGAACAGCATTTGCGTACGAAGAGACGTGTCTTGACCCTGATATTATCTCAGCAGCAAAAGGGTTAGGAAACGGCTTTCCAGTTGGTGCAGTCATAGGGAAAAAAGCTCTAGGAGATGCATTCTCTCCAGGTTCACATGGTACAACATTTGGTGGGAATATGCTCGCCATGGCCGCTGTGAATGCGACACTCGATGTCATTTTCAAAGAAGAGTTTCTTTCAGAAGTGAAAGAAAAGGGTGATTACCTGTTAGAAAAGCTGCAAAAAGTCAAACAGCTGAATATTGTAAAAGAAGTGCGGGGAAAAGGATTGATGGCAGGTATTGAATGTGATCAGCCAGTCGCCGGCTATATCACAGCTCTTAGAGAACAAGGTTTGCTTGTGCTTCCAGCTGGTCCGAATGTCATTCGTTTATTACCTCCGCTGAATGTGAAGAAAACAGAGCTGGATCAGGCGATCGAAGCAATTGTTCAAGTATTAGCCAATAAAACAGTTTCGGTGTAAATTTTTTTACAAACGAACGTATAAAAATACATTTGTATCATTAATTATTCAATTTTGGGGTGACATAAGCATGAAAGGTTATTTAAATTTAGAAGATGGAGCCTCTTTTGAAGGAGATCTGACAGGAGAAGCTGGCATCACAGGTGAAGTGGTCTTTTTTACAGGTATGACAGGTTATCAAGAGGTGCTCACAGATCCTTCCTATAAAGGTCAGATCATTGTTTTCACATATCCGCTGATCGGAAATTACGGCATTAACCATGAAGACTTTGAGAGCAAGAAGCCTCAAGTAAAAGCGGTGGTTGTGTACGAGGCAGCAGAGCATTTTTCACATCATCTTGCAGCGGTCAGCTTAAAAGATTATTTACAAAAGTGGAATATCCCGCTTCTGACACATACAGATACGCGCGCAGTCGTGCAAAACATCCGGGCAAATGGAACGATGAACGCTGTGCTCAGTGTAGACGAAAACGAAACACCGCCTGCAATGAAACAAGACAATGTCGTCGCACAGGTGACAGATAGTGAGATTTACACACAAGGCAGCGGTGAGGAACATGTGGCGCTCATTGATTTTGGCTTTAAAAAATCAATTGCAGATTCGCTTGCAGCACGCGGCTGTAAAGTAACCGTCATTCCATATAAACAAATGGAAAAGGTATTTGAGATCAAGCCGGATGCGATCCTCTTGTCAAACGGACCTGGAGACCCGAAAACCATGACACCGTATTTAAAAACAATTCATGACATCATGATGTCATTTCCGACACTTGGGATCTGCCTAGGTCACCAATTAATCGCTCTTGCACTTGGCGGAGATACGTATAAGCTGCCATTTGGCCACAGAGGAGCGAATCATCCTGTCCAGGATACAGAATCCAAACGTGTCTTTATGACAAGTCAGAACCACAGCTATGTTGTGAATGAAAAAAGCATGAATGACAAAGAAGTGGATGTGAAATTCCTTCATGTCAATGATGGATCTGTAGAAGGATTCATTCATAAAGAAAAGCTGATTATGTCAGTTCAATTTCATCCAGAAGCACACCCAGGGCCTGCTGAAAGTGAATGGGTATTCGATGATTTTATTGAGAAAGTGAAACAAGCAAGGAGAGAAGTCGCACATGCCTAAAGATCAAAGCATACAAACCATTCTAGTCATCGGGTCTGGTCCAATCATCATTGGTCAGGCAGCAGAATTTGATTACTCAGGAACACAAGGATGTATGGCCTTAAAAGAAGAAGGCTACAAAGTCATCTTAGTGAATAATAACCCAGCAACCATTATGACAGACGAGTCATTTGCTGATGAAATCTATTTTGAACCGCTTTCAGTTGATTCAGTGACAAGAATCATTGAAAAGGAAAAACCAGATGGTCTTTTAGCCAACCTTGGCGGACAGACGGCTTTAAACCTTGCTGTCGAGCTGGAAAAAGCCGGTGTGCTGAAAAAGCATGGGGTGACCCTGCTCGGAACGTCAGTTGAAACCATTGAAAACGGTGAAGATCGAGAGAAATTCCGTGCTCTCATGAAGCATTTGAACGAACCTGTGCCAGATAGTGAAATTGTGGATAATGCGGAAGATGCTCTTCAATTTGCAAAAGAAGTCGGATTCCCAGTTATCCTAAGACCAGCATACACACTTGGCGGTAAAGGCGGCGGAATCGCTCTAACAGAAGAGGCGTTTAAGCCGCTCATTGAAGGAGCTCTTTTAGCGAGTCCAATTCACCAGTGTTTAGTTGAAAAAAGCATAGCTGGCTTTAAAGAAGTCGAATATGAGGTCATGAGAGACCGTCAAAATACGTGTATCACGGTATGCAACATGGAAAATATCGATCCAGTTGGTGTGCATACAGGAGACTCGATTGTCGTTGCACCTTCCCAAACATTAACAGATCAGGATTACCAAATGCTCCGTTCTGCAAGCCTGAAAATCATTTCAGCGCTGGATGTAGTCGGCGGCTGCAACATTCAATTTGCCCTTGATCCACTCAGTAAAGAATACTTTGTCATTGAGGTGAATCCTCGGGTCAGCCGTTCTTCCGCTCTTGCATCAAAAGCAACAGGCTATCCGATTGCGAAAATGGCAGCTAAGCTTGCGGTGGGTTATACGCTAGACGAATTGAAAAACCCGCTCACAGGCACAACCTATGCTAGTTTTGAGCCGGCACTCGATTATGTTGTCGTGAAATTCCCGCGCTGGCCGTTTGATAAATTTAAACAGGCAGACCGTCAATTAGGCACAAAAATGAAGGCCACTGGCGAAGTCATGGCGATTGATCGTAATTTAGAGTCAGCCATTCAAAAAGCAGTTGCATCACTTGAAATTAAAACGAAGGGCTTCCACCTGCCAGAACTAAAAGAGCAATCGACAGAACAATTATTTGAACTCATCAAAACACCAGACGATCGCCGGTTTTTCGCTGTTATGGAGCTTCTTTCAAGACAAGAAACGGTTGAAACGATTCATCAAACGACGAAAATTGATCGATTCTTCTTACATGTGTTCCAGAATATGATTACGCTCGAACAAGAATTGAAAGATCATAAGGGGACGCTATCAAAAGATACCTTGAAAAAGGTAAAGGAAAAGGGTTTCCTTGATGAAACGATTGCTCTTCTTACGGGTCACACGGAAGAGTCAATCAGGCAGCTTCGTCAAGAATACGGCATTGCTGCTTCATTTAAAATTGTCGACACATGTGCGGCGGAATTTGATGCAAAAACGAATTACTTCTATTCCACCTACTTCGGCAAAAGCGATGGTGAACATCAAGAAAAAACAAAGCAGCGTGTACTCATCATTGGTTCTGGTCCGATTCGAATCGGGCAGGGGGTCGAGTTTGATTACAGTGCCGTTCATGGCGTTCTGACCTTGCAAAAGCTTGGATTTGAAACCATCATGATGAACAACAATCCAGAAACAGTCAGTACTGATTATGAGATTGCAGAT
Organism: Bacillus sp. Root920; assembly: GCF_001429445.1. Lineage (NCBI taxonomy): Bacteria > Bacillati > Bacillota > Bacilli > Caryophanales > Bacillaceae > Bacillus > Bacillus sp. Root920. The sequence continues at coordinate 1,360,760 of NZ_LMJV01000001.1, forward strand.
CGTTTATATTTTGAGCCGATTACATTAGAGCACATCCTAAACGTTGTGGAAGCAGAACAGATTGATTTTGTCATTGTCCAATTTGGTGGACAGACTGCGATTAACGTCGCAGAAGGCTTGGAAAAAGCCGGTGTCACGTTGTTAGGTACGTCCTTTGATACGCTGGATGCACTTGAAGACCGTGATTTATTCTATCAGCTTCTTGATGAACTGAATCTTCCTCACGCAAAAGGAGATACGGCTCATTCAAAAGAAGAAGCACTCGTACATGCGAAAAGCATCGGTTACCCTGTATTAATTCGCCCATCGTATGTCATTGGCGGAATGGGAATGATCGTTGTTCAGTCAGAAGCACATTTGGCGTCACTGCTTGATCAGCCAGATCATTTGCCATACCCAATCTTAATTGATGAGTACGTCACTGGAAAAGAAATTGAAGTCGATCTTATTTCTGACGGAAAAAAGGCGTTCATTCCAACCATCGTAGAACATATTGAGAAAGCGGGCGTGCACTCAGGTGACAGCTTTGCCATTTTACCAAGTATTTCAATCAGTGAAGACATCAAACAGCAGGTGCATACCGCGTCTGAACAAATAGCGAAGAAATTAGCGTTCAAGGGCATTATGAATATCCAATTTGTCATCAAAGGGGATCAGGCGCTTGTATTAGAAGTGAATCCGCGGGCAAGCCGGACTGTACCAGTCGTCAGTAAGGTAATGGGCATTGATATGATCCCAATGGCCACTCAATTATTAGCTGGTGCATCGCTTGAAGAACTAAACCCTGCAACGAAAAACAAAGGGGGGACAGCGGTCAAATTCCCAGTGTTCTCATCACATGCCATTCAAGATATCGACCTCAAGCTGACACCTGAAATGAAAGCGACAGGAGAAGGAATGTGTGTAGGCAAGAACGCCGAAAGCGCCTTGAAAAAAGTGTTTGCGCCGATCTGGAAGCAAAAAGGAAGCCTTTTTATACAAGGCAGCGAGCAATTGATAGATGAAGCGAAGCATGCAGGCTTTGACGTCTGGACTGGCAGCTTTGAATCTTGGCTGCAGAATGAAGACAAATCCCTTCATATTCATTTAGGAGAAGATGAAGAGGCAAAAGAGCAGCGTGTAAAAGCACTCACACACGGCGTTCAAGTCCTAACCGAATATGAAACAGTTCAAGCATTCCTGCAAGGAAAAAATGGAGATGTATCACCAGTATCGCTCCATGAATTATATAAAAAGGAAGTGACGGTATGAGTCAAGTCGACGTGCAACCGGCATTATACGGAAAAGACTTTTTATCATTAAAAGATTTCTCAATCCATGAGATTGCTTATTTAATTGAAAAAGCGGAAGAAATGAAACAAAACCCATATCAAGATTTATTCAAAGGAAAAACGTTAGCGATGATCTTTGAAAAATCTTCAACTAGAACCCGTGTCTCGTTTGAAGCGGGGATGACGCAGCTAGGAGGACATGCGCTCTTCCTCAGCTCAAATGATTTGCAAATTGGCAGAGGAGAAACCATCAGTGATACAGCGCAGGTGCTCTCTGGTTATGTCGACGGTATTATGATTCGAACCTTTGAACATGAGAAGGTTGAAGAGCTTGCACAATACGCGTCAATTCCAGTCATTAATGGATTAACTGACTACTCACATCCATGTCAGGCGCTTGCTGATTTATTAACCATTAAAGAAACAAAAGGTACTTTAAAAGGAATCAAAGTGGCCTATATCGGTGACGGAAATAACGTGGCGCACTCCTTAATGGTCGGCTGTGCGCAGCTAGGCTGTGACATTGCGGTTGCATCACCAAAAGGCTATGAACCGCTTCAAGAAGTAACAGACACTGCCCGTGAGTTTGCAAAACAATCAGGCGCAGAAGTGACTGTGACAACAGATCCTGTTGCAGCTGTAAAAGATGCAAATGTTATTTATTCAGATGTGTTTACAAGCATGGGGCAGGAAGCAGAAACAGAGAAACGTCTTGCTGAATTTAAAGAATATCAAGTCAATGACGAACTGATGAGTCATGCAGCAAAGGACTATATTTTCCTTCATTGTCTCCCGGCACATCGCGGGGAAGAAGTGACGGCAGATATTATTGACGGGCCACACTCAAAAGTATTTCAACAGGCAGAAAACCGCCTGCATGTGCAAAAAGCGTTAATGAAAGAACTTATGTATCAACCATCCAAATAAATCCAAGTGTCCCTGACTCGTATGAGCAGGGACTTTTTGCATAAAGGATTGGAGAGGCAAGGGACGGGACATAATAACATCAATCGAGAAAGGAGGATGAAAATGGGTCAGCAGCATCAGTTTAAATCAGGGAATAAAGCACCGAATAATGGTGTGTATATCGAGATCGGCGAAACTGGAAGTATGGTGAAAGATCCTTTAAAGATTAAGCTTAAAGCAGGCGATGTCTTTCCTAATAACTCGAACCATAATCGCGTTTGGACCTACCAAAGAAAGCCGTAAGCAATTGACTAAGAGTCAGCAGGAATAAGACTTTAGAGGCATGTGTCATGCCTCTTTTTTCTTTATAATAAAAAACAATTAAGTTCAAATTTTCAAATAAATAGTATGAAAAAAAGAGAACCTAAGGTAAAATATGTAATATATTGTTGAAAGGATTTGTGTGATGGAAAAGATGAATCTCAGTGAAAGTGTTTGGAATAAACGCTTCACCTCATTATTCATATCAAGACTCATTAAAAACACAGGGGAAAGTTTTGCTTTTACATCCGTCCTTTGGCTATTGATTTTAAGAGGGGATGGAGCGCTCGGTACAGGACTTCTTCTAGCAGTAACTGTTCTCCCTTCATCTTTGTTAGCCCCAATATTAGGACCTCTTATGAAAAAGCACCATTTGTCTAAATGGATGTTCGCTTCAGATGTTGTTCGAGCAACAATTGTACTCATTATTCCACTTCTGCACTTTTCGCATCTATTGCCTCTATGGTTATTGATTTCATTAATGGTTATTCAATCGGCAACAGGTGCAGCTTATAATCCAGCTTCGGTGGCGATCTTACCGCAGATTGTTCCAAAGCATCTCATTCAAAAAGCAAATGCTATCCTGCAATCTTCTTTTGAGATTGTTGCACTTGCAGCAGTCATGGTGGCAGGTCTTTTGGTTAAATTAATTGGACCTGCAGATACTCTGCTGATTACCACTGCTTTATTTGTGATTTCTGGTCTGTTTATTATCGGGGTCAAACTAAAGAAAACCGATGAAGAAAAAGCAGCGGGCATTAAACAAGCGAAGAATACATATTTGTATAACTTAAAAAGAGGTTTTCTCGTTGTCAAAAACCATCACATTTTATTTGCGCTCACGCTGTATTGTATCTTAATGAATGTCGCAGCAGCTCCGTGGCAGGCACTGTCAGCGGTATACGTAGCAGAAGCGCTGCAAAGCGACTCCATGGTGTATTCCATTTTAAGAGGTGTTGCCGCAGTTGGCGCGTTTATGATGGGCTTTGCTCTGGCAAAAGTGAAAATTAAGAGATTTGGTTTGTTCTTTATTGTCGCTGGCATGATTGAAGGGGCTGCATTCTTTATGACAGGGATGAGTACATGGCTGCCGGTTGTTCTGCTTGCTTCCTTTATTTTCGGAGCTGCTGTCAGTGCGATCAATGTGCCGGAAATGGTCATTATTCAAACATCTGTTGACCAAGAGGATCAGCCGCAAGTATATGCTGTGATCAATGCCTCATCAAATGTCTTTCTCCCGCTTGCAGCTGTCGTATCAGGCGTCCTGGCAGAAAGATTTGGAGCGGGACCTGTCATTGCTGGCGGAGGAATCCTTGAAATTTTATCAGGTATCGCGATCTTCCTGTTTACAGGGCTTGCGAAAAGCCATTTGACAGCGGACAAACAGAAGTCCGAAACCGTCGAGGTATAAACAATAAAAACCCCCTGTATGTTTAAGGCAGGGGGTTTTAGCGTGCCGCAATCACTCTGCAAAAAGAAAAAAGAGCTAAACATCAATTTAGCTCTTTTTCACAAGTCATATTAAGAATGTTTTGTTGAACTTTCCGTTTCTTTCATTGGACTTACTTCAGCAAAGATGAATAAAATAACCGTAAACACAACTGCAAGAATGGAAGTGAGCGTAAAATCATAAGCAGCTCCATTCATAGAGGCAACGATGTAACCAGCCATATGTGTCAGCAGAAAAGTCCAAATGAGGGTGATAATATAATGCATAATCCCACCGTCCTTTATGTAACAATCTATTGATTATCATACCATAGATGCAAGTGAAGGGAAAAGACTGTTTTCCGCCTTTATGTGACCATTTTGAGACCTTCTGCTATAAAAATAAAAAGAATTCTTCTGTCTTTAGGGGATTTCCTTATTCCTACAAGAGTTGTTGTTCATATCATAGAAAGCAGAATCACTGAAAGGAGGCTGGCCATATGGGTGTAAGCGAACGTTTTTTCCAGCTTGGTTCCCAGTGGAACATCATTCACCTTCCTCAAAAACCAAATGGCTTTGGCATTCTAATCCTCGGTGACCGAAATCACTTTGTGCAGGAAAATACATCATTCTGGCTTCAGCATTATGGAAGAAACCAGCTTTTAACTGCCTTAAAGGATGAAGGATATACATTGTTTAATAGTCATCTTCATGGGAATCACTGGGGATGCGAAGATGCTGTTTTTAGCGCCAAGCAGCTCGTGCATCACACACTAAAACAAGAAATATTAAACTGGGAAATTCATGTGCTCGCAGAGGGAATGGGGGCACTTGTTGCCATGAGCCTTGCTGAGGAGATGCCTGAAGTACTAAGGTCCATTGCGATGGTGAATCCATGTCTGAATCTGGATGCACAACGAGAAAGAGAAAAGGAACACAAATTCTTTTATAAGCAGCTGCTCAAAGAGTTAGCAGAGAGCTATGGCTGTTCTGAAAAGGAAGCTGAAACGTATCCACTGCCTTCTTGTCCTGTTCATTCTGCTCATGTGCCGATTCATATATGGCAAAGGCTAAACGGCGCACCTTATGCATATGAACTTCACGCAAAGCCTTTTATTGATCAGCATATGAAAAATCCAGAACATTGTCAGGTCGATCTCACGCTGCATATGTTTGATCATCCGAGAAGAATCTTTCAATCCATTCACAAGTTTTATAAATCGCATGAAAGAGAATTGTGATGAATAGGATGATAACAGCCCTTCATAGAAAGGGCTCTTCTTTTTATTCGATATTAAAAAAGGGGACGTGAACATGGAAACAGGACTGATCATAGGGGCAGATGAGTTTTTTGGCCTGACACTTTGTGAATATATGATGAAAGAGGGCATTCAAGTGGATATCACGCGTCCTCATGATCTTAAAGAAGAACAAAAGGCTCTGTTAGAAGAGCGGATGATGTGGCTGGGCAGAAATGATCTCGTTCGTGTCATTGACCTTCAGGATAGCAAGGACACGTATGACCTCATTTTTATTCAATCAGAGGAACCGCATAACAGGCAGAAAGACATCAAAGCAGAGCATGGCATGTACCAGGTTCTTTATGAAAAACCTGAAAACGAATCAGCGAAACAGAATGTGCCGGCAGTTATTCTTCCTCGCATGTTCGGACCATGGACACTCAATGAAGATCAAACAAAGCGTGCAGATTTACTTTTTGTAGAAGATGTGGCAAAGGAATTGTTACAATGGGCATCGGACACAGGTCAAAGACAGGACATGACGTATGAATTGAAGGTAGAAAGCCAAACAGATGACAAACAAGCAGAAGACATGATTGCAGAATGGAAAAGACAAAACTCAACATTTTTCGACAAAAAGCAAGAATGATCTTCCATCTTATCTTTTTTCAGTATAAAATAAACCTATATTTAACATACAGGTTCATCACTGCATGTTGTAAAAGGGAGTTGAACATGGCATGAAGTACCAGCGGCTTGTCATGATCTTTTCGTTCCTTCTTCTATTATCTGCCTGCTCGCAGGCGCCTTTAAAAGGAAAAATTGAGAAGGTGGGTTTACTCGTCCCCGATACGATCAATGATCAAGTTTGGGGAACGAAAGGTTATAAAGGCTTATTAAGTATCCAATCAACATTTGGTGTAGATGTTTATTATAAGGAAGGAATGGTCGACAAGGAGAAAATCGTTGATGCCATTGAAGAATTCCATAAAAAAGGAGTCAATTTGATTATTGGCCATGGCAATGAATACAGTGAAATTTTTAACTTGATCAGTGAAGATTATCCAAACATACAATTTATTACGGTCAATGGAAACAAGCCTCAGGCGGGCAATGTCACAAACGTGACGTTTAAAGGTGAAGCGATGGGCTTTTTCGGAGGCATGACAGCTGCACATATGTCAAAAACAAAAAAGATTGGTATTCTTGCTACATATGATTGGCAAAGTGAAGTAGACGGCTTTATCAAAGGAGCAAAATATCAAGATGAACATGTACAAGTATTAGCAGAGTTTGTCGAAAACTGGGATGATGCTGACAAAGCGGTGGAGCTCTATCAAAAATTAAAAAAGCAGGGCGTTGATGTTGTGTATCCAGCAGGTGATGGTTATAATATCCCTGTCATTGAACAAATCAAAGCCGATAATTTATCAGCGATCGGGTACGTCACCGATCAATCCAACCTCGGCAGCCATACAGTTTTAACGAGCACTGTACAGCATGTTGATAAAGCGTATAGTATCATTGCAAAGAAGTTTAATGAAGGCAAGCTAAATGAACAAGATGAGTACTCCTTTGATTTTAAAGAAGGAGTGGTCGAGATGGGGAAATTTAGTTCCACCATTGACGACGCTTTTGTGAAAGACATTGAAAGTGATATTGTGTCATACAAAAAAACAGGTAAACTGCCAAATGAAAAGTGAGGAGACGACGACATGCAGCATGAAAAATCGATGGAGTTTTTACAAATTGCCATGAAGTATTTTCCGCAGGCGAAGGAAGAGTTAGATAAAGCAGGGATTCAGCTTGAGCCTGAAGCACTTCAGCCGCTTCTAACATTATTTACATCTGTCATGCAAGAAGCATATGAGCTTGGAAAAGCAGATGCAGAATCAGAAAAAGCCACAGAATAGTGGCTTTTTTTTATGATAATTTTTTCTTGAAGGCACTAATCATAGGACCAACATCTTTAAACACAGGCTTCAGCTCATCGATGGAGTTCATAATGTTCCCAATTTGATTCATGACATGCATGTAGTCAATTGAGTCCTCACTTGAAGATGTCTCCGCACGTTCCTCCTTTGCCTCTGTCTTGCTTTTCTCCTTTTCAAGCGGCTGTCCAAACATCATTGCTGAGAAAATATCTTTTTGCGCCATATCACATGTTCCTTTCTACTATTGGTATATATCATTAATCTATGAAAAAAGTGAGAGGAAAGGTTAGACGTTTGTATTGCCAAGAAGAAAAAAATAAGGTAAAATTAGTACCAGATACTAATATAAGATCACAATATCACATGCTCGTATGAGTAAAAGGAGTCTTATTCAATGAATGCTGGAATTATTGGCCTTGGCCGCTATATACCTGAAAAAGTATTAACAAATCATGATTTAGAAAAAATGGTTGAAACTTCTGACGAGTGGATTCGTACTAGAACAGGTATAGAAGAAAGAAGAATTGCATCTGATGATGTCAATACATCTCATATGGCGCTTGCTGCTGCAAAAAAAGCATTAGCTGACGCAGATGTGGCTGCAGAAGATATCGATATGATTCTTGTGGCGACAGTCACGCCAGATCAAGCATTTCCGACAGTTGCTTGTATGATTCAAGAGCAGCTCGGTGCACATAAAGCATGTGCAATGGATATTAGCGCTGCGTGTGCTGGCTTTATGTATGGGCTTGTTACTGGAAAACAATTTATCGAATCAGGAACTTACAAACACGTGCTTGTCGTCGGTGTTGAAAAGCTTTCTCGCATTACCGACTGGGATGACCGCAATACAGCTGTTTTGTTTGGAGATGGAGCTGGAGCTGCTGTGCTGGGAGAAGTCAGCGAAGGTAAAGGAATTCTATCATTTGAACTTGGAGCAGATGGAAGCGGCGGGAAGCACTTGTACTTAGATGAAAAAGATCATACAATCATGAATGGACGAGAAGTATTTAAATTTGCTGTAAGACAAATGGGCGAGTCAAGTGTAAATGTCATTGAAAAAGCTGGACTATCAAAAGAAGACGTTGATTTCTTGATCCCGCATCAAGCAAATATTCGCATTATGGAAGCAGCACGCGAACGCTTAGAGCTTCCAGTTGAAAAAATGTCGAAGACTGTCCATAAATATGGAAACACATCAGCAGCATCCATTCCAATTTCACTATGTGAAGAAATCGAAGCCGGAAAAATTCATGACGGCGATGTGATTGTAATGGTTGGTTTTGGTGGCGGATTAACTTGGGGCGCAATCGCTATGCGATGGGGCCGATAAAAGAGTGGGGTGCACAAATTAATGGATAAAAAACGAGTAGTTGTTACAGGATTAGGTGCTTTGACACCACTTGGCAACGATGTAGAGTCAACATGGAAAAATGCTTTAGCGGGTGTATCAGGGGTTGGACCGATTACACGTGTCGATTCAAGTGAATATACCGCAAAAGTAGCGGCAGAACTAAAAGATTTTAACATTGAAGATTACATGGAGAAAAAAGAAGCGCGAAAAATGGCACGCTTCACGCAATATGCAGTCGTTGCTGCTCAAAAAGCGCTGGAAGATTCACGTCTTGAAATCACAGATGAAATCGCACCGCGTGTTGGTGTATGGGTTGGGTCTGGTATTGGCGGACTTGAAACATTTGAAGAGCAGTTCGAAGTGTATTCAAATAAAGGGGCAAGACGCGTCAGTCCATTCTTCGTCCCAATGATGATTCCTGATATGGCGACAGGCCAAATCTCTATTGCACTTGGCGCAAAAGGGGTTAACTCTTGTACAGTGACAGCATGTGCAACAGGAACAAACTCAATTGGTGATGCATTTAAAGTTATTCAGCGCGGCGATGCAGATGCGATGATCACAGGCGGAACAGAAGCGCCATTAACAAAAATGTCGTTTGCAGGTTTCTGTGCGAACAAAGCCCTTTCGACAAATCCTGATCCAAAGACAGCAAGCCGTCCATTCGACAAAAACCGTGACGGATTTGTCATGGGTGAGGGTGCAGGGATTATTGTTCTTGAAGAACTTGAGCATGCCTTAAAACGTGGTGCGACCATTTATGCAGAAATCGTTGGTTATGGTTCAACTGGAGATGCCTACCATATAACAGCACCAGCTCCAAATGGAGAAGGCGGCGTCCGTGCAATGAAAGAAGCGATTCGAGATGCAGGTTTGTCTGTGGAAGACATTGATTATATCAATGCCCACGGTACAAGCACACCTTACAATGATAAATTTGAAACAATGGCGATTAAAGAAGTGTTCGGAGAGCATGCGAACAAGCTTGCGATCAGTTCGACAAAATCAATGACAGGTCACTTACTTGGCGCAGCAGGCGGAGTAGAAGCCATTTTCTCTGTTCTTGCGATTAAAGACAGCGTCCTTCCTCCAACCATTAATCTTGAAACACCGGATGAAGAATGTGATCTTGATTATGTAGCAAATGAAGCACGTTCAAAAGAAGTACAAGTGGCTTTAAGTAACTCACTTGGTTTTGGCGGGCATAATGCGACAATTATTTTCAAAAAATACGAAGCATAATACTTTCTGAGAAAGCGGCGGTCGATAAACAGATCGCCGCTTTTTTGCATATGATGAAAATGGAGGTGTTCAGCGGTATGGGTCTGATCAATACACAATATCTCATTCATCAATCATCATCATTTCAGGAGCTTGCAGCGCGCTTTGTTCCTTATTTTAAAGGGGCCGAGGAAAAAGAATGGTCGTCTATCCTCGCTCACCTGCAGCATCACGGGATGGTTCGGTCTTGGAGCTCGTGCAAAAACATGATCGACAAGCTCAAGGAAAAAGGGTACTTCAAGCTTGTCATGAAAGAATATCAAACGCTTCAAAAGCAGTGGGAAGGTCCAGACATTCCTGTGTTTATTTTACCTGTCAATGAGAGCAGCAGAGAAATCAGAGAGCAATTTTATTATCAATCCGGCATGGCATTTGATGACAAGGTCTTTCTTTTTTTGTCTCCAAATACCCCGAAGGAGCGTATCGGTACATTGCTGACTCATGAATATCACCATGTATGCAGGCTGCATTTTCTCTCAAAAGAAGAAAAAGACTTTACATTCCTCGATACAATCATGATGGAGGGGCTCGCTGAATATGCTGTGTATCATAGATATGGAGAAAACTATACAGCGAAATGGACCACCTTCTATAGCGAAGAACAGCTTCAGCGTATGTACAAGAAATGGGTATCCAGTCATCTTGATCAAAGAGTCCAGGACGACGAAAGGCTGATACAGAATCTTCTTTATGGAAAAGGGAACTACCCTAAAATGCTTGGTTACGCTACCGGGTTTTATATCGTGAAAAAATATTTCAATGAGCACCGAATCAGCGAGGAATCTATGATTGCAGAGCCAGCAGAAACCTTTTTAAAGGCAATAGAATCACAAAGTGAATAATTCACATAAAAAGCGACATATTACAAATTTACTAAATACTTCTTGATTTCGTCATAACGATGTAATAATATACAAATAATTCTTTTTATTTTTAAAATACAGAATATTCAGGTTCTATTCTATTGATCTAAGGAGAAAGGGGCGAATGAATGAGCACGCTGCTTGAAGTGCAAAACTTAAAAACATATTTTTTTCGAAAAAAGGAACCGATACCTGCTGTGGATGGCGTTGATTTCAGCATCAACAGAGGAGAAACTGTCGCATTAGTCGGTGAGTCTGGGTCTGGCAAAAGCATTACGTCCTTATCCATTATGGGTCTGATTCATGGCACGGGCGGGAAAATTATGGACGGTTCCATCAAACTTGATGGAAAGGACCTTGTTACATATAGTGAAAAGGAATTATGCAGTATCCGTGGTAATGATGTATCTATGATCTTTCAGGAACCCATGACCTCACTTAATCCCGTCTTAACCATCGGAGAACAAATAACAGAAATCCTCATCTATCACAAAAAACTTTCAAAAAAAGAAGCGGTCAAAAAAGCGGTTGATCTGCTGAAGCTTGTTGGTTTTTCCCGCCCGGAGCAAATCATGAAAGATTATCCGCATCGTTTATCAGGCGGCATGCGGCAAAGAGTGATGATTGCCATAGCGCTAAGCTGTGATCCGAAGCTTCTCATTGCAGATGAACCGACAACTGCTCTGGATGTGACCATTCAAGCACAGGTACTCACTTTAATGAAAGATTTATGCTCTACCTTTGGTACATCTATTCTTCTTATCACACATGATTTAGGTGTCGTGTCTGAAGTGGCAGATCGAGTGATTGTCATGTACTGCGGACAGGTTGTTGAAAATGGGACTGTCGAAGAGTTGTTTGAACAGCCGCTTCATCCTTACACAGAAGGGCTGCTTGAATCGATTCCTGTCATTGACGGAGACATACAGCCGTTAACAGCCATCAAAGGAAATGTTCCTGCGCCAGATCAGCTTCCAGCCGGCTGTCGCTTTGCTCCTAGATGTCCGCAAGTGAAGGAACGCTGCCTTGGAGAACTGCCTAAGCTGAGAACATTTGAAGATGGCAGAAGCGTCAGATGTTTCTTATATGAGGAGGCAGACCACACATGACACTTGCTCAAAATCAAACACAAATAACAGACTTACCAGAGAAAGAAACGATCCTTGAACTGAAACAGATTCGAAAACATTTTCCGATTAAAGCGGGCGTCTTTCAGAAGAAAGTCGGTGCAGTGAAAGCTGTTGACGGCATAGACTTGAAGATTTATAAAGGTGAAACGTTAGGTATTGTCGGGGAGTCAGGATGCGGGAAATCCACACTAGGCCGGACAATGATTCGCCTATACGAACCAACCGACGGTCAAATCTTTTTTAAAGGGCAAGACATCACGCGCGTATCAGAATCAAAGCTAAGACAATCTACACGAAAAAACATCCAAATGGTTTTTCAAGATCCCTTTGCATCACTCAACCCTAGAAAAACACTTCGAAGCATCATCAAAGAACCCTACAAAACACATCACTTATATTCCTTAAAAGAAAGAAATGAAAAAGTAGAACAGCTTTTATCAAAGGTAGGTCTTCATCCAAGCTTTGCGAACCGCTATCCCCATGAATTTTCAGGCGGGCAGAGGCAGCGGATCGGCATCGCTCGTGCGCTTGCCATGAATCCCGACATGATCATCGCAGATGAGCCTGTATCAGCACTTGATGTATCTATTCAGGCGCAGGTTATTAATCTGATGGAGGAGCTTCAGGAGGAATTTGACCTTACCTATCTATTTATCTCTCACGATTTAAGTGTGGTCAGACATATTAGCGATAGAGTCGGCGTCATGTATCTCGGCAAAATGATGGAGCTTGCCGATAAGCACAGTCTGTACGATGAACCGCTCCATCCGTATACACAGGCTCTGCTTTCTTCCGTTCCTGTCACCCGTAAAAAAGGGCAGGTGAAAAGAGAACGCATTATGCTGCAAGGCGATTTGCCGAGTCCTGCAAATCCGCCAAAAGGCTGCGTATTTCATACAAGATGCCCGCATGCGAAAGAAATCTGTAAAGAAAAAGTACCAGCATTTCAAGAATTAAAAACGAACCACTTTGTTGCCTGCCACCTCTACAACGCTTGATCAAGTGTATGATCTCATCTTTGAGAGGGGGGATGAAACAGGATTCGGTCATTTTTAAAAAAGAATAGGGGGAATTGTCTATGAAAGGTAGAAATAGAAAGTCCATTCTGGTCAGTTTACTGCTGATTTTTACATTAATCCTTGCTGCTTGTTCTGGTGGAAATAAAACGTCTGGAGACAGTGAAAAGAAATCCACAGGTAAACCGGTACAAGGCGGCGATCTTGTCATCGGTTCAATTGCAGAGCCAACATTATTTAACTCGCTGTATTCTACAGATGTGGCAAGCTCTGATATTGAGGAAAGAATCTACAGCTTCTTACTTCAAACAGACGGAAAGCTCAACCCTCAGCTATCGCTGGCAGAGGATATTAAAGAATCGGATGACGGCAAGCAGTTTGATGTCACCATTAAAAAAGGTGTGAAGTTTCATGATGGTGAAGAACTGACTGCTGATGATGTTGTGTTTACATACAGCATACCAATCAATAAGGACTACAACGGGGAGCGCGGATCAGGCTTTGAAGTTTTAGAGTCTGTTAAAAAGACAGGGGACTACTCGATTGAATTCAAGCTCAATAAAAAAGATCCTTATTTTTATAATGTCACACTAGGAAGCTACGGTATTTTACCTAAGCATATTTTAGGTGATGTGCCTATAAAAGATCTCGGTGAAAACGAATTTAACCGAAAAAAACCAATCGGTTCAGGTCCATTTAAATTCGCAGAATGGAAAGAAGGAGACTACGTCAAACTAGAAGCCTTTGACGATTATTGGGATGGACGTCCTTACCTTGATACTGTCACCATTAAAACCATTCCTGATCAGAATGCAGCGATTGCCCAGCTGTCAGCAGGAGATATTGATTTCTTTGCTGTACCAGGATCCGAGCTGCAAACAGCTGAAAAAGTGAGCAACATTAAAATCGAATCTGATCTAGGACTCAATTATTCATACATTGGCTGGAACCAGAAAAATGAACTCTTTAAAAGTAAAAAGGTCCGCCAAGCACTGACACATGCCATTGATCGTCAAACGATTGTTGACCAAGTGCTAGATGGAGACGGCAAAGTAGCCAATATTCCAGAAAGTCCGCTGTCCTGGAACTATCCAAAGGATGAAAATGTTCCAGTGTTTGAGTTTGATCAAGAAAAAGCGAAAAAGTTGCTGAAAGAAGAGGGCTGGGAGGATACAGATGGAGACGGCTATCTTGATAAAGATGGCAAGAAATTCTCCTTTGTCATAAAGACCAACCAAGGAAATAAAGTTCGTGAAGATATCGCTGTCGTTGTCCAGCAACAGCTCAAAGAAATCGGTGTGGAAGCGAAGCCGCAAATTGTGGAATTCAGTGCACTCATTGAGCAGACGACACCGCCTAAGTGGGATTATGATGCGCTGCTGCTCGGCTGGAGCCTTGCGACATTCCCTGATCAATTCAGCATATTCCACTCAAGCCAGTCAGAAAAAGGTTTAAATAACATCTGGTATAAAAATAAAGAGGTCGATAAGCTGTTAGTTGATGCTAAAAACTTAAGCGATCGAAAAGATTATTCAAAGGCATATGAAAAAATTTATAAATTGATCGCAGAGGATCAGCCGTACACGTTCCTTTACTATGCTAACTCACATCGTGCTATGCCATCTAATCTCCAAGGCTACTCTTACCACCCGAAAGATGAATATTACAAAATCGAAAAATGGTGGCTTGAACAGTAGGCTGATAGTGAAGAAGGGGGGGATTCTCCCCTTTCACCGTGAGAACAATCCCTTGCATTCGGTGTCAGTTCTCTGCGTGGGTGCTAAAAAGATCACTTCGTTCGCTCCGCATCAGCACGAGAATTCAAGGGTTTTCAGATCACGCTGAAAAGCAGACAAAGGGCTAAAATCCATCATTTTGGCCTTTTTTTTACAGATTGGCGATCCGATGAAAAAGGAGTTGTGCATATGGTTACATATATCATTAGAAGGACATTACTCTCCATTCCCATTTTATTAGGGATTACCATCTTGTCCTTTGCCATTATGAAAGCAGCACCAGGCGATCCGATGTCACTCATGATGGACCCTACCATTAGTGCGGCAGACCGGGAAGCCTTTATTGATAAGTACGGCTTGAACGATCCTGAATATGTCCAATATATGAAATGGCTTGGCAATATGCTTCAAGGTGACTTTGGCACATCCATTGTCAAAAAGGGAACACCCGTGGCTGATTTGATTTTTGCCCGGCTGCCAAATACCCTCATCCTCATGATCTTTTCTACATTAGTTGCCCTGCTGATCGCCATTCCATTTGGTGTCCTTTCAGCAAAACGTCCTTATACAAAGCTTGACTATGGCATTACGGTTACATCTTTTATCGGACTGGCTATTCCAAACTTTTGGTTTGGTCTCATCCTCATTATGGTTTTATCCGTGAACTTAGGGTGGTTTCCAACTGGCGGAGTATCTACCTTGAATGCCGATTTTAATGTGTTAGACCGGCTCCATCATATCATTTTACCTGCCTTTGTTTTAGCAACGGCTGATATGGCAGGGCTGACCCGGTACACAAGGTCGAGTATGCTTGATGTGATGAGGCAGGATTACATTCGCACAGCAAGAGCGAAAGGCTTTAGAGAAAACAAAGTCATTTTTAAGCATGGTTTAAGAAACGGTCTTATGCCTGTCATAACGATTTTCGGATTAATGATACCATCTTTTATTGGCGGCGCAGTCGTGGTGGAACAAATCTTCACCTGGCCTGGACTTGGAAAGCTGTTCATTGATTCTGCCTTTTCGAGAGATTATCCGGTCATTATGGCAATGACCGTTATTTCCGCAGTGCTTGTGGTGGTTGGAAATTTAATAGCGGATATTTTATATGCGATCGTTGATCCGCGTATTGAATATTAGAAGGGAGCTGAAGCACAATTGGCACAGCCTAATATGGGAACACCTCCTGTTGATATCAAATTAAAGGAGGGCCTTCCGCCAAAGCCTGAGACGATGCTGCGTTTATTTTGTGAGAAATTTTTCAAAAATAAATTGGCGGTTGCCGGCTCCGTGATCTTATTGGTCATTATCTTTTCAGCCATTTTCGCTCCAGTGATCGCTCCATATACACCAGAGCATCAAGATTTATTGAAGCGGCTCCAGCCGCCAAGTGCTGAGCATTTTATGGGCACAGACAAGTTTGGCCGTGATATTTTCTCAAGGGTGCTATATGGCGCGCGCGTTTCTTTATTGGTTGGTTTCGTCTCAGTGGTCGGTGCAATCACCATTGGCACTGTCGTTGGCGCGGTCGCGGGGTATTTCAAAGGGTTTGTTGATTCCTTGTTAATGAGATTTGTGGATGTCGTGTTGTCGATTCCAGACATTTTCCTATTGATCACGCTCGTCACCATTTTCAAACCGGGCATTGATAAATTGATCCTAATCTTTGCTTTGACAGGCTGGACAACAACCGCCAGGCTCATACGCAGTGAATTCTTATCACTTCGAACAAGAGAATTCGTCCTCGCGGCGAGAACCATTGGAACGAAAAATCATGTCATCATCTTTTCGCATATTTTACCGAACTGTATCGGTCCTATTATTGTATCAGCTACATTAAAAGTAGGCTCCGTCATTTTAGCTGAATCAACGCTCAGCTACCTTGGCTTTGGTATTCAGCCGCCAACAGCAAGCTGGGGCAACATGCTGCAAGATGCACAAAATTTCTCGATTATGGTGCAAGCGTGGTGGTACCCGCTTTTCCCAGGTTTACTCATTTTGCTGACTGTTTTATGCTTTAATTTTTTAGGAGATGGGCTGAGAGATGCGCTTGATCCTAAAAAGCTGAAGTAGGTTCGTCCTTCATGACAAGGTGAAAGGGACTCTGCGAGACGCTCTTTGTTTCCTGCCATCATTCGCTCAGCTTGAAGTTTTGATAAAGTTGGAATAATTTCTCTATCCCTTGCCCATACTGTGGACAACAGTTTTTATAAAGTGAGGGATTGGTTATGTTATTTCTTCATGACGTATGGGTGAATTGGTTTGAAGGGGAAGAAAATGGCTACAATGTGTGTCATTTTCATGAGTGGCGTAAGGAGGACAGCGTTGAACTGTTAGATCAAGTGCCTTTACTTAAGGTGCAGAGCCCTTTGTTTGATTACATAGAGAATGATCTTTCAGAGCTGCCGAAGACACTGCTAGAGTCTGTATTTGAGAAATCCTATATTCGAAAAAATCATGAACGCCGTAAATTAGAGTATTGCTTTGTGGTCACAGACGGCATTCGAATTATTGCTGTAGATACGATTGGGTATTCCATACCTGTGAGAAAGAGCCGCTTGATCCCAAGGCAGGAGCAATTGGTCTATGAAATGGTGAAAGATGTGAAGGCAGAGGAATATGAATTTTCTAAAGACAGCCTTGAATCGACGAAAGAGTATCACATTCTATCACTGCCGCCGCAGCATATCAGCGGATTAACGAGAAAAGAAAGACAGCTGAAACAGCTGATGTTTATGGCGCTCGATCAATTAAAAGGGCTCAAAAACAGGGCGGAGATTGCGTATTGGTATACGGAATGGAACCCGCGCATGTACAACCAAATCAAACGAATGTCTTTCGAAGAGATTTGGAACATGCTTTACAATGAAACGATTGATGGGTGGTCAGAGAATCATTTAGCCTTCTGTGAAAAAATGATTAAAGGACAGCCTTTTTTCGAAAAGCTTTGGGAAATGGAAAACGAATCAAAAGTAAATTAGAAAAAGCTTGCAGCGAGTCGTGCTGCAAGCTTTTTTTATTTGCGTTTTCTGCCAAGACCCATCGCATTCTCCATTTTTTTCAGCATTTTGTTTGCTGCGCGGTTTGCTTTTTCAGCACCTTCGTCTAGAATACGGTCAAGCTCGTCTGATTCAATGAGTTCATAGTATCGATCTTGAATTGGTTTTAAAGCATCAACGACAACGTTCGCAAGATCTCCTTTAAACTCACCATATCCTTTGCCTTCGTACTTTTGCTCCAGCTCTGCAATGGATATGTTGCCTAATACAGAGTAAATCGTCAGCAAGTTGGCAATACCAGGCTTGTTCTCTTTGTCATACTTGACGATGCCTTCTGAATCCGTCACAGCACTTTTAATTTTCTTTTCAAGCTGCTTTGGTTCATCTAATAAGGTAATGAAAGATTTTTGGTTCGGATCGGATTTGCTCATTTTTTTCGTTGGATCTGTTAAAGACATAATCCGCGCGCCTTCTTTTGGAATTTTCACTTCAGGCACAGTGAAGATGTCATTGTACTTTCGGTTAAAGCGTTCAGCGAGCGTTCTAGTCAATTCAAGATGCTGCTTTTGGTCTTCTCCAACAGGGACTAAATCAGTACCATATAATAAGATATCGCCAGCCATTAATGGGGGATACGTTAATAGGCCTGAAACAACTGCTTCTTTACCAGCGGATTTGTCCTTAAATTGGGTCATTCTTTCTAATTCCCCAATATAAGCAACACATTGAAGCATCCATCCTGCCTGGGCGTGAGCAGGTACCTCTGATTGGATAAACAATGTCGCTTTCTCTGGATCAAGACCAACAGCTAAATAAAGAGCTGCTAAGCTTCTAATATTTTGACGGAGAGCTAATCGGTCCTGACTCACTGTAATCGCATGTTGATCGACAACACAAAAATAGCCATTATAGTCATGCTGCAAATCGACAAATTGCTTCATTGCTCCAATATAGTTCCCTAATGTGACAGAACCGCTCGGCTGAATGCCTGAAAAAATTGTCTTCTTTGTCATACTAAAACCTCTTTTCTTCAATATAAAAAGGCCCACCCATCACTTTTCAACAGAAAAGGGACGAATGAACCGTGGTACCACCCTTGTTATTTCACATAGAAATCACTCAAGACGTTGATAACGGAGACTGCTCCGTCTAAGCCTACTCACTTTTTTAGAAGTGTTCGGTTAGCTGCTCCAAAGCCCATTCCATACATGCCATTATCTGCTCACACCGGCCGCAGACTCTCTGTAAATGGTGAATATATGTACTCTTCTTTTTCATCGCAACAATATGTCTATCTATTATAAAGGATGACCATGAAAAAGTCACGAAGCCATTATGTGACCTTCTCATCATGCCTATTGACACTTAAAATTTTAGATAAAATACCAAATATCTGTCAGAATTTTTTAAAAAAGGATGATTAATTATATGTATAAAACATTATTCCTGCTGAATTTGTTAAATTATTTTAATCAATTTACGCTTTAATTTGTTGAAGTGATTGAGACTTTAGTTTATAAAAATCCCTCTTTATCCCCATTTACGTTTTTAAAAAATATATGAAATTGATATTGCAATAAATTATTCTATTCATTATAATGAATTTGTTCACACGTTTGTGCTAGGCTCTTTACATAGTGAAAATTCAGAAAAAACAAAAGAAATAGAAAGTAAGCTATTTAGGGACTTTTTTACGCTATTTCTTAAATCTGAATCTCATCTTCTATCGAGACCTTTGAACTAAAAACATATTATAAGGGGGAATACAGTTGAAAAAGCGTTGGTCTGTTGTTACTTTAATGCTTATTTTCACACTTGTATTAAGCGCTTGTGGTTTCAGCGGAAACAAATCAGGCGACAGCACGAGCAGTTCTGGAGAGGCTAAAACAACATTAAATGTGAATATCTCCACTGAGCCTTTTTCTCTACATCCGGGATTGGCAAATGATTCAACTTCAGGTAGTGTCATCCGTCAGACTTTTGAGGGATTAACAAGAATTAACGCTGAAGGAAAGCCAGAAAATGCAATGGCTTCTGATATCAAAACAAGTGCTGATGGTAAAACTTATACATTCACACTTCGTGATGCAAAATGGTCTAATGGTGACCCTGTAAAAGCAGAAGATTTTGAATATGCTTGGAAATGGGCATTAGATCCTAAAAATGAATCTCAATATGCTTATCAGCTTTACTATATTAAAGGTGCTGAAGCAGCAAACAAAGGGAAAGCGAAAGTTGCTGATGTTGGCATTAAAGCTAAAGACGACAAAACGCTTGTAGTTGAGCTAGAGAACCCAACACCGTTCTTTACTGAACTAACTGCATTCTATACTTATATGCCAGTCAACAAAAAAGTGGCTGAAAAGAATAAAAACTGGTACACAAATGCTGGTGAAAACTACGTATCTAACGGACCATTCGTTCTTTCTAAATGGAAACATGGCGGTTCTATCACGCTTGAAAAGAACAATGAATACTGGGATAAAGATACTGTAAAATTGAAAAAAATCAACATGTCTATGATCAAAGATACAAACACTGAACTTAGCATGTTCAAAAAAGGTGAGCTTGACTGGGCTGGTTCTCCGACTGGAAGCCTTCCAACTGAGTCTTTAAAAACATTGAAAAAAGAGGGCGGTCTGAAAATCCAGACGATCGCTGGTATCTATAACTACAAATTCAACACAGAAGTAAAACCTTTAAACAATGCAAACATCCGTAAGGCCCTTGCATACTCAATCAACCGTCAAGCGATCGTTGACAAAATTACGCAAGGTGAACAAGTTCCAGCAATGGCAATCGTTCCACCAACAATGGAAGGATTCACTGATAACAAAACTGGCTACTTCAAAGATCATGATGTAGATACAGCTAAAAAGCTTCTTGAAAAAGGTGCGAAAGAATTAGGTTATAAGTCTGTTTCTGATCTTCCAACATTGAAACTTTCTTACAACACAGATGAAGGCCACCAAAAGATTGCACAAGCAATTCAAGAAATGTGGAAAAAAGATTTAGGTGTGAAAGTTGAACTTGATAACTCTGAGTGGAACGTATACATCGACAAAATCCACAGCGGAGACTACCAAATCGGACGTATGGGCTGGTTAGGTGACTTCAACGATCCAGTGAACTTCCTTGAGCTTTACAAAGATAAAGACGGTGGAAACAACGACACTGGATGGGAAAGCAAAGAGTACAAACAATTGTTGAATGATTCTGCAAAAGAAACAGATAAAACGAAGCGTGAAGAAATGCTGAAAAAAGCAGAAGAAATCATCATCAACGATATGCCTGTAGCACCAATTTACTTCTACACTCAGCTTTGGGTACAAGATCCAAAACTTAAAGGTGTAGTTGTATCTGGACTAGGTGATGTTCAATACAAATGGGCACATTTCGAAAAGTAAGAGTAATAGTGTAAGAGATCTACGGCAAGGATCTTAAGGTATATGGAGGATGTCTCTCCATATACCTTTCTTGCTGATTAGAGAAATTGTTGTAAAATCATGGAGGTGCAATTCCGTTGCTTAAATATATCGGTAAGCGATTAATATATATTTTAATCACACTGTTTGTTATTGTAACTGCAACTTTCTTTCTCATGCAGGCAGCACCTGGTGGTCCATTCTCTGGAGAGAAGAAACTTCCTGCTGAAATTGAAGCAAACCTAAACGAGCACTACGGATTGGACAAGCCCTTATTTGTTCAATATGTAAGCTACCTAGGTTCAGTTGCAACATTAGATTTTGGTCCCTCATTTAAATATAAAGGACAAACTGTAAATGACTTAATCAGTTCTGGATTCCCCGTTTCCTTTACCCTCGGAATTGAGGCAATTCTCCTCGCATTAGCATTTGGTGTATTGTTTGGGGTCCTTGCAGCGCTCTATCATAACAAGTGGCAAGACTATACGATTGCCATTTTAACGATCTTTGGAATTTCAGTTCCAAGTTTCATTTTAGCGGCGCTACTACAATATGTATTTGCATCTGAGGCAAGTATTATAGCGATCTTCCCAGTTGCAGGATGGGAGTCTTGGGCAAGCACCGTACTACCTTCTATTGCACTTTCCTTCATGCCAATGGCATTTATCGCTAGACTTGCACGGTCAAGTATGCTTGAAGTACTAAATAGTGACTACATTAGAACGGCTAGAGCGAAAGGCTTAACAAAATCAGCTGTGACGATCAAACACGCCATCCGAAACGCATTGTTACCTGTTATCACATACATGGGACCAATGGCTGCTTCAGTTTTAACAGGTAGTTTTGTCGTTGAGAAGATTTTTGGTATCCCTGGATTAGGCTCTCACTTTGTCACAAGCATTACAAACCGTGATTACACCGTCATCATGGGTGTTACAGTCTTCTACAGTATTATTCTATTAATCAGTATTCTAGTCGTTGACGTCCTCTACGGTATTATCGATCCTAGAATTAAACTGACGAAGGCGAAGAAAGGGGTCTAACACATGGAAGAGATGAGAAAAGATTTATTTGTGCCTGCGACAGCTGACGCAGCAGAATCTGAAAAAATTTCTAAACCTAGTCTATCTTTATGGAAGGATGCCATGCTTCGCTTCCGTGCCAATAAACTTGCAATGGTTGGACTTACAATCATTTTTATTATTGTGATGCTGGCCATCTTTGTTCCGGTGTTTTCTAAATATGATTACTCCACGACCGATTTGCTGAATGCTGACCAGCCGCCTTCAAAAGAGCACTGGTTTGGTACAGATGATTTAGGACGTGACATGTTTGTCCGTACATGGGTCGGGGCAAGAATTTCGATCTTCATCGGTCTTGCTGCAGCGGTTCTTGACGTGATCATCGGTATTATCTGGGGAAGTATTGCTGCGTTCAAAGGCGGCCGTACAGATGAAGTGATGATGCGTATCGCAGACGTTTTATGGGCAATTCCAACACTATTAATGGTTATCTTAATGATGGTTGTTCTGCCAAAAGGATTATTAACGATTATCCTCGCCATGACAGTCGTAGGCTGGATTAACATGGCACGTATTGTTCGGGGACAGGTTTTACAATTAAAGAGTCAAGAATACGTTCTTGCAGCACAAACATTAGGTGCGAAAACATCTAGACTTTTATTTAAACACTTAATTCCAAACTCAATGGGACCAATTCTTGTGACGATGACATTAACGATTCCTTCTGCTATCTTCACAGAGGCATTCCTAAGCTACCTAGGGCTTGGCGTACCGGCTCCGTTAGCGAGCTGGGGAACAATGGCGTCTGATGGAATTCCAGCCATGACGTACTACCCTTGGAGATTATGGTTCCCAGCCGCATTTATCTGTATTACAATGTTTGGTTTTAACGTGGTTGGAGACGGACTAAGAGACGCTTTAGATCCGAAGTTGCGTAAATAAGGAGTGATTAGGATGGAACGTGAACGTATTCTAGAGGTGAAAGACCTTGCAATCTCATTTAAAACATATGGTGGAGAGGTTCAAGCCATTCGTGGTGTGAACTTCCACTTAAATAAAGGCGAGACACTTGCTATTGTAGGTGAATCTGGCTCTGGTAAAAGTGTGACATCACAAGCGATCATGAGATTAATTCCGATGCCGCCGGGTTATTTCAAGCGCGGACAGATCCTGTTTGATGGCCAAGATATTGTCAAGAAAACTGAGAAACAAATGCAAACCATTCGAGGAAAAGATATCTCAATGATCTTCCAAGATCCGATGACATCTTTGAATCCAACGATGAAAGTCGGGAAACAAATTACAGAAGTGCTGTTCAAGCATGAACAAATTTCAAAAGAAGCGGCTGAAAAAAGAGCCATTGAACTATTGGAGCTCGTTGGAATTCCAATGCCTGAAAAAAGAATTAAACAATATCCGCACGAATTTAGTGGCGGGATGAGACAAAGGGTTGTCATCGCCATGGCGCTTGCAGCAGATCCAAAGCTGCTGATTGCCGATGAGCCAACGACTGCACTTGATGTAACAATTCAAGCACAAATTTTAGAATTAATGAAAGAAATTCAGCAAAAGGTTGACACTTCGATTATCTTTATTACGCATGATCTAGGTGTTGTTGCCAACGTCGCTGATCGTGTAGCTGTTATGTATGCAGGACAGATTGTGGAGACAGGGACTGTCGATGAAATTTTCTACAATCCTAAGCATCCGTATACATGGGGACTTTTAGCCTCCATGCCGAGTCTTGACACAGATGGCGGAGAGGAAGGAAAGCTGACTGCCATTCCAGGAACACCGCCAGATCTGACAAACCCGCCGAAAGGAGATGCATTTGCACTCCGCAGCGATTATGCAATGAAAATTGACTTTGAACAAGAACCGCCAATGTTCAAAGTATCAGATACGCATTATGTGAAATCATGGCTACTTCATCCGAATGCACCTAAAGTTGAACCGCCTGCTTCTGTAAAGGCGAGAATGCGTGAACTAGAAGGTAGCTACGAAAAACCTGTATTAGTAAAAGAGGGTGAATAGCATGGCAGAAAAACTGTTAGAAATCAAAAATTTGAAACAGCATTTCCATACAGCAAGAGGAACTGTGAAAGCAGTTGATGGGGTTTCATTTGATATTTACAAAGGTGAAACGCTTGGTCTTGTAGGTGAGTCTGGTTGTGGTAAATCCACTACGGGCCGTTCGATCATTAGACTTTATGATGCGACAGATGGTGAAGTTCTTTATAAGGGTGAAAATGTACACGGGAAGAAATCAAGACAAAAAATGCTTGAGTTCAACCGTCAAATGCAGATGATCTTCCAAGATCCATATGCTTCACTCAACCCTAGAATGACAGTGCTTGATATCATTGCAGAGGGCATCGACATTCATGGCCTTGCAAAAACAAAACAGGCGCGAAAAGAGCGTGTGTACCAATTACTTGAAACTGTTGGCTTGAACAAAGAGCATGCGAACAGATACCCGCATGAATTCTCAGGCGGTCAAAGGCAGCGTATCGGAATTGCACGTGCATTAGCAGTAGAGCCGGATTTCATCATCGCCGATGAACCAATCTCTGCATTAGACGTGTCGATCCAAGCGCAGGTCGTCAATTTATTGAAAGAGCTTCAAGAGGAAAAAGGTTTAACGTACTTATTCATTGCCCATGACTTGTCCATGGTAAAATACATCAGCGATCGTATCGGCGTGATGTATTTCGGAAAATTGGTTGAACTGGCACCAGCGAATGAATTATACGAAAACCCGCTTCATCCATATACAAAATCATTGCTGTCTGCGATTCCGCTTCCAGATCCTGATTATGAGCGTAACCGCAAACGAATCAAGTATGATCCATCTGTTCACAAAGGAACAAACACCGAGTTCCGTGAAGTGAAGCCAGGTCACTTTGTGAGCTGCACAGAGGAAGAATTCAAAGAGCTACAGGCGAAACAATCATAAGAAGGAAGAAGCACTGCTAAGTCAGTGCTTCTTTTTTTATTTTACAAAAAAACAAGATGATGGTAATTTTTAGTTAAGTACAAGCAGATACCGGAGGAAATCAAATGTTAAATTGGAAAACCTTTCGTTATTCATTGCTTCATGTTCTCATTGTATTCATGCTTTTTTCAACCTCTTTTTTCAGAAAACCAAACGGAGGAAAGTGGATGCTCGCGTTTATGGTGCTCATTGGGATTGTGTCTTTTTCAGTCGAATATATGCTTAACCGAAAGACAAGCGGTCAGAAGCAAGAAGCACGGCGTGTAAAATATCTTTATTTCATCATGCTTCAAATTGCCATGACACTTATCCTGTTTGTCTGCATTCAACTCGTCATGAATCGTTCGTTATAAAACTTTTTTTGCGTTAATTGAAAAAAAGTGAAACTACTTTAGACTTTGCTGCGTCTTACTAGTACAGGCGTTTAAATAGCAGGAAATCGGGAATATCTAAGGAAGTGGTTCTTAACTATAGCATAAGGAGCAGATCCATGAATTGGTATGAAAAGCTCAGTGAATATTTCCCGATAGAAGAAATGAAGTCAAAAGAGCATATGGAAGCTTTATTAAAGGAAAGAAGTGATATTTATCATAAGGAGGAAGGACCTCATCATGTGATGATGTACGCCGAATTTGATTCTTTCATCTTTATTGATTATTTATTTGTTTCCAAAGATGCAAGAGGTGAAGGCCTCGGGTCAAAGCTTATTCATAAGCTGAAGGAAAAAAAGAAACCGATCTTGCTTGAGGTCGAGCCTGTAGATGAAGATGATGCAGATACTGCAAAACGCCTAAAGTTTTACCAAAGAGAGCACTTCAAGCATGCAGAATCAATCGGTTATAAACGCAGGTCACTTGCAACAAATGAAGTGAACCGCATGGAAATTCTTTATTGGTCGCCTCTTACAAATCATGAGGAAGAGATCATGGAAGCCATGAGGAAGACCTATGAACGAATCCATACGTATAAAGATGAAGAATGGTATGGACAATCGTATGAGGATGTTGATGATGTATTGAAGATCATTGAAAATAGAAAGCAAAAAAATATTTTCGATCATCTCGACTAAATGAGAATGTTCTGACATCCAGCAGCACCACAAAATGAATGAAATTGTCTAGTTTTTGTCACAAAAATTGCAAGAAAATCTGTTCACACTTACTTTTTTATAGTATAATCACTATAAAGATTACTTATTTAGAACAATTTTAATTTAAGAATACAGATCAATATTCATTCTACAAATTGAGGAGTGAAGATTTATGGTAACATTATACACATCACCAAGCTGTACATCATGTAGAAAAGCAAGAGCGTGGTTAGAAGAGCACAATATCCCATATCAAGAGAGAAACATTTTTTCTGAGCCTCTTTCAATCGATGAAATCAAGGAAATTCTTCGAATGACAGAAGACGGTACAGACGAAATTATCTCAACACGTTCAAAAGTATTCCAAAAACTAAATGTCAATGTTGAGACAATGCCGCTTCAACAATTGTATAAACTAATCAATGAGCATCCAGGTCTTTTGCGTCGTCCAATTATCTTGGATGAAAAAAGATTACAAGTTGGGTACAATGAAGATGAAATTAGACGTTTCTTACCAAGAACGGTTCGTACATTCCAACTAAGAGAAGCTCAGCGACTTGCTAACTAATAAAAACACGAAAAGCTGCCGATCATTTGGCAGCTTTTTTTATTTGTTTTCAGCCGTTTGTTCGTAAAAGAGGCTTGCTAATATGACCGTAATGACGGTTAAAAACGGAAGCATCAATTCAAGCGTGGCATGCTGTGACATAAATTCAGTCAATTTCACATCACGCACAATCATTTCTCCGCCAGTAAAGGCCAAAAGCGCACTTCCTCCGTATAAAAGAAACGGAAATTTAGTTAAAGCTGCATGAATCAGCTTGCTTCCCCAAATAATAATCGGTACAGAAATCATGAGGCCAAAAGCGGTCAGAATCATGTTGCCTTTTGCCGCACCTGCAACTGCGATGACATTATCAAGTGACATAAAGAGGTCTGCAATCACAATGGTTTGAACCGCACGCCAAAGGGAGCCGCTGCTCTTTATCCGAATCGATTCCTTCTTTTGTTCAATTAACAGATTGTATCCTATATAAAGGAGAAAAAGACCGCCAATAAACTGCAAATAAGGGATAGTCAATAAATATACTGCGGCACCAGTCATTGTAATTCTCATCAGAACGGCCAAAAGAGTGCCGATCCAAATGGCTTTATTGCGTTTGTCATGTGATAAACTTCGACTGGCCATCGCAATGATGAGCGCATTATCTCCGCCTAAAATCAGGTCTATGCCAATAATCATCAGTAAGGATACGATCCACTCTGTTTCCATCCATTTCACCTCTTGTCCTAATAGAAGCTCGTACAACCAATATATGAAGACAATTCAAATATATGTTTCTGCAAGTTTTCTCTGCAAAAAATGCGTTTTTATTTCTTTTATTCATGTTTTATCATAAAATAGACAGTACGAAGCAATACCTCAATTCTTTAAACGGTTAACATGTAGACGGAACGGGTAAAGTGTAGTAAAGTACTATTAATTGGGAGCTTGTATGTCCCTTCAACATCTTATATAGAAGGGAAGGTTGGCAAAATGGAAATCGAAAGAATAAATGAACATACAGTAAAATTTTATATTTCCTACGGTGATATTGAAGATCGCGGATTTGACCGTGAAGAGATTTGGTATAATCGTGAGCGCAGTGAAGAGCTGTTTTGGGAAGTAATGGACGAAGTGCACGAAGAAGAAGAATTTGCAGTAGAGGGGCCGCTTTGGATTCAAGTACAGGCACTTGATAAAGGTCTTGAAATTGTCGTGACAAAAGCCCAACTTTCTAAAGATGGACAAAAGCTCGAATTGCCGATTCCAGAAGATAAAAAAGATCAAACAGATGAAGAAAGCTTAGACGCACTGCTTGATGATTTTCATAAAGAAGAGCAAGATCAAGAAGACCATAATGAGAAGGACAAAAAACTTCAACTTCAATTCGTGTTGAAAATGGATGACTTTGAAGATTTGATTGCACTTTCTCAATTAAATATGCAGGATTTTACCACAAGTTTATATTCGTTTGAAAACCGTTATTATCTATATGTTGACTTCCACGAGGATTTGTCAGATGAGCAAGTGGAGAATAAGCTCAGCATTTTGCTTGAATATGCTCATGAATCAGTGGTCAGCATCTACAGACTGAAAGAATACGGTCAGCTGATTATCGAAGGGAATGCCCTTGAAACGATTCAACAGCACTTCTCGTAACTCACAAAAAGTCGATTTCTATAGAGGAATCGGCTTTTTTATCTGAATGAATAGGTAAATAAAGAGATCGGCAAGGAGAAAAATAAATGAGAAATGTAGTCAAAGTTCTATTTTTTCTAATCATTACGATAGGTGCTTATTTAATCATCCAATTGATTGTCGGTGATTTAGCGGTAAGTGTATTAAGTTCTGTCAGTGTTCTATTTACTTTATCGATTATTTTCATCGGATTTGTTATTTTCTTGGAGAACCGGAATCCGTCTCAAACGATTACATGGCTTGTCCTGCTTGGCAGCTTTCCGTTATTCGGCTTTTTGTTCTACATTTTCTTTGGACGCAATATTAAAAAGCGCCGGCTGTTTGAAAAGAAGGCGGTATTGGACGAGAAGTTAATCCAGGAAGATGAAAGTATCCATAGAGAAGCAATTGAAAAAATGACGCATATGGGTGATCATCAGCAGCTCTTATTTAAGCTGGCCCACAGACTTGGACATACTCCTATTACATATCGCACGTCCTCTAAAGTCTTAACCAATGGTGAAGAAACATTCTCTCATATTTTTGAAGAGATTAAAAAAGCAACACATCACATTCATTTAGAATATTACATTCTCCGCCACGATGACCTTGGCCAAGAATTAAAGGACATTCTCATTGAAAAAGCGAAAAATGGCGTGATTGTCCGCTTTTTATATGACGATGTAGGAAGCTTAAATCTCTCCCGTCAATATATTGCTGACCTAGAAAAGGCTGGCGTTCAGATCGTTCCGTTTTTACCAGTAAGGCTTCCCCTTTTAAATAATAAAATCAACTTCCGAAATCATAGAAAAATTGTCGTAATTGATGGGGAAGTGGGATTTGTCGGCGGGCTTAACATTGGAGACGAATACATGGGCAGAAGCAGACAATATGGATTCTGGCGTGATACTCATTTGATGATTAAGGGCGAAGCTGTTCGTGACCTCCAGCAGATTTTCATGCAGGATTGGTATTATATGACGAATGAAAGATGCTCTGGTGTGGACTATTTCAAAGATTTCAGCCACCTTGAGAGTACAACAGAAGGCGTACAAATGATTGCTGGCGGGCCTGACAAGCAGTGGGAGGTCATTAAAAATCTCTTTTTCTCCATGATCATCTCCGCCAAAAAGTCCATCTGGATCGCTTCACCGTATTTTGTGCCGGATGATGATATTTTGTCCGCATTGAAAATTGCCGCATTGAGCGGAGTAGATGTACGGATTATTGCTCCAAAGAATCCAGATAAACGGATTGTTTTCCATGCGTCTCGTTCATACTTCCCGGAGCTTCTTGACGCAGGGGCAAAGGTGTACGAGTATGATCAAGGCTTTATGCATAGTAAATTTATTATTGTGGATAGCGAGCTGGCTTCGATAGGAACGGCAAACATGGATATGAGAAGCTTTCATTTGAACTTTGAAGTGAATGCCTTCCTCTATAAAACAAAAAGCACCGAGAAGCTCGTCAACGATTTCTTAGGTGATTTAGAGCAGTCACATGAAATTGTTCCTGAAGAGTTTGCAAAGAGACCTTTGGGGGTCAGACTGTTTGAATCAACAGCAAGATTATTATCACCACTTTTATAAAGATTGTATTTTCCCCCTTTTCTATAAGGGGGATTTTTAATTTTCCTGAAGAGATGATCATTAAAATCATCTTTTGACACGGTAAAAATTCATTTTACCTTTTCGCTTCCTTATAGACGAACAAGCTATAATACGGTCATCAAAGAGCGAGGGGCGAACTGAATGAATACAGCAATGATGGATAACGGTAAGCTTATCCGAATGACACATCATTTATCGAAAAGCCGTCTGGAGCACGTAAGAACGACGTGCAAATTTTATTGTCCTGAGTGCAGGGAGGAGGTGCAATTAAAGCTAGGGGAGCATCGTGTCTATCATTTTGCGCATAAACAGCTGACAGCATGTCCGTTAGCCTCTGGCGAAACGGCTTATCATCAGGCGGGAAAGGAAGCTATTATGAATTGGCTGAAGGGGCTTGGACATAAACCGGCGCTGGAAAAGTATATGTCAAAGATTCATCAGCGTCCTGATGTGACCGTCTCTATAGGAAATGAAACCTATGCAATCGAATTTCAATGTGCAAATATTTCCCGGCAAGAGCTTCGCAGAAGAACAGCAGGTCTCCGCGAGGCAGGGCTCTTTCCCATATGGATGATAGGGGCAAATCGTTTAAACCGAAAATCTGCCCAGCTTTTTTCTTTCTCCTCCATTCATTGGGGAATTTTAAGGGAATCAGAGGAAAGGCGGTTGATTTTTTTCTGCCCGATCCAGAATAGGTTCATCCATCTTGATCAATTCCTTGTGTTTCAATCAACGAAAATATGTGCGGCAATGACTGTCAGACCACCTTCAGCATACCGCGAAATTCCGGCACTTCTATCTCCGCCTTCAAGCAAGCGTCAAGTAAACCAACAATGGATTAAATGTATACAGCAATTTAGGTTGCGTCCTCCTCGCATTTTATCAAATGAAAGCAAACGTTTGAGAGATATTTTTTATGAGCATCATCAAACAGCATTCCCTTTTTTGCCAACTGAATTATTTATTCCAGTGCAAGAAGCGTATATTTTTACAAGTCCCGTGTATGTTTGGCAGGGGTGTCTCTATGATTGGATGATGAGGAAAAAAGGAAGCGGAAGAGTGACAATTCAGCAGCTAATGATGGAAATCAATCGATGTGTGCAAATGAAAGAAGTGAAACTCCGATATGGCGATGTTTCAAGAGAAGAAATAAAAGAGGTGGTCACTGCATATGTAAATGCGCTTGTAAGACAAGGGTTTTTACATATGACGAAAGAGGGTAATTATGAAGTATCGTCGAATCAAATGCCTATACGAACACTAGATGAAGTGTTAAAACGAGATGCTTTCTTATTTCATTAGCATGTTTCATAACCACTTTGATCATGATAAGAAAAAGGTGGTGCTGCTATTGAATCAAAAGAAACGCTTTTTTCTCATTTTTTTAGTCTGTTTGGTATTTATTTCTGCATATGATTTGACAAATATAGTTCAAAACAAAGAAGATAAATACAACACCAATTTCTTTCACTTTCCGAAAGGTTGGTTCAACACAACTCAAGCAAGGGGGATTCATATGACTTCACAAAACAAAAACAATCATCTACCAGACAGAAGCGAAGTAAAAGAAGAAAACAAATGGCGTCTTGAAGATATTTTTGAAAGCGTCGATGCATGGAACAAGGAATTCGAAGCGGTCAAAAAAGAAATTCCGAAGCTGGCTCAGTTTAAAGGCAAGCTTGCCCATTCTGCTGATGTCCTGTATGAAGCCCTAACCTTTCAGGATCAACTTTCTGAAAAGCTTGGCAAGCTTTATACATATGCGCACATGAAATACGATGAAGATACAACGAACTCATCATTTCAGGCGTTAAATGATAAGGCATCAAATCTATTTACACAGCTGTCTAGTACATCTGCTTATATTGTTCCAGAGATTTTATCGATTCAAGAAGATAAATTGCAGCAATTCATACTAGAAAAAGAAGAATTAAAACTGTACTCACATGCTCTCGAAGAAATTAATAAAGAGCGTCCACATATTTTAAGTGAGGAGCAAGAAGCTTTATTAGCTGAGGCCTCTGAACCACTTTCATCTTCATCTACTACTTTTAGTATGTTTAACAACGCCGACATTTCTTTTCCTTCTGTAAAGGATGAGAATGGAGAGGAAAAGAAGATTACCCACGGCAACTTCATCACATTTTTAAATAGTGATGATCGTGAAGTGAGAAAGAATGCCTTTAAAGCTGTGTATAAAACGTATGATCAGTATAAGAATACACTTGCTTCTACACTGAGCGGTTCAATTAAGAAGGATAATTTTTATGCAAAAGTACGAAATTACAAATCGGCAAGAGAAGCAGCATTATCACGAAACAGCATCCCGGAAGAAGTGTATGACAATCTAATTGATACAGTTCATCAATATTTACCGTTATTACACCGTTATATTGAATTACGTAAAAAGGTATTAAAGCTTGATGAAGTGCACAATTACGACTTGTACACACCACTTGTGAAAGATGCTGGCATGAAGCTCACCTACGATGAAGCAAAGGATTATATGCTGAAAGGGTTAGCCCCATTAGGAGAAGAATATGTGTCCGTGTTAAAAGAAGGACTCGAAAATCGCTGGGTAGACGTTTATGAGAATAAAGGGAAACGAAGCGGTGCTTATTCATCTGGGAGTTATGGTACAAATCCATATATCCTCATGAACTGGCAAAATAATATTGATAATTTGTTTACACTGGCTCATGAATTTGGGCATTCTGTACACAGCTACTATACAAGAAAGCACCAGCCATATCCGTATGGAAACTATAGTATCTTTGTAGCTGAAGTGGCTTCCACTACAAATGAGGCGTTACTAGGTGAATACCTGCTTAATCATTTAGACGATAAAAAACAGCGTTTGTATGTATTAAACCACTTGTTAGAAGGATTTAGAGGAACGGTATTTAGACAAACGATGTTTGCTGAGTTTGAGCATCTTATTCATGTGAAAGCACAAGAAGGAGAGGCTTTAACGCCAGAATTTATGACGAACCTTTATTATGACCTGAACAAGAAGTACTTTGGTGACGGTATGGTGGTTGATAAGGAAATCGGATTAGAGTGGACGAGAATCCCTCATTTCTATTACAACTATTATGTGTATCAATACGCGACAGGCTATAGTGCGGCGCAGGCATTAAGCAAGCAAATATTACAAGAAGGAAAACCAGCGGTAGAGCGCTACACCGATTTCCTTAAAGCAGGAAGCTCTGATTATCCAATCAATGTGCTGAAAAAGGCAGGGGTTGATATGGCTTCTAAAGAACCAATCGAAGCAGCATGTCAATTGTTCGAAGAAAAACTAAAAGAAATGGAAGAGCTCATCTCCAAAACAGGTGAGTAATGAAAAGACTTCTGTCAGACGTGTGAGTGTGCTATCTCATCTTTTGACAGGAGTTTTTTTCTCATAAAAAAAGACCTCTTCAGATGTCGAGGCCGTTCCATGTCAATCATCAACCTTTAAAACCTCTAAAGGTCTTACGGTGATTCATTCGATAAAGCGTAAAAAGAATCGAAGCAAATAAGAGTGGAGACGTCAAATAAAGAGGAAACATCTTCATTAAGCCTAATATATTTAAAAAGAAACATAAGCCAATGGCAACAAGTCCAATAGTTGTGCTGCGCATGCAGATCCCCCCATTTTTTTGTTACTTTTACTATATGAAAGTGACAACCCTCTTATGTTTTGTGACAAAAATATGAACATATAGTATATCTGTTGTCATAAGTCGACAAAATTTGATATACTACAGATGTGAAATTAATCACATACAAACATTACCCCTTTGTTTGACCGTGAAAAATTTCTCCCATCCCCTTTGTTGTCGTTAAGACATAGTGAAACCGCGCTTATCCCGGCGCGGTTTCTTCGTATTTATAAACAGAACGAATGTTCCTGGTGAAGGTAAAGAAAAACATGGGTCAGCACCCATGTTCATTTTCACAGCGATAGACATCAAGATCTGTATGGTGGTCATTCTCTTTATAGCGCCAAAACATTTCTTGCTGCACTTGGACACGTTCTACCTTTTGAGCGAAAGCCAGCTTCTTCATTTCTCGTTCAACTTCTTCAAGCGTCAAGTCATAGACAACGGCTATCTCTTTTGCGGAAGCAAATTGAAAGTAAGCAATAAACCATTCAATTGGAGGCCGTTCTGATGGTGTTGGTTTTTCACCAATCATTTCAAAAAGGATTTCTTCGTAAATATCATAAGAGTAGGCACCTGAAATTTTTAATCCTTCGTCTCCATTTACGGTATTAAAAAAGGCGAAGGTCGGAAGCTCAGATACGTCCATTTCTGCTGCAATTTTCATATCACATTGCAGTGCTTTCACAGCACTTTGAGAATGAATGTCGCGCTGGAATTCCTCGATGTCCAGTCCAGCACTTTTTGCATTTTCTATCAGCACCTGCTCACTTGTGACATCTTGCTGATGGCAAAAAAGTGATTCTTGAATGAGACGCAAAAACTTCATTCCGCATTTTCTGCCTTGAAGCTCCGCTGCTTTTAGTGCGAGTGAGGCGAGGTAGGGTGATGTCACAATTTGTTCAGACAGCATTTGTTCTTTTTTGGTCTGCGTTTTAGTGGCAAATTTCCCCCATGCTTCAGTCAGTAAATGTTTCTTTCTTTTCCGATTCAAAGCATTAATACTAGAACTTGTTACCGTTCGTAAAGTGAAAAAACGGCCATATTTCATTTTCAACTTTTTAATGGACGGCTCTAATAACCAGCAGTCTGGGCTTAGAGGATCAATGAATACATAGATTTCAATCGGCTTTTGAGGATGTCCGTGACAGTGTGAGAAATATTGATCGTGCGTATTGCAGCTCAAGATCGTCCATCCTTTTCAGGTGTTTGGTTGACCATATGACGAGCCGTCAGAGAAAGCCGTTCAAATAAAAAGTCACGAATATCGCCGGTTAGTCCTACTTGATCCATTGCATCCTCCATGCATTCAAGCCATGCGTCAGCCCGCTCCTCAGTAATCGGAAAAGGGAGATGTCTCGCCCGCAGCATTGGGTGGCCATGCTCTTCTGTATAAAGTGGTGGTCCGCCTAAATATTGCGTTAAAAACTGTTTTTGTTTTCTTGCTGTTTCTTTTAAGTCATCCGGGAAAATAGGATGAAGCAAAGGATGACACTTTACATTTTCATAAAAAGTATCAACAAGTTGCGATAGAAGTTCCTCTCCAACCGCTTCGTAAGGTGCGTTAAACGATTGTACCATGTTGACTAC
The DNA here is from genome assembly GCF_001429445.1 of Bacillus sp. Root920. Lineage (NCBI taxonomy): Bacteria > Bacillati > Bacillota > Bacilli > Caryophanales > Bacillaceae > Bacillus > Bacillus sp. Root920. Next base: position 1,395,840 of record NZ_LMJV01000001.1, read on the forward strand.
TCCTTTTACTCGTAGTTAATAGGATGACTCACCCTATTGCGCATTTCATTTATTTCAAAAGTGATATTCAGTTTGTTCTATTTTATTGTTTCTATTCTTGTACTTATTTTAACAACCTCATCTCAATTCCACAAACAAACCGCTTTGGTCTGCTCGAAATAAAGAGAGAATCGGGTTCTGTGATCAATTGACCATATCATAACACATTCAGTCAAAAAAGGGGGAAAAGCGACATACAAAAAACCGAAGAGGTTATTCTCTTCGGTTTAAGCGAAATATTGAGCTGTGATTTTTTTTACATAATTTTGTGTTTCTTTAAATGGAGGAATGCCTCCGTATTTATCAACATTTCCTGAGCCTGCATTATAGGCAGCTAAGGCGAGTGAGATATTTCCATTATATTTATTGAGCATTTGTTTTAAATACTTCGTTCCGCCTTCAATGTTTTGGGATGCATCAAAAGCATTGTTGACGCCAAGTGATTTAGCAGTAGATGGCATGAGCTGCATGAGTCCAAGCGCACCTGCATGGCTGACAGCATTTGTGCGGTAGCCGGATTCCTGCTTGATGACCGCGTGAATCAGCTTTTCGGGAACGCCATGCTTTTGAGCCATTTGTGACACGATTTGATTAATCTCTTTTGATGAAGAGCCGCTGGAGACAGCCTTTTGAAGCGGCGGCGTGTAGCTGTTGTTTAAGACATTTCCAATGCCATTCGCTGTATTTAATTGGTTGTCATTTGCATACAAAGATTGGGCCTCAAGCTGATCACTGCCGGAAGTGGCAGATAAATATGGGTTTGTACGCGCATATTGCGTGTTCGGAGCCGTTGATGGGTCCGTGCCCATAAAAGCAGAGATGGAAAGCGGGAGACGTGATAATTCTGATCCGCCTAAAAAATCTTGCAGCAGCGACTGAAATGAAGCTTGGGCATTTGATTCTTGACCTGCAGACTTTTGCGTTTGTGCTGGATCTGTTTGTAACGTTTTAAGCGCTTGAAGCTGCATAAAGGATTGAAGTTGATTGACGTTCATCATGTTCCTCCTTCAAGGAATTCATCTATTCTGTGTTTTCATTTTTTCTTCATAAAAACGAACGACTTTGTTTTTCGTGTTTCGTACTGGAATATGAAATTTGCGGAGCAATGCGGAGAAAGCGGCTTGTCCGATTTCCAGGTCGCTCACTTCAAATTCAAGTTCATAGTCCTCTACTGTTAAATATCGGCTGTGATCCAAAACAATTAAGCCTTCTTGAATCATTTTTTCTGCTCTTGACGTTTCAAGTGAACCAAAGTACACAATTTGATCCTTTTGAATGTTCAGGTGGTCTAATCTTTCCGCAACTTCACCATCTGGCAGCTCAAAATCGTCAAGTTGAGATGGGGGAGCGATCGTTTGGTGGGTTTCGAGCAAGCCTATTTCGTGAGGTTCCTTTAATGTGAGCACCCATTGACCGTTTTTTTCTCTCATTCTTAATGCAGCCAATTGAGATTTTATATTAAATTGAGGTGTATCAAAATAATAGTTGGTTTGCGTGTGGAAATCCGCATCCTTCAATTGAAAATGCTGTTTCAGCTGTTCAAATTCTTCTTTCATTAATAATTGCTTTAGTTCGATTTCAATTTCCTGTGCCATTTTGACATCAACCTTTCATTAGAGGAAATATGATTATTGTACATGAAGTGTGTTCACCATGTAAAAGACTGTTTTTTTCACTCTATTTTCAATTTAGGTATGGACCAAAATGAATGAAGAATCTTGGGAAAGGATCATTTAAAAGAGAAAAACAGGATTTTCTCAAAAAGTTCGGTTTATCAATATTGAACTTGATATGATAAAATAAAGCTGTACTTTGTTGTAAAGGAGATCATGATGCAAAACAGAATTGAAATCACAGAAGCAACTTTAAAAGAAGACAGGCTGATTTTGACAATCCAGTCAGAAGAGCAAATTCAAAAAGCAAAAGCATCAGGACAAATGCTTGTTGATTCTGATCACTTTGCGTTCGTTTACATACTTGAAACCGAGGAGTCCTTTTCGTATCTTATTTTAGGGGAACATACATGGGCTCCATTAAAAGAAGCAATGAATCGTGACATCCCTGTCTATTTGGCATCGGATGAATATTCGCTGGAACTCATTCAGCTTCAACAGGAATTACATTATTTAATCGACAATATTAAAGACAATGCCAATTACGGAGATATGGAAGAGAAAGTGAAAAGCACATTCCTCTGAAATAATTAGGTATATGGAATTGGGGGAAGTTTCATGGACAAAAAACAATGGGATCAATTCCTCGCACCGTATAAACAAGCAGTCGAAGAATTAAAAGTGAAACTAAAAGGCATTCGAAAGCTGTATGAATTCGAGGATGACCATTCACCAGTAGAATTTGTCACAGGCCGAGTGAAACCCGTTGCCAGCATATTAGAAAAGGCAAAGCGTAAAAACATCCCGATGCATGAGATTGAAACGATGCAGGATATTGCTGGGCTTCGCATTATGTGCCAGTTTGTAGAAGATATACAAGTCGTGAAAAAAATGCTCCAGTCACGTAAAGATTTTGTGGTTGTAGATAAACGCGACTATATTGCAGAACATAAAGAAAGCGGATACCGCTCTTACCACCTTGTTGTGTTATATCCGCTGCAAACCGTAAGTGGAGAGAAACAGCTCCTCGTCGAAATCCAAATTCGTACGCTTGCGATGAACTTTTGGGCGACCATTGAGCATTCTCTGAATTATAAATATAGCGGGAATATCCCGGAGAAGGTCAAGCTGCGCCTTCAAAGAGCATCTGAGGCAGCATCTCGTCTCGATGAAGAAATGTCCGAAATCAGAGGGGAAATTCAAGAAGCACAAGTAGCATTTTCCCGGAAAAAGAAAAACGACAGCTGAGCCAGTTTGATCAAATATGATGCTGCCCTCTCATAGCAGCAAGGTGAAAAAGGAGAAGAATTCATGAAATTTGCAGTTTCTTCAAAAGGGAATTCTGTATCTGACACGCTCAAAAGTAAAATTCAGACCTACTTATTGGATTTTGGGATGGAACTAAATGAAGAGGAACCGGATCTTGTCATTACGGTTGGTGGAGACGGCACCCTTCTTTATGCGTTTCACCGTTATAGCGACCGTCTAAATGAAACAGCTTTTGTCGGTGTTCATACAGGTCATCTTGGCTTCTATGCTGACTGGGTGCCGAGTGAAATTGAAAAACTCGTCTTAGCCATTGCGAAAACGCCTTATCATATTGTGGAATATCCGATCTTAGAAGTCATTGTCAGATACAACGACGGCGGCAGAGAAGAGAAATATTTAGCAATGAATGAATGTACGATTAAAAGCATGGAAGGGACACTTGTAGCAGATGTTGAAATTAGAGGCCAGCTGTTTGAAACATTCAGAGGTGACGGCCTTTGTCTGTCTACACCATCTGGCAGTACGGCCTATAATAAGGCACTGGGTGGCGCCATTATTCATCCTTCCATTAGAGCCATTCAGCTGGCAGAAATGGCTTCAATCAACAACCGAGTGTTTCGGACGGTCGGTTCACCGCTTATTTTGCCTGACCATCATACTTGTGTGATTAAACCGAGGAATGATGTCGATTTTCAGGTGACCATTGATCATTTGACACTGCTTCATAAAGACGTCAAATCCATTCAATGCCGGGTGGCAGACGAGAATGTCCGTTTTGCCAGATTTAGACCGTTTCCGTTTTGGAAAAGGGTGCAAGATTCCTTTATCGGAAAAGGAGAATAAGAAAGAGGTTGTTCCCGCTGGAATACTTTACGTTAAACAAAACCATAACAGCCAAAGAAGAAGGGCTGCTTTTAAAGGAATATTTAATTGATCTTGGCATTTCGAAAAGAATGTTGACGGATATTAAGTTTGATGGCGGTGACCTCCTCATTAATGGAGAGCATGTTACCGTGAAGTGCGAGCTGCATGAAGGGGACAGACTCACCATTTTATTTCCCGAGGAAAAAGTGAGTGAAGGGCTGAAGCCTGCACCGATTCCACTTGATATTATATTTGAGGACGAGCATGTCCTTGTGCTGAATAAAAGGCCGTATATTCCTTCGATCCCTTCTCGGGAGCACCCTGAGCACAGTATTGCGAATGGATTACTGCATCATTATGCCAAGCAGTCTGTTCGGCATACGGTTCATTTGGTGAACCGTCTTGATCGTGATACATCTGGTGTCATGCTTGTGGCGAAGCATCGCTTTGCCCATAGCCTTTTATCAAAGGCGCAAAAAAGTGGAGCGGTTAAACGAACATACAGAGCCTTTACACATGGCATGATCACAGAAAAACATGGAACGATCGCTGCAAAAATTGCCCGAAAAGGGGATAGTATTATCGAGCGGATGGTTGATGATGCTGGGCAGGAGGCAGTAACGCATTATTCCGTGCGAGCGGTAATCGCTGAGTTGAACATGTCGGATGTGTCTCTCTCACTTGAAACCGGGAGAACACATCAAATTCGTGTGCATATGCAATTTCTTGGGCATCCGCTCATCGGAGATACGCTGTATGGCGGAACGACCGAGCGGATAGACCGGCAGGCACTGCATAGTGAAACCCTTGTGTTTCCTCATCCGATGACAGGTGAGCAAATGACATTTTCAGCCCCGCTTCCTGATGATATGAAATCATTGCTTTTTTAAATAGAGAAACCCGGTCACCTGGAGCGCAGGGCCGGGTTTTTTTATGATGTGAAATGCTGAAATCTAGAATCGTCATAAGGCATGGATGAAGGAACGGAGACCGTTTTAAGCTCAGGGTATGTGAGGGCAGACAGCTTGTTGCCAAATACGCAGCCTGTATCAATATTGACCGTTCTGCCAACGAATCGAGGTTCTTTTACTGGTGTATGGCCATACACAATCCACGGTTTTCCGTGATATTCCTTTGCCCAGTCCTTGCGAACAGGCCGTCCATCTGGCCATGTTTCTCCTGTGACGGCACCAAATAATAAATAGGACCGCATTTGTTTATTCGGCTTTTTTCCAATATCCTTTTCCTTCATCGCTGCGTGTGCAATGATCAGCTCATCAGGAATGAGTACATCATAAAGCGGAGCCTTCTCGAATAACTGCTTAAATTCATGTGACAATTTGTTTTGTTCATGGATTGGCAGTTTTTTTATTTCGTTCACTGTTGTTTCGATGCCATGAAGCAATTTGACGGGATTTCCTTTTAAGTAGCGATAAAGCTTAAAGCAGTGGTTGCCAGGTACATAACGGATTGCGCCGTGTGAATAGGCATGAATGACAAATCGCATGACGTCTACTGACTGAGGTCCACGATCTGTTAGATCACCAACAAGGGCCAGCGTTCTCTTATCAGGATGGACGGGTAATCCATGTTTGAGTTCGTATCCTAGTTTGTGTATGAGAGTAAGCAGCTCTTCGTAGCAGCCGTGGATATCGCCAATGATATCGAATTTCATAAGGTTTCCTCCTGATTTTTTCATCCATTCATCGGTTATAAAGAAGTTTGAATTTTAGAAAATATAACGAATGGCTTTCATTTCATTTGGGCAATTGTTAGAATCAATGCTTTAACGTAAAACTTAAAAAATTAAACATGAATGTTAGGAGGCTTTAGCCAATGGAGCATACATCTGTTTCATCACTCGTTGTCGTTATTATTGTCGCCTTTTTCACCCCTATTTTATTGCACCGATTTAAGCTGACCATTCCGGTCGTTGTAGCTGAAATCATCATGGGGCTCATCATTGGGAAAAGCGGCCTTCAACTGGTTGTCGAACATGATGCGTGGTTAGATACATTATCCATGCTCGGTTTTATTTTTCTGATGTTTTTAAGTGGACTTGAAATAGATTTTTCTTCTTTTGAGTCAAAGAAGAAAGCACGAGAACTTCCAAATGGTTTAAAAGAACCAAATACATTTAAAGCAGCCACCATTATTTTTCTTGGGGTATTTTGTATGTCCTTTATCCTGTCCTATGCGTTTGTACTCGCAGGGTTTATTCAAAATGCCTTTTTAATGACGCTCATTATCTCTACCATCTCATTAGGCGTAGTGGTTCCAACCTTAAAAGAGGAAAAGTTGATGCAGACGAATATCGGTCAAATCATTCTGCTTGTAGCTGTCATTGCCGATTTGGTCACGATGATTTTGCTTGCTGTGTTTTCCTCCATTTATGGAGATGGAACAGGGAACATGTGGCTCCTGCTCTTATTATTTGCTGCAGGCATTCTTCTTTATTTATTTGGCCGCGTATTTAAGACAAAGTCAATTTTTCAGTCGATGTCTAAAGGAACCGTGCAAATTGGGACAAGGGCAATCTTTACTCTCATTATAGTCTTAGTTGCCTTATCTGAATCACTCGGGGCTGAAAATATTCTTGGGGCGTTTTTAGCTGGTGTGCTTGTGTCCCTTCTTTCGCCAAATAAAGAACTCGTTCAGCAGCTGGACTCATTTGGCTACGGATTTTTAATCCCGATCTTTTTTGTGATGGTCGGAGTGGATCTGAATATATGGGCACTGTTTAAGGACCCCACAATTATGATCATGATTCCGCTTCTGTTTATTGCGCTGCTTATAAGTAAGCTCGTCCCGATTCTTTATTTGAAAAAATGGTATGACATGAAAAAGGTCATTGGCTCCGGCTTTTTATTAACTTCAACTTTATCTCTCGTCATTGCAGCTGCGACGATTGGTGAGCGGCTCGGTGTCATTGATCATAAAATGTCAGGAGCGCTGATTTTAGTTGCGGTGCTAACGAGTATTTTAACACCTGTTTGGTTTAAAGCGCTGTTTAAAAAAGAACAAGCGGCAAGCCATAAGAAGCGTGTGACCTTTATTGGTGCAAATCAGCTGACCTTACCTGTCACACTTGATTTACATCAGGATGAATATGACATTCGAATTTTGCATGTGTTTCAAGAAAATAAGGAAGCACTGCTGGCAGACTCTATCTTTGAAGTCGAATCAATTGAACAATACGACGATGAGACGCTGAGAAAGGCAGGCGTCGGCCAAGAGGATGTCCTTGTCGTCGCAACAGGCAGTGAGACGAAAAATAAGGAAATTGCTTTATTTGCAAAAGAAGAAGGTTCAAAACAAGTCATTGCAAGTGTCAACAAAGCAGAGGCAGAGCTGACATTGAAGGAAGCGGGAATTGATACGTTTTCTACTTTCCTGTCATCTAAAACGGTGCTAAGAGCTTTGATTGAAGCACCTGATGCGATTCGATTGCTAACAAATGAGGATTCTTCTTTGTATCAAATTCAAATGAACAATCATCGTTATCATAATGTCATGCTGAGAGAATTTCCTTTCACCGGTGATTTGGTATTTGTCCGCATTTTTAGAGGGGTAGACAGCTTAGTACCGCATGGAGATACGACACTTAGAAGCGGCGACCGTGTGCTTGTATCGGGCTCCAGGGAGTATGTGGCAGGACTAAGAGCCCAATTAGAATGACAATGAACCCTTGACCAATGGACAATTCCTGATTAAGATAGAGGTACAACATCATATATTTGATCCACTAGGGGAGTCCTTTAAAAGGGCTGAGATAAAAGTGTCGACTTTTAGACCCTCATTACCTGAACAGGTTCATACCTGCGTAGGGAAGTGGTGCGGTTTTTGACTATGCTTTTTACAAATTCCAAGCCACTTTCCACGCGGAAAGTGGCTTTTTTATATGGAAAAACAGGAGGAGAGGAACATGACGTTTTCAACAGAATGTAAAGAGGCTGCAGCAACATGGTGGAATGGAAGCTTTACACATCCTTTTGTCAAAGGGATTGGAGATGGCACACTTTCACTCGATCGTTTCACCTATTACGTGATGCAGGATTCTTATTATTTAACTCATTTTGCAAAGGTGCAGGCATATGGAGCGGCGATCAGTGAGGACTTACATACGACGGGCAGAATGGCGTATCATGCCCAGGGCACGTATGAAGCAGAGCTGTCGCTGCATCGGAAATTTACAGAGCTTCTGCAAATTTCTGATGAAGCCATTGAGAACTTTAAGCCTTCTCCCACTGCTTATGCGTATACCTCTCATATGTACCGATCTGTAAAAAGCGGACGGTTTGAAGAGATTTTAGCCGCGCTATTACCGTGTTACTGGCTCTATTATGAGGTAGGTGAAAAGCTGAAACAAACAACACCTGACCATCCAATTTACCAAGAATGGATTTTGACATACGGAGGCGATTGGTTTAAGGAACTCGTCTTTGAACAAGTGAATCGCTTTGATGAACTAGCAGAAAAAGCACCAGACCATGTACGGGCCAATATGAAAGAAAATTTTGTGATTTCAAGCTATTACGAATATCACTTTTGGGAGATGGCGTATCAAAAAGAAATGTGGCAAACAGCATGCTTAGATGGGGTTGGTGCAAATGGAACTCCACGCAGTGACAAATGATTCCATTCCTGCGGGTGAACTGATCAAACAAATAAAAGCCATAGCGTCTGAAGTGGATTTTATTCATATTCGGGAACGGTCTAAAACAGCAAGTGAGCTTGTTGATCTCGTGAAGAATCTCCTTTTAGAAGGTGTACCGAAAGAAAAGCTCGTAATCAATGACCGCGTAGACGTTGCACTGCTTACCAATATTCACAGGGTGCATCTCCCGGGCCACAGCTTTTCGCCAAAAGAACTGCGAAAAAAATTTCCTCACCTTCATGCGGGAGTATCTGTCCATTCGATAGAAGAAGCGAAAGCAGCAGAGAAAAATGGAGCAGAGTATGTCATGTTTGGGCACATATATGCTACCTCTTGTAAACCAGGACTTCAGGCAAGAGGTGTACATCTTGTGAAAGAACTGACTTCTGCACTAACGATTCCAGTGGTGGCCATCGGCGGGGTGACCCCAGAACGAGTTCCAGAATTGAAACAAGCAAATGTGAAAGGAATTGCTGTCATGTCTGGGATTTTTGCTCATCATCAGCCGCGTATGATGGCACAAGCATTTTCTGAAAAGGTAAAGGAGAATCCTTATGAAAAAGCATTATGACGTTGCAATCATTGGTGGTGGAATCATAGGGGTCTCCATCGCCTATCACCTTGCAAAAGCAGGAAAACAGGTGGTCTTATTTGAAGCGAATGAGATAGGGAAGCAAACGACAAGTGCGGCTGCCGGGATGCTCGGTGCACATGCTGAAGGAGAAGGTCATGAGGATGTTTTCTTTAAGGCAGGCAGAGCAAGCCAGGCATTGTACGAAAAATTAAAAGTCGATCTTCTGCATGAATCAGGCATTGATATTCGAACTTCAGCGGGCGGTATCATGAAGGTCGCCTTTACAGAAGAAGAGAAACAAGCCCTTTGCCGGATGCAGCATTTGTCTACATTTAAATGGCTTGACGCAAGCAGCGTAAAAAAATGCATGCCTCAAGTTACAGATCACATGCTGGGAGCAGGTTTGATTGAAGAGGATGTGCATGTGGAACCTTACGCTGTATGCAGGGCTTTATGGCAGGCGGCTGTCCGGTACGGGGCAGATGTGAAAGAGTGTACACCTGTGATCGAAGTGAAGCGGGACAAAGAAGCGTTAACTGTCAGAACAACGAAGGGCACATTCACATGTGATGACCTGACAGTCGCAAGTGGTGTATGGTCTGGCCGTTTTTTTGAAGAACTCGGATTATCTCATTCTCTTTATCCAGTAAAAGGGGAATGTGTGTCTGTATGGAATAATGGTCCGGCGCTCGCACACACCATTTATCATGATCATTGTTATATCGTTCAGCGAGATAGCGGAAAGCTTGTTATCGGCGCAACAATGAAGGCAAACGAGTGGCAGGCTGTTCCAACGCTTGGCGGCATGGAAGCTGTGATTCAAAAGGCGTCTCAGCTTATGCCTTCTATTAAGGAGATGCCGATTGAAGAGTGCTGGGCAGGCCTTCGTCCGGCGACAAACGACCGGCATCCTTATATCGGAAGACATCCAGAAGACAAGCGTATTCTTTTTGCTGCAGGGCATTACAGGAATGGCATTTTACTTGCGCCGATTACTGGAGAAATCATTCGTGACCTGATATTAGACGAACCGGTCAAAGAGGAATGGCTTCACGCGTTTCGTATTGGACGAAAGGAGGCACTATTCGTATGAAGATTCAATTGAATGGCAGAATCGTTGATTTCGATCAAGAGAATGGAACGATTTATGATCTGCTATCAGCCTATCAGCTTGAAAACCGTGTGGTGATCGTTGAAAAGAACCATGAAATCATTGATAAAGAAGCGTTTCAACAAGTAGAAATTCAACCAAATGACACGATTGAAATCGTTCATTTCGTAGGAGGAGGATGATCCAATGCTGCACATTGGCGGAAAAACATTCACATCAAGACTATTACTCGGAACAGGAAAGTACCCATCATTTGAGGTTCAAAAAGAAGCGGTGAACGTATCGGAAGCCGAAATTTTAACCTTTGCCGTCAGAAGAATGAACATATTCGAAGCATCTCAGCCTAATTTTTTGGAGCAGCTTGATTTATCAAAATATACGCTGCTTCCGAATACAGCTGGAGCAAGTACAGCAGAAGAGGCAGTGCGTATTGCCCGTTTAGCAAAGGCTTCTGGGCTTTGTGACATGATCAAGGTAGAAGTCATTGGCTGTTCAAGGTCTCTTCTGCCAGATCCAGTTGAAACATTAAAAGCATCTGAAATGCTGCTCGAAGAAGGATTTATCGTGCTGCCATATACATCTGATGATGTGGTGCTGGCAAGAAAATTAGAAGAACTCGGTGTCCATGCTATCATGCCTGGTGCTTCACCGATTGGTTCAGGCCAAGGCTTACTAAATCCTTTGAATCTCTCATTTATTATTGAGCAGGCGAAGGTGCCGGTCATTATTGATGCTGGCGTAGGTTCTCCAAAAGATGCAGCTTATGCGATGGAGCTTGGAGCAGACGCTGTATTACTAAATACCGCTGTCTCTGGTGCAAAGGATCCTGTGAAAATGGCAAAAGCAATGAAACTCGCGATTGAATCAGGAAGACTAGGCTATGAGGCAGGACGTATTCCGCTGAAAAGCTATGGGACAGCGAGCAGTCCACAGGAAGGAATGCCGACATTTTGAGCACTCGTTATTCACGCCAAGAGCTTTTTCAGCCAATTGGAACAGAGGGACAAAAGCGGCTAAATGACTCAAAGGCGGTCATTATTGGAGCGGGGGCACTTGGAACCGCCAGTGCTGAAATGCTCGTTCGTGCCGGCGTTGGTTCTGTCACCATTTTGGACCGAGATTATATTGAATGGAGCAACCTTCAGCGTCAGCAGCTTTACACGGAGCAAGACGTGAAGGATCGGCTGCCAAAAGCTGTGGCGGCTGAAAAAAGACTCAAGCAAGTAAACAGTGACGTGCACATCAAAGGAATCGTGATCGATGTGACTGCTCACAATATTGACGAACTTGTCAGTGAGGCTTCAATCATTGTCGATGCAGCGGATAACTTTGAGGTAAGAATGATAGCAAATGATGCCGCTGTCAAACATCAAATACCGTTCCTTTATGGGGCCTGTGTCGCCAGTTATGGCATTCAATTCACAGTGATCCCTGGTGAGACGCCGTGTTTACACTGTCTGCTTGAACATTTGCCCGCCCAAGGCATGACATGTGATACAGCAGGTATCATTAGTCCAGTTGTGCAGCAGGTAGCCGCATATCAAGTGGCAGATGCACTTAAATATTTAACAGGACATCAAGTGACGCCAATTTTAAAATCCTTCGATTTATGGAAAAATGAACGCTCTGACATTCGGTCGGCCGCGTCTTTAAAGAAGAAGCAATGTCCAAGCTGTGGACTGAAGACCTATCCATTTCTTTCATATGACAGGAGAGCGAAGGCAGATGTACTATGCGGCCGCAATACGGTACAAATCCGCAGTGCAGCAGAAACACCGCCGCCTTTACATGAAGTAGCTCTTCGGTTAAAGAAAGCAGGAATGGATGTGCTTGAAAATCCATATTTGCTTTCGTGTCAAAAGGATGAGTTTAAGCTTGTCTTATTTAAAGATGGCAGAGCGCTTGTTCATGGTACGAATGATATTGCCAAAGCAAGAACCATTTATCATCAATGGATTGGCTAATGAGAGGTGTGAAGAAATGACGATCAAAAAAGCATTCACAATCGCGGGTTCTGATTCTGGCGGCGGAGCAGGTATTCAGGCAGATTTGAAAACTTTTCAGGAGCTCGGTGTGTACGGAATGTCTGCGATCACAGCGATTACTGCGCAAAACACACTAGGTGTTCACGGGATATACCCGCTTTCAATTGAGGCGTTAGAGCGTCAAATAGATGCAGTGGCAGAAGACTTACCGCCAGATGCCGTCAAAACAGGGATGCTGTGGAGTGCAGACATGATCAAGATTGTAGCTGAAAAAACGGTTCAATATGATATGAAGCTGATTGTAGATCCAGTCATGATCGCAAAAGGAGGGGCCTCTTTATTAAATGAAGATGCGGTCGCTGCGATGAAAACACACTTGCTGCCTGTCAGCTATGCTGTAACGCCGAATCTTCCTGAGGCAGAAGTACTGACAGGGATACAAATTCAGACGAAAAAGGACCGTTATGTGGCAGCGGAGCACCTTTATGAGCTAGGTACGAAACATGTCGTGATTAAAGGCGGCCATGGTCCATCTGATGGGATGATTACAGACCTGCTGTATGATGGAAAAGGCTTTATTGAAGTCACAAATGAACATATTGATACACCGCATACACATGGCACAGGCTGCACGTTTGCAGCAGCATTAACAGCTGAAATTGCGAAAGGATATTCGATGCAGGAAGCCTTTGAAACAGCAGAAACCTTTGTTCATGAAGCCATTAAATTCCCTTTGCGTATTGGATCTGGACACGGACCTACGAACCATTTTGCTTATCAGCAAAACAGAATCAAATGATAAAGGAATCGAACCGTCTTCACTTATGAAGACGGTTTTTTCGCGAAAATGAAACTTTCTTTCAGCGGAAATTGTCATTCTCTTATGATCTGTGATAATATTATGATCAGGTACTAATACTATGTCTTGAAAAAATAGGAGGCTTTATTACATATGAACTTTTCTTTAGAAGGCCGTAATATCGTGGTTATGGGTGTTGCCAATAAACGAAGCATCGCTTGGGGAATTGCCCGCTCACTTCATGAAGCTGGAGCTCGTTTGATTTTTACTTATGTTGGAGATCGTCTTGCTGAATCGGTAAAAGAGCTGGCAAGCACACTTGAGCGTGATGATTCAATTATTCTTCCATGTGACGTGACAAGTGACGAAGAAATCGAAAAATGTTTCGCTGCAATTAAAGAAAAAGTACAAGTCATTCATGGCGTTGCGCATGCCATTGCATTTGCAAACAAGGAAGAGCTTGTTGGCGAATACTTGAACACGAACCGTGAAGGTTTCCTTTTGGCGCACAACATTAGTGCATACTCATTAACTGCTGTAGCCAAAGCAGCACGTCCATTGATGACAGAGGGTGGAAGCATTGTGACGCTTACATACCTAGGCGGAGAGCGTGTTGTATCAAACTACAACGTAATGGGTGTAGCGAAAGCATCACTTGAAGCAAGTGTGAAATATTTAGCAGCTGATTTAGGCGCAGAAGGTATCCGCGTGAATAGTATTTCTGCTGGTCCTATTCGTACGTTATCTGCAAAGGGCATCAGCGGCTTTAATACCATTCTGAAGGATATTGAAGAGCGTGCACCGCTCCGCCGTACAACAACTCCTGAAGAAGTTGGCGATACAGCTCTATTCTTATTCAGTGATCTATCTCGCGGCATGACAGGTGAGAATCTGCATGTTGATTCCGGCTTCCATATCATTGCCCGCTAAACGAATACATGACTTGCAGCATACCGATGAAGGGTATGCTGTTTTTTTATTTTTCTTCTGATTTGAGGCCTCCGTTCATATATATAAGGAATGAATCATTCGGGAGGGATTAGTATGTCAAATAAAGGTGATGAGAATCAAAAGCCGCTGATGTATATTGTTCAGCCGAGCTATCAAGAATCAAAGCCGGCCATGCAAAATATTGTGAGAAAGCGAAAGAAATCAGAAAAACAGCCAGAAAGTGAGACCAATGCAAAAGATGTGATCAAAGAAAGCACGCAGGAGGAACCTGCCGCTCAAGAAATAGAGCATAAAAAAGAAGCCGAGCCGCCTAAACTTCAACAAGAACGAGATATGACAAACGAATCTGAGTTTACAGAAGAACAAGAGATCACACAAGAAGCAGAGGCTACACAGGAACAAGAGGATACACAAGAAGCCGAACGTACACAGGAACAAGAAATCACACAAGAACCAGAGCTCATACAAAAGCGAGAGCCTCAAGAAGAAGAGGGAAATCAGCCAGAAGGTGTCTTTCATGAAACAAAAGAAGAACCAAGAAGAAAACGAGTGAAAAAGCCTTTAAGTCAGATGAGTATTGATGAAAAAGTCGATTTTCTCACAAGACTGCCTCATAATATGCCAAGAGCTCTTTGTCTGATTGAAGCTGATGGTAAAACATATAGAGGAATCATCATGGATCGAAAAGATGATACTGTGATCATTCGTACAGCAGGTGGGGGAAATCCAGTCGAATTAGCGATTGCTGAGATTACTTCCATCCATCCGCTAGGTTTTTAACTAATAAAAAAAGTCCCTTATAGGGACTTTTTTGTTAGCAGTTACGATTGATGAGTCGTGGGTTTAGGCACTCGATTGCGCAGAAGCAGTCAAGGTCTACTTCAATGCAATATTTCGATTTTTCTAATCGGAACACATCACATAAGGAATCTTTATCTGTAAAATCTAAAATATGACGGTCTTTGTCAAATGCGATAAGCAAGCTGAGTGTTGCACAGTGATCACAGATATGTTCGACTCTGAAAAATGCAGTGCTGAAGCAAGGGCCTGGATCTACTTCTCCGACGTTTCCGAATGCGACGAATGGTTTTGATTTGGATGTAAAGAGAACAAACGGGACAGTGTCACCTAATGAATGTGATGGAGAAAGGAGATTGCTGTAACAGCTTGTCGGGCACTCTTCTTTGACAGCATTTTGCAAGTCGCTAATGTTTTCAACAGCCTCTGTTACACAGCTCCATGAATGGTTGCGGCTCATATTCAACCCTCCTATACTAGGAAATTTGTTTGAGTGTTTGAGCACTGTCATCATCTACAAGCTATCTTTGCCGGCTCGTGCATCTACTTTTAACCAATGCGGAAGCGGCCGCTTCTTATGCTGACTGCTCCGCATGATTGGCTGTCATTCGTGAGGAAGGGGATGCTTTGACTTATGACAAGTTAGATCAGCGGCCTGTTGATTTAGCCGTGGTGATGATGCTTTTTATCTTTCGATGGCATGACTCTGTCGACAAGCTCTGGGTTTAAGCATTGGATTGCGCAGAAGCAGTTTAAATCAACCTCAATACAAAAGTCCGTTTTTTCTAGACCAAAGAAGTCAGGGTCACAAGGGTGACACACGCTCAGCGTATGTCCGTGTACATCAACAGGTCTTAATACAGATAACGTAGCACAGCAGTCGTGTAATTTTTCAACCCGGAAGAAAATAGATTCGAAGCATTGGCAATCGTCAACGAATCCTCCAATGTTTCCGAAAGTAGAGAACAACCCGCCCTTTTTATCAAAAAGTAAAAACGGAATCGTATCTTTTCCAGAAACTGTTGGGCTTAATAAATTACTGTAGCAGCTCGTAGGACATTTATCTTCTACAGCTTCCTGCTCTGCTAAAATCTTATCAACCGCATCGCATACACAGTTTTCATCATGTCGGCCATGGTGTTTTCCGCAGCTCATGGATTTCAGCTCCTTTAACAAGGTATTTGACTTTAGTCCTTAACAACATATGTATGCGCCCTCTAGTTGGTGTGGGTAAATGACCATTTATATTTGTTGTATTTTTATAAAAGGAAAAGCAGAGCTTTTCGCTCTGCTTTTGGACATTAGAGGATACCGATTGCAACGATTGTCGCAACAAGTGTTTGTGTAAGTGTTTGGATTGCGATAGAGATGTCCGCATCGATTGTAGAGACTGTAACGTTTCTTGAATTTTCGATGACAAGTTTTTGGCGGTTTGTTTGTTTGTGAGTAGCTGCTTGTAAGAGATCCTGCGTGACGCGGTCTGCCAAATCACCGTCTGCGATTGAGATATTTGTAATGGTGATGATCGCTGTTTGAATCGCTACTTGGATAGATGCTGCAACCTGTGCATCGACAGAAGATACGTTAATGTCACAAGAGTCTCTGACGATAATGACTTCCTCAGATGTCTGCTTTGTGAAGCTTACTTGATCCAAGTCTTGTAAGACATCTTCATCATCATAATAGTCGTCACAAAGTGCTTTTCTTTCATAATTGCAATCGTCGTGGTGTCTGTGGTGTCCGTGGTGTGTACAGTTACGATCTAGAGCGACCCAAGAATATGGTTTAGAATCCATTTCTATTCCTCCTTCCGTTTACTTTATTAAATGCTGGAATGCGTGGTTTTGTCTCGGGCATTTACCCTAGCAGGCAACCCATTTTTATTTAATCGTTATTACGCTGCGCATTACGACGCTGCTGAATACGATTTCGAAGTGAGTTTCGATTTGGACGTACTTTTGGTTCAGGCACTACTTCTTCCGGCTGTTTTGCTGCCTCAGCCTGCCTTTTTTTCTCCTGCTGCTGTTCTACGAAATCATTTGCTTTCTTTTGTAAGTCCTCGACTAATTTCAAAATCATTCTTCTTTGATCGTCTGAAATTTTTGCTTTCTGATCATCAGTGATATTGTTTTTGTTTAACACATCACTGACAAGAAGACTTGTTAATGGGTCAATATCAGTATTGATTTGAAACTCCTTTTTTTCGTTCTCTTCAGCCACGATGATTTCACCTCTTTCATACGTCATTAGAAAAAGAAAGGGTCAAAGAATGCCGGCTTCAACTAAGAGCACATTCAATGTTTGAGTGAGAATTTGGACGGAGTTCATAATGGATGCATCTGATAATGTAATCGTAATGTTATAGCAGTTGATGATTTGAATCACAGTTTTCTTTTGGACTTCCACTTGTTGTGTGGATAAAAGCTGGTCTGTGATGTCAGCAGCCAATTCATCGTCTGGTACAAGAATTTGGATTAAAAGAGTAATGATTGTCGTTACGGTCGCTTGAAGGGAGAGTGCGGCTGTTACATCTGTTTTATGAATTGTGACATTTTCGGAATCTTTGATCTCAATGAAATCATCATAATTGCTGATTAATTCGTTTAACAGTTGTGTATATAATGTTTCAGCACTTTCTTCAATAGACAATACTTTCACTCCTTTCTTATCTATACATTATTTAATGCAACAAGGACGCAAGGTGGAATCGGAAAGTGTGAAAAAGTACAACCCAATTTTATTTCCGCTCGATTCATCATGACGGTCTTTTTTCTTGCATATATAAAGAAAGGACGGAAAAAGAAGAAAGAAGGAGGTGGAGGCTCCCTGAGCGGTGCTTTGTCATTTGTCGTGTTTGCCCTCGCATCCTTTAGACTGACGAGACTGATTGTGTTTGATACCATTACTGCGCCATTCCGCCGTCTATTTCATGAAGAACAGGAAGAGGTAAACGAACAAGGTGAGGTCGAAACATATATCATCATTAAAGGGGAAGGACTGCGGTCTTGGGTTGGAGAACTGTTAAGCTGTTATTGGTGTACTGGCATATGGTGCACTGCTGCCTTGCTTCTGATATACATACTTTTTCCTGTCATCAGCATGTGGCTTAATTTACTATTAGCGATTGCCGCAGCAGCAGGCATCATTGAAGCGATCGTCTCGAAGCTTGTGAAATAAACAGGCATTCTGATCAGACACGCTTTCAATAAATGCATATACTATCATGGAATAGGAAAGGAAGGGTTGCGATGAAACCAACTGAAACACCGTCACATATGCTTCAAGGTTATCCAGCGCAGTCAAATCAACAATCTATATATACGAAGAAAATCAAGAAAAATGGCTGCGGCTGTGGAAACAAAAAGAAACCTCAATAATAGAAGAGAAAAACAAAAGCCGGATTTATCCGGTTTTTTTGTTGCCCTTTTTTTGAGTGGTGCATATGTAAGAGAGAAGGGGTGACCAGAATGGATGCATTCGAACAATTAATCGGTTCCTTGTTCACTAAACCCCATGATGGGAAAGAACAAGCGCACGAAAAGGCTGAAATGGATCTAACGGATAAAGCGAATGATCTTGAGGAGCACTTAAAAGCATTTGGCGTGAAGATGGAGGCTTTTGCGAAAGAAACAGAAGCATTCATGGTGCGTCATAGAGAGGCAGATTACATCTTTAAACAGCAGAAATAAAAATTCCGCACTTTTTTATGTGATCGTCCAAACCATTTCTTGCATTTTTCATACTTTGTAAGGGAGAAGAGGAGGTGCTTAAATATGAGTTACGGTTACGGTGGCGGTTCTTGCGGCGGCTACGGTGGAGGCTACGGCGGCGGATATGGATCAACATTTGTTCTTGTTGTCGTGCTTTTCATCCTTTTAATCATCGTTGGTGCTTCTTTCTTTAACTACTAAACAGTAAGAAGGTGAGGGAAGCAAGGGGGAAGCCTTTTGCTTTCCTTTCTCTTTGGTCAATCAAGGCTTTAGGATAGGCACATATCCCGCCTATTTTCATATAGTAAAGTGATTACTCCACAAAGAGGAGGCAAATGAATGGATAATAAATTCTTTAAAAGCGTAGAAAACAAAACCGGTGTGAATATGAATGATGTGTTTAAACTTGCAGGCTCTTTGCAAAATGCCAACTTTAAAGATGAGAATACCGTTCGAGGTGTCATTAAAAAAGTAGCGCAGCTTGCGAACAAACGTGTACCTAAAGAAATGGAAGACAAAATCGTTCAATCGATTACAAGTGGAAAAGAAAAGCTTGATTTCAATACAATCGCTAAAATGATGAACAACAAAAAATAAACAACAGGCTCTCCGTTCAAAGGGGGGCCTGTTGTTTTTGCGTAAATAATTCACGGTTTTTCTTTAGAAGAGGATACAAAAAGCGAGAACGATGAGCCGTTTTTCCTCGTCTAAATGATGGAACAGACAGATAAAGAGACTGTTCTGCTCTTGTCATGGCCACGTATAATAAACGGCGCTCTTCTTCCAGTGCTTCTTCATGGCCGTTTCTGAGTTCATCCAGTGAGAAATCATGAGGGAGTGCTCCGTCGACCACACAAGTGATGTATACGGTCTGGAATTCAAGTCCCTTTGCACGGTGGATCGTCATGAGCTGAACACCGGATTCAGCTGTTTTTTCCTTTTCGGCAGACTTCATATGTTCGGCATGTGCAAGAAAGGCTTCAATCGTTTCAAAGCGTTTGGCGGCTGTTTTCACATCACGTACATCATCCGCTCCTTTTTCAAGTACATTCGTATCGTTCACCCGTTTTTTTAAATAATCCCCGAGTCCCATCTTTTGTTCAATAAATGTCACCGCGTCCGATGGCTTTAACGTCCGTAACGTTCGGAACAAAGGAACGATTGATTGTAGCTTTTTCCGTTGAAACGGCTGTATATCTGTCAGTTTTCCGAGCGCTTCTACCATTGAGCAATCTTCTGTGATGGTCAGTGCCTTTAGTGTATTCAGGGTTTGCTGCTTTAAAAAGAAAACCGGCAGCAGCTGTTTTATGGCGGCCACATCATCTGCATCCTGACTTAAGGAAAGAAAGGCGAGAAGAACCCGAACCATTCGTCTGCTGTAGAAGGCTTTGACGCCAGCATCCGTCTCATATGGAATCGCCGATTGATGCAGCCGTTCATAAATCGCACGGCCGCCTGTATTCGTTCGAAACAGCACGCAGAAGTCATTCGGCTTTGCACCATTTTTAATTTTCTCCTGAATATCTGCGACAATCATGGTCGCTTCCTCTTCTTCGTCATATGGATAGAAGAGCGTCGGAGGAATTTTCTCCGCGCGCACGGCTTTTAACGTCTTCTCATAACGATGCTGATTTTTCTTAATAATCGCATCAGCACTTGCGACAATCGTATGGTGAGACCGGTAATTCGCATGTAAATGGACGATCTGAGCCGAAGGATAGTCCTGTTTGAATTCAAGAATGAAAGCAGGATTGCTCCCTCTAAAAGCGTAAATGGCTTGATCATCATCGCCTACACAAAATAACTGCTCTGATTCTCCGGCTAAAAGCTGAATTAATTGATATTGCACTGGATTAATATCCTGAAATTCATCCACTAAAATATATTGGAATCGTTCTTGATACCGTTTTAGCAGTTCTGGCTGTTCTGTGAGCATATGTAAGCAGGCAATCGCCATATCATCAAAGTCAAATTGCTGATGATCTCGTTTTTGCTGTTCATATGATTGATAGATCGTCCACATGTGTTTTTCCTTTTCATCTTTCAAATCAGGAAGTTCACCTGGTAAAAAGGCATTTTTCCAATAGCCGATCGATTGCAGTACTTGATCGGTAGGATAGTCTTTCTCATCAAGTCCTTCATTCATAATGGCTTTTCGAATGTATTGCTCCTTTTGCCAGTCAAACTTGATCAGATGCTGGCCGTTCCATTTGTTTGCGTCATCGTGAAGCAGCATTTTATAAAAAAGACTGTGGAAGGTGCCTGTCACTACTTGGCTGGCTTGTGAAGGATGAAGCTGGTATTGCTTGCGCAGTCTTTCTTTCATCTCATTGCTCGCTTTTGTGGTGAAAGTTACGAGTAAAATATGGTGAGCAGGAATATGATGATGGGACATGAGATAAGCCGCTCTAGCCGTCAGGACTCTTGTTTTCCCGCTGCCGGCACCAGCCAGCACAAGCATCGGACCATCTAAATGTGTGACAGCTTGAAGCTGCGGTGTGCTAAAGGTGATATGCGGGAAGAGGTCGATCGTATGAACTTCTTCATTCTCTTCTAAATGTAAGGCGTCGCTAAATTGAATCGACCTTGGTTCCTGCCAGTCATATGATTCGCTCGTTTGCGAGATGATCTGTTTGCCGGTTGGAAAACGGAAGCCGCCAAGTTCTTTATAGGAAGCCTTTTCCTCTTGTTCAGCCGTTTGATGATGATCTGCTTGTTCTTCAGCTTTTTCACAAATCTCTTGCTGAGATATGTGCTTATGAATAAAGGCAGGTTCATCATGTATATTTAATCTAAAAAAGACCGGTTGTCCGCAATATGGGCAGAATAATTGTCCTTTTTTTCCCTCGTCATGGAGGAATTGATAGTGTTCTCTCGAATACGTATGTAATGAGATCGTTCGATCATGTCGTCGTGCGCATTTCAAAGCTAGTCCTCCAATAGTCAATCAATCTTAAAACGAAACACATCTAATCATATCAAATGAGGCGTGTTTCAAACAGTCATAATTAGGGAATAGTAGAATAGAAGAGAAGCAAAGGAGGCGTTCTTGATGGGATATATAGCCCCGATTCAGCCGGATCTGTATTTTCAATATATCAATCGTCCAGCTCCTCAAGATAAAGAAGACTATGCGAAAGTAACAAAGGTTACTCGCACCTTTCATGACAAGATATACAGAGAGCTGGAGAAAAAAGAGGACTTAGTGACAGAAGCGGAAACGAAAGTACAGCAAAAAAAGCGGGAACGCTTTGTACGAGATATGTTTATGGAGGAAGGCAAGGGCATTCATATCAATACGTATATATAAATGATTGCGCTTTCTTCCTGTGGCGAACGATAATGAAAAAGAAAAAGCCAGAGCATCTTGAATGCTCTGGCTTTTCTTTTGATCAAACAGACAGCGTTTTTGTCATTTTGACATGTGTGATCCCTGCTTCTTCAAACGGTTCAGAAACCGCTTTGTAGCCTTTCTTTTCGTAGAAAGGAAGAGCTTGGACTTGGGCATGCATCACCGCTTCTTTTGCTCCATTTGCAATCGCTTCTGTTTCTAGCGCCTCTAATAGTTTGTGGCCAAGGCCGAAAGAGCGCGCCTCTTTTAACACACAAATGCGTTCAAGCTTTGCCTTTGATCCCTCAATGATCCGCAGTCTAGCGGCCGCCTGAGGTTTTTTGTCATCATTGTAAATGACAAAATGGGTGGCTTTGTCCTCTAGTTCATCTATTTCTATCTCTACTGGAACTTCTTGTTCTTTTACGAATACTTCTTTTCGAACGTAGTATGCATCTTCTCGTTGTGTTTGTTCTGTTGCGATGACTGTTTTCAAATGTCTTTAACCCTCTTCTCCTAAAATAAATGTTTCGTAGACGGTCCAAGATCCGTTTTCTAATTGATATAAAAGGTGGAAGCGATCCACTGTTTCTTCATGGTCAATCTTTCTCAGCTTTAATGTACCAAGTACGTCTGAATGCTCATCATCTGATAGTTTTTGAGCCACTGTCACATGCGGAACGAAGGCATATTCAGGTGTACCAGCAAGTGGCTCTGCGTACAATCTTTCATTGAGCGCCATGATGTCCTCGTTCGGTTCTACTTTCATATAAATGACGTTGTTTACAGGAGCGAATGAACTGAATTTTTTAATACGTAACGTAATAGGAGAAGCATTTTTTGCATAATCTCTTAACGTTGAGACGACCTCAGCCGCTTCTAGATCCGTTAATTCAAAAGGTGTTCTTAATGTTAAATGAGGCGGTATGAGTGCATAGTTCGGATCATAACGCTTCCGGTAAGAGTTCGCAATATCTTGCAATTTTTTTGATGGAAATATAACAACTCCGTATTTCATCATGTTCCCTCCTGAATAAGAAAGTATTTATTATTGTTTATTATAACAAAATTCAGTTGATTAACGAATATGGGAGCATTCTTTTTAACGAAGGCGCAATAAGCGGCTGCCAAAACGTCCATTTATGATCCCCTTCGAATGTCTCAAATAAATAATCCGCACCAGTTTGTTCAAGAAGGGCCTTTAAATCTTCGTTCGGCTGAACAAAATCAAGCACCTGGCCATCTGTTGTTTTCACAGCGGTTTCCTCAAGCCCAATTTGATGGATAATGGCATAATGAGAAAGGGCTGTCGACTGTTTGACGGCTTCTAGAACCGACTCGTCAACGTAAGGGGACTGCAAAATCAGCCCGCCGAATAAAGAAGGATAATCAATGGCTGTCATAAGGGAAATCGTCGCACCAAGTGAATCACCAATAAACGTACGTCCTGATCCAATTTGATAGGTTGGAAAGTGTTTATCAATATAAGGAACCAGTTCATTTGCTAAAAAGCGTTTATACGCTTCAAACTTTGTACCGTCTGGATGATACGTGTTCCGTCTTTCCGTGACATTTTCATAAGGAACACCAATGATAATCGAGCGTTCCATTTCTTTGTTTTGCATCAATTCTTCTGCCTGTCTGCCTATTTTACCTAGGCGGAAATAATCATGACCATCCTGGGCAATGATGACATGATATGTATAAAGGGGGGAGTAATTGACTGGCAAATAGATCAAAATGGTCATGTCCGCCCCAAGTTCTTTTGAGTGTAAGGTTTCTTCTTGAATGATTCCTGTTTTCTTCACCATAATCCATTCCTCCAGCTAACCAAATTCATCATAAAGTGAAACGTTTCCATTCATTGTAACATGAAAAACAGCGTTGTTCCTATATGCTAACATGCAATCAAACCGTATAACATCGATTCTGTTATAAAATACAGAAAATTTTAATTAATCATGACATTTCCCCTTGAAAAATGAGATTTAATGGGTTACAGTATTAAGAATTAGAACAGACAGACAACACATTCTTATCGTGAGAGGTGGAGGGACTGGCCCTTTGAAACCTCAGCAACCGGTATGCATCACTTCATGTGATGTACCAAGGTGCTAAATCCAGCAAGCAGCTTTTTTGCTTGGAAGATAAGAGGAAGCGATTAAACCCCTTCTTCTTATGAAGAAGGGGTTTTCTGTTTTGAAATCAGATTTTTACTTAGGATGGTGTCAAATGACAGAACATGTGGAAACGAAATTAGCGCAGATTGGAAACCGTAGCGAAGAGGTGACTGGCACTGTCAGTCCTCCCGTTTATCTTTCGACAGCATATAGACATAGAGGCATAGGGGAATCTACAGGATTTGATTACATTCGAACGAAAAACCCAACAAGACAGCTTGTAGAGGATGCAATTGCTTCACTCGAAGAAGGGACGGCCGGTTTTGCCTTCAGTTCGGGAATGGCGGCAATCCAAACGATCATGGCTCTATTTGAAAGCGGAGATGAACTCATCGTCTCATCAGACCTATATGGCGGTACATACCGTTTGTTTGAAAACGAATGGAAAAAGTACGGCTTACGTTTTCTTTATGATGATTTTTCAGATGAAGACTGTTTACGCTCTAAAATCACGCCAAACACAAAAGCGGTCTTTATTGAAACACCGACAAATCCACTGATGCAGGAAGCAGATATTCAAAAAATAGCGAAGATTGCCAAAGAGCATGGCGCTTTGGTGATTGTCGATAACACCTTTTACACACCAGTCTTGCAAAAGCCGATTACGCTAGGAGCGGACATTGTCATTCATAGCGCAACCAAATATTTAGGCGGACATAATGACGTTCTTGCCGGGCTTGTGGTGACAAAAGGAGAGCAGCTGTCTGAAGACATGTTCCAGCATCAAAACGCGATTGGAGCGGTTCTATCACCATTTGACTCATGGCTTTTAATGAGAGGAATGAAAACACTGGCTCTTAGAATGCGCCAGCACGAGGGAAATGCGAAGGAGCTGGCACAGTTTTTAGAGAAACAGCCAGAAATTCAAGATGTCCTTTATCCAGGAAAGGGAGGCATGCTGTCATTCCGAGTAGCCAAAGAGGACTGGGTCAATCCATTTTTGAAGCAGCTGAAAACGATTTGTTTTGCTGAAAGCCTTGGCGGAGTCGAAAGCTTCATTACGTATCCTGCAACACAAACGCACATGGATATTCCAGAAGAGATTCGCATTGCAAACGGTGTATGTAACAAGCTGCTCCGTTTCTCTGTTGGCATCGAGCATGTAGATGATCTGAAAGCAGACTTGAAACAGGCACTATCACAAGTAAAAGAGGAGGTACACGCCAAATGACCACACACGATTGGACACTCGAAACACAACTCGTTCATAATGCGTTTAAAACAGACCGTTCAACAGGTGCAGTCAGTGTACCGATTCAGCATGCATCCACATTTCATCAAAGCAGCTTCGATGAATTCGGCCAATATGACTACTCCAGATCGGGAACTCCGACACGTCAAGCATTAGAGGATACGATTGCAGCGCTGGAAGGTGGAACGAGAGGGCTTGCCTTTGCATCAGGCATGGCTGCTATTTCAACCGCTTTTCTTCTATTGTCAAAGGGAGATCACGTCCTTGTCACAAGAGATGTGTACGGCGGGACTTTCCGAATGATCACCCAAGTTCTTTCAAGGTTTGGAATTGAGCATACCTTCGTGGATATGACCGATTTGAATGAAGTCAAAAGAGGCATTCAATCGAATACAAAGGTCATTTACATGGAAACACCGTCAAATCCAACACTAGGGATTACAGATATTGAAGGTGTTGTCCAGCTTGCAAAAGAGCATGACTGTCTGACTTTCTTAGATAATACGTTTTTAACACCTGCGCTTCAGCGTCCGCTTGACCTTGGTGTGGATGTTGTTCTGCACAGCGCAACGAAATTTTTAAGCGGCCACAGTGATGTGCTGTCAGGCTTAGCCGTGGTAAAAGATGAGAAGCTGGGAGAGGAACTTTATTCGCTGCAAAACTCCTTCGGTGCGGTCCTTGGTGTGCAGGACTGCTGGCTTGTGTTAAGGGGGTTAAAAACCCTTCAGGTGAGGTTAGAAAAAGCCAGCCAAACGGCTTTCGAACTAGCTTCATTTCTAAAAGAACATCCTGCGGTGAAAAAAGTATACTATCCAGGCTTAGACGATCATCCTGGGGCACACATTCAGCGCAAGCAAGCAAGCGGAGCAGGAGCCGTTCTCTCATTTGAACTAGAAAACCAAGCGGCTGTCAAAGAATTGGTGGATGCCGTCACATTACCTGTATTCGCCGTCAGCCTCGGCGCCGTTGAATCCATTCTGTCGTATCCAGCTAAAATGTCACATGCGGCTATGCCAAAAGAAGAAAGAGAAAAAAGAGGGATTACAGATGGGCTGCTTCGTTTAAGTGTCGGAGTTGAAAACGGAGAAGACCTCAAACGCGACTTCAAACAAGCACTCGATCAACTAAAGCACGTCCTTGTGAACCAATCATAAAGAAGGAGAGAAAAAAGCCGGCACAGCCGCCGGCTTTTTGACCTTTTTTGAACAAAACCATTGACGGCTTAATATGATGGTTATATAATAGAGACTGTCAGTAACAGAAAGCCCAGAACTGATACATAACCCGATTCCGTAGCTCAGCTGGGAGAGCGCTACCTTGACAGGGTAGAGGTCGCTGGTTCGAGCCCAGTCGGAATCATCGTTGAAACCCTTGCTTAGCAAGGGTTTTTTGTTTTTTTGACAACGAATATTTGTTCTGTTTATTTTGATTGGGGACGAATTTCGGCAACTCCCTTGATAACATCAATAATTTTACTGATTTCCTCTGCTCTGATTTTTAATTCATCTACAGCTTGTTTAAGATTTGAAGTTTCTATCATATTATTATTAAACGAATAGTCTAATGTTTGAATATGTTTGATGCCTTCTTCATTTAGCACCCTCACACTAATTGCCTTTTGATTTATCTGGTTAATTAATTGTTTTGAGTTTTCAATCATATTCGAGAAGTGGAGTGCTTTATGTGCAATATGTTTGTTAGTTATTTTATGTTCTCTACTACTATCTGCAACTAATTCTACAGATGCACCGATATCAATCTGTGAAGCTAAGTTGTCTTTAAAACTATTAGCAAATTCATGATTAATGTGGTCCATTTTTTCAGCGATCGTTTTATTTGTGACTATTAATGCTTCTAAATTTCCTAATAGCTTAAGTGATTTTTCAGTTTCTTTCAATAAAGAATGAGCCTCAAAAATAACTATTTTTGAGGCTCGAGTGTTTGTAAATAACCATCAAGATAAAAAGACATTGTACTCATCACATCTGTTTTAAAATCCCTTTTGAATTCTTGCATATTATGATTTTCAAGAATATTAATGACTTCATCAGGTAAGGTGGCAGTGAGTTTGCATCCTGTGATAATTGCTGCTTCAGCTTGAAAAATATCCATCACTTGCGCCTCATTGATCACATCATTTTGACAAAGTAAGTCTGTCATTTCTGTTAGTTTTTCAAATAACATCATTTTTGATTGAAGCATGGTGTCAGAGTCTACGTTTCTTTCCAACACAGAAGTTCGAATTGCTTCTAATCTGATGTACATAGGATTTTTATCAATGATTTCTTCCAGTTCCTTCAGAAAAAGATGTTTGATATCTTGAAGGTTTTTAATTTGTGTTTCAGAAATAATTTCAATGAATCGCTCTAGTCTCTTTACATATTCCCGGCATAATAGCTGGAAGAACAGAGCTTCTTTTGTTTTGAAATAAACAAACAATATGCCTTTAGACAGCTTCGTTTCTTTGGCGATATCTGACATTTTAATTTGGTTATATTCGTTTGTCTCAAAAAGCTCTGCTGCTTTATCTAAAATCGCTTGAGCTCTTAGAGCCTTTGCTTCATCTGTCATCGCTCTTTTCATTATGTTTCAACCTCCATTTCAAAGGTAATCTTGATTTGGAGTCAGACAAAGTGATATATAAGGAAGCAAGTGATTAGCTGAATCTTTTAATGATCTTGTCAAACGTACGATCACCAAGAAGATTCTTCATAAACACCATAGGTTTAGCACCAAACCCAACCAAATAGCGCGTTTTAGGTTTCGTTACAGTGACAGCTTTCACAATTGTATTTGCAATGACTTCTGGTTTTGTTAAATTACTTCCTGAATAAGTCTTTACCATGTTGTCTGCAGATTTGTTGGCAGCTTCTTTATAAGCTCCTTTTGTAGAAGCAGTTCTAAGTTTTTCTGCTGCAATGACTCCCCAGTCGGTTGCAATACCGCCAGGTTCCACAACAATGACATCAATACCAAATGGTTCAACTTCTAATCGTAAGCAATCAGAAAAACCTTCAACTGCAAATTTTGTAGCGTGATACCATGCACCAAACGATGTCCACACTTTACCACCCATAGAAGAAATATTGACGATCTTTCCATAATTGTTTTTTCTCATACTAGGCAGAACAAGCTGTGTCATTCTGGCAAGTCCAAACAAGTTCACTTCTACTTGTCTTCGAGCTTCTTCCATAGATACATCTTCCACTGCACCATATGAGCCGTAGCCCGCATTATTGACAAGCACATCAATTCTTCCTTCTTTGTCCAAAATCTCACGTACACAGTTTACCATAGACTCTTCATCAGTGACATCAAGAGAAATGGTGCTAATTCCTTGAGAGATGAGGTCTTCCATCATTTCTTTTCGACGAGCAGCACCATAAACAATGAAACCTTTCTTATTTAATTCAATTGCTGTGGACTTTCCAATACCTGCTGATGCACCTGTGATAAGAGCAACTTTTTTACTCATTTGTCATTCCTCCTTGTTTTTGACCGAAGGTCACTTATTGATGACTTGTGGTCAATTATAATTGACTTTAAGTCAATTGTAAAGGAAAAATATTAATATGTTTTATAATTTGTTTGATTTTATGTGTTCTCTGAAAAATTTTATAAAGTTATGATTTTTTGGTGTGTAATTAAAATAGTTTTCTTTATGAAGCGAGAAAAATTTATGTAGCAGTATCTTTGTGGAAATGAGAAGGAGGTCAAAATTATTGAAGAGCAGAATGCTGATGCAAATGTTAATGATTCTTCCTTAAAAAAGGTAGAGTAATCCTATCTGAGGGTGTTTTAGCACTAGCATGTCCAGCTCTTTTTTGAATAGTATTTAAGGAGTGCGACCATTTTGAATCGTGGTTGTTGAAATAGGTAATTTTGATGTGAAAGAGTCACTAGACAATAAAAGAACCAGAAACAAAGTATAGGGATATATGACGGCTTGGCCTGCCATCTCGTAGGGGGATAACGACGTTTCAAAGTATTGATGGAAGATAATCCGTTGAACAAATTTTCCTTTCCATACTAATCACACATCTTTTAATAGTATCAGCATATCCAGTTTAAGAGGATTCTTACAAAATATTTAGTATTTTTTGCGAGAATCCTCCTAAATGTAATAATATTTTCATTTATAATTCTCTATTTGTCTATACTTTTCATATCGCTGTTGTATAAGCTCTTCCGAGGATAATGGTATCAATTGTTTTAGAGATGATTCGATGACAGATTCAATCATTTTCGCCTGTGATTTTATATCATTTTGTGCTCCACCTTTTATTTCAGGAATGATTTCATCAATAATTCCTAACTGTTTTAAATCTTTTGCTGAAATTTTCATATGTTCAGCAGCTTCTGGAGCATACTTAGCATCCTTCCATAGGATAGATGCTGCTCCTTCTGGCGAAATGACCGAGTACCATGAATACTCTAACATATGGATATGGTTACCGACACTAATGCCAAGAGCTCCACCACTTGATGCCTCTCCAATTACAATACAAACAATTGGCACTTTAAGCGTAGCCATTTCAAATAGATTTCGAGCTATCGCTTCAGAAATTCCACGTTCTTCAGACCCTTTCCCTGGATAGGCACCTATTGTATCAATAAATGTAATAATAGGGCGATTAAATTTATCAGCTTGTTTCATAAGTCTTAGCGCTTTTCTATATCCTTCTGGATGAGCCATTCCAAAATTTCTTTCTATATTTTCCTTTGTACTTCTACCTCTTTGATGACCAATAACCGTAACGGGCATTCCTTTAAATTTTGCAATACCACCTATCATTGCTTTATCATCACCATATAATCGATCACCATGAAGTTCGAAAAAGTTTGTAAACAATAAAGGTATATAATCCAATGTCGTGGGCCGGTTACGTAGTCTTGCAATTTGAACTCGTTGAAAAGCTGTAAGATTAGAATAAATTTCATCTTGCATTTTATTTAAACGTTTTTCTAATAAATGAATTTCTGACGATAAATCTACATTATTTTCTTTCATCATTTTCTTTAATTCATCAAATTTCTCTTTTAGTTCAATAATAGGACGTTCAAAATCCAAACTCATTTTATCCTCCAAAGGTTATGATTTACCTCACTCTAATCAAAAGACTTAGAAATAGAATCAATAAATAATTCAAAACCATCCACAACTATTTTTTGTTCTGATTCTGATAAATTATTAAGGATACGTTGATAAAATGTAAGGGATTGTTCTCTTAAGCGATTAACAGTAATGTGCCCTTTTTCTGTGAGGTGCAGAAAAAGTTCTCTTCTATTTTTTTCATTTACTTCACGATAAACAAGCCCCATTTTTACTAACTTATCTACCAATCTACTTACAGTTGAAGTCTCTAATCTAAGTTTATTGGATAGTTGCCAAACAGTTAATTTTTCCACCTCTAGTTCCTCTAACGCCATCATTTGAGAAGTTGGTAGAGGTTTTTCAAATGGTCCATTCGGCAAATTTTGAGATTCGAAAACCCCAGTTAATATAATCATTTTCTTAATATCTGTTCTTAGTTTTAAGGCATCTTCTCTTTTCAAAAGGTCACCCTCCTACAATTCATGCATCATACATCAATTGTATTATACATCAATTTGATTTTTTCACAAACTTAACATAAGCCAATGTGACAACATGGACGAGATATTTCTTCTTGTTGAAATGGTTTAAGTGGATTGATCCATAGTCGATCCTCCTGATTGATAGAAGCATCAGGATCTTACACTAAGTAATTTCTGTTTACTATTCTTTCAATAAAAATAGACAAATATGAAAAATAAAGAGAGGGGAGAAAGATATGAAGTCATTTTTACTAATTGGACAATCAAATATGGCAGGGCGCGGCTTTAAACATGAGGTACCTCCGATTTATAATGAAAGAATCATGATGCTGCGAAATGGTAGATGGCAAATGATGACTGAGCCCATTCATTTTGATAGGCCGGTAGCTGGCGTAGGACTAGCGGCTTCCTTTGCGGAGTCTTGGTGTAAGGATCATGAAGGAGAGAAGATTGGTGCAGAGGGTGGCAGTTCCATTGATGAGTGGTCGCTGGATGGAGCATTATTTCGTCATGCATTAAGTGAAGCTAAATTTGCAAAGGAAAGTAGCGAATTGGTCGGGATATTATGGCATCAAGGAGAAAGTGACAGCCAAGATGGGAAATACAAAAGAAATACAAAGAATATTATGAAAAAACACTAAGATTATTTAATGAACTAAGAACTGAATTATCCGTACCTAACATTCCGCTTATAATAGGAGGTTTGGGCGATTTCTTGGGAAAAGTGGCATTTGGCGCAGGATGTGTGGAATATCAACTGATCAATGAGGAACTGCAAAAATATGCACATCATCATGAAAATTGTTATTATGTTACTGCAAAAGGCCTTGCACCTAACCCAGACGGAATTCACATCAATGCGATGTCTCAGAGAATATTTGGTATAAGATATTATGAAGCATTTCGAAAAAAGAACATATACATGAACCATTACCAAATGAATATGAGTTAGTGAATGAATGTCATAATAGAATGAATACCTCAGCGGAGAAAACATATATAGCACTAGAAAAGTTCACGTTGGGCAAGATGACTTACGAAGAGTTGCTGAAGGTTTTATCGTAGGCTAAGTGATAGACTGAAACATAATATATATCTTGAAAGGATGATTGTGTTGGTGAAAACAGATAAAGTCTCCTCCTGAATACAAGAAATTACATTCAGGAGGAGATAAAAATGTTTAAACAAATAGATGAAAATTATCCGAGAAAAGAACACTTCCATCATTATACGAAGGTAACCCGATGCTCATATAGCCTAGTGATCGATCTAGACATTACGAAATTACATGCAATATTAAAAGAAAAAAATCTAAAAGTATATCCTGTGCAAATTTATTTGTTAGCAAGGGCTGTGCAAAAAATACCGGAGTTTCGGATGGATCTAGTGAACGATGAACTTGGTCACTGGGATCTTCTCCACTCTAGTTATACGATTCTAAATAAAGAAACAAAGACATTTTCAAGTATTTGGACGCCTTATGACGAAAACTTTGCTCAGTTTTATAAAAGCTGTGTAGCCGACATTGAAACATTTAGCAAAAGCAGCAACCTATTTCCGAAACCTCATATGCCAGAGAACATGTTCAATATTTCAAGCCTGCCTTGGATTGATTTTACTTCTTTTAACCTTAATGTATCTACAAAAGAGATTTATTTACTGCCAATATTTACGATAGGCAAATTTAAAGTGGAAGAAGGGAAAATCATTTTGCCCGTTGCGATTCAAGTACATCATGCTGTTTGTGATGGCTATCACGTCGGTCAATATGTGGAATATTTGAGGTGGCTTATTGAACATTGTGACGAGTGGTTAAATGATTCAATGCCAATTACCTGAAGACAAAAGGTATGCTCATGGAAATCTAGAAGATGAAGGCAGACCGAAATGAGTCTGCCTTTTTGTTTTGTGATGAGAATGAAAATGTTCCAAAGGTTTACTGAGGCTATATTTGTTCTTTTTGCGGTTTCTTTTCGGTGCTTTGTAAATTCTTGTATGTGATAATAAATGTCATATAAGAGAGTTCGGTGGAAGGGGAATAAGGGATGGAGAAAGTTCTTTCTTCACATGTAGGTGTGAAAATAAATGAATGGTATAAAATGATTCGGCAATTCAGTGTACCTGATGCAGAGATTTTGAAAGCTGAAGTCGAACGAGAAATTGAGCGAATGGAAGAGGATCAAGACCTGCTCATTTATTATCAATTAATGTGTTTTCGACATCAGCTTATGCTCGATTATATTAAACCTTCAGAAAAACGATCGCCTTCTGTTTCTGATTTGGTTGATAAAATTGAAAACTCAAATCATCAACTTTCTGGTATGCTGCAATACTATAATGCTTTTTTTAGAGGAATGTATGAGTTTAGTAAGAAAGAATACATACAGGCTATTCAATATTATAAGATCGCTGAAAGGCAGCTGGCATTGGTTGTCGATGATATTGAGCAAGCGGAGTTTCACTTCAAGGTGGCTGAAGCCTACTATATTATGAAACAAACTCATGTTTCTATGCATCATATTATAAAGGCCTTAGACATCTATAAGCAGCATGAACAATATAAAGTTCGCCAAATACAAAGCTTGATTGTTATTGCAGGAAATTATGATGATTTCAAGCGATATGACAAGTCATTAGAGCATCTAAATACAGCTTTTTCTATAGCAGAAGAGCTCGCCGATAATATGTTAATTGCTAAAATTCTATTGAACATAGCGAATACATATGATCGACAACAAAAGTACACTGAAGCAATCATACGCTACAGAGAAGTTTTAGACATTATTACACCACGAAGTATTGATATAAAACCAATCACCCTATTTAGTTTAAGTTGGTCGTTGTATAAGTCTAGTCAACATGATGAAGCCGCTCCACTCGTAGAAGATGGTCTTAAGTGCTCCTTAGAGAGAAATGATTCGTTGTGTTTGATGTTATTTAAAGCTTTAAAAGCGATTTATATAAATGCTAATGAGAAAGCCATTCAAGAAGTGCTAGATTATTTTGAGGAAAAGCAACTATATGTCTATGTCGAGGCATTTGCTCAAAGTATAGGATTATCTTCTGAAAAAAAAGGGGACTTTGAAAAAGCTGCCGAATATTACAGAAAGGCTCTTAAAGCTCAAAATGATATTCAAAAAGGAGAGTGTCTGTATGATTATTAAAAAATTACTAGTC
Organism: Bacillus sp. Root920; assembly: GCF_001429445.1. NCBI lineage: Bacteria > Bacillati > Bacillota > Bacilli > Caryophanales > Bacillaceae > Bacillus > Bacillus sp. Root920. Next base: position 1,429,667 of record NZ_LMJV01000001.1, read on the forward strand.
ATTGTATCCATTGTATTGTTAAGTGTTTCAACAGCAGAAATTTTGAAAATCATTGAAACAAAATCAATTCGGAATACAACAATGGAGGAACAACAAAAATCAAATCGAAATACGACTATCATTGATCGAAATACAACCTCTGAAAACGTATAGACAAGATTAAAACAGACTTTAATAGTCTGTTTTTTTATGAAGTAGAATGGCAAATGAATAGTTGGTCAATGTTATACTTATCTCAATAGATATAGGGAGGCATCCACTTTGAAACCTTTTTGGGAGAAAGAAGAAGCGAGTCCTTTCACGTTAGAAAAGATAGAAAAGGAAAAAATTCGTGAAGCAGAGGGAAGACTTGGTGTCGCTTTACCTGATACATATAAAAAGCTCATCTTAGAATGGAATGGTGGCTTTACAGTTCGTAATGCGTTTCCAACGGAACAACCGAATTCATGGGCTGAGGATCATGTTCAATTTGACCATCTAAGAGGAATCGCCAAAGATGATGGCATCATGAATAGTTCCCAGTTAAGTGATGAATTGGAGCTGCCGGAGGGACTTGTGATCATCAGCGGAGAGGAAGATACATGGATCGCAATGGATTATCGAAAAACGAAGGAACACCCGCCTATTCACTATTTTGATTTAGAAATGGGAGTCGATTTTAAGCTGGCGGATACTTTCGATGATTTTATTGAGCAGTTATATACAGCTGAAGACGCGATGGTCGAGGTAGTAGAGATTGATGATGAATCTTCTGAATTATATATAAGTAGAGAAGAGCTTGAACTCATATTTGAGAGAGGAGACCTTCGTCAGCAAAATCTCTTTAAAATGGCACATTATCTGATGGAAGACATTGAAGAGATTGAATGGTTTTTCGATCGAATGAAAAAATGCATCAAACAGATAAAAGATCAAAATGTCTTGTACGAAGCAGCCACGACTGTTCACTCCATTCTTTTGTTAAATCCAGATATGCCAAGGAATGACCGTATCAATAAAGAGCTGCAAGAAATTGCTGAGTTTCTAGAAAAGAGTGGAGAGTCTCTTACCGTTCTTTTGGGAGAAGACATTCATCCAGTGAAAAAATGATAGTGAAAGAATAAAAGCCCTCAAAGGGCTTTTAAAAATGTAGTTTAAGACCTCTTTTTATTTAAGGTTTTCATGATGAATAATGCTATATATGAAGCAATGAATGAGCCTAAAGTGTAAACAACTGACCACCCTAAGAAGGAGATATTAAAAAGTGTAAATATCAGGATGAGCAAAATGATAAAGCTCACAACTGGCATGAAATAAACCTTTTGTACAATCAATGTGACGATAAAAGAAGCGATGATCATACTGACTGGAAGCAAGCCGAATGCGAATTCTAAATGAGTCATATCAATTCTCCCTTTAAATGACCTAGCTACATTTGAGTTTAATAAATTTATTAGACAAAAGAATCAATAACCATATCATAACAAGGAAAATCCAATTATTTCACTTTATGTAATTTAATGATGTGTCTGATGATTTTAAATTCTTCTTTTTGTAATGTTATTGAAAGGCATATTTAAATAAAGTATAGTAACTTTATATAACAAAGAGGAGGATGGTTAAAGATGATGCATGCAGGAAGATTACGCCAGCAAACTTTGAACAATCAGTAATTTCATATGTTCAAAGGCTCTGTTTTCATCAAACGGAGTAAACGGGGTAGTCTGCACATTTTTAATGATCTTCAGCGGGAAAGTATGCAAATTTACTAGAAGACAGGCAGATAATTGTTCTGTCTTTTTTTGTATGTTTTTATAATACAAAGAAAGGTATAAGTCTAGCTTTGTTTACTCTGACCAAAAAAAGTAGTCTGTTTGTGGTTTTTTGTGATGATATTCTTGATGCCTATTGATCATGACTAAATGAGCAATTGGAGGAATGGATATGAATAGACTGGAATTAAAGCAGTTAGCCAAACATCACGGATTAGAGATTTTAGAGAATACCATGAAAATAAATGAATCAGGTGTTGATTTCCGTGTCGCACATGTCGAAGATTTACATGGTGATCAATGGATATTAAGAGTGCCTCGCAGACCTGAATCAATGAAACATACCTTACAAGAAAAAAAGACATTAGATCATATGAGTAAGCAGGTTCACTTTCAGGTCCCTAAGTGGTCTATCTTTACAGAAAGTCTGATTGCTTATAAACAATTAGAGGGGGTACCGGCGGCTAGTATTGATGTGGAGAAGCAATCGTATGTGTGGAGTTTTGACCAAACGAATGTACCGCAAGCCTATTACGAATCATTAGGAAGAGTTCTAGCGAATGTACATTCGTTAGATCAACAGCCATTTAAAACGATCGGTGTGGAGATGCTCCGTGCTCATGAATTAAGAGCATCAATGAAACAGCGAATGGAACGTGTCAAATCGCAATACACCTTTAACAGCGGTTTATGGGAGCGCTGGCAAGCATGGCTTGATAAAGATTCTTTATGGCCGCCTTTCGTGGGGGTGAAGCATGGAGATTTACATCCTGGCCACATTCTGATTGATGAAAATCAATGTGTGACGGGTGTGATTGATTGGACTGAAGTGGGGATTGGTGATGTATCTGTAGACTTTTTGTCGCATCAACTTCTCTTTGGGAAAGAAGGGTTAACAAAACTTATCCATGCGTATGAAAAAGCAGGCGGGAGAACTTGGCCAGGAATGGATGAACATATAATAGAACTTCTGACTACAAGTGCGATCACTGTGGCCGAGTATGCACAGAGATCAGGATTGAAAGATATGCATGAAACTGCAGCATACATGTTGGCAAACGAAAGTTAATCAATCAGAATGAATCCAAAAAAAGCCCCTGAAAAGGGCTTTTTTTAATCTAATTCATGAAAAAACTGTTTGAGTTGATCGATCAAATGATCCATAGTCAAAGAAAATAAAAGGCATAAGCACCTTTATCTGTCTTGAGGTATGAGTTACAATCTATCCAAAATCCATTAAAATAAAGAAAAACTGATAAAGGAGCAACCACATGAATTTCAATTTAAATGAAGCTTTGGATATGTTGAGTCGAACTCCTCACACGTTAGAAAGTCTTTTGTCGGGTTTATCGAAGGATTGGCTTCACAGCCGTGAAGGGGAGGGGACGTGGAATCCAGTTGAAGTCATTGAACATTTGATTGAAGCAGAGAAATTCAATTGGATTCCTCGATTAAATGTGATTCTTGCTGATGGAGAGAATACACCATTTCCTGCGTTTGACCGCTACTCCCATTTGAACCATTCTGAAAGAGAGATAGAACAAGTACTATCTGAGTTTCATCATGTGCGGATGGGGAATGTGGCATACATTCAGCGTATGACACATTCAGGCCTTGATTTAGAGAAAAAGGGCGTTCATCCGGAGTTTGGGGTCGTGCAAGTGAGCGAATTACTTTCTGCGTGGGTTGTCCATGACTTCACACATATGTCCCAGATTGTTCGGGTCATGGCGGAACGATATCGAGCCGATGTGGGTCCATGGAGCGCTTATTTAGGAATTTTGAATAAAAAATAATTGTTTAATGGTGCTTAGCGGCCCACTCAGATTGAAGCATGGCATATTGATATTCATCAACCCAATGTCCCTTAGACATATAATTTTGCAGCAAATGTCCTTCGCGTCTCATTTCTAAACGTTCCAGCACTCGAATGGATTTTTCGTTGCGCACATCTGTAAAGGCAATGATTTTATGTTTGTTCAGTGTCATAAAAATATATTCGAAGATTGAACTGAGAGCTTCATGAATATAGCCCATTCCTTGGTATTCAGGCGCGAGTGTAAAACCTATTTCAACAATTCTTGGCTCACTGTCAAGCGTATGAATGGCGCAATCTCCTATCAGCTGATTGGAGTCAGATAAGGCAATAGCGTATTGAAACCACGTCCCCGGTTGATTAGGTTTTTGTGTCATTTGATGTTGAACAAATGATTCAGCATCTTCGTATGTGTAGTTTTCCCAAGATTGAAATTTTGCAATAGAAGGATTTGCTCGGTATTGATAAAATGCTTCAATATCCTGCCTGTCAAATTGGCGAATAACAACCCGGTTTGTTCTTGTAAATATGCTGTTTTCATTCTTCATGTGTTTACCTCACTTTTTAGTTTGTTCTTGATTTGAAAAAGTCTATCAGCCATTCAGATAGCTGCTGTTGTGCTTTGCTGACAAATCGATCTGCATAATAAATTAATTCCAAGTGACGGACAGGTGCTGGCTCAGCAATAGGAATCGAAACAATATTTGGCCACGTCGAATGTTGTTTTAGTAATCCTCTTGGCTGAATGGTTGCGCCGATTCCCGCTTCAACCAGCTGCAATAGCGAAGATGCAGACCCAACCTCCATGGCAGTGTCCAGTTCAACACCCTGTTCTTTACATACGTCTTCAACTAAATCCCTTCCTAGATATCCCTTCGGATACATGACCAACGCATGCTGAGTCAGCTCTTCTAAAGTCACTTCACTCTTTTGGGCCAAATCACTTTCTGAATGAACAAATAATTCGTAAGGCTCACTACCAAGTGGAATTTGAACGAGACGCTTATCCGCAGGCCCTCGCAGCCCGATGCCGAGATCCACTTTATGCGAAAGGACTTCTTCACGAACGAAGATATTTGAATATGCCTTCAGATTGGTTTCGGGGTAAAGGGTTTTAAATTCTACAAAAAGTGGAACCAGCTGAAAATCAAGATCGGATGGGAGTACTGCGAGACGAACGGTTCCTCGTTTTTCTGATAATAGTTCTTTCATCGCATTTTTTGCATCTCTTTCAGCTTGAAGCATTTTCATGCCATATTGATAAAGCAGCGAACCAGCTTCGGTAGCAACGACTTTTTTTCCGATACGATCAAAGAGCGGCATCCCAACTTCTGCTTCAAGCAGTCGAATTTGCTGGCTAAGTGTAGGCTGTGATATGCCTAGCTGCTCAGCAGCCTTTGTAAAATGCAAATGATTGAATACAGCCATAAAATAGGTAATATGCCGGGTATCCATATATCTTCCTTTCGTAAATGATAGTTTTCTCCTATCATCATAATACGAATTATTGTATTGATCAATGAATGCAGCAGATTTATACTCAAAGTAACCTTAACAAGATGAGAGAGAAAGAAGGGTATTGATGAAAAAAATATATTATTTAGCCGCTTTATTTTTAGCGGCATTAAACTTACGTCCGATCATTACTTCCGTGGCTTCCATGATGAGCATGATCCAATCAGAGCTTGGCGTAAACGCACTGACAGCAAGTCTTTTGACCACTTTGCCTGTTCTTTGTATGGGAATATTTGCTCCTGTTGCGACGATACTCAGCCGGCGGTTTGGTTTAGAGAGAACGCTGTTTTTCTCGATTCTTCTTATCACGATTGCCACCGCACTGCGTGGTACAAGCCAATCGGTTGCTATCCTGCTCATGACTGCGTTTGCAGGAGGGGTAGGGATTAGCTTTGCGGGTCCTTTATTGTCTAGTTTTATTAAAAAATATTTCCCGAGAAATCCTGGTATTGTCAGTGTGTATTCAATTTCGATGACGATAGGTGCAGCGCTCGCTTCCGGCTTCACCATTCCAATTTATCTTCGTAGCCAGCATCATCTTCCATTTGCGTTGTCCTGCTGGGCTATTCTAGGAGTGATTGCACTTATTCTATGGGTCGGTTTAGTTCGCAAAAATGAGCAGAGTGATCATGTAACTTTGCCGTTAAAATTGCCGTTGAGAAACAAAAAGGCCATACAATTCACCTTGTTCTTTGGCTTTATGTCCAGTATGTTTTATTCTTTGACGGCATGGATTTCACCGATTGCTCTTAGTTTCGGAAACAGTCCGCAATATGCTGCCATGCTCTTGACCATATTTACACTCATTCAGATTCCGGTGGCACTACTCGTTCCAGCGGTCGTTACTCGATTAGGAAAACCGAAATTATTTCTCATCTTATGCAGTCTGTCAGAACTCATTGGACTTATCTTTCTTCTTCTGCCAATGCCGATCTTGCCAGCCGTCATTTTCCTAGGTATGGGTGCAGGTGGATTATTTCCTTTAGCGCTTATGCTCCCGATTATGGAGACGAATACTCCAGAGGAAGCCGGAACCTGGTCCGCGATGTCGCAGATGGGCGGGTACATCGTGGGTGGATTCGGTCCGTTTTTCATTGGCTTGGTTTTCGATCTAAGTGGACATTTTTATGCTTCCATTGTGGCAATGCTTGTCATCGTCATGCTGATGATTGGCGTTCAGTTATCAATGAAACTTGGTAGAAAAGCAGGAGAAGTGTCGAGTTAAATAATGCTGCTTCACATTTCAATAAAAACGGGGGAATTCTATTGCTCATTCGAGAAGCAAAAACGATCGATTATCCACAATTAAGGCAAATCTATTTAGAATCAAGGCGCCAGAGCTTTCACTGGCTCAATCCAGGAGACCTCAATCTGCAAGATTTTGATCAAGATACGCAGGAAGAGCAAATTTTCTTAGCTGAGGAGAACAATAAAATCCTTGGATTCATTTCTCTATATGTACCAGATCGTTTTATTCATCTCTTGTTTGTACATCCTGAAGCTGCTGGTCAAGGGGCAGGCGATCTGCTGCTCAAACAAGCGATAAAAGTTTTGGGAACACCGGTCACCCTCAAATGTGTCTCCGAAAATCACAAAGCTTTATCTTTTTATCAAAAAAGAGGGTGGAAGGCTGTTGTAGAAGAAGGAGAACCTGGGGCGGAATACTGGGTGCTTATTTATGAATAGAAGTCTTTTTATCTTATCATTCACAGGGCCCTTTATAGGGCCTTTTTGCGGTTTCTTTTCGGTGTCGAATGGTTCATAAAATGATAATATATGTCATTATAGGGAAAATAGAGGAAGGGGTAAGGGCTGATGGAGAAATTGCTTTCTTCTCACGTCGGTTTGAAAATCAATGAATGGTATTATCATATTCAAAGATTTAACGTACCGGACGCCGAAGCATATAAAGAGGAAATCAAATCAATGCTTGATCATATGGAAGAAAATCAAGATTTATTATTGTATTTCTCACTCATGGAGTTCAGACATAAATTAATGCTTGATTACTTGAATCCTTTAGAAAATGGGAAAGAGCGGGCCAACTTCAAGGAGCTCGCAATGAAGATCAAAAGGGACCAAGAGAAATTAACAGGATTACTCGAGTATTACTTCAATTTTTTCTACGGCATGTATGAATTTGAAAACTATGAATACCTAAATGCGATTACCTTCTATAAACGGGCAGAAAAAAAGCTGTCTCTTGTCAGCGACGATATTGAACGGGCCGAGTTCAATTACAAGATGGCTGAAATCTATTACCACATGAAACAAACCCACATGTCCATGCACCATATCGCACAGGCGATACAATGTTATCGAGAAAAAGATACATACACAGTAAGAGAAATACAATGTTCTTTTGTCATCGGATTAAACTATATAGATATGGGCTGCCCCGAAAAAGCAATACCCCATTTTCAACACGCACTAGAAAAAGCCGCCGACAACTCAACAAAACGATTAAAAGGATCAGCACTCTATAATTTAGGGTTGAGTTATTTTCATAACAATAACCTTTCAATGGCAATTAAATATTTTAATGAATCTATTCATTCGTTTAAAGAACAGGGATATGAGCATTTAAGCAAAATCCTTGATCCGCTGGTCATGTTGACAAAATCATACTTTAAAGATAATCAGAGTGATTTAGGTTTATATGCATTAAACTATGGGATCGAGTTAGCTGAAAAATTAAAGGATGATATTTTTATAAATACATTCATTATGTTGAAATCACTATATATAGATAACAATGTGAATCGTATAACAGAGTCAATGGCTTATTTGGAATCAAAGTCTTTTTTTGCAAATCTTGAAGATTTAGCGAAAGATGCAGCGAAGCATTATAATAAAGCAGGAGATATAGAACGCTCAAACGAATTTTACGAGAAGATTCTATATTTCCAACACCAAATTAAAAGGGGAGACTGTCTTTATGAAATTTAAGTCAGTAGCAACCGTATTTATAATTGTCAGTGTGTTAGGTGCTTTTAGCTATGTTTCGTCAAACGATATCCATAATGAAGCCCAAAGAGGACATACATCTAGTATCGGTTATTTTGCTTAAACTAAAAGAGCCTTTATAATGGCTTTTTTGGTTTTCAATGTGCTAAGCCTTAAAAAAATGAATCGTAATAGAAAGGGAGCGGCCGTTGTCCGTTCTTTTTTGTTTTAAAGATTCAAATCTTGAAAAATATGTATTTTTCATCATACATCACATTATTTTTAATATCCTACTGCATTCTATTTTAAAGGATGTTACCGTTGTTTGTAAGGAATGATTGGCCAGTCTTCCAATACGAGTTGGAGGGAAATCATGAATTACAAAATTGAAATGTTAACGAATATGAAAATGGCGTATATGAGAAATATCGGATCATATGGCAGCAAAGAGAATTTTGAGATGATGAAGAGATTTAAAAAATGGATCAAGCAACATCAATTAAATGATGAATTAAAGGAATATGGTATATATGGTGTTCCTCAAGATGATCCTGGAAAAATTCCATCAGAAAAATGCAGATACGACCTCATGCTTATGACAAATAGAGATTTCACAAAAGATCAAATGGTTCAGACTGGCCATTTTGAAGGAGGAAAGTATGCTGTGTTTACGGTGACACATACAACTGAAAAAGTGAATTTGTTTTGGAGACAATTGCCTCAAATGATCCAAAACAATCGATTAAACATGCGTCAGGCACCTATAATGGAGAGATATAAAGAAGAAGAAGGCGAAGATAAGGTGTGTGAATTCTTACTGCCTATCTTTTAAACATTTTATCAAACTGCAATGAAAACAGACCTCATATGGTCTGTTTTCATGAGTATTATATGTTTAAATATTTTAGGACTCGTTCCTTTAAATATCGGTATTGATCCTCATTCGTATCTTCAAATGCTTCTTCTCGATTTGAAGGTACATCCATATAAACGATTTCCTCAGAGAATTGTGAAGAAGTAAAGTCGATTCTTGTTCCATTCACTACGTTGTAAAAGTGCCATCCGTTGGGTAATGCGGTTTTGTTTATTTTTCCGCCTAAAAGATCATGGACGACTAAAGAAGTGACACCGCATTGTCCATTGGCCGGGTTGTCTTTACTCCATTTTGAACTAGATTGAGAGGACCAGGCTTTAAAAAGAGCATCAATGATTTCGTCTGTCGTGTAGAGGTTCATCATAAAAATCCTTTCTATTTAAAAGCGAAATGAATATAGTATCTGTTTAGTCTATAGTAGATTTTTTTTCGATCAAAATCCAGATGCTATACTTGATTAAACCAAAATAACAATGAGGGTCATGACAGGAGGAGCATGGAGTGATATTCATCATAGGCATTGTAATCGCTTTTATTGTTGCTATTTTAGGCTTTACTATTTTCGTAGATGTAGGTAATGGGCTGGGAACGGTTTTTAGCATCATCGGTGCAATGGTCATTTTATGGATAGCGGGTAGGCTGCAAAGACAAAAAGAAAAGAATGATCCAAACATATTATTAGATAAAATGATGATGCTTTTTCAAGAAGACGGTTTTCAGGCTTCCACATACCTTTTTTCACAAAATGTTGATAAAGGCTTTGCGATTGATGATGAGCGAAAGGTAATGCGCTTTATTACACACCAACCTGGCGGCTCATCTCGAAAATTCAGGTTTGAAGTCACTGAGCTTTCCTTGAAAGAGTTGAAACAAGTTGACATGTTAGAAGATGGTGTGCCGATTGAACAATCTGTTGAGATTGATAATAATGAAGAGATCTCGACACTTGAATTGAGATTAACTATGAATGATCAGGAATCATCAACGATCACGCTCACCTTTCTGACATTTGATGTGCCTGTTCGTAAGAGCACTGCCGAATATTTGACTGAACGAGAAAATCTGGAAGAGATTTATCATGAAATTGATTCAATGATGAAATCTGCGGATTAATGAAATGCCTGTTCATAAAGAAGAAATCACCATTTGAGGTGGTTTCTTTTTTTATGTCAATCAAGACAAGGCTGGTTCAATCATTGCGGTTGAATGTTTTTCTCAAAAATGAATAAAGATAGACTAGACACGAAAACGAACATTGATATCGAAATGACTGGAGGAAACATACATGCAAAAGCTTTGCAGGGAAGTCTGGATCGAGGTCAATCTTGACGCGATTAAAAGAAATATTGAAGCCATTCAAGCGCATATTCCAAGGAAAAGTAAGATCATGGCTGTCGTAAAGGCGAATGCTTATGGACACGGTTCAGTTGAAGTAGCGCGGCAGGCACTAGAAAGCGGTGCGACAGAGCTTGCGGTTGCCAGCTTGGAAGAAGGCATTGTATTGCGGAGAGCAAAAATTGAAGCACCGATTCTGGTCCTTGGATTTACCCCGCTCGACTGTGTGAAAAGGGCTGCAGCCTGGAGAATTGACCTATCCGGCCTTCGAGAAGACTGGATTGTTCAAGCAAATGAGATCTTAGCGGAAGAAGAAAGTCAGCATCGCCTTGGGATTCATATCAATGTTGACACAGGGATGGGACGATTAGGTGTACGGACAAAGGAAGAGCTGTTAGAGGTGGTAGAGGCGCTTGAAAAGAGTGAAAACCTGAGGTGGGATGGAATATTTACGCATTTCTCCACTGCGGATGAGCCTGACCCTGATTTCACACTGCTGCAGCACAGCATTTTTATTGATTTTCTTCGTTTCTTAAAAAAACAAGGCATTACACTGCCCACAGTACATATGAACAATACAGCGGCTGCTATCGCGTTTCCTGAATTTAGCGCAGATATGATTCGGCTCGGCATCGGGCTATATGGACTGTACCCTTCGCAATACATTGAGAGTTTAGATGCTGTTCAGCTAGAGCCCGCTCTCAGTTTAAAAGCAAGGATTGCGTTCGTGAAGGAAATGGTGACAAAGCCAAGAACCGTCAGCTATGGGGCAACCTATGTAGCAAAACCTGATGAAGTGATAGCAACCATACCAATAGGTTATGCAGATGGGTACTCACGTGCTTTATCCAATCGAGGATTCATGCTTTTCCGAGGAAAACGAATGCCGATTGCTGGCCGCGTCACAATGGATATGACCATGATCAGTTTAGGAGAAATGAAAGCAAAGCAAGGCGAAGAAGTCGTCATATATGGTCGTCAAAAGGGCGGAGAAATTTCTGTCGATGAAATCGCCGAAATGCTCAATACGATCAACTACGAAGTCATTGCCACCTTAAGCCGCCGCGTCCCAAGGTTTTATCGTCGCGGCGGAAAGATTATTAAAATATCGACACCGGTGATGTATGTGTGAGGATTTCATCAAGAAAATGGATCAATAATAACCTTTAATGATAAAAAAAGTAAAAACAAGGACGATAAAAGGAGGGAATGTCATGAACTGGAGGAAGAAAAAATGAAAAAAAGGTTTTTACTATTTATCTTGGTACTTCTTTTAATAAGTACCATTAGTCCATTCAAAGCGAATGCAGCTCAAAATTCAACTGGATGGACGAAACGAGCTGATTTACCAGAAGAACGTATTAATGCTGGTGTGGGAGTTGTTGATGGAAAGATCTATGTGTTTGGTGGAGCAAGTGAAAAAAATAAATTAAACAACCAAACTTTTATGTATGACCCTAAGAAAGATGTGTGGGAAGAGAAAGCAAGTATGCCAAGATATAGAACAGGTGGAACATATGCTACTGTAGGTAAAAAAATCTATTTAATAGGCGGGATTAACGAAGATACTAAAGTAGCTTATAATACGATTGATATTTATGATGCAGAACTTGATCAGTGGGCTGAAGAACCGATTCAAATTCCAAGAGATCCTGTATTTTCAGCTTATAGCAAGGGAACTTTGTACGCAGTTGCAGTGAAAGAGAATATATATATTGTCTCTTCAAAAAACTCTTATAAAAATAATGTCTATCAATTCAATACTGCCACTGGTGAATGGAAGAGCTTGGACTCATCGGCTTTACCATCTCGAAATGGGAGAGCCATTTCTGCAATTGACGGCAAAATATATGTTGCAGGTGGAGAAAATTCGATTGGGCATAGTAGAGAAAGATCTTTGTTCCAGTATGATATTACAACAGATAAATGGAGTAAATTAAAAGATAGTGACTTAACTTCATATGTATTTGAACCAGCCTACGAAACATATAATGAGAAATTCTTCGTTATTGGTGGACAGCGGACTGGTGATCGTTCAAGTGAAATGCTGAATAAAGTTCAAATTTTCAATCCGAAAGATGGTCAATTTAAAAATTCAGCGTATGATTTACCAGAAGGTAGAGTATCAGCTGTCGCCGCAATAGTTGATGATCAATTGTATGTCATTGGCGGACGTAACTATTCATATTATATGGGGAATTTTTCTGCAAAAAGTGATTACAAATCAGTGATTTCTATTCCATTAAGTGACTTGCAAATAACTGAAGATGAAGCAAAGCCAGATGAAGATGCAACAGAAGAACCAAAAGATCAGGACGGAACAAAACCTGTTGATGGGTCTACGGAAGAACCGAAAGATCAGGACGGAACAAAACCTGGTGATGGATCCACGGAAGAACCGAAAGATCAAGATGGAACAAAACCTGGTGATGGATCCACGGAAGAACCGAAAGATCAAGATGGAACAAAACCTGGTGATGGATCCACGGAAGAACCGAAAGATCAGGACGGGACAAAACCTGGTGAAGAAGCAACAAAAGGTATACTTTCAATTACGATGATAAATGGGCTTCAAAAGGATTATTTGCTTTCAATGAAAGAAATCAACGATTTTCTTAACTGGTATAAAGAAAGAAGCTTTGGAATTGGTATGAACTTCTATGAAATCAATGATGAACACAATAAAGGTCCTTTCACAAGTAAGAAGGATTATGTCGTGTACCAAAATATCTTAATGTTTGATATCAAGCAATACTGAAATTCATAAATTGTAAAGCTGCTGATAAGAGATCAGCAGCTTTTATTTTGATAAAATTGTTAAAATTAGGATCAACGTCATGAAAAAATAAGATATTTTTTAAAAAATCTGCTAAACATCCTATAAACAAATCCGATAATAGAATTGTCAGGGTTGATAAGCCCTAGAATAAAGGACTTTTTTCAGACAAGGACGTCTGTTAGGTCCCACATACATGGAGGTAATAGGAAATGAGAATTAACCACAATATCGCAGCGCTTAACACATTAAACCGTTTGTCTGCAAACAACGGTGCGAGCCAAAAGAACATGGAGAAACTTTCTTCTGGTCTTAAAATCAACCGTGCAGGAGATGACGCAGCAGGTCTTGCAATCTCTGAAAAAATGCGTGGACAAATCCGCGGATTAGAAATGGCTTCTAAAAACGCACAAGACGGTATCTCTCTTATCCAAACAGCTGAAGGTGCATTGACTGAAACTCATTCAATCCTTCAACGTGTTCGTGAACTAGTTGTACAAGCTGGAAACACTGGTACACAAGATGCTGCTACAGATCTTAAAGCAATCCAAGAAGAAATCAAAGCACTTGTTGAAGAAGTAGGTGGAGAAGCAGGTAGTAAAGGGATTGCTGACCGTACTCAATTTAACGGTAAAAACCTTTTAGATGGTACTTTTGCTACTGATAAACTTACATTCCAAATTGGCGCAAATTCTGGTCAACAATTAAGTGTAAACATTGATAGTATGAAAGCTGCTGATTTAGGTAGTGCTACTGTAAAAATTAGCGATATTGATGTAACTGATTTTGCTACTACATCTTTTGATAATCAACTTGATGGTGTGGATGCTGCAATTAACCTAGTTTCATCTCAACGTGCTAAACTTGGTGCAGTCCAAAACCGTCTAGAGCACACAATCAACAACCTTGGTGCATCTTCTGAAAACTTAACAGCTGCTGAGTCTCGTATCCGTGACGTTGACATGGCGAAAGAAATGAGTGAGTTCACTAAGAACAACATTCTTTCTCAAGCGTCTCAAGCAATGCTTGCACAAGCGAACCAACAACCACAAAACGTACTTCAATTACTACGTTAATGAAAGGCCCCTTGATGGGGCTTTTTTTTATGTTGTTTTTTCTTCGAATTTCCTCCAGTCTTATGATTCTTAAATCCCTCTGATAAATCATGAAAAATGACCTTTAAATTTGGCATACTCTAGCGAAACGATCATAGTGAATGAGACTTTTTTCTTATTTATTCCTTTTTTGTTAAACATATTCCATTAAAGTTCGATAAATGGATTGTAAGGCTTACAAAAAAATTCTAATTTAGAACTTTTGGATAAGGACGTCCAATTGGTTCAAACACACGGAGGTCATTTAACATGAGAATTAACCACAATATCGCAGCACTTAACACACTGAACCGTTTGTCTGCAAACAATGGAGCAGGGCAAAAGAACATGGAGAAGCTTTCTTCTGGTCTTAAAATCAACCGTGCAGGAGATGACGCAGCAGGTCTAGCAATCTCTGAAAAAATGCGTGGACAAATCCGCGGATTAGAAATGGCGACGAAAAATGCACAAGACGGTATTTCTCTTATTCAAACAGCTGAGGGAGCATTGACTGAAACTCACTCAATCCTTCAACGTGTTCGTGAACTAGTGGTTCAAGCTGGAAACACAGGTACTCAGGATGATACAGATTTAGGTGCGATTCAAGAAGAAATTGATGCATTAGTTCAAGAAATTGGTAACGGTACAGATAAGAACGGTATTTCTGACCGTACTGAATTCAACGGAAAGAAACTTCTTGACGGCACTTTTGCTGCTGAGCCAGAAGGTGGAGAAGCGAAAAAACTTACTTTCCAAATTGGAGCTAACGGTGCGCAGCAACTATCAGTTCATATTGAAGCAATGTCTGCTGATAAACTTGGAGTTGAGGATAAAACAGTTTCTACTATTAAAGTAACTGATTTCGCCGAAATTGCAGCAGATGAAGAAGGTGGATTTAACGACCAATTAGCAATTATTGATGGAGCCATCAAACAAGTTTCAGATCAGCGTTCTAAACTTGGTGCAGTCCAAAACCGTCTAGAGCACACAATCAATAACCTTGGTGCTTCTGCTGAAAACTTAACAGCTGCTGAGTCTCGTATTCGTGACGTTGACATGGCGAAAGAAATGAGTGAGTTCACAAAGAACAACATTCTTTCTCAAGCATCTCAAGCAATGTTAGCGCAAGCAAACCAGCAGCCGCAAAACGTACTTCAATTATTACGTTAATGAAAAAGCCCCCTTTAAAGGGGCTTTTTTTTGTTTCAATCGAATGACAGCAAGTGCTCTAGACGAAAATCAGGAACCGCTTCATGGAAAAAAGCTCGGTTGCCTTCATCGTTCTTTTGATCCCATTGCTTCCACCATTCGGCGGTTTCTCCTGAGGTGTCAGCTTGAATCATGTCGTTCAGCTGTTCTAAGTTGATGATTTCTCTCGGTTCTGTTAAAAAAGAATGCATCCGGTGATACGCTTCAAGTTGTTTAGGCTGTTTTGTGACAATGGCGTATTGTACGTAGCGATTTAAAAATTCCTGTACGAACGTCAAGTGGGGGATGGTTGTTTCTCCTTTTAACTCGACACCGTCCCACGCCATATCAGCAATTGCACAAAGCCACCAGCCAAGTTCACTCGCTTGCTGCATTTGTTGTAATGTGTCCTTTTCAAAAGACAGCCACTCATTTTTTTGTGCGTGTTTGAGCATACGGTGAAGTGTTTGTGCTTCGAGGGCTGCCTTTGTCATGCCCTGCCCATGAATGGGATCTAACGTACACAAGGCATCGCCCATCACCAATAATCCACTTGGCCAATCCTGCATGTGTTCATAGTGATGTCTCACGCAAGAAGGAACTCTAAATCCTTTTGGTTTTGTAAAGGGCGTTAAATGGGTGATGGCTTCTGCTATCGCTGGATGGGTCAGTGCAGCGGTTTCTGAATCAAATTGATCTGCATCCGTTGTGGGATAATGTGAACCGCCAGCTGCAGAAAGAAGCACAGCTACTAAATCATGATCTACCCGTTCAAACAGCCCTGTTGGGATTTGCTTGTCTGGCTGGCCAACTACAACCATTGATTGCAGGGGTGGCGCACCTGATGGTATTTGATAATATCTTGTGCTGTAGCCTAGAAACACACTTAACTCATCAGTCTGTGGCAAGGTTAATCCAGCGTCTTTCAACCATTTTGGCAACTTAGACATTCTTCCAGACGTATCGATCACTAAGTCTGCTTTCATTTCATGAAGGCTGCCAGGTTTTACTTGCCGGTTCTTCACGATGAGCCCCATGACCTGATTTGTTCCCTCTTTAAACTGAAGGGAGATAGCTTCATGTTTTTCTAAAAACTGCACATGTTCCTCTTTTACCATTCTTTGCATCAGCACCCACTCTAGCATCGCGCGTCTTGTAACGGCGGTTTCTTCTGTATCAGTGAGCGTTAACTCGCCATCTTTTGTGATAAATCGAGAGGTTTGATGCATGGTATTAAATCCGCCCATTACCAGTAACTCTTTTGTATAACCAGGAAATAGACGTTCAACGATTTGCTTGCCAAGTGGCAGCATTCTATGTGGATGAAAGGCTTGAGGAGTGCCGAGACGATTCTCAGGAGAGTCTGGCAGTTCATCCTTTTCAATAATTAAGACTTGATGATAATATGTTGATAAAACTTTTGCAGCGAGCATCCCGGTGATACCTCCGCCAATGACGATTGCCCGCTCATATTTCATGGGTTGTTTCACAACATGCGCCTCCAATGAATACACAAAATGGTTACATGACCATTTCGTCATATGTCGATTCATTAATTATAGCAAATTTACGTTTGAATATAGAAAGGAAAAGTACTTCTTTTTACTCGTAAATATGAAGAATTTCTTCTAATCATCATCATTATTTTTAAAAAGTAACTATTAAATTAAGAAGAACGACCGATAAACTATATAAGGGGGTAGAGAAATTGGATATACTACAGAGTATTGTGACAGCAGCACCTTATATGATGCAGATTTTAAAAAACGAAGTGACGATGGGTGTCATTGATCGAGAGAAATTCTTGCTGTATTTGCCATCGAAAGATGTGGATTTTCAAATTCGTGCTGGAGAACCCATTAAACCAGATGATTTAAATATGAAAAAAGCGCTCAGAGGTGAAACATCAAGTACGTTTGTACCTGAATCGGTCTATGGAATACCGTTAAATGCAATGGGTTTGCCAATTTTTGATGAAAATCAACAAGTTATTGGTGCACTCGCTTTAGGTTTTCCGCTTAAAAATCAATTAGAGCTTGAAGCGTATATGGAGTCATTAAATGACATCATTCATAGTATTCAAGAAAAGGTGCATGTGGTGGCGGCGCATTCGGAGGAGCTTTCTGCGACAAGTGAGGAAATGACCTTACAAACGCAGCAAACACTTGAAAGCTCGAAAAAAACATCTGATATTACAAAAATGATTAAGGGCATTTCGAAACAAACGAGTTTGCTGGGATTGAATGCGTCAATCGAAGCAGCCAGGGCAGGAAAAGAGGGGGCTGGATTTAGTGTTGTAGCCAGTGAGGTTCAAAAGCTTTCAAGTGAAACTTCACGTGCAACAGAAAATATTGAAAGTTCACTGCAAGGAATTTCCTCTAATATACATACATTACTTGAGAGTATGGATCATATGAAAGGTTCATCATCAGAGCAGGCTTTACTTGTGACAGAGTTTAGTGAAATTGTGGAACGACTGACGAGCGTAAGTAAAGAAATGAAAGAATTCATGCAGCATGTGATGTCAACGTAAAAAACGAATCTAAGAGGGATTCGTTTTTTTGATACGCTATTTTCATTTGTTCCGGTCAAAGCGATAATCGTATGTTTCTCCTTTTACCACATTTAAAAATTCATGCCCAATTTGAACAAGCTGTCCATTTTTCCATTTGATGAGAGGGTCTTTGTCAGGGTATTTCCAGTAAATCGTTTTCTTTCGGTGGGTGAGTTTGTTTTCAATTTCTGCTCTAACTGCGTTCTCCTTTAGTTTCCCTCCGCTATGTCGATAGGTGTTGATGATATATGTTCCGTCAGGTGATGTCATCGAGCGGATAAAGGTTCCGTGAGATACGCCTTGAAGAGAAAAGCATTTCCAGTAAATGATGCCAGCGAAGCTAAGGATTAAGATGACAAAGGTGATGGTGGTTTTCTTTTTTAACATGAATTCCTCCAGATGTAGATCACAATATTTCTAATTTATGAGAGAGAATGCAAAAAGATTCATATAGTCCAAAAGTTCTATTCATTTCAATTATCGGTCATTTTTTCTCAAAATTCAACAGATAGCCGAAAAGATAAGGAAAATTTAAGGATGTATTAAGTCGATAGGTCATGCGAAATCCCTTTACAAAAGAATTTAAGATCAATAGACTTATGCTCATATAGAGAAATGGGGAAGATGGAATGACGCAAATCATTGATACATATCAAAGTTATGAAGAGCTTTCCGCTCATGAAAGAGAGGGAATCGACTATCAAATTCTTCACGAGCGGAAAGGAGATCAGCTTTTGGTTTTGTCCCCTCATGCTGGGGGAATTGAATCTGGCGTGAGTGAGCTCATTCATGAAATCGCAAGTGATGATTCTATGTATTTATTTGAAGGCCTTAAAGTGAAAGGCAATCATGTGCTTCATATTACAAGCACACGTTTCAATGAGCCGGTCTGCCTTTCTCTAGTGCATGCCCATCATTACACGTTTGCGCTCCATGGCTACGGGGAAACGGAGGTGCTTCAAACATTAGTGGGCGGGACAGACAGAGAAAAAGCGGCAGAAACAGTGAAACGTTTAACGCTTAATGGATTTCCCGCAGTGCTGCTATCTGAATCTGATCGCTATTCTGGAACACATCCTCACAATATTAATAATCAATGTCTGACCGGAAAAAGTGTACAACTTGAAATCAGTCAGGCGCAAAGAAGAGCATTCTTTCAAGACTTCAGACGGCGCTATCGCCGTGAAACGCAAAATGAGCAATTTTATCGGTACACAAATGTACTCAAGCAAGTATTAAATCTTTATGGATAAACCCTGTCGCCCTATGCAGAAGAGGCTTACGTTTGATAAACAGCTTCTTTTTCCGCGACCTTCTCGGCTTTCATTAAATAAGATGTAAACTCTTGTTGGAAGCGAATGCCTGCTTTCCGCTGTTCGAACAAGGCGAGCCGCTTTTCAGCGAAAGCCCAGGTGACGTGAAATGTTTGCGCAATGTGCAAAATGGCTTGCTGCCGAAGGTTTGGAAGCTTCATTTGCATCAGCATAAAGGTCGGCACACAAAAGTGATACATGAATTGTTTAGCCTGAAACTCTTGCAGTTCTCGAAAGAGTTTGTGCATCTTGAAATGGTTGCCTGCATGCTTCAGCACATGACAAAGCTCGTGGGCAAAATCCTGCCATTGTTCCTCTGACGATAGAGATCTGTTTAATATAATACTGTAAAGACCTTGATGTTTGATCATCATGCTGCCAGTATCCTCATAGTGGACCCATACATGAAATTCAGAAGCGATCCTTTGCATGTCCCTATAAGCAGGACCGCTTATTTGTAATTTGGCATATAACCGCTTAATCTCTTCTTCTAAATGGGTTAAAAAACCAGTCATTTAAAAACCTCCAAGCAAACGTATGTTCTGTTTTTGGCGTAAAAGAAAAGTCCATATAGGACTAAATAGCTAATGAAGCTATTACTTACTTTTAATATCGGCTTATTTTTAACAATTTTAACATAAAATCAAGGAAAAATGGAATTAATTCCTGTTTTTTTCTTCATTTTTGCGTTTTCCATTACTAAAAAGAGTGGATTGAATTCAAATTTTACCATAGTCTTATCACTAAAACAAACACAAGTTGTCTTACGAACGCCACCAATTGATGAGAAAGATCAATTCAATTTAGAAAAAGGGAGTGCAGAACATGGTAGAAATTTATCAAGATTTTATTCCAGTTGGAAACGGGAACCGCCCAGGATACGCCATGACACCGATGTATGTGACGGTGCATAACACAGCAAACACGTCAAAGGGAGCGGATGCAAAAAGTCATGCGGCATATGTGAAACGCCCAACGACAGCGGAAAGCTGGCACTTTACAGTGGATGATCATGAAATCTTTCAGCATCTGCCGTTAAATGAAAATGGCTGGCATGCAGGGGACGGAAATGGAAATGGGAACAGAAAGTCGATCGGGATTGAAATTTGTGAAAATGAAGATGGGAATTTCCAGCAAGCGGTCAAACATGCGCAATGGCTCATTCAAAAGCTGCTGAAAGAGCATAATATTCCACTAGCGAATGTGGTCACACATCAGCACTGGTCTGGAAAAGCATGTCCGCGTCTGCTTCTCGCTACATGGGATGAATTTAAAAAAGGAATTGAAACGGCAGGAGACCCTGAAACGGTCATCACGTATGTCGTCAAAAGCGGGGATACGTTAACGAGTATTGCCAAAGCTCATGACGTCACAGTTCAAGATCTTCAGAAGTGGAATAACATTAGCGACCCGAACAAGATTCAAATTGGACAGGTTCTCAAAATTTATCGAAATGATGGAAAAATGATGTATGAGCTGCCAGATGGGATTTTAAAGGTGACTTCGCCTCTAACGAAGGGAGAGCACGTACGCCTCGTCCAAAAAGCGCTTGCTGCTGTTTATTTTTACCCTGATAAATCGGCTGCAGATAAAGGCATCGATGGTGTTTACGGAGAAAAAACGGCGAATGCCGTAGCGCGCTTTCAGCTGGTGAACGGTCTGACAAGTGATGGGGTATACGGTCCTAAAACGAAGGAGAAGCTGCTTAAACTGTTAAATCAGTGAGTGTTTCTGTTTGTATGATTGGATGGCTGTTTCACTCTTTTCAATTAAACGCTTAGTATATGGGGACGGCTGATATTCGGCAAACTGAACATATCTCAGTTGTTTGATTTTCTTTTTCATTTTGGCACCTCAATCGTTGCAGCGTATAGTGTATTGTATGCAAGTCTATGTGAAAATGGAAGCAGGACGCGGATTTCGTTCCGCGTCCTTTAGTGTAATCAAGCCTTTTTATTTTTATACTCATCCAGAAGCTGTTCATTCTTTTTAAAAATTCGCTCAGTATGGGGGCTTACCTTATAATCGGCCATACTGATATGGCGTTTTTTCTTTAAAATCTTAAAAGGGTTTTTCTTAGGATTGTTGTTATCCCCTTGAAGTGCGTGGTCCATCTTCATCACCTTCCTCTTCGTCAGGCAAGATTAGGTCATAAATTGTTGTAAGTGATGTCATTAATAAATAGTCGAACTCCGTGACAATCTCATCGGAGGTGAGCTTAATGACAAAATGAGCATCTGCTACAGAAAATGGGATGAGCACCAAATGACCGAAATCATCGTAATATACTTCCTGCCTGTCAAGCTTCGCCTGAATAAGAGCCCGCTGGTCAAGTGTCCGAAGCAGGTCGTCTTTTTGTTCCTGCATATCGTATGGACAAAGCACCGCTTGAATATTCATCTTGTCGGCAAAAGAATAAATCAGCCGCTCAATTCCCTCTATATATGCCTCTACACTTCCATAATATACATGGATCGGTTCATTTTTCAATAGGTATTGGTACGTTTTTAGTTTATTGAGGTAAGAATGAAGCAGATCGTTATTTTGTTCAAGGAGTTGATGGGTGTCGGTTTCCAGCTCATGATTTCCGAGTTTCTTAATATAGGAGCTAAGAAAGATGAAGGCATCAGTTAATGCGAAAAATACGGCAATGATCAAGTAGTGCATCCAATCGGTGAAGATAGAAGAAGGGTCATTTGTCCAGTACACAACAGCACCCGCTACATAAATCCAATACCACGTTTTACGAATGGCAAACATCTTTTCTTTTACTTTTTGTTCAAAGCGCCAAACTGCAAATACATACACTGCAAGAGCACCTAGCAATAACCATACAGTCAATTGAAAAAATAATAGCATGTTCTTCTCTCCCATAGACAGATGAATACTTGTTTATTTCTATGGATATGATTGGAAACCCTGCTTCATGAAAAAATGTCCTGCAGGAAAAGGGTTTTAAGTGTGCGGGCAAATAAAAAAAGACCTGTTAGACAGGTCTTTGATATTAGAGAATCGCATTTAACACAAAGTATATAAGAGCTCCTAGAGTTCCTGAAATCGGTAATGTAATCACCCAAGTGACAAGCATACGTTTTGCCGTACCCCAGTTAACCCCTTTGACTCTGTGTGCAGAACCTACACCTAGAATAGAAGACGAGATAACGTGAGTCGTACTAACAGGTAAGTGAATAAACGTCGCACCGAAGATAATAGCTGCACCCGTTAAGTCGGCAGATACTCCGTTTACTGGACGAATTTTCATAATTTTACCGCCGACTGTTTTGATAATCTTCCAGCCGCCGATAGAAGTACCGAGTCCCATTGCAAGCGCACAAGAGAATTGTACCCAGAAAGGAATGTCGTCTGTTGTATGCAAATTACCTGCAATTAAAGCCATCGTAATAATTCCCATCGCTTTTTGCGCATCGTTTGTCCCATGGGTATACGATTGCAGTGCAGCTGTTAAAATTTGAACACGTCGGAATTGTTTATTTGTTTTTGCGAGATTGTTGTTTCTAAAAATAATTTTGATAATGGTATACACGATATATCCCAATACGAAAGCTAGGATAGGTGAAAGCAAAAGTGCTTGAATGATTTTAATGAATCCCGAATAGTTTAAAGCGCCAAAACCGGCAGAGGCAATAACCGCTCCTGCAATTGATCCGATTAATGCATGTGAAGAACTACTCGGAATCCCGTAATACCAAGTAAGCAAGTTCCATGTGATGGCCGCAATTAAAGCAGCCAAAATCACAACAGAGCCGTTTTGAAGTGTAAATGGATCTGCGATATCTTTTGTAATGGATTTTGCCACACCTGTAAATGTCATTGCTCCTAAGAAGTTCATGAACGCTGCCATGATGATCGCATGTCTAGGCTTTAATGCCTTCGTTGAAACTGAAGTCGCAATGGCATTTGCTGTATCGTGGAACCCGTTAATGAAATCAAAAGCAAGTGCACAAATGACAATAAGTATGGTAAGGATGAGTAATGTGTCCATGTTTAACTAACCCCGTTACGCATTCTTCATAATGATTGTTTCTAGATTGTTGGCAACACTTTGACAGGAATCAGCGATTTCTTCAAGTGTTTCGTAAATTTCTTTGTATTGAATCACTTTAATTGGATCTGTTTCTTTTCCAAACAAGTTCTTTAATGATTTACGATGAAGATTGTCACAATTATGTTCAATCTCTTTGATCTTGATTGCGTGCGGATGAATATCTTTCAAGCGATTTTCAGCTAGTAGATCAATTGTGATTAAAATTTCTTTCGCACACTCTCTGATGTAGTGGCTGAATTTGTCGATATGTTCGTCAGAGCTTGTAATTGAGTAAATTTCTAATGTTGCGGAAAAATGCTCAATTCCATCTAAAACATCATCGAGGCTATTCGTCAATTGAAGAATGTCTTCACGTTCAATCGGTGTAATAAAGGCTTTGTTCAGCTCTTTAATCATGGTATGAACATGATTATCACCTTTTGTCTCATATTCCTTCAATGTGTCAGAAAATTCTTTCAGAGTGGTTTGATTTGTTACTTTATAGCTAACAAAATACTCAGCAGTTTCATCTAAATTTTTAGCAATTTCCGTTAACAAGACGGAAAACTTGTCTTTTTTCCTTTTTAACATGTAAAAACCCTCCATTGTATAAATGAGACAATGCACACATCAAATAATTATATATTCTTTTGTCGAAAAAAAACAGGTGTAGTCGAAAATTTCTTCACTTTTTCTATTTGATCTTATTCTGACCTAAAGATGTGATCTCAACACACCTTTTTCTAAAAGGGGAAAAGCAACGAAAAAAGCGGGCCATATTTGGCGCCGCTTAAAGGCTAAGAAGCTGAATGAATCAGCTTAAACCGTTCACAAACAAGAAGCATATCCTCTTTGAATTCTAAACTGTATGATTGGAGTGCTTCTGTGAAAAATTCTTTATGTTCTCTGTACCAATAGTCATAAGATAAGTCGCCTTCACCCTCTGCTTGTGCAAATGATACGGGGACTTCATTCATTGGCATAACATCAACATGTGTAATTTCAATGATGGCTTTTGGTTCTTCTTGGCTGTCCAAAATGACCGCATATTGTCCGGGTTGTGGAAGCGGCTCCTGTTCCTTTTCATAAAAAAGGTGTCCAGAACAAGTGGCTGTTTTTTTTCCTTGCTTTACAAGATCAAGCAAATGATCAGGATCTGAGCCGAATGCCCACGCCGAAACAAACGCGTCATCAGGTGCTTTTTCTGATTTCTCTTTCCAATAGTCTTCCCAAAATAATCTGCATTTGTTGTTCAATGTTTTTCCCCCTCTTTGTTGTGTTTATTATACCTTGAAGCTGAATCGTTGGAAATGGTGTGTCTTTATTCCTAATAAGTGAGTGCGTCATATGTTTTGAAAAACAATGTTTGATTTGGGAAATGTAGGATGATAGGATGAAAATTTTTGAAATTTTAGAATAATCTATTGTATTCTGGTCAAGAAGTCGGTAAGGTCAAAGTAAGAATATGGAAGGGGTGTTGTTCATGAAACGCATTTCTCTAACTGTTTTGTCCATATGTCTGTTTGTTTTCTCGTTTTTTCTGCCTGTCAGCCAAGTCAATGCGAACGAATCTCATGGGAGTAAAGTAGCTGTTGGTAAAGATGGCATGGTGGCTACTGCTCACCCGCTGGCATCAGAAGTAGGTGCTGATGTATTGAAGAAAGGTGGAAACGCAGTGGATGCTGCTGTTGCCATCCAGTACGCACTGAATGTGACAGAGCCAATGATGTCTGGAATTGGCGGCGGTGGTTTTATGATGGTTTATGATGGAAAGACAAAAGAAACATCCATCATCAATAGTAGAGAACGAGCACCACAGGGCGCAACACCTGACATGTTTTTAACGGATGAGGGAAAAGTCATCCCATTTGCTGAGCGGTCCACACATGGTAATGCGGTTGGTGTTCCAGGGACAGTAAAAGGTCTCGAAGCAGCATTAGATAAGTGGGGAACCCGTTCGATGAAGGAATTGATTGAGCCTTCCATTCATCTTGCAGAGGATGGATTTGAAATCGATTCTGTGCTAGCAAAAGCCATTGAAGATCATCAAGAAAAGCTGAAAAAAACGGCCGCAGCGCCAATCTTTCTTCCAGATGATCAGCCGCTCAAAGAAGGCGATCTGCTTGTACAGCCAGGTCTTGCGAAAACATTTAAGCTCATTGCGAAAAAAGGAAGCAAAGCATTTTATGAAGGAAAAGTAGCAAAAGCACTTGCAAAGACAGTCCAAGATTTTGGCGGAACGATGACAACTGATGACCTTGATCGTTATGAGGTCAAGACTGACAAGCCTATCTGGGGGGACTATAAAGGATACCAGCTTGCAAGTATGCCTCCACCAAGCTCAGGCGGTGTGTTTATGCTGCAAATACTCAAAATACTAGATCACTTCAATCTATCACAATATGACCCCAAATCATTCGAAAAATATCAGCTGCTAGCTGAAACAATGCATCTCTCCTATGCTGACCGTGCTGCATATGCAGGCGACCCCGAATTCGTAGATGTTCCACTAAAAGGACTACTAGACGATGATTACATTTCAAAAAGAGCTTCTCTCATTCAATTAGATCAAATGAACAAAAACCCGAAAGAAGGAGATCCATGGGCGTATGAGGAGCAAAAAAATCCATCCCCAATTATCCCGCAGCCAGAAGATAAAACCATTGGCGAGACCACTCATTTTACTGTTGCTGATCAGTGGGGAAATGTCGTGTCATTCACAACAACCATTGAACAGTTATTTGGTACAGGGATTCTTGTTCCGGAATATGGCTTTTTCTTAAACAATGAACTAACAGATTTTGACGCAAGACCAGGCGGAGCAAATGAAGTCCAGCCGAATAAGCGTCCATTATCCAGTATGACCCCGACCATCATATTTAAAGATAACGAGCCGGTCATGACTGTGGGCTCACCTGGAGGAACGACTATTATTGCTTCTGTTTCACAAACCATATTAAACTTGCTTGAATACGACATGGAGCTGCAAGATGCGGTGGAAGAGCCGCGGATTTATACAAACAGTACAACTTCTTACCGTTACGAAGTAGGTGTTCCCCTTGATGTAAGAACGAAGCTAAATGATATGGGTCATCGTTTTGGCAGTTCACCTATTGATATAGGAAATGTGCAAGCCTTACTCATTGATCGGAAAGCAGGGACATTTACAGGAGTAGCTGACTCCTCGAGAAATGGAACCGCTGTTGGTGTCAATTTAAAGCTTTCTGCCGATTAAAACCATTTCCCGGGAAAAGAAGCGCCTCTTCAAGATGGCGTTTCTTTTTTTGTTTAAATGAAAAAACAGAGTTGACACCTGTGAATAGTTTGAATAATATATAGACTAACATCAATCATACATAGCTGATCGGACAACCGAAGGCTCTTGGCAATTTGAAGTACAGGACTGTGATGTATTTCAGGTGGCTAAGGGTCTTTTTTGCGTATGAAACGGCAAGGTTGGTGTCACTATTTTTGATAACGGGGGAGCGGGATAACATGAAAAAGTGGAAATGGGTCTGGGTCGTGACTATTATATTAGTCTTGGCTGTGACGAGTACTGCATGCTCAAACGCAAACGAAGCCTCAAGCCAAAAGGGAAAGGTTGAGCTGTTAAATGTTTCGTATGATCCTACACGTGAATTGTATCAGGAATACAATCAAGCCTTTCAGACGTATTGGAAAGACAAAACAGGTGAGGATGTCACGATCAAGCAGTCTC
Organism: Bacillus sp. Root920; assembly: GCF_001429445.1. Lineage (NCBI taxonomy): Bacteria > Bacillati > Bacillota > Bacilli > Caryophanales > Bacillaceae > Bacillus > Bacillus sp. Root920. Next base: position 1,456,592 of record NZ_LMJV01000001.1, read on the forward strand.
ATGGTGGATCAGGAAAGCAGGGAAGATCGATTATTGATGGACTCGAGGCAGATGTGGCAACACTGGCTTTAGGGTATGACATTGATGCGATTGCAGATCGCGGACTGCTTTCAAAAGATTGGCAAAAAGAATTTCCAAATCAGTCAACACCGTATACATCGACCATTGTGTTTCTTGTGAAGAAAGGGAATCCCAAAAATATTAAAGATTGGGACGACTTGATTCGGCCAGGTGTGTCCATCATTACGCCAAATCCGAAAACGTCCGGCGGTGCGAGATGGAATTACTTAGCTGCATGGGCCTACGCCGATAAAACATTTCATGGGAATGAAGAAAAAACAAAGGATTTTGTCAAAAAGCTATATGAACATGTCGAAGTCCTTGATTCAGGTGCACGCGGAGCCACAACGACCTTTGTTGAACGCGGACTTGGGGATGTGTTAATTGCATGGGAGAATGAAGCCTATTTAACGCAGCACGAACTAGGCAAAGACAAATTTGAAATTGTCACCCCATCAATTAGTATTCTAGCGGAGCCGCCTGTTGCGGTTGTTGATCAAAATGTGAAACGTAAAGGAACAGAGAAAGTGGCGAAGGCTTATTTAGATTATTTATATTCTAAAAAAGGGCAGGAAATTGCGGCGAAAAACTATTATCGCCCTAGAAATCAACAAGTCTTAAACAAATATAAAGACCAGTTTAAAAAGATTGATATGGTGACGATTGATCAAGCGTTTGGCGGGTGGAGAAAGGCGCAGAAAAGATTTTTTGATGATGGCGGATTATTTGATCAAATATACAGCGGACAAAAATAGGGGGCGATGTGATGAAGAAAGCACATGCAGCCGCCAATAAAAGAAAACGTATATTGCCTGGATTTGGGCTGAGCCTTGGGGTGACGCTCGTTTATGTGAGTGCGATTGTCGTCATTCCTTTATCCATGGTATTTATTTGGACGGCTTCATTAGGAGCAGAGGGGATTTGGAAGGTTTTTACCGATGCAAGAGTATTGAAGTCTCTTCAGCTGACCGTGACGACTTCCTTTGCAGCTGCTCTCATCAATGCAGGGTTTGGTGTACTGATTGCCTGGGTTCTCGCCAGGTACACATTCCATGGAAAAAAAATCTTAGATGCTCTCATTGATTTGCCTTTTGCTCTCCCAACAGCTGTTGCAGGTATTGCCCTGACCACCCTCTATTCTCCTAATGGATGGATTGGTCAATTTCTGCATATAAAGGTGGCGTACACACCGATTGGGATTATTTTGGCACTGATTTTTATTGGCATTCCATTCGTTATCCGAACCGTTCAGCCTGTGATAGAAGGGCTGCAGCAGGAAGTCGAAGAGGCTGCGGCGATTCTTGGTGCGACAAGGAGACAGACCTTTTTTCACGTACTGCTGCCGGCCTTGTTTCCTGCGGTGATGACTGGATTTTCACTTGCGTTTGCAAGAGCGCTAGGTGAATATGGCTCTGTTGTGTTTATTGCTGGAAATATTCCGTTTAAAACAGAAATTACACCGCTGATGATCATGTCCAAGCTTGAACAGTATGATTATCATGGTGCAGCAGCGATTGCATGCTTGATGCTGCTTCTTTCGTTTTTCATCCTGTTATTGATTCACGGCATTCAGTGGTATGTTGAGCGGAAAAAACAAGTATACGTGAGGTGAAACCATTGGAGAGAGAGCTTAGTCATCAGCACCATGTTCAGTATAAAAGTCCTGTAACCGAATCTAAAGGGGTGAAAATCCTCTTGATTACGGTCGTGTATGCTTTTTTGATTTTATTTTTACTCATACCGCTGATCGCCGTTTTTTCAAAGGCATTTGAGAAAGGATGGAGTTCATACCTTCTGGCCATCTCACATCCAGATACACTCGCGGCGATCAAATTGACTGTTTTCATTGTCGTCGTCACCTTGCCGCTTCAAATGATCTTTGGGGTGAGTGCTGCATGGCTTATCACAAAATTTAATTTCCGCGGAAAACGTTTGTTAACGACTGTGATTGATCTCCCGTTTGCCGTTTCGCCTGTGATTGCTGGACTTGTATTTGTGCTTTTATTTGGTTCAAACGGGCTTTTAGGACCTTGGCTTATGGCGAATGGATGGAAAGTCATTTATTCTGTACCAGGCATGATCCTAGCCACCATATTCGTTACATTTCCGTTTATTGCCAGAGAATTAATCCCGTTTATGCAGCATGAAGGCATTCATGAGGAGGAAGCATCGCTCACACTTGGTGCAAACGGATGGAAGACTTTTTTCTTTGTGACACTGCCGAATATCAAATGGGCTCTTTTTTACGGTGTCATTTTAGCCGGGGCAAGAGCGATTGGTGAATTTGGTGCCGTGTCGGTTGTATCAGGTCATATTCGAGGCATGACCAATACGATGCCGCTTCATATCGAAATTTTATACAATGAGTACCAATTTCAAGCCGCTTTTGCTGTGGCGTCTCTCATGGCGTTTGTGGCAGTCATTACTTTAATCATTAAGCAAATCATTCAGCAGAGGGAACACCGGCTTGGCAAGCGCTCAACATAAATGGAGGGATCGGCCTTGGGGATTACAGCAAAACAAATATCAAAACAATTTGGTCAGACAAAGGTTTTGCAAAACGTGGATTTATCGATAAGAAATGGTGAATTGATCTCTTTACTAGGACCATCTGGCTCTGGGAAAACGACTTTATTAAGAATCATTGCAGGTCTTGATTATGCCAATAACGGACAGATTTTATTTGGAGATCAGGATTACACACACATTCCAGTACGAAAACGACAGATCGGTTTTGTATTTCAGCAATATGCACTTTTTCGAAATATGACGGTTTTTGATAATGTGGCATATGGGCTGAAAATGAAACCTAGAGGAGAAAGACTGCCTAAAAAAGACATCAAAGAGCGGGTACATGAGCTTTTAGAGGTTGTTCAGCTTACGCAGTTTGAGCAGCGGTATCCAGATCAGCTGTCAGGCGGGCAAAAGCAGCGTGTGGCACTGGCGCGCGCACTTGCCGTTCAGCCGAAGGCACTCCTCTTAGATGAACCCTTTGGTGCACTTGATACAAAGGTGAGGAAAGAATTAAGGCATTGGCTGAAAAAAGTTCATCGTGACTTTCAAATGACCACCATTTTTGTGACACATGATCAAGAAGAAGCATTCGATATTGCTGATCGTGTTGTGGTGATGAATGAAGGAAGAATCGAAAAAATTGGCACAAAGGAAGAAATGGCAGTGCAGACAGACAATCTATTTGTATCTGAATTTTTAGATATAGGAAGCCACATTTAACAAGCAGTATAGAAGATTAGAAGGAAGAGACGCGGTGATGACTGCGTCTTTTTTTTATTTAAATTTCCCTAGGGACATTGACTTATAATTTTGAATATTATAATATCTTTACAAAGGTAACAGTATTGAACATTTTTCAGAACTCATAATTGTAAGCGCTTTATAAAAGGTTCTATTCTAAAAATGTTCTTTCTTTTGTTACATGTGTTCATATTTATACCAAATGAAAGGGGTGGTTGTTTGAACAGCTTGTTTGAGTTAGATGAACAACTGATTAAGCTGCAGTTCGAAGCATCTTCGAGAGAGGAGGTGACCACATATTTAGCAGGGCGGTTAGAAGCTGGAGGGTACATTAAATCGAGCTTTTTACCAGCAGTGCTTGAAAGAGAAAAAACATATCCTACAGGCCTTCCACTGGCAGCCTTTGGGGTAGCGATTCCGCATACAGATCCTGAGCATGTGAACAAACCAGCGATTAGTGTAGCTACTTTAAAGGAACCTGTCATTTTTCATAAGATGGGAAGCCCTGATGAAACAGTGCAAGCCAAAATTGTGTTTGTCCTAGCAATCTCTGAGCCTAGCAAACAGCTTGTGATGCTGGAGAAGCTGATGACACTTTTTAGAAAAGAAGAGGTGATGACAAAGCTCTCACACATGACATCTTATGAAGAAGCAGTTGACGTGCTTCGGCAAGAATTAAACCAATAGCCATTCACGAAAATATGTAAGCGCTTTATCTGAAAAATTCAGGAGGTGGATGTATGATCAAGCAAGCCGTCGATTTTATATTAGACCTTGGACCAACTATTATGCTCCCGATTATTATGACGCTTTTCGGTATGATTTTAAGGCAGGGCTTTAAGAAATCCTTCAGGGCCGGTATTACGATCGGAATTGGATTTGTCGGTGTCAATCTTGTCATTAATTTGCTCGTGAGCGGACTTGGGCCAGCAGCAAAAGCCATGGTTAATTCCCTTGGGCTAAAGCTCGATATTTTGGATGTTGGATGGCCGATTGGAGCTGCCATATCCTTTGGTACACCCGTTGCCCCGCTCATGATTCCTCTTGTGCTTTTATTAAATGTCATCTTATTGTCCGTAAACTTTACGAAAACGCTGAATGTGGATATTTGGAACTTCTGGCATTTGATTTTCGCAGCCTCTGTTACTTACTACGCTTATCATAATATGTTCTTGGCTCTTGCTGTTGGCTTGATCGTCTCTGCGATCACGCTAAAATTAGCCGATTGGACGGCGCCGACAATCGAACACCATTTCGGATTAAAAGGCGTATCGATGGCTCATGCTGAAACGGTCAACTTTGCCCCGCTCATGTATGCGTCAAACCGCATCATTGATAAGATCCCTGGTTTAAACAAAATTCATGCTGATCCAGAAACATTGAAGAAACGCTTTGGCATTTTTGGTGAACCGCTTGTGATGGGTCTCATACTTGGTATCATTATTGGTCTTCTTGGCGGCTATGATGCAAAAGGTGTGATGACGCTAGGTATTCAAATGGCAGCAGTTCTTGTCTTAATGCCAAGAATGGTTGCGCTATTAATGGAAGGGCTCATTCCAATCTCTGAGGGCGCTCGTTCTTATATTCAAAAGCGTTTCCCAGGGAAAAATGTCTATATTGGTTTAGATACAGCGATTGTGATTGGTCATCCAGCGAATATGGCGGTAGCCCTTTTAATGGTGCCGATTACCATTTTGCTCGCAGTTGTTCTGCCTTACAATGGCATGCTCCCGTTTGCTGACTTATCGGTTCTGCCATTTACAGTTGTCTGGGCAGTAGCAGCCGCTCGTGGAAATATTATTCGCGGTCTTATTAACAGTATTTTCACATTAATGATTGTCTTCTTTATCGCAACGAACCTTGCACCGCTTGCGACAACCATGGGGAAAGCAGTCGGCTTTGATTTCCCAGAAGGGGCAAACATGATTTCAGGTATTGACCTTGGTTCTCACGTTATTCCTTGGATCATGGTGAGACTTCTTGATCCGAGCAACCCTTACTTTATTGCAGCAATTATCTGTGCTTTGGCTTATGCGCTTCTATGGTACTGGGTGCGAAATGATATTAAAAAGCAGTATGCGAAAGAAATGGGCTTAGATCAAAAAGAACAATAAATGAGCTGGAGGGATTCTAATGGCGAAGAAAATATTAGTATCATGCGGAACGGCAGTTGCAACATCAACGGTTGTGGCTAAAAAGGTAGAAGAAACGTTAAAGGAAAAAGGATATGATGTCGTCGTAGAACAGTGTAAGGCATCTGAAGTCCCGCAAAAAGCGGAGGGTGCAGATTTAATTGTGACAACAACACCTGTGAGTGATACAAAAGGGACACCTGTGATTCAAACATTATCCTTTTTAACTGGATTTGGTATTGAAGATGATATCGAGAAAATCATCGATCATATCAAGTAGAGAGTTATTGCATGGAGGAGCTTTTGTGGCTCCTTCTAGTGATCTGAAAGGAGGAAGTCTCATGCAGCATCATGCTTATAGCCGAACGTCTGCAATGTTGTCTATTTTTCTTCCGGCTGTGCTCATCTGTCTGTTTTTTCTCTGGTCTCTTTATACATTATGGTCAGCAGGACCTGACCCGTTAGCTGTGTTAGGCGTTTATACGCTGCCTATTCTCATACTTTCTAGTATCACGGGACTGAACCAGCCGACAAACGTCATCATTAGTGAAGATCAACTGAAGATAGGCGCTTTTGGCAGATGGCACACATATGCAGTTTCTGATATTAAAGGAAAGCTTTTTTTAAAGCCTTATCCTCATATCGGGAAAGTCTATGTCAGGGTGGGGCCAGCTCGTATATTCGGAGGGCGCTACTGGATATCCAGCGAGATGAGTGAGTACAAGCAGCTTGTTCAAACACTACAGGATTTTGCGAAGGGTGATGAAAAGGAGGATGCTGCTACATGAAATCAGCTGTCTTTTATTCTTCAGAGGACATTCGGTATGAGGAGCGGAACCGGCCAGTCATCGGTGATGATGAAGTTCTGTTAAAGCTGCGAGCCTGCGGCTTATGCGGAACGGATATTTACAAAGCAACGCATGAGACAGTACCTCCTGGGACGGTGTTAGGGCATGAAATCGCTGGTGATATTGTCGAGACCGGCAAGCGTGTGACAAATGTCCAGACGGGAGACAGGGTATATGTGGCGCATCATGTGCCTTGTTTCACCTGTGACTTTTGTCAAAAGGGGTTTTATACGATGTGTCCGCAGTTTACAGCCACAAATGTAGAGCCGGGCGGGTTTTCAGAATATATCCGTGTACCTGCTTTGCATGTCAAGCACACGATGGGCAAGCTTCCAAAAGACGTATCGTATGAGCAAGGGGCGATGGTAGAACCGGTTGCCTGCTGTCTGCATGGGTTTGAACGAGCTCCTGTTCATCCAGGAGATTCCGTATTGATCCTTGGAGCGGGGCAAATTGGCTGTATTCAATTGCAGCTCGCCAAATATTATTTGGCTGGGAAAGTGATGATAACAGATGTGAATGAGAACAGGCTGCTGCAAGCGAGGAGTTTAGGTGCAGATATCGCTTTCCATCCAGCAGCTGAGCCGGTTGAAAACCGGGTGATGAAGGAAACAGATGGAAAGGGAGCAGACCTCGTCATTATTTCTGTTGGGAGCAGTGCGCTTTTAAAAGAGGCGTTTCAGGCTGTAGCGCGAGGCGGGACGATTTTGGTGTTTGCTCATTTTCCAAAGGGCGATGTGCCCATTCCTGCTGAACGATTTTTCAATGATGAAGTGAAGGTAGTAGGAGCCTATTCCTCGCATCCATATCACTATCGTGAAGCCCTTGAGCTTCTGAAAGCAAAAGTGGTCAACACTGAAAAGATGGTGACGCATCGTTATCCGTTAAGCCAGCTGCTTCAGGCGATAGAATGTGCGAGGCATCCTGAGGGTGAGAGCGTCAAAATCATGATGTATCCAGATGAATGAGTGTATGAGATTAAAAGAGAAAGAGAAGTTCTTTGGAAAAGGGCTTTGCCTTTCTCTTTTTTTCTGACAAAAGATGAAAACGCTTAAAAATGAGAGAGAAATGCTTGACTTCGATGACACTTAAACGTATGATAATTACAAATGTAACACATAAGAACAAATGTAAAGGGGAGAGAAGAAATGCAAAAACAAATCACTTTGCCTGAACAGATTAGTCATGAGAAATTAGCAGATTTATATAAACAAATGTGGTTAGTGAGATATTTTGATGAAAAGGTCGATCAATTTTTTGCAAAAGGACTTATCCATGGCACCACTCATTTATGTGTTGGACAGGAAGCGTCAGCTGTTGGATCGATTGCCGTATTAGAAGATAAAGATAAGATCGTCAGCACACACAGGGGACACGGTCACTGTATTGCAAAAGGGGCCGAGGTTAATAAAATGATGGCTGAATTGTTTGGACGTGAAACCGGCTATTGTAAAGGAAAAGGCGGCTCCATGCATATCGCGGACTTAGAAAAAGGAAACCTTGGGGCAAATGGAATCGTTGGCGGCGGTATCCCGCTGGCAACAGGTGCAGCGCTCACATCTAAAATGAAGCAGGAAGGCTTTGTTGTTCTTTGTTTCTTCGGAGATGGCGCCACAAATGAAGGCAGCTTCCATGAAGCATTAAACCTTGCGTCTATTTGGGATTTACCAGTTGTGTTTATTTGTGAAAACAACCAGTACGGCATGTCTGGCCCTGTGAAAGAAATGATCAACATTGAAGACATTTCAGCAAGAGCAGAAAGCTACGGAATGCCAGGGAAAACGGTTGATGGAAATGACATGGTCGAAATTATGAACACAGTAGATGAAACAGTCAGCCGTGCGAGAGCGGGAGAAGGCCCATCACTCATTGAAATGAAAACATACCGCTGGAAGGGTCACTCTAAGAGTGATGCGAAAAAATACCGTACACGTGAAGAAGAGACAGAGTGGAGACAAAAAGACGGAATCAAACGCTTTAAGTCTCTCTTGATTGAACTGAATGTTTTGACAGAAGAGCAGGCAGCAAGCTTACAGGAAGAAGCAAAGCAGGAAATTGAAGCGTCTGTCGAATTCGCCAAAAACAGTAAAGAACCGTCAATTGACACACTATTAGAGGATGTATACGCCTAATTAGGAGGGGAATCACGTGACAAAAACAACAGTGAGAGAGATTTCGTATTTAGAAGCCGTTCGAGAGGCAATGAGTCAGGAAATGAGAGAAAACCAAGATGTCTTCATTTTAGGTGAAGATATCGGCGTATATGGAGGTGCTTTTGGTGTCACGCGCGGCATGATTGAAGAATTCGGTCCAGAGCGCGTTCGCAATACACCTATCTCAGAGGCTGCCATCGCAGGTGGGGCAGTCGGAGCGGCTTTAACTGGTATGCGTCCGATTTTAGAACTTCAATTCTCTGACTTTATCACAATCGCAATGGATCAGCTTGTGAACCAAGCAGCCAAAACACGATACATGTTTGGCGGAAAAGGAAAGGTGCCGCTTGTCGTAAGAACACCAGCAGGATCAGGAACGGGTGCAGCGGCGCAGCACTCCCAAAGCTTAGAAGCGTGGATGGCGCATATTCCAGGACTTAAAGTGGTTCAGCCTTCAACAGCCTATGATGCAAAAGGACTTTTAAAAGCGGCGATGGATGATGACAACCCTGTCATTTTCTACGAGCACAAGCTTTTATATAAAACAATCGGTGAAGTCCCTGAAGAGCAATATTCCATTCCTCTAGGGAAAGCAGATGTGAAAAGAAGCGGGAAAGACGTCACGATTGTAGCAACAGCGATAATGGTACACAAAGCGTTAGAAGCGGCGAAGGAACTAGAAGCAGAGGGAATCGATGTTGAAATCATTGACCCAAGAACACTCGTCCCATTAGATGAAGAAACGATTATCGAATCTGTGAAGAAAACAGGTAAATGTATCGTCGTTCATGAAGCGGTAAAACGAGGCGGCTATGGCGGAGAGATTGCAAGTATGATAGCGGAAAGTGAAGCCTTTGACTACTTAGATGCTCCAATTAAACGACTTGGCGGTCTTGCGGTCCCAATACCATACAACCCGACGCTGGAAAAAGCGGTCATTCCACAAGTGCCAGATATTATTGAAGCAGCAAAAGAGCTTGTGCGCTCTTAAGTAAAGGGGAGAAGATCATGCCAAAAGAGATATTTATGCCGAAGCTGAGCAGTACGATGGAAGTCGGCACCTTGCTTCAATGGTTTAAAGAAGAAGGAGATTCGGTTGAAATCGGTGAGCCTCTTTTTGAAATTATGACAGACAAGATCAATATTGAGGTGGAAGCCTATGATGATGGTATTTTTCTAAAGAAATATTATGAAGCCGATGATCAAATTCCAGTTAATGCTGTCATTGGATACATCGGAGAGGCAAATGAAAAGGTGCCAAGCGAACCGCCAGCACAATCAGATGAAGATTCACCAGACAGCAGCGAATTGTCTTCATCAGAAGCGGCTTCATCCAGTTCTACTGAAGCCCCAAAAACACCTAATGAAAAAGTACGTGCCACACCTGCGGCGAGAAAAACGGCAAAGGATCATCATGTAGCGATTCATGAGGTATCTGGCACAGGACCTAAAGGCAGAGTTCAAAAGCGTGACGTCGAGGCGGCCGTCCACTCTAGTGAGAAAGATCAGCGCGTGTCACCGCTTGCAGAAAAAGTGGCTGCTCGTGAAGGAATCAATTTAGCGAATGTTGCTGGATCTGGTGCACACGGAAAAATTATGAAAAGTGATGTAACGGCAGCAGCTGCACAAACAGCAGAGTCTTCTCCAGCGAAAACACAAAAACTAGCTGGCATGAGAAAAGTGATTGCTGATAGGATGTCACAAAGTGCCTTTACAGCACCGCACGTGACATTAACAAGTGAAATCGATATGACAAAAGCGAAAGAAGTACGCAAACAGCTATTGCCAGCGATTGAAAAAGAGACAGGCTACAGACTGTCGTTCACAGAAATTATCATTCATGCGGTCAGCAATGTACTCACACGCCACCCGCATATCAATATGACGTTTGAACAAAATGAGCTCCATTTCCATGATGATGTGCACATTGGTCTCGCTGTCGCTGTAAAAGATGGCTTAATGGTTCCAGTCATTTCTCATGCGAACCAAAAAGGGTTAAAACAGCTGACAAAAGAGGCGAAAGAAATCGGCCGAAACGCACGTGACCAAAAACTGCTGCCAGACCAGCTGAAAGGGTCCACTTTTACCATTAGTAACTTAGGGATGTATGCCATTGATACCTTTACCCCGATTATTAATCAGCCGGAAGTGGCGATCTTAGGGGTTGGGCGCATTCAAGAAAAACCTGTTGTAGTAGATGGAGAAATTCAGGTGCGGCCGATGATGGGCGTTAGTTTATCGTTTGATCACCGAGTGGTAGATGGCGCACCAGCGGCTGCCTTTTTAACAGATCTTAAAAAAGTGCTTGAACAACCATTTGAATTGCTAATGTAGGAGATGAATCGGATGACGAAAACGTATGATCTGACAGTCATTGGCGGAGGGCCTGGCGGGTATACTGCCGCCCTTCAAGCAGCTGAGCGTGGACGGAAGGTCGCATTGATTGAAGAGGATTTTCTAGGCGGTACTTGTTTAAATCGGGGCTGTATTCCTTCAAAGACGCTGCTCAAACATGCAGAAGTCATTGAATCAATTGAGAAGGCGAAAAGCTGGGGAATTGAAGCAGGTGATTTGGTTCTTTCCTTCGATAAAATGAGAAAGCGCAAAGATGACGTCATTGAAAAGCTCAGAGGCGGAATTGCCTTTTTATTAAAGCAAGGAAAGATTGATGTATATAACGGCAGAGGTACAGCTGTTACAAAGCACCGGATTGAGATTGAAAAGCAAGATGGGGCAGAATCGATCGAAACGAAAGAACTCATCATTGCTACTGGATCTTCACCTGCCATTCCGCCAATACCGGGCCTTAAAAACATTCAATTTGACACAAGTGATACGATCTTTGACATTCCAGATATTCCGGCTTCTGTCGTCATCATTGGCGGCGGTGTCATTGGACTTGAGCTGGCTTGTATCTTCCAGAGTCTTCAATCAAAAGTCACGATTATCGAAGCGGCTCCGTCTCTTATTCCGCAAGAGGATGAGGAAGCATCTAAGCTGCTAGAAAGAGAATTAAAGAAAAAAGGCATCCATATCGCGAAAAAAACCACTGTGACAGAGGTGACGGAAAGCGAAGGAATCAAAGCGGTTCATGCATCAGACGATAAAGGAGAGACGCATATCTTTACGGCTGAAAGACTGCTTGTTTGTGTAGGAAGAAGACCTAGCGTTTCTGCTGTCAGCCAGCTTGACCTTCAGTTGGATGGTCCTTTTATCAAGGTGAACGACAAGATGCAGACAAGCGTGGAAGGTGTCTATGCAGTCGGGGATGTCGCTGGCGGCTATCAGCTTGCTCACGCAGCGATGGCAGAAGCCGCTGTTGCGGTCAGTAATATTTGCGGTGTGTCTGAAAAAATGAATGCTGATATCATGCCTAGATGTATTTATACATTACCAGAGGTAGCAAGTGTTGGTCTAACTGAAAAAGAGGCAAAAGCCAAAGGACTTAACGTGCAGGCAGAACGATTTGATTTAGCAGCAAGTGGTAAAGCACTAGCGGCAGGCGAGCAAACAGGTTTTATTAAATTGGTATACGATACAGCCTATGGTGAAGTGATTGGCGCGACGATGGTTGGCCCGCACGTCACAGAGATGATTTCAGAAGCTTCCTCCTTTATGTATTTAGAAGGAACAGCAGAAGAGATGGCGAAAATGATTCATCCGCATCCGACCATCTCAGAAGGTTTTTATGAAGCAGCACTTGATATCGTGAGTAAGCTGAGAAAATAATTGCCAAACAAGGGATAGGGAGGAGATGCATGTGCACGTCCAGCTTCATCAGAAAGCGGCACTTGTGACAGGTAGCACAGATGGATTTGGAGAAGCCATCTGCCTGGCTTTAGCCAGGGCAGGTGCACATGTTTTTTTACACACGTTTCATGATGAATCAAAGGCTAAAACCATTCGTGAAGACATTCAAAAAATGGGCGGTCAAGCGAGTATCATTCAGAACCCGCTGGAAACGCCGCGTGATGCCACACGGATGCTGAGGCAAGTGATTGATACATGCGGTAAACTGGATATTTTGGTCAATCAAGCTGAACAAGGAGCGGACGCGGAGCTTGATGACGTGAGCCCAGATGAGTGGGTGGATGAAGTGGAATCGGCTGTGAATACCGTTTTTCTTTCCAGTCAGGCTGCCGTATGGCATATGGTTGATCAGAAGCAAGGCTGCATCATTAATATATCGTCATCAGGCAGTATCACAGGGGATGGCGGGATCTCACATGCTACATCAAATTCTATGCTGAATGCCATGACAAAAGGGTTAGCAAGAGAATTTAAAGACAAAGGCATCCGGGTGCTTGCGCTGCTGCCGCCGCCTCTTGATTTGGTTCCTGATACAGAGCAAATCAAGGAGACTGTGGCCCATATGACGGTGTTTCTCAGTACATCCTATGGTGCATTTACAGATGGTGCGGCGATTATGCTTGATGGGGGTGAGAGTGCTGGCTAATGTTCAAAAACCAGTTCTCATCGTTGGCGGAGCCCAAGGGATCGGAAAAGAAATTGCTGAGCGATTTTTAAAAGAAGGGCACCAAGTCGCCGTGTCAGATATAGATGAAAAGGGACTTTCGCTCTTAAAGACACAGTATCCTCAGCTGCTGATATTTCAAGCTGACGTTTCATCGTGGGAAAGTGTTCAGCAAATGATATCAGCAGCTGAAAGGGAGCTGGGCGGTATTGCTCACCTTGTGTATTCAGCAGGAATGACAAAATCACTGCCTTTTTTAGAAGTCGATTTTTCACTTTGGAAAAAGACACTGGCTGTGAACTTATATGGTCTTTACTATTGCATCAAAGCGCTGGCACCCTATATGTGTGAGCGGGAGGAAGGCAGTGTTGTCATTATTGGATCGGGATCGGCAATCACCGGATCAGGCGGCGGTATTCAATATTATGCATCAAAAGCAGGGGCTTTTGGATTGATGCGTTCGCTCGTAAAAGAACTAGGCTCGCATCATATACGCATCAATGTGATTGCCCCCCGCGTCATTGAATCTCAAATGCTTGATACGCTCTATCCTACTGTAGAGGAGAAACGGCAGCTGCAATCACTTATTCCCATCGGAAGATTAGGAAAGCCTGAGGATATTGCAGGACTCACTTTATTTCTCACACGTGGCGAGGGGAGTTATTTGCACGGACAAATTATCCTGTTAGACGGAGGGAGAACGTATCAGCCGAAATATACTGAGGGAAAAAGAGCGGAGAGTTAATCGCTCTTTTTGTCATTTTCATAACAATTGTTCCAATTGGAAACGAATGTTTGGTATACTGGTAATCATAGTATATTAAAAGGATGATGTCACATGCTGAATTGGGAAGAAAGACGACAGCTCGTCAAAGTTGCTCATCTTTATTATACAGACGGGTGGACGCAGCAGGAAATTGCAAAAAAGCTCAATGTCTCAAGACCAGTCATTTCAAAGCTCTTACAAAAAGCAAAAGATGTGGGAATCGTTGAAGTGTACATTAAAGACGAAAGCATTCATACAGTGGAACTTGAAAAGCAGCTAGAAACAACCTTTCAATTAACAGATGCGGTCGTTGTCCCAAGTGTCGGGACAATGTCTGAGATGGTGAAGCGGGCAGTCGGTCAAGCAGGCGCCTATTATTTGTCTAAAAACATGAAAAATGCGGAGAAAATCGGTATTTCATGGGGCACGACGCTTGCTGAGCTTGTCAAAGAATATCCTTTTGAACGAAGAAATGATGTGAAGGTCATTCCTTTAGAAGGCGGAATGGGCAGGCAGGCGGTCGACATTCATGCCAATCAGCTGGCATATGAGCTGGCAAAGAAAATGAACGGCACGTGTTCCTATTTATATGCCCCTGCGATTTTAGAAACAGAAGAATTAAAAGAACGGCTTATGGCGATGCAGGACATAGAAGCTGTGCTTGAAGAAGGCAGAAATGTGGATATTGCCCTCATCGGTATTGGCAACCCGCATAAAGGGTCAACTTTAAAAACAGTCGGTTATTTAAAAGAAGAGGACTTATCTGGTTTAAGGCAATCAGGGGCTGTCGGTGATATTGGCTTTCGTTTCTTTGATGGAGAAGGAAAACCTGTTCAAGATGAACTGAATCAAAAGGTCATTGGCTTATCGCTGGAACAATTAAAGAGCGTCAAAACGGTCGTCGCTGTTGTAGAAGGAACCCATAAAGCTGAGAGCATTTTAGGGGCTTTAAATGGCGGCTTCATCCAAGTACTGGTGACAGACGAACTAACGGCGGCAGCCATTTTAAAGGAAGCATCCGTTCAATAAAAGACTGGCAGCGTTCGAATAGTATAACAAGAGCAACATCAAACGAGAAAGGAGCTGTGTATCTTGAAGCAAACCGAAATGGAAGCAAACCTACACTGTACTCGGTGCCAAGAAGAGACCCTCCACAGCATCGTTTATGTGAATGATCAGATGAAAAGCGTTGAGTGTACAGAGTGTCATCAAAAGATCAGTGTGCAAGTCGACATCATGAAGGAATTTTACAAGGAAGTATACGAGAAAATAGCAACAAAGCCAAAGCGGATCACGCAGGAATATAAGTCGAACCTGAATGGATTTATCTCAAGACTCCCAATCCGCGTGCTTAGTAAGCCATACCGGCTCATGAGATATTTAAACGAATCATACAAAGTGATCAAACAATATAAAAAATGAAGCAGAGACCGTTTAGCGCTCTGCTTCAGCGTGTAGGCAAACCCTCGCATTTTTTGTCAGGCCTCTGTTCCTGTGCTCACGAATGTCACATTCTCTCCGCCCCGGTACTCGTCTTTCCTACACTGCAAAGGTTTTCTATTACGCTGAGAAGAAGGAAAAAAAGCAGAGCACTGCTTAGTGCTCTGCTTTTTTTTGTGCTTTTTTCATATAATAATAAATAGGCAGTCCGGCCATCCCGATCAGCATGGAGATCAGGCAGCTTTTCCAATCGGTGATCATGGTGCTGATTAAAACGAATAATGAACCGATAATCGCAATGATCGGTGTCAGCGGGTAAAGTGGTACACTGTACGCACGCTTCATTCCGCTGTTTTGTTTTCTCAGCTTAAAGACGGCGAAAAAGGCCATGACATAAAAGATGTAGATCATGAAAATCGACACCTCAGACAGCTTCTCTGGATTGCTGACGATCATAAACACAATGGCGATCAAAATTTGCACAAATACAGCGATCCAAGGTGTTTTAAACGTTGGGTGAATCCGCGAAATCGCGTTGGCGAAAGGAATCTGCTTTCGCTCTGCCATCGCAAAAATCACACGTGGGAATGAAAGAACCTTTCCGTTCAAACAGCCAAAGATACTGATGATGATCCCAATACTAATGATTTTCCCGCCAATTGGTCCAAAGAGCATGGTAGCAGCAGTGCTTGTCGCATTTTCACCTAACTGGACAATTTGATCAGCTGGCAGTACGTGCAAAAGTGCGACATTAATAAAGAGATAACAAGCCGTCACGATTAAAATTCCGCCTGCCATCGCGCGAGGAAGCAGTTTCTCAGGGTTTTTCATTTCACCACCAAGCGCAGCAAGTAAAATCCAGCCATCATAGGCAAACAGCGTAGCCAAAATCGCTGCACCGAAGTTCATTTGAGCGATACTATCGTTGACGGCCATGAAGATGTTTTCGTTACCTTTCCATATGCCAAACACAATAATCGCGGCAATAGGGACAAGCTTTCCGATAGTGGTCAGCCCCTGAACAAATCCGCCGTATTTTGTTCCCATGATGTTAATGATACATAAAAATAAAACGGTGATAATGCCGATCGTTGTAGACCATAAAGTCGAAAGAGAAAATAAATTGGCTAATAATGAACCAAAATAAAGACCAAGTGCACCAATGATGGCAGGTCCGTAAATAATAATCTGCACCCAGCCGCATAAGTAGCCCCAAAATTCACCATACACTTCTTCAAGATAGGCGTACAAACCGCCGGTTCTCGGGATTTGTGTACCAATTTCAGCGACAGTCAGTCCGCCTGCAAGGGTTAAGATCCCACCTAACAGCCAAGCGAATAATGCGATGTCTGAGCTTCCTGAATAGGAAAGGACGTTGCCTGGCTTCATAAAGACGCCTGACCCGATAATGGTCCCGATGACAAGAGATAGGGCGAAAAATAAGCCGATGTCTTGTTTTAACGCTGGTTGTTCTTTGTTCATTACACACGACCTCCTGCATCACTTTCATACGTTACTGTGACATGTATTTTGTTCATTGTAATACGATTTTAGGAAAATAAGAATTAAAAAAATTTTCTGATTTTCGTATTTGTATTTAAAAGTGTTCATTTATTGGAGATATTAGGGTAAATGTTGTGTTAAAAACGAACAATAAAAGTTTATTTTTGATTTAATGTTAATTTAATGACCGGAAACCGAACATCCAGTAAACGTGCAGCCAAATGGTTGACTTTTTTTGAAAAATGAACTATTTTATTCATAAGGATATTATCTCGAATTCAAGATATTTTAAAATAGGAGTGAAAATAATGAAAATCAATGGGATTCACCACGTATCTGCGTTAACAGCCAATGCTCAGAAAAATGTTGATTTCTACCGCCAAATCCTTGGCTTAAAACTTGTAAAGAAAACAGTCAATCAGGATGACCCGTCTATGTATCATTTGTTTTATGGAGATGAGGTCGCTTCACCAGGAACAGAGCTAACATTCTTTGAAATTCCAATGCTTGCCCGCCGTTTGGAAGGGACAAATGCGATCACAAGCACAGGTCTTCTCGTTTCTTCTGAAGAGGCACTCACGTTTTGGGAAAAGCGGTTTGAAGATAAAGGCGTGCAGCAAGAAACAGCTTCCTTGAGAGGCGGAAGACCTGCTTTGCGTTTTAAAGACCCAGAAGGGCAGCAGCTGTTTTTAACAGTAGAACCGAATACGCAAGAGGCAGGCTCACCGCCAGTGCATGACGATATTCCGGCAGAGTATGCGATTAGAGGTTTAGGTCCAGTTGAATTAACTGTTGCAGAAGCTGATAAGACGATCCGTGTTTTAACAGACATCCTTGGATTCACTGAAAGAGCACGTGAACAATCAAATGATGGTGAGATCGTGACCATTTTTGAATCAGGAAATGGCGGTGCTGGAACAGAAATTCATGTGATTGAAAAAACAGAAGGGCCTTCTGAACGTTCCGGCAGAGGCAGTGTGCATCACGTCGCATTTCGCGTGAAGGATGCAGAAGAGCTTGAAAAATGGTATGAAAAAATATCAAAAGCAGGCTTTACGAACTCTGGTGTTGTAGAACGCTTTTACTTTAAAGCTCTTTACTTTAGAGAGCCAAATGGTATTTTATTTGAAATTTCAACAGATGGTCCTGGGTTTACAGTCGATGAAGGGGTGGATGTACTTGGCGATCAATTAGCCCTTCCGCCGTTCCTAGAGCATAAACGAGCAGAAATTGAACAAAGATTAACGCCAATTCAGTCGTCATAAAAAAAGCAGCTCATCAACTGAGCTGCTTTTTCATTAGGAACTGACCTGCTTAGATTCAGATTGTGTTAATGTGACCTGCTTTGTTTCTTGTTTTCCGTTTCGAATGAGGGTGATGCTCACGGTATCTCCTACTTTTGCATTCGTGTATAGCTCATGACGTAATTCACTGCCAGTTTTGATTTGTTTTCCATTGATGCCGGTAATGACATCCTCTGACTTTAAGCCAGCTTTGGCGGCAGGTGAACCTGCGGCGATATCTTTGACATACACGCCTTGATTGAGCTGACTGCTTTTAAGTCCGAGAGTTTCTTTTTGATACACATCTGGAACTTGTTCGAGATCCAGCATGCTGATGCCGATATATGGACGTTCAATTTTTCCTTTTGTGAGAAGCTGGTCAGCGATTGGTTTGACATCATTGATTGGCAGTGCGAACCCAATGCCTTCAACACCTGTTTCAGAGATTTTCATACTCGTGATCCCCACAACCTTTCCGTCTGTCGTCAGAAGCGGACCGCCGCTGTTACCAGGATTAATAGCTGCATCTGTTTGAATGACATTAATGCTGCTTTCGCCTGCTGATGTGTTCATAGAGACTGTTCGGTCGACGCCGCTGACAATTCCTTGTGTCACCGTTCTTGAAAGATCTTCACCAAGCGGGTTTCCGATCGCAATGACGGTTTCCCCAGCACGCAGTGAGGAGGAATTGCCTAATGCCGCAACCTTTGTCACATGACTGCTGCTAATTTCCACAACGGCTAAGTCAGTGAGCGGATCAGCTCCAACGAGTTTTCCTTCAATGGTTTTGCCATCGTGTAAGGATACGGTTAGTTTATTTGCGCCTTCAATGACGTGGTTGTTTGTTAAGATATAGGCTTTATTGCCTGATTTTTTGAAAATCACTCCTGAGCCTGTACCGGTTTCTTCCTCTTGACTGCTTTTGTTTTGCTGTGATTCATCGAAAGGCGTACTGAAATCGCCAAAGCTCGTGTCTGTTTGAGTTTGCGCTTGGTAGTTTGTAATGCCGACAATAGCTGGTGATACATTTTCGACCATGCTGGAGATGCTGCTTGATGAATTTGATGTTTGGACGGCTGTTGTTTTTGACGAATTCGTGTGATTTGTCGATACTGCTTCAGTTTTCGCTGCCGAATCATTTGCGGTGCTGTCTGATGAATGCTGAGCATATGGCGTAAGAACGTAGACACCTAACGCTAATGTACCGCCTACAACACCGCTGACAAATGGCTTAAACCAGCCGTTTGGCTTTTTCTGTTTTTGAGGTTGTTCAATTGTTTGTTTGTCATCTTTGTGCTGTGTCATTTCAATCACTCTCTTTCAATGATTTTTTCATGTATGTGTTTGGGTGTTTTACCGTATGTGGTGGGGACTGACTTTATCGTATGAAAAAAGTGTGGGATAAAAATGAAAACATTGTGGGAAATTGTTAAAATAAGTAGTGAATCTAAGCAAGATAGAGGAGATTAAACTGTGGAGACAATTGGAATCATTGGATATGGAAGTATGGCTGATATGATGGTGCAAAAGTGGCTGGAAAATGGGGTGCTGAATGCTCATCAAATCATGATCCATACAAGAAGTAAAACGGAGCGCCTTCATCAGCTCAAAGAAAAGCACCAAGAAATCAACATTTGTTCATTAGACGAACTTTCTGCGTCATGTGATATATTGTTTGTCTGCGTGCCGCCGCTTGCTGTACTAAATGTTCTGGATCAGCTGCCTTCTAAAGGGAGAGCGGTACATATTGTGTCAGTAGCAGCAGCTGTGACATTAGAAAAGTTACAGGCGCATACAGCGCAGCCAGTATCCAGATACATCCCAACGCTCACGTCAGCTGTTGGGACAGGCGTATCCCTTGTTGCGCATGGTGCAGCCGCAGGACGTGAGGACAAGGAGCGTTTGCACCGGCTGCTTTCAGCTTTTAGCATCGTCAGGGAAGTAGAGGAAGACCGGTTTGATGCGGCGAGCAATTTGACAAGCTCATCTCCTGGTTTTATCGCTGCTCTTTTTGAAGAAATGGCGAAAGCGGCTGTGAGAAATAGTGATCTTTCCTTAGAGGAAGCGAATGAATTTTTAACGTATGCCCTTTTAGGAACTGGCCAGGTCCTCGTAGAACGAGGCCTAACCTTTGCTGAAACTGTCGATAGAGTGGCGACAAAAGGGGGAATTACAGGAGAAGGTGCTGAGGTCATTCAACAGCAGGCACCTCAGATGTTTGATGATTTATTTACACAAACCATGAAGAAATATGAACAGCTGAAATCTCAGATCAACGAAGCGGATAAACACCACTAAAGACATAGTTAGTGGTGTTTTATTTGTTAAAAAAATCCTTTCTAAAAAATCCTTTTGACCTGTATTATCTGAGTCTAAACTCCTTATTTTCGGACATTGTATTGAAAAATCAATCAAGTTCTCATATAATTTTTTAGAAAATTTAGAAAAATATACACAAATTTTATGTTTAATTAAAGGGGGATGGGAATGAAGCTCTATCTATCTGTCGATATGGAGGGAATTACTGGTCTAGCTGATCATACATTTGTTGATTCACGCCAGCATAACTATGAGCGTGGCAGACGCATTATGACGGGTGAAGTGAACGCCTGTGTAGAGGCGCTTGTCCAGCATGGTGCCACCGACATTTTGGTCAATGACAGTCATTCTAAAATGAATAATCTTTTGATCGAAGAGCTGCATGAAGAGGCAGTTCTCATATCAGGTGACGTAAAGCCTTATTCAATGGTGCAAGGATTGGATCAAACCTATGATGCAGCTGTTTTTTTAGGCTATCATGCAAGGGCATCAATGAAAGGTGTAATGTCACACAGTATGATTTTTGGGGTCAGACATTTTTACATAAATGATCATCCAATTGGTGAAATGGGCTTTAATGCGTATGTGGCAGGCTACTATGGTGTGCCGGTGATTCTTGTTTGCGGGGATGATCAAGCAGCACTTGAGGCAGAAAAGCTGATGCCTGGTGTGAAAACAGTGGCAGTGAAAGAGACCATCTCAAGATCTGCTGTGAAATGCTTACCTCCAGCCAAAGTCAATCAACAAATCTCGCAGCAAGTGGAAGCCGCGATGAAACAGATTGATCAAATGAAGCCGCTGACGCCTCCTGATCAGCCGCTGCTTAAGATTGAGTTTGCCAATTATGGACAAGCTGAATGGGCGAATTTAATGCCCGGTACTGCCATCATAGAAGGAACAACGACGGTGACGTACCAGGCAGACAATATATTAGAAGCCTATCAAGCAATGCTTGTCATGACAGAGCTTGCCGCACGTACAACATTTTGTTAAGCGAGGGGGAGACAGCAGATGGCCAGCTTTTTGCTCAAGCGTTTTATTGCGATGATCGCTACGATCTTAACGATTACGACTTTAACGTTTATTCTAATGAAGGTCATCCCAGGATCGCCTTTCAATGAAGAACGAAATACAAACGAAACCGTCCAGCGAAACCTCGAAAGCTACTATCACTTAGACGAACCACTCTATGTTCAATATGTCATTTATTTAAAATCCATTGTTACCTTTGATTTTGGTCCTTCCATTAAAAAGCCTTCTGAAAGTGTCAATGATCTATTGGCGAGAGGCTTCCCAGTCTCATTAGAACTTGGTCTTATCTCAATATTGATTGCTGTCATCTCTGGCATCCTGCTAGGGGTTATGGCTGCCCTCCGGCATAATGGTTTGATTGATTACATCGCCATGACGATTGCTGTATTCGGTATATCCATTCCAAACTTTATCTTTGCTACCTTATTAATTCAGCAGCTTGCTGTCAATTTGAAGCTCTTTCCTACAGCGATGTGGACAAGTCCAATGCATATGGTGCTGCCTACAATCGCCCTTGCTGTTGGCCCAATGGCCATTATCGCCAGGTTAACGAGGTCGAGCATGATTGAAGTGCTGTCGCAAGACTATATCCGTACGGCCAAAGCAAAAGGACTTTCTCCCTTTAAAATTGTATTTAAACATGCGCTTCGGAATGCACTTTTACCCGTTGTGACCATTCTTGGAACACTTGTCGCAAGTATTTTAACAGGAAGTTTTGTCATTGAAAAAATATTTGCCATTCCTGGAATGGGAAAATACTTTGTCGAGAGCATAAACAACCGTGATTATCCTGTCATCATGGGAACCACTGTTTTTTACAGCATTATTTTAATCACACTTCTCTTCATTGTCGATGTGGCGTATCGTCTCCTTGATCCAAGGATTCAGCTGCATCAGAAAGGAGGAAAGGCATGAGTATACACCTTCAGCATGATCCACCGAACAGGCATCCTGAAGTGCCGGACGAATGGTTTTCTCCTCGAGAGCAAAAGAAAACAGAAGCCCATGCCATTAAAAGACCCTCTCTTTCCTATTGGGCAGATACATGGAGGCGGCTGAAGCAAAATAAGCTTGCGATGTTTAGTCTATCGGTTTTGATTTTTCTTTTTGTCATGGCAGTCTTAGGTCCATTGCTTGCACCAAATAGTGTGACAGAGCAGCGTCTTTCGATGCAAAATCTGCCGCCCTCGGCTGCTCATTGGTTTGGAACAGATGAGCTTGGACGAGATGTGTTTACTCGTACTTGGTACGGAGCTCGCATTTCGTTATTTGTGGGTGTCATGGCAGCCTTGATTGATTTTGCCATCGGTGTGATTTATGGGGGCATAGCCGGTTATAAAGGCGGACGCTATGACCATGTCATGATGCGGATTGTCGAGGTGCTCTACGGACTTCCTTATTTACTTGTCGTCATTTTATTGATGGTGCTGATGGGTCCAGGGCTTGTCACCATTATTGTAGCGCTCACTGTCACCGGATGGATTGGAATGGCAAGAATTGTGAGAGGTCAGGTTCTTCAGCTGAAAAGCCAGGAATATGTCCTTGCCTCAAAGACCTTTGGTGCCAAAAGCCTGCGGATCATTCGCCGCAACCTGCTGCCGAATACGATGGGGCCGATTATCGTTCAGATGACCCTGACTGTGCCGACCGCGATATTTGCTGAAGCGTTCCTAAGCTTTCTCGGGTTAGGTATTCAGGCACCGTTTGCAAGCTGGGGCGTGATGGCCAATGATGCTTTGCCGACTGTGCTGTCAGACAATGGACATTGGTGGCGTTTATTTTTTCCAGCATTTTTTATTTCACTCACGATGTTTTGCTTTAACAATTTAGGTGATGGCTTGCAAGATGCGCTTGATCCAAAGATGAAGAGGTGATGGCGCTTTGAAAAAAGTTCTACAAATCATCGATCTGCACGTCAGCTTTCGGACATACGGCGGTTCAGTTCAAGCAGTACGCGGAGTGAATGTCGATGTATATGAAAAAGAAACCTTAGCCATTGTGGGAGAATCAGGCTGCGGGAAAAGTGTGACATCACAAAGCATTATGAGGCTTCTGCCTGCATACAGCGCGCATGTCGATCAGGGAGAAATCTGGTTTCAAGACCGCAACTTGTTGTCATTATCTGAAAAAGAAATGCGCGCCATACGAGGTGTCGATATTTCGATGATCTTCCAAGATCCGATGACGGCACTGAACCCTACCTTGACAATAGGGGATCAGCTGATGGAGGCGGCGAAGGAGCATCAAAAGCTGACGAAAAAAGAAGTGAAAGAAGCTGCCATACAGATGCTTGATTTGGTTGGTATTCCGCAGCC
The DNA here is from genome assembly GCF_001429445.1 of Bacillus sp. Root920. Taxonomy (NCBI): domain Bacteria; kingdom Bacillati; phylum Bacillota; class Bacilli; order Caryophanales; family Bacillaceae; genus Bacillus; species Bacillus sp. Root920. The sequence continues at coordinate 1,480,172 of NZ_LMJV01000001.1, forward strand.
GAAGGAGAGATTAAAGCAATACCCGCACCAATTCAGCGGGGGAATGAGGCAGCGGCTCATGATTGCCATGGCACTGATTTGTGAGCCAAAGGTGCTGATCGCAGATGAACCGACGACCGCGCTGGATGTGACCATACAGGCACAAATTTTAGAACTGTTTAAAGAGATTCAGAGGAAAACAGGGGTTACCATTATCTTAATCACACACGACTTAGGGGTCGTAGCCCAAGTTGCCGACCGGGTAGCAGTCATGTACGGAGGGAAAATGGTTGAAACCGGAACAAGGCAAGATATTTTTTACAGTCCGCAGCATCCTTATACAAAAGGACTCCTGCAATCCGTTCCAAGACTTGATATGAAAGATGAACTGATTCCGATTGAAGGAAGCCCGCCTGATTTATTTGCACCGCCAAAGGGCTGTCCGTATACCGATCGCTGCCCGGCTGCCATGAAAGTGTGTGATCATATCATGCCGCACGAAACGCAGCGGTCACCTACTCATACAGTGCATTGCTGGCTCCAGGATGAGCGAGCGAACCAAGCGATGTTATCTTCAACACAAAGGGGGAGTTTTTGATGAGAAAAAAAGGGTGGATCATTAGTGTTTGTTTGTTCATCATCATGCTGCTCGCAGGATGTACAGCCAATGAGCAAGCAGGTAAAGGATCATCAAGCAACAAGAATGAAAAGAAAGTATTAACCTTAAATAACGAAAACGAACCGACGTCATTTGACCCGCCGATTGGTTTTAATAATGTATCGTGGCAAGGTCTGAATAACTTAATGGAGGGATTAACAAGACTGAATGAAAAGCACGAACCATCTCCTGCAATGGCGGAAAAATGGGAAATTTCAGAGGATGGAAAAACGTACACATTTCATTTAAGAGACGGCATCAAGTGGTCGAATGGTGATCCAGTGAAAGCGAGTGACTTTGAATATGCGTGGAAGCGTCTGCTTGATCCGAAAACAGGCTCTTCTGCATCGTTCTTAGCTTACATGATTGAAGGCGGAGAGGCATTTAACAGCGGAAAAGGAAAGAAAGAGGATGTAAAAGTCAGTGCTGAAAATGACAAAACGCTAAAGGTCACACTGGCATACCCGCAGAAATCGTTCTTAAATATGACCGCAAACCCTGCCTTTTTCCCTGTCAATGAGAAGGTAGCAGAGAAGGATCCAAACTGGGCAAAGGATGCCAAAACCTTTGTTGGGAATGGACCGTTTCAGCTGACAGATTGGAAGCATGATGAGAGCTTCACTATGGAAAAAAGTGAGACATATTGGGACAAAAAATCAGTCAAGCTGGATCAGGTAAAGTGGCTGATGATCAGTGATCGAAACACTGATTATCAAATGTATCAATCGGGAGATTTAGATACTGCCTTCGTTCCAGCAGAACAAAGTGAAAATTTGCTGAAAAATAAAGATGTACAAATTGAAGATCAGGCTGGACTATTCTTTTATCGTCTGAATGTGAACATGGAACCTTTTCAAAATAAGAACATTCGCAAAGCCTTTCAAATGGCGATCAATCCGCAAGATATCGTGGATTATGTCACGAAAAATAAAGAGAAGCCAGCTCGCGCCTTCGTTTCACCGGGGATTCTAGATTCAAAGGGTGAGGATTTCAGAGAAGCTGGCGGCGATCTTGTCAAACAAGATACGAGTGAAGCTGCAAAACTATTAGAAAAAGGGCTGAAAGAAGAGAACTATTCAAAGCTGCCGCCCGTCACATTGACATATAGTACAAAGCCTGAGAACAAGAAAAAAGCTGAAGCCATCCAGCAGCAACTAAAAGAAGCGCTGGGTGTGGACGTGAAGCTTGCAAACATGGAAGCCAATGTATTTGCAGAAGATCAAAAGGCGCTGAAATTTCAATTCTCGCAAAGTTCATTTTTAGCAGACTATGCAGATCCGATTAATTTCCTAGAGAGCTTTCAAACAGGGAATGCGATGAACCGGACTGGATGGTCAAACGACACCTATGATCAGCTGATGAAAAAGGCGAGTCAGGAAGCAGATGAACAAAAAAGAAACAGCATCCTTCATGATGCAGAGGCACTTCTCATTGAAGAAGCACCAATCATTCCAATTCATTTTTATAACCAAGTTCATTTGCAAAAAGAGGGCGTGAAGGGAATTGTCCGCCACCCTGTTGGGTATATCGATTTGAAATGGGCACAAGTAGATGGAGAGTAATTGAAGGGAATGAGGGACACGGACGCTTTGAACAAAAGCGTCTCAGCGCGCGGACAAATCCTCGCATTCTTTGTCAGTCCTGCGCTCCGGTGCTCACGAATGTCAAATTCGCTCCGATGCTCGTCCTTCCTAGGGCTGCAAAGGTTTTCAGGTCACGCTGAATAGAAGACAAAGGGCTAAAATAAAGATCATTTTAGCCCTTTGTCAACAATATGGGACGCTTTGAACAGAAGCGTCTGTTCCTTTATTTGTTCATGTTATGGAGAAAATGCCCATAGATTGTAAGAAATAAAGAGAAAGAGGGGATTGGCATGAACCAGCTGCCAGCGGCGCTTCAAACAGGGGATACGGTGGGGATTATCGCACCAGCAAGCCCGCCTGATGAATTGAAATTAGCAAAAGGGATTGCCTTTTTAGAGAGCCTTGGGCTAAAGGTGAAAAAAGGGAAGTATCTCGATTCCCGGTACGGGTATTTAGCAGGGCGTGATCATGAAAGAGTGGAAGATCTTCATGGCATGTTTCAAGATCCAGAAGTCAAAGCAGTTATTTGTGCCTGCGGAGGGTACGGAACTGGAAGACTTGCGGAAGCCATTGATTATGACCTCATTCGCCGGAATCCAAAGATCTTTTGGGGTTATAGTGACATTACGTTTTTACATACGGCCATCCAGCAGCAGACCGGTCTTGTGACCTTTCATGGTCCAATGCTTTCCTCTGATGTGGGACTTGAAGAGGTCCATCCGTATACGAAGGATACCTTTTTGCAGCTGTTCACGCCGAAGGCCTTTACGTATACGCATCACTTGTCACCTCTTCATACTTTCTACCCCGGCACCGTTTCAGGTGACATCATAGGAGGGAATCTTGCTCTCATCGTGACAACACTTGGTACACCTTTTGAAATTGATACGAAGGGAAAGCTGTTGTTCATTGAAGATATTGACGAAGAGCCTTATAAAATCGATCGTATGATGCAGCACCTCACCTCTGCTGGAAAATTGGATGATGCGGCTGGATTCATCATTGGAGATTTTCATCAATGTGAACCAAAAAAGAAAGACCAGTCCTTAACCTTGGAACAGCTGTGGGAAACCTATATTGTGCCGCAAAAGAAACCCGCACTCGGCGGCTTTCGGATCGGTCATTCATCACCGAACTTTGCCTTTCCGATGGGCGTGCAGGCTACACTAGATGCCGCAGGGAAAAAACTGCACATTTCTCCAGGCGTTGCAGCGAAAGAGGCGATTAAATGAAAATTGTCGATGTTCGTACATGCAGAACGAGTGTACCGCTAAAAAAGCCTTTCAAAACCGCTTTAAGAACGGTGTATGACGCAGCATCTCTGATCGTTATCATCACATATGATCAAGGTGATGTCAGCTACGGAGAGGCAGTTCCCACATCGGTGATTACAGGAGAAACGCTGGAAAGCATCGACTATGCCATCTGTGAAGTGATCAGACCCATTTTGCTCGGGGCTTCCTTGGCAGAGTATGAACAAATCTTTTCTGCTATGAACCGCGTGCTCGCAAGCAACACAAGCGCAAAAGCTGCAATCGATATGGCCATTTATGATGGCTTAGCAAAGCAGGCAGGACTTCCGCTTTATCAATACCTTGGCGGATATCGTCATCAGCTCGAAACCGACTATACGGTCAGTGTAAACCGGCCGCTTGAGATGGCAGAAGATGCGAAGCAATACGCAGCTGAAGGCTTTCAGACGTTAAAGATCAAAGTAGGAAAAGATGATATACACACGGACATTCAGCGGATCAAACGGATTCGAGAAAAAGTCGGACCAGATATTCAGATCAGGCTCGATGCAAACCAGGGCTGGACGTGGAAGGAAGCGATCATAGCTATTCGAAAAATGGAAGCGCTGAATATTGAACTAGTAGAACAGCCAGTGCCGAAAGAAGATATCGAAGGCCTGCGCCGTGTGACGGAAGCAACTGAAACATTGATCATGGCAGACGAAAGTATTTTCAGTTTTCATGATGCGATCAAGGTGCTTGAAATGAGAAGCTGTGATCTGATCAATTTAAAATTAATGAAATCAGGCGGCATAAAAGAAGCATTAAAAATCAATGCCCTTGCCGAAGCATACGGTGTTCAGTGCATGGTTGGCAGTATGATTGAGTCAAAGCTTGGCATTACAGCAGCGGCACATTTCGCCGCAAGCCAGCCGAATATCACCCGCTGCGATTTTGATGCCCCGCTTATGCTGAAAGAGGACATGATAGACGGAGGAATCGTGTACAAAGGAAAAGATATATTTTTACCGCTGCATCATGGGTTAGGCATTCAAGGGGTGAAAGGAGTCTCATGATGATATACGAATCAAAGGTTCCAGTCGCTAACGTTTGGACAGCGCCGCAGTCTCCCCGAGAAATCGATCGAAAGGTACTTCAGGACTCCATCAACATCAAAGAATGGATTGACCAGCAAACATATGAAGAAAAGCTGGCTTTATGTGAAGAGAATTTGATTCAATCTCAAGTACTGCTCGGCGGACGAGTGATTGGATTAGAAGAGACAGATGGCTGGATGAAAGTCGTCATACCGCAGCAGGCCAGCCGGAAACATCCGCAAGGCTATCCAGGCTATATACCTGCTGAGCAATTAAAACAAGTAACAGAGGGAAGTGCGTCAGCTGCATCTCTTATCGTTTGTCAGAAAAAAGCCACACTCTATCAAAACGGGGAACCTGATATGGAGATTAGCTTTTTAACAGAGCTGGCAGCCGCCAAAGAAACAGATGATCAATTTCATGTTGTCACCCCAGTAGGAATAAGAGAAATCAACAAAGCGGATGTACGCCCAGTATCGCAAGCTTTCTCTATGACCGGCAAAGATGTCGTAGACGCAGGAAAACAATTTATTGGCCTTTCTTATTTATGGGGAGGCATGAGCAGCTTTGGCTATGATTGTTCAGGCTTTGCTTACAGTATGTACAAAGCGTGCGGATATCTTTTGCCGAGAGACGCAAGTGACCAAGCAGTTCAAGGAACGCCGGTTACATCAAGCCATTTAGAACAAGGTGACTTGCTGTTTTTTGCAAATGAAAACGGAAAGGGAGCGGTCCGTCATGTAGGGATCTACGCTGGGGATGGGATGATGCTTCATTCGCCTAAAACCGGCAGACAAATTGAGCTTCTTTCCCTTCCTGGCACTTCATATGAAAAGGAATGGGCAGGTGCAAGGCGGTATTTACCAAGTGAGAGGAGGAGCGAACATGACAGTTGAACCACTTTTACAAGTAAACAACCTTAAAAAACATTTTCATCTATCGAAAGGGAGAACCTTAAAAGCGCTGGATGGTGTCTCTTTTCAGCTGAAACAAGGTGAAACCTTTGGTCTCGTTGGTGAGTCTGGCTGCGGCAAATCCACACTTGGAAAAGTACTCATGCGTCTTTATGAACCAACAGATGGTGAAGCCTTATATGAAGGGAAAAGTCTTCACCACCTTTCTAAAAAAGAATCATTTGATTTCAACCGGCAAATGCAAATGGTCTTTCAAGATCCGTATTCCTCGTTAAATCCAAGACTGTCAGTAAAAGATATTATGCTTGAGCCAATGGAGATTCATCAGCTTTATGGGAGTCAAAAGAAAAGGATTGCCCGCGTGAAAGAACTGCTCGAAGCGGTAGGATTAAGCTATGATTTTGCTACCCGCTATCCGCACGAATTTAGCGGAGGACAGAGGCAGAGAATCGGCATTGCAAGAGCACTTGCCTTAGCGCCAAAGTTTATTGTCGCAGATGAGCCGATTTCTGCACTAGACGTCTCCGTTCAAGCGCAGGTCGTGAATCTGCTGAAAAAACTGCAAAAAGAGGAAGGATTAACATTTCTCTTTATTGCACATGACTTGTCAATGGTGAAATATATTAGTGACCGGATCGGTGTGATGTATTTAGGCCATCTCGTCGAGTTGACGACAAGCGATGCATTATATCAAACACCGCTTCACCCATATACACAAGCCTTGCTGTCTGCAATCCCCATTCCAGATCCTGACGTAGAGGACAAGCGCAAAAGGTTTATTTTAAAAGGAGAAATTCCAAGTCCAGTGAACCCGCCAAGCGGCTGTGTATTTCGAACAAGATGCCCTGCCGCAATGGATGTGTGTGCTGAAAAAAAGCCGGCATTACAAGCGGTGGAAGAAGGACATGAAGTCGCCTGTCATTTATATAATAGAAAATAGGACAAGCTAGACAAAAGCCAGCAAGTAGACAAGCTGTTCTACATGCTGGCTTTTTTAATAGATGAACGCCGAATAGGCAATGTGCAGCATCTGAAAGAGCCGCCAGATTTAATAATTTCAGAAAATTCCACTTCAATAACGGTGTATCCGTGAGCGGTTAACGCAGCATTTGTTTCTTGGTTGCTGGGCAAGCTGATCACTTTTTTCTGCCCAATGGATAAAACATTTGGTCCAAGTGTGAATTGCTCTTGTTCACTGATTTCAATCAAATTATAATACGTTTTGAGCAGCTGAAGGTCCTTTTGCTTGAGCGCTTCAGGGTAAATTAATAACTCATCATGAGACAGAATATTCATCACACAATCAAGATGCAAAATGTGAGGAGGAAGGTGAATCGGAATGATGTCATGATCCGGCAGCTCCTTTTTGAGCTGGTAGATAGCGGCTGGACTAGTTCTTTTGCTCGTGCCAACAAACACACGGTTCTGATCCACAAGCACATCGCCGCCTTCAATCGTTCCGTCTGTCAAAGTGACAGCTGACCACCCTTTTGCGTGTGCCCATTCTTTTAGGTATTGTTCTTCCCCTTGCCGAACCGGAGCGGCCATACTTGAAACAAACAATGTATGTCCAATCGTAAACCCAATATCCCGAGTGAAGACTTGCTCAGGGAAGCGGTCATTCGCCGGGAGCAGGATGGGCCGTACTTGATTCTCTTTAAGGGTTTGGATCAATTGCTTATGCTGAGCGACTGCTTTCATTTGAGAAATATTTTCTTTCGCAAAATGTTTCTGGGTTTCGTTAATAATTTGTTTGATTTCCATATAAATAGGACTGCATAAAAGAACTTCTTCTAAATCGTCGTATTCACTCATGCATTGTGGCATTTTGTATAATTGCTCTGCTCTCATAGAATCCATCAAATGGCCTCCTTGTTCATTCATAGTTCTATTATTCCTTCTTCTAGCCATGGTTGAAACATTTCCGAAAGAAAATCTCTCACATAAGACTAAAGCTAAAAGTTTAGACAAACCTAAAAGAATAGTGTTTAATAAAAGTCGTTCCGCATCCACGAAAACAGCAAGAAGGAGCTATGATGATGAGTGAAGAAAATTTCAAATACTGCAAGGAATCGAAAGTTGTTAAAACCAGCAGGGTGTTCCCTCTCGATACGAATAACCACCAAACGTTATTTGGCGGGAAATTAATGAGTTATATAGATGACATTGCCTCCATCTCGGCTGCAAGACACAGCCGCAGTGAAACGGTCACAGCTTCAATGGATTCTGTTGACTTTTTAGAGCCGATTGGACAAAAGGAGTCCGTATGCTTGGAATCCTATGTCACATGGGTGGGCACGTCTTCTATGGAAGTGTTCGTCAAAGTCATTAAAGAAAACTTGATGTCTGGAGAGCGCAGACTCGCAGCAACTTCATTTCTGACATTTGTCTCATTAGATGAAAACGGAAAGCCTAAACGAGTCCCGCAGGTGATGCCGGAAACAGAGGAAGAGATCATGCTTCATCAAACAGCGAAGCAGCGGGCAGAGGAAAGAAAAAGCCGCCGAAAGCATAGTAAGGCGCTTGCTGACGCACTTGGGACAGATAAGCCTTGGGCGTAAAAATCACCCTTTAAGCGGTGATTTTTTTCTGGAATGGTATCTTGCATGGCAAGATAGTGTATGGTAAGATAAAGCTATCTTGTGATGCAAGGTACTGGAATCGGAGGAACAATCATGACAACATCCACACAAATGCTAAAAGGAATTTTAGAAGGCTGCCTGCTGTCGATTATTTCTGAGGGCGAAATTTATGGGTATGAAATGACGAAGAAGCTCGCGCATTATGGGTTTGATCAAATAAGTGAAGGCAGTATCTATCCGATTTTGCTGCGTATGCAAAAGGAACAGCTGGTGACCACCGTCACAAAAGCGTCAGCGACCGGCCCGAAAAGGAAATACTATACGCTCACACAAGCGGGAGAACAAGCGCTCACAGAGTTTATTGACCGCTGGAATGAGCTTTCAAAAAATGTAAACCGCTTATTACAAAAAGGGAAGTGAGATTATGGTATCAAAAGAAACAAGACACATTCTACTAGAGCTGCAACTTTATCTCATATCAAAGGGAAAAAATCAGGATGAAATCGATGAGCTGATGGACGAACTGACAGCACATGCGGTTGCGGCTGAAAAAGACGGCAAAACAGGTGAGGATGTGTTCGGCGGAGATCCGCGGAGCTATGCTGATGAACTGGCAAAAGAGCTGTCAGGGAATCATAAAGACTGGGTGCCGTTCGTCAGTGCTTTCTTAATTGGATCGCTTTTTTACATGATTTTAGCAGATGCAATCAGCCAAAACTTATCCTATTCTTGGTTTGCTTTGATTGGATATCCGCTCGTTTTAGTGGCCAATGTTATCATGATCATTGTGATGTTTAGAGCGTCCGCCTTTCAAACAAGCAGCCGGGTATTTCTCTACTTTTGGATGTTAGGAATCTTTCAGCTGACAGCGATGGTGACAATCAAACTATTGGATCAAAAAGTCGGCACACCACTACTTGTCCTTACTTCTGGCCAGAGGTGGGGCGTCATTTTGCTCATGCTGCTATGTATCGTTGTATTTAATGCAATCTTAAAGGCGAATGTCGTTTCATTGATTCCGATTATCTTTTTCGGACCGCAGCTCATCTTCGAATGGATTGGCTGGACGTCACCAAGTGTGATTTTGCTGCAAAGTCTGCTATCTATTGTGATTTTAATAGGGCTTATATTCATTGTACTGCGCCGGACAAATAAGAAAAATGAAAATACGAATGTAAACTGAGCACATCCTATCCGATGTGCTTTTCTTTTTCTAAAAAAATGTAGAAATGGAATTGTATTTTTCATTACAATGGGGAGAGGACAAAAATGAAAAGGGGTTCTGTTTTTGGATATTGTATGGGGATATGTACTCGTTTTTGTATTGGCTGCCTTGCCTTTTTTTGAAGTGATTGGTGTCGTTCCATTCGCAATCTTAAGTGGGCTGCATCCTGTGACAACGGCTGTGATTGGATTCATCGGCAACTTTTTGACAGTCTTGCTTCTCATTGTGTTCGTGGACCGGTTTAAAGCGTGGTGGTTAAAAAGAAAAGAGGAAAAAGGTGATGAAAAAGGAGAGAAAAAGCAGCTGCGGGCGAGAAAAATTTGGGAACGATACGGTCTGCCTGGGTTAGCGTTCATTGGTCCTTTTATCATCGGCAGTCATTTAGCAGCCTTGATGTGCATGAGCTTTGGAACGAAAAGAAAGCAAGTCGCGGTGTGGATGACTGTCAGTTTAATGATGTGGACAGCGCTGGCTGCAAGTTTAACCGGTGCGGGCTTCCATTACTTTGCCCCAGATTCAAATGGATTGTTCGGAGATATTTTTAGCAAGTAAAAAAGGGGGGATCATCAATGACAGTTCAAACAAGAACAGTATTTGAAACAGAGCGCCTGAAACTGAGAACGATGAATGAACATGATGCGTCATTTTTATATGACGAGCTGTTTCAGGATGAAGAAGTGATGAAGTATTATCCTTCTTTGAAGGATGAACAGCAGACAAAAGAGTGGATTGCATGGAATCAAAAAAATGACCGCATGTACCACACCTCGCTATGGATCATTGAAGATAAAGAAACAAATGAACGACTTGGACAAAGCGGCATTGTCCTGCAAAACATTGAAGGACAAACCGAGCTTGAGATTGGCTATATGCTAAAGAAAGCGGCGTGGGGGAATGGCTATGCTGCTGAGGCTGCAAAAGGCTGCCTTACCTATGGATTTGAAGAAATGAAGGTCAGACGGATGGTCAGCCTAATTCGTCCTGAGAATGAAGCGTCGGTGAAGGTCGCTTTAAAAATGGGCATGAAAAAAGAAAAAACCATTTCAAAATGGGACCAAATCGTTGATGTATACAGCATCACCCGTAACGGAGAAAACGGCTCGCTTACCGAATAAGCAGAGCCGTTTTTTTATGCACGCTGTTCTAACTGAAGCAAATATTTCTTCCGTTCAATCCCTCCGCCGTAGCCTCCAAGCTCACCACTTGTTTGAATCACGCGGTGGCAGGGAATGATAATCGCCAATTGATTGGCACCATTTGCATTACCGACAGCACGAACCAAATGCGGATCGCCTAGTTTCGTGGCTAGATCTCGATAGGATCTCGTTTCGCCTGCTGGAATGCGTGAGAGCTGGTCCCACACCTTCATTTGAAAAGGGGTGCCATGTAAAGAAAGCGGTACAGTAAACTTGGTCAGCTTTTTCTCAAAATATAAGGCCAATTCCTTTGCTAATTGCTGATGGACGTTTGTTTCTCCAACTAAAATGCGGGCATGATGCTTCTTTCTTAATGTTTCAATTTCTTTTTCGAGTCCCCGCCTGTCCATAAACTCCAGTAAATACACATGTGTGGTATCTGTCACACTCATCATCCGCCCGATCGGTGTGGAAATAAAATTAGCATAGAGAATGTGAATCTGCGCTTTTTTGGGAGGATTTCCCATGATTTTTGTAAATGCATCATTGAAGGCACTTGAAGATTCATAGCCGAAAGTGACCTGCTGATCGATTACTTTTTTTCCGTTCAAAATTTCTTTAAAGGCAAGTCCCATTCGGCGTGATCTTGCATATTGAACAAAGGTCATGCCGTAAATGTCTTTAAACTTTCTTCGAGCTGTGGCAGAGTGAATCCCTAATTGGCGGAAGTCCTCTTCCTTCCAGCGTTTCTCAGGATTTTTTTCTACTGCTGAAACGAGTGTTTTGACTTCTTCAGGAATGCTGTTAGGGTATGTTAATGGTGTGCAGCGCTTGCACGGGCGATACCCTGCCAGCAGTGCTTCCTCCGCTGTAAAGAAAAACTCACAGTTTTCAAATTTTGGCTTTCTGGCCGTACATGTGGCATGACAGAAGATACCGGTTGTCTTAATACAGGCAAAGAATGTGCCGTCATATTGCGGATTCTTGTCAACAAGTGCTTGATAAAATTCATGTTTTTGTTCATCGGTCATCATCATATGAAGCCACCTCTTGATTTTCTATAAAATGTTTTTCAGCATTGTTTGGGGTACGACGGATGATCTGTAAATACATCATCCTAAAGTTGAACGTTCATCACATCAATCTGATTTCATTATATCAGCGATGTGATCATTGACGTATCCGGGCTTTAAGGAATGCGGAATAGATCCTTTTTACAATCAAGCATCATAAACATGTCAATCTCCTCCTTTTCTCATTCCTGTTTTAGTTCATATATTTTAGCTGCTTTTGTTTCATTTCTTCATAAAATGCTTCAACTTCTTGTTCGTAAAGTACGGTCTCCATGTCCTTGTATTTCCGCTTGATCGTCAATGTGATAAAAAATAAATGGATTGTCATATACGCTCATTTCCCTTCAGTCCGCAGCACGCGAAACAGCCCGCAAATCTTCTTTATCAGTGGACCTGTTTCTAACACTTAGTATACGGCGGTTCCATAAAAATTCTTTCGAAAAATGAACAAGTATATTTGCATGTGGAAAGCAAAGCGGTAGACCGGTATTTCGGGGTGTGATACAATTTTGACACACAGAATCTGCTTTAAGTAGATCTGCTTATTAAGAAATGGTTTTCTAGGGTTCCGTGCGGGTGGCGCAGTCTGGACCGAGAGAAAACACATAGGGTCTAGACAATAGACCGTATGGACACGGAGGGATAAAAGCCCGGGAGATTTGATCAAACGATCGATTTCCGGGCTTTTTTTATTGCTTGGAATCGTTCAGAAAGGAAGAGAATCGGATGAAATGGGGAAATGTATTGATTGCAGCCATCTTTGAAGTTGGCTGGGTGATGGGGTTGAAATATGCTGACTCTTTATTGGAATGGGCCGCAACCATCGTTTGTATTGTCGTGAGCTTTTATTTACTCCTGAAAGCCACGACTGTACTGCCAGTTGGCACACTTTATGCCGTTTTCACCGGACTTGGGACAGCAGGTACTGTCATAGTAGGTATGGTACTGGGAGAGCCAGTACAGCTAGTGAAATTACTTTTAATCATGGTGCTTTTAAGTGGTGTATTAGGGCTTAAACTAACCACAGGTGAAAAGAAAGGAGAGACTGAATCATGAGCTGGCTTTTACTCATTGGTGCAGGCATTTTAGAAATGCTTTGTGTCACCATGATGAATCAATTCCAGAAAGACCGGCATGTCAAATGGATTTTATTCATTGCAGCTGGATTTTCGCTGTCCTTTCTCATGCTCTCTCTTGCGATGAATACAATTCCGATGGGAACGGCATACGCCATTTGGACTGGCATTGGAGCTGCTGGAGGAGCCATTGTCGGCATGCTGTTTTACGGTGAGTCGAAGGACGCAAAACGTATATTCTTTATCGCACTGATTTTATCTGCGGCGGTCGGGTTAAAAATCATTGAATAAGAAAAGGCTGTCATCTGTCTGCCAGCCTCAGAATGTAGACAAACCCACGCATTCTTTGTCAGACCTGCAATGGTTTTCTATCACGCTGAAAAAGAAGAAAAAGGGCTAAAATAAAAATCATTTTAGCCCTTTTTTGTTACATCGAATGATGATTGGAATCGTTTTCATTTTTGCGGTAAAGCTGACTCACTAGAAGAAAACAGACACCAAATGTGAGCAAAGGAATGAGTCTCTCACCGGCCATAAAAAGATAAATACCTGTGATCAGACATACGATGCCGAGCCAAAAGCTCACTTTACCAAACAAAGTCATGCTTTTCATCTCCATCACTCCTTTTGTGATAAAAGGTCTACTCACATTATATCATGCTAGGTGCAGAATTGAATGAATATTCAATAAAAAATGGACTCTTCATTGCTTTTTCTCTTTCCAGTCCAGTATAATATTTCATTAGAATGAAAACGCAAATGAGGTCATGATACATGAGAACATTGATTACAGAGAAACTTGAATTACACAGACAAAAGCACGAGCAAAAAGGCAGATTACTTGTCAGCTGCCCAGATCAGCCTGGTATTGTATCAGCTGTTTCTTCCTTTTTATTTGAGCACGGAGCGAACATCATTGAATCGAGCCAATACACAACCGATCATGAAAGCGGCCGGTTCTTTTTAAGAATTGAATTTGATTGGAAAGACATCTCGGCGAATATGGATCAATTGAAAAATAGTTTTGAGCCAATCGCAGCATCATTTCAAATGACGTGGAGCATGTCGCGTGCAAGTGAGCTTAAAAAGCTGGCAATCTTTGTCTCAAAAGAGCTTCATTGTCTGCATGAGCTTCTGTGGGAATGGCAAAGCGGAAATTTAATGGCTGAAATCGCAGTTGTGATCAGCAATCATGAAACGGCAAAAGATACAGTAGAATCGCTTGGAATCCCATTCCATTTTGTAAAGGCGAACAAAGACATTCGCAAAGAAGCTGAAAAAGAGCAGCTCGCCTTATTAGAAGAGTACGACATTGATGTGGTTGTGCTTGCTAGATACATGCAAATTTTAACGCCTGGATTCATTGAAGAGCATCCGAACAAAATCATTAATATTCATCATTCCTTCCTGCCAGCGTTTATTGGTGCAAACCCATACAAGCGGGCATATGAGCGGGGGGTCAAATTAATTGGTGCGACTTCTCATTATGTCACCAATGATTTAGACGAAGGCCCGATCATTGAACAGGATATTGAGCGGGTCGATCACCGGGATGATGCGGAAGCCCTAAAAAATATTGGCCGGACAATTGAGCGCAGTGTGCTTGCACGTGCTGTCAAATGGCACCTTGAAGATCGCATTATTGTTCATGAGAATAAAACGATTGTCTTTAATTGACCGCTTGACTTTTCTTTAGCAATTGGTGATAATATAAAAAAATTAACGAGCGTTGAAAAGGAATAGTAAGCAGGAACTGATGCGTAAAGAGAGCAAATGATGTGCTGAAACATTTGCCGCAGACAGCTGCTGAACCTGCCCTTTGAGCCTTAGAGGAAAAATCTAAGCGCGTGCCTGGCGTTACAGGAGTTGAGTGGAATAAGCAGATTGCATGCTTATTCAATGAAGGTGGTACCACGGAAAATCCCTTTTCGTCCTTTACATAAGGAGAAATAGGGATTTTTTTGTGCCTAAAGGTATAGCGGAGGGAATCAAGGATGAAAAAGCAAAGGATCGTCATAAAAATTGGCAGCAGTTCATTAACAGAGCAAAAAGGAGCCATTGATGAACAAAAGATGCAGGATCATGTAAGAGCCATAGCAAAGCTCAAAGAAGCAGGTCATGAAATCATTTTAATTTCATCAGGAGCCGTTGCAGCAGGATTTGGCAGTTTAGGCTATCCATCAAGACCTGTGACCTTAAAGGGGAAACAGGCAGCTGCCGCCGTTGGACAGGGTTTGTTAATGCAGAAATATACAGAGCTTTTTTCACAGTTTCATATGACACCTGCTCAAATGCTTTTAACACGTAATGACTTTTCAGATCGAACAAGATATCGAAATGCGTACGCAACGATGATGGAGCTGCTTGAAAGAAAAATCTTGCCGATCATAAACGAAAATGATTCAGTCTCCATCGAGGAGCTTACCTTTGGGGATAATGACATGCTGTCAGCTCTTGTCAGTGGATTAATTCATGCAGACCAATTGATCATATTAACAGACATCAATGGCATTTATGATGCAAATCCAAATGAGCATCCTGAGGCGAAGCGATTTGATGTCCTGACCCACATTTCAGAAGAATTGTTTTCATATGCAAAGAGCACCGGTTCAAAGGTTGGAACAGGCGGAATGAAATCGAAGCTCTCAGCTGCACAAACGGCACTTTCACTTGGCGTGAAAGTCTTCATTGGCACAGGCACTGGGGAAGACAAGCTGCTTCGCATACTTGCGGGTCAAGGCGACGGAACGTATATCGGTGAACAGGATTTATCAGCTGTGAACAACCGCCGTCAATGGATTCAATTCCACTCACCGGTCTCTGGGAAGATCATGATTGATGCAGGAGCGGAAGCGGCGATTTTGCATAATGGCAGAAGCCTTCTTCCGGCAGGAGTTATTGATGTCGCTGGTGACTTTTCTAAAGGAGAAGTCGTAGAAGTCGTCGGTCCAAACGGATTAGTTGGTAAGGGACAAACCTTGTACGCCTCCGATGAGCTTCTCGGCATTAAAGGAATGCGAAGTGACGAGCTTGCAAAAGAGAAGCCTGAGGTCATACACCGAGATCACTGGGTACAGCATGTACAAAACTGAGGAGGGAATACGATGAATGAAGTTCTTGAAAAAGCAAAAAAAGCAAGTGCAGCCAAAGATCAGCTGCTTCTAAAAACGACGGAACAAAAAAATGCTGCCCTGCACGCCATTGCCAGTGCACTAAAAGCATCTTCAGCTTATTTAATAGAAGAGAACCAAAAAGATGTTCAGGCTGCTGAGGAAAAGCAGTTCACGCCATCTGTCATTGACCGGATCACACTCACGGAAGAGAGAATTGAAGCCATTGCAGATGCGACCCTTCAACTCATTCAGCTAAAAGATCCAATTGGTGAAACGTTAGAAACCATTCAAAAAGAAAACGGTCTGTTCATCGAAAAGGTTCGTGTACCGCTTGGAACGGTTGGAATGATTTATGAAGCAAGACCAAACGTGACAGTCGATGCTGCGACCCTTTGCTTGAAAACTGGGAATGCTGTGATTCTGCGCGGAAGCTCCTCTGCTATTCATAGTAATAAAGCGATTGTAAAGGTGATTCATGAAGCGCTTCATACGACGGATATTCCAGTAGACAGTGTGCAATTAATTGAAGATACTGGCCGTGAAACGGCGAAAACGCTATTCACTTTAAATGAATACCTGGATGTCCTCATTCCGCGCGGCGGGAAGAATTTAATTGATCTTGTCGTGAGAGAGTCAACTGTGCCGGTGCTTGAAACAGGTGCAGGAAATTGTCATATCTACATTGATGAAACAGCGAAAAACGAAATGGCTGAGCGGATTGTGCTGAATGCCAAAACTCAAAGACCTTCTGTTTGTAATGCGATCGAGAGCATTGTCATTCATAAAACATGGGCAAACAACTACGGTGCTTCCTTATTTGAAGCCCTTCAATCCAATGGGGTAGAAATACGCGGTGATGAAGCCGTTTGCGCGCTTGCTCCTAGTGCTGCATTAGCGACAAATGAGGACTATGCAACGGAGTTTTTAGCACCGATCGTCAGTATTAAAATTGTAGAAAACATAGAACAAGCGATTAAGCATATTCAAACATATAGCTCTAAGCACTCTGAAGCGATCATTACGGAAAACGATGAGCATGCAGCCCTTTTCTTAACAGCTGTCGATGCTGCCGCTGTTTATCATAATGCTTCTACTCGTTTCACAGATGGATTTGAATTTGGCTATGGAGCGGAAATAGGAATTAGTACGCAAAAACTTCATGCAAGAGGGCCAATGGGTCTGCCAGCCTTAACGTCTGAAAAATTTGTCATTCGTGGTCAAGGACAAATAAGAGAATAACGAATTTAAAAGAGAGTCTTGTGACAACAGGCTCTCTTTTTCCTTTCATTTTTGTATTTCTCCGGTCAAGTATGATAAAATATGGTAATGTTTTATATTTTGAGAAGATTGGAGAAGGCAACGTATGGCGAAAATCATTCCCTCTTCGGATATTGGAGTGAAAATCAACAAGTGGTATGAATTAATCCGCAGATTTGATTCCGAACAAGCAGAACTGTTAAAGCAGGAAATTCGCACCTCTCTTGATTCAATGGAAGAAGATCAGAATTTGCTTCTCTATTTTTCTTTAATGGAATTTAGGCATGAGGTCATGCTCGATTATTTAAAGCCATTAAAGGAAGGAAAGCTTCGCGCCAACTTTTCCGAGCTTTCGAAAGAAATAGATGAGCATCAAACGCATGTCACAGGCATGCTTGAATACTACTATCATTTTTTTAGAGGCATGTATGAATTCGGGCGGAGGGAGTATATTGCTGCCATATCGTCTTATCAAAAGGCAGAGCATAAGCTTTCTTTTGTATCAGATGATATTGAACGTGCGGAATTTCATTTTAAAATGTCAGAAATATATTATCACATGAAACAAACTCATATCTCGATGCACCATGCTAAACTAGCGCTGGATGTTTATGTTCAGCATGAACTGTATGCGCTTCGCACGATTCAGTGTGAATTTATTGTGGCCGGTAACTACGATGATATGAGAAGGCATGAAAAAGCATTACCACATCTCGAAAGAGCACTTGCGAGATCAAGAGAGTTTCAAAATGTGCGTTTTATTGCCTCCTCTTTGTTTAATATGGGCAACAGTTATTACCGAATGGGAGACTTGGGCCGCGCACTCGAATTAATGAAAGAATCCATCTCGTTATTTGATCAAAATCAATCCGATCATCTTCGTCGATCTATAGACCCTCTTTATACAGCCGCTCAGATATTATACAAACAAGGAAAACACGAAGAAGCATTACACTACAGAGAAGAATGTATGAAGAGAGCAGAAGCTCTTCAAGATGACATTCATATTCAGAAAACCATATTTCTAGAAGCATTGTATTTAAGACAAGATGCTGAGCATATTAAACGAATTTTCCATTTTTTAGAGTCTGCCTATGCATATCCAGATATAGAGGAGCTGGCATTAGATACCGCAAAGTATTATAATGAAATGGGGGATTATGAAAAATCTTCCATGTTCTATGGGGAAGCGGAACATGCTCGAATCTATATTCAGAGAGGGGATTGTTTATATGAATTTTAAAAAATGGGCAGTCGTCTGTACAAGCATCACCATTATGGCATTGTGGCTGGCAGCAGCAAATGCCGACCCAGATAACAGAAACCATACGCTAGAACAACCGAATCCGCAGCATGACACGATCTAAAAGCCCTTTTTAAAGGGCTTTTTTTACTGCCTAACAATTTCCGGACATACTCATAAAAAGGGTTCAGGCAGGAAAACTTAAAAAAGAGTATTTATTGATTGACTCTGTAATTTAAATTGTGTACAATTCAATTGTAGAAAACATTATTGGAGAGAAAGAGGGTTATATTCATGTCAGACGTTTTATTTACAGCAACGGTATCAGCTGTCGGAGGAAGAGAAGGTAAGGTTGTTTCAACAGATGGTGTACTTGAACATGATGTAGCAATGCCTGGAACACCAAGAGCAAAAAAACTTGAAAAAGCAACAAATCCAGAGCAATTATTCGCAGCAGGCTACTCTGCATGTTTTGATTCAGCCCTTCAAATGGTAGCGAGACAAGAGCGTATTCGCTTTGAAAGTGAAGTTACAGCACATGTCAGCTTATTAAAAGACAGTTCAGATGGCGGCTTCAAACTAGGCGTTCAATTAGAGGTAAAAGGAACTGGAATTGAGCAGTCAGCATTAGAAGAACTTGTTCATAAAGCACACGGCGTTTGCCCATATTCAAAAGCAACTCAAGGAAACATCGAAGTAGAACTAGTAGCTGTCGCACAATAATAGACATTATAAAAGGCTGAGGGAATGTTCCCTCAGCCTTTTGATTGTGTTAAATTTTGCAAAAGCTCATGTAAAGAGGCACGCAGTGTTTTTAGCTCTTCTTCCGATCTGCCTGTCCCAGTCAGCATGTGAGACGGAATCGCAGTGGCCTTTTCTTTTAGCTGCTCTCCATATTCCGTTAAACGAATTTGTACAGACCGCTCATCCTCTTTCGAACGTTCTCGGATAATGAGTCCATTTTGCTCCATTCGTTTCAGCATGGGCGTGAGTGTACCGGAGTCTAAATAGAGAAGCTCTCCCATCGTTTTCACATTTAATGTTCCATGCTCCCACAATAAAAGCAGTGCCAAATATTGCGGGTACGTAATGTTTAATTCTTCTAACAACGGTTTATACTGCTTCGTCATCTCTCGTGAACTTGCATATAACAAGAAACAAAGCTGATTTTCCAGCTTCATATGTTCAAATTCATTTGTCATGTCAGTCACCAACTATTTTTTGTCATACTTATCATTGTATAAGATTTTCTTCCTTTTTAAAATAAATACAGACGAAAAATGAAAAATTCTTCAATGTGCGATAAATGTTTGAGAAATGAATAGAACGTGAAAAGGATGAATAGATGAAGGAGGAGATGAAGATGAAACCATTATTCACAGCAAAAGTAAAGGCGCAGCATGGAAGAGCTGGACATGTTCGTTCAGAGGATGGTGTGCTCGACCATAACATTGTCATGCCTAACGCAAAGAAAGATGGAGAGACTGGTACAAACCCAGAGCAATTATTTGCAGCAGGCTATGCAGCTTGTTTCGGAGGAGCACTTGAGCACGTAGCGAAGAAGCAAGGGATAGAAATAGAATCGGAAGTAGAAGGACATGTCAGTCTTTTAAAAGATGAAAGCGACGGCGGCTTTAAGCTTGGCGTAAAGCTGATTGTGTCTGCGAAAGGTCATGATCATGACAAAGTGAAAGAGCTTGTCCATGCTGCACATGAATTCTGTCCATATTCAAAAGCAACAAGAGGGAACATTGAAGTAGAGCTTGAAGTGGCGGAGGAATAGTAGAAGACACCTGCTTACCCGCAGGTGTCCAGCGTGTAGACAAACCCTCGCATTCGGTGTCAGGTCTGCGCTCCGGTGCTCACGAATGTCAAATTCGCTCCGCTCCGCTGCTCGTCCTTCCTAGGGCTGCAAAGGTTTTCTATCACGCTGAAAAGAAGACAAAGGGCTAAAATAAAGATCATTTTAGCCCTTTGTCAACAATCCGCAACACCTGCTTACGAGCAGGTGTCTTTTTTTAATATTCTTTCTTTTTATCGTATGCTTCCCATGCTTCAAATGGTGCAAGGGTTTTTTGAGGTGTCAGCTTGTAAAATGGTATATTTCTTGATTCGTATTCTTTGTTGATTTCTTCATAAATAAATGAGTCATCAAAACCAGAATCCGCTGCATCCTGATGTCCAGCAGCAAAATACACAGCTTTTGGTCTAGCCCAGTAAATAGCGCCAAGGCACATCGGACAAGGCTCGCAGCTTGTGTATAGAATGCAATCTTCTAATTGGTATGTATGTAGAGTTTGGCACGCTTTGCGAATGGCTGTGACTTCTGCATGTGCGGTTGGATCGTTACTCGTTGTCACGTTGTTGCTGCCCTCTGCAATAATCTGACCATCCTTGACAATGACTGCTCCAAAAGGGCCGCCAGTACCACTATTGACTCCTTCTACTGCAAGATCAATTGCGCGTTGTAAAAAATCTTCGTGATTCATTGTCTTCCTCCCTTTGTTCGACTGACTTCTCTAGTATAAACGAATCATGCTAGAAAAGAAATCATCATAGCAGGAGATCGAACAGGCCAATTTGCGCATAAAAAACCCCTGCCGAGTTCAGCAGGGGAGAGACATTCAATTAAGCGTGCTGCGCCAGCTTTTTACGAGCGACTTCAGCAGCTGTGACCATGTTTTTCAAAGCAGCAATGGTTTCAGGCTCTTGTCTAGTTTTTAGACCGCAATCCGGATTCACCCAGAAGCGATCTGTTGGACAAACGTTCAGCGCATCATCAATAATTTTGCTCATTTCTTCAACAGATGGAACGCGCGGGCTATGGATGTCATAAACACCTAGTCCAAGTCCTTTCAAATACGGGTGTTTTTCTAAGTAATCGAGGAATCCGCCATGACTGCGTGAATGTTCAATTGTAATCACGTCAGCATCCAAGTCTTCGATTGTATCGACAATATCCTCGAAGTTACTGTAGCACATATGTGTATGAATTTGTGTTTCATTTTGAACGGATGATGTGGATAAACGGAATGACTCTGCTGCCCAGTTTAAATATTCTGCCCAATCACTTTCTTTGAGCGGAAGTCCTTCTCTTAGCGCAGGCTCATCCACTTGGATCACTTGAATACCAGCTGCTTCTAAAGCTTCTACCTCTTTACGCAAAGCGAAAGCGATTTGGAAAGCAATATCTTTGCGAGAGATATCCGTTCTTGGGAAAGACCAGTTTAAGATGGTAACAGGTCCTGTCAGCATGCCCTTGACTTTTTTCTTTGTTAAACTTTGTGCGTAAACTGTCTCTTTCACTGTCATTGGCTCTGTAAACTCTACATCTCCATAAATGATTGGCGGCTTCACGCAGCGTGATCCATAGGATTGAACCCAAGCAAATTTTGTAAAGGCAAATCCGGCTAGCTTCTCGCCGAAGTATTCAACCATGTCTGTACGTTCAAATTCCCCATGTACGAGCACATCCAGACCAATTTCTTCTTGAATATCAATCCATCGTTTTGTTTCTTTCTTAATAAACTCATCGTACTCTGCATCTGTCCACTCATTTTTGCGCCACTTTTGACGAGCACTGCGCACTTCGGCAGACTGCGGGAAACTGCCAATTGTTGTTGTTGGAAGAAGCGGGAGCTCAAGAGATTCGTTTTGGATACGAAGGCGTTCTTCAAAGGCAGCTGGACGTTTAAAATCTTTCGATGAAAGATTGTTGCGTTCCGCTGTTAGATCCGCATTTGTTCCTTTTGCGAACTCTTTTAAGGTAAGAAGTGCTTGTGCTGCTTCGTTAATATCAGCATCAATGGCAGCTGCTCCTTTTGTTAAACCTTCTTTTAGCAGTGTCAATTCAGCCAGCTTTTCAGTGGCATAAGACAGTCCGTTTAATAGTTTTTCTTCAAGCTGTTCGCTTGGGTGTTTGGCAACTGGCACATGCAGTAAGCTACTTGATGGCTGCAGCCATACTTCTTTCGGCTGAACGTCAGCAATGACTTCAGAAATAAAGGATAATCTTTCGCCAAGGTCTGATCTCCAAATATTTCTTCCATCAATGACGCCTGCTGCTAAAATTTTATCTTTCGGGAAGCCGTGCTTTTTCACTTGATCAAGGTTGCGCCCTTGATCATGGACAAAATCAAGACCGATTGCTTCAACAGGATATGTGACAAGCTCTTCATACGCATCTACTGAATCAAAGTATGTTTGAAGAAGAATGTTCAACCCAGGTACGGCTTCTTTGATCGTTTGATAGATTTCTTTTACGGCTTTTACGTCTTCACTGGAAGCTGTGACAAGTGCAGGTTCATCAATTTGAACCCATTTGACGCCTGCTTCTTTAAGTTCTTTTAAAAGCTGAGTATAAAGCGGCACTAGACGCTGCTGGATTTCTTTTACTTCATTTGCTTCATAACCTTTAGAAAGTGAGACAAATGTATATAGACCAAGTACAACCGGTTTTGTTTCAACACCAAACGCCTTTTTCACCTTTTCGTAAGCTTCAAGCGGTTTGTTGTGTGTGAGTTTAAATTCTGTGCTTTTTTCGTATTCTGGAACGATGTAGTGATAGTTTGTATTAAACCATTTTGTCATTTCACTTGAGACGGCATCTTTTGTTCCTCTTGCCATCGCGAAGTATGTATCTAGCGGGTCTTTTAAGCTGCGGAAGCGCTCTGGAATCCAATTGAACATAACAGCGGTATCCAGCACGTGATCATAGAAGGTAAAGTCTCCAGAAGGAACAACATCAATTTGTTGATCGATTTGTGTTTTAATGGCAGTTAAAAATTGTTCATCCAGTGTGCTTAAGAGGGTTTCGCGGTCTGTTTGACCTTTCCAGTAAGACTCAAGTGCTTTTTTCCATTCTCTGTTTAAACCAATTCGCGGAAAGCCTAGATTACTTGTTTTAACAATTGTCAATTCCAATTCCTCCTCTAAATATAAAAAGACATTTACGCTCATGATCATGATTGATGAGGTAAATGTCTGGTTTAAAAGACAAAATGTGTGTGCGAAATAAGGCGTGAGTATCACTGACGCTTTTCCGACATCTCCTATCAACCGTAGGGGGGTTTGATGTGATAGAGCGGCTGGTATCCTGGCTGGTGAATCTGCAAGCTTTTCATCCTTCCCATCCTAATGACAGTGGATTCCTGAGAAAAGCTCTCCTCACTCACAGTGGCGGGACCGCGCCGGATTTTCACCGGTCTTCCCAATTAAAATTCGACGTGTAATCGAATTACCGACTCTCAAACTATGAATTTATTGTGTTCGATTATATAACGTTCACTTCATTTCGTCAAAGTAAATTTTGAATAATTTTAATTAAAAAAATCCTGAGAAAATTCTATCTTTTCTCAGGACCTCTATTTAAGCTATAGAGATAAAAGATCTGCTTCCAATGTTTTTTCTAAAAGGACATCAGGTGCAGTTAAATATAAAAATCCATTCCCTACAAGGGCTTTCGACTGTTTTAATGGAAGGGTTCTTCTGACAAGCTGAGCATAAACCTCAGGCTCTGTCAGCTTGCGCTGGAACGCTTCTTCTTCGGCATTTTTAATAATGGCTAGTGCACCGCTTACGTGAGGGGCAGCCATTGAAGTCCCTGTGAGCCTGCCATATTTATGGTTAGGAAGAGTGGATAAAATGTCTTCTCCTGGAGCGACGAGGTCGATTTCTTTATTGGCGTTAGAAAATTCAGAGGATTCTCTAGCAAGGGAAACAGAACCGACGGCAATGACTTCATTGTATGCTGCTGGGTAGGAGAACTCTTCCGTACGCTCGTCCCCGTCCCCTTCATTTCCTGCTGCACACACAACAAGCACACCGCTTTTTACCGCATTTTGAATGGCTTCTTGCAGGGCAGGCTCATTGCTTGGACCACCGAGAGACATGGAGATAATATCAACCTTCTGCTCTGCGGCATAGTTGATGCCATCAATGATCCACTCATATTTTCCGCTGCCATTTTCACCGCCAAGAACTTTCACGATGAGCAACTTGGCTTCAGGGGCAACCCCTAAAATTCCGCCATTTTGATCGGTTGCGGCAATCGTTCCTGCTACATGGGTACCATGCCCATTGTAGTCTTTTACATTTTCAGCATCTCCATCGTCATCATCGGTAAAGTTCTTCCCACCGATAATCTGATCTTTTAAGTCGGGATGCTCTGTGTCACAGCCTGTATCAAGGACAGCAATGGTTATGCCTTTTCCTTTGAAGCCACTTGACCAAAGTTCGGGTGCTTTAATCTCCTGAATACTTTCCGGCGTCTCTTTCGCTTCCATCACATTGGCTTTTACTTCATACGGAATTAAGCGAATTTCACCTTTCATAAGAAAGCCCTCCTTATTTTGTTTTCAAAGTAGATTCAGGCTGCATAATGTTATTGTATAAAAGAAACTTTTGATCGGAAAGGGTCAATTGTAATAATTTTTCAAATAATCAATCTATTATCAAAAGTGCAGTTCTCCTCACATATTGACGAAAGAGCTCACCTTTTGAAGAAAACTCTTGATATCATATGAAAAAGAAGGAAATGCTGCATAGTGAGGTTGCACCTGTACAGATGAAAATGGGTGAATAGAACTAAAAGCGGCAGACTAAAAAATAATGAGATGAAGTAACAACTTGAGAAGTAGGCTCAAGTTAAATGTTTTTTCTCAAAAATAATTCCCTCCATAAAAAAATAGATGTGAAGATTGTGACTGTTCCAAATAAGAAAGGCAACATATAATAATGGAAAGACAAGCTTGCCTTTTAGATAGGAGAGATAGAGATGAACAAAGGGAAGATACTCGTAGTCGAAGATGAAAAGAAAATCGCAAGGGTGCTGTCACTTGAGCTTGAATATGAAGGATATGAGGTGACAGTCAAAGAGACAGGAATAGATGGGCTTCAGGCTCTTGAAGAAGATAGCTTCGATTTGGTTCTGCTTGATGTCATGCTTCCAGAGTTAAGCGGGCTTGAAGTGCTGAGAAGGGTTCGAAAGACAAATACAGCGACACCTATTATTTTGATTACAGCAAGGGGAAGTGTTCCTGATAAAGTTAGCGGGCTCGATCTTGGGGCGAATGATTATATAACAAAACCTTTTGATATAGAAGAATTATTAGCACGAATTCGTGCACAGCTAAGGTTGAATATACATGCACAAGAAGAAAAGGAGACAGAGCTGAGCATAGCAGACTTAACGGTCAACGAGAAAACAAGAGAAATACAAAGGGCTGGGCAAATGCTTGAACTCACACCGAGAGAATATGACCTGCTTGTTCACTTACTGAACCATCAGCAGCAAGTGCTCACAAGAGATCAGCTTTTAACAGCGGTTTGGGGTTTTGATTATTTCGGTGATACAAACGTGGTAGATGTCTATATCCGTTATTTAAGGAAAAAAATCGATTACCCATTCGAAAAACAGCTGATTCACACAGTGAGAGGTGTGGGTTATGTGATGAAAGGATAAAGAATGAGATTAAAAAATAAGATTCAGCTTTATACGTCGTTGTCTTTGTTTTTAATGGTGCTCTTGTTTCATACAGCCATTTATTTTATTTTTTCGATGACCTTGACGCAAAAAGATATGTCCCGCTTGTCTGAGGTGGCTGAAAATATTGCGATTGCTTTAAAAAAATCAGAGGAAGAGGGTCTTCCGTCCTCGGAGCTGCTGAAGGCGTACCTGCCTCAAAATGGTATGATCCGTGTCGTGACAGAAACGGGAGAGTCAAAACTGACTGTCACAAAGGAATCAACGTTTAGCTCACTGCCTTTTACATACGAATCTGGCCAGACAGCAGAAATCAAAGAATACAATAAGCATATGATTGCGTTCGCTGCTATTCCGGTCATTTGGACAAATGGTGAGATTATGTCGCTTCAAGTATATGAAGAAATCGAAAATACGGAAGAGAACTTAGCGTTACTAAAAATGATTTTAATCGCTACCGGCGTTTTGTTTATTGTGCTTTCCTATTTTGCAGGCCACGTTTTAACAAAGCAAATTGTCCGGCCGATTAGCAGAATGACGAGTACCATGAAGGCAAGTATGAAAGAGAAGGCGTTTAAACGAATTGAATTAACAGGCGATTCAAAGGATGAACTATATCAAATGGGACAAACCTTTAATGAAATGTCCGAGATTCTCGAGAAGCATTATGAAAAAGAACAGCAATTTTTGCATGATGCCTCCCATGAATTGAAGACACCGATTACCGTCATTATGAGCTACAGCAATTTACTCAAACGCTGGGGGCAAACACGTCCAGAGGTTGTAGAAGAATCCTCCCAAGCGATTCATGATGAAGCGAAAAAAATGAAAAGACTGACAGATCAATTACTGACATTGGCGAAAAACGGCCAGCCGTTATACTTGGATATGAAGCCGGTTGATCTTGGTCATTTGTGCAAGCAGCTATGCCATACACTTGAAGTGGCCACCAATCGAACGATTCAATCTCATGTGCAGACAGATCAGCCGCTGATCGCAGAAGGAGACGAAGAGAAAATCAAACAGCTCTTGACTATCTTAATTGATAATGCGGTCAAATATAGCAGAGAGCCAGTTGATGTGACCTGCGGATGGGCAGGAGACAAGCCATTTATTTCAGTGATTGATCAAGGAATTGGCATAAAAGAAGAGGATCTGCCGAAAATCTTTGACCGCTTTTTCCGTGTGGATGAAGCGAGAAACAGTGAGACGGGCGGAACCGGACTCGGTCTTTCAATTGCGAAGCAAATTGCAGAAGAACATGAAGCCGAGCTGAAGGTAGACAGCCGTATCGGCGAAGGAACAGCCATGACCATTCTTTTTCAGAAATAAATGGGTCTTTTCTCATCAATTTCTCATTTCCTCCTTATAAAATAGGAAATAGGAAGGAGGCGCTGCATGTCTAGAAAAACGAAAATGGTGCTTGCGCTCGCAGGATGTCTTGTGATTCTTGCGGCCTTTGCAATGCTCATGATCCAAACCATTGATCAAAAAATATTAAGTGAAGCAGAAATGAAAAAAATGATCTCAAAAGACTATAATGGAAACATTACACATATTGATTTAATCAATCATAAACAGGACTACACAATGACGCTCGAAAATGCAAATGGCATCTATCAAATCATTGCATCTTCTGCAAGCGGTCAAATGAAAGAAATTAGACAGTTAAAAAGCTATCAGAAGCCAAATGAAAAAAATGCTGAGCTCCAGGCGGAAGAGGCGGCTGTTAAAAAGGTGAGCGGAACCGTCATTCAAAAAAAGGAGACGTCAGATCGTTTCATTTTTACCATCCAATCAAAAAAAGAATTGTATCAAGTTGAGGTCGGCAAACAGTCATTTAAGGTGCTTGAAGCAGAAAAGAAAAAACCAACCTCTAAAGAAAAGAAGCTCACGAAAATCACCGTCGAGGAAGCCATCCAAATTGCCGTCAAAGAAGTTGGCGGAACAGTGGATGATGCTGATCTTGAAACATTCAGCGGTATGCTCGTATTTGAGGTGGAGCTGGATTTGCCTGACGGCAGAGAGGCAGAGGTGCTTGTGAACGCCTATACAGGAGACATTGAGGGCATTACGTACGAAAACTAATCCTTTTCTCATGATATTCTCATGTTTCTTTCCTTCCTTTATCATCTTGTTTTCTTAAGATATAGAAGAAATCAAACAGAGGAGGAAATGAACATGATGAAAAAAGTACTAGTAGCTACAGCATTAACGGGAACTCTTGTCGCAGGTGGTTTCACACTTCAAGCGCAAAATACAAATCAAACAGCAAACGCCGAGCAAGTCGTGCAAAAGAAATCGTCATTTGTTTCAAAGAAACAAGCTGAAAAAGCAGCCTTAAAAGTGGTGAAAGGCTATGTGGATGATGTGGATCTTGAGCGTAAAAAAGGAAAATGGGTGTATGAGGTCGAGATCAAAAAAGGCGGCTTTGAATATAAAGTATATGTCGATGCAAAAACTGGAAAAGCGCTGAATGATCCAGTCAAAGAAAAGAAACAGAACGTGAAGATCACGAAAAAACAGGCTGAAAAAATTGCTCTTGCAAAAGTAAAAGGCACAGTCACAGATTCTGATCTAGATAAAGAAAATGGTGTGTACATTTACGAAATTGAAATCACAACACCAAGCGGCGAGGAAGTTGATTTTGAGATTTTCGCTAAAACAGGCAAAATCCTGAAGCAAGAATGGGATGATTAAGCTATGACCAAACCTTACACTTTCATGTGTAAGGTTTTCATCGTGTAGACAAACCCTCGCATTCGGTGTCAGATCTGCGCTCCGGTGCTCACGAATGTTTCATTCGCTCCGCTCCGGTGCTCGCCCTTCCTAGGGCTGCAAAGGTTTTCTATCACGCTGAATAGAAGACAAAGGGCTAAAATAAAGATCATTTTAGCCCTTTGTCAACAATCTGCAAACCTTACACTTTCATGTGTAAGGTTTTTTCATTGGGACAAACTACGGGAAAGGAGGCGAGAGAATATGAAGAAAAAAGAAGAAGAGCAAACAATGGATCACGCGGAATACGTTCCGCATCCTGATGGAGAAGGATATGCTTTGTTTTTGCATGATTCCTTTCATCTCCTCTCCCAAGAGGATATGAATCAGCCGGAAGAGGAATAAAAAGACATGAAAAGGGCGATGGCTGAGCTGTTTATCGCTCTTTTTTTGAAAAGTAAGCGAATACATAAGGATACTTGGCATCTTGCTTATTGACATCATTCCGCTTTTTCTGTAATCTCAGTGTGTTAACAATATGAGACTTCGTTAGGTGAGGCTCCTGTATGGAGATACGCTGCTGCCCAAAAATGTCCAAAGACGCCAATGGGTCAACAGAAATCATCGACATAAGGTGATTTTTAATGCAGCTGGATTTGATCCTATGCCATACAGTGCTAAAGCTCTACGATTGAAGGAGCAAGTGTTTATTTTGTCATGCTTACAAAGCGCCTTCATTCGGTTGAAGGTGCTTTTTTATGAGAAAAGGAGGTGTGGGGATGGATCATCCCGATTCGAGACACATAAAGAGTATGTCAAAAGATCAGATTGACGCATCAGACAGAGGAGATCCTGACCCCCGCACATTCTAAGGGATTCGGGTATCTCCTGACTTTGGGGAGGTAACAGCGATGATACAGAACATTACGTACGATGAACTCATTTTAAGAATCATTATTTTATTAAGAGACGGCAAACGCAAAGAATTTAAAAACATTATGGAAGAACTTCAGCCATATGATATGGCCTATTTATTTAAAGAACTTCCAGAAAAACACCGAGGCCGTTTCCTCAGCTTTTTAACAATCGATGATGTGACGGAAATGATGGGTGAGCTTGAGCGCGAATACCAAGAAATTGTGCTTGAAAAAGTAGGAAAAGACAAAGCCACCTTCGTCACAAACAAAATGGATAACGATGACCTAGCCAACTTGTTTGATGAAATGGATGATGAGCTGAAAGACCAGCTTTTATCAAACATGGAGGCGGAGGAATCAAAGGCCGTCCAGCTTCTCATGAATTATCCTGCTGAGACAGCAGGCCGGATCATGACCAACCGGTACGTTTGGATTCCTCAGCACTATACGGTTCAGGACGCAGTTGTAAAGCTGAAAAGCTTTGCTGAAATTGCAGAATCGATCAACTATTTATATGTCATTAATGATCAAAAGCAGCTTGTAGGGGTTCTGTCGTACCGGGATCTCATTTTAGGTGAACCAGATGAAAAAGTGCAGGATCTTATGTTTACAAGAGTCATTGCCGTTGGAGCTTTTCAAGATCAGGAAGAAATCGCAAAGCTGATTGAACGGTATGATTTTCTGGCCATTCCTGTTGTAGAAGAGAACAATGTCCTGGTTGGAATCGTCACAGTCGATGATATCATTGATGTCGTCATTCAAGAGGCAGGAGAAGACTATGAGAAGTTCGCTGCCTCTGGTAAAGATATTACATTTGACACGCCCGCTTTTGTTGCGGCATACCGCCGTCTCCCGTGGCTCATTTTACTCTTATTCATTGGGCTGATTTCAGGCAGTATTTTAAATTACTTTGAAGATACCCTTCAGCAAGTCGTCGCCTTAGCCTTCTTCATGCCAATGATTGCAGGAATGACAGGGAATACAGGCACACAGTCGCTTGCCGTCGTCATTAGAGGGCTTTCAAAAGAAGAATTAACGAAAAAAACCATTATGCGCCTGATTTTTAGAGAGCTCCGAACAAGTATTTACATTGGGATTGTCTGTTCCATCATTATTACAGTCGTCGCAATGGTGTGGCAGGGCAATATGATTTTAGGATTTGTTGTCGGTTCCTCACTGCTTGCCACACTGATTATTGGAACGATGGCAGGTACGATCGTGCCTATTATTTTACACAGATTAAACGTCGATCCTGCGATTGCATCTGGGCCGCTGATTACAACATTGAACGATATTTTATCATTGCTTATCTATTTTGGTATTGCGACAGCGTTCCTTCATACACTTATGTAGCAAGAAGACTGTAAAACATGACGTTTTGCAGTGTCAGCGCGCTGACAAACCCTTGCATTCGGTGTCAGTCCTTGCGTGCCGGTGCTCACGAATGTTCAATTCGCTCCGCTCCGGTACTCGTTCTTCCTTGACTTCAAAGGTTTTCAGATCGCGCTGAAAGGTAGACAAAGGACCATCCTTTGTCCGCAATCTAAGCCTGTAAAACATGACGTTTTACAGGCTTTTTTTGTATAAAGATTGCATATAGCGCTTTCATCCTTTACATTTTAAGGAGAAGGTGGGAGAGAAACATGAAGAAATTCTTATTCGTTTTGATGTGTATGTTTTTGCTGAGTGCATGTCAAAGGGAGGACGAGGGGAAAGACCGAAGGCTAGTGGCTGCAGAGCATATGCTTGAAGCCATCACCGAAGGAAATAAAAGAAAAATGGAAGATATCTACGTCGAAGGTGCGGTCCCGAGCCCGGATGACATTCTGAAACTGAAAAAAGAATGGGGCATAGACACGCTTTCTTATGAGGATTTTCAATTGGAAGAAGCCAGCATTCATGTGTTCCATGCGAATTACGAAGATGCAAAAACCGGGAAGAAAAAGGCACTTGCCCTGCGGGTGAAAGAAGATCCTGAAAGAGGTGGCGTGCTGATTGACTTTGTAGGGGTTGTAGAAGGTACTGAAGCTTCCTCTAAATAAAAAGAATCGTTCAAAAGAGCGATTCTTTTTTTGTTTAACGATTTTTATACCGAAAGTGTGCGTTAATCTGACCTTCCAGCATTTTTTTCTTAAATTGTCCGCTTTTTAGCGCTTGTTCTTTTTTCTTCATGTCTTTTAAAATTTCAGCTGTCTGCACACCGTCTTCCCGTTTATTGGCGATGTCCATCAAACGTTCAACATCTGCAAAAGAATATTTCCGTGTGCCTCTTGTTGAGCGCTGGGGGTAAATGAGTTTACGTTCCTCATAATATCGGATTTGCCTGACGGAAAGCCCTGTTAGCTCACTGACAATCCCGATTGAAATGACTTTTTTATCTTTATAAGATACATCTTCCTGCGTCATATACTCACCCCTGCAAGTCTTTTCTTCATATTATATAGAACGAGAAGTGAAAAAACCTATCGTTTGTTAGAAAATATAACACAAAAACGAAAAAAATGAAAAAACCATGGGAGGAAAGATTACAGAGAGTGTGCAATACATCTTACGGCGGCATATAATCATGGTGAATTGACATAGGAGGAGGAGCATATGATGGAGGAAGCACAGATCATTCGTATGGCAAAAGAAATCATCGCATTAGATGTGAAGAGGGATGAATTGCTCGAGCAATTCATGCAGGCTGCAGGTCAGAATGCACATGCGCTTCTAAGAGCCATACAAAATGATTTGTATAAGAAGTCTTCATAAGCACCCGATCCAAATCACTTGATAGGAGGGATAATCGGTGCGGCGTATATTAAAAGAAGCTTTAGCAAAGGAAAGACATTATTATACGAAGCAGCTATGTTCATTAGGGGTTTACAGCCCTGATGAGGCCAAGAACATGACAATTAGTGACTTAAAAAAAGAGTATCATTTCTTTTTCAACAAAACAGAACGCTGTCTGTAAAAATCCCTTGAAATGTGCGTATGTCACATAAAGGGTTCTTTTTTTTGTTTAATATTATAGCAATATTGAATTTTGTAGAAATTTGGCGAATGAAGTGCAAGAAACTATAGATTCTTTACAGATTTTGTTAAAGTGTGTCGCATCTTGATGGTTTGCTGAAAAAGCTTTTTTTCGAGATGATTGTGAAAAATAAGAAGGATTTTAAAAGTTTATATCGAAACCTTATACATAACACGAATGGAGTCACTTATGTGGTTGAAAGGGTTTTCAAAAACGTACTTCTATTTTTTACGAAAGGCTCCAACTGCACCGCAAGACAGCCTTGAAGTTAAAAAAATATTATAAGAGGTAGATATGTGATGAGACTATCGTTTAATGAAGAAGAAGTAGAACGCTCAATGACGCTTTACAAGGTTTTTGCAAGAGCATTTAAAAGCGTTTCAGAACACAGTATTAGAGACAGCAAAGAGCATGGGTTTAATCCAACTGAATTTGCCGTTCTTGAATTGCTCTACACAAGAGGTGCTCAAAAGCTTCAGCAAATCGGCTCAAGACTCCTGCTAGTCAGCGGGAATGTGACGTACGTAATTGACAAATTAGAACGAAATGGTTTCATTGAAAGAGAACAGGACCCCAAGGATAAACGGTCGGTTTATGCCCATTTAACGGAAAAAGGGCGAAGCTATCTTGACAAGATTTATCCGATCCACTCTCTTCGAATTGCGCGTGCATTCTCTGGTCTGACGCGTGAAGAGCAAGAGCAATTGATTAGTCTATTGAAAAAAGCAGGTATTCACAGTCAGCATTTATTATTTAGATAAAACGAAAAGGTGCCATCATTGGCACCTTTTAAATTGTTGACAAAGGGCTAAAGTGATCTTTATTTTAGCCCTTTGTCTTCTTCTCAGCTCAGCGTGACAGAAAACCTTTGAAGTCTAGGAAGGACGAGTACCGGAGCGCAGCGAATTGAGCATACGTGAGCACCGGCACGCAGGACTGACACCGAATGCGAGGGTTTGTCTGCACGCTGGAAGGTGCCATCATTGGCACCTTTTTTATGTGTCAAGCAGCGCCGGATAGGCGATGAATTTTTCAATATCGCTTGCTGGCAGCGGTTTGGCATAATAAAACCCCTGCAGGTCGTCACAGCCCTGGGCAGATAATAGCTGAGCCTGTGCAAACGTTTCAACACCTTCTGCTATCACTTCGAGAGATAATTGGTGTCCCATCGCTATAATAGCCCCTGTAATCTGTTCAGATTTTGAATCACTTAAAATGTCCTCAATAAAGGATTTATCAATTTTCAGTCGATGAATCGGTAAATCCTTTAAATAGCTTAATGAGCTGTGTCCTGTACCGAAATCATCAATACTAATGCGGACGCCAAGTTGTTTTAGCGACGTTAACACCTGTTTTGATTGCTTGATATTGTCCATTGTCATACTTTCTGTGACTTCAAGCTCCAAGAGTGACGGTTTCAGGTCGTATTTTTTCAGTGTGAGCTTGATCAAATCAATTAAGTCTTCAGAATTGAATTGTTTCGCAGATAAATTGACAGCCACAGGAATTTTCAGACCATCGTCATACCACATTTTTGCCTGCTTGCCAGCCGTATCAATGACCCATCTGCCAATATCAATGATCAGACCTGATTCCTCTGCCAGCTCAATAAAAGCCTCAGGTGATTTTAAGGAACCATCTGGTGCCTTCATTCTCAAAAGGGCTTCAACCCCAGTCATCTTTCTTGTTTTGGCACTGACTTGCGGCTGGTAGTGAAGGACAAATTGCTCTCTTTGAATGGCATCCCTCAGCTCCAGCTCCCGGTTTAACCTGTCCTCACTTAATCTTTCCATGGATTCGGTAAAGAACTCATAACGGCTTTGCTTATGTTTTTTGGATAAATACATAGCCATATCGGCTTTTCTCATCAGCTCCATCCCGTCTTTGCCATTTTGCGGAGAGATGGCGATCCCAATGCTGATTGACGTAATGAGTTGATGGTTCTGGATGAAAAAAGGACGTTCAAATTGATACATGATATTTTTAGAAAATTGTTCGATTTTATGTGTATCATGATCCATGTGGGGAAAGATCATTAAAAATTCATCACCGCCAAGTCTTGCGATAAAGCCATTGTCCGGTAAACATTGCGTCAGTCTGTTTGCGGCAGCTTTCAGCAGTAAATCTCCTATGTTATGCCCGAGTGCATCATTAATAATTTTAAAACGATTTAAGTCCAGAAACAGAACCGCTGTTGACGTTTTTGAC
The DNA here is from genome assembly GCF_001429445.1 of Bacillus sp. Root920. Lineage (NCBI taxonomy): Bacteria > Bacillati > Bacillota > Bacilli > Caryophanales > Bacillaceae > Bacillus > Bacillus sp. Root920. The sequence goes on from NZ_LMJV01000001.1 coordinate 1,514,682, forward strand.
TTTTCTTGAGCGGAGAGAACATCATTTAAATGATTGATGCCGTGGCGGCGGTTAGGAAGCTCTGTTAGTGCATCATAATGTGCCATCACATGAATTTCTTTTTCTGCAATCCGCTGCTGCGTTAAATCTTTTAAAACAAGATAAATGCTGTCGAGTGAATTGTTCACATGAACAGGTATGTAAGTGACATGATAATAATAAAAACGATCTGCTGTTTTCAGTTCTGCTTCACGTGTGATAGCTTTTTTTGACTGAGAAATAAATTCTTCCCACAACTCAGTCGGCATCACATATTGGCTGACATCATCACCAATCTTAGAATTGTACAACTCTAAGATTTGTTTACCAGAGTCATTTGCAGAAAGAACCTTTCGATCGACAGATAACACGATAATCCCGTCTATATTATGTTTGATAAGCGATTGAAACCGCTGTTCATTTTCTTTCAGCTGATCTGACTGCGTCATGATCCGGTGATCAATATAGGCACCAAAAATCATCAGTGTTTGGACTATAAGTGTCATTAAGCCGACAAAAATCGACAGACTGAATGGCGACATTTCAAGAGATCCACCTATAGCAGCCTGTCCATTTGAATGATAAAACATGGTAGAGGCAGCCATACCAGTATAATGCATACCTGCTATAGCACCGCCCATCAACATTGAACCAAGACTCTTTAAAAGATAATTCTCCCGTTTACTTTTCTTGCGGTCAACAAGAAAGAAGAGTTTCAATGAGAAGTAGGAGGTAATGGCAGCAATGAAAAACGAAAGAAAAAAGAGGACTGGATCATAGCTGATTGAGACATTGGCCATTGATTCCATTCCAAGATAATGCATGCTGCAAATAGCTGAACCCATGGTGATTGAACTAATGAGCAGCCGTCTTCTAGAGAGCTGCTTTTGAATGCATATTGAAAAAGCGATCAAGGATCCGATAAATGAGGCCAAAATCGATAGAATCAGTAAGGATGTATCATATGTGATGCCAACACGCATTTGAAATGCCATCATGCCAATAAAATGCATCGACCATATCCCCATTCCCATGATCATTGCACCAATGAGCAGCCATACCTTTTTCTTTGCACCGCTTGACTGTGCTACCCTGCTGGCTATATGAAGAGCTGAGTAGGAGGCGACAGCGGCGACAGCGATTGACAGAAAGACAAGCCATCCATTGTAGCTTCCTGTTAAATGGGTCATGTAAGAAAACCTCCTGTACTTTAAAACAGACATATACTTAATATATCGGATCGAATGGCTTCTGTGTTCACCTTTCCTTCACTTAAATACAACAATCAACGTTTTTTTCACCCTTCTTTTATAGTAAAATCAAATTTAATGTAAAAAAACGACGAAAATCGAATCGTTTCTTCGGTTTTATTCGTTTAATATATGGTGTGATTCTAAAAGAGATAGAATCAGTCAAATGATTATGTGTGAAAGGGATTGATAAACATCGAAGATTTTATTATTTCTTTAGCTGATGCCTTTAAGAACTTGTCATACTTTGGCATCTTCCTCGCATTATGCATTGAATTTGTACCTGCTGAAGTGGTTTTGCCTCTTGCGGGTTACTGGGTCTCAGAAGGGGACATGGCTTTTATCGGTGTTGTGGCGGCCGGCTCCATTGGCGGCGTGGCTGGTCCTTTGACCTTGTACTGGTTAGGACGTTACGGCGGCAGACCCTTTTTAAATAAATATGGAAAGTACTTTTTTATAAAACCTGAGTCGCTTGATAAATCGGATGCTTTCTTTGAAAAGCATGGCGGATTCGTCGCATTCAGCGGCCGGTTCATACCAGGAGTCAGAACGCTGATCTCCATCCCGTGCGGTATTGCCAAGATGAATGTGTGGGTCTTTTGCTTGTATACGTTTTTGGCAATTACACCAATTACGTTTGTGTATGTGTATCTTGGGTTTATGCTTGGGGAGAATTGGAAAGAGGTTGGCGCCATGATAGATCCTTATCTTTTACCAATTGGGATCGGTGTTGTGTTATTGTTTGTTGTCTACCTATTGATAAAACGAAGAAAAAGAAAAACAGAAACGCCAACTGCCTAATCAATGGATTGAACAGAAAGTCAGCTGTTGACAATCCAGTGTCTATTGATTATGATATAAGTAATCTAAATATTCTAAATCCCGCCAAAGGGGAGTAGCGTCCGGTTTTTACCGGAAACAAAGTCGTCATTACATGGACTGATGTTCATCGGCTTTGTTGGCATGATTCTACATATCACATGTCTAGCAAGACCTTTGCCATTACAGGCAAAGGTCTTTTTTGCATTCATAAGCCTTTGTCTGTTGTGGGACAATAGATAAAAACAAGGAGGAATGATGATGGATGCAGCTATTATTTTAGAGTACGGGTGGGTTCTGCTCGTACTGATTGGATTAGAAGGGATTTTAGCAGCTGATAACGCGCTGGTCATGGCCGTGATGGTCAAACACCTTCCTGAAAAACAAAGAAAAAAGGCATTGTTTTACGGACTTGCAGGTGCGTTTGTCATGCGGTTTGGTTCACTGTTTCTTATTTCGTTTTTAGTGGATGTGTGGCAAGTTCAAGCCATTGGTGCAATTTATCTTCTTTATATTTCCATTCACCATATTTTAAAATCGCACGTATTTAAGAAAAAGGAAACTGAAACAAATGTGAAACAAAGCGGCTTCTGGGCAACAGTCGTGAAAGTAGAGCTTGCCGACATTGCTTTTGCCGTAGATTCCATTTTAGCGGCCGTCGCTTTAGCTGTGACACTGCCAAAAACAAGTCTTCCGCAAATCGGTGGACTCGATGGCGGTCAATTTATTGTCATTCTTTTAGGCGGTATCATTGGTCTTGTTATTATGCGATTTGCAGCAACGGTCTTTGTGAAACTGCTCAAAACAAGACCGAGCCTAGAAACAGCAGCATTTGTCATTGTCGGATGGGTGGGTGTGAAGCTCACGCTTTATACACTGTCACATCCAGCTATTGGGGTCGTATCGTCTCATTTTATCCATTCAGCATTATGGAAAGTCATTTTCTGGACAGTGCTTCTCGCAATTGCAGCATTTGGCTGGTTTTTATCAAGTCCATCAAGAAAAGGCGGGCAGGAAAACGAGGAGAAGCAAGAGGCACGCCTGGGAGAGTAGGTTTTTTGAAAGAAATATCATTTCATTTTCATAACACGTATATTACAAATAAGGGGGAGATACCCCCTTATTTCTTTGCTTTTAGACGAAACATTGTAAAGTAGATGGTGACATACATGTCATAATTAAGTAACAGGAAATGAATTCCTCATTTCTTCCTTTGCGCTTCCCTCATAAATTAGCTATCATAAATGAGTAATATAGGGAGAACTGAGGTGAAACCATTGCTTAGCCTTTTGTTTAAAAAAGGAAAGAAAAAGCAAACATTAGAGCAGTCGGCTATCAGTATTCAACAAGGTGATATCGAACTGCAAAATGCATTAATAGAGCAATACAAACCATTTGTCGCTAAGACGGTTTCATCCGTTTGTAAACGATATATAGATGAAAAAGATGATGAATTCAGCATAGGCTTAATCGCCTTTAATGAAGCGATAGAAAAATACTCTGCCGAAAAAGGAAACTCACTGCTTGCTTTCGCAGAATTAATTATTAAAAGAAAAGTGATTGACTATATTCGAAAAGAAGCAAGAAATGCGCCAACGGTTCAAATGGACCTGCAAGAAAGTGAGAACGGCGAATACTCTCAAAGCATGATTGAAGCGGAGCTCTCTGCAAATGAATATAGGCGTTTAATTGAACAAGAACATAGAAGAGAAGAGATTGAACATTTTAAAGAACGATTGAAAGTATACGGTCTCACGTTTCAAGAGCTGCTTGAGCATTCACCAAAGCATGCAGATGCCAGGCAAAATGCCATTAAAGTAGCCCATACACTCGTTGAACACGATGAGCTGAGAACCATTTTATTTCAGAAGAAACAATTGCCTGTCAAACAGCTGGAAAAGTTAGTGGAAGTCAGCCGCAAAACGATTGAGAGAAATAGAAAATATATCATTGCGATGGCGATCATTATGACAGGTGATTATGTGTATTTGAAAGATTACCTTAAAGGGGTGCTTAATTCATGAGAAGAGGCATTATAGTAGAGAAAAACAAAAAATATGTCACGCTGCTGACCCCTGATGGACAATTTCTGCGGACTAAATATGAAGAGCAAAACTATGAAATCGGCCAAGAAGTGACATTTCCGAATGAATCACGTCTCGAAAGAAAAAGAGCCGGTTTTTTTGACCTGCTTCGTTTACGTCCGTTAAATGCAGGAATCCTATCAATAGCAGCGATTATTGTCGTAATTTTTACTATGATGCCATCTTTCTCAAGTCAAAAAGCATATGCGTATATGACAATTGATATTAACCCAAGCTTTGAGCTGAAGCTTGATCACAATTATCAAGTGATCGGTGTCACACCGCTGAATAAAGATGCAAAGCAAGTACTGGCGAGTATGAAGGATTTAGAAAAAAACGACATGACCAAAGTCGTGCAGGAAATTATAGATGACTGTGACAAAAAAGGATATGTGAACCATTCTAAAAGTATTTATATTTCAACCGTTTATGAAAACAAGCAGGACAATACATATAAAACAAACGTAAAAAGCAAAATTAACACCATTTCTGGTGAATATCAAAAACGCAATTATAAGTTGGAAACTGTGGAAAGTGACATGGAAACAAGAGAAAAAGCTCAAAAGGCAGGCATTTCAACAGGAACATATATTAGAAATCAAGAAATGCAAGATCAAGAACATGAAGACATCAAAAAGGATGAAGACGGAGCAGATAACGATGCTGTGAAGGAAGAAGATCCTAAGAAACATGATGAAGAACAAGCAGATAAAGTCAAACAAGAAGACGAAAAGACAGACGATAGCGAAGAGATGCAGCCAGATCATGAGGCTCCTGAAGCTGAGGACAAAGAGCAGAAGGAGACAGAGAGGGAAGAGCAAGGATCTGTTCAAAAGCCTCAAAAACCTGATGATGCAAGCAAAGACAACAAGATAAAGGAAGAAAAAGATCATTCTTTCGATAAAGAGCAAAAAAAAAATCAATCAACTGATCCTGATGAAAGAAGACACTGGAACGGCACATCACGTGGTGATTCGGAAAAACATGCAAAAAAAAACGGCAGGGATCAGAACAATCCATCCGCTGAACAAAAAAGAGAACATGCGAAGCAAAAAGGGAAAGGTGCACCGTTTCCTTATCGCGATAACCGGCATGAGCACACATATGAACAAAAAAAAACGCCAGATTAGCTCCGGCGTATTTCACCATGTCTTTATTTAGATTGATTGCCCATTTGTGATTGAGCCTGTTGAACGAGTCTTTTTGTGATTTCACCGCCAACAGAACCGTTTGCACGTGAGACTGTATCTGAACCGAGAGTGACGCCAAATTCTTGAGCGATCTCGTATTTAAATTGATCTAAAGCTTGTTCTACTCCAGGAACAAGAAGTTGATTTCGATTTGCCATGTCATATTCCTCCTTTCACCTCATGTTTGTTGCGCCTTCTTATTTTGAAAAAAAAGCCGCACATTTATGCTGGCAATTGCTGTACAAAAAAACCGAGATGATGAAGGTCACCTCGGTTCTTATTTATCCCTTATTCAGCTGAAGCGTATTATACATCATTTCTTGAGCTGTACTTTGCAAATGAGAAGTAAATACAGAGAAGACGGTAGAACTGATAATGCCTTTAATCAAATTCCATTGGCTCTTCGTCAATTCTGTAAACTCGTCATGGAGTTTGTCTGTCTGCTCCTCAGTTATTTCTCGTAAATTTGTTTCCTTTAATGGAAATTGTGTATGGTGATAAATAAAATCAAGGACGTGCGCATATGCTTCATAAAAACGGATTGGACTAATAATATCATCTGTTCGATCTGTGATGGTGTTAAATAAGGCAGATAAGATCATACGAATGGTATCGAAGTCAAAAACTGATTTTAAATCCCTGACAATTAATAAAATAACGACCTGATCAATAGAGTACTTCTTGCCAAGCTCTGGATGGCCAATCATATCTTTAATATCACGTTTGATCCAATTTTGAATCGCCGTCGATTTAAGAGAAGTCAGCTCACACAAGTTGCCAAGCTCAACAATTTCATTTGTAGAAAGACCATGCTCTGATTTTTGCTTCCGCCGTTCAAGCTTCTCAAAAAAAGACGGGATCTTTAATTCATCATAGTCATGATCCTTGCCATTTTTTACAGATAGTTTCAAAAGCTGAAGCGGAGTCAGATCTCCCTCTCCTTTTAGAGAATACAGAAGTCTTGTCATGTCAATTCTCGTTAATTTAAAAGTAACCATGTTCCACCTCATTTGTACGTCAAAACGTGATTATTGATCTAATTCAACATCATAGTCTCTTTTTGATGAAAATGCAAAATAAACTCAAATTCAAACCTGTGCGTCACAATTTGTTCACTTTTCTGCTGGGGCAAATGTCGTAAATATTGATGTGATGGGGCTTTAGCCGTTATGATAAACAGAGAAAGTGATTCCTTTTTCCTTGCAATTTGAGACGTTTATTTTTATAATTTTATTAATAAGTTCATTTGAACTTAATATGACAGCGGAGGTTATGTATGGGTAAGAGAATATTTCTGTTTATATTAACGAACATTCTTGTTATCACTACGATTGGTATTGTACTGTCGGTTATTAGTGCAGCAACTGGTGTTGGTTCTTATATAGGAGCAGACGGAAGACTTAATATCCTTTATCTTCTTGTATTCAGTGCAGTTGTTGGTTTTGTTGGCTCGTTTATGTCACTTGCAATGTCTCGCTGGATGGCAAAAATGATGATGGGTGTACGTGTGTTAAATCCAGAAAAGGATTCATTAACATATGATGAGCAGCAGCTTGTTGACCGCGTGCACAGACTTTCAAGAGCAGCAGGTCTTTCTAAAATGCCTGAGGTTGGTATTTATCAATCATCTGAAGTCAATGCATTTGCAACAGGTCCTTCTAAGAGAAGATCACTTGTTGCGGTATCAACTGGATTGCTTCATGAAATGGATGATGCAGCAGTTGAAGGTGTCATCGCCCACGAAGTCGCTCACGTTGCGAATGGTGATATGGTGACGATGACGCTGCTTCAAGGAATCGTCAACACGTTCGTTGTGTTCCTTTCAAGAATTGCGGCATGGATCGCAAGCCGTTTTGTTTCACGTGAAGAGCTTGTGCCGATTGTTCACTTTATCGCTGTGATTGTCTTCCAAATCATTTTCTCTATCCTAGGAAGCCTTGTCGTGTTTGCATATTCTAGACACCGTGAATTCCATGCAGACCGCGGCGGAGCCGACCTTGCAGGTAAAGATAAAATGATTCATGCGCTTCGTTCACTTGAGGCGTATACGTCAAGAATCAAAGATGATGATCAAACAGCAGTCGCTACGCTGAAAATCAGCGGTAAACGAAAAGCTTCTCTTTTCTCAACACACCCTGATTTGAACGAAAGAATCAGAAGACTAGAAGCAAAATAAGAAAGACGAAAAGACATTCTTTAACAGGATGTCTTTTTCTTTTTGATGAAAAAGAAAATAAAGCATAAAATAGCTTTAAAATCATGTCTCTTTTCATTAAAATGATAAAGGTATTCGAAAAGATAGATAAAAGAAGGAATGACAATGAATCCTATAAAAAAGCTAATTGACCGGCTGTCAGCTTTTCAGTTGATTGCCCTTTATTATTTTCTTGCTGTGACCGTGTCGTTTATTCTTCTCAGCCTGCCAGTGGCTCATCAAGAGGGAGTCAAATGGACATTCATTGATGCCTTGTTTACAGCCGTGAGTGCGGTAAGTGTTACAGGACTGACTGTTGTCGACACCTCACAAACATTTAGTGTGGCAGGGATGTGGATCCTTGCGTTTGTTCTGCAAATTGGAGGCATCGGCATTATGACGCTCGGTACCTTCGTATGGCTTGTCATGCGAAAAAGAATTGGAATTAAAGAAAGAAAGCTGATCATGGCAGATCAAAACCAAAGCAATTTATCTGGAATTGTGAAACTAATGAAGCAGGTCTTATATTTAATTTTGCTGATTGAGTTTGTCGGCGGGCTGATTTTAAGCATGTATTTTCTCAAGTATTACGATGTGCAAAGCGCTTTCTTGCATGGCTTCTTCTCAAGTATTAGTGCGACAACCAATGGTGGCTTCGATATTACAGGGAGCTCTCTTATCCCTTACAAAGATGATTATTTCGTCCAGTTTATTACAATGCTGCTGATCATCTTTGGAGCGATTGGCTTTCCTGTGCTTGTGGAAGTAAAGGATTATTTGTTCAATCAGGACCGTAAGCACGCATCGTTCTCATTGTTTACAAAAATCACCACGCTCACGTTCGGCGGCCTTGTCGTTGTTGGAGCGATTGGAATCTATGCACTTGAAGCCGGGTTTAGCTTTGTAGGGAAAAGCTGGCACGAAATCTTGTTCTATTCTTTGTTTCAATCGACTGCAACAAGAAGCGGTGGGCTGACAACGTTAGATATTACGCAGCTGACGGAACCGACGCTTTTATTTTTATGTATGCTCATGTTTATCGGGGCTTCCCCAAGCTCTGTGGGGGGCGGCATTCGGACAACTACGTTTGCTCTTAATTTACTCGCCTTGTTTCATTTTGCTAGGGGAAATAAGTCCATTAAAATCTTCAAGAGAGAGCTTCATCAAGCGGATATTAATAAATCCCTTATGGTAACCATGATGGCGTTTATTTTGGTCTTTGGCGCTACGTTCCTGTTATCCTTAACAGAGCATAATACACTTCTTGAAAATTTATTTGAAGTTTGCTCTGCTTTCGGAACAACGGGGCTGTCGCTTGGGATCACCTCAGATCTCACTGTGTTTGGTAAATGTATCATCATGGTGGTCATGTTTATTGGCCGGATCGGCATTCCAAGCTTTTTATATTTAATAGGCCGAAGAGAAAGCGAAGCAAATTATCATTATCCGAAAGAGCGCGTCATTATTGGTTAAACAGCATTCCATTTGAATGCTGTTTTTTTATTTCCATTATCTAACTGGCTAAATCATATGGGATGTTCGCAATCTATAGGTAAGAGGTGAACGAGACGTGCTTGATGTATTATGGAAAGCAATTGTCATGCTGCTAGTTGGTACCTTGCTGCTGAGAATAGCAGGGCCTAAATCCATTAGTCAATTAACTGTACAACAAACAGTGATTATGATTTCAATCGGATCGATTATTATCCAACCCTTTATTGAGCATAATTTACTTGAAACCATTTATGCAGCTACCATCTTTATTGTGGCACTTGTCATTATGGAAAAGCTGTCAATTCAATCGGATTTTTTTGAAAAATTGCTTTCAGGCAAATCGGTTGTGATTTTACAAGATGGCGAAATGCTTGATCATAAGCTGAAGAAAACAAGGCTCACAAGGGATCAATTTAAAATGCGTTTAAAGCAGCAAGGCATCACTGACATCAGCTGTCTCAAAAAAGCCACGCTAGAAGCCAATGGACAAATTGGCTATGAGTTAAAACCTGAGGAAAAGCCAGTGACGGTCAAGCAAATGAAAGAACTCCTTGACCAATTAAGAGAAGAACTAAACCTGTCAAAAAAGGACTGAATGTAGATGAAAAGAAAAGCAGCGAAAAATGAAGCATTAACAAATAATATGACGCCGACAGAAAGCATGGCACATGATCAAGGACAAACTCAATTTGACGAACAATCAAGAGATCGTCAGGCAAACCGAAATTCTCATAAAGGAAAACAAGGGGGAGCATCTCGTGACTAAGAAGCATATGAAGAGCAAAGAGATGAAGGACCATAAAAAGCCAATGGACCCAGATATTTTAGAAGAGGAATTTGGCAGTGAGCTTGGAGATATTAACAGCAGCAAATGGATTGATACATTGGTGAAGCCAAAGAAAGATGCTGCATGTCAGCAGAATAAGAAATAGAAAAAAACGATCCATGAAGGATCGTTTTTTATTTGATATAACTGCCTTGCCTGCCGGTGATTGTTCGCATGAGATTGGTCATTTTGAGCTCAATCACTGGCTGTGCAACGGTTTTGACAAAAGTGCTAGACAGGGTAAAGGTTAACAAAATGGTCAGCAGCAATAAAATGAGTACACTTGCTGCATTTAGCGCCCAGTCATCAAACCAAGTGGTTCTTAGCAGTTTGATTACAAAGCCATGTAATAAATAAACATATAACGTTCTTGTTCCCCATTTTGTAAAGAAGAAACGGCGTGTTGGAACTAATGCAAAGAAGCTGAATGTAGCGCCAAATGCAAGCAAATACCATGCCATTCGTTTCATCGCCGCAATCATTCCTTCATCTCCAAGAGAAGCATACGACTTTGAGCCAAATAAGAAGGAATAATCAAATTCATAGAAGTAGCAAAACAGGAACACAGCCATTAATACAAAAAGTGCTGCAAGTTTTCCTTTGCTTGTACGGATGAATTCAAAATGCTGCTTTTTTAAATAGAATCCAGCTAAAAACATAGGCAAAAAGACAAACGTACGTGATAAGCTGAGTGTATCGCTGATGCTGTCCACATAACCGACAAGTAATGCAATCGATAAACTGACAATCATCGCCCAGTGGAACGGCAGTTTTGAAAAAGGAATAAGCAGCAAGTTCCAAAAGAATAAACTAATTAAAAACCATAAGGACCATTGCGGATCAATTGGATTTAAATTGGCCATGCTTTGATCCTGTAATAGATAATAGTAAACCGAATAGATCACCTGAAAGATTAAATATGGGATGATCAGCTTAACGGCGACTTTTTTCATAAAGCCCGGTTTTCTAAACCCTTTTGCAAAAAAGCCAGAAACTAAAATAAAGGCGGGCATGTGAAAGGTATAAATAAACTTGTATAAATAGAGCATCCAGTCATTATCATGAATGAATGATCGTAACAAATGACCAAAAACAACTAGAAAAATCAGAAGGAATTTCGCATTATCAAAATAACTATCTCGTGAAGATGCCATAACATCACCTTTCCTGCTCGTTTTCGAACATAAATGTTCTAAGTGCACTGTTCCCTTATTTGCCTCATTCTAAAATACATTTTGGCTTAATTCGCTATTTGATGTGAAATTGTAGAACGGTTGTAAAAGAAGCGTAAGAAAAGTGAATCGTTATACAATCCTGTCATCCAAATGAAATAAATGAGACAGTCTTCGTATAAAAAGTTATCTTTTTTTATGAGTCGAATGAAGGAACAATGAAAATATTGTAGAAATATTGTAGAGGAATGAGGCTGGAAAAGGAGTGTAAGAGAATGACTGAAACGCTCGATGGCAATAGGTTAACCCCTGCGGGAGATATCAGAAAATTAGAAAAAGAGAACGAATATTTGCGAACTGAGTTGATGCAGCAAAAAATGCTGTTAAATAAGACGCTAGATGCCATTTTTATATTTGATCAGCACCTCAACATCATCCAAGCTAACGAAGCAACTTGCAGGCTTGTCCAGACACCGAAAGAAGACCTCCTCAATAAATCCGTTCTAGATTTCCTATACGGCATCCCGAAAGATAAAGTTGAATGCTCACTCGATCTATTTTTTCGAAAAGGTACGTTAAAAAGAGAAATCTCCATTCAGCTGGAAAATGGCGAAACAAAATACATTGAATTTGTCGCAGAGCACGATACCATGAATCAGCAGTATATAGTGGTTATGCGAGATATTTCATCAAAGAAAATATTAGAACGAGAACGCTCCATGAATGAGCAGCTGTTCAAAGATTTGTTTGACCGAGCGATTGATGGGATGGTCATTTTTGATCAGGATGGCTGCATGATTGATGCGAATCATTCTTTTTGTCAGAGCTTTGAGCTGCAAAAGACTGATTTAACCGATCGTTATTTACATGAATTTGTCGAAGAAGAAAACCTTCCCGCCTTGCAGCATCTTTTAACGTCACTTAAAGAAACAGGGAAAGCAAAAGGGGAGCTTCCTGTTACCCTTCAATCTGGCCAGCAAAAATTATTTGAACTCACCATTACATCAAATGTGATGAGTGGTTTTTATATGTCCATCATGCGGGATATTACAGAAAAAAGACTGATGGAAGAGAAGCTGTTAAAAAGTGAAGAACGCTTTAGAGAAATTTTCGAAAATGCAATGGATGCCATCATCATATGGGCGGACGATGGAGAGATTGTGAGAGCCAATGAATCAGCCTGTCGAATTTTTGAATTACCTATGCACTCACTGATTGGCAAAAAACTTACCGACTTTCTCGTCAAATCTGATAAGAGATATAGACCAACAAGAAGACGCTATATCCGGAATCATGAAATAAGGGAAGAGCTATTATTTAAAATGGCAAATGGCCAGTATAAAGAGCTTGAGTTTACATCAAAGCATGCGGTATTAGAAGGACAGCACTTAACCATTTTACGTAATGTAAGTGATCGAAAAAGAATGGAGCAGGAACTGCGCGAAAGTGAGCTTAAATTCCGCAAAGTATTTAATGGATCAATGGACGGCATTGTTCTTTTTGATAATCAATACCGAATCATTGAAGTTAATCCATCTGCCAGCGAGCTGCTTCAATTGAAGGACGATCATTTAACAGAAATGAATCTTTTCCACATCCTTGCCCCTTATCAAATAGAAAATTTGGCTCAGCCCGCCGAGGCGATGTCATTAGATGAAATGGATAATGAGGTTCCGTTTGTACTGAACCATCCAGATCAGCGTATCCTGGAATTCTCTTTTAAACGCAACATTATCCATAATATGAATTTGGCGATCTTTAGAGATGTGACAGAGCGGAAGGAATTAGAAGAGCGGGTGAGAAAATCAGATACCCTTCATGTGGTCGGAGAGCTTGCCGCTGGAATTGCTCATGAAATTAGAAACCCGATGACAGCCTTAAAAGGCTTCATTCAGCTGTTAAAAGGAAATATAGAAGGGGAGTATTCGCTCTATTTCAATGTCATCACATCAGAGCTGAAAAGAATTGAATCCATCATCACCGAATTTTTGATTTTAGCGAAACCGCAAGCCATTGTATATGAAGAAAAAAATGTGGTGCAGATTGTGAAAGACACGATGGATCTTCTTCACGCACAGGCGAATCTTGGCAATGTTCAAATGCATCTCAATGTGCTGGATGAGATTCCGCTCATTTATTGTGAACAAAACCAATTAAAGCAGGTCTTTATTAACATTTTAAAAAATGCAATTGAAGTCATGCCGCGCAAAGGAAATGTCTATGTGAGCATTCAGCGGAAGGGCGAGGAGCATATTGTCATTTCACTGCGTGATGAAGGTTGCGGAATGGCAGAGGATAAGCTAAAGCGTCTAGGTGAGCCTTTTTATACAACGAAAGAAAGAGGAACTGGACTTGGCTTAATGGTTAGTTATAAAATTATTGAAGAGCATCAAGGAACCATTGAGGTAGAAAGTGAGGAAGGCGTAGGAACCGTCTTCCATCTCACGCTGCCACTTAGGCAGCAGAAACAAGAAGGAGAGCAGTAACGTGTATTATACCGTCTATCACGCACCCATCGGGCAATTATACATACTAGAAAAGGATGGTACCATCATCGAGGTGATGTTTGATGATGAACCGTTTTTAGCAAAAAAGCAGGCAGCGAATCTAAAGCAAGCAGATACGCCTGTCTTACAAGAAGCGAAAAAACAGCTAGATGAATATTTCAAGGGTGAGCGTCAAGTATTCGATCTCCCGCTCAAGCAAGCAGGTTCCCCGTTCCAAGAGCAGGTGTGGGGAGCATTGTCGGCCATACCATATGGTGAATCAAAAAGCTATGCAGACATTGCAGAAGCGATTGGCAATCCAAAGGCTGTAAGAGCCATCGGACAAGCTAACAGACGAAATGCATTACCTATTTTTATCCCATGTCACAGGGTGATTGGTAAAGACCGGTCTCTGACGGGCTATGCAGGATCGAAGACAGACATGAAAGCGGTCCTCCTTGAATTAGAAGGCATCCCATTTGTTCAAAAATAAATCGATTGACCTGTTCCAAATGTTTGTCAAGCGACATATCCTTTTATTAAGCTAAAAAAGTTGGTTGAGGGAAAAAGGAGGGCGCTGGCATGTTTTGGGGCAAAAAAGGTAAAATGTATGCCGTTACGTCACTATGTGTCAAAATGAACGTTTTGACAGAAGAACAAAAAAAAGAAATCTTAACAAAAACGAATCAAGAAACAAAAAAGCGCGGTGCTCTTAAATGACAAGAACACGGCGCTTTTTTGCGATCATTGGGAGATGCTTTCGGCGAAAAGAGCATCAATCTCTTCTGCATAGTTCGATGTGATAATTCCCTTTTCTGTAATAATGCCTGAAATAAGATGATGAGGAGTGACATCAAAGGCGGGATTGAATACCTGAACATCAGGCGGTGCAATGGGGACGCCGTTTAATTCCTTTACTTCCAGCGGGTCGCGCTCTTCAATTGGAATATCTGACCCGTCGCGGGTGGATACATCAAAGGTTGAAAGCGGTGCTGCTACAAAAAACGGAATGTTAAAATGCTTGGCTAGAACGGCAAGACCTAACGTTCCAATCTTATTCGCTGTATCTCCATTACGGGCGATACGGTCAGCTCCAACAATGACAGCAGAAATTTGCTTTTCCTTCATCGTATGGGCTGCCATGTTATCTGTAATGAGCGTCACATCCACGCCGCCTTGCATAAGCTCCCATGTTGTCAGACGAGCACCTTGAAGAACAGGGCGTGTTTCACATGCATAAATGTGAAGATCAAGATTTTTCTTTTTGGCTAAATAAAAGGGAGCAAGGGCTGTTCCGTACCGGCTCGTTGCGATGGAGCCTGCATTACAAATGGTCATGATACGGTCACCTGATTTAAAGAGCTGAAGAGCATTTTGACCGATTTGTCTGCATGTTTCTTCATCTTCTATTTGAATTTGAATGGCTTCATGGACAAGGTCTGTTTTGGCTGCATTCACTGATGCTGCACGCTGAATGCGCTGCAGCAGCCGGTCTAATGCCCAAGCGAGGTTCACAGCGGTTGGACGAGCACTGTTTAAATATTCTTTGATTCGAATGACTTCTTGTTTAAACATATCCATTTCTTCTGTCTCAATGGCTTGCGCACTAAGCGCCAGCCCAAAAGCTGCTGTAATGCCAATCGCAGGCGCTCCGCGTACTTTTAATGACACAATCGCATCATACACATCTTCTTTTGTATATAAATGCTCAAATACGGTTTCGGCCGGTAATTTTTGCTGATTTAAAATGTGAATACGGTTTTCTTCCCATTCGACAGAACGGGGGACTTCAAATTCTTTAGACAAAACCCGTCACTCCTTTACAGATGGCTGGAATAATGCGACGAGATCAGACGCTGTTTCCACTGTATGATATTGTTTGATAAATGTTTTTCCAAGTGTCAGTGCTGCTTTTTTCTGCTGAATCCGTCTAGTTGGTGATGGAATCGCATCAAGATCAGCGGCATGAGCAAGACCGATTGTTCGGCGGACAAGCTCACAGCCGGCAAAGCCTGTCGCTTCTTTTAAAATCCGGTCAAAGGTTGTTTCTAAAAAGCTGTCCGATACACTAAACGCTTCAATGCTGTCCTCTTTCCAAGCTTTTGTGAACACTTCTTTGAATGTTGCCCATACATTGACGACATGGTCAAAAAGGTGCTGCTGCTCGTGTTCATTCTCGCGAGATAAAGCATTCAGGAACAGATTGGCGATAAAGTGGCCGATATCGAATCCAAAGGGACCGTAAAACGCGAATTCTGGATCAATGATTTTCGTTTCAGTCTCATTTGCAAAAATACTGCCTGTATGAAGATCTCCATGAACCAATGTTTCAGCTGATGTCAGGAAGATACGCTTCAATTCCGCTGCCTTGGCTTGCAGCTCAAGATCTTTCCAAAGCGCTTCTGCTGATTCTCTTAATTCTTCTTCGAAGTCATTTGTTTCACTATCAAAGAAAGGGTCTGTGAAGACGAGTTTTTCTGTAATATCACACAGGTCAGGGTTCGTAAACTGCTTCACAAATTGTTTTTTGATTTTAGGATTTGTAGCAAAGTCAGATGTGTAAAAAAGTGTTTTTCCTAAAAATTCTCCAACATGATCAGATAAATGCGGATATTGTTTTCCGGCAATTAGCCCTTTTCTGACGATTTCTAAGTGAGATAGATCCTCCATGGCTGTCACTGCAAGAGCTGTATCTGAATAGTAGACTGCTGGTACGAGGTGCGGCGCATATTCTGACTGCTTGATCAGGGCGGCACTTTCAATTCTTGCCCGGTCTAATGTAAGCGGCCAGCTCTCCCCAACCACCTTTGCATAAGGCAGCGCCTGCTTGATGATCAATCCTTTTTCTTGTTTGTGATCATAAATATGAAAGACGTAATTTAAATTCCCGTCACCAATTTCAGTACATGTCAAATGACTGCTTTCTTGGATCAAACCAAGTCTAATTGCGAGTGCAACTGCCGAGCTTTCTGTTAGTTCTTCATATGATGCCGTAAGTGTAACCAATTGCTTCCCCTCCAAATCATATAAAAAAGCCTCTTTCTCCTGAGAGAAAGAGGCTTGATGGTGTGTATGCTCAAAGCCTCTCTTATCTCTCAGCACATACGTCTGATGGAATTAGCACCGTGCCCTATAAGACAATTGTCTTGGCGCGTTACTTGCTGCGCCCCACTTCACAGTGGTATTAACGGTCGGTTGCTGTTGGGGTCAAAAGGCCAAATCCCTCGCCCAACTCTCGATAAGAGAAATCAATATGTAATTGTTTCGTGTCTGTTTGCATTTCTTAATTCAAGATATTATCAGAGCGTTGCTTTACATGTCAATCTTTTTTCAAAATTGCTTTACAATTCATAAAACAATCCATTACAGTGATTGTATTGTCACGTAACTTGAATAGAAGGTGAAGAAATGGAATTCCAGCAATCAGATGTGTTGAAACAATTACCGAAGCAATTTTTTGCGTCCCTTGTCCAAAAGGTGCAGAAAAAAGTGCAGGAAGGGGCAGATATCATTAATTTGGGACAGGGAAATCCTGATCAGCCAACTCCTCCGCACATTGTAAAAGCCATGCAGGAAGCGGTAGCAAAACCTGAAAATCATCAATACTCCTCATTCCGTGGAACAGCGAAATTAAAAAAGGCTGCTGCCGCTTTTTATGAAAGAGAATATGGCGTCACACTTGATCCAAAGACGGAAATTGCGATTTTATTTGGCGGGAAAGCAGGGCTTGTTGAGCTGCCGCAATGCCTGCTGAATCCGGGTGATACGCTTCTTGTCCCTGATCCTGGCTATCCTGATTATTGGTCAGGCGCTGTGCTTGCTGGAGCGCAAATGGTAACCATGCCACTTCTTGAAAAAAATCATTTTTTACCTGACTACGATTTGCTGCCTGAGGATGATAAGAAAAAGGCAAAATTAATGTATTTAAATTACCCCAACAATCCGACGGGGGCTACGGCAAGCCGTTCATTTTTTGAAGAAACCGTTACGTTTGCGAAAGATCACAAGCTATGTGTTGTCCATGATTTTGCATATGGCGGCATTGGATTTGATGGAGAAAAGCCGCTCAGCTTTCTGCAAATAGAGGGAGCGAAAGAGACGGGAATAGAAATTTACACATTGTCTAAAACGTACAATATGGCAGGGTGGAGAGTAGGATTTGCAGCCGGAAATTCGTCTGTTATTGAAGCCATTGAGCTTTATCAGGATCATCTGTTTGTCTCCCTGTTTAAAGCCACTCAAGATGCAGCAGCGGAAGCGCTATTAAGCGATCAAACGTGCGTACAGGTGCAAAATGATCGATATGAGAAAAGGCGGAATGTATGGATTGCTGCCTGCAAAGAAATTGGCTGGGAAGTCAGTGCACCAAAGGGATCATTTTTTGCTTGGTTAAAGGTGCCGGAAGGATATACATCTGAAGCCTTTTCTGACTTATTATTAGAGAAGGCACATGTTGTGGTTGCGCCAGGTAATGGCTTTGGTGATCACGGTGAAGGGTACGTGAGAGCAGGGCTTCTAACAAGTGAGGAGCGGTTACAAGAAGCTGCTCAGCGCATCGCTGCCTTGAATCTGTTTGAAAAAAAGCCATTGACAACATAAAAAAATGGTGCGATAATTCAGGCAATATTTAAGAAAATTGAATATTCTTATCAAGAGTAGGCAGAGGGACTAGCCCAATGAAGCCCGGCAACCGACTTCCATGAAGCACGGTGCTAATTCTTGCAGCAAGCGCTGAGAGATAAGATTCGGATGAATGACACGAAACAACCTCTTTAAGGCGCTCAAGAAGCACTTGAAGAGGTTTTTTTATTGAACATATGCATGACGCAATCGAAAGGGGATTCCTAGTGAGTGAATTACTGGCAACATACGTATTAACACATCGAGAGGATGAACAAATAAATCGAAAAGCGGAGCAGATCGCGCTTGGTTTAACAGTTGGATCATGGACGGATTTGCCGCAGCTCAAAAAGGAGCAGCTTCAAAAGCATAAAGGCCGAGTTGAAAAAGTATTAGAAAAGGCTGCTCCAGCCGAAAATGGTCTTTATCAATCAGAGGTGACGATTGCTTATCCTGAGGCAAACTTTTCAGCTGATTTACCAGCTGTTTTCACGACGATTTTTGGAAAGCTTTCACTAGACG
Organism: Bacillus sp. Root920; assembly: GCF_001429445.1. NCBI lineage: Bacteria > Bacillati > Bacillota > Bacilli > Caryophanales > Bacillaceae > Bacillus > Bacillus sp. Root920. Next base: position 1,533,357 of record NZ_LMJV01000001.1, read on the forward strand.
GAAAAGTGAAGCTAGTCGATATCCAATTTTCTGAAGAATTTAAAAAAAGCCTGCCAGGACCTGTATTTGGAATTGATGGCATACGAAAAAAGGTAGGCGTGTTTGATCGTCCATTATTGATGAGTATTTTTAAAGGCGTTATCGGCCGTGATATGCAGGATTTAAAAGAGCAGCTCCGTTTACAGGCATTAGGCGGGGTTGACTTCATCAAAGACGATGAAATTTTATTTGAAAGTCCATTAGCTCCTTTTGAAGAGCGAATCAAAGAAGGAAAAGCGATTTTAAAAGAAACCTATGAAGAGACAGGACACCGCACGCTGTATGCTGTCAATTTAACGGGCAGAACCTTTGACCTGAAGGATCGGGCGAGAAAGGCTGCAGAACTTGGGGCAGATGCGCTCTTATTCAATGTCTTTGCTTACGGCCTTGATGTCATGCAAAGCCTAGCTGAGGACCCAGACATTCCACTGCCGATTATGGCGCATCCCGCTGTGAGTGGTGCTTTGACATCCTCTCCTGAATATGGATTCTCGCATTCTCTTCTTTTAGGCAAATTAAATCGATATGCTGGCGCTGATTTGAGCCTTTTCCCCTCTCCTTATGGGTCGGTAGCACTTCCGAAAAAAGATGCCCTTGGAATCTATGAAGCTTGCGTGAAAGAGGATACGGTTCAAAAAACATTCCCTGTCCCGTCAGCAGGCATTCATCCAGGAATGGTTCCAGTATTGATCAAAGATTTTGGAATTGATCATGTGATAAATGCAGGTGGAGGCATTCACGGACATCCGCGGGGAGCCATCGGCGGAGGGCAGGCATTTCGTTCGATCATTGATGCCGTGATTCATGAAGAGTCCATCCAAGATAAGGCGGCTTCCTGCCAAGACTTAAAAGCGGCACTTGATCTTTGGGGAAGGGTAGCAGAATAATGAAAAAACCAATTGTATGTTGTGATTTTGATGGAACAATTACAAAAAATGATAATATCATCCGCATCATGAAACAGTTTGCACCAAGTGAATGGACGAAGCTGAAGGATGGTGTCCTGTCAAAAGAAATCACCATTCAAGAAGGCGTCGGGCAAATGTTTCAATTACTGACAAGTGATCAAAAGGATGCCATTCAATCATTTATTTTAGAGGATACAGAGATTCGAGAAGGATTTAAGCAATTTGTGGATGAGGTAAAAAAAGCAGATATTCCTTTCTATGTACTGAGCGGGGGGATGGACTTTTTTGTCTATCCTATCCTCGAAGGCATTGTCGATCGAGACAATATTTATTGCAACCATGCATCATTTGGGGAAGACCATATTCAGATTGAATGGCCGCATGCCTGCGATACGCAATGTCAAAATGGCTGCGGATGCTGCAAGCCCTCAATCATTCGAAAGCTGACTCATGAGGATGATTTCATCATCATGATCGGAGATTCAGTGACTGATGTGGAGGCGGCGAAGCATGCGGATCTTACGTTTGCACGAGACTATTTGCTCAATGAATGTCAAGAGCTCGGGCTCGTACATAAGGAGTATGACACATTTATTGATCTACACGCGCAATTTGTTCAAATAAAGGAAGTGAAGGAATGGCAGACGCAAAGAGCAAACGCTGGCAGGAGCTAGCAGACGTTAAACGGGAACTGGCACAAAGAGACTGGTTTTTCGGAACAAGCGGTAATTTATCGATCAAGGTGTCGGATGATCCAATCACGTTTTTGGTGACGGCAAGCGGCAAAGATAAACGAAAAGAAACAAACGAAGATTTTGTGCTAGTGAATGCGGCAGGCCAGCCTCATGATCCGAACGAGCCGCTTAGACCATCAGCTGAAACACTGCTTCACACGTACGTGTATGAACGGACGAAAGCAGGCTGCTGCCTCCATGTCCATACAATCGATAATAATGTGATGTCAGAGCTGTATGGGGATAAGGGAGAGATTCGTTTTAAAGGCAACGAAATCATCAAAGCGCTTGGTTATTGGGAAGAGGATGCAGAAGTGTCGATTCCGATTATTGAAAATCCAGCTCATATTCCGCAGCTTGCAGAGCAATTTGCCAAACATCTGACACTAGAGGCGTCATCTGGTGCTGTACTCATTCGCAATCATGGCATCACGGTCTGGGGAAAAACAGCCTTTGAAGCAAAACGAGTATTAGAAGCATATGAATTTTTATTTAGCTATCACTTAAAATTAACGCTTTATCAACAGCAGCTTGTAAGATAAAAAGGAGGAAAAGCACATGGCGACGATTTTGATTCATAACGAAGAGAACACATTACTTGAGAACGAACAAGAGGTAGCATCATATTTAGAAAACCAAGGGGTCATTTATGAGCACTGGGATATTGAAAAGCTGCCAAACCGTTTATCAGAAATGTATGATTTAACTGATGAGGAAAAGGAAGAGATTTTGACTGTTTTCCAAAAGGAAATCCAAAGTATTTCTGAAAAAAGAGGGTACAAAGCGCAGGATGTCATTTCATTGTCTGATGCCACTCCAAATCTTGATGAGCTGCTCCAAAACTTTAAACGTGAGCATCACCATACAGATGATGAAGTACGCTTTATTGTGAGCGGGCACGGAATCTTTGCTATTCAAGGCAAGGATGGCGTCTTTTTTGATGTGAGATTGAATCCAGGTGATTTAATTTCTGTGCCGCCAAACATTCGTCATTACTTTACACTTCAAGAGGATCGCAAAGTGGTCGCAGTTCGCATATTTGTCACAACTGAGGGCTGGGTGCCGATTTACGAGGAAGAAACGGTTTAATGATAGAGCTGATCATTCCGCATGAGGCGGAAGATCAGCTTTTTTTAGGAAATTAGACATAAAATGAGAAAGAAAATAGTTGATTTTGATCTTCTGCATAGGATAAAATTCTGTTTAATCAATGTGTCAGTCCTGTCCAAATTTGAAGTTTACCCCCAAATTTGATTGGGTAAAAGGTCTTTAGGCTGTAAAAAATTAAATAAAATAAGCATATTTAATTTAATTTACAAATAAAGTATAATTTTGGTGTCGGATCATTTTGAGCATAGACAGTCGAATTCATTGCGGGAGCTGAGATCATGAATATTTATGTAAGGAAAGAACAATTGCTGATGTCCATTGATGAGAAGAGAAAACAAATGGTAGAAGCTGCTCAAGTGGAAGGGTACACTGGTGAGAAGACAATTAAATATAGTCAAGAACTGGACAACCTGATGAATGAGTATCAGCATCTTCTTTTTCATGAGAAACAATCTGCCCCCTCCTTTCATGATCTTGTGTCTCAAATGAGTCTTTTATCTGTGAACCGCCCCTCTTATTGACATGAAAAACCGGTCTTGCATAAGCAAAACCGGCTGACATCTTCAGTTATGCTGAGTGAGCAGAAGGAAGCATGATCATAACAGTCGTTCCTTTATTCACTTCGCTATGAATATCAATTGTTCCGCCATACATCGAAATGATTCGTTTACACACGACAAGCCCAAGACCTGTGCCTTTTTCCTTCGACGTAATAAAGGGGAGGAAGATGTGCTTTAACATCTCTTCTGGTATGCCTTCACCTGTATCCTCTACTTTAATGATGACATGTTCTTTTTCAGCTTCGATCACAATCTTCAAGTGACCGCCGTTTGGCATCGCTTCTAAAGAGTTCTTTGCTACATTTAAAACGACTTGTTTAATATGATCCTTTGTGCAATACACGCCCACATCTTGAATCGTATTGATTTGCAAATCCACTTCCACATTATAAAGGTTTGCCTCAGAGAAAACGATCGGCATGATCTCACTTACAATTTCTTTTACAGAGTTATTTTGCCATTTTTCTGCCGTTGGTTTTCCTAATACAAGAAATTCACTGACGATTTGGTTGATCCGTTTAATTTCTTCCTCGATGACAGAAAAATAGAGCTGATCTTCTTCTGAATGATACTTCTTTTGCAATAGCTGGATAAATCCGCTAATCCCTGTTAATGGGTTGCGAATTTCGTGTGCTGTACTTGCCGCGAGTGTTCCGATCAATTCAAGCTTTTGCGCTTCATTTTCATGACGCTCCTGCTGAGTTTGCCGCCTTAACACGATATATTGGACGAGTGTGAATAAAATATTTAATAAAATAAACGCACTGGATAAAGGGATGAGCATCACAGACAGCACTTCACTAGTTGAAGCACGCTGCGGAAAGACCTCCAGCTTCCAGCTGTTTTCATCTAAATATGTAGACACGGTGCTGCCGCCCTCGGGTACTGGCTGTGGACCGCTTGTAAATACGACATGTCCATTTTGATTCAGCATCTTAAAATGAAGATCAGGGTTCAATACATTCATAATATTTCTTAAATAATCAATTTGAATGGCGGCAATCAGTACATTGGTGACCTCTTCGTTTTCATCGAGAACAGGCACACAAATGGAGAGAATCCGCTGTTTTGTAATTCGGCTCACATAGTTGTCTGTGATCACGGTCTGCTTGGTCACTTGAATGCGTTTAAAGTAATCTCTGAATGATAGGTTGATTTTTTCCTTTAACGGGGTGGTGCTTGCTGTTACATTTCCTTTTTTGTCTAGGAGATACAGACCTGAAAAACGAGGTTCTTGTTTATAGATTTTCTCTAGGATGTTTTGTACTTTTTTCGTCTCAAGCGGCTGGTCAAATCCCATGGCAAGGGAAGTTAATCTCGCTTCTGTCTCACTTATTAAATAATTCATTTGGTTTTTGTGAATATTTAACATAAGTGTAGCGGTTTGTTTGTTCTTTAAATCGATTTTTTCAGTTTCTTTTTCGTAGATAAAATAACTAATGATTAGGGTTGGAAGCATGACCAAAATAAGGTAAAGCCTGATCTTCTTCCAAAACCCTTTCAGTTTACTCATCATTCATCGCTCCAACGTATTACCTAATAGACTTATTATAGCATTGAACCTATCTTTATTACGATGACTTGTGTGATTTTTAAAAAATTAGGTGATTCGTTCTGGTCTCATTTTCGTGCTAAAGATGGATCAAAATGTTGACATTTTACTTATTGTTTATTAATGTCACATTAGTAGGTTGCATTTCATAAAGGATGATAAAAAATGGAAAATCATAATGTTGAAAAATCATTGAAACTATTTATTGTATTATCACGTGCCTATCGCTCAATTAATCATCACATGAACAAACATATTGTGAAGCACGGGCTGAATCCAACTGAATTTGCTGTGCTAGAATTGCTATATCATAAAGGTGATCAGCCGCTTCAGCAAATCGGTGATAAGATTTTACTTGCAAGCGGCAGCATCACGTATGTGGTCGATAAATTGGAGAAGAAAGAACTTCTCAGTCGCAAGGCTTGTGCAGAAGACCGCAGAGTGACATTTGCGCATATTACCAAGCAGGGACGAGCTTTGCTTGATGACATCTTCCCAGATCATGCGAAAGAAATTCATGAGATGATCAGTGTCCTGAGCGAAGAAGAGAAAGATGTCTGCATTGATATGCTCAAACATGTAGGGCTGCGTGCAAAGCATTTATATGATCATCAAGACTAAATAAAAAGGAAGCCGCTGGCTTCCTTTTCAGCGTGCACGCAATCCCTCGCATTCGGCGTTAGTCCTGCGTTCCGGTACTCGTTCCTAGACTGCAAAGGTATTCTATCACGCTGAAAAGAAGACAAAGGGCTAAAATAGAGATCATTTTAGCCCTTTGTCAACAATCTGTAAAGAAGCCCCTGGCTTCTTTTTTTATTTCGCTTTTTTCTCAATCGGTAAAATGAGTACTTCTACACGCCGGTTTTTACTTCTGCCTTCTGCTGTATCGTTTGAGGCAATCGGTTTGAATTCGCCGTATCCTTTTGTACTAAAGTTCTCTTGGTTTAGATTGCTGTTTTCAAGAAGAATATTTAAAAAGTTCACAGCGCGAATGGCGCTTAAATACCAGTTTGATTCAAATTCTGAATTTCTGATTGGTACATTATCTGTATGTCCGCTAATGACAATGTCACGTGCGGGATTAATGACGAGCAGTTTTGAGATTTCTTTTGCTAACGGGACATCTTGAGGGCGAATAACTGCCCGCCCAGAATCAAAGAAGATGCTGTCTTCAATCGTAATGAGAAGTCCTTCATCCGTAAGCTTTGTTTCGAGCTTGGCACCAAGTTTTTTATTTGCAATGAATGAATCGACCTGCTTTTTGACCTTTGTGAGAACCGCTTGGTCCCTAGCCTTTGCTTTGGCTTCTTCATCTTTCTCTTCCTCGGCTGCTTTCTTGACCTGGTTGCTGTTTTCAGTTTCTTCCGTGCTTTGCATGCTGGATTGATCCATAACACCGGTACCGCCAGTAAAAACTACATTAAAAGACTTAGCCATCTGTTCATATTTTGCCGCATCAATTGAACTAGATGCAAAAAGCACAATGAAGAGGGCGAGAAGAAGCGTCAGAAGATCGGCATAAGGGATAAGCCAAGATTCATCTACATGGTCTTCATGATCATGGTTTTTACGTTTCCTAGCCATTTTGATTTTCTCCTTCTTCAATGACAAGATTTGCACGTTCTTTTGCTGGTAAGTACATAAGAAGTTTTTGTTCAATGACTTTTGGAGACTGACCTTCAAGAACAGACAGAATACCTTCGATCATAATCAGACGAAGCTTTACTTCTTCCTTTGATTTACGCTTCAGCTTGTTGGCAAATGGATGCCATAATACATACCCGGTAAAAATCCCAAGCAGTGTGGCGACGAAGGCAGCACTGATGGCATGTCCAAGTGCCTCAATATCTCCCATGTTGGCAAGTGCGGCAATAAGTCCTACAACGGCGCCAAGTACCCCTAGCGTCGGAGCGTATGTACCAGCTTGTGTAAAGATTAATGCACCTGACTGGTGTCTTTCAGACATGGCGTCAACTTCTTCTGTTAAGACGTCTCGAATAAATTCAGCACTTTGGCCGTCAACTGCCATGCTTAACCCGTTCTTTAGAAAATCATCATCGACTTCCTCAAGACTTGCTTCTAATGCCAAAAGACCTTCACGACGCGCAATTTGTGCCCAGTTTGAAAATAGAGGGATCATTTCTTGAATCGTTGGAAGCTGGCTGTCTTTGAAAATTTTGCCGAACAATTTTGGTGTTTTCTTAATTTCACTAGAAGGGAATGCGATGACAACAGCTGCAACGGTTCCAACAATGATGATTAATATAGCCGCCGGGTTGAGAAGAGCAGTTAGACTCACACCTTTCAAAACCATACCGACACCTAGTGCAATAAATGCTAAAATAATACCAATTAACGATGTTTTGTCCATTATCTCACCAAATCCTTTAACTATCTTTTTCTATAGTTAATATCGGTGTGTTCTAGAAGGGTTTTAGTCAGAATATAAAATTAAGACAGTTTCTGTGAAGAATTTTTGACGAAAGCGCTTTCTTAATATGTAAAAAGAAGATACTCCCTTTCATATAAAGGGAGTCTCCATTTAATCGTTTTGAGCTGGTTCATCTAAATGAAGCAGCTCTTTTAATTTTTCTTCATACATGATTTTGACAAGATCGTAACTCCAATTCATCATGTGATTCACCTCTTTTTCTTTTATCGTAAAGGAAAAGAGGCGGGGGAACGTCGGCGTTCAGATGGAACTTAGACGCCGCAACATGACGGAGGTGCATATCATCCTGAAGATGTAGTTATCCTTTTTTTACGACGATTTCGTCATGTTCAACATCCACAGTAAATCCAGAAAGCTGCTCCTCTTCAAGCAGGATCTCCGTCATTTGGTCTTCAACGTGCTCTTGGATGGTTCTTCGAAGTGGACGAGCACCAAATGCAGGGTGATATCCAAGCTCTGCGATTTTTTCTTTCGCTTCATTTGTGACATGGACTGTTAAATTTTGCTCTTTTAATTGCTCTGACAGCTCATTGAGCAGAAGATCAACAATCTTCACTAAATCATCTCTGTCTAATGATTCAAACTGAATGATGCTGTCAAAACGGTTCAAAAATTCTGGTTTGAAGTAGCTGCTCAGTGAATCAATGAGTGATTGTTCCTCAATCGCTTCTTCCTGATCAGATTGGAAGCCCACTTTGACTGTTTTATCTGCGGTGCCTGCGTTACTTGTCATGATGATGACTGTATCTTTAAAGCTGACCGTTCTGCCTTGGCTGTCTGTTAAGCGGCCATCTTCCATAATTTGCAGGAAGATGTGCTGTACATCTGGGTGTGCTTTTTCGATTTCATCCAGCAAAATGATGCTGTATGGTTTTCTGCGCACTTTTTCAGTCAGTTGGCCAGCTTCATCATGTCCAACGTAACCAGGAGGAGAACCGATGAGTTTGGACACAGAGTGTTTTTCCATGTACTCACTCATATCTAAACGAATGATCGCATCTCTTGAACCGAATAATTCTTCAGCTAACGTTTTAGACAATTCGGTTTTCCCGACACCTGTTGGTCCAACGAAAAGGAAGGAGCCTGTTGGTCTATGTTTCGATTTTAAACCAGCTCTGCTTCTTTTCACGGCTTTCGCCACTTTATCAACCGCATGCTCCTGTCCAATCACTCGTGCTTTTAGACGGACGTCAATTTCTTTCATTTTGGTTTGTTCGTCTGCTTGCAGTTTACCGACAGGAATGCCTGTTTTTTGTTCCACAATGGCCTGAATGTCCTCTGCTGTAACGATATGCTCTTTTTCAGTTGTTTTGTTTTGAAGTCTTGCTTCAATGGCTTCTTCTTCATCGCGAAGCTTCGCTGCTTTTTCATATTGTTCTTCTTTTAGCGCAGCTTGTTTTTCTGCGGCAATTTGCGCTAGTCGGTTTGTCAGTTCATCTTCACCTGCTGCATCAATGGAGAGGTTCGCTTTTGAACCAGCTTCGTCCATTAAATCAATGGCTTTATCCGGCAAATGACGGTCTTGAATATACCGCGAAGATAGTTGAACGCACGCTTTAATTGCTTCATCTGAATAGGTGACACCATGATAGGCCTCGTACTTATCTTGGATGCCTTTTAAGATGTCGATCGCTTCATCTTGTGTTGGCTCATCTACGATGACGGGCTGGAAGCGCCGTTCGAGTGCAGCATCTTTTTCAATTTGGCGATATTCTTTTAATGTCGTCGCACCTACTAGCTGCAGTTCGCCTCTTGCAAGGGCTGGTTTTAAAATGTTTCCAGCATCCATTGATCCTTCTGCAGATCCTGCGCCCACAAGAAGGTGGATTTCATCTACAAATAAGATGATATTTTTACGGCTTTGTAGTTCTTTGATTAACTGCTTCATTCTTTCCTCAAATTGACCGCGTACACCTGTGTTTGCGACAAGTGAGGAGACATCTAATAAATAGATTTGTTTGTTCTTTAATTTATTTGGCACATCGCCACTCGCAATTTTGAGCGCGAGTCCTTCTGCGATCGCTGTTTTCCCAACACCTGGTTCACCAATAAGAACAGGGTTATTTTTATTTCTTCTATTTAAAATCTCAATGACTCTTGCGACTTCTTCATCACGGCCAATGACTGGATCAATTAAACCAGCATTTGCTCCATCTGTTAAGTTACGGCCAAGCTCATCGAGTAAGCCTTTTTGCTTTGGCTGCTCCATGTTTGGGGCATGACCTGCTGCCTGAGAGAAGAATGAACTTCCTCCAAAAAGCTGAGGTCCCATTTTCATTTTTGACTGCTCCATCAAAGAGGTATAGCAGTCTTCACATAAAACCATTTGGCTCCGGGACGAATTTACTTGCATATTCAGGCGAATAGTTGCTTCATTTACTTGACAATGTTGACAACGCATTTGCCATGACCTCCTTAAAATAAAGTTTGACTTTATTTGACCAATGAATGTTAAAGAAAATGGTCTATTGTTTGACCATCTTTGACTATAGTATACTCTGACCTATTTTGACTTTCAACTGTTTTGCTCAAAGGGGAATAAAAATCCTTTTTTGCATTTAATCATGGTTTGTCCTTCTTTTCAAGGAACTTGTCTCATAGGATAAAAAAGGAACAATCGAAAGTGATGGGTGCGGAGGGGTCACATGAAACGTTCAAATGAATCCGCTTTTCAGCTTGCCTTTGTTTATGTAGGAACAGTGGTTGGAGCTGGGTTTGCGACAGGGAAAGAAATCGTAGAATTTTTTGTTCGTTTTGGCTGGATTGGACTATTCGGAATCCTGATTAGCGGTGTTATTTTTACTGGCCTTGGGGCAAAAATGATGCTGATTTCGAAACGAATCGAAGCAGAATCTTATCAAGATATGAACCGTTTTTTATTTGGCGCAGCTGCGAGTCGATATATTAATATTGTCATGTTTTTTATTTTACTTGGTGTCACCTCAGTCATGATTTCAGGCGCAGGGGCTATTTTTGAAGAACAGCTTGGTATATCGAAGGAGTATGGGATCTTTTTGACGATCATTCTGAGCGTCATTGTACTTTTTAAAGGTTCAAAAGGGCTATTTGGAGTCAACGTCCTTGTCGTTCCAATGCTGATTTTCTTTTCAATGATCGTGTTTCTTGATTCATTTGTGTTTAGCAGCAGTGAAAGTTATGTTCTTGCGCTGCAAATGGGTGAGGGCGAGTGGATATTATCAGCAGTGTCATATGGTGCCTTTAATTTAGCACTGTCACAGGCAGTGTTAGTACCCGTCGCAAATGAAATGACCTCTGAAGCAGTCATTAAAAAGGGAGCCGTGCTTGGGGGCGTCATGCTGACACTCATTTTGCTTGCTTGTTTCTTATCTCTTTCTTCATTAGATATGCTGGAGGCGTTTGATATTCCAATGGCCCAGGTGGTGTATCAAGTTGCAAACTCCATTCATCTCATTTATCTATTTGTCATCTTCGGTGAAGTTTTTACATCCGTCATAGGCAATTTATACGGGCTAGAGAGACAAGTGAGGGCATATATCCGAATGAACAGCATCTTTACGATATCCCTTATTCTCATATGCTGCTATGTGATTAGTAAAATTGGTTACGGTACACTGATTTCAACGGTTTATCCGGTTTTTGGCTATGTCAGCATCTTTTTTATCCTCTTTCTTTGTCTAAAAAAAGTGCCTGCACCGCTAGATAAGTAAAGAAAGGATAGCCTGTATGAAAAATATGTGGTACACTATCCTCTGTGAAAATTGAACAAAAATCCGTGAAGACGGGAGAGGTTCTAGCAAAACCCTCTATAAAAAACTAAGGACTTGCCGTATCCTTGGATGTGGCATTTTTTATTTTTTATGGCTGGGACACCTCATACACATGTAAAGGTGTCTTTTCTTTTGAGAAAAATAGGGGTTTTCAGGAGCCTTTCAGATGCAGTGCTGTACGGTTGTACCATCTGCAAAAGGAGGAGAACAGAAAATGAAATATGAAAAAGCAGTCGTTGTCTTTAGCGGGGGACAGGACAGTACGACCTGTTTATTATGGGCACTTCAACAATTTGAAGAGGTAGAAACAGTGACCTTTCATTATAATCAGCGTCATCAAGAAGAAATTGATGTCGCCAAAAGAATCGCTGACAAATTAGGTGTGAAGAATCATCTATTAGATATGTCACTTTTAAATCAACTGGCACCTAATGCTTTAACAAGAGATGACATTGACATTGAGGAAAAAGAAGGAGAGCTTCCTTCCACATTTGTACCAGGAAGAAACTTAGTGTTCTTATCCTTCGCCTCTATATTAGCGTATCAAATTGGAGCAAGACATATTATCACAGGTGTTTGTGAGACAGACTTTAGCGGCTATCCAGATTGCCGTGACGAGTTTGTGAAATCTTGCAACGTCACAGTGAATTTAGCAATGGAAAAACCATTTGTGATTCATACACCACTGATGTGGCTGAATAAAGCAGAAACATGGAAGCTGGCAGACGAGCTTAATGCGCTGGATTTTGTGAAAAATGAAACGCTCACTTGCTATAACGGCATCATCTCTGATGGCTGCGGGGAATGTCCTGCGTGTAAGCTGCGGAAAAATGGCTATGACACTTATATGGAAATGAAGGAGGCAAAATAAATGCTTTCTCAAATCTATCCACAAACCGATCATCCATTTTCATTTGAATTAAATAAAGACATGCATGTATCTGCTGCCCATTTCATCCCGCGGGAAGATGCGGGCGCATGCAGCCGTGTTCATGGTCATACGTACACCATCAATATCACGATTGCGGGAGACGAGCTAGATGAATCGGGTTTCCTTGTCAATTTCAGTACATTGAAGAAGCTCATTCATGGGCAGTACGATCACACGCTGCTCAATGATCATGAGGCATTCTCATCAAACGATCGATACGCGATGCCAACCACTGAGGTGGTGGCAAAGACCATACATGACAAAGTCGCAGCGTATTTATCAACTTTAGCGAACAAGCCGACATGTGTTCAGGTCTTTGTCAGAGAGACACCAACAAGCTATTGCATTTACCGTCCGAAACGAGTTGAGATCAATGGCTAAAGCGATTCCAGTATTAGAAATCTTTGGTCCAACCATTCAAGGAGAGGGAATGGTCATTGGACAAAAAACCATGTTTGTCAGAACGGCTGGCTGTGACTACTCGTGCAGCTGGTGTGATTCCTCTTTTACATGGGATGGCTCAGCGAAGCATGACATTCAGTGGCTTGAGGCAGAAGACATTGTCAAAGAATTAAAAAGAATAGGCGGACAGGCTTTTTCTCATGTCACCATTTCAGGGGGAAACCCGGCGCTTTTAAAACAAATGGAATCCCTCATTGATTTGCTGCATGAAGAAGGAATTGATACAGCGCTTGAAACACAAGGAACGATGTATCAGGAATGGTTTTTGAAAATTGATGATTTAACCATTTCTCCTAAGCCACCAAGCTCGAATATGAAAACAGATTTTACGAAACTAACACGTATCATAGATGAGCTGAAAAGCGGGAATAGATTGCAGCATGCTAGCTTGAAAGTCGTGATTTTTGACGATCGTGATCTGGCGTATGCGAAGGATGTTCATGCGAAATATCCTGAGCTTCCTTTTTATTTGCAGGTAGGAAATGATGACACAACGACAGGTGATGATGCGTACTTATTAACGCATTTATTAAAGAAATATGAAGCGCTTGTCGATCAAGTCGCGCAAGATCCAGACTTAAACCGCGTAAGAGTGCTGCCGCAGCTGCACACGTTATTGTGGGGAAATAAACGAGGCGTATAGAAAGGAAGAGATGACATGACGACAAGAAAACCAGAAGAATTAGAAGGTGTCACGTTACTAGGAAACCAAGGAACCAATTATTTGTTTGATTATGCACCACAAGTGCTTGAAACGTTTCCGAATAAACATACAAATAGAGATTACTTTGTGAAATTCAATTGCCCAGAATTTACATCACTTTGTCCACAAACAGGTCAGCCAGATTTTGCGACAGTTTATATCAGCTATATCCCAAATGAAATCATGGTCGAAAGTAAATCGTTAAAATTATATTTGTTCAGCTTCCGTAACCATGGTGACTTCCATGAGGACTGTATGAACATTATTATGAACGACCTGATTGAATTGATGGACCCAAGGTATATTGAAGTTTGGGGCAAATTTACGCCAAGAGGCGGTATTTCCATTGACCCGTATACGAACTACGGGAAACCTGGGACGAAATATGAGGAAATGGCAGAATACCGTATGATGAACCATGATATGTATCCGGAGACGATTGATAATCGGTAATTATTCCGCTGTGTGAAACGAATTGGTGTCACATTAAAGTAGAAAAAGTACACCTGAAAATACTCATGGGAATTGTATGAAAAAGTGTGACCTGAGGTGCAACCTGAACTGTGGCTTTTATGCAGTGAACAATTGATAGTACAGAGGCAGATGAAGGCGTACAATTTGTACGTCTTTTCTTTTTTATCCGAAAGAAAAAATGCCTATTATGAGATCATAGGCATTATTGTTTGGTTAAGTTTCTGAACCTTCTCTTTAACATTTGAAACAGCTCATTTTTGAATTTCATCAAAGCTCTCCTGAATATAGTCCATGACACTTCTGATTAGAACTTCACTTTAAAAGTTGACAATCTCATTTATTTCATGACTGTTCCTCATCTGTTAGGTGAGGCTATTGAAGTTGTTTAGCATTTACTTCAGCAGCTACATTTATCCTAACTTTAGTTGTTCTGGTTGTACAATTTCATATTCACCTTCTGCATACTCTTGCTCCGCATAATGGCTCCCCCATTGACAGAGCTCCTGCAAGATAGGTTTAAGAGATTTTCCAAGTTCAGTGGATGAATATTCAACCTTCGGCGGTACTTGATTATACATCTTTCTTGTCACAAGTCCACTGGCTTCAAGCTCTCTAAGAGTTTGAATCAGCATTTTCTGAGTTATATTTGGGATAATGCGCTTTAATTCACTCGTTCTCTTTGGTCCATTCATTAAAAAGTATAATACAAGTCCTTTCCATTTTCCGCCAATCACTTCCTTTGTCACTTCAAACCCACAGCTAAATTTTTTCATGTCTAAAGCTCTCCATTCCACATTTGTTACTTTTTAGTTACTATATCACAAAAAAGTGGGTACTTCCGATAATGTGCTTACTGAAGGATACTATTACTTGTAAGTTGTTCTTCAAGTACTTAAAGGTACTAGACATAAAATAATATGAATTCTAAAGGAGTGTTAAGTATGAGGAAATTTGAAGGTAAAGTAGCGCTTGTAACGGGTGGAACAAGTGGGATTGGTCTTGCTACAGTACAAAAATTTGTAAACGAAGGTGCATATGTTTATATCACGGGACGTAGACAAAACGAACTTGATAAAGCTGTTAACCAAATTGGCAAGAACGTAACCGGTGTTCAAGGTGATATTTCTAAGCTTGAAGACTTAGACAAACTATATGACATGATAAAGCAGGAAAAAGGTAAGTTGGACATTCTTTTTGCTAATGCAGGCATCGGCAACTTCCTTCCATTAGGTGAAATTACTGAAGAGCAGGTTGATAGAACGTTCGACATTAACGTGAAAGGAACCATTTTTACTGTTCAAAAAGCGCTATCACTATTCCCGGACAAAGTAGGTTCTATTATTGTAACGGGCTCTACTGCTGGATCAATTGGCAACCCAGCATTTAGTGTATATGGAGCATCTAAAGCAGCATTAAGAGCACTAGTTCGCAACTGGATTCTTGACCTAAAAGGTACTGAAATTCGTGTAAATGTAGTAAGTCCAGGAGTGATTCTTACACCTGCATACGATGAGCTTTTTGGTGATGCACTTGAAGGAGCGATGGAAAATGCCAGAAATACTGTTCCAGCTGGAAAAGTTGGGACACCTGAAGAAGTAGCAAACGCTGTATCTTTCCTTGCATCAGACGAAAGCAGTTACTTGACGGGTGTTGAATTGTTCGTAGATGGCGGGCTAGCACAGGTATAATTTCACTGCGAAGGGATTACAAATCGTCCTTAATGGGGATTTCCTTGAGTCGTATTAAAAAAGTCGTTTTCCTTATGTCCTGAGTAACCATAAATGCTGCAAACTAAGTTTGATGATGGATATGTAAAATGAGAAAAAAGGAAAAGACATGCCGGATGCATGTCTTTTTTTGCGAATCAACCATAAAAAAAGAGAAGAGTCATGTCACTCTTCTCATACGAATGGGAATAGAACTTGCTAGGACGGCTGGGGGCTACCAGCTCGTAAACATATTATACATGACAGAACATATGTTTGTAAAGAGGGATCATGCTTTTTTTGCTTATCTCATTTGATGTAAGATAAAATAGAGGCAATGAATGAGAAACGGAGGCGTTTGAGTTGGCAAACAAAGAAGAGCGGGCAGAGCAGCTGCTAATGGAACTAAAGGAAGAGCTTCAAATGCTTGAACATCAAAACAAAGAACGGTATAAATGGAGTGCCTCCACATTGCTTGGAGTGATTGCCCTCTTGATTGATAAAGGAGTGATCACACCCGAGGAAGTCGAGATGTACAAGACGAAGGCGGAAATGCAAACCTTTCATACGCAAAAAGACTGACCCCTCTTTAAGTGGTATCAGTCTTTTTCATATGTGATTGTTCAAATAGAGCAAAGTTGTCAAACGAGCCAAATTTGCTTTATATATACGTATGTACCGATCGTCTGAATTGAGGATTGCAAATTAATGTACGGAGTCTTTGATGATTTTATAGTTTTTATGATTAACGACTGTTAGTGAATCCAGTTCTAAATCTCTATAGTTGTCCATAATGGTGACATCCACAATGACAGAGTTTTCATTCACTTTTTCAACTACACCTGTTAAACCATTTCTAAATTCGATCACATTTCCAATTTTTGCAATCTTCAACCGATCCCTCTCCTTTAAAAACAGATTTCATTCCCTATTAAAAAGTATTTTGCAATATTTTCATACCAATGTAAAGGATAAAGACGTTTTTGTTTTGTTTTCGTTGTATGCTCTTCTAACGAATGGTATATTTAATAATTGATCATGGCTGAAAAGGAGCGGTTTTTTTGACTGAAGAACAAATCCTCACCATCCTCGAATCTTTACGGAATGGGACGGAAAAACAGGTGACCATCCAAAAAGATGACTTTTTAACGTTTCGTTCTGTTTTGGTGAATCAAGATGATTTTAAACATTTTCGCGGGATCGCCAAACATGGTGGAGATGTTATTTTTGAATATCTTACAGAAGCAAGAAGCTAAAGCTTTTTCTCATTGATGAGAGAAAGCTTTTTTATTTTCGTTCTTTTGTCACACTTCAAACCACTCTGATACATATGAAAAGAAAATGTAATAACCCATAATCAGGAGCATAAGGATGATGATAGGTGAAAAAGGGACCTTTTTAAGCGCTAACAATTCCATTTTATGTGCGCTCAACTAGGACATGCCATTTAATGACGGAATTTGGACAGGCATGTAAATCTTTGTGCGTGAAAATAGAATGAGCTCTTGTTAGAGTGGACAAGTATCTTACAGCCTACTTTTGATTAAAGGAGGAAAAAGGCGAATGATTAAAATTCATACAGCTCTTTTTGTCATCCTTATGCTCGTTGCAGCAATGAAGATGGACAATATACAAGAGCAGCAAGGCACATTAAGTCACGAACTTTCACAAGCAGCTGTTAAACATCAGCTTTCATATATAGATCAAGACCACGATCAAGTCATCCCAGCATTTTCTGAAGAAAAGCGTCAGCCAAAAGTGAAATTGCTAAGTACGTCAACAGAAGAAAAGTCTTCAAAACCGAAGCAAAAGAAAAAAGTAAAATCTGAAACGACGAATAAGGCAAGCGGCAAACAGTATTCTAATGAAGAAATGGATTTGCTTTCTCGATTGGTACATGCTGAAGCGAAAGGTGAATCTTACGAAGGGAAAAAAGCGGTGGCAAGCGTTGTTTTAAACAGGGTGGAGCATCGTTCTTTTCCTGACAGCGTTAAAGGTGTAATTTATCAGCGAAACGCCTTCCAGCCAGTATCAAATGGAAGCATTCATGATAAGGCAGATCAAGATTCCATTAAAGCGGTGAAGCAGGTAGTAAAAGAGCATGACAGAACAACAAAGGCTATCTATTTTTATAATCCAAAAACGGCAACAGATCATTGGATTCGTTCCCGCAAAATTGTAGAACGCATCGGACGTCACGTGTTTGCCGTATAAAGAAAAAGAGCGATCAATGAGATTGCTCTTTTTTTTGTCTTCAATTATTAAAATATTTTTTGGACTTGTCTCATAGAATGTGAAAAGAATTTGCTTTAGACAAGGGGAGGCTACATGAATCGATTTGTAAAAGGGGTCATTCTGCTATCTGTCGCAGCTTTTATTGCGGAGTGTATAGAGTTTTTAGTCAATATGATTTTAGCGAGAGAGCTTGGAGAACATGGAATGGGTTTATATATGAGTATCCTTCCAATCATCATGCTTGTCCTTGTGATCGCCAGTTTAGAGCTGCCAGTCTCCATTTCTAAATTCATTGCAGAATCACATGAGCGTCTCCACAAAAGCATGCTCCGTCATGCTTTTAAAATGACACTTGTGGTGACAAGTACAACAACAGCTATAGCAGCCATTGTACTGCCTTTCATTCCAGTGTTTCAGTCGTATCATCCGCTGATGAAGGGCCTAGTGCTGTCACTTATCCCGATTATTGCGTTTACCTCCATTGCCCGCGGCTATTTTATGGGAAAGCAGCAAATGGGCAGAATTGCTTTAGCCAATATGCTGAAGAAAACGATCCAGCTTATCTGCTTGTTTTTGTTTTTTCATTGGTATTCGTTTGATATTGAAACAGCAGTACTCATCGCCATTGGTGTCATTGTTGCGAGTGATCTTGTTGTCTTTATTTATTTATACTCCCAATACGTCATGGCAAGAAATGCTGTGAATGTCAGGTCTGTTGAATTAAGAGGAAGTGATGTGCGAAAGCGCCTATTAGCCGTTTCCATTCCGACAACGGGCATGCGCATCTTTCATGCGATTGCCAATGCGGTTGAACCATTTTTAATCAAAGGAGCGCTCGTGGCAGCAGGCATTTCTGGAACACTTGCTGTTGATCATTACGGCATGCTGGCTGGTGTCGCAATGTCGATCGGGTTTTTCCCGGCGTTTATCGCTCATTCCATCATGATTGTGATGATTCCGAGTGTCTCTGAAGCCTATGCTTTAGGTCAGTATGATCTTGTGAAAAAACGTGTTAGACAGGCGATTCTCATAACGTTTGGATATGGGGTGCCGGCAGTGATGGTGATGTATTATTTTGCTTACCCGCTCACACAGCTTTTTTTTGATTCACCGCAAGCTGCTGTCTATTTACAGCTGCTTTGGCCATACTTTTTATGCCATCTGTTTGTGATGCCTTTTCAAGCATGTTTAATCGGAATGGGGCTCATCAAAGATGTGTTCCTACATAATATATGGGTGCATGTCGTCTCTTTTTCTATGGTGTATTTCCTTGGTTCAATTGAAAGCTTGAATATGATGGGGGTTATTTTAGGGATGAACACAGGCATGCTGCTGTTGACTGCGCTGCATTATGCGACGATTTGTAAGGAGCTCGGCGTTTCAATGTTTCTTACATTGAAAAAAGCTTGAATGTCATCGTCATCGAGAGGGCAAGCTATAAGAAAACTGGGAAGGAAGATCCTGATGAATCGTAAACATCTACCCGCCAGTCTTCTGATGATGACCCTGCTTCTATTTCTCATGAGCGCAGCAGCAGAAGCAAAAGAGCCTGTGATGGCGCCAAGGATAGAGGCGCCGACATTAAATGGTGACATGCAGATGGTTCCCGAAAAAGGGAAAAAGACCATTTTGCATTTTTGGACAACATGGTGCCCGTCCTGCAAAATGGAGCTGCCCGAATTTGAACAGATTGTGAAAGAAAATCAGAGTGATGTTGACATATTGACCGTGAATTTACTAGGTGCTGAACAAAGTAAACATGCTGTTGCCCAATTTGTGAAAGACAGAAGGTTTACATTCCCGATCATCCTAGATGAACACGGAGAAATGATGAAGAAATATCAAATCATCACCATCCCAACGACCTTTTTGATTAACGAAAAAGGAGAAGTGGTGAAAAATCATGTAGGTCCACTGACGAAAAAACAAATCAAAGAGTGGACAAATTCGTAGAACAAATCCTTTATGTGAAAGAACCAATTCTGTTGGTTCTTTTTTGTGTTCGTTTGCTTTTCATCTGAATACACTGTGCTCAGAAGAAGACGGAACGATCTATATCAATAATGATAATTATTATCAAAAAGAAATTATAATAATTATTAATTGAAAATTGATCAGAACCTGTTATAATGAGTTACAGACCAATAAAAAGCTTGAAATAGCAGAAAATATAGATGGAAAAAGAAACGGGTAACGATTGATAATGTGAAAACGATTATCAATTAGAGAGGAGAAAACAATCATGAATGAGAATACAGCACTTTACCAAACGACAAATCAAAAGGAATCGAAATGGTCCTTACATAAATGGGCACAGCACGGAGAATTAATTGCAGCAGGTATCTCGGGGATTCTCATTTTAATTGGATGGATTCTAAAGGATCAGAGCATGTGGAGCATTCCTCTTTTCATCCTAGCATTTGTTATTGGAGGTTTTGCAAAGGCGAAGGAAGGAATTGAAGAAACGATTTCGTCGAAGACCTTGAATGTGGAACTTTTAATGATTTTCGCAGCAATAGGCTCAGCTCTAATCGGCTATTGGGCAGAAGGCGCTATCTTAATTTTTATTTTCTCACTGAGTGGTGCGCTTGAAACGTATACGTCAAATAAAAGCAAGAAAGATTTAACAGCATTAATGAGCATTGCACCAGATGAAGCAACTTTAATTGAAGAAGACGGTACGACCATTCAAATCGCCGCTTCATCATTAACACCAGGTGACCGGATTATGGTCAAAGCTGGGGAACGTATTGCAGCAGATGGTGTCATTTTAAGCGGGAGAACAAGTGTGGATGAATCTGCCCTCACAGGCGAATCTATTCCACAGGAAAAAGGGCAGGGGGAAGACGTATTTGCAGGAACAGTGAATTTAAATGGTTCCTTAACAGTGGAAGTCACGAAACATAATGAAGAAACGTTATTCCATAAAATTATTAAACTTGTTGAATCCGCTCAAGAAAGTGTTTCGCCAAGCCAGGCATTTATCGAAAAATTTGAGGGGGCCTATGTAAAAGGTGTGCTGATCACCGTTGCGGTATTAATGGTTCTGCCTCATTTTGTACTCGGCTGGAGTATGAGTGAAACCTTCTATCGGGCAATGGTGTTTATGGTCGTTGCTTCACCTTGTGCTCTTGTTGCATCCATTATGCCAGCCGCACTGTCACTGATCTCAAATGGCGCAAGAAATGGGATGCTTGTCAAAGGAAGCGTCTTTTTAGAAAAACTAGGCACAAGCAGTATGATTGCTTTTGATAAAACGGGGACGATTACAAGCGGGAAGCCAGCCGTAGAACAAGTTGTCATGACGGAAGGGCAGGATGAATCTGCTTTTTACCAGGCACTCTATCAAATTGAGAGTCAATCAAACCACCCATTAGCGAAAGCAATTTCTGATATGGCAAAAGAGCACCAAACAGAAAGAACAGTCCATGTCACCATTGAAGAAACCTCTGGATTTGGTGTGAAAGCACAATTAAATGGAGAAACGTGGCGGATTGGGAAGAAAGACTTTGCGGGTAAGGCGTCAATCGACCGCGAGATTGAAGAGACAGGTGATGACCTTTCAGCGCAAGGATACACAGTGGTCTACGTTCAAAAGGATGAAAAAGTTGTTGGCTGTCTTGGCCTTAAGGATCAAATCAGACCTGAAGCCAAAAAAATGATTCAAGAACTAAATGATTTAGGCATCCAGACCGTCATGCTGACAGGAGATCAGCAAAAAACGGCTGAAGCGATTGCGCAGGAAGCCGGCATCCAAACCGTAGTGGCTGAATGTCTTCCAGATGAAAAGGTACATGAGGTCAATCAATTAAAAAAACAAGGTAATTCAATCATCATGGTAGGAGACGGAATCAATGATGCACCAGCGCTTGCCACAGCAGATGTTGGGGTTGCGATGGGCGGAGGCACAGATGTTGCCTTAGAAACAGCGGATCTCATCTTAATGAAGAACAATTTAAATAACCTAACAAAGATGATCCGTCTTTCAAGAAAAATGAATCGAATCATTAAGCAAAACATTATTTTCTCATTAACGGTGATCTGTCTGTTAATTTGTGCGAATTTCTTACAAGTGCTTGATTTGCCTTTTGGCGTCATCGGGCATGAAGGAAGTACGATTTTGGTCATTTTAAATGGTCTGCGTCTGCTTCGTGCATCTTAAATCAATCATCAGGGCGCACTGGATTCATGCCAGTGCGCTTTTGTGCGAAATAAAGCAAAAACTGATACAATAGACCAGTAGTAAAACGTGTGAGGAGGATCATGATGAACCGAATGAAGAGCTTGTCTTCTTGGCTTAAGAAAGAAGACATTCAAGGTGCATTTATACATACAAAGGAAAATGTGTTTTATCTATCTGGATACTTCACAGAGCCGCATGAAAGAGTGATGGGGCTGTTTGTGTTCCAAGAGGCAGAACCATTTTTTATTTTGCCTAAAATGGAAGTTGAGCAGGCAAAAAATGCAGGATGGTCCGGCGATATTATTGGATATGAAGATCATGAGAATCCATTTGATTTCATTCAATCAGCGATAGAAAAACGCGGTATTCAAACGGCGCGTCTTGCGATTGAAAAAGAATCGATTCCACTTCAAAGAGCAGAACAGCTCCAAGCTGTTACCGGGGCAGAAACGTTCGTCCGGGCTGAAGATGCGCTCAATCAGCTCAGATTGATTAAAGATGAATCTGAAATTGCTACACTCAAAAAAGCGGCTCAATTGGCAGATGAAGGTGTAAAAATTGGGGTTAACGCCTTAAAAGAAGGAGTCACAGAAACAGAAGTGCTCGCTGTCATAGAATATGAACTAAAGAAAAAAGGCATTCAAGGTATGTCCTTTTCAACTATGGTTCTCTTTGGTGAAAAATCAGGCGAGCCTCATGGAAATCCGGGACAGGCAGCCTTAAAAAAAGGTGATTTTGTGTTATTTGACCTTGGCGTCATTGTCGATGGATATTGCTCAGATATCACAAGAACATTCATCTATCAGGAAGCTTCTGAAAAGCAAAAGGACATCTATCAAACCGTCTTAAATGCAGAAATGGCAGCACTTGAAATGAGTAAGCCCGGCGTGAGAATCGGTGATCTTGATTTAAAAGCCCGCGGGCTGATCACAGAAGCGGGATATGGTGAATATTTCCCTCATCGCCTTGGACATGGGTTAGGGGTTTCTGTTCATGAGTTTCCTTCTATGAGTCAGGCAAATGACGACCTTCTGCAAGAAGGTATGGTGTATACGATTGAACCAGGAATTTATGTCCCAGGAGTCGGCGGCGTAAGAATTGAAGATGATGTTCTCATTACGGCAGATGGTCCAGTCACCTTAACCAATTATCCGAAAGAGCTGACGATCATCAAGTAATGAAAAAAATCACGATGAACGTCCAGGTCTTGGAAGTGTCATCGTGATTTTTTATCACTCTTCTCGATCCTTATCAACAAAAAAATCATCAATTGATTGAAACGGTTTGATTTTATGTTCTTTTCCTAAAGGATGTAATGCAAAACGAGCAGAAAACAAAACAGTCATACATAATATAATCCATATGATGAAACCCATCTTGAATTCCCCTTTCCATCCAGTGATTTGTTCAGCTCACATACATCTTAAAGTATGAAACGCTTACCATATCAAGAGAAAGTAGGAGAAAAAATGGCAAACATAAGGGAGATTGCGAAAAGAGCGGGCGTATCTGTGACAACCGTATCACGTGTGTTGAATGAGCATCCTTATGTTAAAGAAGAAAAAAGAGAACGTGTTCTACAAGCGATGGAAGATCTCAAGTATACGAGAAACATTCAGGCGGTCCATTTAGCGAAGGGCTATTCGAATATGCTTGGCATTGTCCTTCCAAACATTGAACACTCTTATTTCAGCACACTCGTCACAGGTATTGCAGAGAAAGCACAGGCGCGCGGTATGCATTTTGCTTTATTTCAAACAGGATATGACCCATTAAAAGAAAAAGAAGCGTTAATGAGTTTAAAAGAGCGCCGTGTAGATGGTTTAATATTTTGTTCAAATGCGTTAAGTGATGGTCACATTTTAAAGTGGCAGGAATCAGGGCCGATTATATTTTGTCATCCTGCACCGCACGATCAATGCTCAACCGTGTCGATTGCGCATGATCAAGCATTTAAGGAAGGGCTGCATCATTTGGCGGCATGCGGCCATCAACGAATTGCGATCGTTCTCGCCAGAACAGAAGGAGCGAATAGCGAGTCGCGACTTCAGGCTTATCAAGACATGATGCAATCGCTCGGGCAGACCATTGATGAGGATTGGATCATCGAAGGGAAGTTATCTCTGCTTGATGGGAAGCAATTATTTGCAGAATGGCAGGAAATGAAAAATCGTCCTACAGCTTTATTCATTACAAATGACGAAGTCTCTGCCGGCTTTTTATTAGAGGCGCAGCGTCATGACATAAAAGTAGGAGAATCACCAGCCATACTCAGCTTTCAAAATAACCAATTGAGTGAGGCTTTGGGGATTTCCAGCATTCATATTCCCCTCAAACAAATGGGACAGGAAGCGTTTGACTTGTTTGACCGGGCATTAAAGGGAGAGAAATCAGAAAAAAGAATGCTGCCATTTCGCCTGATTGAGCGAACAACAACCGTTTTGAAAAACAATCGTTGACGCACGTTTCATCTGTTTTGTACGATAAGAGGGATTGAATAAGAAGGAGGTGGGGATGTTCATGGAATCCTTCACCGTTGATAAAGCGTTAAATAATAATGTCATCATCGCAAGACACCCTTCTTTGGGCGAAGTGGTTCTGATTGGGAAAGGGATCGGCTTCGGTAAAAAATCGGGGGATCTTCTCGATCAAGACGTGTTTGAAAAAATGTTTGTGTTAAAAAACACGAAGGAACAAACAGAATATAAACAGCTGCTTCATCATATTGATGAGAACATGATCGAGCTTGCCAATGACGTCATTTATCATATACGAGAAAAAATGGGACAACGATTGAATGAGCATATACATGTTGCACTGACCGACCATATTGCGTTTAGTTTTAAGCGGGTGCAGCAAGGCTATGATATCACGAACCCTTTTATGCTTGAGACGCAATCGCTTTACCCGAAAGAATACGAGGTTGCAAAGGAAGTCGTTGAACTGATTAACGAGCGGCCAGATGTCGAAACGAAGCTGCCAGAAGGAGAAATTGGCTTTATAGCGCTCCATATCCATTCAGCTTTGACGAATCGGCCATTATCTGAAGTGAACCGTCATTCGCAGCTCATTACACAAATGGTCCAAGTCATTGAAGATTCATTTCATATGAAAGTAGACAGAGAAAGTATTCATTATTTACGCTTATTACGCCATATTACGTTTTCAATTGAGCGTATTAAACGGGGAGAATCATTAGAGGAGCCAGAAAAATTGCTTCATCTATTGAAAAATGAATATCCTTTATGCTACAATACTGCTTGGAAAATGATCAAAATTTTGCAGCATGCATTGAAAAAGCCTGTACAGGATGCTGAGGCCGTCTACCTGACACTTCATCTGTACAGATTGACAAATAAAATTTCATAGTTTCCTTGAAACGTGTAACTGATTCGATCAGGCATGAGTGACTTAAGGTAAATACAGGATAAGATCCTGTTATTTGCGCAACCTTATATCACCATGCCTTTTTTTGCGTTTGAAAGTGAAATGTAAACGGTTAATTATGAAATGTACGTCAGGGAGCATCCCAAATGTATGTTGTAAGCGAAAACAAAAGGAGGTTCAACCAGTGTTTAAATCACTTTTTGGTGTGTTGCAAAAAATTGGACGAGCACTCATGCTTCCAGTTGCGATCCTTCCTGCTGCTGGTATTTTACTGGCACTTGGGAATGCGATGCAAAATCCGCAGCTGATTGATGTAGCTCAATTTTTAAGCAATGATACAATTCAGCTTGTTGCAAGTGTCATGGAGAATGCGGGGAACATCGTCTTCTCGAATCTTCCGCTATTATTTGCTGTAGGGGTTGCCATCGGTCTTGCCAATGGAGACGGAGTGGCAGGGATTGCCGCTATCATCGGTTACCTTGTCATGAACGTCACGATGAGTGCCGTATTAATGGCTAACGGATCTATTCCATCCGATTCACTCAAACTGGCCCAGTTCTTCAAGGAAAGCCATCCAGCATATATTAATATGCTCGGCATACCGACCTTGTCTACCGGCGTTTTTGGCGGGATTATCGTTGGGGTATTAGCAGCTTATATGTATAATAAATTTTACAAAATTGAGCTACCGCAATATCTTGGCTTCTTTGCTGGTAAGCGTTTTGTTCCAATCGTTACTTCGATTTCAGCACTTATTTTAGGGCTATTGATGCTAGTCATTTGGCCGCCAATCCAAGGTGCACTGAACTCATTTTCAACAGGACTGCTCGCAGCGAATGAGCCGCTGGCTGCCTTTGTATTCGGTGTCATTGAACGATCATTAATTCCGTTTGGTCTGCACCACATTTTCTACTCACCATTCTGGTATGAGTTCTTTAGCTACAAGAGCTTATCAGGAGAGCTTGTCCGTGGTGACCAGCGTATTTTCATGGCGCAAATCAAAGATGGTGTTCAGCTGACAGCTGGTACATTCATGACAGGGAAATATCCGTTCATGATGTTCGGTCTTCCAGCAGCAGCACTTGCGATTTACCATGAAGCAAAACCAAAGAATAAAAAGCTAGTAGCAGGAATTATGGGATCAGCGGCCCTTACTTCTTTCCTTACAGGGATCACTGAACCGCTTGAATTCTCATTCTTGTTTGTTGCACCAGTATTATTTGCGATTCACTGTGTATTCGCTGGATTATCCTTTATGATAATGGATATTCTAAACGTGAAAATCGGGATGACCTTCTCAGGAGGGTTAATCGACTTCTTCCTATTTGGTATCCTGCCAAATAGAACTGCTTGGTGGCTCGTCATTCCAGTAGGTCTCGTACTTGCTGTCATTTACTACTTCGGATTTAGATTTGCCATTCGCAAATTTAATCTGAAAACACCTGGCCGCGAGGATGAAGCAGCAGACGGAGCAAGTGAGGCGAAGTCTGAAAAAGGGAATGACTTGCCTTATGAAATCCTTGAAGCAATGGGTGATCAAGAAAACATTAAGCACCTGGATGCTTGTATCACGCGTTTACGTGTCACTGTGAATGATCAGAAGAAAGTGGATAAAGACCGTTTGAAAAAGCTTGGCGCTTCTGGTGTTCTCGAAGTAGGGAACAACATCCAGGCCATTTTCGGCCCGCGCTCTGATAACTTAAAAACACAAATGCAGGACATCATTGCAGGCCGCACGCCTCGTCCAGCGAAAGACCCTTCTGCAAAAGAAGAAGTCAGCCAGCAGGTCGAAGAAGTTATTGCAAAGCCGCTTCAAAATGAGCAAGGGGAAGAAATTTTTGCTTCACCAATTACAGGGGAGCTTCATCCAATTACAGATGTACCAGATCAAGTATTCTCAGGGAAAATGATGGGTGACGGTTTCGCCATCTTGCCAACAGATGGAACGGTTGTTTCACCGGTAAGAGGGAAGATCTTAAATGTGTTCCCGACGAAACACGCCATTGGCCTGCAGTCTGATGGTGGACTTGAAATTTTGATCCACTTCGGAATTGATACGGTCGGCCTCAAAGGAGAAGGATTTGAAGCATTTGTACAAGAGGGAGATCAAGTAGAAATCGGTCAAAAACTTTTAGAGGTTGATATTGATAAAATTAAGTCTGAAGTACCATCTTTGATGACTCCAATTGTATTTACCAACTTAAGTGAAGGACAATTTATTGACCTTCAAGCATCCGGTGAAATCAAGGCTGGACAAGAAAACATCATGAAAATTTCAAAATAATTTTCATAACTGCCGTTCTTGTTAGATGACAAGCTCGGCAGTATGATATAATATTGTGGATGTATTAATTGTATAAAAAGGAGATTGATAAAAATGGCTCAACAAACATTCAAAGTAACTGCAGATTCTGGAATTCACGCACGTCCTGCAACAGTTCTTGTACAAACTGCTAGTAAATATGATGCTGATATCAACTTAGAATATAATGGTAAAACAGTGAACCTGAAATCTATTATGGGCGTAATGTCTCTAGGAATTGCGAAAGGTGCTACAATCACAATCTCTGCTTCTGGTTCTGATGAAAACGATGCACTTGCTGCGCTTAAAGACACAATGAAAAGTGAAGGCCTAGGCGAGTAATGCAACAACTGAAAGGAATCGGTGCTTCAGCAGGCGTTGCGATTGCAAAAGCGTATCGTCTGGAAGAACCAGATTTAACAGTTCACCAAAAAGACATCAATGATCCAGAGACAGAAGTGAAGCGTTTTGAAGAAGCAATTCATGTTTCTAAACAAGAACTTGAAGCAATTAAAGAACATGCGCTAAAAGAGCTTGGCCAAGACAAAGCAGATATCTTTTCTGCCCACCTTCTTGTGTTAAGTGATCCTGAACTGCTAAACCCAGTAAAGGATAAAATCAAATCTGATAAAGTAAATGCTGAGTTTGCTTTAAAAGAAACAGCGACAATGTTTGTCACAATGTTCGAAGCAATGGACAATGAATACATGAAGGAACGTGCAGCGGATATTCGCGACGTAACGAAACGTGTGACTGGCCATTTGCTAGGCGTTGACATTCCAAACCCAAGCATGATTTCTGAAGAAGTCATCATCATTGCTGAAGATTTAACACCTTCTGATACTGCTCAGCTGAACAGACAATTTGTCAAAGGCTTTGCAACAGATATCGGCGGTCGTACTTCTCACTCAGCGATCATGGCAAGATCTATGGAGATTCCAGCAGTTGTTGGGACAAAAGAAGCAACAAAAACGGTGAAAAACGATGATCTGATCATTGTGGATGGTATTAGCGGCGACGTCATCATTCAGCCTTCTGAAGATGAAGTGAAAGCGTATCAAAAAAAGCATGAAGACTACTTAGCTCAAAAAGCGGAATGGGCGAAACTTGTTGACCAGCCAACGGTTACAAAAGACGGCGTTCACGTAGAGCTAGCTGCAAATATCGGAACACCTGAAGATGTAAAAGGTGTACTTGAAAATGGCGGCGAAGCAGTCGGATTGTACCGTACTGAATTTTTATACATGGGCAGAGACCAGCTTCCTACAGAAGAAGAGCAGTTCGATGCGTATAAAACAGTTTTAGAGAAGATGGAAGGGAAAGCAGTGGTTGTCCGCACACTAGATATTGGTGGCGATAAAGAACTTCCTTACTTGCAGCTTCCAAAAGAAATGAACCCGTTCCTTGGCTATAGAGCCATTCGCCTTTGCCTGGAAGAGCAGGAGATTTTCAGAACACAACTACGCGCCTTACTTCGTGCAAGTACATATGGAAACTTGAAAATCATGTTCCCTATGATCGCGACGTTATCAGAATTTAGAGAAGCAAAAGCCATTTTACTTGAAGAAAAAGAAGCATTGGTTGCCGCTGGTACAGACGTTTCTGATTCCATTGAAATCGGAATGATGGTAGAAATTCCATCAACAGCTGTCATCGCAGACCAATTTGCAAAAGAAGTAGATTTCTTCAGTATTGGAACGAATGATTTGATTCAATACACAATGGCTGCTGATCGAATGAACGAACGAGTGTCTTACCTTTATCAGCCTTACAACCCAGCGATTTTACGTCTTATTACGCTTGTGATCGAAGCAGCGCATAAAGAGGGTAAATGGGTCGGTATGTGCGGTGAGATGGCAGGAGATGAAATTGCAATCCCGCTTCTACTTGGATTAGGATTAGATGAATTCTCAATGAGTGCAACATCCATTCTTCCAGCTAGAACGCAGCTAAGCAAGCTTTCTAAAGAAGAAGCTGCATCATTTAAAGAGCATATTTTATCACTTAGCACAACAGAAGAAGTGGTTGATTTCGTCAAGAAGACGTTTCAACAGAACTAAGTGAATGAAAACCAGACAGGTGAGACTGTCTGGTTTTTTTGTCGAATTTTATCATATTGAGTCATATTGGGCAGTGAGAAGGGCACCCTATAATTAAAAAATGGAGGTGACCAGATTGCCTTTCTCAGACTACAAACCGGGTGATCAAGTATATGTGATTTATCGAAATCCACATGCTGCAAACGTAGCACAAATTAAAGAAGCAGAAATTGTTTCACATCCATACAACGAAGAAGAGCTTGCCCTCTTTTTACTTGAAACGTATCATCCACTAGCACCTGATGATGCTGTGTTTCCAACATATGAAGAAGCAGAAGCTCTTTATCAAGACTTGTTTGAATAAGGGAGATTTTAGAAAGGATAAAAGCCATCCTGTGCGGTTAAAGTAACGGTATGAAAACCTTAAAGGTAAGGATGTGCTTAATATGATCAAACCTTTCGTTCCCCAGCTTGTTTACATTGAACCCCGGGCGTTAGAGTACCCGTTAGGACGAGAGCTGAAGGAAAAGTTTGAGGGGATGGGAATCGAAATAAGAGAAACGACTTCACACAACCAGGTCAGAAATATTCCGGGAAAAAATGACTTGCAAAAGTATCGTAATGCGAAGTCAACGCTTGTCATTGGTGTGAGGAAGACATTGAAGTTTGACTCGTCTAAACCATCTGCAGAGTATGCGATCCCATTTGCAACAGGGTGTATGGGACATTGTCATTATTGCTATTTGCAAACAACAATGGGAAGTAAGCCGTACATTCGAACGTACGTCAATGTAGAAGAAATATTAGATCAGGCAGAGCAGTACATGAACGAGCGGGCGCCGGATATCACGAGATTTGAAGCATCATGTACTTCAGACATCGTAGGAATTGACCATTTGACACATACACTCAAACGAGCGATTGAATACTTTGGGCAGACCGACTTAGGAAAGCTTCGCTTTGTCACGAAGTTCCATCATGTTGATCATCTGTTAGATGCAAAGCATAATGGCCGGACAAGATTCCGTTTTAGTATCAATGCCGATTATGTCATTAAATACTTCGAGCCTGGAACGTCACCGCTAGATCAGCGGATTGAAGCGGCTGTTAAGGTCGCAAAGGCAGGCTATCCTCTTGGCTTTATTGTTGCTCCAATCTACATCCACGAAGGCTGGCAGGAAGGATATAAAGTTCTTTTTGAAAAGCTTGATGCAGCTCTTCCTGAAGATGTGAGAGACGATATCACCTTTGAGATGATACAGCATCGCTTTACAAAACCAGCAAAGCGTGTGATTCAAAAAAACTACCCAAAATCAAAATTAGAGTTGGACGAAGAAAAAAGAAGATACAAGTGGGGAAGATACGGTATAGGAAAATATATCTATCAAAAAGATGAGGAACAAGAACTAAGAAAGACTTTAGAGTCATATATAGATCAGTACTTTCCTTCTGCAAAAATTGAATATTTTACTTGAAACAAGCCTATACGGCTTGTTTTTTCTATTTAAATTTTCTTACAACTATTGAATGCGGTATCATTTTGCCGATATATAAATTAAGGTGTGAAAGTAGATGTAGGGGTGATGAGATGTTTAAGAAACTTCAAGTGAGAATAGCTGTTTTCATCTCAGTTATTTTAATTTTAACCGTCGTGGCCGTTCAAGTGGGTTCTAACATAGTATTAACACCACTTATTGAACGAGATGCAAAAACCACCACAGCAGCAACGGCAGAGAGCATGAGAGACATCATTGCACAAAAGCTTGATAATTACAGTGATACAATTAATAAACTGGCAACTAGTACACTTACTGAAGATTTTGCGCAAAAACAAACAAAACAAACATTAGTCTTCGAAAACGATGAACTAAAAGGCTTGCAGGAGCAGGATGAACTTATTTCACTTGCCTATATTGGAACAAGTGACGGCAAAATGTTCGCCTTCCCAGAGTCCGATTTTGGTGAAGGGTATGACCCATCTAAACGAGATTGGTTTATCCAATCAGCTGAAAAGCCTGACGAAGTCATTTGGACTGATCCATATATCGATAAAGCAACAAATGAAATGGTCGTCTCAGCCACAAAGGCGATTGTCAGAAACGGAAAGGTCGTTGGGGTCGCTGGACTTGATTTGAAATTATCCTCCATTCAATCTTATATAAAGGAACAAAAGATTCCTTATATGGGTACCGCTTTCTTAGTTGACGGCAAAGGAACCATTTTAGCACATCCAACAGAGCAAGGAAAAAACATATCAAAAGTAGCTTCTGTGAAAAAAGCGATCGACAATTCAGGTATTGATGACAGAAAAGAACTGACGGTCATATCTAAAATCAAAGAAGCTGATTGGACGATTGGTGTCAGCTTTGAGAAAAAGAAACTGCTTTGGATCACAGAACAAATGAATCAGACAAGCATCATTATTTCCGTCATTGCCATTATTCTTGCGATGATCCTCAGCTTCTTATTGGCAAGAAGCATTACAACGCCAATCAAGCGTCTAATAGAGCATGTGCGTAAGGTGTCAGAAGGCGATTTAACAAGTACGCTTGCAGTGAAATCCCAAGATGAAATTGGTTCCCTCACGAAAAGCATTAATCAAATGACCGAGGATATCAGGGAGTTAATTGAAAAAGTGAAAGGGGCTTCAGATCAAGTTGTGAAATCAGCGGATGAAGTGACCCACATTTCAAATGAGACTTTGCTGTCTAGCGAACAGATTGCAACGGCCATTCAAGAGGTGGCAACAGGAGCGACTAAGCAGGCATCAGATGCAGAAACGATTAATGAAAAATCAGAGTATTTGTATGAGAAAGTGCGCCATATGGGTGAGCTCGCTTCACAAATGCAAACCAACTCAAAATCATCTGAAGATGCAAGCTATAAAGGGCTTGACGCACTTGGTTTGCTCGTCCAAAAATCAACACAAGCGAGTGAAGAATCGAAAAAGGTTGAGCAAATGCTGCTAGACCTTGAGCATAAAACGAAAAATATTGAAAATGTCGTGACCGCCATCTCTGAAATCTCGGATCAAACGAATTTACTTGCACTGAATGCAAGCATTGAAGCAGCGAGAGCAGGAGAAAGTGGACGAGGATTTGCTGTAGTTGCAGAAGAAGTGAGAAAGCTTGCTGAACAATCTGCGCAGTCAACAAAACACATTAGTGAAACCGTCAAACTCATTCAAGATGAATCGAAGAAGGCGGCTGAAGCGATGACAACAGCAAGTAAAATGAATGAGGAACAAGGTGCCGCCATCAATGCAACAGGTGAGGCACTCAGCAGCATCACAATGGAAATGCAGGCACTTGTCGGTTCAATCGACAGTATTCATACACAGATTAATGAAATGACAGAAGAACAGCAGAAGATGAGTGACTCCATTCAAAGTATTGCTGCCATTTCAGAAGAATCTGCTGCCTCAGCTGAGGAAGTGCATGCGTCTACAGATGAACAAGTTCAAGTGTTAGAAAGAACGAAAACCTCAACTGAAATGCTGAACGAATCAAGCCAGGCACTGCGTCAGGCGGTTGACCGATTTAAGGTGTAATGAGCGGAAAGGAACCTTGTGATGTGAGCAAGGTTCTTTTTGTATGATAAAATAAACTAGAGGAGGTGTTGACATGGATGTCAATCTAACTGGAAAAAAAGCATTGGTAGCTGCAAGCAGTCAAGGTATCGGAAAAGCGATTGCCTTTGCTCTAGCAAAAGAGGGAGCAGATGTGATGCTCTCGGGAAGACATGAACAGAAGCTGAAAGAAACAGTCAACGAGCTGTCTCCGCTTGTCAAAGGACAGCTGACTTATCAAGTATGTGATGTATCTGACGCCGGGCAAATCAAGGCGCTTGTTCAAGCGGCGGCTGGTGATGAGAAGTGTCTAGACATTCTTGTGAACAATACAGGCGGGCCTAAAACAGGAACGCTCGACACCTTAACAGATGAAGATTGGATCGAATCATTTCAGCTTCATTTACTCAGCTATATTCGATTATTAAAAGAGGCATTGCCTTATTTGAAAAAACGCGGCGCACGTGTGTTAAATATTGCGTCAATGTCAGTGAAAGAACCGATCCCGGGCTTGATGTTGTCGAATACATTTAGACCGGCCATAGCCGGCTGGACAAAAACAGCCGCTCTGGAGTTTGCAAAGGATGGTATTTTGATCAATACGTTAGCACCGGGAAAAATTGAAACAGACCGTGTGAAACAGCTGGAAAAGCACCGCGCACAAAGAGAGAATCGAACGGTTGAAGAAATCAAAGCACAGGCTGAACGAGCGATCCCGCTTGGCCGTTACGGCCAGCCAGAGGAATTTGCAGCATATGCAGTGTTTCTTTTATCAGAAGCCAATACATATATGACAGGTCAAACACTGATCATTGATGGTGGATTGACAAAGTCTCTTTAAGGAGGAACAAGTGATGGCAAAAATCAAAACAGTTGGTTTTATAGGAATCGGTGTAATGGGTCGCAGTATGGCAGGACATTTAATGGATGCAGGCTATGAAGTGATCGTTTATACAAGAACGAAAGCAAAAGCAGACGAATTGATTCAAAAAGGCGCATCATGGAAGCCGGCAGTAAAGGAGATTGCAGAAAGTGCAGATGCCGTCATTACAATGGTGGGATATCCATCTGATGTAGAAGAGATCTATTTAGGTGAAGATGGGCTTGTGGCACATGCTGCGCCAGGTACATATCTCATTGATATGACAACATCGAAGCCTCAGCTTGCAAAAGAAATTGAGTTGAAAGCGAAGGAAAGAGGTATATTTACATTAGATGCACCTGTATCAGGCGGAGACATAGGAGCCCAAAATGGCACGCTGGCCATTATGATCGGCGGAGAAAGGTCAGCCTATGAAGCCTGTCTGCCGCTATTTGAGCAAATGGGTGAAAACATTCAATATCAAGGACCGGCAGGAAGCGGTCAGCATACAAAAATGTGTAACCAAATTGCCATTGCAGCGGGAATGGTCGGTGTCGCAGAGGCAATGGCTTATGCCGAAAAATCAGGGCTTGATCCAGAGCAGGTGCTCAAAAGCATCACAACAGGTGCAGCCGGCAGCTGGTCTTTGTCAAACCTTGCACCAAGAATGCTGAAAGGCGATTTCGAGCCAGGGTTTTATGTGAAGCATTTTATCAAAGATATGGGCATTGCACTTGAAGAAGCAGAACTGATGGGGGAAGAAATGCCAGGGCTCTCACTTGCGAAGTCCCTTTATGAAAAGCTGAGCGAACAGGGCGAAGAAAACAGCGGGACCCAGAGCATCTATAAATTATGGGTCAAATAGTTTGCAGCACTCTCAAAACAAACTAAAAACCTGTCCCAAATAGGGACAGGTTTTTTTGATATTATTTTCCGATGAATTGCTGCGTCCAGTAGTTGCCAGATTTCACATAACCAACACCGATATGTGTGTAGCTTTTGTTTAAAATGTTCGCTCTGTGGCCTTCACTGTTCATCCATGCTGTCACAACTTCTTGAGGAGATTTTTGACCTTGGGCAATGTTTTCACCTGCTGATTTGTAAGTGATACCGAATTGCTTCATTTGATCAAATGGAGATCCATAAGTTGGGCTTGTATGAGAGAAATAGTTTTTATCTTTCATATCTTGAGATTTTGCGCGAGCAGATTTGCTTAATTTAGAATCAACAGAAAGGGCCTTTAAGCCTTGTTTTGCACGCTCTTTATTTGTAAGTTCAACCACTTCTTTTTCAAATGCATTTAAGCTGCTGTCTGCTTTTGATGCGGTTGTGTCTTTTTGGTTAGCTTTTGTGTTGCTGTTGTTGTTTGTATTTTCTTTTGCTGGAGTGCTTGGTTTAGAAGCAGTTGGTTTTTTCACTGATTCTTGTTCTTGTTTTGCTTTGTTTACTTCTTTTACTACTTTTGTTCCTGTAACAGGTTGACCGCTTTTGATCAGTTTGTTTAATAGAGCTTCGATCTCTTTTTGATTCGACTTGCTTAGCTTGTTTACATCTGAAGAGATATGTAATTTTGCTGCTAGTGTATGAAGATCAATGGCTTGATGCTGTACATTTATTACTTGTTTCAGGTTAAGCTCCTTCGCATCAGCTGAATGTCCTCCAGTGAACGTGATGAGTGCAGCAGCTGTCAGCGCTGAAAAAAAGAATGATTTCTTCTTCATATTGTAACTCCTCCTAAAATCTTTGTTTTGTTTTCTCACAAAAAATCATACCATGGACTTTTTGTTATAAACGTACCAGCATCCTCCATTGACAATGCAAGTTTGTCATTTTTGTTAAAGTCATCGTAAGAGGCGCTTCATATCAAAGGATAGGGAATTCTTCCATTTAAAGAAAACGACATAAACATACCAATATTTTAAAGTGTTAGTATATTTTTTTGCAGATTAGGGATTGACAGCTTTTTTTCACTCGTTTCGCTGTAACAACTATTACAAAAGTGTTACAATAATGAGTGGTAATTGTAAAAGATTGAAAAGGATGAGAGGAGCTACATAAGTGGGAGAGAAACAGCATCAAGGTGCTGCCGAGCAAAAAAAAATCAAGCGCCGGAACGCCTGGAGAATTAATCTCTTTTTCTTCGCTGTATTTAGTTTATTTGCTGGACTTGTGATCAAGCTTGGTGTGCTGCAAATCGTCAATGGTGAAGATTATAAAAAGCAAGCCAACCGAACAGAGGTCAAAACAGCATCATACCCGTCTCCAAGAGGAAAAATGTATGACGCGAGAGGAAGAGTCGTCGTTGATAACGAAAGTGTACCTGCCATCGTTTATACATCAGAAAGCGGTGTGAAAGCGGAGGATAAGATTAAGGTAGCAAGAAAACTTGCGACTTATATAAAAATGGATACTGATTTTTTGAGAGAGCGTGACATTCGAGATTTTTGGCTGGCGAGCCATCCGAAAGAAGCGGATAAACTCATTTCAAAAGCGGAGAAAAAAGATATCGATGCAAAGGATGTCTATCCGCTTCAAGTAGAGCGTGTCCCAAAGAAAGAAGTCAAAGCGATCGAAAAGGATGCAGAGGAAAAAGCTGTTGCAGCGATCTACCGTAGATTTACAGGCGGATATGCCTTTGAGCCCCAAATCGTGAAGGCAATGAACCCAAACGAAGAGAAAAAAGGGGACGAAAAAGTGGCTTTACTCGATGAAACGAAAGAATCAAAACAAACTTCATCCGTAAGCCTGACATATGAAGAAATTTCACTTGTCTCAGAGCATCTTGATGAACTGCCTGGTGTGAACGTCATCAACGACTGGACAAGAAAATATCCGTATGAAAAGACCCTTTATAATGTACTTGGCGGTGTGACTACACCAGAGCAAGGAATCATTAAAGAGCGTGAAGATTACTATATGGCAAGAGGCTACTCGCGAAATGACCGGGTAGGGAAGAGCTATTTAGAATATCAATACGAGGATTTTCTAAACCCAGAGAAAGCGACCGTTCAATATACACAGGTTGGCGGGAAGCTGCTCGATGAAATCAAGCGGACAGAAGGACGAAGAGGACTTGATCTTGCGCTGACATTTGATATGGAGCTGCAAAAGGAAGTCGACAAAATCGTTGAATCAGAGCTTAGATCCGCCAG
The DNA here is from genome assembly GCF_001429445.1 of Bacillus sp. Root920. Taxonomy (NCBI): domain Bacteria; kingdom Bacillati; phylum Bacillota; class Bacilli; order Caryophanales; family Bacillaceae; genus Bacillus; species Bacillus sp. Root920. Next base: position 1,570,465 of record NZ_LMJV01000001.1, read on the forward strand.
CGCGAGAAACTATATGATGGATCGTGCCTTTGTCGTCATGATGGACCCTCACACAGGGGATGTTCTCGCGATGTCAGGCAAGAAAATGGACGGCAGAGACGTCACAGATTATGCAATCGGAACATTTACGACCCAGTACGAAATGGGCTCTGTTGTCAAAGGAGCCACTGTCCTCTCTGGTTATCAAGACGGAATGTCACACAACCAAGCCTATATGGATACACCGCTCTACTTTGCAGGAAGTAATGGAAAACCGAAGCGGTCTTACAAAGATCTTGGATGGGTTAACGACATTCAAGCACTCCAAAAAAGTTCCAACGTCTACATGTTCCAAGTAGCGATGAGAATGGCGGGCATCACCTATCAAAAGGATGGTCCGTTACCTGCAAGGCCTGAGCACTTACAAAAAATGAGAAACTACTATGCGCAATTCGGTCTTGGCGTGAAAACGGGGATCGATCTGCCGCAGGAATCAAGCGGGATGCAGACGCATCCTAAGACGGTCGGCGGACTCTTGCTTGATGAAGCAATTGGTCAGTATGACACGTATACACCGCTTCAAGTGGCGCAATACATGTCAACGATCGCCAATGGAGGCAGCCGTATTCAGCCAAGAGTGGTGAAAAGTGTTCATCTTCCAACGAAGAAGGATGAAGTAGGCCCAGTCGTAAAAAAATATGAGCCGAAGGTGCTGAATACGATTAACAACTCGAAAGCAGATATTGACCGCGTAAAAACGGGACTGAAAATGGTCACATCAACAGGCGGAACTGCCGCTGGCCGATTTGGTCAGCATGATGTCGCGGGAAAAACAGGTACAGCGCAAACGTTCTACTATGGTGCCAACCGCAGCTGGTGGGGAAATTCAACGTACAACTTAACCTTTGGAGGATATTATCCTTCTTCTAATCCAAAGGTGGCGTTTAGTGTCGTGACACCTTATGTCTCAGATAAGGATCCTGTTATTAAAAACATCCCAAGTAAAATTGTGGATAAGTACGTTGAATTACAAAAGAAATATGAAAAACAATAAACCGCAGGGAGCACAGCAGCAGAAAGTGCTCCCTTTTTGCTGAAAATATGGACGTTTCCCTCGATGACAGAAGGAAAATACGGGTTTTCTAGCGAATCTTTTTTATACATCAATCTAAGGACAACCCTAAAAAATGAAAAGGAGGGTCGGACGACGATGGAACAACAAATGAAAGATTCGAATCAATTGTATTCGAACATCGATTTACATGCCGTTCTTTCTTCTAATGGCCGCTTTCTCTACATTTCTTCCAACTGTAAGCAGCTTTTGCTCTATGAACAAAAGGATTTACTAGGGTGTTTTTTGAAAGACTTTGTTCATACCGAAGATCAATTTCTCGTCGAAAGTTATTTTTACAATCAGCACATGCTAGAGGTTTGCCACTTTAGACTGCTAAGAAGTGATCTGACAGCTGTATGGATCGAAGCAAGCATTGATTTTGTTGCTTGTGATGGGTTAGACAACGAAGTAAGTAGAGAAATGATCCTGAAAATGAGGGTGCTGGATACTGAGCCCCAAAAAGCAGCATTTCAAACAACATCAAAAGTAGCAGAACAGTCGTTAGGCAGTCTGCCGGCTTTCCAAAATGTCGGTGAAGCTGAACAATTGATTGCCATGCTGCCAAACCCGTTATGTATTACGACTTTAGGGAAAATTGTGTATGCGAATGATGCGATGCTGCAATTAATGGGGGTAAGTGCAAGAGATGACATGATCGGCAAGTCCGCGTTTGATTTTATTGCTGAAGAGTACCATGACATTGTCAGAAGCCGAATAACAAGGCTGCAGCAAGGACTTCCAGTCGGAATGATTGAACAGATATGGAAGCGTCAAGATGGGAGCAGTATTCATATTGAGGTAAAGTCATCACCGACGATTTATCAAAATCAGCGGGCAGAGCTTTTACTGCTCGTGGACATCTCATCCCGTAAAAAATTTCAAACCGTTCTTCAAAAAAGCCGGGAGAGGTATCAGCTGCTCATTCAAAATTCCATTGATACGATTGCGGTCATCCATGATCACAAATGGGTGTTTATGAATGAATCTGGCATTAAATTATTTGAAGCAGAGCATTACGATAAATTAATAGGAAAGGATATCTTTCATCAAATTCATTCCTGTGATCAGCAAAAGGTCAAAAAGAGTTTATCACGTATTATTGAAAGAGCATCAGATTCTGAGATTGTCACAATGAGCTGTCATACGTTTAAACATAAGCTGATTTATACAGAAATGGTCTGTATCCCAACTACATTTTTTGGAGAAACAGCGGTTCAAATTATTTTAAGAGATATCTCCGAACGTAAGCAGACAGAAGAGCTCATGCTCCGCTCTGAAAAATTATCGATTGCAGGCCAATTGGCGGCTGGCATTGCACATGAAATCAGAAACCCATTGACCGCCATCAAAGGCTTTTTACAGCTCATTAAACCGAAAACAAAAGATCGCGATCAATACTTCGAGATTGTTTTCTCTGAGCTGAGCCGAATAGAAATTATCTTGAGTGAGCTGCTAATGCTGGCGAAACCGCAGCAAACGTCCTCAATGCAGACGCTGGATTTGAAAAAAATCATCAGCGAAGTCACAGCCTTGTTAGAAACACAAGCGAACTTAAATGGCATTTTAATGAACACAAGTGAGATAGAGGAAGGTCTCCTGATGAACGGGGATCAAAATCAGCTCAAGCAAGTGTTTATCAATTTAATCAAAAATGCCGTAGAATCCATGCCGGACGGAGGAAAGGTAGACATCACGGCCAAAGCAGAAAGTGAAGGAATACTTGTCACCATTCGTGATGAAGGGGTCGGCATTCCAGAAGCGGTAATGAAACGGATTGGAGAGCCCTTTTTAACCACAAAGGAAAAAGGAACTGGACTTGGCCTTATGGTCACATTTAATATTTTAGAAAATCATAATGGGACGATCCGTGTGGATAGTCAGCCTGAAAAGGGCACCGTATTTCACATCATGTTTCCTGCAAAATAAAAACAACGGCAAGAGAGCCGTTGTTTCAATCTAGCGAATGAATGGAACGTTTTTCAAGTACAAATTGTTCTAGCCGGTCAAGTCCTTCTTTCAGCGTTTCAAGTGAATAAGCATAAGACAGGCGCACATACCCTTCGCCGAGTGGAGAGAAAGCAGAGCCTGGGACGACCGCAAGTCTTGTACTTTCTAACAGCTCCATGCAAAAATCAAAGGAACTTATCCCAAACGATTCAATGGATGGAAAAATATAAAAAGCGCCAGAAGGTTTAATCACCGGAAGCCCCATAGAAATGAGCCGATCATATACATAATCGAGTCTTTTCTTATATTGCTCTCTCATGATCAGTGCATCATCCACACCATTTGTCACAGCTTCAAGTGCCGCCTTTTGTGAGACAGCCGAGGCACAAGACACGTTATATTGATGTACTTTTAATACATGTTTAGCAATTGGAGCTGAAGCAAATAAAAAGCCAATTCTCCATCCAGTCATGCTATGAGATTTAGACAGTCCATTGATGACAATGGTCTGTTCTTTTAAGAAAGAGGCAATTGAATGATGCGGCCGGTCAAATGTCAGCTCACTGTAAATTTCATCGGATAAAATAAAGATGTCTTTTCCTTCAAGGAGCTGGGCAATTTCTTTCAATTCTTCTTCTGAAAGCGTGACACCAGTCGGGTTTGAAGGGTAAGGAAGAACCACACACTTTGTCTTTTCCGTTAACGCATCCTCAATCAGCTTGGCATTCAATTTAAAGCCGGCATTCGTTGTGTCAATATGTACGGGCATGGCACCGCACATTCGAATGATCGGTTCATATCCGGGGTATACAGGTCCAGGTAAAATGACCTCATCGCCTTCTGTTAAAATGGTTCGAAACGCAGCATCGATTGCTTGACTTGCACCTGTCGTCACAATGATTTCTGACTCTGCATCATAATCAAGATTCACTTTCTTCTTGATATAATGCTGGATCGCTTGTCTTAGCTCTAGGAAACCAGCATTGTGAGTGTATGAGGTGTAATTCTCGTCAATGGCTGCTTTGGCAGCTGTTTTGACATGATGCGGCGTATAAAAATCGGGCTGGCCTATCGTCAATGAAACGACATCTTCATATGACGATACGAGATTTGAAAATGTTCGAATGCCTGAAATTTCAATATCCTTTACTCTTGGATTCAGCAAATGCTCCATTTCTCATCACCTTAAAAATTTATGTTTTTATCCTATTTTACCATTCACTGCATAAATGTCACCTGCGAAAGGCACTGGATATCGTTATATGTAGTCTATTCTCCTATCCATCACCGCATGAGTGATATATTAAAGAAAGAGCAACATTTATTATAGCGTAACCTCAAGAGAAAATACAGGCTGTGATGAAGATGATTAGAAAACGGCAAAACTGCGTAAACTGAAAGAACGTGAGAATCAGGGTCATGGGAATTGCTTTCATAGACATACGATCTCCTAAAGGAGGACGATAGATGGAACAATCAGCGAAGACATCGAAAATCGCGTTTCTATCCGTGCTGAGCAACACATTTGTTGTCATCTTAAAAATCATTGTGGGTCTATTAACCGGATCTGTCGCGGTTTTATCAGAAGCCATTCATTCGTTTCTCGATTTAATGGCATCGTTTATTGCATTTATTTCTGTTCGTATTTCAAGAAAGCCAGCAGATTCTAAACATCCTTATGGACATGGAAAAGTCGAAAATATTTCTGGAACGATTGAGACACTGCTGATTTTCGTTGCTGGCATTTGGATTATATACGAATGTGTTCACAAATTAATGCATCCAGAGCCAGTTAAGCTGCCTGTGCTTGGCATTGTGGTCATGCTGCTAGGCGCGCTCATCAATTTTGTTGTATCGAGGGTTGTGAACAAAGAGGCTGAGCGAGTACATTCAGTTGCCATGAAATCAAATGCACTGCATCTTTTAACGGATGTGTTTACGTCATTAGGGGTGGCATTTAGTTTATTGCTTGTGGCATTAACCGACTGGTATTTCCTAGATCCGATCATTGGAATGGTTCTGGCTCTCTTTATTATGCGTGAAGCGTTTAAACTCATGAAGGAAGCCTTCCCGCCGCTTGTTGATGCTCGGTTAACACCAGAGGAAGAACAATCAATCGAAGCGATCATTCAAGGATTTAGTCAAGAATTTATTGAATATCATGACTTTCGAACAAGGCGGTCTGGTGCCGAGGAATATATTGATTTTCATTTGATTGTAGATGGAAAGACAACGATTGAAGATGTGCACCAATTATGTGATCGAATTGAAGAGAAGATTCAGCTGGAATTTCCGCATGCACAAATCTTTATTCATGTGGAACCTGAAAGTGAAAGAAGCGCACAAACGTAAAAAAGGCGATCAACCTATTCTCAGGTTGTATCGCCTTTTTTTACGCTTCATCTATGAAATGAAATCAATATCCATAAGCAGTATCGTAGTCTTCATACCAAGAGATATAAGCTGTGTCATCATTTGACAAACCATGCTTCATATCTAAAAAATCAGCCTCGCAAATATCTTCAATTACAGTCATTTCGTTGTTCTTTAATAATACGACAGTTCCCATCATGAACACCTTTCTTTAAAAAATCCTTGACTATTGTACCATTTGAAGAATCATTGTCAACAGAAGAATGGAAACAAGACGAAAATATCACAAAATGTTAAAAAATCAGGAGGTAAAAGAACTAGAAGTGCCATGTTTTTCACAAATTTTCAGTATTTATTCACATAAATCGCTTAGATCAAACTGATCTAAAATGTATGTAAAAGTGTAAAGCTCCATTGATCTTGCTATATTCATAGGATATAATAACGAATGATTATAAGAAATTTATAGAAAACATACATAATAAAGGAGAAATAGGATGGAAACCAACATAACAGAACCACACATTCAAGAAAAGAAGCATCCTGAGCTAGCAGGTGTAGGCTATCGTTTTCTTGCACACCTTTTGGACGGTATCATTATCGGTGTACCAATTGCATTTATCATGTTTATTTTGGCGTCAGTCTTTTTTATCTCAAGCCCAGAGGCAGCAATGATGATGGATGACGACAGTTATTACTATTCTTCAACCGTCATAACGGATGAGGAGTGGGAAGCTATTATGGGACTGATCTTTTTCTATATAGGGGCAATCTTGATGGGTACCGTGGTGACATGGCTTTATTACGCCATCATGGAATCATCAAAATTGCAAGGAACACTTGGAAAGATGGCTCTCGGCATCAAAGTAACAAAAGTCACAGGCGAAAAGGTCACATTTGGCCGTGCAACTGGCCGCTTCTTTGCAAAAGGCTTTTTGTCTCCGATCTTATATATTGGCTATATCATTGCTTTCTTCACAGAAAAAAAACAAGCACTTCACGATTTGATTGCAAGTACCATTGTTGTGAAGAAATAATGAAAAAAGCACCTCTGCTATATGGTAAGAGGTGCTTTTTTTCATAGATCGCTTGTATGGAAGAGGGAAACAGCACATAAAATAGAATGATAGTGAAAAATGAGGCAGGGAAGGGAGACAATCGATTGAGAACAGGAAAAAAGACCGCACAGAAAAAAGGGGCAGGCTTTGGGCTGTTTTTGACAGCACCTGTGCTGGCCTGGGCGTTGTATGATTTTGCAAATACGATCTTTTCATCAAATATGATCACCATTTTCTTCCCATTTTACTTGCAGGAAACGATCGGAGACAGTGCGAGAATGGACCAGATCGCCAGCACCTTTATTTCTTATGCAAACGCACTAGCCAGCTTTTTTCTCGTCATTTTTACACCTTTATACGGAGTGCTGATTGATCGTACAGGGAAAAAGAAACGCTACATTACGGTGTTTACGTTCATATGTATTGCTTGTACGTTGATGATGGGGATTTTTGCTGGGATTGATTTCTCAAGTGAATGGTTTGGGCTGCCTGTTTCTTTATTAGTCGTGGTTACCTTATTTGTGATCGCAAAGTTTTTTTATCATTCTAGTCTGGTTTTCTATGACACCATTTTGCCCGATCTTGGGACAAAGGAAGAAATCCCGCTTATTTCAGGATTTGGTATCGCCGTTGGTTATTTAGGAACACTTGTCGGTCTCTCTGTTTATTTACTTGTCGGCAATGACCAGTTTCATGAAGCATTTATTCCGACAGCTCTTTTATTCCTTCTCTTTTTTCTACCCTTTCTCTTTTTTGTAAAAGATCCTCATCCGCTGCCTCAGCGAGAGAAAAAGGCGTCTTTTTTCAGCGGGTATAAAGAGATTATTCACACGTTTAAAGAGATGAAAAAGTACAAGCCAGCTTTTATCTTTATGATTGCTTTCTTTTTTATGAATGATGCTTTACAAACAGCGATTGCGATGATGGCTGTTTATGCCAAAATCATCATTGGCTTTACCGCTGGGCAATTTATTTTGCTCTATCTTGTGTCGACCATTTCAAGTATCATTGGCTCCTTTCTGTTTGGATATATCACAAAAGCGATAGGGGCAAAGCGATCGATTACAGTCGTGTATGTCATTTTAATTGTGGCGCTCATTCTGGCTGTGACAGCGGCAACCGAATGGGTCTTCTGGATAGCGGGCAGTTTATTCGGGATTTCACTTGGCGCAAGCTGGGGGGCATCACGAATCTTGATTATTGAACTGACACCGAAGGAAAAGCGAGGACAGTTTTTTGGCCTCTTTGCATTCTCAGGGAAGGTATCTTCCATTATCGGGCCGATCATTTATGGCTCAGTTACCCTGCTGTTTGCAGAGCACGGAAATCTCGCAAGCCGCCTTGCACTAGGGTCTTTGCTCATCCTTGCAGCGATAGGACTTGTGATTCATCAATTCGTTCGAGAGAAAGCGTAAAGAAACGTCAACTTTTTACCTATGCTGCCGATATAAAAAGTACAATCTTATATTGAAGAATAGAGGGATTTCCGTGGCTTTAAACAAACAAGAAATTTTACTTGACTCTGGTACCAATGAATTGGAAATTGTGAAGTTTGAAATTGGTGCAAATCAATTCGGCATTAACGTCATGAAAGTAAGAGAAATCATTCAGCCGGTTGAGGTGACGGTTGTACCGCACTCTCACCAAGATGTAGAAGGGATGATTAGTTTACGAGGCGAGATTTTACCAGTCATCAATCTATTTTCCTTTTTTAATGTCGAGTCAGATCAGTCAGAACAAGAGAAATATATTGTGACTGAATTCAACCAACGGAAATTTGTGTTCCATACAGGAACGGTATCACAAATTCACCGCGTCAGCTGGGAAGAGATTGAGAAGCCGACTGCACTCAATCAAGGGATGGACCGTCATTTAACGGGCATCATTAAGCTTGATGAAAAAATGATTTTCCTTCCAGATTACGAAAAAATCATTTATGATATTGAATCCGCTTCTGGTGTTGATACGTATCATATGTTTGACGGTGAGAAAGACGAGAGAAGAACAGGGAAGAAACTGTATGTCGTTGAAGATTCTCCGCTTCTCATGCGTTTATTAACAAATGAATTAACCGAAGCAGGCTATAAAAACATTGTGACCTTTGAAGATGGCAAACAGGCATATGATCATGTCATGGACCTTGTCAGCAAAGGAATCAGTGTCACAGAAGAAATTGATATGATTATTACGGATATTGAAATGCCTAAAATGGATGGCCACCGGCTAACAAAACTGCTGAAGGACAATCCTTTAACAAATTCCATTCCGATTCTTATTTTCTCTTCGTTAATCACTGAAGATTTGCGTCATAAAGGGGAAACGATCGGGGCAGATGATCAAATCAGTAAACCAGAAATTCATCAGCTGATTGAAAAAGTCGATCATTTTATTATCTAAACGAAAAAACCACTCGGTATGAGTGGTTTTTTTCTGTTTAAAAATAACTTTCCCCGAGACGTTTGAAGACGGGCTTTGTGTAATGTGATTTTTGTTTTGTGGCGGCAGGTTTTTCTTTTAAACCGACATACGTTTGAAGTATTTGCTTTGCTCGGTTTAATGACATATTCGCTTTCGGATTGCGATATGATTGATTTAAATTTCCTAAGTGTGGCAAAAATTCGAAGTCTTCTTTCGTTGGTGGCAGGTGAAAATAATAATCTCCAATTTCAATCAGCACGTCGGACTGTTGTTGACTATACTTGGGATTGTTAGAGAAATGTAGGCCCACTTTTCTTCCTTTACCTTCTTGCAATAGTTTTTGCAGCGCGCGTTTTTTCAAAAGATAAAGAAACTTGGGGTTTGGTGCGGTTTTAGCATGGCGGTTAACAGTATAAATGGCTTTTGCGATGTTTTCTGCTGTAGGTTCTATGTCTTTAGTATGAGCATAATCGTCCATTTTTTCTCTCCTTTGTCTTTCGTCTTCCTGTGCTTAGTATAAATTATACGTTTTTATTAGTAAATTGCAAATAGAGTTATTGTAAAAAGCGATGGGATTCTCATCGCTTGTATTTACAATTGCCATTCATAATGGGTCTAAATCACCTTCTACATTTTAGCAAACAAGCTATCTGCCATCAGTTTTCCTCTACCTGTTTTATCTGGAGAAGATCCAGCTGTTTTAATTTTTTATATGCTAAAGGTGTCGTATTTTTTATTCTTTTAAACAAATTGATAAAATAGCTTGTGCTGTTGAAGCCTACTTGGTAAGCGATTTCTGTGATAGTGAGATCCGTTTCTTGAAGCAGGATGAGGCTTTGCTGAATTCTATATTCATTTACATAATGCATAGGTGATTTCTTTAAAATGTCTTTGAAGGATCTGCAGCATTCTGAGCGGCTAAGCTGTCCTGCACGAGCAATATCTTGGAGAAGGATCTTTTCATGATAATGCTGATGAATCCAATTCAGCATGTGTTTCATCCGTTCATTTTTATCGTGTTTACGCGCATCATGTTTCATTTGGAAGCCATTTTGTAATAAGCTTTTCCAAATGGTGATGAGCTGAATATTGAGTTCAAGTTCATAATAGACTGGAGTTTCATCAATTAATTGTTGAATGGTTTGAATACATTGATAAATATGTTTAGGCCAGTGATCTTTTCGGTTGAGTAAAATATAAGGTGTCTGGCTCGCATGCATATAAGGATGGACAAAAGTGGTGAATAATTCATTCGCTGTGATGAAGTAGGGAGAGACATTTAAACAAACATAAGTACATGCCGTCCCATTCGCATCTTTTGCCATGTGCAGGCAGCCACTATTGATGAAAATGCCATCTCCTTGCTTTACATATAATGTCTCTTCATTGATATGAAATTCAGCCTCACCCTCTAAAGTAAAGACAAATTGAAACTCGTCATGCCAGTGAAGAGGAATATAGCCGCTTCTATGATGACGAATTTTCGTATGATAAAGAGCAATAGGCCATGTTGTCGTGGAATGCTCCGTTAATTCTTTCAGGTTGTAGTCAATCAGAAAATGATGGTTGTGCATAATTCTCCTCAATATTCTTTTATTTTTATGTTCAATTAATATATCAATATGTAACAAAGTGAACTACTATCAACTATATTATCATGATTTGTTAAGAATTGAGGAGAATGAAAATGAATAGGAGAAAGGGCATTTTACTTGTACTCATAGGCGCCATCTGCTGGGGTGTAGGAGGAACGATTTCACAAAAATTGTTTCAGCAATATGGGATTGATGTCAATTGGCTTGTGACGGTCCGGCTGCTCATCTCAGGGGGATTGCTTTTATTTGTTCATGTGATGACAAAAGAAAAAACACATCTGATGGGTGTGTGGCAAAAGAAGAGGACAGCGATGCAAATCCTTCTATTTGGACTAATGGGGATGCTGGCTGTTCAATATACTTATATGGCATCCATTCAACATGGAAATGCTGCTGTGGCAACGCTGCTTCAGTATACAGCCCCTGTTATGATTATCGTGTATTTGGTCATTCGCAGGCAATCAACCTTCACTAGAAGAGATCTAGTCACAGTGGTATTGGCTTTAGCAGGCATGTTTTTCTTATTGACGAATGGTTCTATTTCAACATTAACCGTTCCATTTGCGGCAGTGATGTGGGGAATATTATCGGCTGTGGCGCTCTCGTTTTATACGTTATATCCAATCAGCCTGTTAAAACAATTCGATTCTCTAGTGGTTGTCGGCTGGGCGATGCTGATAGGAGGAGGCGTCCTTAGCTTGATCCATCCTCCTTGGAAGGTTAATCTCACTCATTTACCTTTTGAAGCGTATGTCTATTTATTATTTGTGGTCATATTTGGAACGATGATCGCTTTTTGGTTTTACATAGAAAGTTTGCAATACTTATCACCAAAAGAGTCGAGCTTAATTGGAAGTGTTGAGCCCCTTGCAGCAGTCGTTACGACTGTTTTCTGGTTAAAAGAGCCATTCGGACTTTTCCAATGGATAGGGACAGCTTGTATTGTCTATATGATTTTATTCTTGGCATTGTATCAGCCGAAAAAATGAGAGGGATGGGTGTTGAACAATAGAAGGAATGATAAGAAGAATTGACTGAATGAAATATAAATAAAGTGAACTATTAGTTCATGATAACTACCTATTTATTAAAATGGGTAGTTTCTCAAATGATATTTTTTTATATGATGTAAGCAGATGAATTATTTTGTATGAATAGAATAAGCGCAATAAAAACAACCATTAAAGTCCGTTTCATTCGTCATTTGTTTGGCTTCGCCCATGGCGCTTTCCCCATTCATATGCATGCCAATCAATGTACGGCTTGCAGCATCACCTAAAAATGCACAATCTTCTGTATGTACAACAAACTGTCCTTGTTCATTCTTTGTATGAATAAAATAGTAACTTTTTAGCATTTCTTTCACCTCCAACCTGACTATCCTACTATAAAACGTTTAATGATGTAAAGGAATTTTATTGTGAAAAACAAGAAAAAATGGATCAACAAAACAAAACGAGAAGTGCTAAATGGATGGAGGGGGGTAGTAAAGCGAGGTATATGTGATTTATTTATGCATGCTCCAAACAGATTCTATGGGCAGAGGAAATGACATGAAGGACGTTTCAGCCATGCAAAAAGGACTTTCCTGAAAAGAAAGTCCTTTTTGCTATTTACTTATTGAACTCCCTGACCCTTTAGTTCACGCTGCACGTCTAAGTCGGCAGCTTCTCTGCTGAACTTTGGCAGTGTAATGAAGTAAAAAAGGAAGACGAGTAAAATAATAAAGCCCATTCCGTAATAAATATAAGAAACATTTGTGATGAGTTTTGGAAATAATACAGCTATCAGACCTAATGTCATCGATTGAGCAAACATAGTAAGCGGATCAACCCATCCTGACACACGGCCCATCAGGCGAGGGTGGACGATTCTAGGCAGCCAGCCGCCAATGACAATGTTGACTGGGCCAATGCATGTACCAATGACAAATGATGTGACATAAAACAACCATAATGTATGGGTAGAACCAAGGACAAAAATCAAAATACCTGCGACCAGAATTGGTATCGACATGAGATATTGCATCTTTACCTTTTTAGCGAGGACAGAGCCCATTAAGCTTCCAACGAGCAATCCTGCACCAATCGCAATTGTAAAGAAGGAGGTATGCAGCTCAAAATGGTCCGGTGAAAGTCCATATTTCATTGTAAACATCGGAAGAACGGCAAATGCGCCATTGACTAGACCGAAAACAAAAAAGCCAAAAATTAAAGAAGCCAATAATTTGTTTTTTAAAATATACAGAATGCCTTCTTTAAAATCTTTCAGAGACGTTTTGATGGTCATGCCTCTCCAGCCAGCTTGTCCATTTGGCTGACGCGCTTCAATTGGAATGTTACATGAACGAATCAGGATGCCTGAAATAATAAAGCTGACTAAATCAATTGTAATGGCACCGTGAAGTCCAATCGTTTTATACATGATGGCACCAATTCCAACGCCAAATACCATAAATAAACTAAACAGCATTTGATTTAAGCCAGCCGCTTTTGCATATTGATCTTTATTTAAAATGGCCTGAACGAGAGAAGCTTCAGCTGGATAGAAGAACTTCGTAATGGCACTTCGAATGAACAAGATCAAGAAAATAAGTGGCAGTGAATTAAAATAAATAACGATGAATAATACAATCGTCAGCCCAGCTCGTATCCAATCACAATTCTCTGCGACTTTTTTACGATCAAACCGGTCTGCGACCACACCGACCATAAAAAAGACAAAGACGGTAGGAAGAGAATACATAAGCTCAGCCAATGTGGCGTATGCGGGCTGATGACTAAAATGGTCGAGCAAATAAAAGGCAAACGCCATATTGCCTACTGTTGTCCCCATTTGCGAAGCAAGTGCTGCAAAAAAGAGACGAACAAAATTTCTGTTTTTAAAAATATCCATAAATACGCTCCTTAACCTGAAGATCCCACTTTATATCATATAAAATTTTAAGCATTCGTACAATTGATTTCTTCTACTGGCTAATGGTCACAGGTGTTCCGTTTGGAACGAGTGAAGCAAGCTCGATGACATTCTGATTATACATGCGAATGCATCCTCTAGAAACAGCTTTACCAATTGAAGACGGGTTATTCGTACCGTGAATGCCGTAATGAATTTTTGAGAGGCTCAGCCAATAAGCGCCAAAGGGACCTCCTGGGTTTGGCTGTCTGTTGACAATATAATAAGAACCTGTCGGTGTCATATTTAAAATTTTCCCTGTTGCAATCGGATACGAACGAATAAGCTGTGATCCAGAAAACAAAACGAGACGTTTCGTTGAAATCGAAACAAAAATGCGGTAAGGGATCGTATTAGGATCCGGCAAACCAGGAATGATAATGACCTCATTTTGTTCGGGCTCGCGAGCTTGAAGTGACGGATTTGCAGCTTTTAAGGCATCTGTTGTAGTTCGAAAATCAAGTGCTATAGAAGCAAGGGTTTCTCCACTTTTCACCGTGTATCGAAGCACCAAAGCACACTCCTTTTACTCAAATAAAAGAAGCCATGATGCCGTCACTTGACATACTATATGGACGGAATCAGGCCCAGTAAGGTTTCTCCTAACATTTGTCATGAAAAAGAACTTTGATTATACATATGCAGGAGAGGGCGGTTTGGCTTCTATTTATACGCGAGATGTCAAGGTAAAAAAGGTTAACTCGGGTTTGGCTAAAAACCGAAGCGGCAGCCGCGTTGTTCCAAGTCCACGGTTGACATAGATGCGGTGCTGATCGCTTCCGTATAAACCTTCTATATATGTACGGCCGTAAGGTGCTGTGAGAATCGGTCCATAGAAAGGCAGCTGCACTTGACCGCCATGCGTATGCCCGGAAAGCTGCAAGTTAATAGGTGTTGTTTTCAGCTCTAATGCGGCATCAGGCTCATGAACGAGCAGTAACGTAAATAAATCAGATGATACTTCCCGTTTGATCAAATCGTAATCAGGCACGCTCATCATGAGATCATCCAGTGAAGCAATCTGAATATGCGCATGATCTTTTTCTAATAGAAACACATCATTTTTACATAATGTAAATCCACAAGCCTCCATTGTATTCTCATAAAGCTCCACGCCAAATGGTCCGTAGTCATGATTTCCGTAGATGGCAAGCTTACCGAACGGAGCATGAAGCTTATTCAAATAAGCCTTCGCTTTTTCATGCTCTTCAGAGGATGCTTGAAAATCAACGAGATCACCTGTGAACACAATGAGATCTGGAGATGCAGCATTGATTTTCTGGACGATGGCTTCTAGATTCTTCGCAGCGAATGTATCACTCAAATGAACGTCACTAAATTGGGCTATTTTAAACTGGTCAAATGAAGCTGGAAGCTGAGCATCTTGAATGGTCAGTGACACGGTATCGATCATGCGCGGCTCAATGTACCTGGCATATCCATATCCACAACTTGTAGCCAAAAAACCGAGAATACTCGCACCAGCTGCTCCTTTTAAAAATTGTCTGCGGGAAAGCTGCTTCATATAAGACTCCTTTATAAATAAAATTAAGTATAGCATCATATTTGGATAATCTCCCATATGGTGCACCGAGGGTCAATCATGATATGATAGACAATAATGAATGAATAGTCATTCAAATGACACAGAGGGGGAGAACAAATGACGAAACAAACAGTGATTGTCACAGGGGGATCAAGCGGTATGGGGAAGGCGATGGCTGATCATTTGGCAGCTGAAGGCTGGAATGTCGTGATTACTGGTAGAACGGAAGAGACGCTGGAAAAGACGGCAAAAGAAATGAAGCAGAAGGGCGGATCTGTCGCTTATTTCCAAATGGATGTACGAAACCCAGAGGATGCTGACCAAATGGTCAAGTTTGCAGTGGATACATTTGGTGATGTCGATGCCCTCATTAACAACGCAGCAGGAAATTTTTTAGTGCCAGCAGAAAAACTGTCTCCTAACGGCTGGAAGGCTGTCATTGATATTGTGTTAAATGGTACATTTTTTTGCAGCCATGCAGTGGGGAATTACTGGATTCGTCAAAAGAAAAGGGGAAGTATGATTAACATGGTGGCCACCTATGCATGGGGTGCTGGTGTAGGCGTGGCGCATTCGGCGGCAGCAAAGGCCGGTGTGTTGTCTCTCACTCGAACGCTTGCTGTGGAATGGGGGAAGCAATATCGAATTCGCGTCAATGCGATCGCACCAGGTCCTATTGAGAGAACAGGCGGTGCAGATAAACTATGGGAATCTGAAGAGGCAGCGCAAAGAACATTAGATAGTGTTCCTCTTGGCAGACTGGGCACACCTGAGGAAATTGCAGCGCTTGCGAGCTTTTTATTGTCTGAGCATGCGTCTTATATAAATGGAGATTGTATCACGATGGATGGGGGACAATGGCTCAACCAATCACCATTTTGATTGACGATGTAAGACCTGCTTTTGATGTGGTATAATCACACAAAGAGAGAAGCAGGTGATGAAAATGGTCGATCCATTGGATATTTTAACGAATATTGAAGATGTTTTCCCGCACTACCAAGCAATATTCAGTGCGGAAGAGCAAAAAGTGATAGGCTATGAGATTCTAGGAAGAATGAAGCTTGAGTCAGAAACGGTCAGCCTAGGCTCCTTCTTTACGGATTCATCTATTCCTGACGAATATAAATTGGAAGTAGATCACAAAGTATTGACTCAAGCACTTGATCTCTTCACAACAGCAGATGACGATTTGCTCATTTTTATTAATCATGATGCCAATATCCTCATGCTGGATCATGGAGAAAGCTTTTTAGAACTTTTAAAGGAATATGAAGCAAGGGGCATTCAGCTTAACCGATTTGTTATTGAGTTTGCAGAGCATACGTTTAGCGGCGACATTGAACAGCTATACCATACGTTAACGTATTATCGTACATATGGGATTAAAATCGCCGTCTCAAATATAGGAAAAGAAAGCAGTAATCTGGACCGGATTGCCTTGCTTTCACCTGATTTATTAAAAATAGATTTACAGGCATTAAAGGCATCGGCTCCATCTCCTTCCTATGAATATGTTTTGTACAGCATTTCATTGCTTGCAAGAAAAATAGGAGCAGCCTTAATTTATGAGGATATTGAAGCGAATTTCCAGCTGCAGTATGCTTGGAGAAATGGCGGGAGATATTTTCAAGGGTTCTATCTTCATGAGCCTGCAGGAGAATTAATCGACCGAAGCCACCGAAAAGATCAGCTTAGAGAAGAATTTCAGCAATTTATTGCCCATGAGAAAAAGAAGCTGCAAGCGGTCTACGAACATTCTGAAACATTTTATAAACGAATTCATCAAGCTGTTACGACTTTAAAGAAAGCGTGCAGCACAAATGATGAGCTCATTCAAAAACTGGCACTTGAACTAACAGATTGCAGCTTCCGGATTTATATGTGTAATGAAGAAGGCTTTCAAATCACTGGAAATGTGTTCAAAAAAGAAGAAGAATGGCTGTTTCAGCCGGAGTATATCGAAAAAAACTGGAGCTGGCGTCCTTATTTCCTAGCAAATATTCTTCAAATGAGAATTAGCGGAAAAGGATTTTTCAGCGATATTTACAGTGATTTAGAAACCGGTGAGAGGATACGTACGTTTTCTTATCCTTTAGAGGGAGATATGTATTTGTTTATAGACCTTCCGTATGCTTATTTATATGAGCAAGATGGATTAATTTGAAGACGCGGCGTGAAGACAAACCCTCTCATTCGTTGAGTCCTGCGTGGCAGTGCTCACGAATGTAAAATTCGCTCCGGTACTCGTCCTTTCTAGACTTCAAAGGTTTTCTATCACGCTGAAATATAAACAAAAGGAATTTTAGCCTTTTGTCATCAATCTGAGCAGCCTTGCAGGCTGCTTTTTTTGATAGAAAAAAGAAATAAAAAATGGTTGACAATGAAACTGATAATCATTATCATTTAGTTATAGAGAGAAGCTACTCTCTGTTCCCCAACCCCTCTATCAGATCAAGATCCAAAAAACTTGGCGCTACCCCCGCCAAGTTTTTTTTTGTGCTTCAATCTTTCCCTTCATGCATAGGACAGCCCAAACCTTCCATACATCTTAAGTGATGATAGTTAGACGGTAGGAGGGAAACATCATGATCAAACGTGACATGCGGCTGCTCATTGATTTGCCAAGGCCAGATCACCCAGATGCAAATGGTGCCGCTGCTGTGCAAGAATTACTCGGCGGAAAATTCGGTGAAATGTCCACATTAAATAATTACATGTTTCAATCCTTTAACTTTAGAGGAAAACGAAAACTTAAACCGTTTTATGACCTCGTATCCAGTATTACGGCTGAAGAATTTGGTCATGTTGAGCTTGTAACCACAGCCATCAATCTCATGATTACAGGAACCACCCATGGCGGGGACCCAGATACGACGCCGATGAAGGCAGCTGTCGATAAACGAAATACACAGCATTTTATTCAAACAGCCCAAACAGGCTATCCGTTTGATTCAATGGCAAAACCTTGGACCGGAGAGAATGTGTTCTCAAGTG
This sequence comes from Bacillus sp. Root920, assembly GCF_001429445.1. Taxonomy (NCBI): domain Bacteria; kingdom Bacillati; phylum Bacillota; class Bacilli; order Caryophanales; family Bacillaceae; genus Bacillus; species Bacillus sp. Root920. The sequence continues at coordinate 1,588,447 of NZ_LMJV01000001.1, forward strand.
GCAACCTCATTCTTGACCTTCTCCATAATTTCTTTCTTGAATGCGGAGCACGTACGCACAAAATGCGCGTATATGAAATGACAGACCACCCTACAGCAAGAGAGATGATCGGTTATTTACTTGTGAGGGGCGGCGTGCATATTGTGGCATACGCTAAGGCACTTGAAGTCGCTACAGGAGTAGATTTAGGGAAGATGCTGCCAATCCCAAATCTCGACAACAAATACTTTGATTCAGCGAGGAAATTTGAAGACCAGAATGTTCATACAAAGCTGTACACATTTAGTGATACGGATTACAAGGATATCAATAAAATTTGGAAAGGCAGCCACCCGATTGATGGAAAGCCGCTGACAGTCATTGAGGGAACCCCGCAAGGTGCACCTGTGCCAGATTATAGAGAATTGCCAGAAGAGTTTGCTCCGGGGATTTCTAAAGAAGATTTTGATGAAATTGCGAAACGGCTGATGAGATCTGCTGGTTTATAAAATCATGGTGCATGAGATGAGAAAAAAGACTCAAACTAAAAAAACAGATTCTTTTTCTTTTTTTGAATTCAAGAGGAAAAATATCATCTGAGAACACTTTATGGTATGATGCTTTGTAGGACTTGTGTATAATCAATACGGGTTCATCTTGAGTTGTTTTTTTGAAAGGAGTCTTTTTTTAGAATGTCACAATTAATGGGTATCATTACAAGGCTGCAAAGTCTTCAAGAGACAGCAGAAGCTGCAAACGAGCCGGCACAGCGTTATTTCGAAGTGAACGGTGAGAAAATCTGTAGTGTTAAGTATTTCGAAAAGAATCAAACGTTTGAATTGACTGTTTTTCAACAAGGGGATAAGCCAAATACTTTCCCATTTGACAACATTGATATGATTTCGATTGAGATTTTTGAGCTTCTACAATCCTAAGCTGAATCGTATGAAATGTTTTTTCTGAGGATTCCTTCGTTTATTGCGGCAGCATACATGGATCATCATAGATGATATGTACAAATGGAAGATGATCAATCAGCGCATTTTTCGGATAAGAGACCATTAAAAAGGAGTTCCTTTCTGTGAGTGATTCTTTTTTCTACAATCTTTCTGAAGATCATTTAGCGTTTTCTGATGTCGTCATGAGAATGAAAGACTTTATTCGAAAAGACCCTAGATCCGCCTATGTGTTATCAATTGGTACGGACTCTCAGGTTAATCAAAATGTCACAACATTTATGACTGCAATTCATCTCCACCGGATTGGCAAAGGAGCTTGGGGCTGTCTCACACAACAAGTGATCGAGAGACCCGTGCAAAGCCTTAGAGAAAAAATTTCATTAGAGACAGCGTTTAGCCAAAAGGTATGTGCAGACATCCTTGAGGGGCCTTTAACAGAACTGATGGATTTGCTTCTTCCGTTTGCTGAGGAAGGGGCAGACCTTCGTTTTGAAGCCCATCTGGATATTGGCAAAAAAGGAAGTACAAAAGAGCTGATTCAGGAAATGACCGGAATGATCACAGCTATGGGAATTGAAGCGAAAATAAAACCCGACTCATATGCAGCATTTTGCTATGCCAATCGATACACAAAATAAATTCCGTCATTTTTCTCCAAACCTTGTCGAAACGTGCGGTTGACGATTCGATTCTAGTTCCTTATTCTAGCTGTATAGAGAGGAAGCAGACATTCAAAAGCCTGCTAATCAATATAAAAGCATATATGAAACAGGGGGCCTGATGTTGAATGAGCGTCATCGAAAATCGTTTTAATGAAGAAGAGAAAAAGCTATTATTAAACGTATTGCTGAATCAGGAATATGCTGTCGAATTACTAAGCAGTGAGATCAATGATATAGAATGTGGAACAAAAAATGTCGACGACAATACGTATAAGCAATTGATCACATTGTATGACAGAGTAAGGTTTGAGAATTAATATTGATTTAACATTCTATTAGATACTCGGGGGCTGAGTATCTTTTTTATGCAGAAAAAATCTTTCGACAAATTTCGTTTTAGTTTATGCTTAATGGTAAAGGGGAATGTATGATTGATGATTGAGAGAAAAGGGGTCGAAGAAACATGATAGAGATAGAACCGACTCAATTGCTTGAGTCAACAGTAGCCGAGCATATGATTGATGCAGATAAGGTGGCACATGTTCAAATTGGAAATAATCTTGAGCATGCCCTATTGGTTCTAACAAAAACAGGATATACAGCCATACCGGTATTAGACGCTTCTTATCATTTACACGGGTTAATCGGAACGAATATGATTATGGATAAAATCTTCGGTTTAGAACGTATCGAATTCGAGAAGCTCGACCAGTTGAAGGTTGAAGAGGTCATGCTGACGGATATTCCGAGACTTAAAACAACAGATCCTGTACTAAAAGGCGTTCACGCTGTGACGAATAATGGATTTGTTTGTGTAGAAAATGAGGAGCAGGTCTTTGAAGGCATTTTTACTCGACGAGTTGTATTAAAGCGCTTAAATGAGGTCATTCATTCCGCAAAAAAATGAGCTGCAGCCCAGCTTATTTTTTTTGCCTTCATAAGTTAAAATTTATATAATGAGCATATAAAATAAGAAAAACTTATAGAGAGAAAGGGGACACCCATGCAGCTTCAGGAGTTACATATGCTTGTTGTGCTAAGTGAAGAATTGAATATGAGAAAGGCTTCAGAGCGGCTCTTTGTCTCTCAGCCTGCATTATCTCAAAGATTGCAGACGATCGAAAAGGAATGGGGAACCAAAATCTTTTTTCGTTCACAAAAGGGACTGACTGTGACCTCGGCAGGCGAACAGATTATTCAATTTGCAAAAGAGGTGACGGTTGAACAGGATCGAGTGAGAGAGCGAATTGATGAACTTGAGGGTGATATTCACGGTACACTCAAGCTTGCGGTGGCGTCGATTATTGGACAGCACTGGCTGCCAAAGGTGTTAAAACGGTATGTTGAAAAATATCCAAATGCCAAAGTATCACTCGTTACTGGCTGGAGCAGTGAAATGCTCAAAAGCTTATATGAAGACCACGTGCACATAGGAATCATTCGCGGAAACCCTGATTGGAAGGGGACAAAGGAATACTTGATGACAGATCATTTATATTTAGTCGATTCCGTGATCAAGGACGTAGATGAATTAATCAAGACAGAGCGGCCATTTATCCAATTTAAAAGCGACAGCACGTATTATCAGGAAATCCAGCACTGGTGGCACCAAAAGTTTAAAGTGTCTCCAAAGCAGACGATTTTAGTAGACCAAATTGAAACATGTAAACAAATGGCCTACCACGGCATCGGCTACGCCATTTTGCCTTCTGTTACCTTATATGACCACGAAAAAAGTGTTTATAAAACACCGCTTGTTGATGTGAACGGAGAGCAAATCGGTCGTGACACATGGCTGCTAGGCTATGAAGCGTCTTTTCAGTTAAAACAGGTACAAGCTTTTGTTGGTGTGGTTAAAGAAATGCTTGAGAATGATGCCGTGTAAGTACCTTATTGGAAGAAAGAAGGTGCTTTTTTTAAGTCCTTCGACTTCATACACTATTTGAGGAGCAATTTCACCAAATGAGAAACAAACAGTTGATCAAAATCAACAAACCGAAATGGGGACATGATTTACGCGCGAGATGGCGTGAACGTTTTGCTCGTCATCTGTCAATCAAGGAACAAAAAGAGGCGGCAATAGATGACTTTCTATGGCATTTATGCAGCTCAGGAATGGTTACATGCCTTGAAAAAGATGAAGCGATAGACACATTTCTTAAACAACAAAAGTACAAATGTACTGTTTTTTATCAATTTGTGAACGAGGCGTATCTGTTCGAAAATGCCAGCTCACTTTCAATTAATGATTTACCATATCAATCTGATGATATGGATTATAACGATATGTATGTGATGGATTGGAATGAAAAATGGACATTTGTGATGACGCATGAAAAGGACTATGGTCCATATTTTATTCAAATAGATGAAACGAGCGAATGATCAGACCATGATCCTTTCGACATAAAAAACCCGCCTTCCAGTTGGAATGAGCGGGTTTTTTATTTAATTATGCTGATCTTGATCAATGTCTTTCCATAAAACATTTGACAATGAAAATCATTATCATTTAAAGTGTACATATAATAATTGAAAATGATTATCATTTAGATGAGGTGACCGATAGATGAAAGCACTAATTGCATTTGCGAGTATGTCTGGAAATACGGAAGATATGGCAGCGATCTTAAAGCAAACACTTGAAGGAAAAGGGATCGATACAGAGATGATGGAGTTTGATGATACGAATGCTGAAGACCTTTCCTCATACGATTACGTATTCATTGGTTCTTATACATGGGGTGATGGAGATTTGCCATATGAAGCAGAGGATTTTTATGAAGAGGTCTCTACGCTGGAACTTCGTCACATCAAAGCAGCTGTCTTTGGATCGGGTGATTACAGCTATCCGAAGTTTTGCGAGGCTGTCCATACATTCCATGACATGCTGAAATCAACGGGTGCATCTGTTTTTCCTGAAACATTAAAAATGGAGCTTGCACCGGATACAGATGAAGATGTGGCGTGCTGTCAGGAATTTGCTGCGAGCTTTTTAACGTGGGCTGCTTTATCTGAGAAACGAGTTGAAAATCATGTTTCATAAAGGAGCAACAGCCGTTGCAGCATCTAAAAGTGGTGGATACTTTGTTGCTGTAAAACGTGAAGGTATTTTTCACTATAGTGTGGAGAGCGGATGGCAGCAGCTGTTTAAGCTCAAGCATAAAATCCATGCGATCAGCTATATTGGCCCTTATTTATTCGGTGTTGGTGAAAATGGCACAGTAATTAGATCAGGAGATGAAGGCAACACATGGGCGTTATCTTCATTCCCAACAAATGCAGTCGTTTGGTCTATTACAGGACGCAAAGATGGGTTTGTGTGTGCGCATGGAAAACATAGTATCTATGTGTCAAATGATTTCGGAATTTCCTGGGAAATTATGAAGCCATTTGCTCATGTGAATCATCCGCCGGTCATTCGTTCTTTATGTGCTGCAGGTGACCATCTTTATATTGGAACACAGATTCATGAGGTTCACGGAGGAATATGGGTGTATGACTTGCAAAGAGAACATATTTTTCTTCTAAACAGAGAGGAGCACCGCATGACAGCTTCTATGCTGCTCTGTCATGAACATCTTCTTGTTTGTGCGTTAGGTTCAAAAAAAGGCAAAAAAGGATCTGTTCAAATTTTAGATTTACATACAAATATTCTGCATGATATTCAATCACAGGCCTTTGCTAGAGAAGAATCATTTTTGGATGTGTCAGAGGATAATGGCATTGTGTATGTGACCACCTCACAAGACGAACACGGATTTTCTAAAGTGTATCAGCTTGATATTGAGCAAAAAGAGCTCAAATGGTTTGATACGATCAAAGGACATGGTTTTCGTGTAGCCAATCAAAACGAAAACTTTTTCTGTGCGGGTTTATATGAAAGTAAGTTTGTCAGGCCATATGAGGAGCCTGCATTGATTCATTGATAAGGAGGAAGAAAAAGTGACAGAAAAAGTTTTATTGGTATATGCCACGATGTCTGGAAATACAGAAGCGATGGCAGATTTAATTGAAAAAGGTATAACGGAAGCAGGAGCCAGCGTAGACCGGCATGAAGCGATGGATATTGATGCCGAGCTGCTCAATGATTACTCGCACATTATGTTAGGTGCGTATACATGGGGAGATGGCGATCTTCCGGATGATTTTATTGATTTATATGAAGAAATGGAAGAGCTTGATTTAACGGGAAAAGCATTTGCAGTATTTGGTTCTGGCGATACATCTTACGAACATTTTTGCGGAGCTGTTGACCTAATCGAAGAAAAAGTGAAGGAGCTTGGCGGTGACATTGTCCTGCCCTCAGTTAAGATTGAGCTGAATCCAGAAGGGGAGGAAGAAGACGAATTAATATCTTTTGGCAGACAATTTGTTCAGCTTCACCAGCAAGAAGCGGGATAATCGGTCCCGCTTGTTTTATTTTCCATTGCGGAGATGACTCTTTCACTTGTCATTAAAACACTCCTTTGGTACAGTAATGAAGTATAAATTAAGAGGAGGACATACATACATGAAACAAATGGACGCTAATGAAATTATTTCATTTATTCAAAATAGTACAAAATCAACACCTGTCAAAGTCTATATAAAAGGTGACTTAGAAGGTATTGAGTTTGGTGAACATGCAAAAACATTCATCACAGGAAACACTGGAGTTGTTTTCGGTGAGTGGAGCGAAATTCAAGAAGCGCTAGCATCTAACAAAGATAAAATTGAAGATGTTGTCGTGGAAAATGACCGCCGCAACTCTGCAATTCCGATGTTAGATTTGAAAAACATTAAAGCCCGTATTGAGCCAGGGGCAATCATTCGTGACCAAGTTGAAATCGGTGATAATGCAGTCATTATGATGGGTGCTTCTATTAATATCGGTTCTGTGATCGGCGAAGGTACGATGATTGACATGAACGTGGTGCTTGGCGGCCGTGCGACAGTAGGTAAGAACTGTCATATCGGTGCTGGATCTGTTCTTGCAGGAGTTATTGAGCCGCCGTCTGCTAAACCAGTTGTTGTAGAAGATGACGTTGTCATCGGTGCGAACGCTGTTGTTCTAGAAGGCGTGACAATTGGTAAAGGTGCAGTAGTAGCTGCTGGTGCAATCGTTGTAAACGATGTAGAGCCTTACACAGTTGTAGCAGGTACACCTGCTAAGAAAATCAAAGACATTGATGAGAAAACAAAAGGTAAGACTGAAATCAAACAAGAACTGCGTCAGCTTTAATTCATATAATTCGCAGCTGAAGACAAAGACGTGGATGAGATATCCACGTCTTATTCGTATAGAAGAAAGGAAGTGAGTTCACTTGTTAAATCGTGAGCAATTAATATCCATTCGAAGAGATTTACACCAAATCCCTGAGCTTGGTTTCCAAGAATTTAAAACACAAGCGTATCTCATTCAGCACCTTAGTACCTATTCAAAAGATCGAGTTGAGATTGAAACGTGGCGAACTGGGCTTTTTGTGAAAGTGAAGGGAACAAATCCAACGCGCGTATTTGCTTATCGTGCAGACATGGACGGTCTGTCTATTCCTGAGGAAACAGGGTATCCATTTGAATCTGTGCATGAAGGAAAGATGCATGCATGTGGACATGACCTTCATATGACCATTGCACTTGGTATCATTGATCATTTCGTCCATGAACCGATCAAAGAAGACGTATTATTTATCTTCCAGCCGGCAGAAGAAGGTCCAGGCGGAGCTGAACCGATGCTTGCAAGTGATGTATTGAAAAAATGGACGCCAGACTTTATTACAGCGCTGCATATCGCACCTGAATATCCTGTTGGAACAATTGCTACGAAGCCTGGTTTGTTATTTGCCAATACGAGTGAGCTTGTGATTGAGCTTGAAGGAAAAGGCGGACATGCTGCATATCCTCATTTAGCCAATGATATGGTTGTTGCTGCAAGTGCACTTGTAGGTCAGCTGCAATCGGTTATTTCGCGTAATGTCGACCCCCTTGATAGTGCGGTCATTACAGTCGGTACAATTACCGGTGGAACGGCTCAAAATATTATTGCGCAGCATGCAAAGCTTGACGGTACCATTCGCACACTATCCCCAGAGTCTATGGACAAGGTGAGAAAGAGAATTGAAGCATTGGCAAAAGGCATTGAAATTGGCTACGAATGCAAGGCAACCGTTCGATATCCTTCATCTTATTACGAAGTGGACAATTCAAAGGATTTGACTGAGGAATTTATGTCATATGTAGCCGAAGAAGGGCTAGCAAATGTGATTGAATGCAGAGAAGCCATGACAGGAGAAGATTTTGGGTACATGCTGAAAAAGTATCCCGGCTTCATGTTTTGGTTAGGGGTCGATTCAGAATACGGCCTGCACCATGCAAAGCTCCAGCCTGATGAAAACGCGATTGAAACAGCTGTGAATGTCATGACGGCTTATTTTAAAAAGCAAGCTGGCGAATGAATAATCGAGCTGCCTCCTGTACACCTTATGAACAGGAGGTGTTCTTGATTATGACAAGAATTGGTGTAGAACAATCTTTATCCGATGTAGAAGAACTATTGAAGCAAAAAGGGTATGATGTCGTACGTATTCAAAATGAACAGCAAATGGATCAGTGTGACTGTTATGTCGTCACAGGACTAGATTCAAATGTTCTTGGCATTTCAGACACAACAACAAAGGCATCTGTTATTACAGCATCAGGTATGACGGCTGATGAAATTTGTCAAGAAGTAGAACAGCGTGTTCAATAAAACAAGAAAAAGAACCGGTAGATTATGATCCCGGTTCTTTTTGCTCTTTTTCTATATCGAGTACTTCTTTCATTTTTTTGCGCAAGATTCGTTCCACTCGCCATTGCTCCATTGTTTCAGTTTTCGCTATGATGCGCAGCACAAGGGAAGAGGAACCGAACGCCTCTACGCCGACAACTTGAGGACCTTCGATAATTTGCGGAGTTTCCTCCCGCACTTCATCACAGGCAGCTTGGAGGGCTGTGATCATCTGATCCACATTTTCATCCGGTGACAGCTCAATATCAACGAGTGCCTGCATCGTCCCTCTAGAATGATTGCTCACATTCAGTATGCTGCGATTTGGAATGAAATGAAGGGTGCCGTCAAAGCTTCGAAGCTGCGTGGTTCTTAGGCCAATTTGTTCGACAATCCCATCGAAGCCAGCGACCGTTATATATTCTCCTACATCAAATTGTTTTTCCAATAATATAAAGAATCCAGTCACAATATCACTCACTAACCCTTGAGCGCCAAAACCGATCGCAAGTCCCACAACGCCCGCACCTGCCAGCAAAGCGGTTGGGTTATAATGAAATAAGTCGAGGATCATCACAACTAGAATAAAAATCAATAAGTAGGCGAAAATATTTAACGTCAAACTTTGCAGTGTCTGAGCTCTTGATAAAGAGACTTCATGCTTTTCAGCGAATGTTGAATAGGCGCGCTTAATCATCTTGTTTCCTATGGCTCTGATGATAAAGTAAATGGCAAAAATGGCGACTAGTTTTAGCAAAATCATACTGCTATTGAGGATAATGGAAACCCAATCTACTTGTTGAAATGCTCTCATAATCTTCAAAACCTTTCTATGTATGCTCTAAAAGAGAAGCTAATCATTTGTTCCCTTATGCAAGTCATGTTAAACTTTTGATAAGTAGAGCAGGAATTGTGACAAATCGTTAATTAAATTTATTATTAATTAATATTGACTAAAAATCGCATAAGTATTATAATTGTAATTGTGAAGTTATTAACTAAATGAGAATTTTAAGTTTTGATTCTCATTTTATATACAGCTAAGAAGACTGTATAAAGATATTATTTTTTGGAGGGATTTACATATGGCAGAGCGTTTTGTAGGAAAACAAGCTCCACGTTTTGAAATGGAAGCAGTACTTGCTAACAAGGAATTTGGTAAAGTAAGTTTAGAGGAAAACATGAAGAATGACAAATGGACAGTTCTTTTCTTCTATCCAATGGATTTCACATTTGTTTGCCCAACTGAAATTACAGCAATGAGCGATCGTTATGACGAGTTCGAAGATTTAGATGCAGAAATCATTGGTGTATCTACTGATACAATCCACACGCATCTTGCTTGGATTAATACAGACCGTAAAGATAATGGTCTAGGTGAATTAAAATACCCGTTAGCTGCTGATACTAACCACACAGTATCTAGAGAATACGGCGTTTTAATCGAAGAAGAAGGAATTGCTCTTCGCGGTTTATTCATCATTAACCCAGAAGGCGAACTACAATACCAAACAGTATTCCACAACAATATCGGTCGTGATGTAGATGAGACATTACGTGTTCTTCAAGCATTACAAACTGGTGGACTTTGCCCAGCGAACTGGAAACCTGGTCAAAAAACACTTTAATTGATAACTGAAGAAACAGGAGGGTCTAACTGATGTTAGACCTTTTTGTTTCGACACATACAATGGATGGAGGCGCTTCATAATGAAATTACGTCAACCAATGCCAGAACTAACTGGTGCAAAAGAATGGTTAAATGGAGAAGTAACAAAAGAAGATTTGATTGGTGACAAACCAACATTGATTCATTTCTGGTCAGTCAGCTGTCATCTTTGTAAAGAGGCAATGCCTCAAGTCAATCAATTCCGTGATGAATACAAGGATCAACTAAACGTTGTGGCAGTTCATATGCCTCGTTCAGAGGATGACCTAGATCTAGAAAAAATCAAAGAAGTTGCGAAAGAGCATGAAATCACGCAGCCAATCTTTGTGGACAGTGATCATCACTTAACAGAAGCCTTTGAAAACGAATATGTACCGGCATATTATGTATTTGATAAAACAGGTGCTTTACGCCATTTCCAAGCCGGCGGAAGCGGAATGAAAATGCTTGAAAAACGTGTCAATCGAGTGCTTTCTGAGTCTGAAAAGGCTGCAGAATAAGCTTTTCCCCCATAAATGGGGGTTTTTTCATGGACAAAAATAAGAAGCATATGGCTTCGGATGAGTTTTTATGTAGGTGTTATTCCTAAGAAAAGAGAAAATGAGGGAGTTTATTAAAAAATATCCCTGAAACAAAAAGGTATAACGACCTATTTACATTTTTGTTTTGAAATGAAAATGTAAAGATTTTAACTTTTTACTATTCAGAACGTTTTTGCACAAAAGAAATTTCAGTTAGGTAAATAACTATATAAATCAAGTAGTATAAGCGTTTATTCAATTTTTTTACAATATTTTAAGATTTGTCAAAAGCCTATAGTGGCAATGAAATGGGTGCCGATTTTTCCTCTTTGGCAAAATTTTAGTTGAAAATACCTATCTGTTAGTAAACTGTAAAATGATAAAAAAATAGTTGATAAAATTAGTTTTCTAATCTAATATTTACTATAGAATATTTTTTATATGATGAGGGGGAAATCCATTGTTTAATGAGAGGGAAGCGTTACGTTTACGATTGGAACAATTAAACGAGGCAGAAGTAAAGGTCATCCGTGAATATCAAATTGAGCGAGATGCGATTTATGCAAAATTAAGAGAATTAGACCGTCAAGGAACAGGTCTAGTGTCAGATACAAAAAAAGAAGTACGTACAGAGAGAAAGACGGATTCACTGCCTGTATTAGCTGAGCTTGCTGCGCAAGAAATGAGAAGCTACCAGCAGCCGGCACAAACACAATCATCATCTTTAGGAACAGGACAGCTAAACGGTGCACCTGTAGGTATTCCTGAAGGATCGACAAGACGCAGAAGAGGCACAGCTCGTCCTGGCTCTAAGGCAGCGAAGCTTCGTGAAGCTGCGATTAAAACGTTAAAACGTCATAATGCAGCGATTAAAAGCTCAGAGCTTCAAAAAGAGATCGAAAAAGAGAGCGGTCTTGAAATCCCAAATATGACAACGTTTATGCAAAGCTTAATTAAAATGTACCCTGAAGTGAAGAAGCCTTATCGCGGACAGTATATTTTAGAAGGCGACATTCAAACAGAAGACGAATAAATAAAAAACTGCTGAGCGTAAAAGCCAGCAGTTTTTTATTTCGAGAATTACTTCTTTTGATCAACTGTATAGACAATTTTGCGTTCCTTGGGCAGGTGATCACGCTGTTTTTTGAAGCTGTCGATTTTGACTGTCATGACCTCTCCATTACGCTGCACTGCATCAACGTGTTCCTGAAGTGTTTGAACTTGTTCGTTGAGTTTCTTCAAGATCGGTTCGATTTCTTCTGTCGTTTGCAGGATCCGGTCTCGTGAGAATGGCTGTGCATTTGTTTTTTCTGACTGGTCAATATCAGCAAAATGAGATGCGATCCATTCTTCGCTTTCTGCTAACTGTTTTTGATAGCTTGTGAGCGTTTCGTAAAAAATCGCTTCTTTTGCTTTTTCTATTTGCAGCAATTTCTCTTGTGTTTCATAAAAACGCTCTTGAAGGTGTCTGACGCCTTCCTGTAATACATGAAACTCTGCATTTTTATCGCTCAATGTTTGCTGCAGCTTCTCAATCACTGCGGATAAAGTATTTCCTTTTTTCTCCTCTTTTGCAAGCTGTTTATCTTGATCCTCTATCCGCTCATTTAATTGTTGAGAGATTTCCTTATATTTGACAACTTTCAAATGCAGCCTGTGTTTTTCTTCGGTTTCTTTTCTTCTATGATAGGTTTCCTTTTGCAGCATCTCATGGAGAAGGACAATTTTATGTAATAATTCTGATTTGCTGTAGGAGAGTTCCTGTATTTTTGAGGCAGCATCGTGTTGATCATTGGTCATTTCATCCAATTGTTGTTTTAATTGCGTGAAATCCTTTTTCATCTCATGATATTCTTGAGTTAACTTCTTATTTTTAGAATACGTATATGAGGACTGTAAATCAGAGATCATTTGTTGATATTTGGCAGTTTCAGCTTTTAAGTATAAATTCTCTTGAGATAAATCATGGAATAGGGGAGAAGCATGGCGCCTGTTCATCGATAGACCCTCCTTATTCATGTTACCAATAAAGTATGCGAAAGGAGTGCGATTAGAACAACCATATCAAAGGAGGACTTAGAGGATGCACGTAGTGAATGTCATTTTAGCTGGAGGCGCTTCCAGACGCTTTGGAGAGCCAAAGGCAAGTCATATGTATCAAGGGAAACCATTATATGAGCATGTGAAAGAGCAGCTTTTAGAAGGGCAGACGGTTATCATCAGCCATCCGTCGCTTCTTCCTTTTTTCAAAGCAAGAGGTGAACAAAGTGTGTGGTTAGATGATGAAGAGGTGCGCGGATGCGGACCGCTTGCCGGCATATATACGGCGATGCAAAAGCAAGAGGCAGAATGGTATTTAGTAATGGCATGTGACATGCCTTTCATACGGAAGGAAACGGCGGAAGTATTATCGTCCTATTGCAGCGAGCACGCAGATGCCATTATCCCGCTTGTTCAGGGCAGATTACAGCCTTTGTCTGCGCTTTATCACCGCCGCTCTCTGCCGTTTATTCGCGCGTGTTTAAAAGAGAATCAATTTGCCGTCAAGGACTTGCTTCAAAAGCTTCAAGTGCGTATCGTTTCAGAGGAAGAACTGAACGTGACATCAAATGAATTTCGTAATATCAATAAAAGAAGCGATTTACCTGAAAACGGTATGATATGATACATAAAAAACGGTGAGGAGAGAACAGCATTGAATGACCGATATTCAAGACAAATCTTGTTCCCTCCGGTTGGGGAAAAAGGACAGCATGCGCTGGTTGAAAGTCATGTTCTGATCGTTGGAGCCGGTGCTCTTGGTACCGCCTCTGCGGAAGGGCTTGTTCGGTCTGGCATTGGTACGCTTACGATTGTCGATCGTGATTATGTGGAATTTTCAAATTTACAGCGGCAGCAGCTGTACACGGAACATGATGCAAACGCACATGTGCCAAAAGCAGCAGCGGCAAAAAAACGTCTCGAGCAGATCAATCATGAAGTGACGATACACGCCCTGATTGAAGATGCAGGGGCGGAGCTGTTAAGGCCGTTATTCCAGAGAGCAGATATCGTCATTGATGCAACAGATAATTTTGAGACAAGAATGGTGATGAATGATTTATCACTAGAAACGAAGACGCCGTGGATATATGGCGCTTGTGTGAGCAGTCAGGGGATGTATATGACCATATTGCCAGATAAAACGCCATGTTTATCATGTGTGTTCACGGCAATGCCTGTTGGCGGCTTGACGTGTGATACAGCGGGAATTATTTCACCTGCTGTTCAAATGGTTTCTGCTTATCAGCAAACAGAAGCACTCAAATATTTAACAGGGCATGAAGAGCAAATCGAGCGGAAATTTGTCACGTTTGATCTTTGGCAGTCTACATCATTTAAAATGGATTTATCTCGCACTAAAGAGAAGACCTGTCCAACTTGCGGCACGGCAAGAACCTATCCTTATTTACATGATCAGCGTAAAAAATCGACGGTCCTTTGCGGACGTGACACCGTTCAAATTGTATCGAAGGATTTAGCAAAACTATCATTTCAGTATATGAAAGAGCGGCTCTCATCTATATGTGAGGTGGAAGTAAACGACTTCTTAATCCATGTACGCTACGAAAACTACCGAATGGTCTGTTTCAAAGGGGGACGTGCATTAATCCATGGAACAAATGATGAAAAAGAAGCCAATTCATTACTAGCAAGACTGCTAGGGATATAGGAGTGATGTGTGATGGAAAGACGGCAGCCAATACCAGTAGAAGAGGCCATAAAGAAAGTCCACCAATACGAAAAACATGGAGAAATAGAATGGATCCCTTTAAAAGACAGCCTTGGACGGTTTATTGCAGAAGATATTTTGGCAGACCATGATGTTCCGGCATTTGATCGTTCTCCGTATGATGGCTTTGCGCTTCGGGCAGAAGACACAAAAGAAGCGTCAAGTGCGCATCCAGTTGAATTCGAGGTCATTGATCATATTGGTGCAGGAATGGTCTCAGCAAAAACCATCGGTCCCTTTCAGGCCATTCGTATTATGACAGGAGCAAAAATTCCAAATGGCGCAAATGTCGTCATCATGATTGAACTGACGAAGACTTTTGAAAAAGGCGGCAAATCATTCATGTCACTGAAAAGACCGCTGAAAAAGGGAGACAATATTTCTCGTCAAGGAGAAGAAGTACTTAAAGGAAACGTGATGGTCAAAAAAGGAACAGATGTCACTCCTGGCGTCACGGCTCTATTGGCGACATTCGGATATGCGGTAGTGCCAGTTGTCAAAAAACCGGTGATTGGCATTATCTCAACAGGCACAGAGCTTCTTCAAGTAAGTGATGCCATGGTGGACGGCAAAATTAGAAATAGTAATCTTAGTATGGTCTATGCGCAAGTACTTGAGGCCGGAGCTGAGCCGCTTGATTTAGGCGGAGTCTCCGATGATTTTGACAAAAGTTATCATGCAGTAAAAGCAGCCATGAGCAAGGTAGACATTCTGATCACAACAGGCGGTGTGTCAGTGGGCGATTTTGACTTTCTGCCTGCCATTTATGAAAAGCTGGGAGCCAAGGTCCTGTTTAATAAAGTAGCCATGAGACCTGGAAGTGTGACGACTGTGGCTGCAATGCCGAATGGCCAATTGCTGTTTGGGCTGTCCGGAAACCCTGCTGCCTGTTTTGTGGGCTTTGAATTATTTGTGAAACCGATCATTTATAAATGGTATAGGAAAGAAAATCCGTTTCCCGCTTTTGCTGAGGCGAAACTCACACATGATTTTCCAAAAGCCAATCCGTTCACTCGTTTTGTGAGGGCGGCCCTTCAATTCACTGGCAGTCAGATCAGTGTGACTCCAACAGGTCTTGATAAATCAAGTGCAGTGACCTCTATTGCAGAGGCTGACTGTTTCATCGTGCTGCCTGGGGGAACAAGAGGTTTTCAAGCAGGTGATCAAGTTGATGTTCTGCTGTTTCAGCACAAAGGCGGTGGGTCTCCATGCTGGATGACAAATTAAGCATATTACAGGTGGTCGGTTATCAAAATAGCGGCAAGACCACGTTGATCGAAAAGCTCTGTCAGCTGGCTGAATGTGAAGGGCTGAAGCTAGGCTGCTTTAAACACCATGGACATGGCGGGACACCAGATCGTCTTTTCAAAGAAAAGGATACTGATCGATATATTCAGGCAGGTGCATATGCCGCAGGTGTGGAAGGAGAAGGTGAATTTCACTTTTCGATGCAGGGCTTCACGTTAGAGCAGCTGCTCAACATGTGTCAGCATCTTCCGTTAGACGCTGTTCTTATAGAGGGGTACAAACAGGCGCCTTATCGCAAAATCGTTTGTGTCAAGAATGAAGAGGAGCTTAATGACCTTTCAACTCTTTCTAATATACAAGCAGCTATTTATTTTTCTCAAGAGGATCCATTAACCGAAAATTACCCGTTTCCTGTGTTTTCAGCTTTTGATAAGCGCGGGATGACATTTGCTTTTCACTTATTGAAGGGAGGCGGCACGTTTTGAGCGAACTTTTTAAAATAACAAAAACGCCGATTGAGGTAAACGAATTGATTCAGCATGTGACAAGACGAAAGGCAGGAGCGATTACAACGTTTATCGGGACGGTCAGAGAATGGACAAACGGCAAGAAAACATTGCGTTTAACCTACGAAGCATACATACCAATGGCTGAAAACATGCTAAGGCAAATTGGACAAGAAATGAAGAATCGGTGGCCTGACACTGAAGCTGCGATTGTGCACCGAATTGGAACACTTGAGATAACCGATATTGCTGTTGCGATCGCCGTTTCGTCTCCTCATAGGAAGGCTGCCTACGAAGCCAATGAATATGCTATTGAACGAATCAAGGAAATCGTTCCTATTTGGAAAAAAGAATATTGGGAAGATGGAGAGGCCTGGATAGGTGATCAGCTTGAAACGGTTTCATATCCAGAAGGTAAACCTAGCCATCTTCAACTTGCAGAGAAAGAAGGTGATCAGCATGATTAATGTGTTATTGTTCGCCGGCCTTGCTGAGAAGGCCGGTAAACAACAAATCATCATTCAAAAAGATCAAACAACGGTTGATGAGATTAAAATAGAATTACAGGAGGTATATGGTGTTGATGCTGCACAAAATGTAATGGTTGCAGTCAACGAGATATATACGAGGGGAAATGCTGAAGTGCGTAGCGGGGACACTGTTGCACTCATTCCTCCTGTAAGTGGTGGATAATAGATATTAGAGGATTTGGTTATGGCCACCCGGCTGTAACCAATTTTTTATGTGTGAAAAGTTTGTAGAGGTGCTTGGGTGTGATCTTCGTAAATAAAACATCCCCTTCTTGCTTTAGAAATGTGAGGATCGAGCTGCTGAATGAGATCATACAATTCGCTGATTCGTCTCACATTGAAATCTGTTTGAGCTTGAAGCTGTTCCTTTAATTCTTTTGTGCTCACAATGCTTCCCTTTTTCTCTTTAATAATATCTACACATCTTGCAGCGTAGTATATTTTGTCGTTAGAAGGTCTGCTTTCTTTCATATCAAGTAATTTGAGCTCATGATAAATCGATTCTCTTTCCTTTCGAAAGTATTGCCATGCTTCTTGTTCCTTTTCATACAGTAAAATCAATTGCATTTTCAATTTTTCTCTTAACATTCACTTGACTCCATTTCCACTATCATTTAACCTACCTCTATTTTACATTATATGAAAAAATAACTTTTGATCAAGTAAAATCCCTTTATTTTTAATTTTTTAATATGAAAGTATTGATACTAAAGACTTATTTGTTCTGTAAAAGAAACCAATCATAGTCCTATAAAGCCGGGATTTGCCGAAATTACTAGGATTATTTTAACAAAAAATTGTTGTGTCTATGTAAGACCATGCGAATCCAAAAGAAAAGGATATTTATTCCGAAAGACATATTGTTTACTTAATAAAATGTTTTTAAGTCAGTAAAAGCACGATTCTTGATATGAATATGGTCGGATCATGAGGTCATTTGAAGGGTTTCATTCGTGAAAATAGAATAATAGATAAAATTTTTTCTCAACGAAAATAAGAAAATTAAATGATCGATCACTTATTGGCAATCTTTTGATAAAATAGAAAGAAAAAGAGCGTCATTGTGCGTTTGCATACTTGCTTGACATAGAGAGGATGACATTTGATGAAAGAAAACATGCAAAAACCTACGATCATTGGAGTGAGCACAAGACCATCAGAGCACCTGAAAAGAGTATGGGAACATCCAGTTGTTTGGTGGCCTTTATCTTGTGTGCTTATTTTAACAGTCGTTGTGACTTATTTGTCTGAGCTCGTAAATAAGGGAATGTGGGCAGATTTAAGTTTGCCGGTACCTGTTGTTTATGTGGTGACGCTCATTGGTCTGGTATTTGGCATTGTCATCAATGCAGCTATATATAAGTTCATCGTATTTTTAGCGAAAGGTGATGCATCATTTCGGCAGTTGTTTTCAGCGGTCCTGTTCATTACGCCCGTTACGATCATTGGGACGATTATTTCTCATTTGGCAGTCATCCTTTTTCATGTTCCAAAAGACATCACGGTTACCTCGTTAAACGCGCTCATTCGAATTTCTGGTCCATGGCAGGCGGTGTTAGCCAATATCGATCTTTTTGTGATCTGGAATCTTGTTTTAACAGGCTTTTTATTCATTCGAGTTGGGCGTATATCACCGAGAATTTCTTGGGTGATTATAGGCGTTTTTTATATCTTATCGTTAATTTTTAAATATGTAGGAACTGCAATTAACATATCAGTAAGCTGGGGGTAGAAGGTTTTTATGAGAAAGAAAATCATCATCGGATCTATTTTAATTATTGTGATCGGACTATTTATTGGATTTAATATTGCGAAAAACCAAGCAAAGCCTGCTTCTACAGCAGCGATTAAAACAGTCAAACTCACGCCGAAAGAAATCACATCTACGGTGATGACACCCGGGACACTTTCGTTCTCTGAAGAGCAGTTCATCTATGAAGAAGAGGAAAAGGGGAAATTGAAGGGAATTGCTGTGAAAGAAGGGGAAAAGGTAAAGGCTGGAACGCCGCTTCTTACATATGAAAACAAGGAACTGGAGCTTGAGGAGCAGCAGCAAGCACTAGCCGTTGAGTCAAGTACATTAAAACTGGAACAATTGCAAAAAAGGCTGAGTGAATTAGATGAGAAAAAAGCAGACGGATCTGACGCTAATGCCAAAAGCGAGCGAGATCAGCTTCAATTAGAACTGAAAGCGGCTGAATTAGAACAAAAGCAAGCAGTGATCAGCCAAGAAAAAGTAAAGGCGCAAATAGAAGATTTAACCGTACATAGTAAAATTGATGGAACAGTCATTTCCATTGAGCAAGAGGCCGGAGCAGGGGGGCCGGAAGAAAGGCAGCCGATCATCCATATTGGTCATGAGAAAAAAATGATTGTACGGGGTTTGATCTCAGAGTATGATGCCATCAAAATCAAAAAGAAACAAAAAGTGAAGGTAACGTCTGATGTCATTCGCGGGAAGAGCTGGCAAGGAGTCGTGAAAAAAGTGGGCGCTGTTCCTGTCCAGACTGCAGCCGAAACAACTTCGAGCGATCAAACGGTTCAATTTCCTGTTGAAGTTGAAATAAAGGGAAAGAAACCTGAGGCGAAGCCTGGTTTTAAAATGATCATGGAAATTGAAACAGATAAGCGCCAAGCGCAAACGATTCCTGAAACAGCGGTAAAAAAAGAGACTGGTGGACAATACGTTTATGTTGTTCGAAAAAATGTACTGAAAAAAGTAAAAGTGGTCATAGGGGAAACGTCAGGTCATGATCTTGAAGTGACAAAAGGTGTCAAGGCAGAGGATCAAATCATTGCTCATCCAACAGATGATATGTATGACGGAATGGAAGTGGATGCTGAATGATTCAGCTTTCCAACGTAACAAAAAGCTATGAGGTCGCACACGAAACATTTGATGTATTAAGTGACATGAATCTTGTCATTGAAAAAGGCGAGTATATGTCCATTATGGGCCCGTCCGGCTCTGGTAAGTCAACATTAATGAATATTATTGGCTGTTTAGACCGCCCGACGACAGGACAATATCATTTTCAAGGTACAGAGCTGTCAGCAGCAAAGGATCAAGAGCTTGCGGTCATTCGAAATCAATCCATTGGATTTGTTTTTCAGCAATTTCACCTCCTGCCAAGGTTAAATGCGAGGCGCAATGTTGAACTGCCAATGATTTACGCTGGGATCAGCCAAAAGGAAAGAAAAGAACGTGCGGAATTGGCGCTTGAAAAGGTTGGTTTGGCAGATCGAATGAAACATATGCCAAGTGAGTTGTCAGGAGGACAAAAGCAAAGGGTGGCCATTGCACGAGCGATTGTCAATAAGCCTCAGCTTATTTTGGCAGATGAACCGACTGGTGCGCTCGACTCAAAAACAAGCATGTCAATTATGGAACAGTTTACACAGCTGAATGAGGAAGGGACAACGATTGTGCTTGTCACCCATGAAGAAGAAATAGCTGCGTACACAAACCGTACGGTCGTTGTGAGAGATGGACGGCTTGTTGAAGATAGATGGATACAAGGGGACGCTATGAATGAAACTCTTTGAAAATATCAAAATAGCGCTGAATTCGGTTTTAGCTCATAAATTACGTTCTATTTTAACGATGCTTGGGATTATTATTGGTGTTGGATCAGTCATTGCAGTCGTGGCGATCGGTCAAGGCGGTGAGCAAATGTTAAAAGGATCGATTTCAGGTCCAAACAATACCATTGATATGACATATACGCCTTCTGACGAAGAGTTAAATGCAAATCCAAATGCTTTATTTGAAGCCTCATTTACTGAGGAAGACATAAAAAGCATTAGGACAATCAATGGGGTGAAGCAGGTCGCCTCCTCGACTGCACAAGGAATGCAGCTGAGATTTCAAGATACGACAGCTGATGCGACAGTTAACGGCATAAATGAGGGGTATACGGATGTACATTCATTACAAATCGCAGAAGGACAGAATTTAAGAGATATTGACTTTAGAAGCGGCAGAAGAGCTGCCCTCATCTCGGATGGCTTACAAAAAGAACTATTCAATGGACAAAAGGCATTAGGTGAACTGATTTGGATGAACGGACAGCCAGTTGAAGTCATCGGTGTGTTAGCAAAACAGAAAGGGATGTTTTCATTTGATATGAATGAAATATATGTCCCATTTGCGATGCTCACCTCCACATTTGGTATGAATGAATATGATAAGTTGTCTATTCAAGTCGCACATGCGGATCAAATGAAGGAAGTAGGAAAGAGCGCGGCTGCCATACTAAATGAAAATCATCATACAGAAGATGCTTACGAAATGATCAATATGGAAGAAATAGCAGAAGGGATCGGTCAAATAACGTCCGTTATGACAACGATCATTGGCTCAATAGCCGGAATCTCTTTACTTGTCGGCGGCATCGGTGTAATGAATATTATGCTCGTTTCTGTGACAGAGAGGACAAGAGAAATCGGTATTCGAAAGGCGATGGGCGCAACAAGGGCGCAAATACTCGTTCAGTTTTTAATTGAGTCTGTCGTTTTAACACTCATCGGCGGGCTGATGGGAATTGCACTTGGTTTAGGCGGCGCTTCGCTAGTATCACTATTTGCCGGCTGGCCGTCTCTCGTATCTTGGCAAGTGGTTTGTGGAGGCGTACTGTTTAGTATGCTCATTGGTATTGTTTTTGGGTTAATTCCTGCGAATAAAGCAGCGAGACTAGACCCTATTGAATCGCTCAGGTATGAATAATTCGGAGAAGAAAAAAGCATACAAATGGTATACATTCGCCTTCATTCCACACCAAAAGCTTTTATGCAAATCGCATAAAAGCTTTTTTTAGTTCCATTGAATGAAATAAAAAATGATAGAAATGCTAATATCATGACTTTCATCATAATGTCACATATTTTTCAGTTTACAAATGGTACATATAAAGGTAAGATGACCATGGTGAAAGATTTTGATAGTTATTGAATGTATTTGATTGTTTTGTATTGATAATGTTGAAAAAAGCGATTACAATAAAGGTGCGCGCAAAATGAATACGTTTTCAAAAGGGGTGTTCTCATGTTAACACCGGAAAGACATCAACTCATTATCGACAGCTTAGAAGAAAATGATGTCATTAAAATACAGGACTTAACGATGATGACGGATGCGTCTGAATCTACAATTAGAAGAGATTTATCAGCCCTTGAAGAAAAAGGATTTCTTAAAAGGGTTCATGGAGGAGCAGCCAAGATTTCGAGTATTCGGCTTGAACCAGATGTATTTGAGAAATCTGCCAAAAACTTTCAAGAAAAGTCATTGGTAGCAGAGGCAGCGGCATCTCTTTTAAAACAGGGCGACTGTATTTATTTAGATGCAGGTACAACCACACAGCAAATGATTGAATATATCGATCCAGATCAAGATATTGTTGTGGTGACAAACGGTGTGATGCACATTGAAGCACTTATGAGAAAAGGCATTACTTTTTACTTGATAGGCGGATCAGTGAAACATCGAACAGGAGCCATGGTGGGAGCCGCAGCTTTGACAGCGATGGAAAATTATCGTTTTGACAAAAGCTTTGTTGGGACAAACGGCATTCATCCCGAGGCGGGTTTTACAACGCCTGATCCAGAGGAAGCACTCATGAAAAAAAGAGCCATGAAACAGGCGAAAAAAACCTATATCTTATCAGATGCCTCGAAGTTTGGCGAAATATCGTTTTCAGCCTTTGCTAGTTTACAGGAAGCCACCATTATCACAAACGACGCAAAAGAGGATTCATTCGATAATTACCATGAAAAAACGGTTATAAAGGTAGTGAAAACATGATTTATACAGTTACTTTAAACCCATCAGTTGATTACATCGTACACGTGGAGGATTTTGCAGTCGGCGGTTTAAATCGTTCAACCTATGATCAAAAATATCCAGGTGGTAAAGGAATCAATGTCTCAAGGCTATTAAAACGTCACGGTGTTGAATCAAAAGTACTTGGATTCATTGGTGGATTTACAGGCAAATATATTCAAGATTTTTTACAGAACGAACAATTACAAACAGCCTTTCACGAGGTGTCAGAAGATACAAGAATCAATGTGAAACTAAAAACAGGTGAAGAGACAGAAATCAACGGACTCGGCCCATCAATTACTGAAGCGCAATTTGAGTCGTTTCTATCTCAATTTTCTTCATTGACTGAAGGAGATGTCGTGGTTTTAGCTGGCAGTATTCCTTCTTCATTACCTCATAACACATATGAGCGTATTGCTGAAGTTTGCCGAGAGCAAGGTGTAAGAGTTGTTCTTGATATTTCTGGCGAAGCGTTAAAAAAAGCAGCAGACATGAAACCGTTCTTAATGAAGCCAAATCATCATGAACTGGGTGAAATGTTTGAGACGAGTATTTCATCAGCAGAAGAAGCAATTCCTTATGGGAAAAAGCTGTTAGAACAAGGTGCTGAACATGTCATCGTCTCCATGGCTGAAGATGGTGCCCTATTATTCAGTAAAGAAGGAATCTATCAATCCAATGTTCCAAAGGGAACGCTCGTTAATTCAGTTGGAGCAGGAGATTCAGTCGTTGCAGGGTTTTTAGCCGGCGTTTCAAAAGGCCTTTCAATTGAAGATTCATTTAAGCTTGGTGTTACTTCAGGAAGCGCTACAGCCTTTTCTGAGGAGCTTGGCACAAAAGAGCTTGTTGACACACTATTACCACAAGTAAAAGTCACACGCATTTAAAGGAGGAGTCATCATGAAAATTACAGAACTACTCACGAAGCATACCATTAAGCTTCAATTAGACAGCCAGCAGAAAGAAGCAGTCATTGAAGAGCTGGTCACTGTTTTAGATACAGCAGGCAAGTTAAATGATAAAGAGGGCTACAAAGAAGCTGTGATCAATCGTGAAAAACAGAGCTCTACTGGTATTGGCGAAGGAATTGCCATCCCGCACGCTAAAACAGCGAGTGTAAAAGAGCCTGCTATTGCATTTGGCCGCTCAACTGCTGGTGTAGATTATGAATCACTAGACGCACAGCCGAGTCATCTTGTCTTTATGATTGCCGCAACTGAAGGCGCAAACAACACGCACTTAGAGGCACTTTCTCGTTTATCCACACTTCTTATGCGTGAAGAAATTCGAAAGCAGCTCCTTGAAGCGGCGACTGAAGATGAAATCATTGAGATCATCAATACACATGATCAAGATGATGAAGAAGAAGAGGAAGTTCAAGAGGAGCCGGCTGCAGAAGGAAAACCTGCTAAAATTTTAGCGGTAACAGCCTGCCCGACAGGCATTGCCCATACATTTATGGCAGCAGATGCTTTGAAAGAAAAAGCAAAAGAAATGGGCGTTGACATTAAAGTTGAAACAAACGGCTCTGGCGGTATTAAACATGCCCTTACAGCAAAAGAAATTGAAGAAGCACCAGCCATCATTGTGGCAGCGGACAAGCAAGTAGAAATGGAACGCTTTAAAGGCAAGCATGTCATTGAAGTCCCTGTAACAGCTGGTATTCGCCGTCCACAGGAATTAATTGAAAAAGCAATCAATCAAGATGCGCCGATTTATAAAGGTTCAGGCGGCAGTTCTTCTAAAGAGGAAAATGAATCATCTGGCAAAGGAAGAAGCGGATTTTACAAGCACTTAATGAGTGGTGTAAGTAACATGCTTCCATTTGTTGTCGGAGGCGGTATCCTTGTTGCGATTTCATTCTTCTGGGGCATTAACTCAGCAGATCCTAAGGACCCTTCATTTAATTCATTTGCAGCTGTCTTAAAAGGAATTGGCGGCGATAATGCGCTTGCCTTAATCGTTGCGGTATTAGCTGGATTTATTGCCATGAGTATTGCAGATCGTCCAGGTTTTGCGCCAGGTATGGTCGGTGGTTTTATGGCGTCAGCAGCAGGTGCAGGGTTCTTAGGCGGATTGATTGCTGGTTTCCTAGCAGGTTACATTGTTGTGCTGCTCAAAAAAGTATTCACATTCGTACCGCAGACACTCGACGGGATTAAACCGGTTCTGCTGTATCCATTGTTCGGTATTTTCTTCACAGGCATTATCATGCATTATATTGTCAACACACCAGTGAAAATGGTGATGGACGGATTAACACATTGGCTTGAATCATTAGGTACGGGAAACCTTGTCTTAATGGGTATTATTTTAGCTGGTATGATGGCAATTGATATGGGAGGCCCAATTAACAAAGCGGCTTACACATTTGGTCTTGCGATGATTGCTGCTGGCAACTATGCACCGCATGCTGCGATTATGGCAGGCGGAATGGTTCCACCACTAGGTATTGCACTTGCAACAACGATCTTTAGAAATAAGTTCTCAAAACGTGACCGTGAAGCAGGGATTACATGTTACTTCATGGGAGCTGCCTTCATCACGGAAGGAGCGATCCCATTTGCGGCGGCAGATCCTCTTCGTGTGATTCCTTCAGCTGTTATTGGTGCAGCAGTTGCTGGCGGATTAACGGAATTCTTCAGAGTGACGCTTCCTGCACCGCATGGCGGACTATTTGTTTTCTGGGTAACAAATCATCCAGTTCTTTATATCATCAGCATCTTAATCGGTGCCGTTGTGACAGCGATTTTACTGGGTATTTTGAAAAAACCAGTCAGACAAGAAGCGTAATGCAGAAGAGAAGCATCGTGTAAAACGGTGCTTCTTTTTGTTTAATTATCAGTGAATTAGGAAAAAATATCTAATTAGATGGTTGTCTTGTGAATTTTTAAATGACATATGATAAAGTAAAGTTATTCAATTCACGTTTCAAGTCTTTTAGCAGAAAGTCTTAGGAGGAAGCAGTATTTTGAACGAAGAAAACAAACAAAACGAAAATGAAATTCAATCTGATGCGAAGCAAGCCAAAACAGAGAAGAAAAGTTCACTATTTGAATGGATCAAAGCCATTTTAATCGCACTTGCGCTCGTCTTGCTCATCCGTACGTTTATATTTGAACCGTATGTGGTGGAAGGAGAGTCAATGGAACCGACACTTCATGACGGGGAAAAGCTGTTTGTCAACAAAACCATTAACTATCTCGGTGGTGTGAAACGCGGTGACATCGTGATTATTAATGGAAAAGATGGTCAGAAGATTCATTATGTCAAACGGTTAATCGGCCTTCCAGGTGATACGATTGAAATGAAGGATGATACGCTTTACATTAATGGAAAAAAAGTAGATGAGCCTTATTTAAAAGAGAACAAGGCGCATGCGAAAGAGTATGAAGTGCATTTAACTGGAGATTTTGGTCCAGTAAAAGTACCGAAAAACGATTACTTTGTGATGGGGGACAACAGACTCAATTCCATGGACAGCCGAAATGGACTTGGCCTCATTGAAAAGGATCGGGTTGTCGGGACATCAGAATTTGTTTTCTTCCCATTTGGCGATATTCGACAGACAAAATAAAAGCACCTTCTCATGGGCAAGAGAAAGGTACTTGAACGAGCGACCCTTACAGAAGGGTCGTTTTTAATTTGGTGTGAGCACCGTCACAATGATCACAATCGCAAGAACAGAAGCGAACACAGATCCGGTAATGGCTAAAACGGATCGAAACAATCCGATCTTTTGGTTTTCTTTTCCCCGCTTTTGTAAAAAGCGTTTGGAAAAGATGTGAACCAGTGTGTAAATCAGGACAAGCCCAATATAAAGGCCAAAGTCCCTCGCATTAAAGCCTGTTGCAGATAAATAAATGCCCATAAAGAAAATCAATAAACAGTATTCCATCAGTGTGAGTAATCTCAAATCGCCCGAACTCCTTCAATCAATCATTCCCGTTTATTATATCATAATAGACAAAAAGCCTTCGTTCTTAGCGAGAGACGTTTCTATCAAACGTTATTCATGTTATACTTCATAATGATGAATGAGTGATGGAGGATTAATAAATGATTGCAGTAAATAATGTTAGTTTGCGCTTTGCTGATCGTAAACTATTTGAAGAAGTAAATATTAAATTCACTCCTGGCAACTGCTACGGATTAATTGGTGCCAATGGAGCTGGTAAATCAACGTTCCTAAAAATTCTTTCTGGCGAAATTGAGCCTCAAACGGGCGATGTTCATATGAGTCCTGGCGAGCGTTTAGCGATTTTAAAACAGAACCACTTTGAATACGAAGAGTTTGAAGTGCTGAAAGTCGTCATCATGGGTCACAAACGTCTATATGATGTGATGCAGGAGAAAGATGCGATCTATATGAAACCTGATTTCTCAGATGAAGACGGGATTCGTGCAGCAGAACTTGAAGGTGAATTTGCCGAATTAAACGGCTGGGAAGCTGAAAGTGAAGCAGCGATCCTATTAAAGGGTCTTGGCATTCCAGAAAGCCTTCAATCGAAGAAAATGTCTGAGCTTGGCGGTTCGGAAAAGGTAAAAGTACTTTTAGCTCAAGCTTTATTTGGCAAGCCTGACGTTCTTCTTCTCGATGAGCCGACGAACCACTTGGACTTACAAGCAATCCAGTGGCTCGAAGAGTTCCTCATTAACTTTGAAAATACCGTCATCGTCGTTTCGCATGATCGTCATTTCTTAAATAAAGTATGTACTCATATTGCGGATCTTGATTTCGGAAAAATCCAAGTATATGTCGGTAACTATGATTTTTGGTATGAGTCCAGCCAGTTAGCGCTGAAACTAAGCCAAGAAGCAAATAAGAAAAAAGAAGAACAAATTAAGCAGCTTCAAGAATTCGTTGCCAGGTTTAGTGCGAACGCTTCTAAATCGAAGCAAGCGACATCAAGAAAGAAATTGCTTGATAAAATTTCTTTAGATGACATTAAGCCGTCTTCACGTAAATATCCGTATGTTCATTTTGCACCAGAGCGCGAAATCGGAAATGATGTCCTTCAAGTAGAAGGTCTATCAAAAACAATTGACGGTGTAAAAGTACTGGATAATGTCAGCTTTATTATGAACCGCGAAGATAAAATTGCGTTCTTAAGCCGTAATGAGCTTGCTGTGTCCACATTATTTAAAATTCTTGCTGGTGAAATGGAGCCAGACAGCGGATCATTTAAATGGGGCGTCACAACGTCACAAGCCTTTTTCCCGAAAGACAATAGTGAATACTTTGAAGGAAACGATGTTGATCTCGTGGATTGGCTCCGTCAATATTCTCCGAATGATCAAAGCGAAAGCTTCCTGCGTGGTTTCTTGGGACGTATGCTTTTCTCTGGGGAAGAAGTGAAGAAAAAAGCAAGTGTCTTATCAGGAGGAGAAAAGGTTCGTTGTATGTTATCAAAAATGATGCTGTCTGGAGCGAATATATTGCTGCTGGATGAGCCAACGAACCACTTAGACCTAGAATCCATTACAGCGCTGAATAACGGTCTCATGAGCTTTAAAGGAGCCATGCTCTTCTCATCTCATGACCATCAGTTTGTTGAAACAGTCGCAAACCGGATTATCGAAGTGACGCCAAATGGCATCGTCGATAAACAAACAACATATGATGAGTTTTTATCAGATCAAGACATCCAAAAAAGACTTGAAGAGCTTTACGCATAACACAAAAAAGACATCCAAATGTGGATGTCTTTTTTTGATTAAATCGCCCAGTTTCCATTTCGGAAGATCGGTTCGCGTTTCCCGTCTTTTGTGATTCCGTCAATATTCATTTCCTTTGAACCAATCATAAAATCAACGTGTGTAATACTGCTGTTCACACCCGCAGCATCCAATTCCTCTCGTTTCATTTCTTTTCCGCCTTCGATATTAAACGCATATCCGCTGCCGATGGCAAGGTGATTTGATGCATTTTCATCGTAAAGTGTATTGTAATAAAGAATATTTGAGTTAGAAATTGGTGAATCATCTGGTACGAGGGCAACCTCACCTAGATAATGAGAGCCTTCATCTGTTTCAACGAGAGATTTTAAAATATCTTCGCCTTCTTTTGCTTTCACATCCACAATCCGGCCGTTTTCAAAGGTTAATGAAAACTCATCAATGATGTTTCCAGCATAGCTGAGCGGCTTTGTGCTTGAGACTGTCCCGTTTACACCGTCTTTTTTCGGTACGGTAAAGACTTCTTCTGTCGGCATGTTGGCCATGAACGAAACGCCGCGTTCACTTACGCTGCCAGCACCTACCCAAATATGCTGCTCTGGAAGCTCGATCGTTAAGTCTGTGCCAGGTGCTTCATAATGAAGCTTGTGGTAGTGGCGTTCATTGAGTATTTTGACCTTTTCGTTTAATGACGCATCGTGCTTTTTCCAAGCCTCAACTGGATCTGCTTGATCAGCGCGTGCGACTTTAAAGATTTGATCCCACAATAACGTGACAGCTTCTTCATCTGTATGGTCAGGGAAAATCTTTTTCGCCCATTCTTTTGATGCAGCACCTACGACTGTCCAAGCGACTTTGTCAGATTGAACGTATTGACGATATGTATGTAGTGCTGAACCAGCAGCTTTTTGCTGTGCAGCGATTTTTTTCGAATCAATGCCTCGCAAAAGGTCAGGGCTTTCTGACAGGATGGTAATAAAAGCGCCTCCGCGTTTTGCGATGGTTTCCATCATCTGTGCTTCCCATTCAGGGAATTGCTCAAATACATCTTGCGGTGCATGTTCATACTTTAAACGGGTGAGAACACCATCACTCCAGCGGATATGTACGTTTTTCGCCCCGCGCTCATACGCGTGTTTCGCTACAAGACGAACAAGATGTGCAGATTCAGTAAATGCGGATACAACGACTTCCTGTCCCTTTTGTACATTCACACCGACTTCAACGATGGTCTTCGCATATTGATCTAGTTGTTTTTCAAATGAACTCATAAAAACCCCTCCTTTAGTCATGTTCATCATATCAGATTTATGACCGAAAAGGAAAATGGGGAGCCCGTTTAAAGCCAAAATAAAAAAGCCGCTTTCGTGCGGCTTTTTTAGCGGTTCAGTTGTTTCACAGGCTGTGCATTAGAAGGCGGCATATGTGAAAACGACAGGCTCATTCCTCCTAAAATAATACCCGTTAAAATGACTGTGACAACGACCCGTTTACCTAAATCAAGCAACATGTTCTTCCTCCTTCACGTTTATCCATTTCTCACGATATGATCGAAATGACAAAAAAAGAAGTAGAACAAGAAGATTATTTTAAAGTTTTTTGCAATTTGTCGATCACTTCTAATGAACGACCTGTTCCAATTGCAACAGATTCAAGGGGATTGGCTGCAATATGGACTGGAACAACAATCTCTTGAGAAAGCCATTCTTGTATTCCATTTAAAAGAGCGCCTCCGCCAGTTAAAATGACGCCGCGGTCTACAATATCTCCGCTTAGCTCTGGAGGGCTGTCCTCTAATGTGGCACGGATCGCTTCTAAAATATGAAGAAGTGATTCACGCATGGCGCCTTGAATTTCATGAGAGACAAGTGTGATCGTTTTTGGCAGACCTGTCACAAGATCGCGCCCGCGCACTTCTAATGATTCAGGCTCATGCTCAATGAGACCATACCCAATTTCCATTTTCACCTGCTCGGCAGTCCGTTCACCGATTAATAGGTTATATTTCTTTCTGACAAACGTAATGATATCTTCATCCAGCTGATCGCCGCCAATTCGGATCGAATGACAAGAGACAACGCCGCCAAATGAAATGATTGCAACTTCTGTTGTTCCGCCGCCAATATCGACTACGACGTTCGCAACAGGCTCGTCTACCGGAAGATCAGCACCGATGGCAGCTGCAACAGGTTCTTCAATTAAATGCACATGTTTTGCTCCGCAGTTTTTCACAGCATCGCTGATGGCGCGGCGCTCAACTGCTGTTGAACCAGAAGGTGTACATACAACGACAGTTGGCTTTCTGAAGGTAAACCCGATATTTTTTCCTGCTTTTTTCATGATTTGTTTAAGTAAATCTGTTGTCATATCATAATCAGCGATGACACCGTCTTTCATCGGACGGATCGCAACAATTTTCCCAGGTGTTTTCCCGATCATTTCTTTTGCTTCTGATCCGACGGCAAGTACAGTCTTTGTTTCTGTATCAACTGCTACGACGGACGGTTCATTTAAAATAATTCCCTTATTTTTACTATAAACCAATATGTTAGCTGTTCCTAAATCAATTCCAATTTCGGCATTTTGAAACATGTTTTCACCCAATCTCTATTTTTGCTGTTTTAAATAATTTTACATTTAAAAGTTCAGAGGGTTGATGTCATTTGTGGGGGTTTGTGATCACCTTGAAATGAATCTGTAAAATTCAAGTATCATTTTGACAATCACAATAAATTTTCCCTTTGTTTTTTCTTTTATGAAAAAAATTTTTATAGAGGAGAAACCTTTTAAGAATCTCTTACGTCTACGATATATCAATTGGTGAAAAACAGATTGATCTTGAGCTAATGAAAGAAAGAGGGAACGAAATTGAAATCTATCGGAGTCGTAAGAAAAGTAGACGAACTAGGGCGTATTGTGATGCCAATCGAATTGAGAAGAGCACTTGATATCGCTATTAAAGACAGTATGGAATTTTTTATAGATGGAGATAAAATCGTCTTGAAAAAATATCAGCCAGAGGGCGTTTGTCTCATGACTGGTGAGATTACATCAGAGAACCATGAATATGGAAATGGTCAAATTACATTAAGCGCTGAAGGCGCAGAACTGCTGTTAAAAGAGCTGCAAGAAGCTCTTCAGAAGTAATCAAAATAGCCTGCTCTCTTCCTTTGTGCTGAGAACAGGCTATTTTTTCTTTAAAAAAGTTCCTTAAAAATGCCCCATCTCCCTCAAAAAATAAGTGGAAAATGGTACAATTGACAAAGAATCTCAGGGCGGCAGGTGGAATCATTTGAACAAAACATATCAAGTGCGGATTGTGTTATCTGTTCTTGCATTTATCTTAATCATAAGCTGGGATTTCTTTTATTATCTAGGCGGCTATCAAATTAATTGGCCGCTCGATCTAGCCTTTACAGTCGTTGTGTTAGCAGGGATCTGGATTGTCTCAGGATATGTAGACCGCTTGAATTTACTTGTGTCAGATCTAAATAAGAGAGAAAAAGAAGCACACGAACTGACAGAGCGGCTGAATCGAATTACAGATAACTTGCAAGAAATTGTCTTTGAAACAGATGAAAAAGGGCACATCATCTTCTTAAATCAAGCATGGAAACAAATGACCGGCTATGACATAGATGAATGTCTAGGTACGATGTACAATCAGTACTTTGATCAAGAAGAAAGAGTTATTCAGCATTTGTCATCTGTCATCAAAGAGCATAAAGATTCAGGGCGGATCGAGCTGCAGCTTCTTCATAAAGAGGGAAAGAAAGTATGGGGAGACGTTCATTATAAGCTCTACTTTGATGAGCAGCACCAGTTTACTGGAGGTATTGGAACAGTTGCAGATATTACAAAACAAAAGCTGGCAAAGCTTGAACTTGAAAGATCAAATCAACAAGTGCAAATGCAGGCGCAAAAGTTAGCCGTTGCAGGACAAATAGCCGCTGGAATCGCCCATGAAGTCAGAAATCCGCTGACCTCAGTAAACGGCTTTTTGCAGCTGATGAAAACACAATATCCTGAAAGAACCGATTATTTTGACATTATCTTTTCCGAAATTAAACGGATTGATTTTGTTTTAAGTGAGCTGCTTGTGCTGGCAAAGCCGCAGTCGGTCCATTTTCAAGAAGTTCAGCTTCATGGACTGTTAGAGCAGGTCATTACATTGCTGAAAACCAATGCAGTCCTTGCGAATATTGATCTCAAACAGCCATTTAAAAAGCAGGATGCCGGCGCTATATTAGCAGACGCTAATCAAATGAAGCAGCTGTTCATTAATTTAATCAAAAATGCCATTGAGGCAATGCCCGAAGGCGGCACCATATACATATCAACAGAAAAAGTGATGAACGAATGGAAAATTACCATTCAAGATGAAGGAAAAGGGATGTCTGAAGAGGATATTCAGAAAATATATGATCCTTTCTTCTCCACGAAAACAGAAGGGACGGGACTTGGCCTCACCATCTGTGCAGCGATTTTAAAAGATCATCACGGTAGGATGGATGTGGTCAGTGAGCTGGGAAAAGGTACAGCTTTTCATATCTACTTACCTGTGTGGCAAAAATGCAGACAGCAGAAAGGCGAGAGGACGTGATTTCATGAAGGTGAAAGCTTTATTTGTATATGGGACGCTTTTGCAGCATGAAGAGCACCACGAGGCGTATATGAAAGATAGCAGGTCATTAGCTAAATCAGCTTGGATCAGCGGCAGAATCTATGATACAGGTCAAGGATACCCTGCGTGCGTTCTAGAAGAGAAAAGCACAGTATATGGAGAATTGTACGAGGTAACCGCAAGCACGCTGAATAAGATAGATTTTCTTGAGGAAGGGTATGACAAGCAGGTGGTCGATGTCATGACAGACCAAGGGCTGGTGGCGGCTGTTACATACACTTTACCAAAGCAGAAGACATCATCTCTGAAGGAGATCGAGAGCGGCTGCTGGAAGGAATATAGACTGTGGCAGCAGAAGCCGGCATCCTTCTATTATTTTGCCTATGGCTCCTGTATGGATGATGCAAGATTTAAACTGGCAGAAGTTGATCATTATTTTAAACAAATCATCGGCGGCGGTGGTCTGAACGGCTTTACAACTAGATTTACGTTGGTGAGGCCTGATGGATCAAGAGCAGATATGGTAGAAGACGGCGGAGAAACAGAGGGCGTTTTATATGAGGTTCCTTTTGATGCCATTCGATATTTGTACAAACGAGAAGGCGTCTATGAGGGCACATATCGTCCAGCTTTTGTCGATGTCAAAATAGGTGATCAAATATATGCAGACTGTTTAACCTTTCTAGTTCTTCAAAAGAGCGATGAAATTGCTCCGCCAGGTCATTACCGCAGTGAAATTGAAAAAGGAGCAGATCTTTACTTAAGTGAAGCGTTCCGCAAAAAAATTCGCTCGCATATGGATTCGTTAATCAAACCGTAGTAAAATGCATGGTAAGTGAGATAAAAGGAGTCTGAACATGAAAAAGGAATATGCAGTCATTGGTCTTGGACGCTTTG
Organism: Bacillus sp. Root920; assembly: GCF_001429445.1. NCBI lineage: Bacteria > Bacillati > Bacillota > Bacilli > Caryophanales > Bacillaceae > Bacillus > Bacillus sp. Root920. The sequence continues at coordinate 1,622,062 of NZ_LMJV01000001.1, forward strand.
GCGGGAGTATTTGCAAGGCGCTGAGCGAAGAAGGACTTGAAGTCATGGCCATGGATATGAATGAAGATCGAGTGAACGAATACGCGAAAATTGCCTCACATGCGGTGATTGGTGATTCGACGGACGAATCTGTTTTAAAAAATCTCGGCATTCGCAATTTTGATCATGTCATCGTTGCGATTGGTGAAAACATTCAGGCCAGTATTTTAACGACGATCATGCTGAAAGAGCTTGGCGTCAAAATGGTCACAGTAAAGGCGCAAAACGACTATCACGAAAAGGTACTAAATAAAATTGGGGCTGACCGCATCGTTCATCCAGAGCGGGACATGGGCAGACGAATTGCACATAAAATCATCTCCAATAACGTATTAGATTATCTTGAGCTGTCAGATGAGTACAGCCTCATTGAAATCGTTGCCAACAGCAGGCTTGCAGGGCATTCTCTTCTAGATCTCGATATTCGAGCGAGATATGGCATTAATATTGTGGCGATTAAGCGTGGAAAAGAAGTGATTGTTTCACCGCTCGCAGATGAAATGATTCAAAAAGAAGATATTCTGATTGTCATTGGGGCAGTAGCCGATATTGGACGCTTTGAAAAACGAGAAATGCAGAACGATTATTAAACACCCTGGGCGGGGTGTTTTTTTATATGATTGTGTACACATGAGGTGGACAGTGAAGAGGGAAGAAGACATTTAAAAGGGCTGTTTTGTTCTGCATAAACAGCTAAAGTCAATCATCATATTATTCATGCAATTATCACTATTCAGAAATAAAAATCAGTCTTTTTATCTGGATGATTTTCTCTAAATGTCATTGACTGGGCAAACAGATTCGTTTACGATAAGAAACATTATATTGTTTACTTGGAGGAGGCAGTGTCGTTGGATAAGGAGCTTTTCAGACATCAAATTGAGGTAGCTGCAAAGAGAAAAAAAGCAGCCCTAGTGATTAAACATGCGAAGGTTATGGACGTGTTTAACCAGGAATGGCTAAACGCTGATGTCGCTGTTGAAAATGGACAAATAGTAGGGATTGGAGAGTACGAGGGAGAACAGGAGCTGGATGCAGCAGGTCAAATGCTTGTACCCGGTTTTATTGATGGCCACGTTCATATCGAGTCCTCTATGGTGACCCCTGCTGAATTCTCCAAAGCTGTCGTCCCGCGCGGTGTGACAACTGTCGTAACAGACCCGCATGAAATTGCCAATGTGTCAGGGATCACAGGCATCCGTTTTATGCTGGAAGAAGCGAGAAAAGCTGCCTTAAATATTTATTTCATGCTGCCATCCTGCGTACCGGCAGTTAGTTTTGAGCGATCAGGTGCTGTTTTAAAAGCGAAAGATTTAAAGCCTTTGTATCAAGAGAAAGAGGTACTTGGTCTTGCCGAGGTGATGGATTACGTCGGTGTGGAGCAGGCTGAAGAAGATATGCTTCAAAAACTGCTTGATGCTCAAAATGAGAATAAATTGATTGATGGCCATTTAGCAGGCTTAACGGACCGATTAATAAACGTTTACCGCACAGCTAGTGTCCAAACAGATCACGAGGTAACAACAGCCGGCGAAGCCCTTGAACGTGTAAAACGAGGCATGTATGTCATGCTGAGAGAAGGCTCTGTTGCCAAAAACGTGAAAAACGTTTTACCAGCTGTGAATGAAAAGAATGCGAGACGTTTTTTCTTTTGTACCGATGATAAACATTTAGATGATTTAATGGCTGAAGGAAGTATTGATGAACAAGTACGTATGTCTATAAAAGAAGGGTTAGACCCATTTTTAGCGTATCAAATGGGAAGTTTAAACGCAGCGGAGTGCTTTGGCCTCAAAACAAAGGGAGCCATTGCGCCAGGCTTTGATGCTGATTTTATGCTTGTCTCTGATCTTCATCAAGTAGACATCACCAGCGTATTTATTGCAGGAGAATTGGTGGCGCAGCATGGAGAGTACAAGCCAAGTGTCGAAAAAATTGCACCAAGTCCAGCCTTATTACAATCTGTTCATGCTATAGACGTTCAAGAGCAGGATCTGTCTCTGCCTATCACAGCTCATCAAAAAATGAATGTCATCCGCATTATTCCAAATCAGCTAGAAACAAAATTAGAACGCATCTCTCCATCAGAAACGAACGGACAATTCACTAGTGATACAGAAAGAGATGTATTAAAAATGGTGCTTGTTGAACGCCATCAAGGCTTATCTGAAATGGGGATAGGGGTTGTCAGCGGCTTTGGATTAGAAAAGGGCGCAATTGCAACAACGGTTGCGCATGATTCTCACAATTTAATTGCGGTTGGCACAAATGATGCTGATATCGTGAAAGCCATTGACGCATTAAAAGAAGCAGGGGGCGGTTTGACGGTTGTCAAAGAGGGTCAGTCTCTTCATACGCTGCCATTACCGATCTCTGGTTTACTTTCAGATCAGCCGGCACATCTTGTAAATGAAAGCCTTCATGCACTCCATGAAGCGTTGAAAGAAACAGGCTTTACATTAGATTTTAATCCATTTTTGACGCTGTCCTTCTTGGCACTCCCAGTCATTCCTGATGTGAAAATGACGACAAAGGGTTTGTTTGATGTCAGAAGCTTTCAGCATCTCCCAATTCAATAAAAAATGAGAAACCGCATGTGTACCTTGTATATATGCGCTTTTTTCAATGAATAGTGCAAAAAAGAGACACAGCCAAGCGGCTTGTGTCTCTTTTTATGATTACACTTCCATAATAATCGGTAAGATCATTGGACGGCGTCTTGTTTTTTCATAAAGGAAAGGTGCAAGGGTGTCAGTAATTTCGTTCTTAATTTCAGACCACTGAGTTGTCTTACGTTCCATTACCTTTTCAAGATGCTTTGAAATTAAATCCTGTGCATCGTTGATCAGGTCTCCAGATTCTCTCATGTAGACAAAACCTCTTGAGATCAAATCAGGACCAGCAGAGATTTTGAATTCTTTCATGTCCATGCTCACGACGACAATGACAAGACCTTCTTCAGAAAGAATGCGGCGGTCTCTTAAAACGATGTTTCCGATATCGCCAATACCGCTTCCGTCGATATACACGTTGCCTGATGGAATTTTGCCAGCGACACTTGCTTCGTCACCTTTCAGTGCAAGAACTTCACCGTTATCCATGATAAAGCAGTTTTCCTCAGGGATGCCGCAATCATTCGCAAGCTTGATATGCGTTTTTTGCATGCGGTATTCACCGTGAATCGGCATAAAGAATTTTGGTTTAATTAAACGGAGCATGAGTTTTTGTTCTTCTTGTCCGCCGTGACCAGATGTATGAATATTATTAAGTGAGCCATGAATGACCTCAGCACCTGCACGATAAAGCTGGTTAATGGTGCGGCTTACACTAATATTGTTACCTGGAATCGGTGAAGATGAGAAGACAACAGTGTCTCCAGGGTTAATAGAAATCTGGCGGTGAGTACCGTTGGCAATACGAGAAAGAGCTGCCATCGGTTCACCCTGGCTTCCAGTACAAAGAATGGTCACTTTGTTTGCCGGAAGGCGGTTGATTTCATTATGTTCAATAAACGTGTTTTTTGGACATTTAATATAGCCAAGATCTTGACCAATATCAATGGCAGATTCCATACTGCGTCCAAATACAGCGACTTTTCTGCCGTTGGCAACAGCAGACTCAATCACTTGCTGAAGTCTGTGAATGTTGGAAGCAAACGTGGCAAAGATGATGCGTCCATCGACTTTTCTAAAGATGTCATCAATGCTTTCACCTACGCGTCTTTCAGACATCGTAAATTCTGGGATTTCACTGTTTGTACTATCAGATAAAAGACAAAGGACGCCTTCTTTTCCGATCTCAGCCATTTTGGTTAAATTGGCAGGCTCGCCAACAGGAGTAAAGTCAAACTTGAAATCACCTGTATGTACGATGTTACCAGGAGGTGTCTTGACGACAATTCCATAAGAATCTGGAATACTGTGTGTCGTTCTAAAGAAAGACACAGCTGTTTTTCTAAATTTAATGGTATCTTCTTCTTCAAAAATGTGAAGTTTTGTTTGTCTCAAGAGACCGTGCTCTTCCAATTTATTACGAAGTAGGCCGATTGCGAGTTTGCCGCCGTAAACTGGAATATTCACTTGCTTGAGAAGGTAAGGGATACCGCCGATGTGGTCTTCATGTCCGTGAGTGATGAAAAGACCTTTGATTTTATCTTCGTTTTTAACTAAGTACGTATAGTCAGGGATGACGTAGTCAATTCCAAGAAGCTCGTCTTCAGGAAACTTAATACCTGCATCAATTAAAATGATTTCATCTTGAAATTGAACGCCATACGTGTTTTTACCGATCTCGCCTAAACCGCCGAGCGCAAAAACTGCCGCCTGATCGTTTTTAACAAATTTCATTCCTCTCATAGCTCCAATACTTTAAAATTTTCACTTTCTCGTTCATAGTCTAAAAAAGCACCGTCTACAGGCTGAATGAATTCAATGTTGTAGTTATGTTTTTTCAACTTATCGCGTACGTCTCTTTCAGAAACCGCTTCAACGTATAGTGAATCTGTGTGTTCTCTTACAGGTACCTCAGTAGTACTTGCCTGAAAAAATACCTTATATATCATCCAAATCTCTCCTTAAATACCGTATGTTACACTCGCTTATTCTATTATATTAAAAAAACGCGCATAAGAAAAGTCTCTGAGAAAAAAGGATCTTCGGCAAATGTGCGGAAGATCCCTTTAAGCAATCGATTTTTTACGAAGCATGTCCTTCCATTGTCTTCGAATTTTCTTACGCAGACGACGAAGCATCACATGCCGCCTCCTTTCGGGTTGAAGTAAGCTTAACCAGCGTGTTTCGGTCTCTCTATATACTTGTATTATATGATGTTTCTATTGAATGTTACATGGTTATATGTGGGAAATAGGCGCTTTCAAAAGGAATTGGTTTCGAAAGCGGAAATCTTTCTGTATGATGAAAGGGAGTGTGTATACATAACGAAGAGCAGGAGGGCGAGATATGAATAAAAAAGTCATCTTCTTTGATATCGACGGTACTTTATATGACCATGATAAAAATATACCTGAGTCAACGAAGCGAGCGGTTCATTTATTAAAAGAAAAAGGTCATCATCTCTTCATTGCATCTGGGCGTTCTCCTTTTCTGATTCGGCCCATTTTAGAAGAATTAGGGCTTGACTCATTCATTGCTTATAACGGTCAGTATGTCATGTATGAGGGAGACGTTATTTACGGCAATCCGCTGAAGCAGGAGCTGATGGAGCGGATTTATGAGACAGCGGATCGTCATGATCATCCGCTTGTTTTTATGGGAGAAGAAACGATGAAGGCGTCTGTGCCGAATCATCCGTTTATCCATGAAGGAATCGGTACTTTAAAAACCGAGCATCCTGAGCACGATGTATCTTTCTTTAAAGAAAACGACATTTTTCAAATGCTGTTATTTTGTAAGGCAGAAGAGGAAGTGGAGTATAAGGCATTCCGCGAAGAAATTGACCTTGTCAGATGGCATGAGCTGTCAACAGACGTTCTGCCAAAAGGCGGATCAAAAGCTGAAGGAATCAAACGAGTCATCGAAAGACTTCCTTACGATCAAAAGGATACCATTGCCTTTGGAGACGGACTGAACGATAGAGAAATGATTTCGTTTGCTGGAACAGGCGTGGCGATGGGAAATGCTGTGAGTGAACTGAAGGCATTGGCTGATTTTGTGACAAAGCCAGTAGATGAGGACGGCATATTCCATGCAGTGACCCAGCTTGGCCTCATTGAAGAATAAAAAAGAAGACCCTTAGATCGCCGGGTCTTCTTTTTATGTCATGATCTGCCGATCGCAACAGAGTTTTCTGGCTCAGCGAATGGCTGATCCTTTTGAATATGATCATAAAACATAATGCCATTTAAATGGTCAATTTCGTGCTGAAAGACAATGGCAGGGAACCCTTTTAGACGGATATCAATGTCCTCTCCTTCAAGCGTAGTGGCCTTGACCCTGATTTTTTGATATCGAGGAACAAATCCAGGGATGGCTTCATCAACTGATAAGCAGCCTTCACCAGTCGCTAAATAAGCTCTTTTGACTGAATGACTGACAATACGCGGGTTGAACAGAGCATAGCTGTATTCTTCTCCGTCTTCATCCTCACAGTGAACAGCGATCATTCGTTTACTAATATTGATTTGCGGAGCTGCCAATCCAACGCCGGGTCTTAGTCCGTATTTTTCAGCAATGTCAGCATCCTGACTGTTTTTGACGAATTCGATCATGTCAGCTAATTGCTGTTTTTCCTCTTCTGTCGGCGGGAGCTCGACCGCTTCAGCTGTTTGTCTTAAGACGGGATGTCCGTCCCTTACGATATCATCCATGGTAATCACAAAACTTCACTCCTATTTCCTTTGTATGTAAAGTATATAAAATGATACACAACATATGCAATGAAATAAAGAAGACCGGTCCTATGAGACCGGTCAGAGGCTTAAACAGCCTTAGCAGCAGCCACCGCCGCCTAAGAATGCTGCGCCAACGATAATTAATAGGATGAAAAGCACAACGATTAAAGCGAATGTACGTCCGCCGCCGTATCCGCATCCGTATCCACCGCCATAGCTTGGGTAACAACAGCCGCCGCCATATCCACCACCGAATCCATACCCGTAACCGCCGTATCCACCATACATACTTCCATGACTATAATTAGACATACTTTTGACCTCCTTTGGAAATACACTTGGCCTCTCATAAGTGAAGGCGAAGCGTGTAATATAAACTATGTATGAATGCACTATTTGTATAGTCATGCGCCTATTGCTTGAAAAAAATCTTCTCCGCCTCATTTGACTGACCTCTTTCCTTGTCACAAACGTCTATAAAAATTATAGTGGTATGTGGAGATGTAAAGGGGGACCTTGTCATGAGACAGATGAAAAGAAGCATGAAAGCAGGTGCTGCTTTAGCGGGGATATGTACCCTTTTGCTGACAGGGTGCGGAGGTCAAAGTCCGTTCAATGATATGCAGGACGCAATGACGAAAATGAGTGAAAAAGAAGCATCCTTCGAAAAAGAGCAAGGTACACTGCAAAGCTATGAAGAAAAAGAGCAGAAGCTGTATAAAAAAATGATCCAAACAACAAAGGACCATACAAAAACAGTGGCAAGCCTTTCTGATCAGGCGTTAGCATCGGCAGCGAAACGAGAAGAACATTTAAAAACAGAAAAAGACAGTATGGATGAATCGAAAAAAGAATTGAAAACGGTAAAGGAATCTGCCGCACGATTGCAAGATGCGGAGTTAAAAGAGAAAGCAGATCAAACGGTCAAATCGATCGAGAAACGATATGCGTCATATGATCAGCTTTACAAGGAGTATCAAAAGGCGCTGAAACAAGACCAGCATTTGTATCAATCTTTGAAGAAAAAGGATCTCGGATATGACGAACTGAAGTCAAAGCTGAAGACCGTGAATCGTTCATATAGCAAAGTCAGAAAAGAAAGTAAGAAGTTCAATCGATATACAGATCAATTGAATGATCATAAAAAGGCTTTGTATAATGCAGCAGATCAAGAGTCGAAAAAGAGCTGAAAAACAGCTCTTTTTTTATTTTTCGACAAAAACAAACATTTTCTATTGTAGTACAGTAGTACACTCTATACTAGTACAGATTAGGTTGTTTGTTAAACAGATTGATACAGTTCACCATAAAAAGTAAAGCGAATACATTTATTTAAATAAAGCCGTTAAATCAATTGACGGACTATTTTTCTTGTTGTAAACTATTCCTTGTTAACAGAAGTTGTATTAGTTTTTTGTGAACTATCGTTAATACAGTTAGAAGGACTCAAAAACGAGTGGTCAACCAATGTTTCGACAACGATCTTAGTGGCTATTATATACAGGAGTCATATGAGTATTTTGGGTTATCCTATATCTGTATGTATAAATGGATTCACGACAAATGGACTGTTAAAAGAAAGGAAGAGGTGACTTTAGAATGGCTGCAAAAACAAAAAAAGCAATTGTTGATAGCAAAAAGCAATTTGATGCCATCAAAAAGCAGTTTGAAACGTTTCAAATTTTAAACGAAAAAGGCGAAGTCGTAAACGAAGCGGCAATGCCGGATCTTTCAGATGACCAATTAAAAGAATTAATGCGCCGTATGGTGTTTACACGAGTATTAGATCAACGTTCAATTTCATTGAACCGTCAAGGACGTCTTGGCTTCTACGCGCCAACAGCTGGACAAGAGGCTTCTCAGCTTGCAACTCACTTTGCACTTGAGAAAGAAGATTTCATTCTTCCAGGATATCGTGACGTACCACAATTAATCTGGCATGGTCTTCCGCTAACAAAAGCATTCTTGTTCTCTCGCGGACACTTTGTTGGTAACCAAATGCCTGAAGATGTGAATGCACTTTCACCGCAAATCATTATCGGTGCTCAAATCATTCAAGCTGCTGGTGTAGCTCTTGGTTTGAAAAAGCGCGGTAAAAAAGCTGTTGCAATCACTTACACTGGTGACGGTGGAGCTTCACAAGGTGATTTCTACGAAGGTATTAACTTTGCAGGGGCTTACAAAGCGCCAGCGATTTTTGTTGTCCAAAACAACAGATATGCGATCTCTACACCTGTTGAAAAGCAGTCTGCTGCACAAACAATTGCGCAAAAAGCAGCTGCAGCTGGTATCGTAGGCGTACAAGTTGACGGTATGGATGCATTAGCTGTTTATGCAGCAACTGCTGAAGCTCGTGAGCGCGCTGTAAATGGTGAAGGTCCAACATTAATCGAAACTCTTACATTCCGTTACGGCCCACATACAATGGCTGGTGACGATCCAACAAGATATCGTACAAAAGAAGATGAAAACGAGTGGGAGCAAAAAGATCCATTGGTACGCTACCGCAAATTCTTGGAAAACAAAGGCCTATGGTCTGAAGAAGAAGAGAATAAAGTGATTGAAGATGCAAAAGAACAAATCAAACAAGCGATCAAAGAAGCTGACGAACAGCCTAAGCAAAAAGTCACTGACTTGATTGAAAACATGTACGATGTAAAACCATTCAACTTAGTTGAACAGCTTGAAATTTACAAACAGAAGGAGTCGAAGTAAGCCATGGCGCAAATGACAATGATTCAAGCGATCACTGATGCGTTACGCACAGAACTGAAAAATGACGAAAACGTTCTCGTTTTCGGAGAAGACGTTGGTAAAAACGGCGGCGTATTCCGTGCGACTGAAGGATTGCAAAAAGAGTTTGGTGAGGATCGTGTATTCGATACTCCACTTGCTGAATCTGGTATTGGCGGTCTTGCTATTGGCCTTGGACTACAAGAATTCCGCCCGGTAATGGAAATTCAATTCTTCGGATTCGTTTACGAAGTATTAGATTCTGTTTCTGGACAAATGGCTCGTATGCGTTACCGTTCTGGCGGACGCTGGCATTCTCCAGTGACAATCCGTTCTCCATTCGGCGGGGGAGTTCACACACCTGAGCTTCACGCTGACAGCTTAGAAGGTCTTATCGCACAACAGCCTGGTATCAAGGTTGTTATTCCTTCAACACCTTACGATGCAAAAGGACTTTTAATTTCTGCAATTCGTGACAACGATCCTGTAGTGTTCCTTGAGCATATGAAACTTTATCGTTCTTTCCGTCAGGAAGTTCCTGAAGAAGAGTACACAATTGAAATCGGTAAAGCTGACGTGAAACGTGAAGGTTCTGACCTTTCAATCATCACTTACGGTGCAATGGTTCACGAATCACTAAAAGCTGCTGAAGAGCTAGAAAAAGAAGGCGTTTCTGCTGAAGTGATCGACCTTCGCACAGTAAGCCCGCTTGATATTGAAACAATCATCGCTTCTGTTGAAAAAACAGGCCGTGCGATCGTTGTTCAAGAAGCACAAAAACAAGCTGGTATTGCTGCAAACGTAGTAGCTGAAATCAATGACAGAGCGATCCTTAGCTTGGAAGCACCAGTACTTCGTGTAGCTGCACCTGATACTGTATTTGCTTTCTCTCAAGCTGAGAGCGTATGGCTTCCAAACCATAAAGATGTACTTGAAACAGCGAAGAAAGTTCTTGAATTTTAATTAAATGACAGAGGGGAAAAGAATTTATTTCTCTTCCCCTTTATCAATTACATGACCGTGTAAATATACACAACAAGGGTTCAACAAAATCTAGGAGGCGAAAAACAGTGGCATTTGAATTTAAACTTCCGGACATCGGAGAAGGTATCCACGAAGGTGAGATCGTTAAGTGGTTTGTTAAACCAAACGACGAAATCAATGAAGATGACGTTTTAGCAGAGGTACAAAATGATAAAGCAGTTGTAGAAATTCCTTCACCTGTTAAAGGAAAAGTATTAGAATTAAAAGTTGAAGAGGGAACAGTTGCAACTGTAGGACAAACAATCATTACGTTTGATGCACCTGGTTACGAAAATCTTCAATTTAAAGGCAGCGAAGAAGAAGGCGAAGCAAAAACTGAAGCTCAAGTACAAGGTACTGCTGAAGCTGGTAACGAGCCAGAGAAGAAAGAAGTAGCACAAGAAGAAGCGGCAGCAGCAACTGGTGCAGGCGCACAAGAGCAAGTAGACGCTGATCCAAACAAACGCGTAATCGCTATGCCATCTGTACGTAAATATGCTCGCGAAAAAGGCGTTGAAATTTACAAAGTTGCAGGTTCTGGTAAAAACGGCCGTGTGTTAAAAGAAGATATCGACAGCTTCGTTAATGGTGGTTCTGCAGCTCAAGAGGCAGCACCTCAAGCAGCTGAAAGTGCGAAAGAAGAAGCAGCTCCAAAAGCGGCAGCAGCTCCAGTTCTTGAAGGAGAATTCCCAGAAACTCGCGAGAAAATGAGCGGAATCCGCAAAGCAATCGCAAAAGCAATGGTGAACTCTAAGCATACAGCTCCTCACGTAACATTAATGGATGAAGTTGATGTAACAAACCTTGTTGCACATCGTAAACAATTCAAACAAGTTGCAGCTGATCAAGGAATCAAGTTAACTTACTTGCCTTACGTTGTAAAAGCTCTAACTTCTGCTTTGAAAAAGTACCCAGTACTTAACACTTCTATCGATGATAAAACAGATGAAGTTGTTCAAAAGCATTACTACAACATCGGAATTGCAGCTGACACTGAAAAAGGCTTGCTAGTTCCAGTTGTAAAAAATGCAGATCGCAAAGCGATTTTCGAAGTTTCTAACGAAATCAATGAGCTTGCAACAAAAGCACGTGATGGTAAATTGGCTCCAGCTGAAATGAAAGGTGCATCTTGCACAATCACAAACATCGGTTCTGCTGGTGGACAATGGTTTACTCCAGTCATCAACCACCCAGAAGTAGCGATCCTTGGTATTGGCCGTATCGCTGAAAAAGCGGTTGTTCGTGATGGCGAAATCGTTGCAGCTCCAGTCTTAGCTCTTTCCCTAAGCTTTGACCACCGTATGATTGACGGAGCTACTGCGCAAAATGCCCTTAACCACATCAAGCGTTTATTGAATGATCCACAATTAATTTTAATGGAGGCGTAATGTCATGGTAGTAGGAGATTTCCCAATCGAAACAGATACTCTTGTCATCGGTGCAGGTCCTGGTGGATATGTAGCTGCTATTCGTGCTGCACAGCTTGGACAAAAAGTAACAATCGTTGAAAAAGGAACACTTGGCGGTGTATGTCTAAACGTTGGCTGTATCCCTTCAAAAGCATTAATCAATGCTGGCCATCGTTTTGAAAATGCTAAGCATTCTGAAGACATGGGTATCAAAGCTGAAAACGTAACAGTTGATTTCACAAAAGTTCAAGAGTGGAAAGCTTCTGTTGTTAATAAGTTAACAGGTGGAGTTCAAGGTCTTCTTAAAGGAAATAAAGTAGACATCGTCAAAGGTGAAGCTTATTTCGTAGACAGCAACTCTGTACGTGTAATGGATGATAATTCAGCACAGACTTACACGTTCAAAAATGCAATTCTTGCAACTGGATCTCGTCCAATTGAATTGCCTACTTTTAAATACACAGACCGCGTGATCAACTCAACTGGTGCTTTAGCGCTTAAAGAAGTACCTAAAAAGTTAGTTGTCATCGGTGGTGGATACATCGGTACTGAGCTTGGTACTGCTTATGCAAACTTTGGAACAGAAGTTGTGATCCTTGAAGGTGGAGACGAAATCCTTCCAGGTTTCGAAAAGCAAATGAGCTCATTGGTTAAACGTAACCTGAAGAAAAAAGGAAACGTTGAAATCCATACAAACGCTCTTGCAAAAGGCGTTGAAGAAAAATCTGATGGTGTCACTGTTACGTTCGAAGTAAAAGGCGAAGAAAAAACAGTTGATGCTGATTACGTACTTGTGACTGTTGGTCGTCGTCCAAACACTGATGAGCTTGGTCTTGAGCAAGTTGGTGTTGAATTGACTGACCGCGGAGTTGTCAAAACAGACAAACAATGCCGTACAAGCGTATCTAACATCTATGCAATTGGTGACATCGTTGATGGACCACCACTTGCTCACAAAGCTTCTTACGAAGGTAAAATTGCAGCTGAAGCAATCGCTGGAGAGCCAGCTGAAATTGATTACCTTGGTATTCCTGCTGTTGTATTCTCTGAGCCAGAACTTGCAACTGTTGGATACACTGAAGCAGAAGCAAAAGCAGAAGGAATCGAAATCGTTGCAGCGAAATTCCCATTCGCAGCGAACGGACGTGCACTTTCTCTTGATGCAACTGATGGCTTCATGAAAATGATCACTCGTAAAGAGGATGGTCTAGTTATCGGTGCTCAAATCGCAGGTGTTGGCGCTTCTGATATGATTTCAGAGCTTAGCCTTGCAATCGAAGCTGGAGTGACTGCTGAAGATATCGCTATGACAATTCACGCTCACCCAACATTAGGTGAAATTACAATGGAAACGGCTGAAGTAGCAATCGGAAGCCCAATCCACATCGTAAAATAATGAAACCTATGAAACCCTCTCCTTGATGGAGAGGGTTTTTTTGGCGCCCTGAACACCATATGAAAAACCCCTCATGAGGTGAGGGGTTTTTTCATATGGATATATATAAGTGCAAGGTAAATATCATTAGTTTGTATTGACGCGGTCTAAAGCATGACATAAAGGCGATAAGATCTCTTGTTTACTGCGGACATTTCCTTCCACCTTCACGATCACTTTTTCATCATTGACAAGTAAAATAGCCGGTAATTCGTCCACTTCATTTTTCCAGCCTTTACGATCTTCTTTTACAATCATTTTTGACATTTCCTTAGGGTATTCATTTTTTAAATCGAGGACTGCATCATAATATGGGCTTTCTTTATCAAGGTTTTCTGCATCAGTAAAAAAGAGAATTCTCGGTTTTTGAATATGACGGACTTGGTCGGTCTGATTCGGTATGATATACGCAAATGAGCATGAACTAAGTACAAAGAGCATGGGGAATATAATGAGAAGTGTCCTCATAAAATTCAATCTATTCACCTCAAAATCATTTGGGGTTGTCCCAACATTTTTAGGAGCTTGTTCCCTGTTAGTCACTCTAGTGTATCATGTCCCTTTTGACAATTTTCGATTGTTACTCAATTGTTACAGAATTGATATGAAGCAAAATACAATTGAAACGTTCCCTCAATATGATAAGAAAAAAGCACATATTTATAAAAAATGATTAAATGTGTCATACAATTAACCGTTGACAACTTAAATGTGACATCATATTATAGAAATAAGAAATAGATCAAACGCTTTCAAACTATGAATGAAGAAAAGGGGAATGTACGTGGGTACAATTATTTGTCAAGATTGCAATGAAACCATTGATCAATTTGAAAATGAAAAAGTGACAACGCTATACGGAACATGCGGTCACTGTCATTGCTGTGATGAAGCCTCTGAATAAATAAAAAAGCATGCAGCTCCATTTGGGGCTGCATGTTTCTTTTTTATAAAATTGGTTTTTGTTCCTTAATCACACGGATCATTTCAAGCGTTGAATCTTCAGGTCCTTGGACAGGGAGACCAATTTCAATATTTTTAAAGATATACGATATATTTTCTTCTGTGATAATTTCACCTGGTATAAAAATCGGAATACCTGGCGGATACACCATCACAAACTCTGCGATAATGCGGCCGACTGCTTCCTTAAATGGAACGACTTCCGTTGTAGCGTAAAAGGCGTCACGCGGCGTCATAGCAAGCGATGGGATCTCAGGCAGCAGCACTTCCGTTACTGCTTGTTTGCCGCTCTCACGAGTAGAGGCTGCGGCAATTTCCTGCATCGCCGTCACGAGCGTATCAATTGTCTCATCTGAATCGCCAGGGGTAACGATACATAAAATGTTGTAAAGGTCAGAGAGCTCTACTTCAATTCGATAGCTTTCTCTCAGCCATTTTTCGACATCATGTCCGTTTAACCCAAGGTCTTTAATGGAGATAATTAATTTCGTTGGGTCATAATCGTAAGTGGAAGCTGAACCGAGTACTTCCTTGCCAATGCAGGTAATGCCTTCAATTTGATTCAAGCGGTCTCTCGCTGATTCAGCTAAACGAATGGCTTCTTGAGCTAGTGCCTTTCCTTCAGTGGCTAATCGTTTTCGAGCGACATCAAGTGACGCTAAGAGCAAATAAGAAGTGGACGTTGTCGTCAGCATACTCAAAATCGATTGCACTCGGTCTTTTGAAACAAGCCCTTCCTTCATATTTAAAATAGAGCTCTGCGTAAGAGAGCCGCCGAGTTTATGGACACTTGTTGCTGCCATGTCGGCACCTGCCTGCATCGCAGAGAGGGGAAGCTCATCGTGAAAATGTATATGCACACCGTGTGCTTCATCGACAAGGACAGGCACATCAAATGAATGGGCAATGTCTACGATTGATTTTAAGTCAGCTGAAATACCAAAATACGTTGGATTAATGACAAGCAAACCTTTCGCATCTGGATGCTCAGTGAGCGCCTTTTTGGCTGATTCAGGTGTAATACCGTGAGAGATGCCAAGTTCTTTGTCTATTTCTGGGTGAATAAAAACAGGAACTGCGCCAGAAAATACAATCGCGGACATAATTGATTTATGGACATTACGCGGAACGATAATTTTATCTCCAGGCCCGCATACCGTCATCACCATTGTCATGATAGCGCCGCTTGTGCCTTGAATGGAGAAAAACGTATGATCAGCACCGAAGGCTTCAGCAGCAAGCTCCTGTGCTTCTTTTATCATCCCTCGAGGAGAATGTAAATCATCGAGAGGTTCTATATTAATGAGGTCAATGCTTAATGCATTGTCGCCAATGAATGCTCTAAATTCAGGATCCATTCCGGCTCCTTTTTTATGGCCTGGAATGTGAAATTGGACTGGATTGGTTGCTGCGTGTTTTTTTAGTCCAGTATATAAGGGTGTATCATGTTGTGACAATTGCTTTCCCACCTTCATCGAAATACCTGCTATTATTGTGCCAATTACAGCAGATTTCATTGCATAAAACAAAAGAATTATATTATGAACTGATCGGAATGTAAAGCATAAAATCAATCGGTTTCTGATCAAACAGATGCTATAATAAAAGTTCAAATGAGAAATGAGTGTTAAAGTGAGGGACAAGTAAATGGAATATCAATATCCAATGGATGTCGACTGGACGACAGAGGAAAAAATTGCAGTCATTTCATTTTTTCAGGCTGTTGAAAAAGCCTATGAAAAAGGAATTGCGAAGCAGGAGTTATTAGATGCTTATAAACGATTTAAAGAGGTTGTGCCATCAAAAGCAGAGGAAAAAACGCATTGTGCGGCGTTTGAAAAGGGAAGCGGGTATTCCCCTTATCGTGCAGTGAAAACCGCAAGAGAGGCAGAAGAGACTGCTATTATACGTATGTAAAAAACGAGCCTATAAAGGCTCGTTTCAGCGTGCAGACAAACCCTCGCATTCGGTGTCAGGCCTGCGTGCCGGTGCTCACGAATGTCAAATTCGCTCCGCGCCGGTACTCGTCCTTCCTAGACTTCTAAGGTTTTCTATCACGCTGAAAAAGAAGACAAAGGGCTAAAATCAAAATCATTTTAGCCCTTTGTCAACAATTTGAATCGAGCCTATAAGGGCTCGTTTTTTTATACAGATTCTTTCTGTGTGAAGCGGTATAGATACGTCAGCGTGCGGAAAGCATTTTCGATTTTCGATAGGAATTCTTCATTATTCATTTGAACGACTTCCTCTCTAGGCAGCTGAATACCGCACAGAAGCTCGGCTTTCTTCACTGTTTGAACACGTTCAAACAGTGTTTTCAGCTGTTCGGAATCTAGTTCGCTGTGACGCATGACATCTGGTTTCATATGATCTTTAGACCAAACAAAATCTTGCGGTATTTTCTGCTGGATGGTGTCTAGCTCTTTTTCAAATAGCTGGCCGTACTCACCCTTAACTGGAGATTCATAAATGAGCGCAAACCAGACAAAGACATGTGTTTTCCAAAGCCCAATTTGAAAATGAGGGAGCTTTTTATATCCGCGCTTACTGTTTGCAAAAGCAACCCATGTATCATTTGGCGGGTTGACAGATCTTCTAGCATGCTTTGCGACGTGTACAAACATTTCGTCTCCTGTAATAGAAGAAAGAAGTGGTGCAAAATGTTCGCCAAGTGCCTCAAGCTTTGGACGGACTCTTTCTTTTAATACAGTCATTCGTTCATCTAAACCATCAACTGTGAATGTTTCAAAATCTTCATCTCTAAAACGCATTTCACTCATGTTATGCCTCCTGTATCTTTTCGCTGATCATATTTTATCATAGCTTGGGTCAAGCTCAAAAAAAGATGCACCGGCAGATAAAAGGGCGTGGTGCAGCGTTTAAAACCTTTCAATTTGTGGTACATCATTAATAGGTAAAGACACAATTTTCAGAATGTCGTTGCGGTTATGCGATCGCTTCATACGATATAAGCAAGAACCATTTCTCTTATCGATTGAATTTTTATCAATGAAAACTGACAAGGAATGAATCATTCTCTGGAAGGGGCGTTGACCAATGAAGCAAATCGTGAAGCAGGGCTATAGACAGGAGAAGAAAAATCGCATCGCTGTGTGGAGATTAGAGGTTGATTATGAGCTTTCTACGCTTCATGAAGCCATCGAACAAAAAGATGACATCCAAATCGAACGCAGCAAACGAAAGCTTGAGCGCCTAAGAAAAGAATGGGAGCAGCTTCAAGGGTAAAACAGCGTGAGGTAAAAACGAACCAATTCATCGGTTCGTTTTTGTATGAAGCTGCTTTTTTCTTGCTTTTACGTACATAATATCAGTATGCTATTACAAATAGGTCCTACATAGAAAAGAGGTTTACAATCTGATGACAAACTGGGTGGAAATTGACCGTCTTGCAAAGCTCTGGGTAAAAGAAGCAGGAAGCCGTATTAAAGCGTCCATGCAGGAAGGTCTATCAATTGAAACAAAATCAAATCCAAATGATCTAGTCACGAATATCGATAAAGAAACAGAACGTTTTTTTATTGAAAAAATACAGTCGACATTTTCAGATCATCACATTTTAGGAGAAGAGGGACAAGGGGAAGAGGTGACCTCACTCGATGGAATTGTGTGGATCATTGATCCGATCGATGGCACAATGAACTTTGTCCATCAAAAACGCAACTTTGCCATTTCAATCGGGATATTTGAAAATGGTGTGGGGAAAATCGGTCTTATTTATGACGTCATTCATGACGAGCTCTACCATGCCATTAAAGGAGAAGGAGCCTATATGAACGATATCCTGCTCCCTCCATTAAAAGATGTGGAGATTGAAAAAGCCATTGTGGGTATTAATCCGACATGGGCGATTGAAAGCCCTTATTTTGACGCCAAACCATTTGCCCGTCTTGTGCGTGACGTGAGAGGGACACGAACGATTGGATCAGCTGCCCTTGAGCTTGCTTATATTGCAAGCGGCAGAAGTGACGCATATGTCACCTTAAGGCTTGCGCCGTGGGATTATGCAGCGGGCTGCGTACTGCTTGATGAAGTAGGGGCCGTTTACTCAAATATTCACGGAGAACGTCTTACGTTCCTAGACAAAAACAGTATAGTGGCTGGAAATCGATCCATTTGTGAAAAAATCTTGCATGATTACATAAAAGGAAGCGGAAATAAAAAATAAACGACATCACTTCATGAGAATGAAGTGATTTTTTGTTTTTCCTGAAACTTTTTGGTAAGGCAGATGTCTATACGAATGAGGCCTTAATTTCATGTAAAGGATTGTGTTTCAATGTTTGATTTGTTTAGTGATTTATCGCTCCATTTTGAAAGGTATTTTATTTTAAATGAGTACAGTATCCACATCATTCAATGGTGTGTACTTGGACTATTTTTCCTGTTCGTAACACTCCCCATATGGAAAGAAAAGAGGAGTAGTTATGTATTTTATGCTGGAATCGTATTAAGAGTTGTTCTGCTTGGCGGGATGACAGTTGAAATGATCCACCAAGTTCTGTCTAGACAGTATACGATCGAAACATTTGAAGTGCTGACAGATTTTATGCAATTTCTCATTTATGGGTATGTCTTGCTTGCATCACTGTACTATGTGATTACTCTTCCTTATTTAAAAAATAAAGGTATGTTCTTTGTTTTTGATTTATCTGTATTACTTCTGCCTTTATGTCAAACAGTGTTTATTGTGTTTGCTGAAAGCAAAAAGTTCTTTCTTAGCGGTGATACGGGGCTAGTATGGAGAGATATGATCACCATTTTGGTTATGGTTTGCTTTGCCGCTTTGCTGCTGCACCTTTTCTTTCGCTTGTTTTGGCACTGGAAGTGGAAGGAATTGCTGTTGTTCTATGGCCTAATTTTCGCAGCCTTGCTTTATATATTTTATCCTTCTATTTCGAAGTATGAACTTCAATCTACATTTAAATCGATTGTCATTTTAGCGGCAGCAGCAGGAAGCTTTTTGACGATTTATTTGTTATCTGCTTTACTACGGGACAAGCTGAGATTAAGGCAGTGGGGCGCTGGTTGTATAGCTGTCTTTTTTCTGCTGTTACTCAACCCGGTTGTCAATATTCCTCATACCATGTTCCAATTTACCAAAACGGAACTGGTAGATACTTTTTCAGAAGAATATCGCCCTTTATCAGCAGTGAGTGCAAAAGCATTCGCTTCAAAATTTGTACCAGAGGATCAATCGCTTTATTTAAATGCTAGTCATCAGCCTATCCCTTATCATTACGTGTTTGCAGATGATCAGTATGAAGTGAATATTTCTGCGTTTACAGGTGAATTAAGCGGATATTCTTATCGAGGTCGTGTAGAGGGAAAGGAGATGACCGATAAAGAATATAGGAAAAAAACCATTGAATTTTTCGAAAGAAGCGGGCGGTCAATCGATCTACAGCGCATTCAATTAGCTGTAAAAAAAGAGGACGGTGAGACGAATGTTCTTCTTCTGCCAAAAATGTCTCAGAATGAACGTGACAGCTTTGCGTTTGCCACTTGGAAAAAAGGGACCCTTCGACAAGCGCAATACGAAAACGCCATCTTTCAATTAAAGGATATAGACGGCATCCGTTTAACAGAAACTGAGATAAAAAACAGGGTCAACAGTATTTATCAAAATTTAAATCTAAAGCCGCCAGTATATCAAATCACAGGCATTGATGATTTTTATTATGATTGGCAGCATGAAGTGAGGGTCACAACAAAAGATCAATCGGAGTTTCTGTTTAATGGCTCAACAAAAGAAGTTATCAGCTTTAAGCTGTCAAAAGCGATTCTTCAACAGAAAAAAGGGAACGTCAGCGATGAAGATTTGTTAAAAATCATAGGGAAAACGCCAAAAGACGTAAGGAAAGAAACAGGTACTAGTGAAAGCAAACAATATACGTTTAACCGTTCCTCTCATGTCGCCAATCTGTTTAAAGGGGATGATGGAATTGAGTTGAGAGTGCAAGTTGCTTCTTCTATCCCGCACGCAGTATCTAATCAAAATCGTGAGGACGTCTATCAGCAAGTACTTAAAAGGTATAAACCATATACGATCTATAAAAAACAAATAAAACCTGTGAAGATGATCGACAAAGAAGGGAACATCGACATTTCATGGCTTGTCATCATACAAACCTTCGGATCAAATGAGCATAAAATCTATGAAGTGAATGGACGAACAAAAGAGGTGCATCGTTTTGACAGATAAAGAAAAACAAGCCATCTTTCAAGACTTATATGAACTGTATCAAGAAGGGGATCTGGGAGCCGAGGCAGCCAGCTGGATGAAGGCACACGAGCAGCAATTTCAGCATGTAGACACGGGTAAAAAGCAGTCTTCATCGCCGATGAAAGGTCAGAATGACTATGACGAGTTAAAACGTATGAAAGGGTTTATTTACTCGTTATATTTCTTTTTTATCGTTTTATCGATTTGGATGACTGTGTGGTTTTATTTTTGATGTCCAGACCAGCAGACCAAATTGAAAAAATCTATGAAGAATATTTTCAGGAAATCACTAAATATTTATATCGCCGGACGGGAAATATGGAAACGGCCAAGGACCTTGCACAGGACGTATTTATGAAGGCACTGCATGGGTTGTCCTCCTTTAAGGGACATTCAAGTATGAAAACATGGCTTTATACCATTGCGTATCACACATTTGTGAATGATTATCGCCGAAAAATAAGATGGACTTTTACGAACGTAGAGGAAATAGATTTCTTAGAGCAGCAGTCGTTCACGACACCAGAAGATCACATTGAAAAACAAGCTGATATAGAAAGGCTGTGGCATCATATTTATCAGCTGAAGGATTCCTACCGGGAGGTCCTTATTTTAAGAGATATTCAAGAATTGTCATATGAAGAAGTAGCTGAAATTTTGAATTGGAGTTTATCTAAAGTCAAAACAACCCTTCATCGAGCCAGATTAGAGCTGAAGCGAAAGCTACATTGTGAGGAGTTCAATAAATGAGCTGTTATTTGATTGAAGAATTGTTACCACTTTATATAGAGGGGGACACAAGTGCAGAAACAAATAAAATTGTTGCAGAGCACTTACAATCCTGCGAGAGCTGCCAACACCTTTATCACGAAATGAAAGAGCCAATAACCTTTATACAAACCCCTGATCTCATGCCATATATAGATGAAAAGGAAGAAAGAAGAAAATTCGAAAAGCGCTACTATGGCAAGCTGTTATATCGAGCAAGTATCGCGTTTTGTATGGGATATGTCGTGATGATCATTCTTTATTGGCTGAAATAAAAAACCCCCATCTGGATAAACCAGGTGGGGGTTTTTCTAGCTTAGCTTAATTTTTCTTTCGCAATTTGAACTGCATCATAGAACGTTTTCAATTGCTCTTGAGGAATTTTCTTAAGCATTTGGTTGAAAACAAGTAATTCAGTAGAGCTGAATCCAAGACCTTTTGCGATTTTTGAATCAATCACAACGTTTCCTTTTTTGTCTAGAACAAGGGCATCACCAGCAAGATCAGCAATTCTGATCACTGATTTGAAAAGCTTTTCGAATTTAGCCGCTTCTTCTTTTGTAAGACCAAGTTCAACAGCTTTTGCTGCATCAAAAACCAATTTCCCTTTTTCGTTTTTAGTGATGCTTTCACTGAAAACGATTGTAAGAACAGCTGCGCGATCTAAGAATTTCTCAGCAGTCGCCGCTTCTTCTTCAGTTAGTCCGAGCTCAACAGCTTTTTTCACATCAAATGTGTAGTTGTTGTCTTCCTCAACAAATGAATTGATGAGAATGTTGATGACACGCTCGTTTTTCTCCAATAATTCTTTAATGATTTGCTGCTGTTCAAAAGGAATTCCTTTGAAAGTTGCAGCGCTTGCTTGCCCAGGAGCTACTGTTGTGAAAGTAAGAATGATAGCTAAAGCGAAAAATACAACAGAGCTGAGCGATTTGCTCAAAAACTTCTTCATGCTTCTTTTCTCTCCCTTTTCTGTTAAATTTTGTTGCAAGAAAAGCATACCATGAGAAACTTTGTGGAAGAATAGGAAAATTGTAACTTTATGTTTGATTTTGGAGAACTATAAAAGTTCTTGTCGATAAATAGAGGGGTTCAGATTGCTTACTTTTGTCAATTCTTCAAGATACGTTCCGTCTGAAAAATGGAGCTTTCATAGGTGATTTGTCTTGTTTTTACTCAAAATAAAAAGCCTTCTACATATAGAATGTAAAAGGCTTTTAACTAATTTTATGATTGCACGTTTAATTTTCTTTTTAATGTAAATCCTGTACCCATGAAAATCATGGCGAACACGATACTTAAACATATGCCCAGTATGTTTTTTTCTGCAAGAGATACCCCAATAAACGCCATACTGACAACTGCAAGTAATGCACATAATAATAGAAGCCATTTGATTTGTTTCATTTGTCTTCATCCCTTTTTTTAGAGTTAATATAAGTTTACAGAAAAACGATCGGCATTTAAAGGGGATTGTGATATAATATGAAAGTTATCTAATTATTTTAGGAGATGAAAATGTGAAACTTCGAAAAGACCTTCGCAACATCGCAATTATTGCCCACGTTGACCATGGTAAAACGACGCTTGTTGACCAATTGCTCCATCAAGCTGGTACTTTCCGTGCGAATGAAAATATCGCTGAGAGAGCCATGGATTCAAATGATTTAGAGCGAGAGCGCGGTATTACGATTTTAGCTAAAAATACTGCGATCCATTATAAAGATACACGCATTAATATTTTAGATACACCAGGACACGCCGATTTCGGTGGTGAAGTTGAGCGTATCATGAAAATGGTAGATGGTGTACTCCTCGTTGTGGATGCTTATGAAGGCTGTATGCCTCAAACACGCTTTGTGCTGAAAAAAGCACTTGAGCAAAACTTAACACCAATCGTTGTCGTCAATAAAATTGACCGCGACTTTGCTCGTCCGGCTGAAGTAGTCGATGAAGTAATCGACTTGTTTATTGAATTGGATGCAACAGAAGAACAGCTTGAATTCCCAGTTGTCTATGCATCAGCAATCAATGGTACAGCAAGTAATGATGCGAGCAAGCAAGATGAAAACATGGAATCTTTGTTTGAAGCCATTGTGAACCATATTCCTTGCCCAGTTGATAACCATGAAGAGCCGCTTCAATTCCAAGTGGCACTACTTGATTACAATGATTATGTTGGCAGAATTGGAATTGGCCGTGTATTCAGAGGAACAATGCAAGTAGGACAGCAGGTAGCCTTGATGAAAGTCGACGGCACTGTGAAACAATTCCGTGTAACAAAGATCTTTGGTTTCCAAGGGTTAAAACGAGTGGAAATCAACGAAGCGAAAGCGGGAGATCTTGTCGCTGTATCTGGAATGGAAGACATCAACGTAGGTGAAACGGTTTGTCCGGTAGAACACCAAGAAGCACTTCCAATCCTTCGTATTGATGAGCCGACACTTCAAATGACGTTTGTTGTAAACAACAGCCCATTTGCAGGCCGTGAAGGAAAATACGTGACATCACGTAAAATCGAAGAGCGTTTAGAGCAGCAGCTTCAAACAGATGTCAGTCTTCGTGTAGATCCAACTGATTCACCTGATGCTTGGGTTGTTTCTGGACGCGGAGAGCTTCACTTATCCATTCTCATTGAGAATATGAGACGTGAAGGTTTTGAATTACAAGTATCGAAGCCAGAAGTTATTGTAAAAGAAGTTGATGGTGTTCGATGTGAGCCTGTAGAGCGCGTTCAAATTGATGTACCAGAAGAGCATACTGGCTCTGTTATGGAATCAATGGGTGCAAGAAAAGGTGAAATGATTGACATGATCAATAATGGTAACGGTCAAGTTCGCCTGATCTTTACAGTGCCATCACGTGGTTTAATTGGATATACAACTGAATTTCTTTCATTAACTCGTGGTTTTGGTATTTTGAACCATACGTTTGACAGCTACCAGCCAATGCAGTCTGGTCAAGTCGGCGGACGCCGTCAAGGTGTACTTGTTTCAATGGAAACAGGTAAAGCGACTGCTTACGGAATCCAAGGCGTGGAAGAGCGCGGTGTGATCTTTGTTGAGCCGGGTACTGAAGTATACCAAGGCATGATCGTTGGGGAGCATAACCGTGAGAACGACCTTGTTGTAAACGTAAGCCGTATGAAACAACAAACAAACGTACGTTCAGCGACGAAAGATCAAACGGTTAGCATGAAAAAACCTCGTATTATGTCACTTGAGGAATCTCTTGAGTACTTGAATGAAGACGAATACTGTGAGGTTACACCTGAATCAATTCGTCTTAGAAAGAAAATTTTAGACAAAAACGAACGTGAGAAAGCAGCGAAGAAGAAAAAGCTAGCAGGATTATCTTAATTCCATGAAGAATTAAAAAGATAGAACCCTGAAAGATAAGGGGAGGGAATCTTTTTGAATGATCAGGAAGTAAGTGAAAATTTATCCTTTTTCGCGATGCTGTTTCGTGTCGATGAAAATCCGCAAACAGGGATGTGGCTCCTATATGGCACCATCCTTGTTTTAGCGATTATTGTTTTTAAGCTCGGCTTTGCAAGACGTTTACCGATTTTAAAAGCGCTCGTAATTTATTTGTTTTTGATTTTTGGCTGCACGTTTCTCACATTTCTAGGAATCTTCCTGCCGGTAGCGGAAGGACTGGTTGTGGCAGCTGCCATTTTGATTATTTATAAAATACGGTTGCATCGTGCGAAAAAAGAAGGAACAGTCAGTACGTAAAAAAAGACCTGAACATGTGTCAGGTCTTTTTTTATGTCTTTTGTTCTTTCTTTCCTTTTTTCTTCTTTTTCTCTTTCGTCGCAGGATCCTGATAAAGAGAGAATCTGCCAGTTTTGATGCGAGCTTCAGTCTTTATTTTAATGCGTTCTTGGCAGTCATCGCACATATATGTATGAATGGGCCGGTTTCTTAACCGTTTAGCAACAAGTGTATCATCATCAATGGTTTCAAGCTTTTCACATAATGAGCACTTCACTCTCATCATTTTCACCTCACTTTATTGCATTTATTATAGCATGTTTTCCAGCTACTTAAAATCAGCGTAGAAAAAGGCTTATATCACAGGAGATATAAGCCGTTCTCATTAGTTCTTCTGATTCATATGATGGTTTGATTGGTCGTTTTGATTTTTTTCTAACTGCTTTTGATCCTGTTCTTTGAGCTGATTATTCGGATCATTTGTCGGATCCTTTTCGTTACGGTCGATCTCATTTCTCGGCATCTCTGGCATCACGCGGCCGACAATGGCAGCCAGTTCATCCATAATACCGCTTACAGGACGGCCTGCTTGGATTTCTTTGCCCATTTCTTTTAAACGGCTGACTGTATCCGGATCAGCAACCACAACAGCATTTGCACCTTCCGGGTCATTTCTCAGCGCTTTTGCAACTGAATATTTAATGGTTTCTACTTTGCTTCTATCTAAATCATTTTTTACATCAATACCTACAACAGCATAACGGCCGATGACGATTGCCGTTGCATCATTGACATCTGCTACGTGCTCTGTCACATTGACAAGATGCTCCGCAACATCTGTAGATGGGCGGGCTTGATTTGTCTTTTTCTTCGATGAGTCTGACACCCGTACTAAGTGCTGGCGTCCATCTTGCTTGTCCAGCGCCTCTGGCTTTTCCTGCTGCTGGCAAGCGCCTAACAGAATGATCGTTTGAATCATGAATAATGTCAAAAATAGTCGCATTTATATTCCCTCCTTCACAAACTGCATGATTTATTTTATTGTTGAATTAACCTTCTAACTTTATTCATGAAAACATATATTTTAACAATCGTTTTGGGAAAGACAAGGATGAATGAAACCCCGATCAGGAGGCGAAGGACCTGAGTAAAATTTATGTATTAGACACAAATGTGTTATTACAGGATCCGAATTCAATCTTTTCATTTGAAGACAACGAGGTCGTCATTCCGGCCGTTGTGTTAGAAGAAGTAGACTCGAAAAAGAGATACATGGACGAGGTTGGGCAAAACGCCCGGCGCGTCTCACGTTTAATCGACGGTTTGAGATCGAAAGGGAAACTGCATGAAAAAATTACGCTAGAGTCAAAAGGGACGCTGCGCATCGAGCTGAATCACCGCTCTTTCCATGAACTTCAAGAAATTTTTATTGAAAAAACGAACGATAATCGGATTTTGGCTGTCGCGAAAAATTTGAGCTTAGAGGAAGAAACAAAGCCTCACGGCCGGCCTGTCATTTTGGTCAGTAAGGATGTCTTAGTCAGGGTAAAGGCAGATGCTATAGGTCTCCAAGCAGAGGACTTCTTAAGTGACCGTGTGCTGCAAAACGAAGACATTGATAACGGCTATCATGAGCTCTATATTCCGACGGAGCAATTGAATACATTTTATAAGCAAAGTCAATTGCCGATAAAAGAAGTCACAAGTGCACCATTAAACCCTCATCAATTTGTCATTATGAAGGGGAATGAAGGCGGCTCTGCTTTAGGAATGCTTGATCAAAAGGCAGAGCACGTGAAACGGCTTATTTATGATCAAGAGCATGTTTGGGGAATCCGTCCGAAAAATGTTCAGCAGACGATGGCCCTAGAGCTGCTATTGCGCCGTGATATTCCGCTCGTGACATTGATCGGAAAAGCGGGTACTGGTAAAACACTCCTTGCACTGGCTGCTGGATTAATGCAGACAGAGGATCTCGGCATGTTTAAAAAATTGATCGTAGCCCGTTCAATTGTTCCTGTCGGCAAGGACTTAGGCTACTTGCCAGGTGAAAAGGAAGAGAAACTCAGACCATGGATGCAGCCGATCTATGACAACCTAGAATTTTTATTTAATACAAAAAAACCTGGTGAACTTGATGCGATTTTGGCGGGAATTGGTTCTATTCAAGTGGAAGCTTTAACGTATATCCGCGGAAGAAGTATCCCTGATCAATTTATTATCATTGATGAGGCACAGAATTTAACGAAACACGAGGTAAAAACATTATTAACGCGCGTCGGAGAGGGAAGTAAAATTGTGCTGATGGGGGACCCGGAGCAGATTGATCATCCTTATTTAGACAGCTTAAATAATGGGCTTACGTATGTCATTGAGCGGTTCAAAGGACAGCAAATATCTGGACATGTCAAGCTTGTCAAAGGAGAAAGGTCTGGACTTGCACAGCTTGCAGCTGATTTGCTGTAGTCCAGACCCTCTGTCTTATGTAATGATGAGCTCTTTGACACCTTTTATCGGCTGAGTGAAGTTGGACTGATCCGCGAAATAAACGTGGATTGGTCCTTCTTCAGTCATAGGCTTCCCATTTTGGCTGAAGTGTGCAATGCTTTCCATTGCCTGAGAAAGCGGAACAGCAATTGTCTCTGTTTCTGTGACAAATTCACATGTGTCTGCATGTTCAAGCGGTTCTGCATTTTTCAGCATATCACCCAGCTTCATTCCGAAGCTGCCTGTGATGAGTCTTTCCTTTTCGTACTTCTTCTCTGTTTTTAAAGTGGGTGGAAGTGTTTGTCCTTCTCTGATTACCCGCTCTTGGTCAAGCTCCTGATCCAGCTGACTTTCTTCATTTGCTGTCCTTTTTTCAAAAAATGAATCCATTAAAAATTTGCGGTCATCAAAAATCCATACACTTGGATCAATGGTGATCTTGTACTTTACGTTCCCCTTAATTTGAATGATGCTCATGTTCAAGACAACCCCTTTCCACCATAAATTATAGAAGTTTTCGCCTGCTTTGTCACTTTCATAAACATGCTTCCTCTTGTACACACTAATCTTACATGAAAGATAGGGAGGATATTGGGCATGGCATGTCGCGACAATGAAGAGCTTCAGCGATTTGTAGAAGAAGCAAAAAAAGTGGCCAAAGATGGCAAAGTAGCATCCTATATTCCCGCTCTCGCCAAAGCGGAGCAGACGGATTTATCTGTGGCTGTGTACCATGTGAGTAATACTTGTCACTCGGCAGGAGATGTAGATAAACGCTTTACCCTGCAAAGTATTTCTAAAGTATTAGCCCTTGCGCTCGTACTCTCAGAAGAAGGGCCAAAAAAAGTCTTTCAATTTGTTGGACAAGAGCCTACAGGTGACCCGTTTAATTCAATGATTAAGCTGGAAACAGCAAGTCCGAATAAGCCGCTGAATCCAATGATTAATGCAGGAGCGCTTGCAGTCACAAGTTTAATAAGAGGAGCGACTCCGCAAGATCAGCTGAACCGCCTTCTTGGCTTTATTAGGGAGCTCGCAAATGACAAAAGCATTACATACTGCAAGGAAACAGCCGCATCTGAATTTGAGACATCGATGATTAACCGGGCTATGTGCTATTATATGAAGCAATATCATATTATTAGAGGGAACGTAGAAGAGGTCATGGACGTGTATACGAAACAATGTGCCATCATGATGAACAGCTTAGATTTGGCGAAAATTGCTTGTGTTTTTTCATTAGATGGCAGACATCCAGAGACGGGGCAGCAAATTCTTTCAAAAGATGTCGCTAGAATTTGTAAAACCTTTATGGTGACGTGCGGCATGTATAATGCAAGCGGGGAATTTGCCATTAATATCGGCATACCTGCTAAAAGCGGTGTTTCAGGCGGGATTATGGGAGCGGCACCATATGATTTTGGGATCGGAATTTTCGGTCCTGCCCTGGATGAAAAAGGGAATAGTATTGCTGGGATTAAGCTGCTTGAGCTTATGAGTGAAAAATATGAGATGAGTATCTTTTAATGAGAAATGTCTTCTTTTTATTTTCACAAAGCGAACTGTACAAATCTGCTTGCAATTTTGGGCGTTTCGCTTTATGATAAATAGAAGAATTAGGTACTCGCCTGGGGAACGGAGGGATACTTTTGGCGTCAGAAATTTTAGTCGATCATCGGCAAAAAGCACTGGCTTTATTAAAATTGGATGCAGATAAAATTTTAAAATTGATCCAAGTGCAAATGGACAACTTAACGATGCCGCAATGTCCTCTTTATGAAGAGGTTTTAGATACTCAAATGTTCGGATTATCGAGAGAGATTGATTTTGCTGTCCGGCTTGGATTAGTTGATCAACATGAAGGCAAGAAACTACTCGATAAACTTGAGAGAGAGCTTTCCGCACTTCATGATGCGTTCACAAAAAAATAACGATTGAAAACTCAAACTTCCACAACATAAGTTTGAGTTTTTTTGTCCCCTATTTTCTTTTGATGGATTGACGGCAAACGGACTTGATTCTTTCATGAATGACGAACAATATAAAAGAGGTAAAACGGGATCAAACGGAGAAAATGTAGTAGAATAAGAACAGCTAAGAAGATATCAAGCAGTAGAAACAGACGTTAGGAAGAGGATTATATGTTAAAGAGAATGCTAAAATCGTATGACTACTCATTATTGTTCGCCATTATCTTAATCAGCGCATTTGGTTTGGTTATGGTGTATAGCTCAAGTATGATTACATCTGTTATCAGATACGATGCCGCGCCAGATAACTTTTTTAAGAAACAGCTCTTATTTATGATTGTTGGAGCAGTCATCTTGATCTTTACAGCATTAGTTCCATATCAGCTGTTTTCAAATAAGAAATTCCAGATTGGTATGCTGCTGATTTCAGTTTTTTCCCTCATCTATGTGTACTTTGGCGGTCATATTGCAGGGAACGCAAGAAGCTGGATCAAATTAGGCCCTTTTAGTCTTCAGCCAGCTGAATTTGTAAAGATTGTCGTCATCATCTATCTTGCTGCGGTGTATGCCAAAAAGCAGCATTATATTGATCATATTTTAAGAGGTGTCACGCCTCCAATCGTGATTGTCTCTATCCTGTGCGGATTTATCATTTTGCAGCCAGACTATGGGACAGCCTTTATCATTGGCATGATTGCCCTTGCGATGATTTTATGCTCAGGCTTTAGCGGCAAAACGCTTGCGAAGCTGCTGGCGCTATTTAGTGCAGTAATGGTCGTCGTGACCCCGTTTATTATTCTTTTTTGGGATAAAATTTTCACGCAAAATCGTCTCGGACGTTTTGAGAGTTTCCAAGATCCATTTAAAGATGCAGGGGCTACTGGGCATCAATTGATTAATTCATATTATGCGATTGGATCAGGCGGCTTTTTTGGACTCGGTCTAGGAGAAAGCGTTCAAAAGTACGGGTATCTTCCAGAACCGCACACAGACTTTATCATGGCAATTATCTCAGAAGAGCTTGGCTTTTTCGGCGTGTTTTTTGTTCTCGCTCTTCTTGGTTTCATCGTCGTGAAAGGTTTTTATATTGCGAGAAAGTGTGAAGATCCGTTTGGAAGTTTGCTTGCAATAGGAATTTCCTCCATGATTGCGATCCAAACTTGTATCAATTTAGGCGGTGTTTCAGGTCTTATTCCAATTACTGGGGTGACACTTCCGTTTATCAGCTACGGGGGATCGTCTATCATTTTACTTAGCATCTGTATGGGAATGCTGCTGAATATCAGCATGTTTACTGAATATAAAGAGCGTTACAAAAAGAAAAAATCAATGAGCAAACCAGCGGTTGAAAAAAATGGATTGCAGAAAACTTTGAATCTTTAGAAAACAAAAGTGTACAGTTTTCATTTCTTCCTTTATTATAGAGTACATATAAAATTTTAAGGGATATGGAGGAGTGAGAATGTCACAGAGAACAATTCAAAAGGTTCTAGTTGCAAACAGAGGGGAAATCGCTATCAGAGTCTTCAGGGCCTGTACGGAGCTCAATTTACGTACAGTGGCCATTTATTCCAAAGAAGACTCGGGCTCTTATCATCGCTATAAAGCTGATGAAGCATATCTAGTTGGAGAAGGGAAGAAACCGATTGATGCCTACCTCGATATCGAGGGGATCATCGAAATTGCAAAACGAAATGACGTGGATGCGATTCATCCAGGCTACGGATTTTTATCCGAAAATATTCATTTTGCAAGACGATGCGAAGAGGAAGGCATTCAATTTATCGGTCCAACTTCTCAGCATTTAGATATGTTTGGAGATAAAGTAAAGGCGAGAGATGAAGCGAAAAAAGCTGGTATTCCAGTCATTCCAGGAAGTGACGGACCAGTTGATTCGGTCGAAGAAGTCGAAAAATTCGGTGAAGAATACGGTTACCCGTTTATTATTAAAGCTTCACTAGGCGGCGGCGGCCGGGGTATGCGGATTGTCAGATCAAAAGAAGAGCTGAAGGAAGCCTATGACCGTGCGAAGTCAGAGGCCAAAGCTGCTTTTGGAAATGACGAAGTATACGTTGAAAAGCTGATTGAAAATCCAAAACATATTGAAGTGCAGGTGATTGGAGACAATCACGGCAATATCATTCATTTATATGAGCGTGACTGCTCTGTTCAAAGGCGGCATCAAAAGGTCATTGAAGTGGCGCCAAGTGTGTCTCTAACAGATCAATTGCGTGAAGATATTTGCGAAGCGGCTGTCCAGCTGGCCCAGAATGTATCGTACATTAATGCAGGGACTGTAGAATTCCTAGTTGCAAATGGAGAGTTTTACTTTATTGAAGTCAATCCAAGGGTACAGGTAGAACACACGATCACAGAAATGATCACAGGTGTCGATATCGTTCAAACCCAAATTCTTGTTGCAAAGGGGCATAACCTTCACAGCAAAGAAGTTGGTATTCCAAAGCAAGAAGATATCTTTACACACGGCTTTGCCATTCAATCAAGGGTCACAACAGAAGATCCTTTAAATGACTTTATGCCAGACACAGGAAAAATTATGGCCTACCGCTCAGGTGGGGGATTTGGTGTACGTCTTGATACAGGGAACAGCTTCCAAGGTGCGGTCATTACACCTTATTACGACTCACTATTGGTCAAGCTGTCTACATGGGCGCTCACGTTTGATCAAGCGGCTGCTAAAATGGTTCGAAATTTACAAGAATTCAGGATTCGCGGAATTAAAACTAACATCCCATTTCTTGAAAATGTGGCTAAGCATGAGAAGTTCCTAAAAGGGGAATACGATACATCGTTTATCGACTCAACGCCAGAGCTATTTAATTTCCCTAAGCAAAAAGACCGCGGAACGAAGATGTTGACTTATATTGGTAACGTTACCATTAATGGGTTCCCAGGTATTGCGGAGAAAAAGAAGCCTCATTTTGACAAGCCAGACGTACCGAAGCTTCCTCTCAATCAAGAGATTCCGTCTGGGACAAAACAATTGTTAGATACGCATGGACCTGAGGGGCTTGCCAACTGGGTGAAAGAACAAAATAACGTCCTTTTAACTGACACAACCTTTAGAGATGCGCATCAGTCTCTGCTTGCGACACGCTTCAGAACACATGATTTAAAGAAAGTTGCCCAGCCGACAGCAGGTTTATGGCCAGAGCTGTTTAGTATGGAAATGTGGGGCGGGGCTACATTTGATGTTGCGTACCGTTTCTTAAAAGAAGATCCTTGGGAACGATTGAAAGAGCTTCGTCAAGAAGTGCCAAACACGCTGTTCCAAATGCTATTAAGATCATCAAACGCTGTCGGATATACAAACTATCCAGATAATGTGATCAAAGCATTTGTAAAAGAATCAGCCGAGGCAGGCATTGATGTGTTCCGTATTTTCGACAGCTTAAACTGGGTCAAAGGCATGACGCTTGCTATTGATTCTGTTCGGGAATCAGGCAAAGTGGCAGAGGCGGCGATTTGTTATACGGGGGATATTCTTGATCCATCTCGTCCAAAATATGATCTTGGGTACTATGTATCTCTTGCAAAAGAGCTTGAATCTGCCGGCGCACATATTTTAGGTATTAAAGATATGGCGGGGCTATTAAAACCGCAGGCAGCCTACGAGCTAGTCTCTGCTTTAAAAGATGAGCTTACGATCCCAATCCATCTTCATACGCATGACACGAGTGGAAATGGACTGTTCACCTATGCAAGAGCGATTGATGCAGGTGTTGATATTGTGGATGTTGCCGTCAGCTCTATGGCAGGACTCACATCGCAGCCAAGTGCAAGCTCACTTTATTATGCTTTAGATGGACATGAAAGAAAGCCAGACATGAATGTCCAATCTGTCGAACGCCTTTCTCAATACTGGGATTCCGTCAGAAAATACTATCATGAATTTGAAAGCGGCATGAATTCGCCTCATACAGAAATTTATGAGCATGAAATGCCTGGCGGTCAATATAGTAACTTGCAGCAGCAGGCGAAAGGTGTCGGTCTTGGCGAGCGCTGGAATGAAGTAAAGGAAATGTACAGACGTGTGAATGACATGTTTGGTGATATTGTAAAGGTGACACCATCCTCTAAAGTAGTTGGAGATATGGCACTTTATATGGTGCAAAATGATCTAACAGAAGAAGATGTTTATGAAAAAGGCGCAACACTAGACTTCCCG
This sequence comes from Bacillus sp. Root920, assembly GCF_001429445.1. Lineage (NCBI taxonomy): Bacteria > Bacillati > Bacillota > Bacilli > Caryophanales > Bacillaceae > Bacillus > Bacillus sp. Root920. The sequence continues at coordinate 1,655,387 of NZ_LMJV01000001.1, forward strand.
GATTCTGTTGTGGAATTATTTAAAGGCTATTTAGGCCAGCCGCATGGCGGATTCCCAGAAAAGCTACAAAAGCTGATTTTAAAAGGGGAAGAGCCTCTTACTGTCAGACCTGGTGAGAAGCTGAAGCCAGTGGACTTTGAAGACATTAAGAAGCAGTTCAAAGAATCTCATGACCTGACGTTAACAGAGCAAGACGCAATTGCGTATGCCTTATATCCGAAAGTCTTTTCTGAATTTGTCCAAACAGCAGAAAGCTATGGTGACATCTCTGTTCTTGATACACCAACGTTCTTCTACGGGATGAGACTCGGAGAAGAGATTGAGGTAGAAATCGAAAAAGGAAAAACCCTGATTGTCAAACTCGTATCAATTGGTGAACCGAATCCAGATGCCACAAGAGTTCTTTACTTTGAGTTAAATGGCCAGCCGCGTGAAGTGGTGATTAAGGATGAAAGCATCAAATCCTCCGTTCAAGAAAAAATGAAGGCGGACCGTTCAAATCCAAATCACATCGCCGCATCGATGCCAGGCACTGTCATCAAAGTACTCGTCGAAAAAGGGCAGAAAATTTCACAAGGTGAGCATTTGATGATCAATGAAGCCATGAAAATGGAAACGACTGTACAAGCTCCATTTTCTGCGGTCGTAGATGAAATACATGTGACAAATGGAGAACCGATTCAAACCGGTGATCTTTTAATTGTATTAAAGCCTGAATAAGAAGCGAGACACATCCACCGTGATGTGTCTTTTTTTTGAGCGCATTAAAATGTGCAGCAGCAAGTGAGAGTGATTACACTATAGAGTGAGGTGAAGAAGGTTGGACAACATTGTTGTGATTTGGTTTCGCCGGGATATGCGATTAGATGATCATATCGCCTTATCAAAAGCGATCACATATGCAAAAAAACACGAGTGCAAATTATTTGCTCTTTATCATCTAGATCCATTTTTTACTGAAATGGACCTCGATTTAAACAACGAACATTTTTTTCAAAACTTGGCGCATTTCGTCAAGGAAGCAAGAGAATCTCAAATGTATATTCACCTTATCTATGGAGATGTCTTGCGTGCCTTTCAGCAAGTTATCGATGTGTATGACATCAAAGCTGTCTTTTTTAATGAAGATCAAGTGGGAATCGGTCAAAAGCGTGACCATCAAGTAACCGCTTTTTTAGAAAAGAAGGGCATTCATGTATCAAAATGGCAAGATACACACCTTCACGGGGCGCAAGATATTTTAAAAGCGGATGGCACTCATTATCAAGTGTTTACTCCATACTATCAATCATGGCGAAAGCAAGAGAAGCAGCCTGTGATAAAAGTTGACAAATCTTTTCTCAGCAGCGCTCATACGATCTGTGATGAGCCACTTTCGCTCAAAGGAAATGACAAACTGCGCAGCATAATCATGAGATGCTCAAGAAAATTTGATCAAATCGGCTCACACAAAGCGATGAACACGCTGCATGACTTTATCGAAAAAAGACTAACACGTTACCATGAAAAACGAGATACGCCATCTGTTTTTGGAACGAGCAAGCTGTCACGTTTCTTAAAAACAGGGACCATCTCAATTCGAACGATCTTTCATGCGGTTCATGAGGAGGAGCGATTTGAAGACGAGGGCAGAGAAACCTTTATCAAAGAGCTGGCGTGGCGAGATTTTTACCATATGATTTATGCTCATTATCCAGAGATGAAAGAAAAAGAAATCAATTCAGCGTTTCAAGGGATGAAATGGAATGAAGATGAGACGCTGTTTGAAGCATGGTGTAAAGGTGAAACAGGCTTTCCTCTCGTTGATGCAGGGATGAGACAATTAAATGAGGAAGGCTGGATGCATAATCGTTTAAGAATGGTCACCGCCTCATTTTTAACAAAGGATTATTTGATTGATTGGAGAAAGGGAGAAGCGTATTTTGCAAAAAAGCTTGTGGATTATGATGAGGCTTCGAATATCGGAGGATTTCAGTGGGCAGCTTCTGTTGGGACAGATGCCGTGCCGTACTTCCGTATTTTTAACCCAACGACCCAGTCGAAGCGGTTTGATCCAAGCGGGGAATATATTAGAAAATATGTACCAGAGCTAGAGCATGTTGATGAAAAATGGATTCATGAACCAAGTAAAATGCCGACTGATGAACAACTGAAATCGAGCTGTGTACTAGGGGATACATACCCGCTGCCAACAGTTGATCACCAGGAAAGACGCAAAAAAGCCATCTTGCTATTCGAAGAAGCAAAACAACAATAAAAAATCCCCCTCTCCACATGAAAGGGGGATACAATTCTTATCTAAATGGCTCTTTGCTTTCATATTTAAACCGGGCAATGAGTAAGCAGAAGTAGCATAGTACCCCAAACAAACAAGAAATAAAGAATGAATGAGCCAGCGCGTAACCAAGTGCAAGCTGAGAATAAACAGACATCACACCTGAAATGGCTTGAAGTGTAATCAGAATGGCTGAGATAATCCACCCATAATAAAGCTGCTTCTGTTCTTTATAATGTTTCATGGCATGGAACATTGCGACAAATATCCAGACGAATAAAAGAAGTGCTGCTGCTCGGTGAGACATTTGAACCCACTGATTAAAATACGTTGGAAGCGCACCGTCTTTTGAACAAAACGGGAAGACAGAACAAGCAAGGCTTGACTTTGTATGTCTCACATAAGCGCCCGTATATACCACGATATACGTATACGTGATCAACCCATAAATATGGAACTGCATTTTTTTGCCGATATGAAGCGGCTTCACAAGCTTTGTTTCAGATCTGGTTGCTTCAAAGACAAGAAGTGCAAGCAGTAATACTGAAGCAAATGAAATGAGTGAAATACCGAAGTGCAGTGCCATTACAAGTGCGTTAGAACCAAATACGACGGCAAGAGCTCCTAACAGCGCTTGAAGCATTAAGAATATAATGGACATGATGACCAAAAATTTGGTTTCACGGAATACTGGACTAATTTTTTTCCAGCATAAGACCGCCAGTGCCAGAACAAGAATGGTGGAAACCCCTGTTGACATGCGGTGACTCCATTCGATGATGGAAGCGGGGTTCATTTCAGGAAAGAAACGACCGTGGCAAAGGGGCCACTGTCTACCGCAGCCAAGACCCGAACCGGTTTTCGTCACAAGCGCACCGCCAATCAGTACGATCAGCATCACAAACGTTGTGATCACGCTCAATAGCCTTAAAGCAAATTTCATCAAATTATTTCACCTTCTCTAAAAAACTTCTGATGTAAATGAAAACCTCACATGCTCTCAAGTTTAAGCCAAATGCGTGTTCTGTTGCAATTCATAATGACCAAAGTTCACAAAAAAATGATATGTTAGTTCACAAAGTTTACAGATTTAGAGTGCTTGATCTTTCTTTGACAGTCTGATAGAAATAGAGGAGAGAATATTTCATTTTGCACCGCCTTCTGAAACACACATATATCCTAATAAATTCACGAAAAGTTCACAAATAACTTCAAGTTTGTCGTTTATTATTTAATAGGATGTTTTTTTACAGCTGTTTATCTTGTATGATAGAGTTGTAATGATTTTACGTGTCATTCGTTCGTTTGAAGGTTTGGGCAAGGGAGGTTATACACATTGGCAAATTCCAAAACAGCTGCGGAAGCAGCTATTCATGGACAAATAGAAGAAACAACAGCGTGGAAAGATTTTCTTGCTCTGATTAAAATGGGCATCGTCAATTCCAATTTCATTACGACATTTACTGGAATGTGGCTTGCTTTTTATTTTACAGATATGAGTTTTCTTGGAAATCTTGATATTGTGCTGTTAACAATGATTGGTTCTTCTCTTATTATTGCCGGTTCATGCGCAATTAATAATGCGTTTGACCGTGATATTGATATATTAATGGAAAGAACAAAAACAAGACCGACGGTTACAGGTAAAATTCAGCCGGGGCAAGCGTATGCATTTGGCATTCTGCTTGTTGTATTAGGACTCATTATGCTTCTGATGACAACCATTACATCAGCAGTGATTGGATTTATTGGAGTCTTTACTTATGCGGTTCTTTACACCATGTGGTCTAAACGCCATTACACCATCAATACAGTTATCGGAAGTGTATCTGGCGCGGTTCCGCCATTAATCGGCTGGACAGCTGTCACAGGTACAATTGACACAACGGCTTGGGTTTTGTTTATGATTATGTTCATTTGGCAAATCCCGCACTTCCTGTCACTTGCGATTAAGAAAACGGAAGATTACCGTAAGGCGGGCATTCCAATGCTGCCAGTTGTTTACGGCTTTGAAGTCACAAAACGCCAGATCATCATTTGGACAGCATGTCTTCTTCCGCTTCCATTTTTCTTAGGTGGATTAGGATGGCCGATTGTCGCACTTGGTACATTGCTTAATATTGGATGGCTTGTTATTGGCCTTATGGGCTTTAAAATGAAAGACATCATGAAGTGGTCAACGCTCATGTTCGTTTATTCATTAAACTACTTAACCATCTTTTTCGTAGCGATGATTATTATTACACTATTCTAGAGTGAAATACACTTTGATCACATCAAAACAATGGCTATATCTTATAACACAACATTTTCTAACAACTATGAAAGCCGCCTGATATTCAGTTCTATTTAGGCGGCTTTCTGTTTATACATAGATGGTATTTTGAGTAAAAACATCATTTTTTTATGAAAAGAGGAAATGTAAGTGCTTTTATAAGAGGCGGGGGTTATGCATGGGTGAGAAGTGATTTTATAAATAAGAGGTAAAAAGCGAAAGGCAAAGGAGATCAAGCAAAAGGGGTTGGGACAAATTATGATAAGAAAATGGCGTGTTTATTCACTGTTTCTCTTACTGACGCTCGTTTTGGCGGGCTGTGGTGAACCATACTTATCAACACTCAAGCCTGTTGGGGAAGTAGCAGATAAACAGTTTTTCCTAACGGTACTGAGTACACTCATTATGGTTCTTGTCGTCATTGTTGTATCGATCATTTTCTTTTACGTCATCATTAAATTCAAACGTTCTAAAGTGGGAGAAGATACGATTCCAAAGCAGGTGGAAGGGAACCGCAACCTGGAAATCACATGGACAGCGATTCCGATTCTTCTACTCATTATTCTCGTTGTACCTGTTGTGGCATACACGCTTGAACTAGGGGATACAAGCGCTATGGATAAGAAAAAACGAGATCCTGAAAAGACACTTGTTGTCAATGTAAGAGCCAGCTTATATTGGTGGGAATTTGAATACCCTGATTATGGGATTGTCACAAGTCAGGAATTGATCGTACCAACAGATCAGAAGGTATATTTTAAGCTGAAAGCGTCCGATGTCAAACACTCATTCTGGGTTCCATCGGCTGGCGGTAAAATTGATACAAACACAGATAATGAAAACAAATTTTATTTAACCTTTGACTCGAAACGAACGAAAGATGCAGGGGAATATTTCTACGGGAAATGTGCGGAGCTGTGCGGGCCGTCACATGCTTTAATGGACTTTAAAGTTAAAACGCTTTCTCAAGATGAGTTTTTAGGATGGACGAAAAAAATGGCTGATTACAAGAAGCCTGAATCCACAAAGGATCTCGCTTTAGAGGGTGAAAAGCTATTTAAAGAGAAAAATTGCTTAAGCTGTCACGCAGTAGAGCCTGGTGACGAACGGCCGGAAGCAGCAAGAACTGCACCAAACCTTGCGACCTTCGGAGAGCGGACGAAAGTAGCTGGAATTAAAGACATGAACAAAGAAAATGTGAAAGCATGGCTGAAAGATCCAGAAAGCTTTAAACCAGGTAATAAGATGACAGGAACGTACCCTAAATTAAATGACTCAGAAGCAGATGCACTTTACGAGTATTTAAAAGGTCTTAAAATCGAGTAACAACTAGAGCAAATATTCAAGAGGGTATGTGATCGATGTGAAGTTTTTGTTAAGAGCTCCCGAATATGTCTCTACAACCGAGAAGTCGTCATCTGTCAGACATAGTCTGCTTAAAGGATCGTGAAGAAAGACATCTATATGAAAAGGGGCAAATGGGAGATAAGAGGGGGATTTCATGGTGAGTACAATAGCTAAAAAGCGGGGGTTTGGCGCTGTCTTATGGGATTACTTGACAACGGTTGACCACAAAAAAATTGCCATATTATATTTAGTGGCAGGGGGATTTTTCTTTTTGGTTGGCGGCCTAGAAGCGATGTTTATCCGTATTCAGCTAGCCATCCCTGAAAATGATTTTGTCAGTGCAGGGGTTTACAATGAAATCATGACGATGCATGGAACGACAATGATTTTCCTTGCAGCTATGCCGCTGTTATTTGCATTAATGAATGCGGTAGTACCAATTCAAATTGGTGCACGTGACGTAGCATTTCCGTTTGTGAATTCACTTGGTTTTTGGTTATTCTTTTTCGGAGGAATTTTCTTAAACCTTGGATGGTTTATGGGCGGAGCACCTGATGCAGGCTGGACTGCATACGCTTCGCTCACGCTGAATTCAGAAGGTCATGGAATGGATTTCTACATTTTAGGTTTACAGATCGCGGGTATTGGTACGCTGATCGCAGGAATTAACTTTCTTGCAACGATTATTAATATGAGAGCGCCTGGTATGACGTATATGAGAATGCCGCTCTTTACTTGGACGACATTTGTCGCCTCCGCACTTATTTTATTCGCATTCCCTCCGCTGACAGCAGGGCTTGCGATGCTGATGCTTGATAGAATGTTTGACACGAGCTTTTTCAATCCAGAGCTTGGAGGAAATACAATCATCTGGGAGCATTTGTTCTGGATTTTCGGACACCCGGAAGTATATATCTTGATCCTGCCGGCATTCGGAATCTTCTCTGAGATCATTCCGGTGTTTGCAAGAAAAAGATTGTTTGGTTACTCGTCCATGGTGTTCGCTACTGTATTGATTGGTTTCCTTGGATTCATGGTGTGGGCGCATCACATGTTCACTACGGGGCTTGGACCTATCGCCAATGCGATCTTTGCTGTAGCGACCATGGCAATTGCGGTGCCAACAGGAATTAAAGTATTCAACTGGCTGCTCACGATATGGGGCGGTAATGTGAAGTTTACAACGCCGATGCTTTATTCTGTTGCCTTTATTCCGTCGTTCTTACTTGGCGGGGTAACTGGGGTCATGCTTGCGGCAGCTGCAGCGGATTATCAGTTCCATGATACGTATTTTGTTGTGGCGCATTTCCATTACGTCATTATCGGCGGAGTTGTATTCGGTATTCTAGCAGGTGTGCATTACTGGTGGCCGAAGATGTTTGGAAAAATACTGAATGAGAAGCTTGGGAAAATTGGCTTTGTGCTGTTTTTCATCGGTTTCCATTTAACTTTCTTTATCCAGCATTTTCTCGGTCTATGGGGCATGCCGCGCCGGGTCTTTACATTCCTGCCAGGTCAGGGTCTCGAGCTTGGGAACTTAGTCAGTACGATTGGGGCACTGTTTATGTTTGTAGCTGTTGTGATCATGCTGATTAACATCATCTGGACAACAGCCAAAGGGGAGCGTGTATCGAGCGATCCTTGGGGAGATGGAAGAACACTTGAATGGGCAGTGTCTTCGCCTCCGCCAGAATACAACTTTAAACAGCTTCCGCTTGTCAGAGGACTAGATCCATTATGGATTGAAAAAATGGATGGTAAAAAAGGAATGACAGCATCTGAACCGCTCGATGATATTCACATGCCGAATAACTCCATCTTGCCTGTCATTATCTCATTCGGTCTATTTGTGTCAGCGTTTGGTTTCATGTATCGTCAAGAGCACAGCTGGGGGCTTCCGGTGATCTTCATTGGTCTTGGTATTACGTTTGCGACCATGCTCGTTAGGTCTCTGAAAGATGATCATGGATACCATATTCACAAAGAAGATTTGACCGACGACGATGATAAAGGGGTGAAAGCATAATGGAACCACAAAAAATGACGGCGGAAACCTTTCCAGCTTCTCCTGAGAAGGCCACGTTAGAAGGGAAGAATAAGTTTGTCGGGTTCTGGCTGTTTCTTGGAGGAGAAACCGTTCTGTTTGCATCGCTTTTCGCCACTTATTTGGCGCTGAAAAACTCAAATGCAGGCGGAGCAAAAACAACTGATATGTTTGACCTCACACTTGTCTTTATTGCCACAATGCTTCTATTAACGAGCAGTTTAACGAGTGTGTATGCCATGTATCATATGAAAAACTTTGCCTTTAAAAAGATGCAGCTTTGGCTTGGTATCACGGTCCTTTTAGGTGCTGGATTTTTAGGGGTTGAGATTTATGAGTTTTATCACTATGTGCATGCGTATGAATTTACGATTACCAGCTCTGCTCTTGGTTCTTCCTTCTATACACTTGTAGGAACTCACGGAGCTCACGTTGCCTTCGGACTTTGCTGGATTACCGCTCTTATGATTCGAAATATGAGACGCGGACTTGATTTATACAATGCGCCGAAATATTATGTGGCAAGTCTCTATTGGCACTTCATTGATGTTGTGTGGGTCTTCATCTTTACCGTTGTATATTTAATGGGAATGGTGGGATAAGAATGGGAAATAAAAACACAAATCAGTCCAAAGTCGATCTTGTATATCGTAAAAAGAAAAATGCCGAGGAAATGAAGCATCAGCTCATTTCCTTCGGCTTGATGATTGGATTAACATTTGTTGCGTTTTTAACGATCGCCTCAGAAGACGTTGGAAATTGGTTCGCAGTACCATTTATTTTACTGCTTGCAGGCATTCAGGTAGCTTTTCAGCTTTATTATTTTATGCACATGAACCAAAAAGGGCATGAAACACCCGCCTTGTTTCTATACTCAGGTGTGTTTGTTGCGTTTATTACCGTATTAGCCTTTTTGACCATTATATGGTGGTAAACCCGCTTTGCCCTTGAAGGAGGCGCAGCAATGGAGAACTTAGAAATATTCGGATTTCGGGCATTATGGAGCCCTTATTATTTGACTTGTATTGTGATAGCAGCTGCTCTTTATCTGCTTCTTGTGACAAAGGGAAAGCACCGTGCGACGGTGAAAGAGAAGACGTTATTTCTGACGGGGCTTGTTCTGTTATATGCTGTGAAAGGGAGCCCAATTGATTTAATGGGGCATATTATGTTTAGTGCACATATGGCGCAAATGGCGGTGCTATACTTAGTCATCCCGCCTCTCCTTATTACAGGATTGCCTCCAGCCATATGGGAGCGGATCATTCAAACACCAGGTATTCAAGCTGTTTTCCGTTTGTTTTCCAAACCTTTAATTGCACTGCTTGGATTTAACGGATTGTTTTCGCTGTATCACATTCCGCTTGTGTTTGATTTTGTGAAAACAGATCCGTTTTACCACGCATTGATGACGGTGGTTATTTTTATCGCTGCCTTTTTCATGTGGTGGCCGCTTGTCCATAAAGTCCAAAGTCAGCCGCAGATCACAGGCATTTTGAAGCTTGGATATATCATGGCAGACGGGATATTGATGACTCCGGCCTGTGCACTCATCATGTTTAGTGAAGCACCGATCTATGCAACCTATTCTGATGCCGGCGCATGGATACAAGCACTGCATTTATGTGTGCCAAGTGATATGCTTGCAGGCCTTGCTCTCACTGGCCCTGATATGTTCCACACCTTGCCGCTGCTAGAGGATCAGCAGCTAGGTGCGATTTTGATGAAAATTATTCAGGAGATTGTGTACGGCTCTATTCTTGCTGTTGTCTTCTTTGACTGGGCAAGAAAAGAAAGAGCGAAAGATGCCGTACCAGATGCGCTTATTCCGAAATATGAATAAAAAAAGCACAGCCAGATGGCTGTGCTTTCATCGTATGAGGAAAAGGGCTAAAAAATCATTTTAGCCCTTTGTTTTATGCTTCAGCCGTCATGGCTTCTAGTTTTTCCTTCAGCTGTGCAAGTGTTTTTTTGCTTGATTGAATGAGAGACTTAGGGAATTCTTCGCCTTCGCCGTATTCAACGCCATGTGGATAATAGTGTTTTCCAAGTAACGGTGTTAGAAGCTGAATGTGTGCCTTTTTGGAACCGACATCTCCTTCAGTAGCGTAGCCGGAAATCCGTAAATAAAAGGTTCCCTCTACCATGCTGTACTTTCTGTCGTATGTCACACGCTCATAATCCCATTGATCGGCTCGTACAAATCCTTCACTTTCCATAATGAAATCTAATTTATTTAAGTCAGCTGATACCTTTTCAATCCCCGTACCTTCAAACTTCACCCAAAACCCCTCCTTATAAAATTTCCCTTTACTGACAATCATAGTATGAAAGCGTTAAACTTTCAACTGTGAAAGGTATGTTCTTTTATAAGCTGGTTACAGTAATAAAGAAAATAACGGATGGAGGAATCAACGTGAAAACGAAAAAAATCAAAGATATTATGACCAAAAAAGTAGTGACATGTAATCAAGATGACAATACGTATGAAGCAGCAGTCAAAATGAGAGATGCTGATATTGGTGCCATTCCAGTGGTTGACGGAGATCAGCTCGTAGGAATAGTGACAGACCGTGACCTTGTGCTTAGAGGCATTGCAGAAAAAAAGCCAAACTCACAGGAAGTAGGCTCGCTGATGACAAAGGAAGTATTAACAGCTGAAGAAGATGCAACACTTGAAGAAATTGTCCGGCTCATGTCAGAGCATCAGCTCCGCCGCATTCCCGTTGTGAAAAACGGCGCATTAACAGGGATTGTCGCTCTTGGAGATTTATCAGTCGAAGATTTATCAAATGATCGCGCGGGAGAGGCACTGACAGAAATCTCTCAACAGGATCAAGATCATGGACAAGGATTTCTTCATTAAGAGGGGCATATTTTAAATTCGTGTTAAATAGGCTGTATTGTCGTTGATAAATGGAGCAAGTTTTGTTTAAATGACAGTAGAAGGTACTTTTTGTACCTTGCCAATTTAACGGAGGTGTTTATTTGAAAACTGTGCTCAAAACACTCCTCATCCTCCTGATTATATCTGGAACGTACGTTCTGTTTATTCAATATGGATCTTCACCAGAAAAAGAAAACAGCAATGAACCGAAGGTGTCTAATGAAGAAACATCTAGCGATAAGCCGATCAACATCCCCAAAAAAGGGCTCATGTCCTTTATGGGGAAATCTTCAAACGAAGTGCTTAAACAGCTGGGAGAACCAGATCGAATTGATCCTTCCGCATATGATTATGACTGGTGGATTTACAACCAATCGAAGAAGCACTATATTCAAGTAGGGGTAAAGGATAGTAAAGTGGTGACCTTGTTTGCAACAGGAGACGGTCTGAATGTAGAACCGTTTAAAATCGGTCAAGCCACAAGTGAAGTATTTAAGAAAACACAAATTGCACCTTACATTCATGTGGAGGATGAACAAAATTCATACCGCTTTGAATTCTCAGAAGATGATATGAATACAAGACCTACTGTGAAAGTGGGAGATGATGTGTATGTTCAGCTTTACATGGATAAGTTTGAAAGCACCCTTTCAAGTATCAGGGCCTTCAACGCAGATACATTTGTGAAACAAAAGCCGTATGAGGTGGTCTACCGAGGTCAATTGGTAGAACCTGAGGCGATATCAGGCGAAAAGTGGAAAGATATCGAAGCTTCCAGTCAAAAACAAATTTTTGATATGACCAATATTATCCGCCATAAGTACAACCTGCCGATCTTAAAGTGGGATGATGAAACCTCTGAAGTGGCATTCATGCATAGTGAGGACATGAAAGAGAATCATTATTTCTCCCATGAATCTAAAAAATACGGTACGCTGAAAGACCGGTTAGAAAGAGGCGAGGTGGGCTTTCAGCTCGCAGGTGAAAACATTGCCTATAACTATGTCGATGGACCTGCAGCGGTAGAGGGCTGGCTCAATAGTGAAGGTCACAGGAAGGCGTTATTAAATAAAGATTACACGCATCTTGGCGTAGGGGTGAAAGAAAAATATTACACCCAAAATTTCATCAAGAAAACTTCTTAAACGAAAGCAGCTGCATGGTCGCAGCTGTTTTTTTGATGGTTAAAAAGAGGCTCACCAAAACAGATGCTGGTGTATATAGTATAGTAGGCATTTGTATGGGGGGTGAGGATATGACAAACAAGCATAAACAAACATCCATTGATGAATTTAAACAATTCGTCAGACGCCATCCGAAGTTAATTCAAGAAGTGCAAACGCAAGAAAAAAGCTGGCAAAGTGTATACGAGAATTGGGTCATGTTTGGTGAGGAAGATGAGATGTGGTCACCTTACCGGCAATCGAAATCAGAAGATGCGAAAGAAGAAAAAGCCTCTAAGCCAAGTGAAGCAGGAAAAGCAGATTTTATGTCTAAAATGGTTTCTGCTGTGAAAAAAATGGACGCTGATCAAATGAATGAACAGATTAACAAAATGAGCCAGTCTATTTCCTCTTTACAAAGCTTGCTCGGCCAATTTTCATCCAATGGTTCAAAGAAAGGTTCATCTGGAGGCAGTCAGCACCCATTCTCCTTCAGGAAAGATTAAGTGAAAGGGGATGCTTCTGGTGCGAAAAGAAGTACAGGAATTTGTCATGGCCGAAGAGGAGCGAATCAAATTCATAAGGCAGCGTCCTATCTGGTACAGACAGCTGACGCGACATCCTGAAAATCTAACGTCCTTTGAATTAGATAAAATGAACTTTTACGAAAAAACCATTCCTCATCGTGTGAGTCAGTTGAGCAATAGCGTCCAAATGGCTGAAATGATGATTCAAATGTTCCAAGCAATGCGCAATCAAAATGGAGCCGGTTGAGGCTTTTTTTGAGTTGATTAAGATGTCTATTTCCTGAGCATCCTATAAAAGTAGATGAAAGGAGAATCAGATGATGAAATGGATGCTGTCAATAGGCGCATTGCTTTTTCTTGTCACCGGGTGTCAAAGTCAACATGGAGAAAAGCAAGTGATTAAGCAAGACCCAGCAGTACCAGTCATGCAGCAAGCCCAAAGCGAAATGAAGCAGCAAGGCTTTTTGAAATACAAAGTGCAAGGGTCGTCTGTCTATATAGAAAGTACACTTCAAGATTTTCATCTTCAGCCAGAGCGTCTGAAAAAGAACGAGAAGGCGGGATATTTTACAGTGTATGTAGACGGGAAACGTGCAGGGAATGAGTATACCGCGGCATTTGTGGTCAAGCATCTTTCAAAAGGAAAGCATAAAATGACTGTTATGCTGAATTCCCGTCATCCAGAATATAAACAGAAAAGAGAAACATGGGATGTATTTGTCACGTAAAAGCATTTTCTGATCCATAGGTTTCGTGGTAAACTATGAATTGGAGGTGCAACATTTATGTATGCGACAATCGAATCTGTGGAGCTCCAAGAGGAAGCAAATCAATTAGCTGCCATGATTCTTCAGTCGGAGGAGGCTGAACATTACCGCAACTGCTTTAAGCGTCTCCAGCAAGACGAAGAAGCCCAACAAATTATTGCCCATTTTACAAAAGTAAAAGAGCAGTATGAGGATGTGCAGCGGTTCGGCAAATATCATCCGGACTATAGAACGATCTCAAAGGAAATGCGTGAGGTCAAAAGAAAGCTAGATCTTCACGATACAGTGGTTGATTTCAAAAAAGCAGAAACAGCGATTCAATCCATCTTAGATGAGATTAGTATTGAAATCGGTCAAGCTGTATCAGCATATATTAAAGTTCCAACAGGGAACCCATATTTTGATGGTCTATCATCATGCGGCGGTGGCTGTGGATCAGGTGGCAGCTGCGGCTGTAAAGTATCTTGACGAGACTTGAATGTCTCGTCTTTTACATAATGAATGAAAAGAATTGAAAAGCGGCAGGTGAAAAGATGGAAACCAAACGTCAAGGGATGGTCGTCTGGCTGCATTCGTTAAAGCAGTCAAAAGCGCTAAGAAAATTCGGGAATGTTCACTATATTTCAAGGAAAATGAAATATGCTGTGATCTATTGTGATATGGATGATCTTGAGCGCCATATGGCTAAACTCAGCTCGTTACCATTTGTGAAACGTGTTGAGCCTTCATATAAACCTTTTATTAAATTAGAGTACGAATCCAAATTGGACAAAGCAAAAGAGTATGATTATAAGGTGGGCTTTTAAAGACACAAAAAAATCCCCGCGGCATCACCCGCGGGGTCCTTCTATTCTTAATGATACATTAAGGAGAAGGCAAAGGGAGAGGAGAAACCGGAGGAAGAACTTATGGGGAAACGTAAGTCTTCTCCGCGGTTGGCAACAGCACCACATCAGATGCTGTTATAAGTAGTATGACCCCGGATTTCTTGATCTATACATAGAAAATGAATGAATATCCGCGCATTGTTCCTTGAGGAGTGATGTGGTAAGATAATGTTGAATTTTTTGTCATAAACAATGACGAATAGAAGCAAGCAGAAAAAGTGGTGGAAAAATGAGAGTCATCTCTGGAACGAGAAAAGGCCGCACACTTAAAGCGGTTCCAGGTCAATCAACAAGACCGACGACAGATAAAGTAAAAGAATCAATATTTAATATGATCGGCCCGTATTTTGATGGTGGATGGGCTCTTGATTTATTTGCAGGAAGCGGTGGTTTAGGGATTGAAGCGCTTTCTAGAGGATTCGATCATTGCATATTTGTTGATCGAGATATAAAGGCGATTCAGACGATTAAAGGAAACCTGAATCAATTGTCGCTAATGGATCAAAGTGAAGTGTTTCGAAATGAAGCAAAGCGTGCACTCGCAGCTGTTGTGAAACGAGAGGAATCCTTTCAAGCCATTTTCCTTGATCCGCCCTATAAAGATCAACAGCTAAAAGCACTTCTTGAAATGATTGACGAGCACGCCTTGTTAACAGATGACGGCGTGATCGTGTGTGAGCATGATAAAGATGTGAAGCTGCCAGAAGAAGCAGGACAGCTTCAAATCACAAGACAGGAACTGTACGGATTGACTGGTATTACGATCTATAGAAAGCGGGGAAATTAGCATGGGGAACATAGCCGTTTGTCCGGGCAGCTTCGATCCAGTCACATTGGGGCATTTGGATATCATCAAAAGAGGTGCAAAGATTTTTGATGAAGTGTATGTATGTGTACTAAATAATTCATCTAAAAAACCGTTATTTACTGTTGAAGAACGGTGTGAGCTTATTCGCCAAGCAACGAAGGAGCTGCCAAATATCAAAGTTGAATCGTTTCACGGCCTGCTTGTTGATTACGCGAAGCAAAAAGAAGCCAAAGTCATTTTACGCGGACTAAGAGCTGTGACGGACTTTGAGTATGAGATGCAAGGCACCTCAATGAACAAAGTGTTAGACGATGAAATTGAAACGTTTTTTATGATGACCAACAATCAATATTCCTTCTTAAGCTCCAGTATTGTCAAAGAAGTAGCGAAATATCATGGGGCAGTCAAAGATCTTGTACCAAAAGAGGTAGAAGCAGCGCTGAAGGAAAAATTTAATGGATGAGTGCACCCAGCACTCATCCATTTTTTAATTTCCGATAGTATAGCGCGATATACACAATCAAGCTGCAAAGTGTGATCAAAGGACCAGCTGTCACAAGCTGATTCCAAAGCACGCTGCTGAACATGACGACCTGCTGGCCTGCATCAAAGGCACCCGCTGGGAGAGCCATGTCTGATCGAGAGACATAAAGAGGCTTGAATAATAAAAAGGCAAAAACAGCTGCATAAATCCCGTGAAGCAAGCGGGCAAAGAAAAACGGTTTAAAGCGGATATCGGTTGCCGCTAAAATGCCGGCGACTTGGGCTTGAACAGAGAACCCGCTGAATCCTAAAATAAAGCTGACGACAATGGTTTTAGCGAGAAGGGTGACTTCCTGTGACCCCGTCATCTGGCTTCCTAATGTGATTTCAAATAAACCGGCAATCATGGCAAGGTCTAATTCTGGCGGAAGATGCAGCGTTTGCAGCATATATCCGAGCCCTATAGATAAAAGGTCTGTCACATGGACAACTGACAGCATTTTGCTAAACACAGAAAATAAGATGATAAAGCCGCCAATCATAAAGAGTGTTTGGACTGATGACATGACTGCATCACTTAACATTTGGCCGAGCGGTCTTTTCTCTGCGAGTCTTGCTGTATGAAGAGCATTGAATGCCTCTTTAAACGGGGGGAATAAAAACTTCTTACGGCTTCTTAGGTGTGCATCATGGCGCGCTTTATATCCCCGCATCGTCACACCAACAGCGAGATTCCCTAAATAATGAGCGCTGGCCAATACAATGCCTAAAGCTGGATGATGAAAAAAACCAACAGCCACCGCACCGAAAATAAACAATGGATTCGATGAATTTGTAAAGGAAACGAGACGCTCTGCTTCGATCCGCGTCAGCTGCCTTTCCTGCCTCAGTCTTGTCGTTAATTTCGCACCAGAAGGAAACCCTGAAGCCATTCCCATAGCCAGTACAAATCCGCCTACACCCGGCACCCGGAAGATGGGGCGCATAAATGGCTCTAATAATACCCCGACAAATCTGACAATCCCGAAACTAATTAATAGCTCGGACAAAATAAAAAAAGGAAGCAATGATGGAAATACAACCTCCCACCACATTGCAAGTCCATTTTTCGATGCTTGCAAAGAGGCTTGTGGGTGTGTAATCACAGTGGCTGTTAAGAAAATAAAAAAAGCAGCGATGAACAGAGTGTTCCATTTTTTCATGGAGATTTCGCCCCTTGCCGTTATGATCTATTGGCGAGCTCGTGATTATAGAAAAAGAAACTAGCCGAGCCTGTCTTCTATTACTATACGAGCAGTAGGGGCATGTTTAGACCTATAGATTCGTATATATGCATAGAAAGAGGAGGGTGGATTTTCATGAAGCGACCGATCATCGGGCTTGCACTAGGCTCCGGGGGTGCGAGGGGAATGGCGCATATCGGGGTTTTGTCTAGTCTTGAGAAGCAAGGGATACAGGTAGATATGATCGCTGGAAGCAGTATTGGCGCACTTGTTGGGAGCTTTTATGCGGCAGGACAAGACGTAGAAAAAATGAAAAAACTTGCACTTGTCTTCAGAAGAAAGTATTATGCTGACTATACACTGCCAAAAATCGGTCTTTTAAAAGGAAATCGTATTTTGCAGCTGATTCACACGTTTACATATGGGAAAACATTCGAAGAATTAAGAATGCCCCTTGCGGTGGTTGCCTGTGACCTCGAGACAGGGGAAAAGGTTGTGTTTAAAGAAGGGTCTGTCTCACAAGCAGTCAGAGCAAGCATTAGCATTCCAGGCGTGTTTGTTCCTCACGAAATGGGCGGCAGACAGCTAGTGGATGGAGCGGTTGTTGACCGCATTCCTGTGTCCGTTTTAAAAGAAATGGGCGCAGACCTTATTATCGCCTCTGATGTATCAAGGGTGAAAAAAACAGAAAAGGCGACGAGATTATCGGATGTGATTATGCAAAGTTTGGACATCCTTCAAAATGAATTGGTCCGTCATCAAACCATTCATGCAGATCTCATGATCCGGCCGAGGCTTGAAACATTTAGCTCTAGTTCGTTCACACAGGTTCAGGAGATGATTGAAGCTGGTGAGTTCGCCGCAGATCAACTAGCAGGTAAACTGAAAGATGTCATTGATAAATGGGAGTGTTAATCGAATGAAAAAATTGAATATTCGCTGGCTCAGCTTTTTTATCGTTGTTCTTGTCTTATTTGGCTTAACTTTTGTTAAACTGCCATATTACGTGACAAAGCCGGGTGATGCAACAGAGATTGCCCCTCACATTCAAGTGGATGGTGGATACGGCGAGAAGGGCAGCTTCTCTCTTATGACGATAAAAGTAGGTCCAGCCAATCCGTATACGTATTTGCTTGCGAAAATGAATAAATATGACGAAATCGTCCCAGAAGAAAATATTAAAGCGGACGGAGAGTCGGATGAAGATTATATGAAAAGACAGCTTCAGCTGATGAAAAGCTCTCAAGAAAATGCCATGATTGCAGCGTATACAAAAGCAGGCAAAAAAGTAGATTATACGTTTAATGGGGTATATGCGAGCTACGTCATGAAAGGCATGCCTGCTTACGGCAAAATTGAAGTGGGCGACCGGATTAAAAGCGTTGATGGCAAGACGTATGATTCTGCTGATAAAATGGTGTCGTATATCAGCCGTCAAAAAGCTGGTACATCTGTCCGTTTTGTCCTTGAACGCAACGGCAAGGATATCACGCAGAAAGTGAAGTTGAAGCCTTTTAAAGAAGAGCCGAATCGAGTCGGAATTGGCGTATCTTTATTTACAGACCGAGATGTGAAAGTGTCGCCATCTATTAAGGTGGATATTGAAAATATCGGCGGCCCGTCGGCAGGTTTAATGATGTCACTTGAAATTTATAATCAGCTGACAAAAGAAGACGAAACACATGGCTATGCGATTGCAGGGACTGGAACGATAGACGCTGATGGTACGGTCGGGCCAATTGGCGGAATTGATCAAAAGGTTGTTGCAGCAGATAAAGCAGGAAAAGATATCTTCTTTGCACCAAACGATAAAGGTGATCCAAATTCAGACTACAAAAATGCAGTGAAAACAGCGAAAGATATTAAAAGTAATATGAAAATCGTTCCTGTGGACACAATGCAGGACGCACTGAACTATTTAAACAAGTTAAAAGAGAAATCATCTTAAGTGAAAAAAGAGCAGCCTTAGGCTGCTCTCAGCGTGTAGACAAACCCTCGCATTCGGTGTCAGGTCTCTGCGCCGGTACTCACGAATGTCAAATTCGCTCCGTTCCGGTGCTCGCCCTTCCTAGACTTCAAAGGTTTTCTATCACGCTGAAAAGAAGACAAAGGGATAAAATAAAGATCATTTTAGCCCTTTGTCAACAATCAGAGAGCAGCCTTCATCAAAGGCTGCTCTTTTTATCGAGATTGGAAGAGACCAGTCTCTTCATCATAGCGGATCGGTGAGGTTTTAAATTCTGCTTCTGTTAACTTTGTTTGCATTGGTTCGCTGATGGGAAGGCTGAAGACGCGGGAAGCGCGAATGTCAAGATCAAGGGCAGGGTGTGAAAAGGAAGACAGCTTGCTGACAAGCGGTACGTCCAATTCTTTTTTGACAAGTGATAAGTATTGCTGTCCTTTCTTTGACATACCAAGTAAACGAATGTATGGCGTGTGTTTCTTCTTTAGCAGCTCATGCATAACAGTTTTCTTCACCCTCATTAAAAGGTGTGTATTCATCCGCTGCAGCCTTGTCCACGTATATCGTTTTGTTTTCACAAGTGATAGATATTCCTCGTAGGTGGACGCATGTGTGATCGCCTTTTGCATGCGGTGTTCGATGCCTTCTTCAATTTCATAGATGCCTTCTAATTCTGCTGTATCCATGGTGTGAAACATATGTTTTAAGAAGCTGAAATAGTCTTCTTGCGTATGTAAAAGACCATAAGAAGAATAATAGTCATGCAATTGCTTAAGCGAAGCTTCCGGGAGATAAGAGGCGACAGTTTCAAATGACCCGTTCTCTTTTAAGGCTTTTCGGATGCTTGTCGCGCTTGCAATTTTCTGATGTTTAGGAAGCTCTTGATCATGATAACCGGATGCAATTCTTTGAGAGGTAAAGGGCTCTATGTGAGGAGATCTCTCTAAGATGGCTTTGACATAGTGGAAGCCTAAAATGTTATTGGGCTTAGACAGATCCAGTAAGTGTTTAGGATCAATGATCTTTTGAAACGCAGCGGCAGAGGCTGCCGGATAACTAAGCCCTTCTTTGACCTTTGCTTTTGTGAAAAGGTCAATTTCTTCTTTTTTTTCATGCCAAGCGTGCGCTGTTCGCTCAAATGCTTTAATGTCCCCATCCTCGCTTCCGAAAAAAAGGGAGCGGCATTTTAAAGCGTCTAAAATGGACACAGCGCCATTTGCAAAGGTTTCTGCCTTTTGCACTGCATAGATGTATGGAAGCTCACATACGATGTCTACACCGTTTTGCAATGCCATTTTTGTACGTGCCCATTTGGAGACGATAGCAGGTTCTCCGCGCTGGAGGAAAGATCCGCTCATGACGGCAATGGCTACATCTGAGGAGGTATGTGTTTTCGCCTGGCGAACATGATAGGCATGCCCATAATGAAATGGATTGTACTCGACAACGACTCCTGTTGCTTTCAATAGATGTTCCGCCTTTCTTGCTATGGTTAAATGGTCTATGCTACAGTAGCATAAGGGAAAAATGAAGCCCATTTTTTTCAGTGTAGGCATTCCGTGAACTGATGTCAAACAACGCTCTGACATCACAAAGGACTGTAAAGAAAAAATATTGACAAATAGCATGATGAAAGCTATAATCATGTTTGTTGCTCTTAGAGGTGATACAATTGAAATGGACAGTTTATCAGTTACATCAAAAAGCTAAAAACAGCTTCGATTTTCATGAGACGGTTGACTTAAATGAACTTACTAGCCTTCATTCAGATATACGTCGCATTTCACCAGTAGAGGTGAAAGGGACTGGAGTGATCGAATCAAAGCAAGTCGCATTTGATTTAACCATCACAGGTGAAATGACATTGCCTTGTTCAAGAACGCTTGTTGATGTAAATTATCCATTTGCGATTTCAACGAAAGAACTATTTGTACTTCATAAGACAGACGATATAGAAGATGAAGACGTATCTGTTGTAGAAGACGATATCATCGACTTAACGCCTATAGTCAAGGAAGAAATTCTTCTTGAAGTGCCGATGCAAATCTTTTGCGACCAAACAGACGTAAAAGGTGCTGCACCACAGGAAGGGAATGACTGGGCGGTCATTTCGGAAGATGCACATCAAAACCGAATTGATCCGCGTCTGGAAGGCTTGAAGAAGCTCTTAGAAGAAAATAATGAATCTTAACTCTTTAAGGAGGTGGGAATAATGGCTGTACCTTTTAGAAGAACTTCTAAAATGAAAAAAAGATTGCGTCGTACGCATTTCAAACTACAAGTACCTGGTATGGTAGCTTGCCCAGAATGCGGTGAAATGAAAATTTCTCATCGTGTCTGCAAATCTTGCGGAACATACAAAGGCAAAGACGTAAAAAGCAACTAATGCTTGATAAAAAAGCGTAAGGGAATCTTCCCTTGCGTTTTTTTATTTGTCTATTTTTTAGGTTTCTCTCCTGCAAATAGTCTATCTACTCTAGTAAGCGCATATGATGTGGTATTCAGATTCAGGGGGGATGATCAATTGACGATTACAAGGCAGGACGCATGGACGCAAGATGAAGATTTACTTTTAGCAGAAGTCGTCTTAAGACACATTCGAGATGGAGGAACGCAGCTTTCCGCATTTGAAGAAGTCGGAAAAGCGTTGTCAAGAACGGCTGCAGCATGTGGATTCAGGTGGAATTCATACGTCAGAAAACAATATCAGGCAGGCATTGAGCTGGCGAAAAAACAGCGGAAAGAACTGCGTAAAAAGATTGGGATTCATTCCTCGGGTTTACCACAAAATACGTTAACGATAGAAGAAAAGGCAACTTCAGTTCAGGCTGAATTGACCTTGCGAGAAGTGATTCAGTTCTTAGAGCAGCTTGAAAAAGAACCTGCTGGCTCTGCAGATTTACGCGAAGAACTAGCGGACACGCAGCATCAACTGAAGTCGCTCACGGAAGAGAATGAACACTTGAAGCGGCAATTAAAAATGACAGAAGAAGATTACCGGGCACTCATTGGGATTGTTGAAAGAGTCAAACAGAATATCAACTTAAAAGAATATGCTAAATAAGAAAGCGCCCCTCACAGAGAAAGGAGGGGCGTTTTGCCATCAGTATTAAGCAGATTCACCTGTATTTTTTTGAATATGGGCAGGTTCCCAGATGAGTGGATTTTCACCTTTATCGCGTTCCATATCATATTTGACCGCTTCAAAGCCCATTTTATCCCAAAAACCGGCGGATTTGACGCGTGGATTGGTCCGGATTGGCAATCCGAAAGATTTGGCAAAATCAACAAGTGCCTCGCCATACCCTTTACGCTGATACCCAGGAAGCACTTCCAGCTTCCACAGCTCTAAATAATCATGATTGTGGTCAAAGTACGTTGTCGTCGAGCCGTCCACTTGATAAAGGCTCATACGTGCGACCAGCTTATCTCCAAAATAAATCCCGTAAAATGGAGAGTTGCTGTCATTTTCAATCATATTACTTTCAAGGTCTTCAAGCATGGATAGTTCTTGTATGCCATATTCCTTAAATTGTTTAAATTCCTCTAAAGTTTTGTAATTGATTAGAAGTCGTTTTACTTGTGTCATATGATCTTCCCCCTTACACACATAATGTCGACAGTGATGTCATTGAAGGCGTTTTCATCCCATCCGCCTTAAAAAGTTTTTACACTTATTATTATAGTTTTTAAATTAAAAAAATTCAATCGCGGCGCGCTATCTGCTTTTTGCATCGCGGCTTGAAACTGTTAAAATGGTTGATATGATGAAGTAAACAGAAAAAGGGAAGTGCGGCAGTTGAACATTGGAATCATTGGCGGCGGTGCGATTGGTCTGCTTTGTGCCAGTTATTTATCACAGCATCATGACATCACTGTTTTGACAAGAAGAAAAGAACAAGCAGAGGAGATTCGAACATCAGGAATTAAGCGAACGGTAAAAGGAGAGACATTCCGGGCGTCTGCGGAGGCAAGGGCAGGGATTACAGGAGTATTTGATCTGCTGATTGTGACAGTGAAATATCACCATCTGCAAGAGGTGCTTGATGAACTATCAACATTACCTCGTCAGCGAATCTTATTTTTACAAAATGGCATGGCCCACTTATTAGATTTAGAAAACTGGGACACGTCGCATTCGATATATATAGGTGTCGTAGAGCACGGCGCCATGAAGGTATCAGACCATGCAGTGAACCATACAGGGATCGGTGTCATCAAGTGGGGAGCTTTTCATCCTGAGGATACAGCTGATGTGAGAAATGCTTTGTATGAAACGCCGGCCCATTTTCAGATGATTTATACGGATGAATGGAAAAGAGTGCTGGAAGAAAAACTGCTAGTTAATGTTTGCATTAACCCGCTTACGGCTTTATTGCATGTGAAAAATGGAGAATTGATCGCAAATCCTGCATATGAATACATGATGAAATGTGCATTTGAAGAAGCATTGTCCATTCTAGGTCTGGCTGAAGAAGAGCGTCTCTGGTCACACGTCGTTTCAATTTGTAAAAAAACGGCCGCCAATCAATCGTCAATGCTTCAAGATATCGTCAAAGGCCGTGAAACCGAAAGAAAAGCCATCGTTGGCTATCTTTTAAAAAAGGCTCAAGCTCAAGAGATAATGACGCCACATCTTACTTTCTTTAATCGAAGCTTGGAAGTATTGGAAAAAAAGCAAACAAAATCTTTTGAGTGAGCTCATTTACATGCTATACTTTTTTCGGGAAACTAACTATTTATTGAAGAAAGGAAGTTCTAAACATGCAATTGACTGAACTTTCCATCCGAAGTCAGAATTTATTCATACGTGATTATATAGAAGAAAAAAAAGAGATGACTGCTTTTTTTGATTATGATATACATTCTGAAGACACATGGAAAAAAAGATACGACGATCTCATGGAAATGAGCTTCCCGCGCGAGGCTT
The DNA here is from genome assembly GCF_001429445.1 of Bacillus sp. Root920. Taxonomy (NCBI): domain Bacteria; kingdom Bacillati; phylum Bacillota; class Bacilli; order Caryophanales; family Bacillaceae; genus Bacillus; species Bacillus sp. Root920. Next base: position 1,678,966 of record NZ_LMJV01000001.1, read on the forward strand.
TAGCGGATTATATGAGCGCATACCACGCAAAGTTTGAATCGGCAGCGATGCGTCAGAACATTGAAAAGATCCGTGACAAGCGGAGTGTCATGGTGGTTGGAGGGCAGCAGGCAGGCCTACTTTCAGGACCGCTTTATACCATACATAAAATCATATCCATTATTCAGTTCGCAAAAGAAAAAGAATCAGCGCTTGGCGTTCCTGTGATTCCAGTCTTTTGGGTAGCAGGTGAGGATCATGACGTAGATGAAATTAATTTTGTCTACACATCCGGCGAAAAAGGTCCAGTCAAGCAAAAGCTGCCATTACATAACGTCAAAAAAACTGCGGCCAAAAGAACACCTCTGCATCAAGAAAAAACAGAAAAATGGCTCCGCGATGTGTTTTCAACGTATGAAGAATCTGCGTATACTAATGACTTGCTTGATCAGCTTCTTCGATGTTTACGCAAATCACAAACGTTTACTGATTTCTTTGAATGGATTGTATGCGACCTTTTTGAAGAAGATGGACTGCTTCTATTTAATTCAGGAGACTTAGGCGTCAAACCACTTGAGCGTACGTTATTCAAGCACATTGTCGAGACAAATGATGCAGTCACAGCTCGTTTGAATGAAACGCAGGCTGCCATGAAACGAGCGGGATATCAGCCGATCATTGAAGCTGGTGACAATCAGGCGAACCTGTTTTACGAATATGATGAAGAGCGCTTCCTTATTGAAAAAGAAAACGGCCAGTTTTCTATATCAGAAGTGGGGCTTACGTGGACAAAAGAAGAGCTTTTGCAGGAAATTGAGGAGCACCCAGAACGGTTCAGCAACAATGTGGTGACGCGTCCCTTAATGCAGGAAACCCTTCTCCCAACACTTGTTTTTATGGCAGGACACGGTGAAGTCAACTATTGGGGAGAGCTGAAAGGAATTTTTGAGCATTTTAAATTAAAGATGGCACCTGTTCTTCCAAGACTGCACGTGACCATCCTCGAAAGACACATCGACAAGAAGCTGCCTGTCAGAGAGCTCACGGTAGAAGAAGTACTCACAAGTGGAGTAAAAGAAAAGAAAGAGGCTCACTTTGAGCAAAGCCTCCCAGACAGCTTTGTTCAAGCCGTGGATCAGGCGAAACGTGAATTAGCGAATGTTCATGGCGTATTGAGGCAAGAAGCACTGAAGGTTGAACCAAACTTCGAGCAGCTGCTAGATAAAAATGCCAAATTTATCGAAGATCAGCTTCAATTTGTTTATCAAAAGGTGGCGCAGCGTGTGGAAGAGAAGGAAGGATATATCCTTCGAGATTTTGAACGGATTGAAAACAGCTTAAAACCATTAGATGCCCCGCAAGAAAGAATTTGGAATATCATGTACTTTTTAAACAAATATGGTCCAGAATTCTTCAAAACGTTCAAAAATCTGCCATTTTCATTTCAAAACAAGCAGCAAATTGTCAAACTTTGAAATAAAGTTTTAATGAACCCTGACTAGTTCAGGGTTTTTTTTTATGTAGAAACAGTGTAAAATAAGTTTTGTGGAGAGAAGTGGTGGATAGTGGAGAGTAAGGGTGAGAAAGTGGGGCTCTGATTATCATGTTCATGGGTGAATACCAACATACGATTGATACAAAAGGGCGCATGATCATCCCTGCTAAATTTAGAGACGGTCTCGGAGAACAGTTTGTGCTGACGAGAGGGCTTGATCAATGTTTATTTGGCTACCCTATGAGTGAGTGGAAACTAATTGAAGAGAAACTCAAAGCACTGCCGCTAACGAAAAAAGATGCACGTGCGTTTACCCGGTTCTTCTTCTCCGGCGCAGTTGAATGTGATCTGGACAAGCAGGGGCGCATTAACATCGCATCAAACCTACTCCAATATGCAAAACTCGAAAAAGAATGTGTGGTCATCGGCGTTTCAAATCGAATTGAGTTGTGGAGTAAGTCGATCTGGGAACAATATACAGAAGAGCAAGAAGATTCTTTTGCTGAAATTGCTGAAAACATGATTGGGTTTGATATATAATAATCCCTTGTGCAGCAAGCTTTCTACACATTCATTTCTATTTGAAAAAGGTGGGACCATAACATCATGTTTCAACATGAGACAGTATTATTAAAAGAAACAGTTGACGGTTTAAACGTCAAAGAAGACGGTACATATGTAGACTGCACGCTGGGCGGAGCAGGTCATAGCTCATATTTACTATCTCAACTATCAGAAAAAGGTACATTGATTGGATTTGACCAAGACGATGCTGCACTGGATCATGCACGAGAGAAGCTCGCAGATTCAAAAGCGAACATTCTTTTCATAAAGAGCAACTTCCGATATTTAAAAGAACGTCTGAATGAACAAGGCATTACAAGCGTAGACGGTGTGATTTTTGACCTTGGGGTTTCATCTCCTCAGCTCGACACACCAGAGAGAGGCTTTAGTTATCACCATGATGCACCTCTTGACATGCGAATGGATCAAACAGCCGCATTGTCGGCAAAACAAGTGGTGAATGAATGGCCATTTGAAGATCTAGTTCGGATTTTCTACAAATATGGGGAAGAAAAATTCAGCAAGCAAATCGCACGCAAAATTGAAGAAGCTAGAAAAAAAGCAACAATTGAAACAACAGGTGAGCTTGTCGACATTATCAAAGAAGGAATTCCCGCACCTGCAAGACGAACTGGCGGACATCCAGCAAAAAGAGTGTTTCAAGCGATCCGAATTGCAGTAAATGATGAATTGAAAGTTTTTGAAGAAGCACTAGAACAAGCAATAGAGTTACTCAATCCGAAGGGGAGAATTTCTGTCATTACATTCCATTCACTTGAAGACCGGATTTGTAAAAGTACATTTAAAGAAATGTCTTCTCTTCCAGAACTTCCGCACGGACTACCAGTGATTCCAGAAGGACTTGAACCAAAGCTGAAGCTGATCACGAGAAAACCAATCATTGCATCAGAACAAGAGCTGGAACATAACAACCGTGCCCGTTCAGCGAAGCTCCGAATTGCAGAAAAAAAGTAAAACGACACCATAGATGATGATAAAAAGGAGGTTTCTTATGAGTAATTTGGCTTACCAAAGAGAAGTAAAACAATATCAAACAGAGCAGCAAGGCCAATCGGTTGTTATTAAAAGAAGAGTTTCTATCACACTTGGTGAAAAAATCTTACTTGTCATGTTTGTCATGGCTCTTATGTGTAGCTCCATTCTCATCATTTCTAAGGCCTTTGCTGTCTATCACGCCAATATCGAAGTCCAGAAATTAGAGCAGCAAGTATCTTTAGAATCGAAGAAGATCACTGAGCTTCAAAAAGAAAAAGACTTGCTGAGTGAACCAGAGAGAGTCATTGATACTGCGAAAAAAGCAGGCTTAAGAATTTCGAAAGATGTTAAGAAGGTCGATTAAGATGGCGATGCCTAAAAAGAATAAAATGATGAACAGAGGCGCGGCAATTGCGAGTATTTGCTTCGCCCTGTTTTTCTTTATCATCCTTGCACGTTTTATCTATATTCAGATTACAGGAACGGTCGATGGCCAAGTGTTAGCCGCAAAGGCAAATGAACAATATCAATCGAAGAAAACACTTGAAGCGAAAAGAGGGTCTATTTTAGACCGAAATGGGAATGTGATTGCCGAGGATACATCTGTCTATAAGCTCATTGCAATCATGAGCAAGAAAATGACGGTCGATCCAAAGCACCCGATGCATGTCGTCGACAAAGAAAAGACAGCAAAAGAGCTGTCAAAAGTCATTGATATGAGCGAAAGCGAAATTTTAAAGCGTCTGAATACTAAAGGTGCGTTCCAAGTGGAGTTTGGTAAAGCTGGGAAAGACATCAGTTTTTCAACAAAGGAAAAAATTGAAAAGCTAAAGCTTCCAGGGATCGCATTTGAAAAAGACACGAAGCGATATTATCCAAACGGCATGTTTGCGTCGAATCTGATCGGTTATGCAAGATTAGATGAGGCAACGAAGGACATGTCAGGCGCGATGGGACTTGAGAAGGCGCTGAACAAATTTTTAAAAGAAAAAGACGGCTATGTGACATATAACAGTGACAGAAGCGGATGGGCTCTTCCAAATAGTAAAGAAGACATTGTCGCTCCGAAGGATGGAAAAAATGTCACGCTGACCATCGATCAAAAAATCCAAGCGTTCCTTGAAGAAAGTATGACGCAGGTTGCCAAAAAATATAAACCGAAGAAAATCATTGCCACAGTCGTTGACCCAAAAACGGGAAAGGTGCTCGCGATGGGACAGCGGCCAAGCTTTAATTTAAATGAATTAGACATTACGAATTATAACAATGATGTCATTTCATATGCGTTTGAACCAGGTTCAACGATGAAAATCTTTACACTTGCTGCGGCAATCCAAGAAGGGGTCTACCAAGGCAATGATAAATATCAATCTGGTACTTATAAAGTAGGAGGCGGCCTTGTAAGAGACCACAACAATGGAAACGGCTGGGGAAAAATTGACTTTCATGAAGGGGTTCTCCGTTCGTCTAACGTAGCTTTTGCAAAGCTGGCAAAAGAAAAATTAGGCTTCACGCGCTACGAACAATATTTGCAGAAGTTCCATTTCTATGACAAAACAGGTATTGACTTACCGAACGAAGCGTCTAGTAAAATCAATTACAGATACGAATATGACAAAGCATCGACGGCTTACGGTCAAGCGTCTGCCATTACACCGATTCAACAAATCGAAGCAGCGACAGCAATAGCAAACGGCGGAACGATGATGAAGCCATATGTCATTGATCATATTACAGACCCGAACACAAACAAAACGATTTTACAGCACGAACCAACAGTAGCTGGAAAACCAATTTCCTCTGATACAGCAAAGCAAGTCCGTGACATTTTAGGTGAGGTGGTTTCCTCGAAGATTGGAACAGGCCAGCCTTACCAAATCAAAGGATTTGACGTTGCTGGGAAAACAGGAACAGGACAAATTGGCGGTGCCGGCGGTTATCTCAAAGGAAGAAACGATTACGTCTTTTCATTTATGGGAATGGCGCCAAAAGATGATCCGAAGCTGCTCGTTTATGTCGCTGTACAGCAGCCGCAGCTGTCTGATACAGAAACTGGCTCTGCCCCAGTTGCACAAATCTTTAACCCAGTGATGAAAAATAGTCTGCTATATTTAAATATTGCACCAACAAAAACAGACGATAAAAAATCAGGCGAACAAAAAGTGAAGCAAGAAACAATGCCTTCATTCTTAGATTTAGAAGTGAAGCAGGCGGAAACAGAAGCCAAAAACAAAAACTTAACGCCTGTTGTTATCGGCGACGGCCTCTCCATTAAACGACAGTGGCCAAGTGCAGGCTCTGAATTCTCTGAAAGCCAGAAAGTTTTCTTGAAAACAGCAGGAAAAACGATAAAAATGCCTGATATGACAGGCTGGTCGAGACGGGAAGTCCTTCAATATGCATCCATTTCCGGTGTGCATATCGAAACAAAAGGACAAGGATATGCTGTCAAACAAAGTGTGAAAAATGGAGCGGAGATTTCAGATAAAGTCGTCACTGTGACATTTAAAAGCCCGAATTAACTGCAAAACCTAGCAAACGACTTGCTAGGTTTTTTCTTTTGCCGAGCGGGATAGACGAGACGTTCTACATAAGGACGGGCCTGCATATGATGGAAACAAGCCATATGTATGTAAGGAGTGAACCGGGCGTGCGAGTATCAAGTGTAACAGTGAGAAAACGATTGCTTTTCGTGCTGCTGTTTGGGGTGATCATTTTTTTCATCATAGATACTAGATTAGGATATGTACAGTTTATTATGGGCGAGAAGCTCACAAGCTTAGCAAAAGATTCATGGAGCCGGAATCTCCCGTTCGAACCAGAAAGGGGAGATATTTTGGACCGAAATGGGGTAGAGCTTGCGACGAACAAAAGTGCCCCATCTATATTGGTCGTCCCGCGGCAAATTAAAGATCCCGCAGAAACAAGCAAAAAACTGGCGGCAGTACTGAATATGTCTGAAGAGAAAGCGTACAAGCACGTCACAAAGAAAACATCCATCGAACGAATTTCTCCAGAAGGCAGAAAAGTATCTCATGAAAAAGCAAAAGAAGTCAGAGAGCTTGATTTAGATGGCGTTTATGTTGCGGAAGACAGCATCAGACACTATCCGTTTGGCAGTTTTCTTTCTCATGTGCTGGGCTTCGCTGGAATTGATAATCAAGGGTTACTTGGACTGGAAGCCTATTATGATGATGACCTAAAAGGTGAAAAAGGCTCTGTCAAGTTCTATTCCGATGCAAAAGGGCAGAAAATGCCAGATGAAGCAGATGATTATACACCGCCTAAAGATGGTCTTGATATGAAGTTAACTGTCGATGCGAAGGTGCAAACCATTATAGAACGGGAATTAGACAATGCGCAGGCAAAATATAACCCAGATGGGATGATTGCAATTGCGATGAACCCGAAGAACGGTGAAGTGCTTGGGATGTCGAGCAGACCGGATTTTGATCCAGCGGATTATCAATCAGTTGACTCGAAAGTGTTTAACCGAAATCTACCGGTGTGGAGCACATATGAGCCAGGTTCGACGTTTAAAATTATTACGCTTGCAGCAGCACTAGAAGAGAAAAAAGTCAATTTAAAACGCGATCATTTTTTTGACAGCGGTTCTGTGACAGTTGATGGTGCAAGACTTAGGTGCTGGAAAAAAGGCGGCCACGGATCACAGTCATTTTTAGAAGTGGTTCAAAACTCCTGTAACCCCGGTTTTGTTGAACTAGGCGATCGTCTAGGAAAGGATAAATTATTTTCCTATATTAAAAATTTCGGATTTGGCCAAAAAACAGGAATCGATCTTCAAGGGGAAGGGCGAGGCATTTTGTTCCCGCTGGACCGAGTTGGCCCTGTAGAGCAGGCGACAACTGCCTTTGGTCAAGGTGTATCTGTTACGCCGATACAGCAAGTAGCTGCCGTAGCAGCTGCGGTAAATGGCGGAACACTTTACACGCCTTACATTGCAAAAGAATGGATAGATCCAATCACAAAAGAGGTAGTGAAAAAGCAATCACCGATTGCCAAAAAGAAAGTGATTTCAGCAGAAACATCAAAAGAAATCAGATATGCGCTTGAAAGTGTAGTCGCTCAAGGAACTGGCCGAAATGCATTTGTTGAAGGATATCGAGTTGGCGGAAAAACAGGGACAGCACAGAAGGTAAAAGACGGCAAGTACATGGAAAATAACCACATTGTGTCATTTATCGGGTTTGCGCCTGCTGATGATCCAAGTATCGTTGTATATGTGGCGGTAGATAACCCGAAAGGCACTATTCAATTTGGCGGGACAGTTGCTGCACCAATTGTGGGTCATATTATGCGGGACAGCCTGCCTGAGATGGGTGTGAAAAAAAGAAAAGGACAAATTGAAAAGAAGTACCAGTGGCTGGACACAAAAACCATTGAAGTACCGAATCTTGTAGGGGGATCTGTTTCAGACCTTGAATCCTTACTGATTAACCTTAAGATCGATGCTTCTGGAACTGGCAGTAAAGTGGTGAAGCAATCGCCTGCTGCCGGGACAAAAGTCAAAGAAGGCTCCACCATCAGATTATACTTAAACGATGAATAATAAAGAATGAACAGAGGGTAGCCGCACTCATTCGGCTGCCTCTTTTTGTTGAAAGAGAAGGTCTGTTTGTAAAAAAGAGCCCAAAGTGTGTTTTTTCCAAGAGAAACTTAAGGAATACGCTGGATGTATCCCTTTTTTTACGATAAAATATAGACTGTGTGTTTTTTTCACAAGACATGCACGTGAACGAATTTGAGAGGTTTGATATGAAATGAAATTACAAGAACTCCTTACATATTTTAAAAGTGAAAACAACGAACTAATAAACGAAAATCCTGATATCACTTCCATTGAAATGGATTCAAGAGAGGTGAAAAAAGGAAGCCTTTTTGTCTGTATAAAAGGCTATACAGTAGATGGACACGATTATGCTGAAAAAGCGGTGAAAAGCGGGGCTGCAGCGATTGTAGCAGAACACCCTCTTAACATATCAGATGTACCAGTCATTATTGTAAAACACTCTCAAAGAGCTCTTGCAAGAATAGCTGATGCGTTTTACGAGCAGCCAACTCATAAGCTGAATCTCATCGGGATCACAGGAACAAACGGAAAAACTTCGACAACACACATGATTGAACAAATGATGAGAAAAGCCGAAAAGAAAACTGGCTTAATCGGTACGATGTATATGAAGGTGAATGATGACATTCTCGATGTGAAAAACACCACACCTGAAAGTGTCACACTTCAGAAAACTTTTAAACAGATGCTTGACCAAGATGTAGACACAGCCATTATGGAAGTATCATCACATGCACTGCATCTTGGCAGGGTACATGGATGTGATTATGATATTGCTGTTTTCACAAACCTTTCTCAGGACCATCTTGATTACCACAACACAATGGAAGAATATAAACATGCGAAAAGCTTGCTATTCTCACAGCTTGGCAGTGCCTTTCATCACGACAAGCCGAAGCATGCGATTTTAAATGCAGATGATGACGCTTCGAGTTATTATGAAAAAGTGACAGCTGCTGAAGTCATGACATATGGCTTAGAGCAAAAAGCAGATGTAATGGCAAAGAATATTCAAATCAAACCGAAGGGGACTCAATTTGATTTGATCACTCCAATTGGCACAAAAAATGTGACAGTTGCCCTCATCGGTAAGTTTAATGTGTACAACATTCTAGCAGCTGTATCAGTAGGGATCGTATCTGGCTTAACATTTGAAACGATTGTAAGTGCTATTGAAGAGCTGGAGGGAGTCAAAGGCCGATTTGAACTTGTGAACTGTGATCAAGATTTCCCTGTTATCGTCGATTACGCCCATACACCTGACAGCTTAGAAAATGTCCTGACAACGTGTAGAGAATTAACAGAGGGCAAAATTTTCTGTGTGATAGGCTGCGGCGGCGACCGTGATAAAACAAAGCGTCCTCAAATGGCCCAAATCGCTGTGAAGTATGCAGATGAACCTGTATTTACTTCAGACAACCCAAGAAGCGAAGATCCTTCAGCTATTTTAAAGGATATGGAAAATGGGGTGCCAGACGCATATTATCATAGTTTTGTGAATCGCAAACAAGCCATCTTTTTTGCAATTGCCAATGCGAAAAAAGGCGATACAGTCTTAATAGCGGGTAAAGGTCATGAGACATATCAAATCGTCGGCGATCAAGTTTACGATTTTGATGATGCAAAGGTTGCTATGGACGCTATTTTAGATCTAAACAAATCTTAAAATGATGAAAAGAGTGTAATGAAATGAAGCATTTTGTACAAAAACAACATACGAAGAACGCGAATGAATACCTTAATAATGAATGTGATTTTCTGATGGAAAACGGCTTTGGAAATTCGGAAGGAGTAAAGAACGATGCTTGAACAGGTGATATTGTTTACAATCATAATGGGATTTTTAATCAGTGTTCTTTTATCCCCGATTTTTATTCCGTTTTTAAGAAGGCTTAAATTTGGTCAAAGTATTAGAGAAGAAGGACCACAGTCTCACCAAAAGAAATCAGGTACTCCGACAATGGGCGGAATTATGATTATCTTTTCTATTACCATTACAACGATTGTGATGATCAACAAATTTTCTGAGATTAGTCCAGAAATGTTTTTATTGTTATTTGTTACGCTTGGCTACGGTCTATTAGGATTTTTAGATGATTATATTAAAGTAGCGATGAAACGAAACCTAGGTTTAACATCGAAACAGAAATTAATTGGTCAAATTGTGATCGCAGTGATTTTTTATGCAGTCTTCCATTATTATCAGTTTGCAACGACGATTCGCATTCCAGGAACAGATGTGAGCTTCGATTTAGGATGGGCTTACTTTATCCTTGTCGTTTTCATGCTTGTCGGAGGTTCTAATGCCGTGAACTTAACGGATGGACTGGATGGTCTATTATCTGGAACCGCGGCTATTGCCTTTGGAGCCTTTGCTATATTGGCTTGGAATCAATCACAGTACGATGTAGCGATCTTTTCAGTAGCTGTTGCTGGAGCCGTTCTTGGGTTTCTTGTGTTTAACGCGCATCCTGCAAAAGTATTTATGGGTGATACAGGGTCGCTTGCTTTAGGCGGAGCGATTGTAGCAATTGCGATTTTAACAAAGCTTGAAATTTTACTTGTCATTATTGGAGGAGTATTTGTTGTCGAAACGTTATCCGTTATTCTTCAAGTGATCTCCTTTAAAACAACTGGAAAAAGAATCTTTAAGATGAGTCCGCTTCACCACCACTATGAGTTAGTTGGCTGGTCTGAGTGGAGAGTAGTTGTCACCTTCTGGACAGCTGGTTTATTACTTGCTGTTTTAGGAATTTACATCGAGGTGTGGTTATAATTGAATAAGATGCAAATGTTAAAAAACGAACATGTACTAGTATTAGGTCTTGCAAAAAGCGGATATGCGGCAGCTTCAATTCTTCATGAGCATGGAGTAAATGTCATAGTAAATGACCAAAAGCCGTTTGAAGAAAATGAACCTGCTCAGCTTCTTTCTGAAAAGGGGATTGATGTCGTTTGCGGCAGCCATCCTCTTCGTATGTTCGATGATAAAGAAATTACGATTTTAATTAAAAATCCAGGAATTCCATATGAAAATGTGATGGTTCAAGAAGCGCTTCGCCGACGAATTCCAGTTTGGACGGAAATAGAATTAGCTTATCATTTAACCTCAGCTCCTTTTATTGGGATTACTGGTTCAAATGGAAAAACCACTACCACGACTTTGATTTATGAAATGTTGAAACAAGACAGTCAAAAAACTTTAGTAGCAGGTAATATTGGCACAGTTGCCAGCGAAGTCGCTGCAAAGGCAGCTGGCGATGAGTGGATCGTAACTGAACTCTCTTCTTTTCAGTTAATGGGAACAGTTGATTTCAGACCTAAAATCAGCTTAATATTAAATATTTTTGATGCACATTTAGACTATCACCACACTCGTGATGAATATGAAAATGCAAAGCAGAAAGTATACGCACATCAACTTGAAGATGACATAGCTGTTATTAACCTCGATGATCCATCAGTCGTAAAACTGGCTGAAGCTTCAAAAGCAAAAAAAGTGTTTTTCTCAGTGAAAGAGCAAGTAGAACATGGTGCGTATATTAAAAATGGTGCGATCTACTACATGAATGAACATATCATCGATTTAAAGGATGTTGTTCTTCCTGGTGAGCATAACCAAGAAAATATTTTGGCAGCTATTTGTGTCGTAAAAAATGCAGGCTGTTCAAATGAAGCAATCGCACACGTTCTCACGACATTTAGTGGAGTGAAGCATCGTCTGCAGTTTGTAGATACAATTCAAAGCAGAAAATTCTATAACGATAGTAAAGCCACCAATATACTGGCAACAAGTAAAGCATTGTCAGCTTTTAATCAGCCGACCATTTTACTAGCTGGCGGGCTTGATCGCGGCAATGAATTTGATGAATTGAAAACTTTTATGAAAAATGTAAAAGGAATTATCACATTTGGTGAGACGGCACCTAAGTTTGTGAAGCTTGGTGAAGAACTGGGAATACATCACGTAAAACATGTCGATAATGTTGAACAAGCAGTACCTGCGGCGTTTAACATTTCTGAAGAAGAAGACGTGATTTTATTATCTCCGGCTTGTGCAAGCTGGGATCAACATAAAACATTTGAAGAACGTGGAGACATGTTTGTAAACGCCGTGCATATGCTTAAATAAGGGCTTGTCTCTCGTATGACTGACAGCCCAAATGAAATTATGCTTGGGGTGTCGGTCTCTTGACGAATAAGAAAACTTCTCCGGACTTTTTGCTTGTTGTCATTACGTTACTTTTATTGACGATTGGTTTAATTATGGTGTACAGCGCTAGTGCTGTGTGGGCATCGTATAAATTTGATGATTCGTTTTATTTTGCAAAAAGACAGCTTTTGTTTGCCGGAATCGGAGTTATCGCGATGTTTTTCATTATGCGAGTCGATTATTGGACGTGGCGGACTTGGTCAAAGATATTGATTGCTGTTTGTTTTCTCCTTTTGCTGCTTGTACTTATTCCTGGTATCGGTATGGAGAGAAATGGATCAAGAAGCTGGATCGGTGTCGGTGCGTTTAGTATTCAGCCCTCTGAATTTATGAAGCTTGCGATGATTGCGTTTCTTGCAAAATTCTTATCTGAAAAACAAAAAAATATCACATCCTTTCGTAAAGGTTTCGCACCAGCATTAGGCATTGTATTTTCTGCATTTGCCATCATCATGCTGCAGCCAGATTTGGGAACAGGGACGGTAATGGTTGGAACCTGTATTATTATGATATTTGTTTCAGGTGCGAGAATTGCTCACTTTATATTTCTCGGTCTTCTAGGGCTCAGCGGATTTGCTGCACTAGTCTTATCAGCGCCCTACCGCATAAAACGAATTACATCGTACTTAAATCCTTGGGAAGATCCACTAGGCAGTGGGTTTCAAATTATTCAATCCTTATACGCTGTTGGTCCAGGCGGTCTGTTCGGAATGGGTCTCGGTCAAAGTAGACAAAAATTCTTTTATTTACCTGAGCCTCAAACAGACTTCATCTTTGCAATATTGTCTGAAGAGCTTGGCTTTATAGGAGGATCACTCATTTTGCTGCTCTTTAGTGTTCTATTATGGAGAGGCATACGAATAGCACTTGGAGCCCCAGACTTATATGGAAGTTTCCTAGCAGTTGGTATTATTTCAATGGTTGCCATTCAAGTGATGATTAATATCGCAGTTGTTACTGGACTTATCCCTGTGACAGGTATCACGCTCCCATTCCTAAGTTATGGCGGCTCATCACTGACATTAATGCTGATGGCAATTGGCGTACTCTTGAATGTAAGCAGGTACGCTAGATATTAGTGCTGCTAGTTCATGAAACCATGATGACATTTATTTTGCAAAAGTACAAAAAAATGATTTGAAGAGTAGAAATGACAGATTTTGTATTGGAAACATGTTTTTTGACTCTTCTTTACAGGTTTTAACGGAGCCCTGTTGTTTAAAACAGGGTTTATACTTTGTTCAGAGCAGAAAAAAATTGAGGGGAAATGGTATAATGCGTATAGTAATCAGTGGAGGCGGAACAGGCGGACATATTTATCCAGCCTTAGCTTTTATTAAAGAAGTGAAAAGACTGCATCCTGATGTAGAATTTTTATATATTGGTACTGAAAATGGACTTGAAAAGAAAATTGTAGAAAGAGAAAATATCCCTTTCAAGTCCATAGAAATTTCAGGTTTTAAAAGAAAGCTTTCCTTTGATAACGTAAAAACGGTGATGAGATTTCTAAAAGGCGTTCAAAAAAGCAAATCTTACTTAAAGGAATTTAAGCCAGATGCGGTCATTGGAACAGGTGGTTATGTGTGCGGCCCTGTCGTTTATGCAGCTTCTAAGCTGAAAATCCCGACCATTATTCACGAACAGAACAGCCTGCCTGGTATCACAAATAAGTTTCTAGCAAGATATGTTGATAAGGTAGCCATCTGCTTTGAAGAAGCAAAGGCACATTTTCCTTCTGAAAAGGTTGTATTTACGGGAAACCCTAGAGCCTCTGAAGTCGTCTCTATAAAAGAGGGGAAATCTCTGAAGGAGTTTGGGCTGGATGAAACGAAAAAAACGGTTCTTATTTTTGGCGGGAGCCGGGGGGCTGCGCCGATTAATAGAGCAGTTATTGACATGCAAGATGCATTAAAGGCTAAGAACTATCAGCTTTTATATATCACGGGTGAGGTTCATTATGAAAAAGTGCTGAACGAACTAAAGGAAAAAGGTGCAGCACCTAATATGATCACAAAGCCTTTCTTGCATCAAATGCCAGAATACTTGAAATCGATTGATGTGATTGTTGCAAGAGCCGGTGCCACAACGATTGCTGAAGTGACAGCCCTTGGAATTCCAACTATTTTTATTCCAAGCCCATACGTGACGGCAAATCACCAGGAAATCAATGCAAGATCACTAGAAAAGCATGACGCTGCAATCGTTTTAAGAGAATCAGAGCTTTCTGGAGAAAGCCTCCTTCATGCCATTGATGAAATTGCTGGTAATGAAGAAAAATTAAACGAAATGAGCCGTTTAACAAAAGAACTTGGAGTACCAGATGCGGCTGGACGTTTATATAATGTATTAAAAGAAATTACGACTACATGATGGAATGATATTAGGTAAGGCGGAGGGTAATATGGAGAACTTGAAGAATGAATTATTAGAAGCGCAAGTCGGTAAAGTGCTTGAAAATGAGCCGCTTGCAAATCATACGACAATGAAAATAGGCGGGCCGGCAGATCTATTGATCGTTCCTAAAGATATCGATTCAGTTAAAACGATCATGGATCAGATAAAAAAACACCACGCGGACTGGACGGTTATTGGAAGAGGGTCAAATTTACTCGTACTTGATAAAGGAATACGTGGCGTCGTCCTGAAGTTAGGCGCTGGACTTGATCACTTAACTGTAAATGATGAAGAAATTACAGTTGGCGGCGGCTACTCTGTTGTAAGGCTTGCAACGTCTCTTAGTAAGCAGGGTCTTTCAGGGCTGGAATTTGCAGCTGGTATCCCAGGGTCTATTGGCGGCGCTGTTTATATGAACGCAGGTGCGCACGGATCTGATATCAGTAAGATTCTTGTGAAAGCGAGAATCTTATTTGAAGATGGAAGCATCGAGTGGCTAACAAATGAGCAGATGAACTTTAGCTATAGAACGTCTGTCCTTCAAAAGGAACGACCAGGCATTGTTCTCGAGGCCGTGTTTAAGCTCAAACAGGATGATCGCGAGAAAATCACAAAGAAAATGCAGCAAAATAAAGACTATCGCAAGGAAACACAGCCTTATAATCGACCATGTGCCGGAAGTATTTTTCGAAATCCGCTGCCTGAATATGCAGGACAGCTTGTAGAAAAAGCGAATTTAAAAGGGTACCAAATTGGCGGAGCAAGAATCTCTGATATGCATGGCAACTTTATTGTGAACGCTGGCGGGGCTACTGCTCAAGACGTGCTGGACTTAATCCAGTACATTCAAAAGAAAATTAAAGATGACTACAATGTAGATATGCATACAGAAGTAGAAATTATCGGTGAAGCAAATTAAAAGCAAGTTTTATGAATGATGGCATCACAGGAAAACAAACGGCATGAAAGAATGCCGTTTGTTTTCTCATCAAAAGATGACCCAAAGGTGTGGACAAGCAGCTTTGAATGGGGTGAAGAATATATATGCGGCCTGATCATGAAAATGAAAAGATCGTCAATATAGAAGAACGAATTCCTAAAATTAAAGAACAAAGGAAGCAGAAAGCGAATCGGAGACTAATCTCTTTTATTCTACTGTTTTTTATCATGGTTTTAATCATTATTTATTTGCAGACACCAATCAGTAAAATTTCTTCTTTAACTATCACGGGTAATGAGCATGTCCCTACAAAACAGCTTGTGAAACTTTCCCAGATTAAAGAAGGCGAAACAGAGTTTTGGAATTTAAATAAAGATTTAACAGCAGATCATATTAAGCAAAACAAACTGATTAAAAGTGTCAGTATCAAAAAACATTTTCCAAATAAGGTTAGTATTGCTGTCAAGGAATATGCCAATATTGCGTATCTTCAAAAGGGAAATTTATACTATGAGCTTCTTGAAAATGGGACAGCATTACCAGAAGAAGTCACACCAAGTCATGCAGGACCTATTTTTGTTGATTGGGACAATAAAGAGAAGCTGAAGCAAACGGTTAGATCTTTAAATCAGCTGCCAGCCTCTATTCAGGAACTCATCTCAGAAATATATTATGTGCCAACAAGCTCAAACCAGTGGCTCGTTAAATTTTATATGAATGACGGGAACACCGTGATTGCATCAATTAAAACATTCGCTGATAAAATGAAAACCTATCCTGCCATTGTAAAAGAACTTTCGCCATCTGAAAAAGGCACAATCCATATGGAAGTCGCGACGTATTTTGAAGCGTTTAAATCTAAGAAAAAGGAAGATGAACGTTGAGAGGCAAAACAGTTATATTCTCAATTGTCATGCTTGTTCTTGGTTTTCTGATTTCTTTTTCATACCAATATACTAAGCAGCATCAGGCAGATGTCATTCGAACAGAGCAATGGAAAAAAGAATACTCCTTGAAAAGTCAGCTGACAAAGCAAGAAAAGGCGAATCAGAAACTTGAAAAAGAATTATATAGTCTTCAATCACAGGTTCAAGCCACTGAGTCCAATTTGAAAAATGAAAAAGAGCAGTATTTTAATGTATTGGAAGATGTTGAGAAATACAGGATGTTTACAGGAGAGATCGGTGTAAAAGGAAAAGGGGTACAAGTATCCCTTGAAGATGCATCTTATATCCCGAGTGGACAAAATGTCAATAATTACATTGTTCATGAGAGCCACATTTTTCATGTGATAAACGAACTGTTTATATCAGGGGCCTCTGCCGTATCTATTAATGGACAGAGAATTACACACCAATCATACATACATTGTAATGGCCCAGTTGTCACAGTTGACGGTGTTCAGCATCCAGCGCCATTTGTTATTTCTGCTATTGGTGATCCGGCTGTGTTAATACCTGCATTAAATATTGCAGGAGGAGTGGTCGATCAGCTGACAAGTGATCACATTTCGATGACGATTGAAAAAAAGGATATTCGTATGAATCCTCTTTTAAAACACAAAGATTAAAAGTGAAAAGGTGAGTGGTGTTGAGGAAAAAGAAGCCTTTACTTAGTTTGACAGCCTTAATGGTGATATTCGGCATCATGGTCTCCATCCAATTTAATTCATTGCAAAAGCCCAAAGTTCGTGATACTCGCGATGTGTGGGAGCTAAGAGAGGATTTATCTGCATCTAAAAGTAAAGAATTGGATTTACTGAAAGAAATTGATAAATACGATGAAATGCTGAAAAAGTATGGTCGTCAAGGAGATCAATCAAAAGAAGCTCAACTAACTAAAACATTAAAAGATTTAAAAGAAAAGGCTGGTTTTACAGAAGTGACAGGGGAGGGAATTGAAGTTGACATCTCTCAGCTCTTCTCCAAGGATCTGACCGGGGAAGAAGTGAAAAATATCCCCCCTGATCTTCTGAAAAAGCTAATCAACGAAGCCAATATGTATGGAGCAAAACATATTTCTATTAATGACCACCGTGTGATTAATACAAGTGTGATTCGAGATATTAATGGTACGACGAAAATGGATGGCTACAGCTTAGATGGTGATGAAGTGACCATCAAGATGATCAGCGACCAGGCCGACAAATTATACAGCCGTTTAAATGTATCAGATATTGGTGATTTGTTTGCTCAGGAAAATTTCGGCTTAAGTATTAGCCAGCCGAAGCAGCAAATTCAATTAAAAGCATATGACGGTGCAATTCAGTTAAACGAGTTGAAGCCTCTTGACGATGTAAAGGAGGGAAAATCTTAATGTGGCTTCCTGTACTTGGCTTAATCATAGGAGTTGCGATCGGTTTCTTAACAAATTTTACGATACCGAATGAGTATTCTAATTATCTTTCCCTCGCTGTACTTGCTGCGCTTGATACATTGATTGGTGGAATCAGGGCACATCTGCAAGGGGCATACGATGAACTAGTGTTTGTATCAGGCTTTTTCTTTAATATTATACTTGCAATAAGTTTAGCTTTTCTGGGCGTCCATCTTGGTGTAGACTTGTATTTAGTCGGAATGTTTGCTTTCGGCGTTAGATTGTTTCAAAATATAGCAGTTATTCGCAGAATTCTACTAACAAAATGGACAATTTCTAGAGAAAAAAAGAAAAAAAGTGAGTCATAAAAAAGGATATACATATGATGTAACGAATATTTTCAGTAATCCTAATAAGAAATGTTGATTTTTTAAGTTTTGTTACACACTTGTAAAAACACATTCATTGTATTGTTGTTCAGCAAATAATAGAATAGAAAGTATTGATATGTGAGGAGGTGCCATAGAATGAACAACAATGAAATTTACGTCAGCCTTGACATCGGTACATCCAATATAAAAGTCATCGTCGGAGAAATGGCGGATGATTCGCTTAACATTATAGGTGTTGGAAATGTCCCTTCAGAAGGGTTAAAAAAAGGATCGATTGTTGATATAGATGAGACAGTTCATTCTATTAGACAAGCATTTGAACAGGCTGAGAGAATGGTAGGTTTTCCTTTACAAAAGGCGATTGTCGGAATTAACGGAAACCACATTCATATTCAGAATACGAGCGGCGTGGTCGCAGTATCTAGTGAAAACAAAGAAATACATGCTGAAGATGTGAGACGTGTCTTAGATGCTGCACAGGTAGTATCTATTCCTCAAGAACATCTCGTCGTAGACGTCATCCCGAGACAATTTATCGTCGACGGAAGAGATGAGATCACTGATCCGAAAAAAATGCTTGGTGTTCGGCTAGAGGTGGATGGATCGTTAATTACAGGTTCTAAAACGATTCTACATAACTGGCTCCGATGTGTAGAAAGAGCTGGAATTGAAATTATGGATATTTGCTTGCAGCCGCTCGCATCGGGCTCAGCAGCATTATCGAAAGATGAAAAAAATCTAGGGGTAGCTCTCGTCGATATTGGCGGCGGATCTACAACGATTTCCGTATTTGAAAACGGGCATCTCTATTCTACTCACAGTATCCCTTTGGGCGGAGAGAACATTACAAAAGATTTGTCTATAGGACTTAGAACTTCTACTGAAGAAGCTGAACGAATCAAAAAACAATTTGGACATGCGTTTTATGATGAGGCATCGTCTGAAGAAACATTTGAAGTTTCTGTCATCGGTACCGATCAGAAACAGACGTATACACAGCTTGAGGCGGCTAATATCATCGAGGCTCGGCTGGAAGAAATCTTGCTCTTTGTGGCAGAGGAATTAAGAAATATGGGTGTCCATGATTTGCCTGGCGGATTCGTTCTAACAGGTGGACAGGCAGCTATACCAGGTATCCTTTCTCTTGCACAAACGGTCTTGCAAAACAATGTTAGAATTGCAAGTCCGAATTATATTGGGGTGAGAGAACCTCAGTATATGACAGGAGTGGGTCTGATCCACTTTGCTTATCGCAATGCAAAGATTCAGGGCAGACAAGTTGGATTCCAAATGCCGGATGAGGCGTTTCATGAAGTAGGCGCATCCATGGAGCCGGTTTCTTCTGCACCACAAGTGAAAGAAGCGCAGCCAAGACCGAAAGTAAAACAAAAAGCACAAGAAGAGACAAATAAAAAACCGGGCAAAATGAAAAAACTATTTAATATGTTCTGGGAATAGAATTAGATTTTCGACGGATTAGGAGGATTCAGCATGTTGGAGTTTGAAACAAATATAGACGGCCTAGCATCAATTAAAGTAATCGGAGTAGGTGGAGGCGGAAATAACGCTGTCAACCGAATGATCGAAAATGACGTACAAGGTGTCGATTTCATTGCAGTCAACACAGATGCACAGGCGTTAAATCTATCAAAAGCAGAAACGAAAATGCAAATCGGTGCTAAGCTGACAAGAGGGCTTGGAGCAGGTGCGAATCCTGAAGTCGGTAAAAAAGCTGCTGAGGAAAGCAAAGAACAGATTGAAGAAGTATTAAAAGGCGCAGACATGGTCTTTGTTACTGCTGGTATGGGCGGTGGAACTGGTACGGGTGCTGCACCTGTCATTGCAAAAATCGCAAAAGATTCTGGTGCATTGACAGTTGGAGTCGTGACTCGTCCTTTCACATTTGAAGGAAGAAAGCGTCAGCTTCAAGCCGTCGAAGGAATTGCTTCTATGAAAGAAGCAGTTGACACATTAATCGTCATTCCAAACGATCGCTTGCTTGAAATTGTTGATAAAAACACGCCAATGCTTGAAGCATTCCGTGCAGCAGATAACGTGCTACGACAAGGTGTTCAAGGGATCTCAGATCTTATTGCTACACCAGGTTTAATTAACCTTGACTTTGCTGACGTGAAAACGATCATGTCCAATAAAGGTTCTGCTCTTATGGGTATTGGTGTCGCAACAGGTGAAAATCGTGCTGCTGAAGCTGCGAAGAAAGCTATTTCTTCACCACTTCTAGAAACGGCGATTGACGGTGCACAAGGTGTCATCATGAATATTACTGGTGGTACGAACCTAAGTCTTTATGAAGTACAAGAAGCAGCGGACATTGTTGCTTCTGCATCTGACGAAGATGTAAACATGATTTTCGGGTCTGTCATTAATGATAACTTGAAGGATGAAATTGTGGTAACCGTCATCGCTACTGGATTTATTGAGCAAGAGCCAGAAGTGACAAAACCACAAAGAAATCCATTAGGACAAGGATTAAAGCACAATCAGTCCATTCCTCAAAAGCGTGAAGTAAAACGTGAGGAACATCAGCAACCATCATCTCAACCGAGACAAAATACACAATCAAGTGATGATACGCTGGATATCCCAACGTTCTTGCGCAACCGTAATAAACGCTAATCGATTATCACTCATCCCCTTCCATTGGAAGGGGATTTTTTCATGTTCAATATATAAAGAAACCCGCATCTCTTCTGATCATAAAGTATTAAATGTGTCTGGATCACTTCATTCAACATATGTATTTTGGATTAGGGTGATTAAGTAAAAAGGATCATTTTTAAATCCTATTACAAAAAGCGACAAAATGATGAACTTTATTTGACTACATTAAATAGAACACCATGAATCTTGTCATGAACAAAGGAAAGAGAGGAGTGAGATCCACACTCTGTTTGACCATTTGAGGAGGAGGGATTTGATTGAAAATGAAGTTTCGCAAAACCGCCGGCTATCGTTTGATGAGTCTTTTGGTGATTGGTACTTTAACGATGACAAGCTTTGGGATGGTTCAAGCAAAATCGACTTCTACCTCATATCAAGAGGACGCTGTTTCCTCCAAGAAAGTAAAAGCAAAGATCTCATCTAGATTAATGAAACAGTTTCAACAAGAAGACAAGGTGACCTTTTTAGTCAAAATGAAGGAACAAACAAATGTGAAAAAAGTGGCGAAGGATGCTGTATCAAAAGCCAAAAGACAGAAGTTAACAGCTGCTAAAACGCAGTACACAAAAAGATCAGCTGTCGTATCAGAACTAAGAGCGACGTCTGAAGAGACGCAGGAAGCGCTGCTTACTTATTTACAAAAGGCACAGAAGAAAAAGCAAGTGAAGGATATTCATTCGTACTATATTGTGAATGGTCTCGCTGTGACAGGCACGAAAGAAGTTATGGAAAAGGTGGCTTCCTTCCCAGAAGTAGATCAAGTGCTGCCAAATGAAATCCGTCAAATCCATCGTCCTGTTGATTTGAAGACTTCAAAGAAGAATAAACAAATCAAAGCAGCAGATGGAATCGAGTGGAACATTTCTCAAGTTCATGCCCCAGAAGCATGGGCGTTAGGCTATGACGGAACTGGTACCGTTGTGGCAAGTATTGATACAGGTGTGGAATGGGATCATCCTGCATTAAAAGAAAAATACCGCGGATTCGATCCTGCACGTCCGAATGAACCTTCTCATGAATTCAATTGGTACGATGCAACGACAGGTTCTGAAGCGCCATACGATGATTTAGAGCATGGTACACATGTAACGGGAACGATGGTTGGCTCTGAGCCAAATGGAGAGAATCAAATTGGGGTCGCACCAGGTGCAAAATGGATCGCGGTGAAAGCTTTCTCAGAAGATGGTGGTTCAGATGCTGATCTGCTTGACGCAGGTGAATGGATTTTAGCTCCAAAAGATGAAAACGGAAACCCACATCCAGAAAAGGCGCCAGATGTGGTCAATAATTCTTGGGGCGGTGGACCCGGTCTTGATGATTGGTATAAAGATGTGGTCAATGCTTGGAGAGCAGCGGACATCTTCCCAGAGTTTTCAGCTGGCAATACGGATTTATTTAACCCTGGCGGTGAGGGATCTATTGCAAATCCTGCGAACTATCAGGAAGCCTTTGCGACGGGTGCAACAGATCAAAACAACAAATTGGGTTCTTTCTCTTTGCAAGGCCCCTCTCCATATGGCGTCATGAAACCAGATATTGCGGCCCCAGGGGTAAACATTCGTTCTTCTATTCCTGGGAAAGGGTATGAAGATGGCTGGAATGGAACCTCGATGGCAGGTCCGCATGTTTCAGCTGTTGTGGCTCTTCTGCGCCAAGTACAGTCAGATCTGTCTGTTGAAGAGATCGAAGACATTCTCACTGATACTGCAAAGCCGCTGACCGATCAGCAATTTCCGGAATCCCCTAACAATGGCTATGGGGCAGGATTAGTTGATGCAAAAGAAGCGATCACAGCATTAACAGATGGAATTGGTACGATTGAAGGACAGGTGACAAAAGAAGGAGAAGATACAGAACCACCCGTTTTTTCTCATAAAGGACCGAATGAAATTTTTGCCTCTACACCAACACCTCTAAGCATCACAGCAGAAGATGAAGTAGCTGTGACCAATGTCTCCTTGACTTATCAAGTGGATCAAGGGAAAAGAGAGACGCTGCAAGCAAAACGTACGGATGGAAATCATTTAAAAGGGACCTATGTTGTCCAGCTCCCAGAACTTGAGGGAGAAAACGTCACGTACCGATGGATTGTGAAAGATTTTGGAGAAAATGAAGCCGCATCAGAACCGTATACGATTCCGATTAAATCATCCATCACGACTGGCTACTCGCAAGATTTTGAAGCATGGCCAAGTGGATGGTTCAGTGGTGGAACAAAAGATCCTTGGCAGTGGGGGAAGCCGACCACAGGTCCGAAACAAGCCTTTACTGGAGATCATGTCTACGCCACAAACCTAGACAGTCCTTATGAAAATCAAACAGATGCTCATTTATCTATGCCGATGATTGCTGTACCTGAGTCAGGCTCCTCCTTTTTACAATATCAATACTGGCATGACCTTGAAGCAAATTATGACTATGTGCATATTCATGTGCAGCCTGAGGGGGAAGATGCTGTCCAAGTGGCAGCCTACACAGGCAAAACAAGTGGATGGACAAAAGGAGAAGTAGATTTATCTGCTTACAAAGGTCAGAACGTGAGAGTTATTTTTCAGCTAAGAACGGATGGCAGTGTGACAAAAGACGGTTTTTATTTAGATGATGTGAAAATAACAGATCAAGCCTTGCCTCAAAAGGCAAAGAAACAGCTTGGCGTCATCAAAAAAGAAAAGTCAGCACAGGAGCAGAAGAAACCCGTCGATCCGAAAAGCGCAAAGCCTGCTAAAATAAAAGAAAAACATGTCCAGATGAAAAAGGAAAAAAGCTTAGATGCCCCATCTATCAAAGCTCTTCCGATGAAGGCAGAAATCAGTGTTCTTGAAAGCGGCAAGTCCACGTACACAGATGAAGCGACAGGGAGATATCAGCTTTCTCATGGTGCAGGGGAATTTACAGTGAAAGCTGAAGCATATGGCTTTGAATCACGCACACAAAAAGTCAATATTCCTGCAAATGATCAGGCAGAGGCAAATTTCTCGTTACAGCCACTAGAAAAACGAACGATATCTGGCACAATTGTCAATGAAACAACGGGTGAAAAAGTAAAGGATGCTACGGTTTATCTTGTAGAGGATGCGAAAATTGAGCCGGTGAAAACAGATGAATCTGGCGAGTTTTCTCTAGAGGCATTGAGCGGTGTATATACAGTCAAAGTATTTGCGAAAGGGTTTAAAGGATATTCGTTTACAGCCGATGTGACAGAAAAGCCGCTTGAAAAAGCAATCAAGCTGGAACCTTTCATCGGTTTTGCTGGCGAAATTGGCTACGATGACGGAACAGCTGAAAATGCACGGGCGTTCTATGATCCTGGTAATGGCTGGGCGGTGAAATTTTCATTAGAAAAAGGGAAGAAACAAGCACAGGTCACAGGGGGGCTTTTCCGTTTCTGGACAACAGAGTGGCCAGCCCCTGGCGGGAATGAATTTGCGGTTGAAGTGTATGATGCTTCTGGGAAGGACGGCGCTCCAGGTGAGAAAATTGCGGGACCTTTTAAAGCGAATGCGCTGCGTAATGGTGAATGGACAAAAGTAGATTTAGAAGATCAAGCCATTACGGTGGATGGAGATTTCTATCTTGTCTATATTCAAACGAAAAAGAATACGGAATCTCCAGGCCTTGCAACAGATGAAGATGGACCAAATGCTGAAAGAAGCTGGCAGCTGACAAGCGGTGCCTTTTCTCCTTCTCCAAAAGAAGAGGGAAATTATATGATTCGTGCGCTTGTCCAATATGAAGCAGATGTGCCAGAAATAACATCTCCAAAGGCTGGAACGATCACGAACAAAGATGAACTGGAGATCGAAGGTAAAGCCTCTCCAGGGCTTGATGTAGCGATCTATCAAAACGATAAAGAGATTGCCAAAGTGAAAGCAGATCAGTCGGGTGCTTTCAAAGAGAAGGTTACAGTGTCAAGCGGAGAGCATGTATTCACGGCTGCTACTGTTACGGATAAAGGCGCAACGAAAAAATCCAAATCAGTCAAGGTGATCATTGATCAAACAGCCCCAGTGTTAACGATAGATACACCAAAAAAAGGGGAAAAGTCTAACAAAGAATCACTCACTGTAGAAGGAAAGGTAACGGATGATCATCTTGATCAAGTCACTGTGAATGGAAAAAAAGCAGCAATAAAAGATGGGAAATATTCTGCAAGAATCCTGCTTGAAAACGGGAAAAATACGATCAAAGTAACAGCAAAAGATGCAGCAGGAAACAAAACGACTAAAAAAGTCGATATCGATGTTCAATACGAAGCGCCTGAGATTTCTAAGCTGACACCAGCAGAGAATGTCAATCTATCATCAGGTGAGTCTGTTAAAATTTCATTTAACAGCAGAGAAAAGCTAGACGCAACGTTTGTCATTCACATGCCGCTGACAAACGCGAGATCAAAGCTGCAAAATACAACAGAGCTGCCGCTTCGTGAGGTAGCCAAGGGAACATATGAAGGTTACTGGACAGCTACTTCTACCGCCAAAGCAAAAGGTGCAGTCATTGAAGTAATTGTGCGGGATGATTATGGAAATGTTACTCGACAAAAGGCCCCAGGCACATTAAATATCAATGTAAAATAACCCTTAAAAAAGGCACGACTCCTTGGAGCGTGTCTTTTTCGTTTCGAATGATTGTTTGTAAGCTTGTCCGGAAGCACACTCTCTTTCTTTGTGCTCTCATTCCTCGACAAAAACAATAACAATCCACCAAAAGTTCTCTATCATCCCCAACAAGAATTGACAGACTTCCATCTCTTGGCTGTTTTATACTGGTACAAACAAGTGCAAGTACTGCTTTTGATTCTTTGTTTCAGATGAAAGGAGCAGAAGGTGGTCATTTATTTAGATGTGATTTGGCTGTTAAACTTTTGTTTTGATCTATTGCTTCTCTTACTCACTGCATTTATTCTCAAACGACAAGTAAAAAAACGGCGATATATGTTAGGAGCTCTGATTGGATCGAGCATTGTTCTCTTGCTCTTTACACCATTTGCAATGTTTGTGTCACACCCTCTAGGCAAACTGCTTTTTTCTGTCTTGATCGTGCTTGCAACTTTTGGATTTCAAAGATTTCGATTCTTTTTTCAAAACCTGTTTGCTTTTTACTTTGTCACATTTTTGATGGGAGGAGGCATGATCGGGGTTCATTCGTTTTTACAAACCAATACTGTTATTCAAGACGGGCTGCTGATTTCACAAAATGATGGCTTTGGTGATCCCATTAGCTGGCTTTTCGTTTTAACCGGCTTTCCTGCGATTTGGCTGTTTTCAAAGAAACGATTAGGAGAGGTCGGTGCGAAAAAAAGACAGTTTGATGAACAAGTCCTTGCGGAGATACACATTCAAGGAGAGACCATCCGCTTAAAGGGACTCGTCGATTCTGGCAATCAGCTGTATGATCCTATGACGAAAACACCTGTGATGATCGTTCAAGCAGATCAACTCATGGCCATTTGCGGAGAGCCATTTATAGAGCTTATGAAGCAGTCTCATCCTGTTGAAGTGATGCAAAAGCTCGATGATCAATTTCCGCTTCTTGACCGTTTAAGACTTGTTCCATATCGAGCGGTCGGTCATGATCACGGGTTTCTTCTATGCTTAAAACCAGATACGGTCATCATTTATTCAAAAACGCATATGATCCAGCCAGCCAAGTGTTTTGTAGGCATGAGTCTGAGCGGTTTATCAGCAGATCAGGAATTTCAATCCATCATTCATCCAGATATGTTAGACGGAAAAATCATCCAAGGGGTGTCTTAAGTTTTGGTGATGTCTTTTATCTTACGAGGTCAACTTGACATTTAGAAGGGAGAAGAAGATGAAAAAATTAAAATTTAAACTCACTTACTACTGGTATAAACTCCTCATGAAGCTAGGTCTTAAGAGTGATGAGATTTATTATATTGGTGGTAGTGAGGCGCTGCCGCCGCCATTATCAAAGGATGAAGAGCAGGAACTGCTTGTCAAATTACCAAAAGGTGATCAAACAGCAAGGGCTATCCTGATTGAAAGAAATTTGCGGTTGGTGGTCTACATCGCAAGAAAATTTGAAAACACAGGGATTAATATTGAGGATTTAATTAGTATTGGAACTATTGGTCTAATTAAGGCAGTCAATACATTTAACCCAGAAAAAAAGATCAAGCTTGCGACATATGCTTCGAGATGTATTGAAAA
The DNA here is from genome assembly GCF_001429445.1 of Bacillus sp. Root920. Lineage (NCBI taxonomy): Bacteria > Bacillati > Bacillota > Bacilli > Caryophanales > Bacillaceae > Bacillus > Bacillus sp. Root920. Next base: position 1,705,698 of record NZ_LMJV01000001.1, read on the forward strand.
TGAGATTCTGATGTATTTGCGCCGAAATAATAAAATTCGTTCAGAAGTGTCGTTTGATGAGCCGCTCAACATTGATTGGGACGGAAATGAACTTCTTTTATCAGACGTACTTGGAACAGATGATGATATTATCACACGAGATATTGAAGCAAATGTAGATAAAAAACTTTTGAAAAAAGCGCTGGAACAATTAAATGACCGCGAAAAGCAGATCATGGAGCTTAGATTCGGCTTGGTTGGCGGTGAGGAAAAAACCCAAAAAGATGTCGCTGATATGCTAGGCATTTCCCAGTCGTATATTTCAAGACTTGAAAAAAGAATTATTAAACGATTACAAAAAGAATTTAACAAAATGGTCTAAAAAAATTTTTTAAAAAGCTCTGTCCCTTTGCTGTCAAAGGAATCAACTTCTTTTCTCATGATTCTCGTCATCACTCGTGCATATTTTTCCATCCCAAGGAGATACTGAACTTTGTACAACAGCTCCTGTAGGGAGGGAAAAAAGTGTCCAGAAATAAAGTGGAAATCTGCGGAGTCGACACCTCCAAACTGCCTGTTCTGAAAAACGAAGAGATGAGAAAATTGTTCAGACAGCTGCAAGATGAGGGTGACGATACAGCAAGAGAAAAGCTAGTCAATGGCAATTTGCGGTTGGTTTTAAGTGTGATTCAGCGTTTTAACAACAGAGGCGAGTATGTGGATGATCTCTTCCAAGTAGGCTGTATCGGATTAATGAAATCAATTGATAATTTTGATTTAAGCCACAATGTCAGATTTTCAACTTATGCGGTCCCTATGATCATAGGAGAAATCCGTCGATACTTGCGTGATAACAACCCAATTCGGGTGTCTCGTTCACTAAGAGATATTGCCTACAAAGCGCTTCAGGTTCGTGAGAGGCTGATTAGTGAGACAAGCAAGGAGCCAACGGCAGAAGACATTGCCAAAGTGCTGGAAGTGCCTCATGAGGAAATTGTCTTTGCCCTAGATGCGATTCAAGATCCTGTTTCTTTGTTTGAACCGATCTATAATGACGGAGGAGATCCGATTTATGTGATGGATCAAATTAGTGATGATCGGAACAAAGACACACAATGGGTAGAGGAATTGGCCTTAAAAGAGGGAATGCGCAGATTGAATGATCGAGAAAAAATGATTCTCCGCAAACGCTTCTTCCAAGGAAAAACGCAAATGGAAGTCGCTGAAGAGATCGGGATTTCTCAAGCACAAGTCTCAAGACTTGAAAAAGCAGCCATCAAACAAATGAATAAAAACATCTTTTAAAGCCGCCGCTTCATGTGCGGCTTTTTTCATTCTTGGAAAGAGCACGTCTCTAGTATTGACTCTGTTATTTTTTTCATTTAATCTGTTTTTAACAAATGTTATTTTAGATATCATTTGTTAGGGAACACTTAAGCGGAAAGAAGGGTTATTATGACATTCCATGATGAAAGAAGGCTGCTCATTAAGGTTGCGCATATGTATTATGAAGAAGGCGCCACTCAATCTAAAATAGCAGATGCTGTTGGGGTTAGCCGTTCGCTCATATCGAAATATTTGGCAAAAGCACGTGAAGCAGGAATCGTGGAAATCATTATTCATGATGAAATGAATCAACAATATGGATCTTTAGAAAGAAAAATAGAGCGGAAATACGGGCTGCGAGAAGTCGTCTGTGTGGAAACGCTCAGCCAAGAAACAACAAAAAGCCGAATCGGCGCTGCGGCGGCAGGCTTTTTATTAAAAGTCATGAAGGATGGACAAGTCATCGGTTTTTCCTCAGGAACCACTTTGCATGAAATGGCGAAATCGCTTACGTCAATTCAGCACTACCCATCCGTGACATTTGTTCCGCTTGTCGGGGGTGTGGGAAACGAAGATGTTGATATCCATGCCAATTATATTATTGCGAGATGCACAGAGGCACTCAAATCTAAATGTGAGTTTTTACATGTGCCTGTCATGCTTGATACGAAAGAAGCGAAGGATGTACTGATACGGCAGCCGTCAATCAAAAAAGTGATTGAATTAGGAGAATCATCAAATATTGCGGTTGTCGGGATTGGCGGGGTTCCGCAGCATTCAACGATGGTGAAATCTTATATGACAAGCGGTGAGGAGGATATTCTTCAAGCGAAGGATGTAGCGGGTGACATTTGCTATAACTTTATTGATCACCAAGGGGAAGTGTATCCTCACCCATGGAACGACAGGGTAATGGGCATAAGCCCGCAAAAGTTGAAAGAAATCCCGCTAGTCATTGGTGTCGCTGGAGGAGAAGAAAAAGTTGAAGCGATCCGGGCAGCCTTAGAAGGTGGATTAATTCATGTATTAATTACGGATGAACGAACAGGAGATGCCTTATTAAAGTAACTACCTAATATGATTAGGTAGTTTTTTTGAGTCTTTAGACTCAAAAAGATTGAAAATTTTATTGATTTTATCTTGACACAAAGTTGACACATCATATAAACTAAGTTCATAACAAATGATAAATAAAATAACAAATGTTACAAGAAACAGATTTTTGTTAATTTTTATAACATTTGTTAAAAGTTTCAGATTATTTTTCTAGCAATCTACCCGAGAAGCAAGAAAACCTGAAAGGATGATTTAGATGTCAATCTATCAACAGTTGTTAGCTCGAGAACGCAGTGGAGATCCAATCAAAGTAGGAATTATTGGGGCAGGCCAAATGGGCTTTGGACTTATTTCACAAATTTCTAAAATTCCAGGCATGATTGTAGCAGGTGTTTGTGATATTCACCTTAGTGCAGCAGAGAAGGCAGCGAATTTTTACAAGCAGCATGCGAAGCCGCATCAAATGGTCGTCACAAATGATTATAGAGAAGTGATTCAATCAGATTTTGTGGAAGTTGTCGTAGATGCAACAGGAGTGCCAGAGGTCGGAGCAAACATTTCTTTGGAAGCGCTTAATTCAAAGAAACATCTCGTTCTTTTAAATGTAGAAGTTGATATTACCATCGGTTTGGTGATGCATAAATTATTCACAAATGCAGGACTTGTTTATTCTGGATCAGCTGGAGACGAACCGGCAGCAACACTAGAATTATATGAATTTGCAAAAACAATGGGACTTGAAGTGCTCGTTGCTGGGAAAGGCAAGAACAACCCATTCTTCCCAGAAGCAAATCCAGATACGTGTAAAGCAGAAGCAGATAGTAAACATATGAGTGCACATATGCTCGCTGCCTTCCAAGACGGAACAAAAACAATGGCAGAAATGAACTTATTAAGTAACGCGACAGGGCTTTTGCCAGATAAAGTCGGTATGCACGGAGTCGAAGCAAATTTAGAGAATGTAGCAGATAAATTGAATCAAAAACAACAAGGCGGCGTGCTCGATAACTTCGGAGTCGTTGAATATGTAAATGGACTTGCTCCTGGCGTATTCGTTATCGTCAAGAGTGATCTAGAGCCAGTAGATGAAGAGCTTCGTTACTTAAAAGTTGGAAAAGGTCCTCACTACACGCTTTACCGTCCTTTCCACTTAGCGAGTCTTGAAACACCTGTTACCATCGCAAAAGCGGTCTTACAGCATGATTCATCGATCCACCCTATTGGTGTACCAGTGTCAGAAACAGTCGCTGTTGCGAAAAGAGCTATTAAAGCAGGGGAATCACTTGACGGGATTGGCGGATACTCCGTAAGAGGTGTACTTGAAACGCATCAAGACATGAAAACGAACGGTCACATTCCAATTGGTTTAATCAGCGGAAAAGTCGTAGCGAAAAAAGACATCAAATTAGGACAGTTCCTGACTCATGATGATGTAGAGCTTGATTCAAACACAACCGTCTGGAAGCTGCGTTCATTACAAGATCACTTATTTCAATCATAAGGACGTGAAGCTATGGAAAAATTAGCAATCGTACTTTGTATCATTCTCATCGTGCAGTATGGGTTATCTTTTATTCAAATCAAGTATTACCGCAAAAGCATGGACTCACTAATTGATGACTACAGAGGGAAACAAGGCTATCACTTATTTTCAGGAATGGAACGGCGCAAAGTTGGCCCTGGGGCCATTGCGCTCATCATTGTGGATGAATCGTATATCATTCAAAAATGCCATGTGCTTGGCGGCGTGTCGATCTTATCTAAATTTAAAGAAGTCCCTGCATATGAAGGCAAGCATGTAGGGGCTGTGCTGGATGAGCACCACATGATGAAGAAAACGTTGAAAAAGCGTAAAAAGGCGCCAGCTGTCATGCAAGCACTTTCCATGGCGGCTGAGCAGGCACTTGTCTCGATTTCGAAAAAAAATATAACAAATGTGAACTAAAGAAAGGGGAGATGAAACATGGAATGGATTCAATGGTTTGGAGAGCACTTTATCGGAATGTTTGAAGCCGGCGGAAAGCAGTTCATGGGTCTGATTACAGGTATCGTTCCAACGCTTGTTGTGTTACTTACTTTCACTTATGCTGTCATGAAATTTATTGGAGAAGAGCGAGTGAATAGAGCCATTCAGTTTGCAGCGAAATATACCATTTTGCGCTACACGTTAATGCCGATCTTATCTGTTCTTATTTTGACAAACCCAATGGCTTATACGTTTGGCCGCTTCTTACCTGAAAAACAAAAACCAGCATTCTATGATTCAGCTGTTTCATTTGTTCATCCGGTGACATCACTGTTCCCGTATGCCAACGCAGGAGAACTATTTGTCTACTTAGGAATTGCGAACGGGATTAAAGAAGCTGGATATTCAATGTCAGAGCTTGCTGTTCGTTACTTCTTAGTCGGGATCGTCGTCATTTTGCTACGCGGAATCATTACTGAATGGATTACAAAATATTTAGCAGGAAAAATGAAAGCGAATTCACAATAGGGGAGGGTTAGACATGACAAACCACAAAGTATTTGTTGCAAAAGGTGCTGGCGGATGGGGAGAAGGCTTAGAGCTTGAACCAACTGGTAAAAGAAGAAAGGTTGTTTCCATTACAGGGGGAGGCATTCACCCGGTTGCACGTAAAATTGCAGAAATGACAGGGACAGAAGCATGTGATGGCTTTAAAAACTCTATACCAGAAGATGAAATGATGTGTGTTGTCATTGACTGCGGGGGAACAGCGCGAATCGGACTTTATCCAATGAAACGCATTCCAACTGTAGACGTTTTGGCATCCTCTCCTTCTGGGCCGCTTGCTAAACATATTACAGAAGATATCTTCGTATCAGGCGTAACAGAAAAAGATATTTCCTATGCAGAAGCATCTGATGGTGAGGCGAAAGCAGAAGGTCAGGAAAACAGTGAGTCGATTGATAAAGAGAATTTCAAAGAAACGTATGCAAAGCTGAAAGAGGAAAATATTGAGCGGCAGGAAAAAGGCAATTTCCTGATGAGATTCTCACGCGGAATCGGGAAAGTCACCGGTACGTTCTACCAGGCTGGCCGTGATTCTGTTGATATGCTTTTGAAAAACATTATTCCATTCATGGCATTTGTCAGTATGTTAATTGGAATTATCAATTATACAAAAATCGGTGATCTGATTGCCCATTTTCTATCACCTTTGGCAGGATCTCTTTGGGGGCTCTTACTGCTTGTTGTGGTCTGTACACTGCCGTTCCTATCACCTGTCTTAGGACCTGGAGCAGTCATTGCCCAAGTCATCGGTGTTCTGATTGGTAGTCAAATTGCACTAGGAAACATTCCGCCTCAATTTGCACTTCCAGCACTATTTGCCATTAACGGTCAAGTAGGGTGTGATTTTATTCCAGTGGGGCTGTCACTTGGTGAAGCGAAGCCGGAAACGGTACAATATGGGGTACCAGCTGTTTTGTATAGCCGTCTTATTACAGGGGTTCTATCTGTTGTGATCGCATACGTTGCCAGCTTCGGTATGTATTAAACGTATTAAAGGAGGAATCGAGATACATGGTAACACAATCTGTCGTAAAAGAAATTGGGATCTTAGTCCCGCAATTTAAAGAAGATAAGCTGATTGTTTTATTTGGACCCGCAGCGCCGCAGGAATTAAGAGATATGTCTGTCATTCATGAGTTCGAACATCTAGAAGAAGAGCCGCTGAAGCTAGGCGGAACCATTCAAGTGGGCGATCAAACGTACACGATCACAGCCCTAGGCAATAAAGCAAATGACAACTTTAAAGAGCTCGGCCATATTTCGATCTACTTCCAAGAGCCGTTTGATGATGTATTACCAGGAGCTGTATTTGCATCCCCGCACACGTTTCCTGATATAAAAGAAGGCGTACGAATTGAAATTTCGTAACCTTGTAAAAAAAGCTGTTCCTAAATTGGAACAGCTTTTTTATATGAGGTTTACCAGAAAGAGCATTTACGATATGCTGTAAACATTCATTATTTGTATATTCAGAATTTTTACTCAGGAGGAAGTTATGGTGTCACTTGAATTGAAGAATGTTTCATTAAAAAGAAATGGGAAATGGCTGCTGCAGTCTGTTGACTGGCAGGTAAATAAGCAGGAACACTGGGTGCTTTACGGTTTAAATGGTGCGGGAAAAACCGCTTTATTAAATATGCTCTGCTCCTATTATTTCCCCACCTCAGGCGAGATGACAGTGCTGGGGCATGTCTTTGGCAAGGAAGCTCTTGGTGAAAAGCTCAGGAGGAAAATTGGTCTCATCTCAGCGGGACTTGAAAAGAAATTGCACAGAGACGACAATGCTTTTGAAATTGTTTTAAGCGGCGCATTTGCTTCTATCGGGCTTTATGAGACCCCGACAGATGAAATGAGAGAGAAAGCCATTGATCTATTAAAAGCGTTTGGTTCATTCAAATATGCCAACAGAACATATGAAACCCTCTCACAGGGAGAGAAGCAAAAAGTCTTGATTGCGAGGGCTTTAATGAATGATCCGCAGCTCTTGATTTTAGATGAACCTGTGACGGGTCTTGATTTTTTAGCAAGAGAGCAAGTGCTGGAGACCATCTCATTTATTGCAGCTAAGCCTGATGCGCCTACTTTGCTCTATACGACCCATCATGCAGAGGAGATTCTGCCTGTTTTTCAGCATACCTTATTATTAAAAAATGGATCGGTTTTTGATCAAGGAGAAACAAAAGAGATGATGACAAGCGGCCTGCTTTCTTCTTTTTTTGAATGTCCGGTAGATGTCATGTGGAGAAATGGCCGTCCGCATTTAAGCAAATTGTAGATAAAAGAAACTATTGGTCTGCTTCCCTGCTTTTCCATCATACATATTATAGTAGAAAACGAAAGGCGGGGAAGGACAGATGATCAGTATTTCTGAATTCCAAATCAAGGATGTCGTCGATGTATCCAGCGGGAAAAAATTAGGTACCATTGGGGACATTGATATTAATGTCACAAGCGGCAAAATCCAAGCGATTATTATTGGCGGTACAGGTAAAATGATGGGATTTTTCGGAAAAGAAGAGGAAATGATTGTCCCATGGCGAAATATAGTAAAAATTGGCGAAGATGTGATACTTGTCCGCTTGTCTTCTTAATTCGTATAATTCCTCAATGAATCATTCAATTTTTCCTTAAAACAAACTCTTCATTCTTAGCAAACAATGTCTTTTTCGGGTAAAAAGATTACGTTTTCATATCAATTTGTAAAAAAAACTGCAGAAAGGGCACATTTGAGTGTAATATTTAATGAATCCCACTAACTGTCTATGCATGTCTTGTGGTAAAATAGGAGCGAAATAAAGAGAGATGAATGAAAGGTGGGAGGCAGCTTTGACATACAAATATGACCCCTTTCAGCAGAAATCACCATATGCAATGACCATTCATGATTGGACGAACATGACATGTTCTGGTAAAGAGGTATTGGCCGGGTTTACCACAAAAAACGGCGGCTTCAGCCTACCTCCATATCAATCATTGAACACTGGACTCCATGTAGGAGATGATGCTTCTAGTGTTCAAATGAATCGTCAAGTCATAGCAGATGCTGCTGCTGTGCCGCTCTCTGATTGGGTGTTTGCAGACCAAACACACGAGGATCGCATCCTGAAAGTCACCAAGGAGCAAAGAGGAAGAGGAAGTCTTCATTATCATGAGGCACTGCCTGGTACAGACGGTTTATATACGTCTGAGACGAACATGATGCTCGCTCTTTGTTTCGCTGATTGTGTTCCGCTTTATTTTCTAGCTCCGGAAAACGGATTAATTGGAACGGCTCATGCCGGCTGGAAAGGAACCGTCAAGCAAATTGGTGCAAAGATGGTTGATGTATGGGTCAGCCAAGAAGATGCCAAGGCCGATCATATTCAAGTCGTCATTGGACCATCCATTGGCAGCTGCTGCTACATAGTCGATGACGCAGTCATGGATCAAGTGAAACAGCTTCCTTTTTCAACAGAGGATGTGTATTCCGAGATTTCACCAGGACAATATAAAATTGATTTGAAAACATTAAACAAAAACGTATTGCTTCATGCAGGAATAAAGGAAGAAAACATACATGTCAGTTCGATGTGCACAAGCTGCAATGATCAGCTTTTCTTCTCACACCGGCGTGATCAAGGGAAAACAGGACGTATGATGTCTTTTGTCGGGTTTAAGGAGGCATAAGTGCAATTGAATGTACGAGAGAATCTCAGACAAATAAATGAACAAATAAACGAAGCATGTAAAAGAGCCGGTAGACAACCAGCAGATGTATCGGTCGTCGCTGTGACAAAGTATGTCTCAATTGAACGAGCACAAGAAGCTAAAGAAGCAGGAATTATGCACTTTGGTGAAAATCGTGACCAAGGGTTACTTGAAAAGCAGGCGGCCATAACCGATGAAAACATTAGCTGGCACTTCATCGGCAGTTTACAAACACGAAAAGTGAAATCTGTCATTCAGTCAATTGACTACTTACATTCGCTCGACAGGATGTCTCTTGCGAATGAAATTGAAAAAAGAGCGGATCACACAGTTCGCTGTTTTGTACAAGTGAACACATCACTTGAGGAGTCAAAACACGGCTTGAAAAGTGAAGAAGTCATTCCATTTGTAAAGCAGCTGGCAGATTTCAAACACATTGAAGTGGCTGGACTGATGACGATGGCTCCATTTACAGATGATCACACTGTGATTCGCAACTGTTTTAAAACATTAAAAAATCTTCGAGAAGAAGTAAAACATCTTAACCAAGTAAATGCACCTTGTCAGCATTTATCGATGGGCATGTCAAATGATTTTGAAATCGCAATTGAAGAAGGTGCGACATTCGTTCGGATTGGCTCTTCACTTGTTGGAAATGAAACAGGAGGTGCGTGACATGAGCATAAAAAATAAGTTTAAAAGCTTTTTCACTCTCGACGATGAAGAGTATGAGTACGAATATATTGATGAAGAAAGAGAACCCGTTCAAGAAGAAAAAGGAACGAAGGACAAAGCAGCATTTCAAGATCGCCCGCAGACAGGAAAACAAAATGTCGTCAGCTTGCAAAGCGTGCAAAAATCCTCTAAAGTGGTGTTAAGTGAGCCGCGTGTTTATGCAGAGGCGCAGGAGATTGCAGACCATATTAAAAACAGACGTGCAGTCGTCGTGAATTTGCAGCGCATTCAGCATGATCAAGCAAAGCGAATCATTGACTTCTTAAGCGGAACCGTTTATGCAATCGGTGGAGACATCCAGCGTATTGGCTCGAATATATTCCTCTGCACACCTGATAATGTAGATGTATCTGGTACAATATCAGAGCTATTGACAGAGGAAGAACCTCAGAGGTGGTAAATCATAGTGATTCTAAATTTCATTTTTAATATTTTAGGAACGGTATTAACGATTTACTCATTCGCGATTATTATTTACATCTTTATGTCATGGGTGCCATCTGCAAGAGAAACTGTGTTTGGCCGTTTTCTGACAAATATTTGCGAACCGTATTTAGAACCATTTCGTAAAATTATTCCGCCAATCGGCATGATTGACATCTCGCCGATTGTGGCATTGCTTGTGATTCGTTTTGCATCATCATATGGACTAACTGGTCTTTACAATATGATTGTGCGCTTCATGTAAACAGGCTGCCGGGCTTGGCACTGCCAGGCTCTTTTACATAAGAGGGGAACAAAATGAGCGATATCTATCAGCATTTTAGAAAAGACGAACAGCCATTTGTCGACCAAGTGTTAGGCTGGAAAAAAATCGCACTCGACCAATATCGAATGAAATTAACAGATTTCCTTGATCCGCGTGAGCAATTTATTACTGAGTCGGTCATCCAGCATGGCGAAGAACTTGGGATCATGTTTTTTGGCGGGTATGAGGGAGCGGAGCGCAAAAGAGCCCTCATTTATCCTGATTATTTAGAACCTTCTATTCAAGATGTTGAGCTGTCATATTTTCAGGTGAACTATGCGAAAAAGTTTATTTCTTTAGAACACCCGAAGCTTCTCGGCTCATTGATTGGGACAGGCTTGAAGCGTCAAAAATTCGGAGATCTATTATTTTCAGAGGAAGATGTGCAGTTTATTTGTACAAGTGATGTCGCCGATTTTGTGCGGGCGCAGCTGACTCATGTCGGCAGAGCAGCCGTTTCATTAGAGGAAATCACGCAGGCAGAAATAAAGCCAGTGATCATGAAGACTGATATCAAAGAAGATACCATTTCTTCACTTCGGCTTGATGCTGTATGTGCTGCTGTCAGCCGTCAGTCTCGGCAAAAAGCACAGCTTTTAGTCAAAAATGGGCTTGTCAAAGTCAATTGGAAAGTCACAGAGGACCCTTCTTTTACAATCGGTGAAGGCGATCAGCTCTCTGTTCGGGGATTTGGCCGCTTTAGCCTCAAAACGATTGATGGGAAGACCAAAAAAGATAAATTCAAAGTAACATTTGAGCTTCTGACATAACGAACTTGAATCTGGAGGTGGCGAGGTTGCCATTAACACCTAATGATATTCATAATAAAACGTTCACAAAAAGCTTTCGCGGCTATGATGAAGATGAAGTAAACGAGTTTTTAAGCCAAGTACGTAAAGACTATGAGATCGTACTTCGTAAAAAGAATGAGCTTGAAGACAAAGTAAACGAGCTTGACGAAAGACTAGGTCATTTTGCAACAATTGAAGAGACATTAAACAAATCGATTCTTGTGGCGCAGGAAGCAGCAGAAGACGTAAAGCGCCATTCTGATAAAGAAGCAAAATTGATTATTCGTGAAGCAGAGAAAAATGCAGACCGTATTATCAACGAAGCGCTGTCAAAATCAAGAAAAATTGCAATGGAAATCGAAGAGCTGAAGAAACAGTCGAAGGTCTTTAGAACTCGTTTCCAAATGCTCATCGAAGCACAGCTTGATCTTCTGAAAAATGACGATTGGGATCATTTACTGGAATATGAAGTAGACGCTGTCTTTGACGAAAAAGAATAAGCGCATCATCTTGACATGACGTGCTCATGTTGCATATAATACCATCATAAATTAACAAGAGATAAACGTTTGAAAGGGACACTCGCAGCTGTCATATGCGTAATAAAGCGAATCAGGGATGGTGGAAGCCTGACATTACGAGACGCTGCAATGAGATCACCCCTTTAGTTCCTTTTCTGAAAAAAACAGTAAGAAAAGGCGTCTGATCACGTTACGATTTTAGAGTGGATAAGCGGCTCTTTCATATCGCTTGTCTAAAAGGGTGGTACCGCGAGACAAGCCTTCTCGTCCCTTATGGGATGAGAGGGCTTTTTTTATTGTTTTTTAATCAGAATTTGCATGTGGAGGAATGGGTATGAACTACAAAGACACCTTATTAATGCCGAAAACAGAATTCCCGATGAGAGGGAACTTGCCGAACAAAGAGCCTGAAATCCAAGAGGAGTGGGCAGAGAAAGACATCTATCAAATGGTTTTAGAGCGGACTAAAGGACGCCCGACGTTTATTTTGCATGATGGACCTCCATATGCGAATGGTGACATTCATATGGGGCATGCACTTAATAAAATCCTAAAAGATTTTATCGTCCGATTTAAATCAATGAACGGGTATCATGCACCGTATGTTCCGGGCTGGGATACACACGGGCTGCCAATTGAAACAGCTCTTACTAAAAATAAAAAAGTCAAACGCAAAGAAATGTCTACAGCAGAATTCCGCAAACTATGCGAGGAGTATGCTTGGAAGCAAATTGAAGGTCAGCGCAGCCAGTTTAAGCGATTAGGCGTTAGAGCAGACTGGGACAATCCATATGTCACATTAAAGCCTGAATACGAAGCTCAGCAAATCCTTGTCTTTGGTGAAATGGCGAAGAGAGGCTATATCTATAAAGGATTAAAGCCTGTTAACTGGTCTCCTTCAAGTGAATCAGCCCTCGCTGAAGCGGAAATTGAATATAAAGACAAACGTTCACCATCGATTTACGTTTCGTTTAAAGTAAAAGATGGCAAAGGCGTTCTTGAAAACGGCGAACAATTCATTATCTGGACAACAACACCTTGGACGCTTCCTGCAAACCTTGGCATTTGTGTTCATCCAAACTTAGAGTACAGTGTTCTTCAAGTCGGTGCTGAGCGTTATGTCGTTGCATCTGAACTGGTTGAACAAGTAGTAAAAACACTCGGCTTTGAAGAATACGAAGTTGTGAAAACATTAAAAGGTAAAGAATTAGATAAAATCGTTGCAGCACATCCAATTTACGATAGAGATTCTCTTGTGATGCTTGGCGATCACGTGACAACTGATGCGGGAACTGGCTGTGTTCACACAGCACCAGGCCACGGGGAAGATGACTTTATTGTCGGTATGAAATACGGTCTTGATGTGCTCTGTCCAGTAGATGAAAAAGGTGTGATGACAGATGAGGCGCCTGGTTTTGAAGGACTATTCTACGAGGATGCCAATAAAGCCATCACAGAACAGCTTGAAGCAAAAGGTGCGCTGAAAAAGCTCGACTTTATCACGCACTCCTACCCGCATGACTGGAGAACGAAAAAACCAACGATTTATCGTGCGACAGCTCAGTGGTTTGCATCCATTAAAGATTTTAGAGAAGCGTTATTAGACAATATTAAAGAAACGAAATGGGTTCCAGCATGGGGAGAAACACGCCTGTTCAATATGGTGCGTGACAGAGGTGACTGGTGTATTTCAAGACAGCGTGTATGGGGCGTTCCAATTCCGGTCTTTTATGCGGAAAATGGTGAGCCGATCATCACGGACGAAACCATTCAGCATGTATCTCAATTATTTAGAGAGCATGGCTCGAATATTTGGTTTGAAAAAGAAGCAAAAGAGCTATTGCCAGAAGGCTTTACACATCCAGGCAGCCCGAATGGTGAATTCACAAAAGAGCAGGATATCATGGATGTATGGTTTGATTCCGGTTCTTCTCACCAAGCCGTTTTAGAAGAAAGAGACGACCTAGTCCGTCCGGCAGATCTTTACCTTGAAGGCTCTGACCAATATCGCGGCTGGTTTAACTCCTCATTATCAACAGCAGTTGCTGTCACTGGAAAAGCACCTTATAAAGGTGTCCTAAGCCATGGCTTTACGCTTGATAAAGAAGGACGTAAGATGAGTAAATCATTAGGCAATACGATTGATCCAACGAAGGTTGCGAAGCAGCTTGGTGCAGAGATTCTAAGACTTTGGGTATCTTCAGTCAACTATCAAGCCGATCATCCAGTATCTGATGATATTTTGAAACAAGTAGCAGAAGTCTATCGTAAAATCCGTAACACCTTCCGCTTCCTGCATGGAAACCTATTTGACTTTGACCCAGCAGTTAATGCCGTGCCGGTAGAAGAGCTTCGCGAAGTGGATCAATACATCATGATCAAATTAAACAAATTGATTGATAAAGTGAAAAAAGCTTATGATGATTACGAATTTGCGGTCGTGTATCATGCGATTCACAATTTCTGTACGATTGAGCTCAGCTCTTTCTATCTTGATTTTGCAAAGGATGTCGTCTACATTGAGCATGCGGATCATCCAGACCGCCGCAGCATGCAGACGGTCTTCTACGAAACATTAATGGCTTTAGTGAAGCTGACTGCACCAATTCTTCCGCATACCGCAGATGAATTATGGAGCCACTTAAGCTTTGTTGAAGAGCCAAGTGTTCAGTTAACAGATATGCCAGAAGGTGCGCTAGTTCCTCAAGCTGAAGCGACAGAAGCGAAATTTGACCGCTTTATGGAAGTACGTGACGATGTGCTAAAAGCGCTGGAGATTGCGCGTAACGAGAAAGTCATCGGACGTTCACTTGAAGCAAGTGTGACGCTTTATGCGACAGATGAAGTGAAAAACCTTCTTGCATCCATTAAAGAAGATGTGAAGCAGCTCTTTATCATCTCTGAATTAACGGTAGAAGATGAGCAGCTTGCAGATACATCAGCGCCTGAATATGCATCAGGACGAATTGTGGTTCAAAAAGCAGAAGGAGAACTGTGCGAACGTTCCCGCATTATTTCAAAAGACGTTGGTGCAAATCCGAAATACCCAACATTGTCGCTGAAAAATGCTGAAATCGTGGAGAAATATTACCAAAATTAACAATGCGATATCACAAGCTGGCGCCCCGTCATATGCGGGGCGTTTTCTTTTATGAGAAAATGACAGCCTTTAGAACGAAAGGAAAAATCTTATGGCTTTAAAGTGACCAGGCGGGGCAACAATATGATTATCACGACAGGCAGGAGTTGAAATAGCGACATGAATGGCGATCTAGAGACGATTTACACGGAACTCCTTCAAATGAAAGAAGAGCTGCAATCTAAACTGTTTGAATACGCATCATTTCGTTCACCCGCTGAGCATGTCACATTGAATGAGGTCAAAACGACCACACTTCTTTATCACATCAAAGAAGAGCTGCAAGATGTGTCTCTCGCTATTGCAAAAATCGAACAAGGAACCTATGGCATATGTGAGGCGACAGGAGATGTGATTCCGCTTGAACAAATGAGTATTCTTCCTACCGCCCGCACGGCTGACGACTTTTTATATCATAAGCAATACGAGAAAAAAGCATTCACTCCTTATCCTTACGAATCAAATGATTCTCATTTTGAAGCCTTCCACATGTAGGGAGGTTTTTGTCTGTCAACTAAAGTTTCTTTACTCCTTCCTGTTTTCTTGATAAAATGCTTAAAGATCAAAGTATGAAGATGGAGGAACGTGTGTGTTCTATTACATAATCGCATTCGTTATCATTTGTTTAGACCAATTAACAAAATGGCTCATTGTCAAAAATATGATGCTCGGTGATTCTGTTCCAGTCATTGATGGATTCTTTTATATCACGTCTCACCGTAATTCAGGAGCCGCATGGGGAATTCTTCAAGGGCAAATGTGGTTTTTCTATGTGATCACACTCGTTGTTATTGCGGGAATTGTTTATTACTTACAAAAACATGGACAAAAGGACAAGCTGCTGGGAGTAGCGCTGGCCTTAATGCTTGGCGGAGCGATCGGAAACTTTATCGACCGTATTTTCCGTCAGGAAGTGGTTGATTTTGCTCATTTCGTATTTGGGGATTATCACTATCCAATCTTTAATATTGCAGATTCTTCTCTCTGTGTAGGGGTTATTCTGCTCTTCATTCAAATGCTATTAGATGGAAAGAAAAATAAGGAGTCAACTACATGAATCAAGTAAATATTGCCGTTTCAGAAGAACAAACGAGTGAACGGCTAGATAAATTTCTAAGCACGACAGAACCAGAATGGTCAAGAACCCAAGTCCAGCAATGGGTAAAAGATGGGCTGATCGAAGTAAACGGGAAACAAGTAAAGGCCAATTACAAAGTACAAGCTGGAGATCAAATCAAAGTGGAGATTCCAGATCCGGAAGCGCTAGATGTAGAAGCAGAACCAATGGACCTTGATATTTATTATGAGGATGCAGATGTATTAGTCGTAAATAAACCACGGGGAATGGTCGTTCACCCAGCGCCAGGTCATGTGTCAGGAACGCTTGTAAATGGTCTGATGGCACATTGCAAGGACTTATCAGGGATTAACGGTGTGATGCGTCCTGGAATTGTCCACCGAATTGATAAAGATACGTCTGGGCTGTTAATGGTCGCTAAAAACGATATGGCACATGAGTCACTCGTCAATCAGCTGGTGGCTAAAACTGTCACAAGAAAGTATACGGCTGTTGTCCACGGTATTATCCAGCATGATACAGGCACAATTGATGCACCAATTGGCAGAGACAAAAAAGACCGCCAAAGCATGACGGTCACAAAAGAAAATGCAAAACAAGCCGTTACTCACTTTGATGTGATTGAACGCTTTCAAGACTTCACAGTTGTCGAGTGCCGTCTTGAAACAGGAAGAACACACCAAATTCGTGTTCATATGAAATATATCGGCTACCCTCTTGCAGGAGATCCGAAATATGGGCCGAGAAAAACAGTCGATTTTAATGGACAGCTGCTGCATGCAGGTGTTTTAGGATTTGATCATCCTAGAACAGGAGAATATATCGAGTTCACAGCACCAATTCCAGCTGATATGCAGGGCTTTATCGATTCATTAAGAAATAACGATTGACAGGCCGTTCTTTTTTTGAAATAATAAACGAAGAAATTGAGATTCTTTAAAACAGTCCAGAGAGGCTGAGAAGGATAACGGATCAATTTGTGCACGCATATGCACAAATGAACGCCCCTCTCTGCCCTTTGCAGAAGGGGCTTTTTATTTGTCAAAAAGAGGTGTAAAAGATGGAACAAAAAGCAGTCATTCTTGATGAACAAGCGATCAGAAGAGCGCTTACCCGAATTGCACATGAAATGATTGAGCGCAACAAAGGGATGAAGGATATCATCCTTGCCGGGATCAAGACAAGAGGCATACATCTTGCAAAGCGCCTTGCAGAGCGCATCGAGCAAATTGAAGGGAATCCAGTCACTGTAGGTGAACTTGATATTACGCTATACCGTGATGACCTGACAAAAAAGACAGACAACCAAGACCCGCTTGTAAAGGGTGCAGACATACCAGCTGACATTAATGACAAAACACTCATTGTCGTTGACGATGTCCTGTTTACAGGCAGAACCGTCAGAGCAGCTATGGATGCCCTTGTGGATGTAGGAAGACCATCTTCCATTCAGCTGGCTGTGCTCGTCGATCGGGGACACCGGGAGCTGCCGATCCGAGCGGATTATATCGGGAAAAACATCCCGACTTCAAAAGCAGAGACAGTCATGGTTCAGCTCAATGAAGTAGATCAAAACGACCTTGTCGCTATATATGAAAAATAACCTTTTTAAATGCATTCCAGAGAGTTTGCAAAGAGGGCAATAACAGAGAAACCGAGCACACGGCCAACATGACGTGTCCGGCTTATCTAGGCCTCTTTGCATACTCGCAAAGAGGCTTTTTTAATGAAAAAGGACACATCTAGGAGGAAAATCATGAGTCAGCAAAAAGCCAATTTAGGCATTCGAGATATCCCAAAACCATTCACATGGCTGTCACTTAGCCTGCAGCATTTGTTTGCGATGTTTGGTGCGACCATTCTTGTACCAAAAATCATTGATATGAGTCCAGCCGTCGCGCTCATCTCAAGCGGTGTGGGAACGATTGTTTACTTAATCATCACAAGAGGACAAATTCCGGCGTATCTTGGATCGTCCTTTGCCTTCATCGCCCCCATACTGAATGTGAAAGCAACAGGCGGCCCTGGAGCCGCAATGGTTGGCGCCTTCATGGCGGGTGTCGCTTATGCACTCATCGCCCTATTCATTAAATGGCTCGGCACAGGCTGGCTGATGAAGCTTCTGCCGCCGGTGGTCGTAGGACCAGTCATTATGGTCATCGGACTCGGACTCGCTGGAACAGCAGTCAACATGGCGATGTATGTTGATCCGAATGCAACCGAGCTTGTTTACAGCCTCAAGCACTTAATGGTCGCTGGCTTCACACTGGCTGTCACCATTATCAGTATGATTTTCCTAAGAGGATTCCTTAGCTTAATCCCAGTATTAATCGGCATCATCAGCGGCTATCTCTTTGCCTTAACACAAGGCATCGTGAACTTCCAGCCGGTCATTGACGCAAAATGGTTTGCTGTACCAGACTTCGTCGTGCCATTTGTCGACTATACACCTGCTGTGACCTTAAGCATTCTCACAGTGATGGTGCCGGTAGCCTTTGTCACAATGTCTGAGCATATCGGCCACCAAGTGGTGTTAAGTAAGGTCGTAGGACAAGATTTTATTAAAAAACCAGGTCTTCACCGTTCCATTTTAGGAGACAGTGCGGCGACGATCTTCGCTTCACTTATTGGCGGACCACCAACAACAACTTATGGAGAGAACATTGGCGTACTAGCCATCACAAGAGTGTTTAGTATCTTCGTCATCGGCGGAGCAGCCGTGTTTGCGATCTGCTTCGGTTTTGTAGGAAAAATTTCAGCATTAATCAGTACAGTGCCGTCCGCGGTGATGGGAGGCGTTTCGTTCCTGCTCTTTGGAATCATTGCTTCAAGCGGCCTGAGAATTCTGATTGATCATAAAGTGAATTTTGAAGAAAAGCGTAATCTCATTATCGCATCAGTCATCCTAGTCATTGGGATTGGCGGGGCATTCATTGAGGTGAAACAAATCAATCTCACCCTATCTGGAATGGCACTTGCTGCGATTACGGGTGTCCTGTTAAATCTGATCCTGCCGCATCAAAAAGCAGAAGATGACAACTCAAATGAATCAAATACAGAAAACCTTTTAAAAGAAGTCCAGTGAGGCTGACAAGGGTTCTAAATGGAGCAGAATGCACAAAAGTGCCGCTGCTTCTTTTGGAGAACCCTAAGCTGCCGAGGCTTAGGGTTTTTTTGAACCTGAAAGTGATGAAAAACTAGAGGGGGAAGAAAAAATGAATGATTTATCGACAATGAGCAGCTTATCAAAAGAAGAGATTTTACAGCTGATTGAAGAAGCAGCTGCACTCAAAAAGGGGAAACAAGAACATGGATTAGCCGGAGAATTTGTGGCAAACCTTTTCTTTGAACCAAGCACAAGAACACGTTTTAGCTTCGAAGTAGCCGAAAAGAAACTAGGGATGAATGTCCTGAGCTTAGATGCAGCAAGCACCTCCGTTCAAAAAGGCGAAACACTTTACGATACGGTAAAAACACTTGAATCGATCGGAGTAAAGGCTTGTGTGATCAGAGACAGCACCGATGAATATTATAACGAGCTGATTGGGAAGGTTGGAATTCCCATCATCAATGCAGGAGATGGCTGCGGACAGCATCCAACCCAATCACTGCTTGACCTCATGACCATCTTTGAAGAGTTTGGCGGCTTTGAAGGCTTAACGATTTCGATTCATGGAGACATCAAACATAGCAGGGTGGCAAGATCAAATGCTGAGGTTCTCTCAAGGCTGGGAGCGACAGTCCTCTTTTCAGGGCCTGCTTCCTTCCAGGATGAACAAAACCCTCACGGAACGTATGTCCAAGTAGATGAAGCCATCGCACAATCTGATGTGGTGATGCTGCTTAGAATCCAGCATGAACGGCACGCTGAAAAAATGGGCAGCGAAGATTACTTATCAACTTATGGATTAACAGTAGACAGAGCAAACAAAATGAAAGAACGCGCGATTATTATGCATCCAGCACCAGTAAACAGAGGTGTTGAAATAGATGATTCATTAGTAGAGTCCAAGCAGTCAAGAATTTTTAAACAAATGGAAAATGGTGTTTATATCCGAATGGCCGTATTAAAAAGAGCTTTTCAAAATAGCACACTACATCAAAAAGGGAGAGATTCTGTCTATGTCATATCTCATTAAAAACGGTTTTATCTTAACAAGCACAGGTGAAAGAGTGCAGCAGGATATTAGGGTAAAAGGAAAAGTGATTCAAGCGATCGGTCACCTAGAAAGAGAAGACGGAGAAGAGGTTATTGATGCAGCAGGGCTATTTGTGTCACCAGGCTTGATTGATCTGCATGTGCATTTAAGAGAGCCAGGCGGAGAGAAAAAGGAAACGATTGAAACAGGTTCTAAAGCAGCCGCAAGAGGCGGATATACGACGATTGCAGCGATGCCGAATACAAGGCCGGTTCCAGATACAAAAGAGCAAATGGAATGGCTGATGAATCGAATCGAAGAGACCTCATCTGTGAGAGTGCTGCCATACGCATCCATCACAACGAGACAAATTGGGGAAGAGATGACGGATTTTGCAGCACTAAAAGAAGCAGGCGCCTTTGCTTTTACAGATGACGGTGTTGGCATCCAAACAGCAGGCATGATGTACGAAGCGATGAAACAGGCAGCAAGTCTTGATCAAGCGATTGTGGCGCACTGTGAAGATAACTCGCTCATTTACGGCGGGTGCGTTCATGAAGGAGAATTTTCAAAAGCAAATGGGTTAAACGGAATACCGTCCATTTGTGAATCGGTGCATATTGCAAGAGATGTTCTTTTAGCAGAAGCAGCGAACTGTCATTATCATGTATGTCATATCAGTACGAAAGAATCTGTGCGGGTCGTACGCGATGCAAAAAAAGCAGGCATCCGTGTGACGGCTGAGGTGTCACCGCATCACCTGCTGTTGTGTGATACGGACATTCCAGGTCTTGATACAAATTATAAAATGAACCCGCCGCTCAGAGGAAAAGAGGATCGCGAGGCATTGATCGAGGGACTATTAGATGGAACGATTGATTTCATCGCAACAGACCATGCGCCGCATACAGAAGAAGAAAAGAACGAAACCATGCAGCGTGCCCCGTTTGGAATTGTGGGACTTGAAACAGCGTTCCCGCTTCTGTATACACGATTTGTCAAAACAGGCGAATGGACATTAAAAGAACTCGTTGATTATATGACAATTAAACCAGCAGAAGCATTTTCTCTTCCATACGGAAAGCTTGAAGAAGGGCACATAGCTGATATCACACTTATTGATTTAAACAAAGAAATGGCAATCGATAAAACAAGCTTCTTATCTAAAGGGCAAAATACACCGTTTGACAAATTGACTGTATCAGGATGGCCGGTCATGACACTTGCATCTGGGAAAGTCGTTTATGAAGAGGGGAGACTAGTAAAATGAAGAGACGCTTAGTGCTAGAAAACGGAACAGTATTCGAAGGAACAGGCTTTGGCAGCTTAGAACCATCAGTCGGAGAAGTCGTCTTTAATACAGGGATGACGGGCTATCAAGAAATTTTATCTGATCCATCATACTGCGGACAAATTGTCACACTGACTTACCCGCTTATCGGCAACTATGGCATTAACCGTGACGATTTTGAATCGATCACACCGTTTGTGAAAGGGCTGATTGTGAAAGAGCTTTGTGAAAAGCCCTCAAACTGGCGCTCTTCATATTCACTCGATGAATATTTAAAAATGAAAAACATTCCGGGGCTGAGCGGAATCGATACACGGAAGCTGACTAGAATGATTCGAAGTGCAGGGACTTTAAGAGGGGCATTTGCAGGACCTGATGAACAAGTGGAAGACGTTGTCCGCCGCCTTCAAACATTGCAGCTGCCAACAGATCAAGTGAGTCAAGTATCTGTGAAAAATGCGTACCCAAGCCCAGGCAGAGGAAAAAGAATTGTCCTTGTCGATTTCGGCATGAAGCATGGCATTTTGCGCGAGCTCAATAAACGTGACTGCGACGTCATTGTGGTGCCATACAACATCACTGCAGATGAAGTGCTGCAGCTAAAGCCTGATGGCATCATGCTTTCAAACGGACCTGGAGATCCTGTGGATGTACCGGAAGCCGTTGAGATGATTCAGCAATTGATTGGAAAGGTGCCGCTCTTTGGTATATGCCTCGGACATCAATTATTTGCTCTAGCATGCGGTGCAAGCACAGAAAAAATGAAATTTGGCCACAGAGGATCAAACCATCCGGTGAAAGAACTAGCAACTGGCAAGGTGACACTGACGTCTCAAAACCATGGCTACACGGTTAGCAGTATTAACGAAGACGTGCTCGAAGTCACACATATTGCCCTAAACGACAATACGATTGAAGGATTAAAACATAAAGAAGCACCAGCATTCACTGTTCAGTACCACCCAGAAGCATCACCGGGTCCAGAAGATGCAAACTACTTATTTGACCAGTTCATGGAAATGATTCATACGACTGAGAAAGAAGGGGAAGAAGTATGCCAAAACGCGTAGACATCAAAAAGATTTTAGTAATCGGATCAGGTCCTATCATCATCGGTCAGGCAGCGGAGTTTGACTATGCAGGTACACAGGCTTGCTTAGCGCTAAAAGAAGAGGGCTATGAAGTCGTTCTTGTGAACTCTAACCCTGCGACCATCATGACAGATACAGAAATGGCTGATAAGGTATACATCGAACCACTGACACCAGAATTTTTAACACGAATCATTCGAAAAGAACGCCCTGATGCGATCTTGCCAACACTTGGCGGGCAAACTGGATTAAACCTTGCTGTTGAATTGTCAGAGCTTGGCGTATTAGCTGAATGCGGCGTTGAAGTACTCGGTACAAAGCTGTCAGCCATCCAAAAAGCAGAGGATAGAGATTTATTCCGTAATTTAATGAATGAACTAAATGAGCCAGTACCAGAAAGTGAAATCATTCATAACCTGGAAGAAGCGATGGCGTTTACAGATCAAATCGGTTTCCCTGTCATTGTCAGACCAGCCTATACATTAGGCGGAACGGGCGGCGGAATTTGTACAAACGAGCAAGAACTGAAGGAAATCGTTGAAAACGGTCTGAAGCTAAGCCCAGTCACACAATGCTTACTTGAAAAAAGCATTGCAGGCTTTAAAGAAATTGAATATGAAGTCATGCGAGACAGCGGTGACCATGCAATCGTTGTTTGTAACATGGAAAACTTTGACCCTGTCGGCATCCATACTGGTGACAGTATTGTTGTAGCCCCAAGCCAAACGTTAAGTGACCGTGAATATCAGCTGCTTCGAAATGTGTCGCTTAAGCTGATCCGTGCACTTGGCATTGAAGGCGGCTGTAACGTTCAGCTGGCACTTGATCCAAACAGCTTTCAATACTATATCATCGAGGTAAACCCGCGTGTGAGCCGTTCATCTGCGCTTGCGTCGAAAGCGACAGGCTATCCAATAGCCAAATTGGCAGCGAAAATTGCTGTCGGCTTAACGCTTGATGAAATGATGAACCCAGTCACAGGTAAAACCTATGCAGCCTTCGAGCCGGCACTTGACTATATCGTTTCAAAAATACCGCGCTGGCCGTTCGATAAATTTGAATCTGCGAACAGACGTCTTGGTACGCAAATGAAGGCAACTGGTGAAGTCATGGCGATCGGCCGCACATTAGAAGAGTCTCTTCTAAAGGCTGTACGTTCACTTGAAGCCGATGTGCATCACATTGAATTAAAAGATGAAGCAGACATCATAAATGAAGTGCTTGAAAAACGGATTATCAAAGCGGGAGACGAACGATTATTTTATATCGCTGAGGCGCTTAGAAGAGGCTATACAGTCGAACAAATACATGAATTCTCAAAAATTGATTACTTCTTCCTTCATAAGCTGGAAGGCATCATTGCCTTTGAGAAGACATTAAAAGAAAACAAAGGCAATACAGACGTATTAAAAGAAGCAAAAGAAAAAGGCTTCTCAGATATCTACATTAGCCGCGAGTGGAAGATGAACGAAGCGGATGTCTACAAGCTAAGACAAGAAGCAGGCATTGTACCAGTATACAAAATGGTAGATACATGTGCGGCGGAATTTGAATCAGAGACACCTTATTTCTACAGCACGTATGAAGATGAAAATGAATCAGAACGTACAGACAAGAAAAGCGTTATCGTATTAGGTTCAGGTCCTATCCGAATTGGACAAGGGGTTGAATTTGATTATGCGACTGTTCACTCAGTGTGGGCAATTAAACAAGCAGGCTATGAAGCGATCATTATTAACAACAACCCTGAAACAGTCTCAACAGACTTTAGTATTTCAGATAAGCTCTACTTTGAACCACTCACTGTAGAAGATGTCATGCATATCATCGACCTTGAACAGCCTGAAGGAGTCGTCGTTCAGTTCGGCGGACAAACGGCGATCAACCTAGCAGATGAATTATCAAATAGAGGGGTTAAAATTCTTGGAACTTCTCTAGAAGACCTAGACCGCGCAGAAAACCGGGACAAGTTTGAACAAACGTTAGAAACACTCGGCGTGCCGCAGCCTAAAGGGAAAACAGCAACGTCTGTGCCTGAAGCAGTAGCGATTGCCAATCAAATCGGCTACCCAGTCCTTGTCCGTCCTTCCTATGTATTAGGCGGCCGCGCGATGGAAATTGTGTATCAAGAAGCTGAGCTTCTTCACTACATGGAGAATGCGGTGAAGGTTAACCCGCAGCATCCAGTGTTAATTGACAAGTATTTGACAGGAAAAGAAATTGAAGTAGATGCCGTGTCTGATGGAGAAACTGTCGTAATCCCAGGCATTATGGAACACATTGAAAGAGCCGGAGTTCACTCTGGTGACTCGATTGCGGTCTATCCGCCGCAAACATTGTCTGAGGACATCAAAGCAAAGATCGCAGAATACACGATCAAGCTTGCAAAAGGACTCAACATTATTGGGCTTTTGAACATTCAGTTTGTCCTATCAAAAGGTGAAGTGTATGTACTTGAAGTGAACCCGAGATCAAGCCGGACGGTTCCTTTCTTAAGTAAAATTACAGGCATCCCGATGGCAAACCTTGCGACAAAAGTCATCTTAGGAGACAAGCTCAAAAATTATGGCTACGAAGAAGGGCTTCATACAGAGCAAGAAGGAGTGTACGTCAAAGTTCCAGTCTTCTCTTTTGCAAAATTAAGAAGAGTGGATATTACACTCGGGCCTGAAATGAAATCAACAGGTGAGGTCATGGGGAAAGATGTCACGATCGAAAAAGCCCTATATAAAGGATTGATTGCATCAGGCATTCAAATCCCTAATGACGGAACCGTTCTTCTGACAGTGGCTGATAAGGATAAAGAAGAAGGACTTGAGATCGCAAGAAGATTCCATTCGATCGGCTATCATATTTTAGCAACAGAAGGAACGGCGAATTATTTAAAACAAGCCTCCATTCCATCAAGTGTGGTCGGCAAAATTGGAGAGGAAGGCAAAAATCTCCTTGATGTTATTCGAAACGGGGAAGCCCAATTCGTGATCAACACATTAACAAAAGGAAAACAGCCGGCAAGAGACGGCTTTAGAATTAGACGTGAATCTGTTGAAAACGGAGTGGCTTGCTTAACGTCACTAGATACAGCAGAAGCCATTTTAAGAGTGCTTGAGAGCATGACATTTAGAGCGGATGAAATGCCAGAAGTGAAAACGAATGCTGAGGTGACAGTAACGATATGAAAAAAGCATACTTGACGGTCGTCTCGAACCGAGAGATCGCTGATCATATTTACGAAATGACATTACAAGGTGACCTTGTGGACTCCTTTCAAACGGCTGGACAATTTCTTCATCTAAAGGTCAGTGAATCGATGACACCGCTGCTGAGAAGACCGATCAGTATTGCCAACATTCATGCCGAGCAAAAAGAAGCAACCATCATTTACCGCGCAGAGGGAGAGGGCACAAAGCTCCTCTCCCAAAAGCGGGAGGGAGAATCAGTCGATGTATTAGGGCCGCTTGGAAACGGGTATGATCCTTCAGTCGTCAAGCCCGGAGAGACGGCATTACTAGTCGGCGGCGGAATTGGTGTACCGCCTCTATATGAGCTGTCCAAGCGTTTAACGAAAAAAGGCGTCATCGTAAAGCATGTCCTCGGCTTTCAGTCGAAAAAGGATGTATTTTACGAGGAAAAATTTCAAGCACTCGGCGATACGTTTATTGCAACGGTTGATGGCACATACGGTGCTAAAGGCTTTGTAACAGATGTGATAAAAGCGCAAAACTTGAGCTTCGATGTGCTGCTTTCCTGCGGTCCAACACCTATGCTAAAAGCGCTGAAAGACACGTATCCTGATAAGCCTGTCTACATTTCGATGGAAGAACGAATGGGCTGCGGGATTGGTGCCTGCTTTGCATGTGTCTGTCATACCGATCAGCTCGACAAACCTTACGTCAAAGTGTGTCTTGATGGACCTGTTTTTAAAGCAGAGGAGGTGGCATTGTCATGCTAAACGTTGAGTTACCGGGATTATCTTTAAAGAATCCAATTATCCCTGCATCAGGCTGCTTTGGATTCGGGAGAGAATTTGCATCCTTATATGACCTATCATTGCTGGGCGGTATCATGATCAAAGCCACAACTCTTGAACCGAGATTTGGCAATCCGACTCCAAGGGTAGCTGAGACAGGGGCCGGTATGCTCAATGCAATCGGCCTTCAAAATCCAGGTCTAAAAGGCGTGCTTGAAAATGAATTGCCTTGGCTCGAGCAGTTTGATACACCAATTATCGCAAACGTTGCTGGCTCACAGGTTGATGATTATGTGGAAGTAGCCAAGCAAATCAGCCAAGCAAAAAATGTTCATGCCCTTGAACTGAATATTTCTTGCCCAAATGTGAAAACCGGCGGAATTGCCTTTGGTACAGATCCAAATATGGCAGCATCATTGACAAAAGCAGTCAAGAAAGTCTCTTCCGTACCTGTCTATGTCAAGCTGTCACCTAACGTAGCCAATATTGTAGAAATTGCTCAAGCGATTGAAGCTGCTGGAGCGGATGGACTCACCATGATTAACACATTAATAGGGATGCGTTTAGATTTAAAAACGGGGAAACCCATCCTTGCCAATAAAACAGGCGGATTATCAGGACCAGCTGTCAAACCTGTCGCTGTACGTATGGTGCATGAGGTGAGCCAAGCGGTTTCTATTCCGATTATCGGGATGGGCGGAGTGCAAAGTGCTGAAGATGTACTTGAATTTTTACTAGCAGGTGCAAGTGCAGTCGCTGTCGGTACAGCGAATTTTGTGAATCCATTTATTTGCCCGGAAATCATTGAAGAGCTGCCAAATGTGTTAGCAGCATATGGTTATTCATCTGTAGAGGAATGTATCGGAAGGAGCTGGAAACATGAAGCACTTGCCCATCATCGCGCTTGATTTTCCATCAGGGCAGGACGCGCTTGCCTTTTTAGATCCCTTTGAAGGGACACCATTATTTGTGAAGGTCGGCATGGAGCTGTTTTACCAAGAAGGACCTGCCATCCTTGAAGCGCTGAAAGAAAAAAATTGCCGCATTTTTCTCGATCTAAAATTACATGACATTCCAACAACGGTCCAAAAAGCGATGAACCGGCTTGCCGCACTTGGCGTTGATTTGGTCAATGTGCATGCTGCTGGCGGGAAACGAATGATGCAGGCTGCATTAGAGGGACTTGAAAGCGGGACTCCTGCTGGACAAAGCCGTCCGGGCATTATTGCAGTGACCCAGCTGACTAGTACGTCAGAAGACATGATGAGAAGCGAGTTACTCATTGACCGTCCGCTGCAAGAGGCTGTGATCCGGTACGGACAATTAGCATATGAAAGTGGACTGGACGGTGTTGTTTGCTCTGTTCATGAATCTAAAGCACTTCATGAACATATCTCACCCTCTTTTCTCACTGTAACGCCAGGGATTCGCTTACCGAATGATCAAACCGATGACCAAAAGCGTGTGGCGACACCTGCCTATGCAAAAGAGCAAGGTGTTTCACAAATTGTTGTCGGAAGATCAATCACAAAAGCTGATAAACCATTAGAAGCCTATCATCAAATTTTGAAAGAGTGGGAGTGACTGCCAGATGAAATCAAAAATCGCGAAACATCTATTACAAATCAAAGCGGTCTCATTAAAACCAGACGAACCGTTTACATGGGCGAGCGGTATAAAATCACCGATCTATTGTGATAACCGCCTCACATTATCATATCCAGAAGTCAGACACGACATTGCGGAAGGTCTAAAAGATTTGATTCTCACTCATTTCAAGGGAGCAGAGGTTGTCGCGGGTACTGCAACAGCAGGCATTCCGCATGCGGCATTAGCAGCAGACCGCTTGAACATCCCGATGTGTTATGTCAGAAGTAAGCCGAAAGCACACGGCAAAGGAAATCAAATTGAAGGGGCCGTATCGAAAGGCCAAAAGGTTGTCGTCGTCGAAGACCTTATTTCCACAGGAGGCAGTGTGCTGGAAGTGGTTGCTGCTCTTCAAGCTGAGGGCTGCGAGGTACTAGGAGTTGCCGCAATCTTCACATACGGACTGCCAAAAGCAGCGGCCGCTTTTCAAGAAAAAAATATTCCATTTGTCACCCTGACAGACTATGACACATTGACAGACGTGGCACTTGAACTGAAAGCGATTGAGCCGTCTGCGATGAACAAACTAAAACGCTGGAGACAAGACCCTTCCTCTGAATCTTGGATGGAAGAAACGGTCTGAAAAGTCAAAGTCCATCGTTAACAATTTTAAAGCTGTGCCTGCCCGCACGGCTTTTTTATTTGGGTAAAAATAGTAAAATAGACTCAAATTTTAATAAAAACTAATCCTATCAATAAAGTCGGGTTGACTTTTGTTTGAATTGTGTTAATATTTAAGACAAATTGAAACTCTTATCCAGAGAGGTGGAGGGACTGGCCCGATGAAACCCGGCAACCTGCGATTCGCAAGGTGCTACTTCCTGCAAAATGATTCTATTTTGAAAGATAAGGAAATTGTGAGCTTCCTCATCTTTCTTTCGGACTGAAAGAAAGTTTTTTTATTTTAACGGTGAGGAGGAAGAGGAGATGGAAGTGAAACAAAATCAGGATGAGGACTTAGTAAAGCATATGCAAGAACTGATTGGGGATATGAAATTCGGTTCAATTACGTTAATTGTTCAGGACGGTCAAGTGATTCAAGTGGAAAAAAACGAAAAAATTAGATTAAAGTAGTGCGGAAAATAGCAATATGAGCGGTACTCCGGAAGGGGAGAAATCATGTTAACTTATGAAAATTGGCAAGAGCCGTCCATTACATTTCAAGAGGATGATTTGTATAAAGGAGCCCTGTCTGTACTGAAATGGGCGTACGGTCATTATGGTGACCAGCTCGTATATGCGTGCAGCTTTGGGATTGAGGGCATTGTTCTAATTGATCTGATTGCAAAAGTAAAAAAAGATGCGAGAATTGTCTTTTTAGATACAGGTCTGCATTTTAAAGAAACTTACGACACAATTGATGCGGTAAAGGAAAGATATCCGGGCTTAGATATTGTACTGAAAACGCCTGAGCTGACGGTTGAACAGCAAAATGAGCAGCACGGTGATCAATTATGGAAAACAGATCCTCAAAGCTGCTGCCATATGCGTAAGGTCATTCCTTTGCAAGAAGCCTTATCTGGTTATCCAGCATGGCTTTCTGGTTTAAGAAGAGAGCAGTCACCAAAACGAGCAGGGACGAATTTCTTAAATAAGGATGAAAAATTCAAATCAGTGAAAGTATGTCCGCTCATCCATTGGACGTGGAAGGACATATGGAGATATGCATCTAGAGAGGAACTTACTTATAATCCGCTGCATGACCAAGGATATCCAAGTATCGGCTGTGCACCGTGTACACAGCCAGCATTTACTGCAGATGATCTGCGTTCTGGCAGATGGTCAGGCACAGCAAAGACAGAGTGCGGATTACATGAGTAAGGGAGCATAATGTATGGAAATCGCCGCAATTTTATTTAGTCTATTCTTTGCTTTAAACATAGGCGCAAGCGGAGCAGCTGCTTCTATGGGCATTGCGTATGGATCAGGTGCCATTCAAAAGCCCATTTATGCGCTCAGTTTTTGTGCAGTTGGGATTTTAGCAGGTTCAGTGATTGGCGGCGGTGAGGTCGTCAAAACGATCAGCTCTGGTATTATGCCAGAATCAGTCATTACACTTGAAATCGTTTGTATTATCATTGCTTCTGCTGCACTATCACTTTTCATAGCAAATCTGATGGCGATTCCTTTATCAACAAGCGAGGTCACAGTAGGGGCTGTGGTTGGTGTGGCAGTCGCGTATAAAGTATTGTTTGTGAAATCCATTTTAGTGATTGTGACATTTTGGGTCATCATCCCGCTTTTCGCCTTTCTGTTTACCTTTACTGTCGTCAAAATCATCAGAATGTTCCCTAAACGAAAACTGTCTAAAAAAGGCACAGCTATTTTATCTGTCGTATTAATTCTCAGCGGATTTTTAGAGGCATTTTCAGCCGGTATGAACAATGTGGCAAATGCCGTCGGCCCGCTCGTCGCTTCAGGCGTTTTGTCAGTTGGGCAGGGAACACTTTACGGCGGAATCTTCGTCGCAGCAGGGGCCCTCTTGCTAGGCAGAAGAGTACTGGAAACAAACGGAAAGAAAATTACCCGCTATCAAACAGGCGAAGGGATTTTACTTTCGAGTACCGGTGCCGGGCTTGTCATCGTCAGCTCTATTTTTGGGCTGCCCGTTCCACTTACGCAAATCACCTCCTCGTCTATTATCGGGCTTGGAATGGCAAAAGGCGGGCCTAACATTTTTCACAAACATGTTGTGAAAAAAATGCTGAAAGTATGGGTGGTCTCACCTTTCTTATCACTCAGCCTATCGTATTTGCTTGTGAGCCTTTTCTTAAAAGGAGACTATTACTCTATCTTTATCATGATGAGTGTACTGCTTGCCTCACTTGGTGCGCTGAGTCTGATGAAAGCAGTCAAAAATGAAAGCAGCTCTATTCATGAACAGGGCGGCGGGATTTAACCATAAATCCGACTATTAACATCTAATAAATATGAACATTGAGAGGAAGATGAACAAATGAGTTTAACACCACATGGTGGCGTATTAATTAATCGAGTAAATGAAGAATATGATCTCAGCACGGCTGCGAAGGAAATTGAACTAGATGCGATTTCCTTTGCAGACCTTGAACTCATTGCAATTGGCGGATATAGTCCAATTGAAGGGTTTTTAACAAAAGCTGATTATGAAGCAGTTGTAAGCAGTATGCGGCTAGCAAGTGGTGTCGTTTGGTCTCTTCCTATTACACTGCCAGTGACAAAAGAAAAGGCGGCGGAAATCCATCAAGGCGATATCGTGCGCTTATCCTACAATGGAACTGTATATGGGGTCATTGAAGTAGAGGATCAATACACACCAGATAAGGAAAAAGAAGCGGTGAATGTCTATAAAACAGATGACCGCAATCATCCAGGCGTGAAAAAATTATTTGAACGCGGCGATACTTACATTGGCGGAAAAATTACACTGACGAAACGCAGTGAAAAACCATTCCCTCAATTTACGTATGAGCCAGAAGAAACAAGACGTCATTTTAAAGAAAACGGCTGGAAGACCATTGTTGGTTTCCAAACGAGAAACCCGGTTCATCGTGCCCATGAATATATTCAAAAAACAGCATTGGAAACAGTCGATGGTTTATTTTTAAATCCGCTTGTCGGTGAAACAAAATCTGACGACATCCCGGCAGATGTAAGAATGAAAAGCTATCAAGTGTTATTGGACGGTTATTATCCAAAAGACCGCGTCTTTTTAGGTGTTTTTCCTGCTGCAATGCGTTATGCTGGACCAAAGGAAGCCATTTTTCATGCGCTAGTACGGAAAAATTATGGCTGCACCCATTTTATTGTCGGAAGAGATCATGCAGGTGTTGGTGACTATTACGGCACATACGAGGCGCAGGAACTCTTTGATCAATTTACAAGCGAAGAAATCGGCATTACGCCATTAAAATTTGAACACAGCTTCTACTGTAATACATGTGAAGCGATGGCCACACCAAAAACGTGTCCTCACGACAAAAGCGAGCATGTCATTCTTTCAGGTACAAAGGTTCGAACAATGCTGAGAAACGGTGAATTACCACCAAGTACGTTCAGCCGAAAAGAAGTTATTGAAACATTAATTGAAGGATTAAAAACGACGGTATCTTAATGGGAGGGGTATGACATGAGCAACGAACATATCGTGTGGCACGATTCATCTATTACAAAAAAAGAATATCAACAGAAAAACAATCATACGAGCGGCATTATCTGGCTTACAGGTCTAAGCGGGTCAGGCAAATCAACAATCGCAAATGCAGCCGCTAGAGAGCTGTTTGAACAAGGCTACCAAGTCACAGTGCTTGATGGTGATAATGTGCGGCACGGACTCAATAAAGATCTAGGGTTTTCAGATGATGATAGAAAAGAAAACATCCGCCGAATCGGAGAAGTGGCGAAATTATTTGTGGAGCAAGGAACGATTGTCATCACTGCTTTTATTTCTCCATTTCAAGAAGACCGCCACATTGTTAGACAGTTAGTCGAAGATGGAGAATTTCACGAAGTGTTTGTCAAATGTGATTTGAACGTGTGTGAAGAGCGTGATCCAAAAGGGTTATATAAAAAGGCCAGAAACGGTGAAATTCCGTTTTTCACTGGAATCGATTCACCGTATGAAGAGCCCGCTGCGCCTGAGCTCGTATTAGATACAGGGGAATTATCCCGTGAGGAATCTAAACAGCGTCTTGTTGATTATGTAAAAGGAACAACGAAATAATCGCCTGATGGCAGGGGGAGAAAAGCAAGATGGGGAAAGTATACATTGTGGGTGCTGGACCCGGTGACCCAGATTTAATCACATTAAAGGCCCATAAGGCGATACAGCAGGCAGATGTCATCTTATATGATCGTCTTGTCAATCAAGAAATTCTCGCCCATGCCAAACCGGAGGCGGAATTGATTTATTGCGGCAAGCTGCCAAATCATCATACAATGAGGCAGGAAGCCATCAATGAAGCGCTTGTGGCTCATGCAAAGGAAGGGAACGTTGTCGTTCGGCTGAAAGGCGGCGACCCCTTTGTCTTTGGCCGCGGCGGTGAAGAAATCGAATGCTTAGCTGAGCACGGAATTCCGTATGAGGTCGTCCCAGGAATTACTTCTGGGATTGCAGCGGCTGCTTATGCGGGCATCCCTGTGACACATCGTGAATTCAGCTCAAATGTTGCTTTTGTCACGGGCCACTATCAAAAGGATGAACATTTTGAAGAAAAGTGGGAGGCGCTGGCTACAGGGATTGATACTCTTGTGATTTACATGGGTGTCAAAAACGTGGAAAGAGTGCAGCGCCTGCTTTTAAAAAATGGACGGGACCCAGAAACACCCGCTGCATTTATACACTGGGGAACCACATCGAGGCAAAAGACAACTTGCTGCACGGTTGCGACACTGTCTGAAACTGTTGAAAAAGAAGGGATCGAGCATCCAAGTTTAATTGTTGTTGGAGATGTCGTTCATTTTCATCAAAAGCTGAACTGGTTTGAACCCGCATTAATCGAGAAATGAGAATGGTAGAGAAAAGACACGTGCATACATCGTGTCTTTTCGTCTGATGAAAACAAGTGAGAGGGAGGAGCCGCATGAAACAAGCTGTCCTTTATGTTGGGCATGGAAGCAGGGTGAAAGAAGCACAAGATAAGGCCATTTCTTTTATGAAAAGCTGTATGCCGTTAGTGAAAGCAGATATACAAGAAATTTGTTTTTTAGAGCTGACGGATCCTTCTATAGAAGAAGGATTTGAGGCCTGTGTGAAAAAAGGAGCGACACACATTGCAATCGTCCCGCTCCTCCTTTTAACTGCCATGCATGCCAAATCGGATATCCCGGTCGAAATTGAGAAAGTGCGCGCGCGTTTCCCGCAAGTGAAGGTCACATATGGAAAGCCGATCGGGGTGAATCAAGAAGTAACAAAAGCGGTTGCCGCAAGAATTAAAGAAGCAGGATATCAAGGCGAGCGCGCGCGGATTCTTTTAATTGGCCGCGGGAGTTCTGATCCGGAGGTGAAGCGAGATGTGTTTGGCATTGCAGACGATGTCCGAAGCCTGCTTCCGCATGCAGAGGTTCTTCCGTGTTTTATTACAGCATGTGAGCCAAATTATCGAGATGTTCTCGCGCAGTTATCAGAAGATGACGATGGGCCTGTTTATATCGTTCCTTACTTACTGTTTACGGGGATTTTAATGAAAGAAATTGAAAGTGAAGCCGCTCAGGCGAGAAAGCGGCTGAAAGATGTCCGGGTATGCCGGTATATTGGCTTTCATCCGCATGTCAAAGCGGCTTATATTGAACGCGTGCAAGAAACCATTTTAAACAAAGACGATGCGTTTCGTTTCCGAGGAGAAAGCCATGCTTCCAGTCCATCTTGATTTAACCAATAAACAAGTGGTCATCGCCGGCGGCGGATCTGTCGCATTAAGAAGAGCAAAGGCATTGTGTACGGAGTCTTGCCATATAACTGTTGTGAGTCCTGATCTTTCTGAAGAGATGGCGTGCCTCATTGATACATACGCATTGAATTGGAAGGAAAAGAAGGTGGGCGCTGAAGATTTGAAGGATGCGTTTTTCATTGTAGCTGCTACAAACGACCCTTCGGTAAATGAATGGATTGCACAAACAGCGCAGCCTCACCAGCTCGTGAATTGTGTGAGCCAATCTGAGCTCGGTAATGTGATGGTGCCGAAGGTTGTCAAAGCAGGAAAAGTGACGATTTCAGTCTCTACAAGCGGTGCAAGCCCCGCCCGGACAAAACAGCTGGCTGCGGCAATTGAATCCTTGCTTGAACAAGAGGATATTGACGCACTTGATGCCCTTTACATCGAAAGAAAAAAACGACAAAGAAAAAGCCGATAAAATCCTTACAGGAGATTTTCTCGGCTTTTTTATTTATTTTCTCAGCTTGAGCACAAGATCTTCGTCAGGCGTGACAAATAATGTTTGCTGCTGATCATACGTAACAAAGCCAGGCTTTGCTCCGTTTGGTTTTTTCACATGCCGGATTTTTGTATAGTCGACAGGTACGGAGCTGGACTCTTTTGCCTTTGAAAAATAGGCGGCAATTTGAGCCGCTTCAAGCAGGGTTTGTTCATCAGGTGCTTGGTGACGGATGACGACATGTGATCCAGGAATATCCTTTGTATGCAGCCAAATATCATCACGAGCAGCTGCCTTTGTAGTCAAATACTCGTTTTGTTTGTTGTTTTTTCCGACTAAAATTGGTATGCCTTGGGATGATTCATACGTTTCGAGCTGAATGGCCGCCGGTTTTTTCTTTTTGGCGAGACGCTTTTGTTTGGCGCGCAAATATTTTCCTTCAACAAGCTCTTCTCTCATTTCCTCTAAATCCTTCGGTGAAGCAGAGGACAGCTGCTGAATCAGCTCTTCAAAATAAGCAATTTCTTCATGTGTCCGCTTAATTTGTTCATTTACAGCTTCTACAGCATTTTTTGCCTTTTGATATTTTGTAAAATATGCCTGGGCATTTTCAGAAGGGGTTTTGTTTGTTTTGAGCGGAATCGTGATTTCTCCGCCGTCTTCATCGTAATAATTGATGACAGTCGCTTCTTTATCCCCTTTTTTAATCGCATATAAATTGGCTGTTAACAGCTCACCATAGAGCTGATATTTGTGTGCATCTTGAGATTCTTCAAGGGTTCTTTTTAGCTTTTTCAGTTTGTTTTCATTTTTCTTTTTTTCATTTACGACAAACCGTTCAAGGTCCGCTGCCTGCTGTTTGACTCTATCTCTCTCAGCTTTTCCAAAATAAAAGCGGTCAAGCAGCTGGCTGAGTGAGTCGAATGTCTTCATCTCGCCATGGACATGCTGAAGCTCTAATAAATAAAAATACTCTTTTCCGTCTTTTCTTGTGAGCTGCGGTGTAAAAGAATGCATGCGAATGAGCTGAAACATGTCGAGCAGTGTATTTGGAATCGTTTCTTGATTGGCAAGACCGGCCCGGTGTACAACTTCCTTTGCAAACAGCGGGGAAACCCCAGAGAAGGTATCGACAATTTGATTTGCGATCTTTCCTTCTTGAAAGCGTAAATGCTTCAAAATATCATCCTTTGTCACGTCAAAAGGATTCAATTTTTGCTGCGCAGGCGGCAGAAGGTATTCGTGACCAGGAAGCACCGTTCGATAGCTGTTCACAGATGGAGAAAGGTGTTTCAAACCATCAATGATCTGCTGCGTTCCATCCTCTACCAGAATGAAATTACTATGACGTCCCATGATTTCAATGTAAAGCTTACGCGTCTGCTCATCGCCAATTTCATTTCTGCTTCTTACATGAAGCACGATCACCCGGTCAAATCCAATCTGTTCAAAACGTTCAATGAAGCCGCCCTCAAGATGCTTTCTGAGGAGCATACAAAACATTGGCGGCTCGCTTGGATTGTCGTATTGATGCTCAGTGAGCTGCACTCTCGCATAGCTCGGATGAGCCGATAAAAGGAGCTTATGATTTTTCCCGTTTGCCCGAATATGAAATATCAGCTCGTGCTTATATGGCTGATGGATTTTAGAAATCCTCCCGCCAGTTAATGTCTCTTGCAATTCATTTGTCATACCATATGTAAAAATGCCGTCAAATGACATGTTGGATACACCCTCTTCTTTCGCACAAATCTACTGAAAGAACTTCCGTTTTCTCGTTCTTTAGGCAGTCTTATTATTATAGCATGATTTAGGACGAGTCTGAATAAACTGGCTTATAGAACACTGCATATGAGAGAGAACAAAAGAGGAGTGGACGAGGTCAAATGAATTGGCATGAACTGAACCAAACCGATTTATTAAAAACAATGAATACATCGATAGGTGACGGACTGTCAGAAAAAGATGTACAAAAGCGGCTTGAAAAACACGGGCCAAATGAATTGCAGGAAGGAAAAAAGGCGTCGGCTCTGATCATTTTTTTAGCACAGTTTAAAGATTTCATGGTGTTAATCTTGCTTGCAGCAACAATCATTTCTGCCTTTTTAGGAGAATACATTGATGCTGTTGCGATTGTAGCCATTGTTTTGATTAATGGTGTACTCGGCTTTTATCAAGAGCGCCGGGCGGAAAAATCCCTTCAAGCGTTAAAAGAATTATCAACTCCGCATGTATATGCAAGGAGAAATAATGAATGGGTCAAGATCCCGTCTAAACATCTCGTGCCAGGGGATATTGTGAAATTTTCAAGCGGAGACCGGATTGGGGCAGATATTAGATTACTAGAAACAAAGAGCTTAGAAATTGAGGAGTCCGCTCTCACTGGCGAGTCTATCCCAGCGGTCAAACACGCAAGTCCTCTTTCAAGCAGCCATGTCTCACTTGGAGATTTGACGAACATGGCCTTTATGGGGACGCTTGTTACTAGAGGAAGCGGCGTAGGGGTTGTCATTGGTACAGGAATGAATACGGCAATGGGACAAATTGCCGGTATGCTGGATGCAGCAGGTAATATGGAAACGCCGCTGCAAAGGCGTCTCGAGCAGCTCGGGAAAATTCTGATTGTGGCTGCTTTATTTTTAACGGTGCTCGTAGTGGTTCTCGGTGTTGTGCAAGGACATGAATTGTATCATATGTTCCTAGCGGGAGTATCTCTTGCTGTTGCGGCAATTCCAGAAGGACTGCCGGCGATTGTCACTGTCGCACTTTCCCTAGGAGTGCAGCGGATGATCAAACAGAAATCGATTGTCAGAAAGCTCCCGGCTGTGGAAACACTCGGCTGCGCGTCAATCATTTGCTCAGATAAAACAGGAACGATGACGCAAAATAAAATGACCGTGACTCATGTATGGGCAGAGGGGAAAACGTGGAATATTTCTGGCACAGGCTACGAGCCATCCGGTGACTTTACCTTAAACGGAGAAATCGTCCATGCCGACAAGCACCCAAGCCTGCAAAAGGTGTTATTATACGGGGCGCTTTGTAATACATCGACCATCGTTGAAAAAGACGGGGAGATGAGGCTTGATGGCGATCCGACAGAGGGGGCGCTTCTTACCGCAGCACGTAAAGCGGGTTTTACAGAGCAATTCATTGAAGCTGGATTTCATGTCATTGAGGAGTTTCCTTTTGACTCAGAAAGAAAGATGATGTCAGTCGTCGTTGAAACGAATCAAAAAGAGCGGTATGTCATTGCAAAAGGTGCGCCGGATGTACTAATGAACCGTTCAAGTCATATCATGCACGGCGGACGCACAGCTTCTTTTTCAGCGACTCACAGGCAAGAAGCAGAAGCTGCGATTCAAGGGTTGGCAAGACAGGCGCTTAGAACCATTGCCATTGCGTATAAAAAAGTCGGTCTGACAGAAAAAATCACCTCTGTAAAGCAGGCTGAAACCGATTTAACATTTATCGGGTTAGAGGGTATGATCGATCCACCGCGTCCTGAAGTCAGACGAGCGATTAAAGAGTGCCGGGATGCCGGGATTAAAACGGTCATGATTACAGGCGACCACGTAGAAACGGCCAAAGCGATCGCCAAAGACTTGAGTCTTTTACCAAAGCAAGGACAGGTGCTCGATGGGAAAGCGCTTGATCAGATGAGCGACAAAGAGCTTGAGCAAATGGCTGAAAATGTATACGTCTTTGCCCGGGTTTCCCCTGAGCATAAACTGAGAATTGTCAAAGCCTATCAAAAAAATGGGCATGTTGTGGCGATGACAGGTGATGGGGTCAATGATGCGCCTGCCATTAAACAAGCAGATATCGGCATCTCCATGGGCATCACTGGAACAGACGTAGCCAAAGAAGCGTCTTCTCTTATTTTACTTGACGACAACTTTGCGACCATAAAATCCGCCATTAAAGAGGGCCGGAATATTTATGAAAACATTCGTAAGTTTGTCCGTTATTTGCTGGCATCAAATGTCGGAGAAATTTTGGTCATGCTGTTTGCGATGCTGCTCGCGCTGCCGCTGCCGCTCGTTCCTATACAAATCTTATGGGTAAACCTTGTCACAGATGGTCTGCCGGCTATGGCACTTGGCATGGATAAGCCAGAAGGCGATGTCATGAAGAGAAAGCCGCGGAATGTGAAAGAGGGCATTTTTGCTAGAGGGCTTGGCTGGAAGGTCATTTCAAGAGGCTTCCTCATCGGACTTGCGACCCTTTTGGCATTTATATTTGTGTATCACCGCGATCCAAACAACCTGCAATATGCACAGACTGTCGCATTTAGTACGCTTGTTTTGGCGCAGCTCATTCATGTATTTGACTGCCGCAGTGAACGGTCCATTTTTGAACGTAATCCATTTGGGAACCTTTATTTGATCGGTGCGGTTTTGTCATCACTTTTGCTCATGCTTGTGGTCATTTATTACCCGCCGCTTCAGCCGATTTTCAAAACGGTCGCGGTTGCACCGATTGATTGGCTGCTGATCATCGGGATGTCTGCACTGCCAACTTTTTTACTGGCAGGATCACTTTTGACAAGAAAAAAATAATTGATTATGGTATAATTTTGAGGTAATAGTGTCTGCTATTACCTTTTTCATTTTATTAATATGAAAGAATTGGGTGTTTTGACATGATACGCAGTATGACGGGATTCGGCCAAGCGAGTAAAACGGATGGAGAACTGACAGTGTCAGTTGAGCTAAAATCGGTCAATCACCGTTTTAAAGAGGTTCATGCCCGTTTGCCGAGGCCGCTTTTATATTTGGAAGATACATTAAAAAAGATCATTCTTCGTCACGTGCAGCGCGGTAGAATTGAGCTGTTTGTCACGATTGAAGGCGGTAAACTAGCAAGCCGGTCCTTACAGATCGACTGGCCGCTGCTTGATGAATACATGAAAGCCGCAAAAGACCTCGAGGAACGCTATCACATTTCAGGCATTCAGCATGCACATGACTTACTGGGGCTGGAGCTTGCCGTTCAGGTGGAAGAGTCAGCCAGCCGAAATGAACAGTTAGAGCAGCTGCTGATGGAAGCTTGCGAGGCTGCTGTCAAGGAGCTTTGCTTCATGAGAGAGCAAGAGGGAGCATCCCTTCAAAAAGACTGTGAACTGAGGCTTTCTGAACTAGAGGCCTATACAGAAGAAATCAAAGTCTTTGCACCAGAGGTTGTGAGTCAGTACAAAGAACGATTGAATCAGCGATTGCAAGAATGGATCGGAGAGGCGCTTGACGAGAGCAGACTGACTACAGAGGCAGCCATCTTTGCTGACCGGTGTGACATTACAGAAGAGATTACGAGATTAAAAAGTCATTTTCAGCAGTTTCAGCAAATCTTGCTGCAAGGCGGTGCTGCCGGCCGAAAACTTGACTTCCTTGTACAGGAGCTCAACCGTGAAGTGAACACCATTGGATCAAAAGCGAACCATCACCATTTAACAAAGCTGGTGGTTGAAATGAAAAGTGCTATTGAAAAAATAAAAGAACAAGTGCAAAAT
Organism: Bacillus sp. Root920; assembly: GCF_001429445.1. NCBI lineage: Bacteria > Bacillati > Bacillota > Bacilli > Caryophanales > Bacillaceae > Bacillus > Bacillus sp. Root920. The sequence goes on from NZ_LMJV01000001.1 coordinate 1,745,793, forward strand.
ATAGAATAGTCATTGTGTATGCTGTTTACAGTGCGTCTCTTTCGGCGAGACTAGAGACGTTTATATTACAGGGGGACGAAAGAAGATGACCATAAAGTTGATCAATATCGGATTTGGAAACATCATTTCAGCGAATCGGATGATTTCGATCGTCAGTCCGGAATCAGCACCGATTAAACGAATGATACAAGACGCAAGAGATCGAGGCATGCTCATAGATGCTACATACGGAAGAAGAACCCGTGCTGTTGTCATTATGGACAGTGACCATGTCATCTTATCTGCCGTTCAGCCTGAGACTGTCGCGCAAAGACTTTCTGTAAAAGAAGAAATCATAGATGAAGGGCAGGGGTAATACGCCATTATGAAAGAAAGAGGACTTTTAATCGTTCTCTCTGGACCTTCGGGAGTTGGAAAAGGAACGGTCAGACAAGCCATTTTCTCCCAGGAAGATACGAAATTTGAATACTCTATTTCTGTGACGACACGCAAACCGCGTGAAGGTGAAAGAAATGGTGTCGATTATTTCTTTAAAACCAGGGAAGAATTTGAACATATGATTGAAAACAAAAAGCTGTTAGAATGGGCAGAGTACGTCGGAAATTACTACGGCACGCCTGTTGACTATGTAGAACAGACATTAAGCGAAGGAAAAGATGTTTTCCTTGAAATTGAAGTGCAAGGTGCACTTCAAGTAAGAGAAGCATTCCCGGAAGGTCTTTTTATTTTCCTTGCACCGCCTAGTCTTTCAGAACTTCAAAACCGTATTATTACACGCGGTACAGAGTCTGAGGAGCTCATTCGAAACCGAATGGCCGCTGCGAAAGAAGAAATTGAAATGATGGATGCTTATGACTATGTCGTTGAAAACGATGATGTCGAGCTTGCTTGTGAAAGAATCAAAGCGATCGTCCTTGCAGAACACCTGCGCAGAGACAGAGTCGCACCAAGATATAAAAAAATGCTGGGGGTAGAATAAACCATGTTAGATCCTTCAATTGACTCATTGATGAACAAACTTGATTCAAAATATACACTTGTAACAGTGTCGGCACGCCGTGCACGTGAAATGCAGATCCATCAAGATCAGCAGATTGAAAACACAAAGTCTTACAAATTCGTAGGCAAAGCACTAGAAGAAATCGACGCTGGTCTTTTGACATTTGAAAAAGAGGATCAAGAATAACACATCGCTTCTGCAATGCAGATACGATACGTTCAAAAAAGTCAAAACTATGATTGGTTTTGACTTTTTTGAATTGTAGACGAATTTGTGAAAAAGGCCGTTAAGGGGGACAAACAAATGTTACAGTCAAAAAATATATTGCTTGGTGTCAGCGGAGGAATTGCCGTATATAAAGCAGCAGCACTTACTAGTAAACTCGTACAAGCAGGCGCAAATGTAAGAGTGATTATGACGGAATCTGCTCGTGAGTTTGTGTCTCCGCTTACCTTCCAAGCACTGTCTCGGCATGAGGTATATGTAGATACATTCAAAGAAAACAATCCAAAAGTCATTGCACATATTGACGTAGCTGACTGGGCCGATCTCATTCTTGTTGCCCCTGCAACAGCACATACGATTGGTAAAATGGCCGCTGGACTTGCAGATGATATGCTCACGACGACTTTGCTTGCTTCAACAGCGCCTGTATGGATCGCACCAGCAATGAATGTGCATATGTACGATCACCCGGCTGTGAAACGGAACATTCGCACATTATATGAAGACGGCTACCGGTTTATTGAGCCAAGTGAAGGTTATTTAGCCTGCGGGTACATTGGAAAAGGGCGACTAGAAGAGCCTGAAAAAATTGTGGAACACATCCGTGCCTTTTTTGAAGAGCCAAAAAGCTTACCGCTCTCAGGTAAAAAAGTTGTGGTGACAGCAGGTCCTACTCGTGAAGTCATCGATCCTGTCCGGTTCTTTACAAACCGTTCTAGTGGAAAAATGGGCTATGCGATTGCAGAGGCTGCTCAGCAAATGGGGGCAGATGTGACGCTGATTTCTGGACCTGTTTCTTTAACTGAACCTGACCATGTACATGTAGTGCACGTTGAATCAGCTGAAGAGATGTATCAAGCTGCGCTAGATGTATACGGAGAAGCTGATCTTGTCATTAAATCAGCAGCTGTCGCCGATTACACCCCTGTCACGACATATGCTCATAAAATGAAAAAACAGGACGGCGCTCTGGACATTGAATTCACCCGGACAAAAGATATTTTAAAAGAGCTGGGAAAAAGAAAAGAGCATCAAGTGCTGGTTGGTTTTGCAGCTGAAACGCAGGATGTAGAATATTATGCGAAAAAGAAAATTGAATCCAAGCATCTAGATATGATTGTGGCCAATAACGTCACTAAAGAAGGGGCAGGCTTTGGCACAGATACCAATGTGGCAGCGATCATCAAAGCAGATGGAACGAAAAAAGAGCTGCCGATGATGAGCAAAAAAGACCTCGCCTTTGAAATTTTAAAGGAGGCAATACTGCTGCTTCCAAAAGAGCGTGATCGCGCATGATTGCTGAAGTCATCGTAGATGTCACAACGAAAGCCATTGACCGGCCATTTGATTACCGTGTACCAGATCGATTCAAAGATCTCGTCAAAGCGGGAATGAGGGTGGTCGTTCCCTTTGGCCCGCGGAAGATTCAAGGGTTTGTGACAAAAGTCAAAGAGGAAACAGACATCAAGACAGGAAGCATCAAAGAGATAGTCGATTTATTTGATTTATCACCTGTTCTGACAGATGAGCTATTGGAGCTTTCCCACTGGCTGACGGAAAAAACATTGTCCTATCATATTACGGCACTTCAATCGATGCTGCCCGCAGCCATGAAGGCAAAGTACGAAAAAGAAATACAGGTGCTATCAGAGGAAGAACTTCCGCAGTCATTGAAAGAGCTTTTCGGTCAGCGAGAGAGCATTCTTTATGCTGACATCCCGGCTGAACAATTAAAACAGATTCAAAAGCATGTCCAAAAAGGTCATCTAGAGGTGAGATACCATGTCTCGCAAAAATCTGGAAAGAAAAAGGTCCGCATGCTCCAGCTGGCTGTATCGAAAGAAAAACTTGAAGAAAAGCAGCAGCAGCTAAAGAAAAATGCGGTAAAACAAAAGGCACTGATTTCCTACTTGCTTCATGCGGGAGAGACAACCTTTTTAGCGAAAGACTTGCAGCAGCAAACAGGCGCGAGTTCTCAAACGCTTAAAACCTTTATTCAAGAAGGGCTGTTAACAGAAAGCTATAAAGAGGTCTATCGAGATCCTTACCGTGACCGGGAGTTTACACCATCTGCATCACTTGATCTCACGCCTGAGCAAAGAGAGGCGGCAAAACATATTCATCAAGCAGTCAGTGAGGATCAGCACGAAACCTTTTTGCTGCACGGAGTGACAGGAAGCGGCAAAACGGAGATTTACTTGCAGACAATTGATCATGTTCTTCAAAAAGGGAAAGAAGCGATCGTTTTAGTTCCTGAAATTTCATTAACCCCTCAAATGGTGCAGCGATTTAAAGAACGATTTGGCTCAAATGTGGCTGTTCTTCACAGCGGCTTATCGACAGGAGAAAAATATGATGAATGGCGGAAGATTCATCGCAAGGAAGTCAAGCTTGTCGTTGGCGCAAGATCTGCTGTTTTCGCTCCATTTGAAAATTTAGGCATGATTATTATAGATGAAGAGCACGAATCCTCTTATAAACAAGAAGAAATGCCTCGTTACCATGCCAAGGATGTCGCCATTGAACGAGCAGTGCGGCATCAATGTCCAGTCGTATTAGGCAGTGCAACACCTTCACTTGAAACCTATGCACGTGCGAAAAAAGGCGTCTATACATTGCTGCCGCTCAAGCACCGCGTCAACCAGCAGCAGATGCCGCACGTTTCGTTAATTGATATGAGAGAAGAACTAAGAAATGGCAACCGCTCCATGTTCTCAGAAGAATTAATGATCAGGTTAAAGGAAGTGCTTGAAAGAAAAGAACAAGCCGTTTTATTTCTGAACAAAAGAGGCTATTCATCCTTTGTGATGTGCCGTGATTGCGGATATGTGGAGCAATGTCCTCATTGCGAAATTTCTCTCACCTATCACCGCTATCAAAAACGGCTGAAGTGCCATTATTGTGGTCACGAAGCTCCAGTACCTTCTGAATGTCCAGAATGCCACAGTGAGCATATTCGCTATTTTGGAACTGGCACGCAGCGAGTAGAAGAAGAACTGACAAAGGTATTGCCTGAGGCGCGTGTGATCCGAATGGATGTGGATACAACGTCTCGAAAAGGTGCTCACGAAAAGCTTCTTACGTCTTTTGGCAATAAAGAAGCGGACATTTTGCTCGGGACGCAGATGATTGCAAAGGGGCTGGATTTCCCAGATGTCACACTTGTTGGTGTTCTCAGTGCGGATACATCCCTTCACATCCCTGATTTTCGTTCAAGTGAAAAAACATTTCAGCTTCTCACGCAGGTCAGCGGCAGGGCAGGGCGCCATGAAAAAGCAGGCTCGGTTATTATTCAATCGTATACGCCTTCTCACTATAGTATTGAATTAACGAAGCAGCATGACTACGAAGCCTTTTATGAACAGGAGATGCTGCATCGCCGCCACCAGTCCTATCCGCCTTATTACTTTTTGGCGATGGTGACAGTGTCACACGAAGAAGTGACGAAGGCAGCACATGTCACTGATCAAATTGTCCAGTTCCTAAAAATGAACTGTGCACCGAATACTCGAATCCTTGGTCCGGCTGCATCGCCAATCGCTAAGATCAAAGATAGATATCGCTATCAATGCGTGATAAAATACAAAAGGGAAAATGAACTGGCAAGTTTACTACGGAAAATACAAGACCATTATCAAAAGGAAATGGAACAAAAACAATTGATGATTTCAATAGATATGAATCCATACATGATGATGTAAAACGGAGGGCTGTAAGTGGCAGTAAAACCAATAGTCATACATCCGGCAGAAGTGCTTGAACAAAAGACAGAGCGCGTCGAGACGTTCGATAAAAAGCTTAAAAAACTGCTGGATGATATGTATGATACAATGCTTGAGCTGGATGGAGTTGGACTAGCAGCACCACAAATCGGTATTTCAAAAAGAATCGCTGTTGTAGATATCGGAGAAGAATCTGGCAGAATTGATTTAGTGAACCCCGAGGTGCTTGAAGTAGAAGGAAGCCAGACAGATATTGAAGGCTGCCTGAGCTTTCCATCTTTATACGGCACTGTAGAGAGACCGAACTATGTGAAGGTAAAAGCCTTTGATAAGAAAGGCAAACCATTTACAATAGAAGCAGACGGATTTTTAGCAAGAGCTTTATTGCACGAAATTGATCATTTAGACGGCATTTTATTTATGTCAAAAATCATTGAAACTTATACAGAAAAAGAACTTGCGGAAATGGAAGGGTGAAGAAAATGGCACGTATCGTATTTATGGGAACCCCTGATTTCTCAGTACCTGTGCTGCAAACACTGATAACAGAAGGATACGAAGTGGTAGGGGTCGTCACGCAGCCAGACCGCCCGAAAGGAAGAAAACGAGTGCTCACACCGCCTCCTGTAAAAGTGGAAGCCTTAAAGCACGGCATTCCTGTGTTGCAGCCTGAAAAGGTGCGCCTTGATGAAGAAATTGATAAGGTGCTTGCATTACAGCCGGATTTAATTGTCACAGCGGCATTTGGACAAATCTTACCAAAGCGATTACTCGATGAACCTAAGTTTGGCTGTATCAATGTTCATGCCTCGCTTCTGCCAGAACTAAGAGGCGGCGCGCCGATCCATTATGCGATCCTTCAAGGCAAAAAGAAAACAGGCGTTACGATCATGTACATGGTGGAAAGACTTGATGCAGGTGACATGATCAGTAAAGTAGAAGTAGAAATCGATGAATTAGACAATGTCGGAACATTGCATGATAAATTAAGTGCAGCTGGTGCCGCACTGCTAAAAGATACGGTGCCAAATGTTCTGAGCGGGTCTATTTCTCCGATTCCGCAAAATGAAGAAGCGGCCACATACGCACCAAATATTAAGCGGGAGCAAGAAAGGTTAGACTGGACAAAAACCGGTGAAGAGCTTTACAACCAAGTTCGCGGGCTAAATCCTTGGCCAGTTGCCTATACTGAATGGAACGGCGCTCATCTAAAAGTATGGGAAGCGAAAAAGGTTCCGCTTCAAGTTCAAGAAGAACCAGGGAAAGTGATTGAACTTCAAAAAGAAGGTCCGGTCATTGGAACGGGGAATAAGCAAGGCCTTTTATTAACAGGTGTGCAGCCAGCTGGTAAGAAAAAAATGAGCGGCGAAGACTTCTTAAGAGGCGCAAATATCGAAATTGGACAGAAATTAGGGTTAATGAATGAAGAAAAGTAATGTGAGAGAAGTAGCGCTGGACGCTTTAATCAAACTCGAACAAAATCAAGCTTACAGTAATTTGCTGTTGCAGTCAGTCATGAAAGATAAAGACTTAGCTGATCAGGACAAACCGCTGTTAACAGAGCTTGTATATGGTACACTGCAAAATAAACTGGCATTAGATTATATGCTGACGCCCTTTGTGAAAAAACCGCAAAAGGTCGCTCCATGGGTGATGCAGCTTTTGCGGATGTCTCTTTATCAAATGGTGTACCTTGAAAAAATACCAGATCGTGCAGCCATTCATGAAGCTGTCGAGCTAACGAAAAAGCGCGGGCACAAAGGCATTTCTTCACTTGTGAACGGTGTTCTTCGTTCCGTGCAAAGAGAAGGCGTTCCGTCATTTGATGCGATCAAAGATCCCGTAAAGCGGCTGTCCATTGAGACAAGCCACCCATTATGGCTTGTGCAGGAATGGGTTCAGGCGTACGGGTTTGAAGCGGCAGAAAGCATGTGCCGCATTCATTTAGTCCCGCCAAAGCAAACCCTTCGTGTCAATCGAATGAAAACTGACCGCACGGCACTGCAGCAAAAACTAATGGATGCAGGCATCGAAACGGAGCTTGGCGACTTATCTGAAGATGCACTTAAGCTCATGAAAGGGTCCATCGTCTCAACCCCTTCTTTTCAAGAAGGCTATGTGACGATACAAGATGAAAGCTCGATGCTTGTCGCAAGAGCGCTCGACCCTCAGCCGGGAGAAACGGTGCTTGACGCCTGTGCGGCTCCTGGCGGAAAATCAACACATATTGCAGAACGTATGAACGATGAGGGCAAAATTGTTTCTCTTGATTTACATGAACACAAAGTGAAACTCATCAAACAAGCAGCAAAACGTCTGAACCTTACTCACATTGAGGCAAAAGCACTTGATGCAAGGAAAGCGGCAGACTATTACAGCGAAGCTTCGTTTGACCGTATTCTCATTGATGCACCGTGTTCCGGTTTTGGCGTCATTAGACGAAAACCAGATATGAAATATACAAAGTCACAAGAAGACTCAGCAAGGCTTGCGGCTATCCAGCAGGCCATTTTAAAGGAAGCGGCCCCGCTTTTAAAACCGGGCGGAACCCTTGTATACAGTACGTGTACAATGGACCCAACAGAAAATCAACAAGTGATTCATGCGTTTTTACAAGAACACCAAGACTTCGAACCCGATCTATCTCTTAATGAACGGCTGCCTGAGCAGGTTGCTCCGTTTGTTCAAAACGGAAGTGTACAAATTCTTCCTCATTATTTCGGAACAGATGGTTTCTTTATTTGCAGCATGAGAAAGAAGGGATAAAAAATGACAGAACAAAAAGTAAGAAAAGAACTGAAGACAGAAATGCCGTCGATCTACTCATTTGAGCTTCACGAAATGAAAGAATGGTTAAAAGAACAAGGCGAAAAGCCTTTCCGCGCAGCCCAAATTTTCGAGTGGCTTTATGAGAAACGTGTGACATCCTTTGACGATATGTCTAACCTTTCAAAGGATTTAAGAGAAAAATTAAAAAATCAATTTGCGATCACCACATTAAAAACCGTGATCAAACAAACGTCTCAAGACGGAACGATCAAGTTTTTATTTGAATTACATGATGGCTATACGATTGAAACAGTACTGATGCGCCACGAATACGGCAACTCTGTCTGTGTCACAACTCAGGTTGGCTGCCGAATCGGCTGTACATTCTGTGCATCTACACTTGGCGGGTTAAAACGAAACCTTGAAGCAGGAGAAATCGTTGCTCAAGTATTGAAAGTGCAGCAGGCACTTGACGAAACAGATGAGAGAGTCAGCTCGGTTGTCATCATGGGAATTGGCGAACCGTTTGATAACTTTGACGAAATGCTTGCCTTCCTTAAAATCATCAACCATGACAACGGCTTAAACATTGGCGCGCGTCATATTACAGTGTCGACAAGCGGAATCATTCCAAAGATCTATCAATTCGCTGATGAGCAAATGCAAATCAATTTTGCTGTCTCTCTGCATGCACCGAACACAGAGATCAGAAGCCGTCTGATGCCGATCAATAAGGCATATAAGCTGCCAAAATTAATGGAAGCCATTGAATACTACATTCAAAAAACGGGTAGACGTGTCAGCTTTGAATACGGCCTGTTTGGCGGAGTAAATGATCAAGTGCATCATGCAGAAGAGCTTGCAGACTTATTAAAAGGAATCAAGTGCCACGTGAACCTCATTCCGGTGAACTATGTACCGGAAAGGGATTATGTAAGAACACCGAGAGAACAAATCTTCCTATTTGAAAAAACGCTGAAAGAACGCGGCGTAAACGTAACAATTAGACGAGAGCAAGGCCATGACATTGATGCTGCTTGCGGTCAGCTAAGAGCGAAGGAGCGTCAGGAAGAGACGAGGTGACGAATGTTGATAAGGGCAGCCTTTCAAACCGATACAGGAAAAGTCCGTCAGCATAATGAAGATGATGCAGGTATTTTTGAAGCAAAAGAAGACACCCTTCTAGCTGTTGTAGCAGATGGAATGGGAGGTCATCTTGCTGGTGATGTCGCCAGCAGGATGGCCGTCTCTTCTTTAAAAGAATACTGGGAAGAAACATCTTCAATTCCAGCAAAACCAGCAGAGCAAGAAAGCTGGTTAATCTCAAAAATAAGTGACATTAATGATCAAGTATATGAACATGCGAAAAACAATGAGGAGTGCCAAGGAATGGGGACAACCATTGTTTGTGCGCTCGTTCATTTGCAAACGGTCACAATTGCCCATATTGGCGACAGCCGCTGCTACTTGCTAAGAGAAGGAGCACTGACCCAGCTAACAGATGACCATTCACTTGTAAATGAGCTTGTGAAAACAGGTGAAATTTCTAAAGAGGATGCAGAATATCATCCAAGAAAAAATGTGCTTACGAAAGCATTAGGAACAGATAAACACGTTCAAATCGATGCACATACCTTTGAAGTGGACCCAGGAGATCAAATCCTGCTTTGCTCAGATGGTTTATCAAATAAAGTAGAAGAAGAGAATTTGATTCATATTTTAAACCAAACGACCGCACCAGATGAAAAAGTAACAGCATTAATCCAAACAGCGAATGACAACGGCGGTGAAGATAACATTACAGCAGTATTGTTAGAAATCTCCTCCCAGCCAGAGGAGGGTGACAGCAAGTGTTGATCGGAAAACGGATCAGCGGCCGTTATCAGATTCTTCGCGTCATAGGCGGAGGCGGAATGGCAAACGTTTATTTGGCGGAGGATATGATTTTAGATCGCGAAGTCGCGATTAAAATTTTGCGCTTTGACTTTGCAAGCGATGATGATTTTATTAGACGTTTCCGGCGCGAGGCGCAGTCAGCCGCAAGTTTAGATCATTCAAATATTGTCAGCATCTACGATGTAGGGGAAGAAGATGACATTTATTATATTGTCATGGAATATGTCGAGGGGATGACGCTGAAAGAATACATACATGCCAATGGCCCGCTTCATCCGAAAGAAGCCGTTCGCATTATGGAGCAAGTGGTTGCGGCAATGGAAGAAGCCCATGCAAAGCAGCTCGTCCACCGGGACATTAAGCCTCACAATATATTAATAGACAACATGGGGAATATTAAAGTCACTGATTTTGGGATTGCCATTGCACTCAGCTCAGCGACCATCACCCACACAAATTCGGTTCTAGGATCCGTACACTATTTGTCTCCAGAGCAAGCCCGCGGAGGTCTTGCGACGAAAAAGTCAGACATCTATTCACTTGGAATTGTGCTCTATGAACTCATTTCTGGACGCATGCCATTTGAAGGGGAATCAGCTGTCAGTGTTGCGCTGAAGCATTTGCAATCAGAGCCGCCATCTGTAAGAAGGTGGAATCCTTCTGTTCCACAAAGCGTGGAAAACATCATTTTAAAGGCAATGGCCAAAGATCCATTTTATCGATATGAAGATGCATCTGAAATGCAAAAAGATCTGCAAACTGCTTTCGACCCTTCAAGACTAAAAGAAAAACGCTTTGTCATTGAAGAGGATCATGAAGCAACGAAAGCGATCCCAATCATTCAAGATCATCAAGTCGATCAAGACAATGAAAAAACAGCTGTCCATCCGGTGCAAAAACCGAAGAAAAAAGAGAAACAAAAGCCGAAAAAGAAACGAAAAAAATGGCCTTGGGTTGTGGCATCCATCCTGTTTATTCTAACTGCTGCGACCATTTTAGCCATCACTGTGTTTCCCGGACTGCTCTTTCCAAAAGATGTTGAGGTCTCTGATGTATCTGGCATGACGATTGAAAAAGCAGAGGACACCTTGAAGAAAGCCGGCTTTACCGTTGCCTCTGAACCAATTGAGATCGCTGATGAAAAAATTGAAAAAGGGCTTGTCGTCAAAACAGACCCGAAAATCGGCACAAAGGTAAAAGAAGGAACCGAGATTCAGCTTTACCAAAGTACTGGCAAAGAAAAGACCGAATTACCTGATGTAACAGGTGAAAAGGTCGATAAAGCAAAAGAATTATTAGAGAAAAAAGGGTTTAAGCAAGTTGTTGTGGAGGAAGTAAATGATAATGACACCGAATCTGGAATTGTCATGGAACAGAAACCTTCAGCGAGTACTGAGCTTGTGGCAGCAGATGAAGAAGTGACGTTGACGGTCAGCATAGGTCCTGCCGATATTACTTTGCGGGATTTAACGACATATAGTAAACAGGCTGCATCGAATTATTTAGAGGATAACGGATTAAAGCTTGATGAAAAAGAAGCGTATTCTGATGATGTACCAAAAGGTGAGGTCATGAAGCAGGAGCCAGGAGCAGGTACTGCTGTGAAACCAGGGGATACGGTTAAGATCACCTTCTCACTCGGACCGAAGAAAAAACCGGCTAAAACGGTAACTGAGAAGATTGCCATCCCGTATGAGCCAGTCACTGAAGGGCAAGAGATGACCGTTCAGATTTCCATTGACGATGCTGAGCATAGCATTTCTGATTCATATGAAACCTTTAACATCACTGCACCAACTGAACGGACCATTAAATTTAAGATTGAACCGGGTCAAAAAGGATACTATCAAGTGACGGTTGATGATAAAGTCGTAAGCTCTAAAACAATCGAATACCCTGACGATGAATAAAGGAGGGACTTTATGCCTGAGGGCAAAATTATTAAAGCATTAAGCGGATTTTATTATGTGCTCGATGAGTCTCTAGAAAGTGGAAAAGTGATTCAGTGCAGAGCGAGAGGCATTTTTCGAAAAAACAAAATCACACCTCTAGTTGGAGATTATGTCGTATATCAAGCGGATAACGATAAAGAAGGCTATTTATTAGAAGTAAAAGAGCGGACAAACGAACTTGTTCGTCCGCCTATTAGTAACGTCGATCAAGCGGTGCTCGTTTTCTCTGCGACAGAACCGACCTTTAGCACATCGCTTTTAGACAGATTTCTAGTGCTGGTGGAAGCAAATGATATTAAGCCGATTATCTGTATCACAAAAATGGACTTATTGAAAACAGATGAAGAGCGTGTAAGTATTCAAGGCTATGCAGAGGACTATCGGCAAATTGGATATGATGTTCATGTAACATCCACGATCGAGGGAGACGGAATTGAAAAGCTGACCCCGCATTTTCACAATAAAATCACTGTATTTGCCGGTCAGTCTGGTGTAGGTAAGTCCTCTCTTTTAAATGCGATGAGTCCTGATTTGGCGCTGAAAACCAATGATATTTCCTCTCATCTTGGAAGGGGGAAGCATACGACAAGACATGTCGAACTCATTCGTACAGCAGAAGGGCTCATTGCAGATACACCTGGCTTTAGCTCGCTCGAATTTACCGGCATTGAAGCGGAAGATTTAGGCCTTTACTTTTTAGAAATTAAAGAGCGGAGTGCAGATTGTAAGTTTAGAGGCTGTCTGCACGTGAAAGAGCCTGGCTGTGCGGTAAAAGGCGCGGTCGAACAAGAGCAAATCAGAGCGTATCGCTATCAGCATTATTTAGAGTTTTTAACTGAAATCAAAGACAGAAAGCCGAGGTACTAAATCATGGTTTATATTGCCCCTTCCATTTTATCAGCAGATTTCGCCAATTTGGAGAAAGATATCCGTGATGTGGAACAAGGCGGAGCGGATTACATTCATATCGATGTGATGGACGGCCATTTTGTACCGAATATCACATTTGGACCGAATGTTGTGGAAGCGATCAGACCGCATACAAAGCTGCCGCTCGATGTTCACTTAATGATTGAGCAGCCAGACCGGTATATTCCTGCATTCGCAAAAGCAGGTGCTGACATTATATCTGTCCATGTAGAGGCTTGTCCGCACTTGCACCGCACGATACAGCACATAAAAGAACAAGGCGTAAAAGCAGGTGTCGTCTTGAACCCGCACACACCTGTTTCCCAGATTGAGCATGTATTAGAGGATGTAGACCTTGTCTTATTCATGACGGTGAATCCTGGTTTTGGCGGACAGGCGTTCATTCCATCTGTCCTCGAGAAGGTAAAAGAAGTGAAGACCCTTAGCGAACAAAAGGGCTTATCAGACTTACTCATAGAAATAGACGGCGGTGTCAATGTAGAGACTGCAAAGAGCTGTAAAGAGGCGGGCGCTAACTTACTTGTGGCCGGCTCAGCGGTATACGGTAAAAACAACCGTGCAGCCGCCATTCAGGCCATTCGAGAAGCGTAAAAAAAGGAACCAAAGTCACTCTGATCTTTGGTTCTTTTTACATGGAGAGGAGCGTATATCATGCACATACATATCGTAGCCGGCGGTCCTTTTGAATACATCCCGCCCCTTGAACAGGAAGCATCACAGGACGATATTCTCTGGGTCGGTGTAGACCGGGGGACGCTTTTTTTACTAGAACACGGCATCATGCCTGCCAAGGCTTTTGGTGATTTTGACAGTGTGACAGAAGAAGAGCTTTGTGAGCTGAAAAAGAAATTGCCTGCCTTGAATGTATTTCAGGCTGAAAAGGATGAAACCGATTTAGAGCTTGCGCTGAACTGGGCCATGCGCCAGCACCCAGCGCATATTCACATCTACGGCATTACAGGAGGAAGAGCTGATCACTTTCTAGGAAATATTCACCTTCTATATCAAGGCATTCAGCACAAGCAGAACATCACTCTTATAGATAAGCAAAATATCATTCAAATGTTTGGACCTGGTACATACGAAATAAAAGAAGACCCTGATAAAAAATATGTGTCGTTCCTGCCCTTTGGTACATCGATTGAAAAGCTGACATTAAAAGGTTTCAAATATCCTCTGAAAAATTGTCATATTGAGCCTGGTTCCACACTATGTATTAGTAACGAACTCATCCACTCAAGTGGTACTTTTTCTTTTCATGAAGGCATATTAATAATGGTAAGAAGCAAAGATTGACCAACCTATCAATGTGGATGGCTGATTAAGCTCAATTGTGCTGCAAGCGGTACTTTTAGGAGGGGGACAAAATGAAATTTTATACAATCAAACTGCCTAGATTTCTTGGCGGCATTGTCCGTGCGATGCTTGGTTCATTTAAAAAAGATTAATGAGTAATCTCCTTTATTTCCACATAAAAACGCCTGCTACAGTTTATTGTAGCAGGCGTTTACTCTTGCTTATACACGCTCAACTTTACCAGATTTCAAAGCTCGAGCTGATACATATACTCTTTTAGGCTTACCGTCCACTAGAATACGAACTTTTTGAAGGTTCGCGCCCCATGTACGTTTTGTAGAGTTCATTGCGTGAGAACGGTTGTTCCCAGCTTTTGTTTTTCTGCCTGTAATAACGCATTTACGTGCCATTTGTTTCCCTCCTAACTGCGAAAACATCATCATATTCTTCATATACGTACTTAGAGATGCCTCAAGATACTTTAATAATTTACCACAGCTTCAAGGGGTTTGCAAGGATTGTTTACTCCTCTTTCAAGAAAAATACCTTGACATCTTGATAAAAAATCAAGGCTATAGTATAAGTAGGATTGGGTCGGATTGAATGATTTCTTTTAAAAAGAAGGGTCTTATAGTAAAATAGTGATAACTCAGGGCAATTTCTCAAAAAGGGGGAACCAATGTGTCCATTGAACTTAGAACGAAATACGGACAAATTGATATATCAAATGAAGTCATTGCAATGGTGGCAGGAGGCGCTGCGATCGATTGCTATGGTATTGTTGGCATGGCGTCCAAAAATCAAATCAAGGACGGCTTGACGGATATTCTCCGCAAAGAGAACTTCAGCCGGGGTGTTCTTGTGCGTCAAAAAGAAGACCGCATTCATATTGATATGTACATCATCGTAAGCTACGGTACAAAAATATCAGAAGTCGCACATAATGTTCAAACGAAAGTCAAATACACGATTCATCACACAATTGGACTTTCTGTTGACTCGGTCAACATTTATGTACAAGGAGTAAAAGTTACGAACCCGTAGTAAGGAGGAAATATATTGTCTATTAGAAATCTTGATGGCCGCTCATTTGCAAAAATGATTCTTGCAGGTGCTCACCATCTTTCTCAAAACGCACAAATTGTTGATGCGTTAAATGTTTTTCCAGTGCCAGATGGAGACACGGGGACAAATATGAATTTGTCGATGACTTCAGGGGCAAAAGCAGTTGAAGAAACAAATACCGATCATATTGGGAAGGTCGGCGTGGCCCTCTCGAAAGGGTTATTGATGGGCGCAAGAGGAAACTCTGGCGTGATCCTGTCACAGCTCTTTAGAGGTTTCAGTAAACATATTGAACAAAAAGAAACGATTGATGCAAAAGAATTTGCTCTTGCCTTACAGGCGGGTGTTGATACAGCATATAAAGCCGTGATGAAACCGATTGAAGGAACGATCTTAACAGTTGCAAAGGATGCAGCAAAGAAAGCGGTTGCTGTTTCGGCAGCAGAGGATCAAATTGACCGCGTTCTAGAGTTAACGATTGAGGAAGCAAGAGCATCACTTGATCGAACGCCAGATCTGCTTCCTGTCTTAAAAGAAGTGGGTGTTGTCGATAGTGGAGGTAAAGGACTTCTATGCGTATATGAAGGTTTCCTTGCTTCATTAAGAGGAGAAGAGCTTCCTCCTAAAGCGGCTTCTTTACCTACGCTAAAAGAACTCGTTAGTGCAGAGCATCATAAAAGTGCGCAAAGCCATATGAACACAGAAGATATCGAATTTGGCTACTGTACTGAATTTATGGTGAAATTTGAAGAAGACAAACAGTCCTTTGATGAGAATGCCTTCAGACAAGACTTAAGTGAATTCGGAGATTCACTTCTTGTGGTGTCTGACGATACACTGGCGAAAGTTCATATTCATGCAGAGCAGCCAGGAGATGTCTTATCCTATGCACAGCGCTACGGCAGCTTAATTAATATGAAAATAGAAAACATGAGAGAGCAGCATAGCTCAATCGTGAACGAAGAAAGAGAACACGCACCTGCTGCACCAAAAGCACCTGCTGCTGAAAAACAGCGCTTTGGCGTCGTCAGTGTCGCAATGGGAGAAGGAATTGCTGACTTGTTCAAAAGTATCGGAGCTTCCGTCGTCATTGAAGGCGGACAGACGATGAATCCGAGCACAGAAGACATTGTCACAGCAATAGAAAGCGTACATGCCGAAACCGTCTTTATCTTACCTAATAATTCTAATATTGTCATGGCAGCTAAACAGGCGGCAACTGTCTCAAACCGTGAGGTCGTTGTCATTCCGACGAAGACCGTTCCTCAAGGAATGTCGGCACTTCTTTCTCTCAATGAAGCAGCTTCAAATGAAGACAACGAAAGAGCGATGCTAGAAGCGATTGACCATGTGAAAAGCGGGCAAATTACCTTTGCAGTAAGAGATACTCAAATTGATGGCATCGACATTGCGAAAGGTGATTATATGGGTCTGTTCAACGGGAAAATCACGTTAACAGCGAAAAATCAATTAGATGCAGCAAAAGAACTTCTAACCAAAATGGTGACAGAAAATGATGAGATTGTCACCATCATTAAAGGGGAAGATGCATCATCTGATGAGCTGGATGCACTGCAAGCCTTTATTGAAGAAACATTTGAAGATGTAGAAGTTGAAGTCCACGATGGAAAACAGCCGCTTTATTCATATATTTTGGCGGTTGAATAACGAAAGAAGGGCAAATAAAGCCCTTCTTCTTCTTTTGCAATTTTTTACTAGCCATTCCACGGTGAAATGAGTTGCGGGAAACGAATGAATCCATTAGTCTAAAGAAAGAACCAAACCATACGCGAGTGGTGATGAGAGGGGAAGACCTATGAAATTTAGAAGTGTGTTTGATATTATTGGACCTGTCATGATTGGGCCATCAAGTTCGCACACAGCGGGTGCGGCTCGTATAGGGAGAGTAGCTCGCAGCTTATTTGGAAGAGAACCGAAACGCATTGTCGTTTCATTTTATGGTTCTTTTAAAGATACGTATAAAGGACACGGTACAGATGTCGCCATTATTGGCGGTGTTCTTGACTTTGATACATTTGATGAACGAATCAAAACAGCGATCGATATTGCAAAAAGCAAAGAGATCGACATTGAATTTAAAGAAGAAGAGGCGGTGCCGACGCATCCGAATACAGCAAAAGTAGAGATTTCAGATGCGAACGGAAGCCTTGAACTAATCGGGATTTCCATCGGCGGAGGGAAAATTGAAATCACAGAATTAAATGGTTTTGAGCTCAGGCTTTCAGGGAATCATCCTGCCATTCTTGTGGTTCATAACGATCGCTACGGGACGATTGCGGCAGTTGCCAATGTCTTAGCGAAATTCGCCATCAACATCGGTCATATGGAAGTGGCGCGTAAAGATGTCGGGCAAGAGGCACTGATGACGATTGAAGTGGATCAAAATATTGACCCAGCTGTCCTATCAGAGCTTGAAACGCTGCCAAACATTATTCAAGTCACACAAATTGCAGAGTAACAACAAGGAGGTTATGAATGATGTTTAAAAACGTCAAAGAACTCGTGCAGCTAACAGAAGAACGGAATACCTCCATTTCAGAAATTATGATTGTGCAAGAAATGGAAGTGACAGGGAAGTCACGTGAAGAAATTTTCTCGCAGATGTACCGCAACCTAGAAGTGATGGAGCAGGCCGTTGAAAACGGGCTGAAGGGTGTGAAATCATTATCAGGGCTAACAGGCGGAGATGCGGTCAAACTTCAAGCCTATATCGCATCAGGCAAAACGCTGTCTGGTCATACGATATTAGATGCTGTCAGTAAAGCAGTTGCAACAAATGAAGTCAATGCCGCAATGGGAACCATTTGTGCAACGCCTACAGCAGGCTCAGCAGGTGTTGTACCAGGTACGCTATTTGCAGTAAAAGAAACATTAAAGCCAACAAAGGAACAAATGGTCAGATTCCTATTTACTTCTGGCGCATTTGGTTTTGTTGTGGCGAATAACGCGAGCATTTCCGGTGCAGCAGGCGGCTGTCAGGCAGAGGTAGGTTCTGCATCAGGTATGGCGGCAGCAGCGATTGTCGAGATGGCAGGCGGTACACCGCAGCAATCTGCAGAAGCGATGGCGATTACACTGAAAAATATGCTTGGACTTGTTTGCGATCCAGTAGCGGGACTTGTCGAGGTACCTTGCGTGAAACGAAACGCAATGGGTGCATCTAACGCCATGATCGCAGCAGACATGGCTCTTGCTGGCATCACAAGCCGCATTCCTTGTGATGAAGTCATTGATGCGATGTACAAAATCGGTCAAACGATGCCAACAGCTCTTCGCGAAACTGCACAAGGCGGTCTCGCTGCGACACCGACAGCAAGAGAGCTTGAAAAGAAGATTTTCGGAGGTGTGACCTCATCTCGTGATACAGAAACTGCAAGATAATGTCTCTGTCCTGAAGGGGATTGGAGAGGAAACCGAAAAAACACTCAATGAACTTGGAATCTACACAGTAGCCGATTTACTCGGCTACTTTCCTTATCGATATGACGACTATGAGCTTCGTAACTTAGAAGAAGTCAAACATGACGAACGTGTCACAGTTGAAGGAAAAGTACATAGTGAGCCCGTTCTCACCTATTATGGAAAAAAACGAAGCAGGCTGACATTCAGGCTGCTTGTCGGGCGTTTTCTCATTACAGCGATTTGTTTCAATCGCCCATATTTAAAACGAAGCCTTGTGTTAGGTGATACAGTTTCCGTTACAGGAAAATGGGATAAAAACCGTCAATCTATCATGGTGCAGGAATTTAAAAAAGGGACGCACGAGCAAGATGGCAGTATAGAGCCCGTTTATTCAGTAAAAGAAAATGTGACCGTGAAAATGATGAGGCGCTTTGTAAAGCAGGCCTTGTCACTTTATGCAGACAAAGCGGAAGATCCATTGCCAAAGCAGCTTGTCTCTGCCTATAAACTCATGTCCTATCAGGAAGCATTAAAAGCCATTCATCTTCCAGAAACAAGGGACTCGCTCAAGCAAGCAAGACGCCGTTTTGTGTACGAGGAATTTCTCATTTTTCAGCTGAAGATGCAGGCGATTAGAAAGAAAGAACGAGAGAGAACATCAGGCATCCAGCATCCGTTTTCCAAAGAGGCTGTTTTTGAGTTTGTTAACAGCCTGCCATTTCCGCTGACGAAGGCACAATCAAGAGTACTTGATGAAATCATGTCGGACATGGCGTCTCCATATCGAATGAACCGGCTGCTTCAAGGAGATGTAGGTTCAGGGAAAACAGCTGTTGCAGCCATTGCGCTTTATGCCGCTCATTTATCAGGTTTTCAAGGTGCATTAATGGTCCCAACAGAAATTTTGGCAGAGCAGCATGCCGATTCACTTTACCAGCTGTTTGAAAAATGGGGGCTGAATATCGCCCTTTTGACAAGCTCTGTGAAAGGAAAGAGACGCAGAGAATTGCTTGAACGTTTAAAAGAAGGCGAGATTGACATATTAGTCGGCACGCACGCACTCATTCAAGACGAAGTCGAATTTCAGCAGCTCGGTCTTGTCATTACAGATGAACAGCACCGGTTTGGCGTAGAGCAGCGGAAAAAACTGCGAAGTAAAGGACAGGACCCAGATGTCTTGTTTATGACGGCCACACCTATTCCGCGAACACTTGCGATCACTGTCTTTGGAGAAATGGACGTATCCGTCATTGATGAATTGCCAGCTGGCAGAAAACAAATCGAAACGTATTGGGTGAAGCATGACATGCTTGAGAGAATTCTTGCTTTTGTGGATAAAGAGCTGAGAAAAGGAAGACAGGCATATATCATTTGTCCGCTCATTGAAGAATCAGACAAGCTTGATGTCCAAAATGCGCTTGATGTCCATAGCATGCTCACTGAAGCATACCGCGGCAAGTGGTCGATCGGCTTAATGCATGGGAAGCTGGCGAGTGATGAAAAGGATCAGGTCATGAGAGCCTTTACCGCAAATGAAGTACAAATTCTCGTTTCAACCACAGTTGTTGAAGTCGGGGTCAACGTACCGAATGCAACCATCATGGTCATTTATGATGCAGACCGCTTCGGACTGTCTCAGCTTCATCAGCTAAGAGGCCGGGTCGGACGAGGAGAGCATCAATCATTTTGTATTTTAATGGCTGATCCGAAGTCAGAAACGGGGAAAGAGCGGATGCGGATCATGTCCGAAACAACCGATGGCTTTGAGCTGTCTGAAAAAGACTTAGAACTAAGAGGACCCGGCGATTTCTTCGGTAAAAAACAAAGCGGGATGCCTGAATTTAAGGTAGCAGATATGGTTCATGACTATAGAGCACTGGAAACGGCTAGAAAAGATGCGGCAGACCTTGTCCAATCGGACGCTTTTTGGACTGATCCCGAATACAAAGAACTTCGGCAAACGCTGATAGACAGCGGTGTGCTGGGAGGAGATAAATTAAGCTGATCAAACGCTGGAGGAATTTTCTTGTCTTTTTGAAACAAGGATTGATTTATCATCTATGAGATTATATACTACTATTAGTACCTAGTCATAAATGTACGGATGGTGTCTGCATATGAAACTAAATAAAAAAGAACGTCAAAAGCTTCTCCAGCAAACGATCAGCTCGACTCCATTCATTACTGATGAAGAATTGGCAAGTAAATTCGGTGTCAGCATACAAACGGTTCGTCTTGATCGTTTAGAGCTGTCGATCCCTGAATTACGCGAAAGAATTAAGCATGTGGCCGAAAAGACATTAGAGGATGAAGTAAAGTCACTTCCACTGGATGAAGTAATTGGAGAAATGATTGATGTAGAGCTTGATGATCAAGCCATTTCCATTTTAGAAGTGAGAAAAGAGCATGTATTCAGCCGAAACCAAATTGCCAGGGGACATCATCTCTTCGCCCAGGCAAATTCGCTGGCAGTTGCCGTCATTGACGATGAACTGGCTTTGACAGCAAAAGCGAATATCAGGTTTACAAGGCAGGTGAAACAAGGCGAAAGAGTCGTCTCTAAAGCCAAAGTAGCCTCACATGATAAAGAAAAAGGAAGAACCGTAGTTGAAGTAAACAGCTATGTTGGTGAGGAAGTTGTCTTCTCAGGTGACTTCGTCATGTATCGCTCAAAACAAAAGTAAAAGGTGGCACGTAATATGAGAATTGCAGTCGATGCAATGGGGGGAGATCATGCCCCTAAAGCCATTATTGACGGTGTGCAAAAAAGCTTAACAGCATTTTCAGATATCGAGATTACACTTGTCGGCGATGAAAACAAAATTAAACCATACATAACAAACAACGACCGCATCACAATTTTAGATGCAAAAGAAGTCATTGAACCGACAGATGAACCAGTACGTGCAGTCAGACGTAAAAAGGATTCATCTATGGTGAAAATGGCGCAGGAAGTGTCTGAAGGACGAGCAGATGCCTGCATCTCAGCAGGAAATACTGGCGCCCTCATGACAGCGGGACTGTTTATCGTAGGCAGAATTGACGGTATTGACAGACCAGCCCTTGCCCCAACTTTGCCAACACTGGATGGCAGCGGCTTTTTATTACTAGATGTTGGTGCCAACGTTGATGCTAAACCAGAACATCTCGTGCAATATGCCATGATGGGATCCATCTACGCAGAGCGTGTTTTCCCAAAGAGCAATCCGCGTGTTGGACTGTTAAATGTAGGAACAGAAGATAAAAAAGGCAACGATTTAACGAAAAAAACCTTTGAATTATTAAAAGCTTCCGACTTGAATTTCGTAGGAAATGTAGAGTCCCGTGACTTATTAGAAGGTGTTGCTGACGTTGTTGTCACAGATGGTTTCACAGGAAATATTGCGCTTAAAACAATTGAAGGCACAGCCCTTTCTGTTTTTAAAATGCTGAAAGAAACCTTAACATCAAGCTTCACAGCAAAAATAGCAGCAGGCATGATGAAGCCGAAATTGATGCAGATGAAATCTAAAATGGATTACTCCGAATATGGCGGTGCCGCTTTATTTGGTTTAAAGGCACCTGTTATTAAAGCGCACGGCTCTTCTGATGAAAATGCCATTTTCCATGCAATTCGTCAGGCGCGTGATATCGTAGAAAAAGACGTTTCAGCCATCATTCATCAAGAAGTCCAAAAAGAAACGACGAAAGAGTCTTAATTGGAGGTAAAGCAGCATGACTAAAATTGCATTTTTATTCCCTGGCCAAGGCTCTCAAAAAATTGGCATGGGAAAAGATTTATTTGACCAAGAAGCAGTATCTAAAGCTGTTTTTGAAGAAGCAGACAATACCCTCGGGTTTGACTTATCTTCTATGATTTTTGAAGGGGATGCAGAAGAACTGACGCTCACCTTTAACGCGCAGCCAGCTCTTTTAACGACAAGTATCGCCATCTTAAAGAAATTTGAAGAGAGCGGAATCAAAGCAGATTATGCAGCAGGACACAGTCTTGGTGAATACACTGCCCTCGTTGCAGCAGGCGCACTTTCGTTTAAAGATGCTGTTTATGCAGTCAGAAAGCGCGGAGAATTAATGAATGAAGCTGTTCCAGCAGGAGAAGGCGCCATGGCAGCAATTCTTGGCTTAGACAAAGCGGCACTTGAAGAAGTGACAAAAGAAGTGACAGAGAGCGGTCACCTTGTAGAGCTCGCTAACTTAAACTGTCCTGGTCAAATCGTGATCTCTGGTACAGCAAAAGGAGTAGAACTTGCTTCAGAGAAAGCGAAAGAAAAAGGCGCAAAACGTGCAATTGCCCTTGAAGTAAGCGGACCTTTCCATTCTGCATTAATGAAACCAGCCGCTGAAAAATTTACAGATGTTTTGTCAAAGCTGGATATTGCGGATGCCAAAACTCCGGTCATCTCAAACGTAACAGCAAACATCGTGACTTCTCGTGATGAAATTGAGACAAAGCTCATTGAACAACTGTATTCTCCAGTTCGTTTTGAAGAAAGTGTGGAACGCCTTATTGATTTAGGCGTCACAACATTTATTGAAATTGGTCCTGGCAAAGTGCTTTCAGGTCTTGTGAAAAAAGTGAATCGCCGCCTGACGACGATTTCCGTTTCAGATCAAGAAACAATTGAAGCAGCCATTCAAACACTCAAGGGGGATTCTTGATGCTTACAAATAAAACAGCCGTTGTAACAGGAGCATCACGCGGGATTGGCCGTTCCATCGCGATCGATCTAGCGAAAAGTGGTGCAAATGTTGTCGTGAACTATTCTGGAAACGAAGCAAAAGCAAATGAAGTCGTAGATGAAATCAAAGCACTCGGCCAGCAGGCATTTGCTGTGAAAGCTGATGTCTCAAATGCTGAAGAAGTACAAGCCATGATGAAACAAGCAATTGATACCTTTGGTTCAATTGACATTCTTGTGAATAATGCAGGGATCACAAAGGACAATCTGCTCATGAGAATGAAAGAGAATGAATGGGATGATGTCATTAACATAAACTTAAAAGGTGTCTTTAACTGTACAAAAGCCGTGACACGTCAAATGATGAAGCAAAGAAGCGGAAGAATCATCAATTTGGCTTCAGTCGTTGGTGTGTGTGGAAACCCTGGACAAGCAAACTATGTTGCAGCAAAAGCTGGTGTCATCGGATTAACGAAAACAACAGCAAAAGAGCTGGCAACCCGTCATATTACTGTTAATGCAGTAGCACCAGGCTTTATTTCAACAGATATGACAGACAAGCTTGATGAAAATGTACAGACGGAAATGCTCAAGCAAATTCCGCTCGCACGCTTTGGTGCACCTGAAGATATTAGCAACGTCGTTGTCTTTTTAGCTTCAGAAGGAGCAGGTTATATTACAGGCCAAACCATCCAAGTAGATGGCGGAATGGTCATGTCCTAAGAAATATCAAAATTTCATTAGGTTTTCTCTAGTTTTTTAAAAACAATTCAACTATAATACTTTGAGGGGAGGTGAAAGGCAATGGCAGACGTATTAGAGCGTGTATCAAAAATTATTGTAGACCGCCTTGGCGTTGATGAGGCTGACGTGAAAATGGAAGCTTCATTTAAAGAAGATTTAGGCGCTGATTCCCTTGATGTAGTTGAGCTAGTTATGGAACTTGAAGATGAGTTCGATATGGAAATTTCTGACGAAGATGCTGAAAAAATTGCAACAGTCGGTGACGCTGTGAACTACATAAATAGCCAGCAATAAGCGTAACAAAGTCCCGTCTACTTTCGACGGGACTTTGAAAATTTATGTTAGTTTCAACACATTCAGCTGATCAATTGTCAGCCTTTTTCAGATGCTGGGAGCAATGTTTCCCTGCATGTAGAAAGAGAGACTCCATATAATCAGTATCCTTAAAGGCGATTACGCCTACCTGGAGGTTGCTATGCCAAAACAATATAAAGACAAACAGAAACAGAGCAAAAAACTAGAGCAATTTAGAGAATTCCAGCAGCGCATTTCTGTACACTTCAAAAATGAGAAGCTTCTATATCAAGCCTTTACCCATTCCTCTTATGTGAATGAACACCGGAAAAAGCCATACGAGGATAATGAAAGACTTGAATTTTTAGGAGATGCTGTTTTAGAATTGACCATCTCTCAATTCTTATTTGCAAAATATCCAGCGATGAGCGAGGGAGATTTAACGAAACTAAGAGCGGCGATCGTATGTGAACCGTCACTTGTATCACTGGCACACGAGCTGTCCTTCGGAGACCTTGTTCTTTTAGGAAAAGGCGAAGAAATGACAGGCGGCAGAAAACGCCCAGCACTCTTAGCGGACGTATTCGAGGCGTTTATCGGTGCACTTTATTTAGATCAAGGGCTTGAGCCGGTTGAACGGTTCCTAGAATCGTACGTTTATCCGAAAATTAATGATGGAGCGTTCTCGCACGTCATGGACTTTAAAAGCCAGCTGCAAGAATTTGTACAGCGCGATGGAAAAGGTGTGCTTGAATACCGTATCCTGCATGAAAAAGGCCCTGCACATAACCGGGAATTTGAAGCAAATGTATCCCTTCGAGGTGAAGTGCTCGGAATCGGAAATGGACGCTCTAAAAAAGAAGCAGAACAGCACGCTGCACAGGAAGCACTTGCTAAATTGCAGAAACATCATATGAACCAATAAAATCCCCCTCGTTATTCAGGGGGATTTCACTCTGTTTTCCATCATCTTTTTTCACTTCATATGGTAAGATGATAGTACTTTAAATACATAAGGAGGATCACTCTCATGTTCCTCAAACGTTTAGACGTGATAGGATTCAAATCATTTGCACAGCGAGTGACCGTGGACTTTGTTAAAGGGGTCACAGCTGTTGTTGGACCAAACGGAAGCGGCAAAAGTAATATTACCGATGCCATCCGCTGGGTACTTGGAGAACAATCAGCGAAAAGCCTCCGCGGAGGAAAAATGGAAGATATCATTTTTGCAGGAAGTGACTCAAGAAAAAGAGTCAATCTAGCAGAGGTGACTTTAACGTTAGATAACGAAGATCACTTTTTACCGATTGATTTTCACGAAGTCAGTGTGACAAGAAGGGTCTATCGCTCAGGAGAAAGTGAATTTCTCATAAACAATCAATCTGTCCGCTTAAAGGATATTATTGATCTTTTCATGGATTCAGGTCTTGGAAAGGAAGCTTTTTCAATCATCAGCCAAGGAAAGGTAGAGGAAATTCTATCAAGCAAGGCAGAAGAGAGAAGAAGTATTTTTGAAGAAGCGGCTGGCGTTTTAAAATATAAAACAAGAAAGAAAAAAGCCGAGAATAAACTGTTTGAAACGCAGGACAACTTAAACCGAGTAGAAGATATTCTGCATGAACTAGAAGATCAAGTAGAACCATTAAGAATGCAAGCATCCATTGCAAAGGACTATTTGCAAAAAAAAGAAGAGCTTGAAAATGTCGAAATTGCCCTAACTGTCCATGACATCGAAGCACTTCATGAAAAATGGACAACACTTGGTGAAGCAGTCGAGCGCTTCAAACAAGATGAAATGAAGCAGTCTACAGATATCCAAGCAAAAGAAGCCAAAATTGAAGAGTCGAGAGACCGCATTCAAGCGCTTGACGAATCAATTAATGACCTGCAAGAAGTTCTTCTTTTCACAAGTGAAGAATTAGAAAAGCTTGAAGGTAAAAAAGAAGTGCTAAAAGAACGGAAAAAAAATGCGGCCGCAAACCAAGGACAGCTTGAAGAAACGCTCGTTCGTTTAACTGAAAAACAGTCGCTGTTAACAGAAAAGATTGAGCAGCAGAAAATCACGCGGGACAGCCTGCAAAAAGAAGTGCGCCAGCTAAAAGATGAAGTGAAAACAAAGCAGCATCAACTGTCGCTTCATAGTGAAGATGTGGAAGGTCAAATTGAACAGCTGAAAAGCGATTATTTTGATCTGCTCAATGAACAGGCTTCCATCCGAAATGAACGTAAATTACTAGAAGAACAGCAGCGCCAGGCAGCGATGCAGCTAGAGCGGCTGACGCAAAATAACCAAAAACATATCGAAGAACGAGTGTCTGTCAAAGAAAAGAAAACAGAAGCTGAGCAGCAGCTTTCAGCACTGGAAGAAGACATTCTGGCTCAAGTTAAACGCTTTAGAGAAGCAGAACAAAAGCTTGAGCAAATGAGACGTCAATACGAGAAAAAAGAAACGGCTCTTTACCAAGCCTATCAATACGTACAGCAGGCAAAATCCAAAAAAGAAATGCTTGAATCCATGCAGGAAGACTTCTCAGGCTTTTTCCAAGGAGTGAAAGAGGTCTTAAAGGCAAAAGAACGGTTAGGCGGTATTCATGGTGCCATTGCAGAGCTGATTCAAACGGATCAGCAGTATGAGACAGCGATTGAAATTGCGCTGGGTGCAGCCACGCAGCACGTCGTTACAGAAAATGAAGCAGCTGCGAGACAAGCGATTGGATACTTAAAGCAGCACTCCTTTGGACGTGCAACCTTCCTGCCAATGAACGTGATCAAAGAAAGAACCATTCAGCTCAGAGATGTTCAAACAGCAGAGCAGCATGCTGCATTTATCGGTGTAGCGAGTCACCTCGTTTCCTTTGACGAAAAGTATCAAAAGGTGATTCAGAACTTGCTTGGAACTGTGCTGATCGTTAGAGACTTAAAAGGTGCCAATGAACTGGCGAAAATGCTTAGACATCGTTATCGCATCGTGACCCTTGATGGAGATGTCGTAAACCCCGGCGGTTCAATGACTGGTGGCGGCGTAAAGAAAAAGAACAACTCTCTTCTTTCAAGAAACCGGGAGATCGAAACGTTAACAAAGCAGCTCGTTGAAATGGAAGAGAAAACAACGATCCTTGAAAAAGAAACAAAAGAAACGAAGCAACTAATCGGAGTAAACGAAAGCCAATTAAACGAACTGCGTCAGCGCGGCGAAACGCTTCGTGAAAAGCAGCAAGATCTCAAAGGAAAGCTATACGAACTGCAAGTGGCAGAAAAAAATATCAATGCTCATCTTGAACTCTATGATCAAGAAAAAGAAGAATTACAGCAGCGTTCTACTGAACTCGCGGATAAGGACAAAAAGCAGGTCGCTCTTGAAGCCTCTATAGGTGAGAAACTGACGGCTCTTGATCAAGAGATCAATACATTAACAAAGCGTAAGCAGACGCAAAGCTCAACGAAGGAAACCATTTCAGCTGAATTAACAGAGCTGAAAATCTCGCTTGCCAAAAAAGAGCAGTCCTTAGCGAATGAACAAGAAAAGCTTTCGAGCTTAATGGCTGAATTAGAAGAAGCTGAACAGACGCTGATGGAAACAAAAGAAGATCTGTCACTCTTAACAAGTGAAATGTCATCTAGTTCAAGCGGAGCCGAACAGCTGGAAGAAGCGGCGAAAGAGAAGCTGGAAAACAAAAACAAAACAACCGCCCTCATTTCAGAGCGTCGTAAGCAGCGTCTCGCTCTTTCTGAAACATTAGAATTTGCTGAACGTGAGCTTAAAGAACAAAAACGTTTGTATAAGCAGCTCACCACAAGCTTAAAAGATGAAGAGATTAAGCTTGGCCGTATGGAAGTCGAGCTCGATAACCTGATCGCTTATTTGAACGATGAATATGCTCTTTCATTTGAAGGAGCAAAAGAGATGTATCAGTTGACGTTATCGCCAGATGAAGCAAGAAAACGAGTGAAGCTGATCAAACTAGCCATTGAAGAGCTTGGAACAGTAAACTTAGGCAGCATTGACGAGTATGAACGTGTGAATGAACGCTATCTCTTCTTAACAGAACAGCGAAATGATCTGACAGAAGCGAAAAATACATTATTCCAAGTCATCGAAGAAATGGATCAAGAGATGACAAAGCGTTTCTCTGAGACATTCTCTCAAATCCGCGGTCACTTTGAATCTGTTTTCCAAGCATTATTTGGCGGTGGAAGAGCAGATCTTAAGCTGACAGATCCAAATGATTTACTCAACTCTGGCGTTGATATTGTCGCGCAGCCGCCAGGGAAAAAACTGCAAAACTTAAGCCTTCTTTCAGGCGGAGAGAGAGCCTTAACAGCGATCGCTTTACTATTCTCTATTTTAAAAGTGAGACCTGTTCCATTCTGCGTGTTAGATGAGGTAGAAGCGGCACTTGATGAGGCAAATGTTTTCCGTTTTGCGCAATATTTAAAGAAATACAGCCAGGAAACACAGTTCATTGTCATTACGCACCGCAAGGGAACAATGGAAGAAGCCGATGTGCTCTACGGCGTGACCATGCAGGAATCAGGTGTTTCAAAGCTTGTATCTGTCAAACTAGAAGAAACGAAAGAGCTTGTCCAGTAATTAAAGGAGGTTTTTGAACCAATGAGCTTTTTTAAGAAATTAAAAGAAAAATTTACGCAGCAAACCGATTCAGTATCAGAAAAGTTTAAAGATGGACTCGAAAAAACGAGAAACTCCTTCCAAGGAAAAGTAAATGAACTGATTTCCCGCTACCGCAAAGTCGACGAAGACTTTTTTGAAGAGCTGGAAGAGGTTCTGATTGGAGCTGATGTCGGTTTCACAACTGTGATGGAACTGATTGATGAGCTGAAAAAAGAAGTGAAATTAAGAAACATTCAAGACCCAAGCGAAGTACAAGCGGTCATTTCTGAAAAACTGGTTGATATCTACAATAGCGGAGAGGAACAAATCTCTGCACTGAACATTGAAGACGGGCGTTTGAATATCATTTTATTTGTAGGCGTCAACGGTGTTGGGAAAACAACGACGATCGGCAAGCTTGCAAACAAGCTGAAAAATGAAGGGAAATCCGTCATTTTAGCAGCAGGTGATACGTTCCGTGCCGGTGCGATCGAGCAGCTTGAAGTGTGGGGAGAGCGTTCAGGTGTTCCTGTCGTCAAACAAACAGCAGGCTCTGATCCAGCAGCGGTGATCTATGATGCCGTTCAATCAGCAAAAGCGAAAAATGCGGATGTCCTCATCTGCGATACAGCAGGAAGACTTCAAAACAAAGTCAACTTGATGAAAGAGCTGGAGAAGGTCAAGAGAGTCATTGAGCGCGAGGTTCCAGATGCACCTCATGAAGTATTGCTTGCTCTTGATGCGACAACGGGTCAAAACGCCATGGCACAAGCCAAGGAATTTTCTAAAGCGACAAATGTCACAGGAATTGCTTTAACAAAGCTTGACGGTACTGCAAAAGGTGGAATTGTTCTTGCGATTCGAAATGAGCTGAACATTCCCGTGAAGCTTGTCGGTTTAGGTGAAAAGGTGGACGATCTGCAAGAGTTTGATGCAGAATCGTATGTGTATGGATTATTCTCAGACGTAATTGATCAACAAGACTAACAAAAAAATGCCGGCGAAACTGCTGGCATTTTTATTTATACGCCGCTTCATGCAGTGACAAGATAAAAACTTGACACACAGAAGAGAACCGTGTAAACTTAGTTGATGTAAAGGGAATGAACTTAACAAAGGGGAGAGAGCCCATGACGCTTGAAAAAACAACGAGAATGAATTACTTGTTTGACTTCTATCAATCGTTGTTGACCGCAAAGCAAAAGAGCTACATGTCGCTTTACTACCTAGACGATTTTTCCCTCGGTGAAATTGCGGATGAATATGAAGTATCAAGGCAGGCTGTTTATGATAATATTAAACGGACTGAAGCGATGCTTGAACAATATGAAGAAAAGCTGCTCTTGTTTAAGAAATTTAAAGAGCGTAAAGAACTTCTCAAAAAAATGAGAGAGCTTGTAGCTGATTCTGCGCAAACGGAAGAAGCAGAAGCTTTAATTGAATCGCTTGAGAAATTAGATTAGGAGGCGGCACAGTATGGCATTTGAAGGATTAGCCGACCGACTGCAGCAGACGATTTCAAAAATCCGCGGCAAAGGAAAAGTGTCAGAGCAAGATGTAAAAGAAATGATGCGCGAGGTACGCCTTGCCCTTCTTGAAGCTGACGTCAATTTTAAAGTAGTCAAAGACTTTGTGAAAAAAGTAAGTGAGCGGGCAGTTGGACAAGAGGTCATGAAAAGCCTTACCCCTGGACAGCAGGTCATTAAAGTTGTAAAAGAAGAACTCACTGAATTAATGGGCGGAGAAGAGAGTAAGATCGCTGTAGCGAAAAAATCTCCGACCGTCATTATGATGGTTGGTCTTCAAGGGGCAGGTAAAACAACCACAACTGGGAAGCTTGCCAATTTACTTCGCAAAAAACATAATCGCAAGCCGATGATGGTAGCTGCTGATATTTACAGACCAGCAGCGATCCAGCAGCTTCAAACGCTCGGGAAACAGCTTGATATGCCGGTGTTTTCATTAGGTGATCAAGTCAACCCTGTCGAAATTGCCAAACAGGCAATTGAAAAAGCGAAAGAAGAACACCATGATTATGTCATTTTAGATACAGCAGGACGTCTTCATATCGATGAAGAATTAATGGATGAACTTCAGAAAGTAAAAGAAGTAGCGAATCCAGAAGAAATTTTCCTAGTTGTTGACTCTATGACAGGTCAAGATGCGGTCAATGTCGCAAAAAGCTTTAATGAACAGCTTGGTTTAACAGGTGTCGTTCTCACAAAACTAGATGGTGATACAAGAGGCGGTGCAGCACTTTCTATTCGAGCTGTCACCAATACGCCGATTAAATTCGCTGCACTAGGAGAAAAGCTTGACGCAATTGAACCATTCCATCCAGAGCGGATGGCATCAAGAATTCTTGGCATGGGAGATGTGCTCACGCTGATTGAAAAAGCACAGGCAAACGTCGACCAAGATAAAGCGAAAGAGCTTGAGCAAAAAATGCGGACAATGAGCTTCACGCTCGATGATTTCCTCGAGCAGCTTGGCCAAGTTCGGAATATGGGTCCACTTGATGAACTGATCCAAATGATGCCGGGAGCCGGTAAAATGAAAGGGCTCAAAAACGTCCAAGTGGACGAAAAGCAGCTCAATCACATCGAAGCGATCATTAAATCAATGACGACTCAGGAAAAAGAACAGCCAGAGGTCATCAATGCAAGCCGCAGAAAACGGATTGCAAAAGGAAGCGGAACATCTGTACAGGAAGTCAATCGCCTTTTAAAGCAATTTGATGAAATGAAAAAGATGATGAAGCAAATGACCAACATGTCCAAAGGAAAGAAAAAGGGCTTTAAATTACCATTTATGTAATTGGTTATACATGATAAAACCGTTGTTAAGAAAAAACACTTTACAAACCCTTTTATCATTGTTAATATACTATCTTGTTGAAATATTTTCGGAGGTGCTAGTAAAATGGCAGTAAAAATTCGTTTAAAACGTATGGGAGCAAAAAAATCTCCTTTCTATCGTATTGTTGTAGCAGATTCTCGTTCACCACGTGACGGTCGTTTCATCGAAACAGTTGGAACTTACAACCCAGTGGTATCACCAGCTGAGGTGAAAATCAACGAAGAATTAGCGCTTAAATGGCTTCAAAATGGTGCGAAACCATCTGATACAGTTCGCAACCTTTTCTCAAGCCAAGGAATTCTTGAAAAATTTCATAATGCGAAAAACAGCAAATAATGAATGAGCTGTCCTTGGAAGAATTGATTGTGTCCATCGTCGAGCCACTTGTTGATTTCCCTGAAGATATTCACGTATCTTCATTAGAAAAAGATGAGCAGGTGATTTACACACTGTCTGTCAATGCTGAAGATACCGGAAAAGTGATCGGAAAGCAGGGACGTACAGCAAAAGCGATACGAACAGTCATTTTTGCAGCAAGTGCAGAGTCTTCTAAGAAAGTTCAACTTGAGATTGCTGACTAAAAAGGGAGAGGGCTTAGGACCTCCCCTTTTTTTACACGTTTAAATCTATTTTTCGTTATACTGTAGAGGACAAATGCCTTCGGATAGGGGGACAAAAAGGAAGATGCAGATCATTCAACATGTCACCGTGATGCAAGTATTAACTGAAAGCAGTAAGGACAAACTGTTAACGACTTTTTTGGAGAAAAAAGAAAGACTAGAACGTGAATGCAATCAACTATATTTTCAACTAAAAAAACATGAAAAAGAACCACATCAGCAAGAAGCCATCCCTCAATTTCAAAAAGCGATCGATAAAAGGCAAGAGAAGATCCGGCAAATTGATTTTCAAGTAGAGCAGCTGCATATTTTGCCGCTTGGAAGTGAAATGAAAGAAACAGAAGTGGATGCATTGGTTGAAGTAAAATTAGGTGATAAATGGGATGACAAGATGCAAGATAATGTCATCGTCGTGAAAGACGGCACCATTGTGGAAATACGTCAGGGGTGATTGAGAACATGGAGCTAGAATGGTTGAATGTTGGAAAGATCGTCAATACACACGGAGTGCGCGGAGAAGTACGCGTCGTGTCAAAGACGGATTTCCCAGAAGAGCGCTACAAAAAGGGAAGCGTCCTCTATATTTTTAAGCAAGGTCAAAGCGAGCCGCTGAAAGTGACTGTCGCATCACATCGCCAGCACAAACAGTTTGATTTGCTCACATTTGAAGAAATCAACTCATTAAATGAAGCAGAGCATTTGAAAGAATCAATCTTAAAGGTAGAAAAAGAACATCTTGGGTCATTAGACGAAGGAGAATTTTATTTCCACCAAATCATTGGCTGTGAAGTATACGATGAAGAGGACAAGCTGATCGGCCAAATCAAAGAAATCCTTACGCCAGGGGCAAATGATGTGTGGGTGGTTGGAAGAAAAGGCAAAAAAGATGCCCTCATTCCATATATACCATCTGTCGTCAAAAAGATCGATATCTCATCCAAAACCGTACACATTGAAGTGATGGAAGGACTTATTGACGAATGAAAATCGATTTCTTAACCCTTTTTCCTGAAATGTTCGAAGGTGTGCTTCACTCATCGATCTTAAAAAAAGCACAGGAGAAAGAAGCTGTCTCATTTCAAGTCGTCAATTTTAGAGAGTATTCGGATCATAAGCATAAAACAGTGGATGACTATCCGTATGGCGGCGGTGCTGGTATGGTACTGAAAGCGCAGCCCGTATTTGATGCGGTAGAAGATTTAACGAAAAAAGCAAGCACGAAACCCCGAATCATTCTTGTCTGTCCTCAAGGGGAAAGATATACACAAAAGAAAGCAGAAGAACTTGCAAAAGAAGAGCATCTTATGTTCATTTGCGGCCACTATGAAGGCTACGATGAGCGCATCAGGGAGCATCTTGTCACAGATGAGATCTCAATCGGAGATTTCGTCCTCACAGGCGGAGAGCTGCCAGCGATGATGATTGCAGACAGTGTGGTCAGGCTTTTGCCTCATGTGCTTGGAAAAGAAGCGTCTCACATCGAAGATTCATTCAGTACAGGTCTGCTTGAGCACCCGCACTATACAAGGCCTGCGGATTATAAAGGACTAAAAGTGCCGGATGTGCTTCTCTCTGGAAATCATGCCAAAATTGAAGAGTGGCGGCGCAAAGAATCCTTGAAGCGAACCTATACAAGAAGACCAGATTTGATCGATTCTTGCAAAACATTAACGGATGAAGAAAAAAGATGGCTTTGGCAGCTTCATAATGACTAGATTGTATTGCACACGGCATAGAGGTATGGTATGATACTACTTGTGACTTGGACGGCTTGCTGATCCAAGTTTGAAAACGATGTTCCGCTGCAATGAAGAAAGAGGACATGAGCATCTGTTGGAAGGAGTTGAAAACGATGCAACATTTGATTGAAGAAATCACAAAAGAACAATTACGCACTGATCTTCCTGCGTTCCGTCCTGGTGACACTTTACGTGTACACGTTAAAGTTGTCGAGGGTACTCGTGAGCGTATCCAGATCTTTGAAGGTGTTGTAATTAAGCGTCGTGGTGGTGGAATCAGCGAAACTTTCACAGTTCGTAAGATCTCTTACGGTGTAGGCGTTGAGCGTACATTCCCTGTACACACACCAAAAATCGCTAAGATCGAAGTTGTACGTCACGGTAAGGTACGTCGTGCGAAACTTTACTACCTACGTGAACTTCGCGGTAAAGCGGCTCGTATCAAAGAAATCAGACGATAATGATATCAAAGGAAAGAGCTTGTTACCTGTAACAGGCTCTTTTTTTGTACAATGTATAAAGATAATGGTAAAAGAAAGAAGGTGCACATATGACGATTCAATGGTTTCCAGGCCATATGGCAAAAGCAAGACGTGAAGTCACAGAAAAATTAAAGCTCATCGACATCGTATTTGAATTAACCGATGCAAGAATTCCGATGTCCTCTAGAAACCCAATGATCGAAGAAATCCTTCAAAACAAACCCAAAATCATGCTCTTAAACAAAGCAGATAAAGCAGATCCTCGTATGACAAAGGAGTGGCAGGCGTATTTTGAGCAGCAAGGCGTTCGGTCACTTGCCATTAACTCTGTCGATGGACAAGGGTTAAATCAGATCATCACGACTTCAAAAGAAATTTTAAAAGAAAAATTCGACCGCATGAAAGCAAAAGGCGTCAAACCACGTGCAATTCGAGCACTGATTATCGGGATTCCCAACGTCGGCAAATCGACCTTAATCAATCGTTTAGCAAAAAAGAACATTGCCAAAACAGGAGACCGGCCTGGGATTACGACATCACAGCAATGGGTAAAGGTAGGGAAAGAACTAGAACTGCTCGATACCCCTGGAATCCTCTGGCCGAAGTTTGAAGATGAGCAAGTAGGACTCAGACTTGCGGTGACTGGAGCGATCAAAGATTCGATCATCAATTTACAGGATGTCGCTGTGTATGCCCTTCGTTTTCTAGAAGAGAACTACCCAGAGCGATTAAAAAAACGCTATGACCTAGCGGAGATACCTGAAGATACGGTTGAGCTGTTTGATGCAATTGGCACTAAGCGAGGCTGTCTAATGAGCGGGGGATTCATAAACTATGATAAAACCACCGAAATCATTATTCGGGATATTCGAACAGAAAAATTTGGTCCCCTCACTTTTGAGAAGCCTGAAAGCTAAAAGACACGCAGCTCATGCGGGTCTTTATTTTTTGTGAAAAACTGCCGATATAAAGAAGGAGGCTGCGAAAAAGCCTATGTACACGGTGAAACAAATAAAAGAACTTATAGAAAAGCATGCAGGCGACGAGTCCTACATTCGAGAGCTTGTGAAAGATGATACGAGAAAAAGTGTCCAAAAACTGATAGAAAAGTGGCACAAAGAGAGAGAAAAGCAGCAAGCACTTCGCGCGGCATGGGATGACATGCTGCAATTTGAAAACAAAGCAAAGGCGCAAGGATACACATGTATTGCTGGAATAGATGAAGCAGGAAGAGGACCGCTTGCCGGCCCAGTTGTGGCAGCAGCTGTTATATTAAAGGAAGATACAGTCCTGCTCGGTTTAAACGACTCAAAGCAATTATCTGAGAAAAAAAGATTGGCTTATTATGATTTAATTCAAAAAGAAGCACTTGATATCGGAATCGGCATTGTTGATGCGGCTACGATTGATGAAATCAATATTTACGAAGCATCAAGACTGGCGATGGTGAGAGCTGTGGAGCAGTTAACTCATACACCTGATTATCTACTCATAGATGCCATGACACTTCCGCTTTCTACTCACCAAGAGAATATCATCAAAGGAGATGCAAAAAGTGCATCCATTGCAGCAGGTGCATGTATTGCGAAGGTGACAAGGGATCAGATGATGGAAGAGTACGGGCGTAAGTATCCTGAGTATCAATTTGAAAAACATAAAGGGTACGGAACGAAAGAGCACCTGGCTGCGATTCAAACACATGGTGCTACCCCCATCCACCGGTTATCGTTTGCGCCAGTGAAATCTGTTATATCATAAATTTTAATCTAAGGAGGCTGCCTGTGATGACAAGAGTTGAGGACATACATACAGCACTGAATAGCCGGCTGAATACAGCCGAATCGGTTCCATTAAACACCGAAGGGAAGGATAATGTTCATCGGCTGATTCTCGGTAAAGTACTAAAAATGCTTGGAGATGATACAGCCCTTGTTCAAATAGGTTCAACGAAAATAAAAGCACAGCTGGCGGCTCAGCTTAAAGCAGACGCATTTTATTGGTTCCAATTTGAACAAGAGGGTGGAGGCAGCCTCAATAAACTAAGACCCGTTCAGCAATTTGATCAAGATCCTAAGACATTAAAGGATGCAGCAGCCAAACTATTAGAAGGTCTCTCACTGAAAAATGGGCTTGAAAACATGCTGACAGCTACAGCTTTTTTAAAGGAAAAGTCCGTCATCAACGAAGGAGAGTTAAAAACGGCAGTGAAGTGGATCGAACAGCTTCAAGGAGCTGATGTGAAGAAAGGGCTCCAGGCCCTCCTCTTTGCTTTAAAGAAAGATTTACCGATCCAGCAAGGGGTGCTTCAATCTATTTTAGCCGTAAAATCACCCTCTGCCCTTCATCAGGATATAACAGCGCTATTAAATCAATTAACACAGCTTCCTAAGCACACAGATGCCACACGGACCCTTATACAAGCCGTTCGGTCAGTTGTAGATGCAGAGACAGCCGTCCATGCAGAAAAGCTCTTATCGGTCCTTCTAGCAGCGAGAGAAGGCGAGGCGAAGCAAGGTGGCAGTTTACCAGTAACGACTCAGCTCAATCCGTCTCAGCAAAAAGAAAATAGCCATGCCGCAATCGTTCAAGAGCGTCAGCCGTCCCAAGTTCCTCAGACAAACGTGCAGCAGTCAACAAGTCCAAAAGAAGAGCTGCAAATCCCGCCTCAGCAAATTGAGCGGATACTGGCAAGTTTGATGAAACAAGGTGCAGACGGGCAGCAAGAACCTAACTTAAAACAGCTCACAGCATTGCTGCACGGACTCCAGCAGGCAGGATCTCAGCCTGACGCAAAAGCAGCTGTGCTTCAAAAAGAGTTTCCCTTCCTGTCAAAAGCAGAGGCAAAAGCTTTGGCCCAGGTAGTGCAGCAGACAGAACCAACATTAAGTAATAAAACCGATGTGCTCGATTTACTTATGACGATGAAAAAGGCAATAGGTGTACGTGATGAAATTGGTATGCTGAAACTGCTTGAAAAAGGCAGCCAGGATGTCAAAAGTCAGGAGCTGCACCAATTAAAGCTCACCTTAAATGATGTGAGGCAGGCTGATTTACCAGAGCCCGTTAAAAAAGAAGTGGATCAATTGTTTCATAGATTGAATGGACAGTTATTTGTGCAGCAGGAGAACCAAACCGTCAGTCAAATGATGATTTCCTATCCGCTTTTCTCAAAACATAGTGTTCAAGATTTAACCTTTATTCTAAAAGGACATAAGAAAAAGGATGGCTCTATTGATATTTCTCAGTGCCGCCTCATGTTTTATTTAAACATGGAAAACCTTGAAGAAACCTTGATAGACTGTACGATTCAGCAAAAGGTCATGTCCATTACAGTCGAGACAGCCCATGAACTGCAAGGCACCATTAATCCAATGATTCCGGCTGTTCGAGAGAATTTAAATGCGCTAGGATACAGTTTAACGGGAATTACAGCAAAAAAGAGACAAGAGCCAGTAGATCCGTCTTTATTTCTAGATGAACACTTTCATAAAATCAGCGAGAAAGGGCTGGACTTACGAGTATGAAGGATTCAAAACCGCTTAGAAGAGCGGTCGCTCTGCATTACGATGAAGAAAAACAAAAGGCGCCAAAAGTCGTTGCAACAGGCAGCGGCTATGTGGCAGATCATATTATTGAAGAAGCCAAAAAGTCGGGAGTCCCAATCCAGGAAGACCGTAATTTAGTCGAACTCATGCGCCACTTAACATTAGATGAGGAGATCCCTGAAGCGTTATACGATACTGTAGCAGAAATTTTTTCGTTTATCTACAGGTTAGATCAAAAAATGAAAAAATAAGGTAAAATAAGTGATTTGGCTGAAAAATTTATATTTTTAATAAAATAAAAGTTTGAATGTTTAGAAGGATTTTACGATTTTACATAGAACCCTAGACATTCTCTTTTTTATTCTTTAAAATGAAAGCGCAGTCTATTTTATAATTTTTGTTTCTACATATGTTGGGAGGATGGGAAATGAATATCCATGAGTACCAAGGAAAAGAAATCCTAAGAAAATATGGGGTTTCAGTTCCAAATGGTAAAGTAGCATTTACACCTGATGAAGCAGTGAAAGCATCAGAAGAGCTAGGGAGCTCTGTATATGTCGTAAAAGCACAGATTCATGCAGGCGGCCGTGGTAAAGCAGGCGGGGTAAAAATTGCAAAAACGAAAGATGAAGTGAAAGGGTTTGCAGAGGAATTGCTTGGCAAGACACTTGTCACACATCAAACAGGGCCTGAAGGGCGCGAAATAAAACGCTTACTTATTGAAGAAGGCTGCGATATTCAAAAGGAATACTATGTTGGACTAGTTTTGGACAGAGCGACATCAAGAATTGTATTGATGGCATCTGAAGAAGGCGGTACTGAAATTGAAGAAGTAGCAGAAAAAACGCCAGAAAAAATCGTCAAAGTGGTCATCGATCCAGCGATTGGTCTGCAAGGCTATCAGGCGAGAGAAGTGGCATTTAAAATTAATATTCCAACAAAATTAGTTGGCCAAGCTGTTAAGTTTATGACAAGCCTTTACAATGCGTTTATTGAAAAAGATTGTTCAATTGCTGAGATTAATCCACTTGTTGTAACAGGCGATGGAAAAGTCATGGCACTTGATGCAAAATTAAACTTTGATAGTAATGCCTTATATAGACAAAAAGATATATTAGAATACCGTGACCTTGATGAAGAGGATCCAAAAGAAATTGAAGCATCTAAATATGACTTAAGCTACATTTCTTTAGATGGAAATATTGGCTGTATGGTCAATGGAGCAGGTCTTGCGATGTCTACAATGGATATCATCAAGCATTACGGCGGGGACCCTGCAAACTTCCTAGATGTTGGCGGCGGTGCAACAGCTGAAAAAGTAACGGAAGCATTTAAAATCATTTTATCTGATCAAAATGTCAAAGGGATTTTCGTGAATATTTTTGGCGGCATCATGAAATGTGATGTGATTGCAGAAGGTGTTGTTGAAGCGACGAAACAAGTCGGCTTAACATTACCACTTGTTGTACGTCTTGAAGGAACAAACGTTGAATTAGGGAAGAAAATCCTGAGTGATTCAGGCTTAAATATCACTTCTGCTGAGTCTATGGCTGACGGGGCAGAAAAGATTGTATCTTTAGTCAAGTAGAGCAGAAAGGCAGGGAACCTAAATGAGTGTATTTATTAATAAAAATACGAGAGTAATTGTTCAGGGGATTACCGGTTCAACCGCATTGTTCCATACAAAACAAATGATTGAGTACGGAACAAATATTGTTGGTGGTGTCACACCTGGAAAAGGTGGAACTGAAGTAGAAGGAGTTCCTGTATTTAATACTGTATCTGAAGCAGTTCAGACTACTGGAGCGAACGCTTCTGTTATCTATGTACCAGCACCATTTGCGGCAGATGCCATTTTAGAGGCTGTTGACGCAGAAGTCGATCTCGTCATTTGTATCACAGAACATATTCCAGTGCTTGACATGGTCAAAGTGAAACGGTATATGGAAGGGAAAAAGACAAGACTAGTTGGACCAAACTGCCCAGGTGTCATCACACCTGAAGAATGTAAAATTGGTATCATGCCTGGCTACATTCATAAAAAAGGTCATGTGGGTGTTGTTTCTCGTTCTGGAACGCTTACATATGAAGCGGTACATCAGCTTTCAGAAGCTGGCGTTGGTCAATCGACAGCTGTAGGAATCGGGGGGGACCCGGTAAATGGGACAAACTTTATTGATGTGTTAAAAGCATTCAATGAAGACCCTGAAACACATGCTGTAATAATGATCGGTGAAATCGGCGGTACAGCTGAAGAAGAAGCAGCTGAATGGGTAAAAGCAAATATGACAAAACCAGTCGTTGGCTTTATTGGCGGTAAAACGGCGCCTCCAGGAAAACGTATGGGACATGCTGGTGCCATTATTTCTGGTGGTAAAGGAACAGCTGATGAAAAAGTAAAAACAATGCGTGAATGTGGAATTGAAGTGGCAGAAACACCATCTGTCATGGGAGAAACATTGATTAAAGTATTAAAAGAGAAGAATCTCTTCGAAGCTTGTAAAACGCATTAATGACACAAGAAGACTTGTTCTTTGACAAGTCTTCTTCTTTCTATCTTAAACTGGAGGAATGGTATGTACAACGTGTCCGAAAGAATGATTTTTCACCGCTTAAAAGGCCTCATCTCACCCTCATTATTAACAAAATGGTGGAAAGTCGATCCTGAACTATATATAAATGAAGAAACACATCATTTTAAACAGGATCGAGCATTA
Source organism: Bacillus sp. Root920 (assembly GCF_001429445.1). Taxonomy (NCBI): domain Bacteria; kingdom Bacillati; phylum Bacillota; class Bacilli; order Caryophanales; family Bacillaceae; genus Bacillus; species Bacillus sp. Root920. The sequence continues at coordinate 1,786,362 of NZ_LMJV01000001.1, forward strand.
CAAACGATCGACTTTACCCGCTTAAAACAAGCTGAAGAAAATGAATTCCCCATGTTTCAACACATCGTTCAAGCCTATTTAAAGCAAAACATTCACATGATTCCCATCACATCACCCTTATATCCCAGCACACTAAAAAATATTTATGATCCTCCCCCTGTGTTATTCCTAAAAGGAAACGTATCATATTTAAATGTAGAAAAAAGTTTAGGTGTAGTCGGCACGCGAGTTCCATCGACTTATGGAGAAGCATGTGTGAAGAAAATTGTTGGTGAGCTTGTCAAGGAAGAGTGGATGATTGTCAGTGGTTTAGCTAAAGGAATCGATGGACTGGCACATAAAGAGTGCATCAGGAAAAAAGGGAAAACAATCGGCATTATAGCAGGCGGCTTTCAGCATGTATACCCAAAAGAACATGCGCAAATGGCTCAATACATGGGTGAACATCATTTGCTTTTGTCAGAGCACCCGCCTTATGTCAAACCAGAAAAGTGGCATTTTCCAATGAGAAATCGTTTAATTAGTGCATTGACGAAAGGGACCATCGTGATTCAGTGCAAAGAAAAGAGCGGTTCTCTTATTACAGCCTATCAAGCGCTTGAGCAAGGCAAAGAAGTATTTGCGATTGCCGGATCCATCTTTGATTCTAATTCCACAGGTCCGGCAAGACTCATTCAGCAGGGGGCAAAGCTTGTTCATTCCACAAAGGATATTTTAGAGGAATTCTCCTTCCACAGCGTTCAATATACTGAACTCTCATAAAAATATCGTTTGACAAAAGACATCGGAATATTTAATAATAGTGAGGATTTAAGTTTACACTTTGTTTTTCGTGTTTATAATGATGTTCATCATAAAGAATTTTTAATGATTGCCTGTTAGATAGGTGCAATTAACATAAATATGAATTGTGAAATGTATAAAGAGAGAACACCTCTTAAGGGGGATTTTGAGTATGGCTGATTATTTAGTCATCGTTGAGTCGCCAGCAAAGGCGAAAACGATTGAGCGTTATTTAGGAAAAAAGTATAAAGTAAAAGCTTCAATGGGGCACGTAAGGGATTTACCGAAAAGTCAGCTCGGTGTTGACACTGAGCATGACTTTGAACCGAGATATATTACGATTCGCGGGAAAGGCCCAGTTTTAAAAGAATTAAAAACAGCAGCGAAAAAAGCAAAGAAAGTCTATCTCGCAGCTGACCCCGATAGAGAGGGAGAAGCGATTGCTTGGCATTTAGCACACAGCCTTGACCTTGACCTCTCTTCTGACTGCCGCGTTGTTTTTAACGAGATTACAAAGGATGCGATTAAAGATTCCTTTAAGCATCCACGTATGATCAATATGGACTTAGTTGATGCGCAGCAGGCAAGACGGATCTTAGATCGTCTCGTTGGGTATAAAATCAGTCCGATTTTATGGAAGAAAGTGAAAAAGGGCTTAAGTGCCGGACGTGTTCAATCAGTTGCACTCCGCCTGATTATTGATCGCGAGAATGAAATTAATGAATTTAAACCAGAAGAATACTGGACAATTGACGGTACATTCCTTAAAGGAAAAGAAAGCTTCGAAGCGAGTTTCTTTGGTCTCAATGGCAAAAAACATCCACTGAAAACAAAAGAAGATGTAAAAGAAATCCTTTCGAAATTAAAGGGAAGCAAATTCTCTGTAGAGAAAGTAACGAAAAAAGAGCGTAAACGTAATCCAGCTGTTCCGTTTACGACTTCTACTTTACAGCAGGAAGCTGCAAGAAAATTAAACTTCCGTGCGAAAAAGACAATGATGATTGCACAGCAATTATATGAAGGAATTGATCTTGGTAAAGAAGGTACAGTCGGTCTCATTACATATATGAGAACGGACTCAACTCGTATTTCCAATACAGCGATTGAAGAAGTATCTGCCTTCATTGATCAGACGTACGGCAAGAATTTCTTAAACACAACAAAACGAACAGCTAAAAAGAATGAAAATGCACAAGATGCTCACGAAGCCATCCGTCCGACTTCGACGTTAAGAAAACCGGCAGATGTCAAGCACGTGCTAAGCCGCGATCAGCTTCGTCTGTACAAATTGATTTGGGAACGATTCGTGGCCAGCCAAATGGCTCCGGCTGTTCTTGATACAATGAGTGTGGACCTTGATCATAACGGTCTTACTTTCCGTGCGAATGGCAGTAAAGTAAAATTCCCTGGGTTTATGAAGGTTTATGTGGAAGGAAAGGACGACCAGCTAGAGGAAAAGGACAAAATGCTTCCTGATCTGAAAGAAGGGGACACAGTTCTTTCAAAAGACATCGAACCTGAACAGCACTTCACACAGCCGCCTCCGCGTTACACTGAGGCAAGATTGGTCAAAACACTTGAAGAGCTCGGTATAGGCCGTCCATCTACGTATGCACCAACATTAGATACAATTCAAAAGCGCGGCTATGTCGCACTTGATAATAAACGATTTACTCCAACAGAGCTTGGAGAGATTGTACTCAACTTAATCATTGAATTCTTCCCTGAAATCATTAACGTTGAATTTACAGCGAAAATGGAAAAGGAACTTGATAGTGTTGAAGAAGGTACGATCGAATGGGTTCGTATTATCGACAGCTTCTATCAAGACTTTGCAAAACGGGTAGAAAAAGCTGAAGCAGAGATGCAAGAAGTTGAGATTGAGCCGGAATACGCAGGTGTTGATTGTGAAGAGTGCGGACATCCGATGGTGTACAAAATGGGTAGATACGGCAAGTTCATGGCGTGCTCTAACTTTCCTGACTGCCGCAACACAAAACCAATTGTCAAAGATATCGGGGTCAAATGCCCGTCATGTCATGAAGGAAACATTGTTGAACGAAAATCGAAAAAACGCCGCATTTTTTACGGCTGTGATCGTTTTCCAGAGTGTGAATTCGTCTCTTGGGACAAACCAATTGAAAGAAAGTGTCCAAAATGCGAAAATATGCTTGTAGAGAAAAAGCTGAAAAAAGGTGTTCAAGTTCAATGTGTCAACTGTGATTATAAAGAGGAACAACAAAAATAGCGGTGAGCAGCCTTGTTCACCTGCTTTTTTATGTCATCAAACAGACCTTACGAAATAGGAGAGTTGTACAATGAGTCAATTTGTAAATGTGATCGGAGCCGGTTTAGCTGGAAGTGAAGCAGCATGGCAAATCGCTAAACGAGGGATTAAAGTCAATTTATATGAAATGAGACCTGTGAAACAAACGCCGGCTCACCACACAGATAAATTTGCGGAGCTTGTATGCAGCAACTCACTGCGTGCGAATGCTTTAACGAATGCAGTAGGTGTATTAAAGGAAGAAATGCGTCATTTAGATTCAGCCATTATCGCAGCAGCAGATGAAAGCTCAGTTCCTGCTGGCGGCGCGCTTGCAGTAGACCGTCATGAATTTGCAGCAAACGTGACAGACCGCGTGAAAAATCATCCGAATGTTACTGTCTTTCAAGAAGAAGTGCAAAGCATACCAGAAGGTCCGACAATTATCGCGACTGGCCCGCTGACATCAGAAGCACTTTCAAAAGAATTAAAATCGTTAACAGGAGAAGAATATCTCTATTTCTACGATGCAGCGGCACCTATTCTAGAGAAAGACAGCATTGATATGGATAAGGTGTACTTGAAATCACGCTATGACAAAGGAGAAGCCGCTTATTTAAACTGTCCAATGACAGAAGAAGAATTCGATCGTTTTTATGAGGCACTCATTTCTGCTGAAACTGTGCCATTAAAAGAATTTGAAAAAGAAATCTTCTTTGAAGGCTGTATGCCAATTGAAGTCATGGCGAAAAGAGGAAAGAAAACGATGCTGTTTGGTCCGATGAAGCCAGTAGGACTGGAAGATCCGAAAACAGGAAAAAGACCTTACGCTGTTGTTCAATTAAGACAGGATGATGCAGCAGGTACTTTATATAACATCGTTGGCTTCCAGACACATCTGAAGTGGGGCGATCAAAAGGAAGTATTCCGTTTGATTCCAGGCCTAGAAGAAGCAGAAATTGTTCGTTACGGCGTGATGCACCGTAATACATTTATTAACTCGCCAAGCCTTTTAAGACCGACTTATCAGTTTAAAAATAGAGATGACCTATTCTTTGCCGGACAAATGACAGGCGTTGAAGGGTATGTCGAGTCCGCAGCGTCCGGACTTGTGGCTGGCATTAACGCCGCTCGTTTTGTCAAAGGAGAAGAGCTTGTGACACTTCCTGAGGAGACGGCGATTGGCAGTATGGCTCACTACATCACATCGACAAACAAGAAAAGCTTCCAGCCGATGAATGCGAATTTTGGTTTGCTGAAAGATCTAGGTGTTCGAATTAAGAACAAACAAGAACGTTATGCAGAGTACGCTAAGCGCGCAATCGAAACTATTCAAACTATTTCGAAATCTCTGTAGTAAAACATTGCACGGAAAGCAAGATATGTGATACCATTTAAAAGCCTTAAAGAGGTGTAAAAATGACGAATAAACAGCGTCTTGTCCACTTATTCATTGAATATCTGCAAATTGAAAAAAACTATTCAGCTTTAACGATCTCAGGATATACAGAAGCCATTGAAGAGTTTGTCAGATTTATGAACATTCAAGGAATAGACGGTTTTGAAGAGGTATCCTATCAAGATACGAGAATTTATTTAACAGAAGCTTATGAAAAAGGCCTGACAAGAAGAACGATTAGTAAGAAAGTCTCTGCGCTTCGCAGCTTTTATAAATTTTTATTAAGAGAACAGCTTGTGAAAGAAAATCCTTTTTTACTCGTTAGCTTACCAAAGCAGGATAAGCGGATTCCTTCATTTTTGTATGAAGAGGAACTAAAAGAGCTTTTTACAGTTTCTGATGTCAGCACACCGCTTGGGCAAAGAAATCAAGCCATTTTAGAACTTCTTTATGCAACAGGTATGAGGGTCAGTGAGTTATGTTCATTAAAAGAATCTGATCTTGATTTATCGATGGATACAGTGCTTGTTCATGGGAAAGGCAGCAAGCAGCGGTATGTTCCTTTCGGGTCATATGCTCATGAAGCGCTCATTACTTATTTAGAGGATGGAAGGCAGAAGCTGAAATCTAAAGGGAAAGACCGCGCTGATACTCATGTGTTTTTGAATCAGCGCGGGACGCCTCTTACAGACCGAGGTGTACGATTCATTCTCACTGAATTAATGAAAAAGGCGTCAGGTACATTACATATCCATCCTCACATGTTAAGGCACACCTTTGCCACGCATCTCTTAAACGAGGGGGCGGATTTGAGAAGTGTTCAAGAACTTCTCGGTCATTCAAATTTATCATCTACACAGGTGTACACGCATGTATCAAAAGATTCTTTAAGAAACACGTACATGTCTCATCACCCAAGGGCTTTTAAACGATCCTAAAAGGAGGTTTTTTCATGTCATCATTTCATGCAACAACCATCTTTGCCGTTCAGCATAAAGGAAAAAGTGCAATGGCTGGCGACGGTCAAGTCACTTTCGGGCAGGCTGTCGTGATGAAACACACAGCAAAAAAAGTGCGCCGTCTTTTCGGAGGCAAGGTGCTTGCAGGTTTTGCAGGTTCAGTAGCCGATGCTTTTACACTCTTTGAAAAGTTTGAAACAAAGCTTGAAGAATATGGTGGTAATTTAAAGCGGGCAGCCGTAGAACTAGCGAAGGAATGGCGAAGTGACAAGATGCTAAGGCAGCTTGAGGCCATGCTCATCGTCATGAACAAAGAAAGCATCCTGCTTGTCTCTGGAACAGGAGAGGTCATCGAACCAGATGATGGGATTTTGGCCATTGGCTCAGGCGGCAACTATGCGCTTAGCGCCGGGAGAGCACTCAAAACCCATGCAGGTGATCATCTCTCAGCGAGAGAAATTGCAAAGGCCGCTCTTGAAACGGCCGGAGAAATCTGTGTCTACACGAACGATCAAATCACTTTAGAAGAGCTTGAATAGAAAGGACATGAGACGTATGGAGAAAAAGCCGTTCACCCCAAGAGAGATAGTTGAAAAGCTTGATCAATACATCATTGGTCAGCTTGATGCGAAAAAAGCAGTGGCGGTGGCTTTAAGAAACCGTTACAGAAGAAGTCTTTTGCATGATAAGCTAAAGGATGAAGTCGTTCCTAAAAACATTTTAATGATCGGTCCAACAGGTGTGGGGAAAACAGAAATTGCCCGCAGAATTGCTCGAATTTCTGGTGCGCCTTTTATTAAAGTGGAAGCGACGAAATTTACTGAAGTGGGTTATGTCGGCCGTGACGTAGAGTCCATGGTGAGAGATTTAGTTGAAACAGCGATTAGACTCGTCAAAGAAGAAAAGATGAAAGATGTTCAAGAGGAAGCAGAAAAACAAGCAAATAAACGTCTTGTTCATTTACTTGTTCCTGGCAAGAAAAAAAGCCAGTCTGTGAAAAATCCGTTTGAGATGCTGTTTGGCGGTTCTGATGAAGATGACCGTGATCGAGATCATTCAAATGAAGAAGTGGAACTCGAATCGACAAGAAAGCGAATCGCTCATCAGCTGGCGATGGGAGAACTTGAAGATCATTACGTTACGATTGAAGTAGAAGAACAGCAGCCTTCCATGTTTGATATGCTTCAAGGCTCGGGTATGGAGCAAATGGGTATGAACATGCAGGATGCGCTCGGCAATCTCATGCCTAAAAAGAAAAAACGCAGAAAGCTGACTGTCAGAGAAGCAAGAAAGGCATTAACGGCTGAGGAAGCTTCAAAACTGATTGATATGGATGAAGTCAGTCAGGAAGCGGTCTACAAAGCAGAGCAGCAAGGAATTATTTTTATCGATGAAATCGACAAAATCGCCAAAAGCGGTGGTGCATCATCTGCAGATGTTTCTCGTGAAGGGGTTCAGCGTGATATTTTACCGATTGTAGAAGGTTCAACTGTGATGACGAAATATGGTGCCGTTAAAACTGATCATGTGCTGTTTGTTGCAGCAGGTGCATTTCATATGGCAAAGCCATCAGATTTGATTCCAGAGCTTCAGGGACGCTTCCCAATCCGTGTAGAATTAGATAAATTAAGTATAGAAGACTTTGTGAAAATCTTAACGGAACCAGATAATGCATTATTAAAGCAATATAAAGCTTTACTTGAAACAGAAGGTATATCTCTTGAATTTTCTGACGATGCTATTCATAAGATTGCCGAAGTGGCTTATCATGTCAATCAGGAGACAGATAACATCGGTGCAAGAAGGCTTCATACGATACTTGAGAAGCTGCTTGAAGAGCTTTCATTTGAGGCGCCTGATATTACGATGGAGACAGTGACCATTACACCTCAGTATGTCGAAGAGAAGCTAGGAAAGATTGCAAATAACAAAGATTTAAGTCAATTTATACTTTAACAAATGAATAAAGTAATCTAGGAGGATCATTATTATGGCGTTACTACAAAAAACAAGGATTATTAACTCAATGCTGCAAGATGCAGCGGGGAAACCAGTTAATTTCAAAGAAATGGCAGAAACACTGAGAGATGTCATTGATTCAAACATTTTCGTATTAAGCAGAAGGGGAAAGCTTCTTGGCTACTCCATTAATCAACAGATCGAAAATGCACGTATGAAAAAAATGCTTGAAGATCGTCAGTTCCCTGAAGAATATACAAAGAGTCTATTCAATGTCCCTGAAACGTCTTCAAACCTTGATATTAACAGTGAATATACAGCTTTCCCGATTGAAAACCGGGACTTATTCCAATCAGGTTTAACAACAATTGTTCCAATTATCGGCGGAGGAGATCGTTTAGGTACGTTAATCCTGTCCCGCTTACAAGATACATTCACAGATGATGATTTAATTCTTGCTGAATACGGGGCAACAGTTGTTGGAATGGAGATTCTTCGCGAGAAAGCAGAGGAAATCGAAGAAGAAGCAAGAAGCAAAGCGGTTGTTCAAATGGCGATTAGCTCTCTTTCATACAGTGAGCTTGAAGCGATTGAGCACATTTTTGAAGAGCTGGATGGAAACGAAGGTCTTCTCGTTGCAAGTAAAATTGCAGACCGTGTAGGGATCACGCGCTCAGTGATCGTAAACGCCTTACGTAAGTTAGAAAGTGCAGGCGTGATTGAATCTCGTTCTCTTGGAATGAAGGGAACGTACATCAAAGTGTTAAACAACAAATTTTTAATTGAACTCGAAAATTTAAAATCTCATTAATCAAAAACCCTTTTTGGCCGAAATAAATGCTGAAAAGGGTTTTTTTATGTGAAAAAATGAGGATTTGTCCGAAAAATGTCACTCTTTTTTCCAAGAAACCCCTTACAAATCTGTAGTGCTTTGAATCTAGGCCTTTATACCTATTCGTAAAATAGATATATATTACGAGTTTTTTTTACATATACATCATAGACTTTAATCCTATTATTTCTTACAATGAACATATGGTTTTACAAATCTCGACATGATTAAATGGAATGAAATACATATGATTGGAGGTATATGGTTTTGGATATATTTTCTGGAACGATAAGCAACCTTGAGAATGCCTTGGGCAGAGCGAATGTTAAGCAAAAAGTCATAAGCAATAATATCGCAAATATAGACACACCGAACTACAAGTCGAAAAACGTCGCATTCCATGACATGCTAAATGATGCGTCAATCAAATTAGATGCTAAAAAAACATACCAAGGTCACATTGATTTTTCAAAAACAGGGTCTAATTATTCAGTTGTTTCGAGCAACCGTACTTCTTATCAAGAAAACGGAAATAATGTCGATATTGATCAAGAGATGAGTGAACTCGCTAAAAACCAAATTCAGTATAATGCGCTGGTGGAAAGAATGAGCGGGAAATTCAATTCTCTTAAAACAGTTTTGACAGGAGGTAAGTGATGTCGATTTTTTCAGGAGTGAACGCTTCGGCCTCAGCATTAACGGCACAGAGGCTCAGAATGGACGTTGTATCCTCAAACCTTGCAAATATGGATACAACAAGAGCTAAACAGGTTGATGGCAACTGGGAGCCTTATAGACGTAAGCTTGTCACATTACAGCCGTCAGGTGAATCGTTTTCATCTATATTGAACTCAAGTATGAATTCGAGCGGCAAATTAGGAAACGGCGTCAAAGTAACAAAGATTACTGAAGACGAAACTCCATTCAACCTTCAATATGATCCTACAAATCCCGATGCCAATGAAAATGGATATGTTCAAACACCAAATGTCGATCCATTAAAAGAAATGGTCGACCTCATCAGCAGCTCAAGATCATATGAAGCAAACGTGACTGCTCTAAATGCGAATAAAAGCATGCTGATGAAAGCTTTAGAAATAGGAAAGTAAGGTGAAAATAATTGGTTAATGCAATATCTCCTTTCCAGCTTCAAACTGCTCAGCAAGCAAGTGAATTGACGAATGCAACGCCCGTTCAGGCGGCTGCACCCAAAAGTCAAACGAATTTCTCTGATGTGCTGAAGAATTCCATTGAGGCATTAAATCAATCACAGCTGAAATCAGACCAGTATACAAATGCGCTTGCACAAGGAAAAGATGTCAATCTCGATGAAGTCATGATTGCTTCACAAAAAGCGAGTGTTACACTCACAGCTGCAACAGAGTTTCGAAATAAAGCAGTCGAAGCGTACCAAGAGATTATGAGAATGCAGATGTAGGAGGTGCTGGTGGACAAAAAAAGACTGAATGGAATGACCGGGGGTTAAGATGAATCGTACTTTAATGCAATTAAGAACAAAAACAGTTGAGTTTTGGCGAAATCGATCAAAATTACAAAAAATACTTATGATTGGCGGCGTTGCTGCCCTAGCAATCATTATTACGGTTGTTAGCATCTTTGCTTCTTCTGAAAAAATGGTTCCGCTCTTTAGAGACTTGTCTGAGGCAGAAGCTGGACAAATCAAACAGGAACTAGATGGCAAAAACGTTAAATCGGAACTTGCAAACAATGGAACAACGATTCTCGTTCCAGAAAAGCAAGCAGATTCTTTAAAAGTAACACTCGCATCTGAAGGGCTCCCTAAGACAGGCAACATTGATTATTCCTTCTTTGCAAACAATTCAGGCTTCGGTTTAACAGATAATGAATTTGATGTTCTGAAAGTAGACGCAACTCAGACAGAACTATCCAATCTGATCAACACGATTGATGGGATTAAAGATTCAAAAGTGATGATTAACCTGCCAAAAGATTCCGTTTTTGTTGGAGAAGAGCAAAGTAATGCATCAGCATCCATTGTGCTGCAAGTTGAGCCAGGCTACACGCTCACACCGCAGCAAGTAAAAGGCCTTTATCATCTTATTTCAAAAAGTGTGCCGAATTTAAAAACAGAAAACATTGTCATTATGGACCAAGATTCCAACTACTACGACTTAAACACCAGCTCCGATTCCTATGCAAGTGGAATGGATGCACAGCAGCAGAAAAAAGAGGAAATCGAAAAGAATCTTCAAAGAAAAATTCAGCAGCTGCTTGGAACAATGATGGGTCAAGATAAAGTGGCTGTATCGGTCACAACAGACATTGATTTTACTGAAGAAAAAAGAAAAGAAGACCTTGTAGAACCTGTTGATAAAGAAAACATGCAGGGGATTGCTGTCAGCGCTGAAAAGATTGCTGAAACTTATTCAGGTAATGGCGCAGCAGCTGGAGGCACCGCTGGAACAGGTGACGATGATGTCACAAATTATCAAGGTGCCGATGGAGCGAATGGAAGCGGAGATTACGAAAAGAGCGAAGATCGTATCAATTATGAAGTCAACCGCATTCATAAAGATATCAAAGAAAGTCCTTATAAAATCAGAGATGTTGGCATTCAAGCATTGGTCGAACCACCAACTGCAAACGATGTAAACTCTTTAACGGCTGAAAGACAAGATGATATCAAAAAGATTCTTTCAACGATCATTAGCACATCGATTGATAAAGAATACACAAATGGTCAAGCGCTCACTCAAGCAGACTTAGATAACAAAATCGTTTTATCTGTATCAAAATTAGACGGTAAACAGCAAACTGCGGCAGATAACCCTTCAAACAATATTCCAATCTGGGTTTATATTGTAGGCGGTGTGCTCCTACTTGCAATTATCGCTCTTATCATTCTTCTTGTACGCAAGCGTAGAAGAGATGAAGAAGAAGAGTTTGAGTTTGATGAACGTACACCAATTGATGTTCCTGATATCGACACTGAACCAGAAACAGAAGAAATGGTGAGAAAAAATCAGCTTGAAAAAATGGCAAAAGAAAAACCAGAAGACTTTGCTAAATTGCTACGCAGCTGGCTGTCCGAGGATTAGGAGGAATACACATGTCGAGAAAAGATCCAAATCGACTAACAGGCAGACAAAAAGCAGCAATCCTAATGATTTCCTTAGGGCTAGACGTGTCAGCATCTGTATACAAACATCTGTCTGAAGACGAAATAGAAAAATTAACATTAGAAATTTCCAATGTACGAAGTGTAGATACTGCTAAAAAAGATGAAGTCATCGAAGAGTTTCACAGCATTGCCATCGCGCAGGACTACATATCGCAGGGCGGTCTTATGTACGCAAGACAAGTGCTTGAAAAAGCGCTTGGTGAGGATAAAGCGGACAGCATCTTAAACAGGCTGACATCCTCTCTTCAAGTGAAACCATTTGATTTTGCTCGAAAGGCTGAGCCAGAACAAATTTTAAACTTTATCCAGCATGAGCATCCACAAACGATTGCACTTATCCTTTCCTACCTGGATCCAGTGCAGGCTGGGCAAATTTTATCTGAGTTAGGCGAGGAAGTACAAACTGAGGTTGCGAGACGTATTGCCTTAATGGACCGCACATCTCCAGAGATCATCAATGAGGTGGAACGTATTCTTGAACAAAAGCTTTCTTCAACCTTTACGCAGGACTATACGCAAACAGGCGGAGTCGAAGCGGTTGTAGAAGTGCTAAATGGTGTAGACCGTGCTACTGAGAAGACCATTTTAGACACACTTGAAATTCAAGATCCAGAGCTTGCGGATGAAATTAAGAAACGTATGTTTGTCTTTGAAGATATTGTCACTCTTGACAGCAGAGCGATTCAGCGCGTCATCAGAGATGTTGAAAATGATGACTTATTGCTCGCACTCAAAGTGGCAAGCGAAGAGGTCAAAGAAATTGTCTTCCGCAACATGTCACAGCGGATGGTCGAAACATTCAAAGAAGAAATGGAGTTTATGGGGCCTGTCCGGCTTAGAGATGTCGAGGAAGCACAAACCCGTATTGTCAGCATCGTAAGACGACTTGAGGAAGCTGGAGAAATCGTCATAGCTCGAGGCGGAGGAGACGATATCATTGTCTAGGATTATCAAACATGAAACATCTGTTATTCCTGAACAAGGACGGCAAACGATTCCTTTACAGCAAGTAAACTTTAAAAGAGAACATCACGAAGAAGAGCTTGTCAATGAAACCGAAGCATCGCAGCTAGTACTCAGTGATGCAGAAGATCAAGCGAGCCGCATATTAGAACAAGCAAACAGTGAGCTGGAAAAAACAATGGCTGAAATCAATCAGCGCCGGACTGATTTTGAAGAAGAAAGAATGCAGCTCATTGAAGAAGCGAAACAAGCAGGTTATCAAGACGGCTTCCAAAAGGGCGAAGCAGATGCAAATTTGCAGTACCAAGCTATTCTTGATCAAGCAAATGACATCGTTCGTCTTGCAAGGCAGGACTACGAAGAAAAAATTGAAAGCTCTGCTGAGCAAATTGTGGAACTCGCTTTTGAACTCGCCAAACGCGTTTGGAATGCAGCTGAGGACACGAAAGATCAATTTTTGGCTCTTGTGAAGCAGGTCATTTCAGAAGTGAAAGAATATGATGATATTTCCATCTATGTTGACCCTGAACATTACGAGCATGTGATGGAATATAAAGACGAATTGATTAGAATCCTTCAAAAGGATACACACCTTGCCATTTACTCGGATGAAAAAGCACCAAAAGGAACTTGTTACGTAGAAACAAGTTTTGGAAAAGTGGAAGCGAGTGTTGATACCCAAATGAATCAGTTGAAAGAAAAACTATTAGAAGTCATTGATTCAGGTGATCACAAATGAAAATGGATGTACTAAAAGAAACGATTGAAACCGCTGATCCTTATAAACGATTTGGTAAAGTCAATCGAGTGGTTGGGCTGATGATTGAATCTAAGGGGCCGGAGAGTTCGATCGGTGATGTATGTCTCATTCATAAAAAAGGGAGCAAGCACCATCCGATAAAAGCAGAGGTCGTAGGGTTTAGAGATGAAAACATTCTGCTCATGCCTTATGTAGAAGCATCCAATATTTCACCAGGAAGTCTTGTTGAAGCGACGGGTGAATCGCTGAAGGTCAAAGTAGGGACTGGATTAATTGGTGAAGTCGTTGATGCCTTCGGTGATCCGCTTGATGGCAGTATGCTTCCAAAAGGACTTGCACCTGTTTCGACAGATCAGTCACCCCCAAATCCAATGGACAGGCCGCCTATTCGAGAAAAGATGGGTGTCGGTGTTAGAGTCATTGACAGTCTGCTCACAGTTGGCACTGGTCAAAGGATCGGGATTTTTGCCGGAAGCGGTGTTGGAAAAAGTACCTTAATGGGGATGATTGCAAAGCAGACAGAAGCAGACCTGAATGTCATTGCCCTTGTTGGAGAGCGTGGCCGTGAAGTTCGTGAGTTTATTGAAAAGGATTTAGGTGCTGAAGGACTGAAGCGATCCATTGTTGTCGTTGCAACTTCTGACCAGCCTGCACTGACGAGACTGAAAGCTGCCTATACTGCAACAGCCATTGCGGAATATTTCAGGGACAGAGGCAAAAATGTCATGTTCATGATGGATTCTGTTACGAGGGTTGCCATGGCGCAAAGGGAAATAGGACTCGCAACTGGCGAGCCGCCAACAACAAAAGGATATACACCTTCAGTGTTCGCTATACTGCCAAAATTGCTCGAACGAACTGGGACAAATCAGCTTGGTTCCATCACAGCGTTTTACACAGTGCTTGTTGATGGGGACGATATGAACGAGCCGATCGCTGATACAGTGAGGGGGATCCTTGACGGGCACATTGTACTTGATCGTGCTTTAGCCAACAAAGGACAATTTCCCGCTGTTAACATTCTGAAAAGTATCAGCCGTGTCATGAGTAATATCGCAAGTCATGATCACAAGGAGGCGGCTAACCGGTTCCGCCAGCTTTTATCCACTTATCAAAACGCTGAAGATCTCATTAATATTGGAGCATATAAAAAAGGCTCCTCCAAAGATATTGATGAAGCCATGCAGGCTTACCCTCACCTGATTTCATTTTTGAAACAGGATGTAGAAGAGGCTGTATCTATTGAAGACAGTGTGAGTTTATTGCTCAGTTTGATGAATAGAGAGGATTGACAAAAACAGTGAGATATCAATACAAATTTCAAAAGCTCTTAGAACTGAAAGAAAGTGAAAAAGACAAGTCACTCGCAGCATACCAACAATCCGTTTCGGCATTTGAGCAAGTTGCTGAAAAACTCTATGAAAATATGAGTAAAAAAGAGCTAATGGAAAAAAGCAAAGAAGAAAAGCTGAGAAGTGGAATGAGTGTTCAAGAAATGCGTCATTACCAGCAATTTGTGACCAACTTAGATAACACCATCCAGCATTATCAGCAGCTTGTGATCATGAAACGCCATCAAATGAATGAAAAACAATCTGATTTAACTGAAAAAAACATTGAGTTTAAAAAGTTTGAAAAAATGAAAGAAAAGCAATTTGAAAAGTTCTCCCTTGAACATAAGGCAATTGAAATGAAAGAAATGGATGATATCTCTATCAGCCAATTCATGTTTCAAGGACATTAGGAGTCGAGATGAATGCCTAAGAAGGAAAAAACGAAGGAATCAGGCGGCGGGAAATTTCAATGGATCTTGTTTATTGTCATCATCCCATTGATTGTGCTTGTGATTGTCACTGGCACGATCCTTTATATGGCAGGTTTTGATCTAAAAAAACCGCTCCAAAACATTCCGGTGATCAGCAGCTTAGTTGGTTCAGATGACACCTCAAAAACGTCATCTTCACCTAATGATCAAAGCGATGCAGAGTTGAAAGAACTGAAAAAGACCATTAAAGAGCAAAAGAATGAGCTCGAAATTGCACAAAAAGATTTGAAAACAAGTGATGAAGAGATTAAAAGACTTAATCAAAAAATCAATTCACTTGAAAAAACATCTGAAAATGATGCAAAGAATACGTCTGCCAATGACAGTTCATCGAATAACAGCTCATCAAATAACACGTCAGATAATAACTCAGCAGGGACCTCCCCTGATGCAGCGGCATCCTCTAATCAGCAGACAAAAGGAAAGGTCGCCAGCATTTATGAAAGCATGGACCCAGGGAAATCCGCCAAAATTTTATCAGAACTAAGTGATAAAGAGGCGTTAAAAATCCTTGAAGAGCTGAGCAAAAATAAACTGACAGACATATTAGCAAAACTGACACCTCAGAAGGCAGCAACGTTTACAAAAGAGCTTGCCAAAAAAGAAGAAAGTGAAAATGGAGGTGGACAATAAGTGAAGCTATTGGATATTGGAGCCTTACAGCAATCTTCTCAAGGTCTCTCAGGGCTAAAAGGAGACAGCGCTGCATCTGCACGAGGTTTGTTTAAACAATTGCTTAGCGGAGCAGGCGCTCAAAGCGGTCCTGTTCATGCTGAGACAGCCGCTGCTGCCTCTCTTTCTATCAATGATGCGATGCAAATTGTTGAAAAATGGATGCAATCACCTGAAGAAGGAATGAACGCAGACCTACTAAGTGCGCTTCAAACACTACAAGGTCAAACGCTTGAATCATCTGATCTCAAATCACTTGAAGAATTATTTCAAAAAATGGAATCTTCCATTTACGGTGATCAAACTGAAAAGCCAGGTTCTGAACATAGTGAACAGCTCATACAAGTCCACTTCTTTATCTATCAATTGCTCAATCAACAGCCGCCAAGCTTTGATGCGAAACTTGTGCAGGATATTGAAGGGAAAGGTCAAGACTTTATCCACTTTCTTTCGAAAAACGGGGTAGATGAAAAACTCATTCAGCAAGTAAAAGAGCAGTTCTTCTCGCAGGGATCAGCGCCAAAGCTGAATTCGATGACTCAAAGTGAGCTAAAGCACTTTAATCAGTTAATCGACCATATGATGGCGAATGCGAAAGGGTCTGACAAAGAGTGGAAAATTTCACTTGGCGAGTTGAAAGAACTAATCTCTCCAAAACAAGAATCTACACTCGCTTCTCCTGCAAAAGGGAATGCATCTCTTGAGTGGCTTCTCAAAAAAGAAGTCGTTAAAGGACAAAGCACTGCTGCACCAGTTTCTGAAAAAATAATGACCCATACACTTTTACCAGGTCATAAGCAGTTTTTCCAACTGCAGTCAGCGGCTCCTGTTCAGCAGACACAAACGACTGATGAAAAGCCGGGAACAGTTGATCAGCAAATTCTAAACACGTGGAAGCAAATGAAATTCACGCCGTTTGGCAATTCAAGCGGACGTTTTACCGTTCGATTAAATCCAGAAAATCTTGGATTCATTACCATTCAGCTAACGAAGCAAAACGGTATGTATGCGAGTAAAATTACAGCCTCGACGCAAGCAGCAAAAGAGCTGTTAGAGCATCATCTGCCGCAGCTCAAGCAGGCGCTTCCGAATATGTCGGTTCAAGTGGACCGTTTCCATATACCGCTTCAATCAAATGAGCAGCCGTTATTTGGACAGTTTAGTGAAGAAAACAAGCAGCAGCAGCCAAAAGGACAGAATTTCCAGCAGACTGATGAACAGGAAGCAGAATTCCAAGATGTACTGGATGCTCTTGTTGGGTCAGATGAAGAAGAGGAGGAGATCTAATGGCAACAGTTGATGCTACGAATAGAACAGCCGCACAAGCAGACACTTCTTCAAAAGCAGAAAAGAAAACAGATACGCTTGGCAAAGATCAATTCTTGAAAATTTTGCTCACGCAGCTTCAAAACCAAGATCCGACAAACCCGCTTGATGACCGTGAGTTTGTCACGCAGCTTGCGACATTTTCATCTTTAGAACAGCAAACCAATATGAACGATTCGATCACCAAGCTGAATCAGCTCATGTCTACATTTGTTGCACACCAAGATCCGTTTACGACATATGTAGGCTGGATTGGTAAAGAAGTATCGGGCAAATTGGATGATAAAGAGATATCGGGCACTGTGAAGTCTGTTAAAAACATAGACAATGAATACTTACTTGTTTTAGAAGATGGTACGAAAATCAGCCCTTGGGATGTTACAGCAGTTGGAGAAAAAACGAAGTAATTCGAGGAGGAAAATAAATGTTACGCTCACTTTACTCAGGAATTAGCGGAATGAAAAACTTCCAAACAAAATTAGATGTGGTAGCCAATAACGTAGCCAACGTCAATACACACGGATACAAAAAAAGCCGTATCACGTTTAAAGATATGGTCAGTCAAACCATTTCAAGCTCAGGTGGACCAACGAACAACTCTGGTTCAATTAACTCAAAACAAGTTGGTTTAGGATCATCTTTAGCTTCTATTGATAAAGTCATGTCACCGGGATCTTCTCAAAATACAGATGAACCTTACGACTTCTATATCAATGGAGATGGATTTTTCCGTATTGAAAGTCAAGGAGAAGTTCTTTATACAAGAACCGGGAACTTTAGACGTGATTCGGAGGGAAATTTAACGACTACTGACGGAAATTACCTTCTCGGAATGGATGGACAAAAAATAACGATCCCAGATGGCATTTCAAGTGTAAGTGTTGGTCCAGATGGAACAATTTCGGTTGTTGAAAACAACGTATCTAGAAATGTTGGACAGATTTCACTCGTATCTTTCAGTAACGCAGGAGGATTAGACAAAGTTGGTGACAACCTTTACCGCCAAACGTTAAGTTCAGGTGCACCAAGTAACCCTATCGTACCTGGTCAAGAAGGAACTGGCGTGATCCAAACAGGGAAACTTGAAATGTCAAACGTTGATTTAACAGACGAGTTTACCGAAATGATTATCGCGCAACGCGGATTCCAATCGAATGCAAAGACGATCACAACATCTGATGAAATTCTGCAAGAGCTTGTGAATCTGAAACGATAGGAGGTAGGGGGAGCGGATGCTCGCTTCTCTGCTTAATATGATTGAAGTGACAAGATTAAATGGCAAAGGATTTATGCTGAACGCTCTCCATATCGAGCAAATCGAAAGTTTTCCAGACACGACCATTACTTTGGCCAATGGAAAGAAATTCGTTGTGAAAGAAGATGAAGAGCAGCTTCAAGAGAAAATCATTTCTTTCTACAGAAAAATCCAAGTCATTTCATTGAATCAAGGAATAGAGGAGTTTGAATGAAGAAGAAATTAGTCGTAGTAATGCTAATCATGATTATTGCCATCGTCGGAATTGGAGCAGGCATCTTTTTTCTGCTGAATGGGTCAGACGAAGCAAAAGCCGAAAAAGAGCCAACAGCAGATGAAGTTGTAAAAGCTTCTGTTGAAATTCCTGAGATTATCACCAATTTAAAATCTGAAGGAAATGCTGTCAAACTTGTCCTGAATATTGAAACGGACTCTGAAAAAGCAAAATCAGAGCTTGAGAAAAGAAGTTTCCAAGTAAAAGATGCTGTCATCGACATTTTATCAGACACGAATGCAGATGAACTTGATGGCAAAAAAGGCAGAGAACATTTTAAAACACAAGTCAAAAACAAAGTGAATAACTATTTGCAAGATGGCAAGGTGAAAGAAGTATATATAACCTCCTTTAATCTGCAATAGAGGCGATTAATTAACGCGATGGAGGTGAAGAAATGTCAGGAGAAGTGCTTTCCCAGAATGAGATCGACGCATTATTATCCGCCATCTCAACAGGCGAAATGGATGCAGAAGAGCTGAAAAAAGAGGAAACGACGAAAAAAGTGAAGGTGTATGACTTTAAACGTGCACTGCGCTTTTCAAAAGACCAGATTCGAAGTTTAACTAGGATTCATGATAACTTCGCTAGACTGCTCACCACGCATTTTTCAGCGCAGCTAAGATCATATATTCAAATTACTGTCAGCTCGGTTGACCAAGTACCATACGAAGAATTTATTCGTTCGATTCCTAATATGACATTATTAAACTTATTTTATGTCAGCCCGCTTGAAGGAAGAATCATGCTTGAAGTAAACCCAACAATCGGCTATGCGATGATGGACAGGCTGATGGGCGGGATTGGCATTAGTCATAATAAGACAGAATCACTTACAGAAATTGAAACAAAGATTATCTCAAACATGTTTGAGGGAGCTTTGGAAAATTACAGAGAAGCGTGGCAGTCCATAACCGACATCGAGCCTGAAATGGCAGATTTCGAGGTAAATCCCCAGTTTGTTCAAATGGTGTCACCAAACGAAACAGTTGTCGTCATTTCTCTTAATACACAAATTGGCGAGGTAAGCGGGGTTATTAACCTATGTATTCCTCACGTTGTATTAGAGCCTATTATTCCGAAGCTGTCTGTACACTACTGGATGCAGTCTGAACGAAATGAACCAAAACAGCAAGAAACAAAGGCCATTGAAAAACGGATTATGAAGGCAAAAATACCGGTAGTCGCAGAGCTGGGACAATCGGAAATGACGGTGGAAGAGTTTTTGAATTTGGAAATTGGTGATTGTATTGCCTTGGACAAACCAGTAAATGCGCCTCTTACTGTTATGGTCGGAAATAAACCGAAATTCTTGGGACAGGCCGGCCGCGTGAATCGGAAACAGGCGATTCAAATTCTAGATCACGACATAAGAGGTGAAGAAGATGGAGAATAACGGAAGTAAATTATCACAAGACGAAATCGATGCGCTCCTTAAAGGAGGCAGCAATGACGATATAGAGCCCGATACAATCCTTTCTGCAATGGAGCAAGATGCCATTGGGGAAATCGGAAATATTTCATTTGGCAGCTCTGCAACAGCACTTTCAACCCTATTAAATCAAAAAGTGGAGATTACAACTCCAACTGTTACAGTGATTCAAAAAAGTATGCTGAATGAGGAATTTCCTCATCCGTATGTCGCTATTGAAGTGAATTATACGGAAGGTTTCAGCGCAAGTAACCTGCTTGTCGTCCAGCAAACAGATGCAGCAGTTATTGCGGACTTAATGATGGGCGGAGACGGGACAAATGCTGACCCTTCTTTAAGTGAGATTCACTTAAGTGCAGTACAAGAAGCAATGAACCAAATGATGGGTTCTGCTGCGACATCCATGTCGACTGTCTTTAATAAAAAGATTGATATTTCTCCGCCGCGCGTCGAATTACTTGATGTGAAAGAAGGAGAAGGGACAGACCGCATTCCAGCTGAAGAAATGCTTGTCAAAGTATCCTTCAGATTAAAAATAGGTGAACTCATCGATTCAAATATTATGCAGCTTTATCCTATTACATTTGCGAAGGATTTAATTGCAGAATTAACAGATCCTGCGCAAGAAGAAGCGCCGGTTCAAGAAGAAGTGAGTGCACCTGAACCTCAGCCGGCAGCACCGCAAACGCAGTCTGCCCCAGCGCAGCAAGCGGCACCGCCGAAAAGACAGGCAAAGCCAAAGCCGGCAGCACCTGTAAATGTGGCGCCAGTTGAATTTGAATCGTTCAGTGAGCCTCAGCATACAACAAGCCAGCTTGGAAACCTTGATATGCTGATGGACATTCCGCTTTCCATTACGGTGGAACTTGGAAGAACTCAGCGCAGTGTGAAAGAAGTTCTTGAGCTTTCAGCTGGAAGTATCATTGAACTGGACAAACTTGCTGGTGAGCCAGTAGACATTCTAGTGAACAAACGAATCGTCGCCAAAGGGGAAGTCGTTGTCATTGATGAGAACTTTGGTGTTCGTGTGACTGATATTTTAAGTCAGTCAGAAAGACTTTCTAATTTAAAATAAACAAACATATAGGGAGAGAATAAGTAAATGGCTACTAAGGTATTAATCGTAGATGATGCAGCATTCATGAGAATGATGATCAAGGATATTCTTGTAAAAAACGGATTTGATGTAGTAGGAGAAGCAGAAAACGGCGCACAAGCAGTTGAAAAATACAAAGAAACATCTCCTGATCTTGTCACAATGGATATCACAATGCCAGAAATGGACGGAATCACTGCACTAAAAGAAATTAAACAAATCGATGCTTCTGCAAAAATCATCATGTGTTCTGCTATGGGACAGCAGTCAATGGTTATTGACGCGATCCAAGCAGGTGCAAAAGACTTTATCGTGAAGCCATTCCAGGCAGACCGCGTACTTGAAGCAATTAATAAAACGTTAGGCTAAAAAAGGGTGTAAGATTTGTTGAAAAAACGTTTGATATGTATAGCAATGATCAGTTTTATGCTTTTCTTGACGATGCAGCCTGCCTCACTGTTTGCCGAAACGAAAGATCCTGAGAATGGCACAGTGAATGACTGGCTCAAAGGTGAGAAAGAAAGCAAAAAGGATACAGAGAAGAAAACCACTGACAATCAAACGAATCCGGCAGAAGAAGTTCCCTCTTCTTCTGTCTCCATTATGGATTTTGTCAAAATGATTGGTGCCTTACTTTTTGTCATCCTGCTTATTTATGGATTGGTGAGATTTGTTGGAAAGCAAAACCGCTTACTCAAACCATTTCGATATGTTGAAAATATTGGCGGAACGACAGTCGGACAAAACCGTTCAGTCCAGCTGATCAAAGTGGGCAAAAGAGTATTAGTTGTCGGCGTAGCAGACTCAATCCAGCTGCTAAAAGAGATTGATGATGAACAAGAATGTGAAGCAATCGTGAAACAATATGAAGAAGCGATGGAAAGCAAAACCGATTTACCAAAAATGGTTCAAAAATTCACATCGCAGGTAAAGAAACATGATCAGCCGACCACTTCTTCTTTTTCAGCCAATTTAAAGGCGCAGCTAGCCGAATTGAAAAAGACCCAATCAGAAGTCAGAAAGAAAGGCCCGAAACAAAATGAATGAGTTTATCGATTTATTTAATTCCAGCGGTGCAGGAAATATCAGCACATCTGTCCGTCTTCTATTACTTTTAACTGTATTTTCGGTTGCACCGGGCATTCTCATTTTAATGACTTGTTTTACACGGATTGTGATTGTTCTTTCATTCGTCAGAACATCACTTGCAACCAACTCAATGCCGCCAAACCAAGTGCTTGTTGGACTTGCTTTGTTTCTCACATTTTTTATCATGGCGCCCACGTTCTCACAGATTAATAAAGAGGCGCTGACGCCGCTTTTAAATGATGACATCACGTTAAATCAGGCGTATGAAAAAGCCGAAGTGCCTATTAAAGAGTTTATGAGTAAACATACAAGACAGAAAGATTTGGCTTTATTTCTTAGCTACGCAAAAATGGATACACCTGAATCGATTAAAGATATTCCATTAACGGCGATGGTTCCCGCTTTTGCCATTTCAGAATTAAAGACGGCATTTCAAATTGGTTTTATGATCTTTATTCCATTTTTAATTATTGACATGGTGGTCGCAAGTGTTCTGATGTCAATGGGGATGATGATGCTTCCGCCGGTTATGATATCGCTCCCTTTCAAAATATTGTTATTTGTTTTAGTCGATGGATGGTATTTGATAGTTAAATCTTTGCTGCAAAGCTTTTAGAGTAGGTGCTTAAAACATGAGTTCAGAATTTGTCATTACGATGGCTGAAAGATCAGTGTATGTAGTATTGCTTGTGAGTGGACCGCTTCTAGCGCTCGCACTTATTGTGGGACTGATTGTCAGTGTGTTTCAGGCGACAACCCAAATTCAAGAACAGACGCTTGCGTTTATTCCTAAGATTGTTGCTGTACTCATTGGGCTTGTTGTGTTTGGTCCATGGATGCTTTCAACAATCGTGTCCTTTACGACAGAGCTGTTCTCGAATTTAGATCGATTTGCAGGTTAACAAGCGATGTCAATCATAGAATTATTCCCTGCTTTTCTTTTAGTTTTTATTCGGATCACCGCTTTTTTTGTGACAGTACCGCTTTTAGCGCATAGAACGATCCCTGCTGTACACAGAGTTGGATTCTCACTGTTTTTAGCTGTCATTAGTTTTAGCACCATAAAAGAACCGCCAGCACTCGACATAGACGGTCTTTATATGATGCTTGCGGTGAAAGAAGCAATGGTCGGACTTCTGCTTGGGCTGATTGCATACATCATGGTGTCCGCTGTTCAGATTGCCGGCTCATTCATTGATTTTCAAATGGGTTTTGCGATTGCCAATATTATTGACCCACAAACAGGGGCGCAGACACCGCTGATGGGACAGTTTTTTTATACGGTCACATTGCTGTTGATGCTGGCAACAAACGCACATCACTTGCTGCTTGATGGAATCTATTACAGCTTTCAATACATTGCAGTTGATCAATACGCGCTGAATTTCGGCAGTGAATCCTTTGCTTACTTTATCGCAAAAAGCTTCAACCAAATGTTTATCATCGCCTTTCAAATCTCGGCACCTGTCGTGGCAAGTCTGTTTTTAGTCGATTTGGCGCTGGGGATTGTGGCACGTACAGTTCCGCAAATGAACGTATTTGTGGTTGGACTTCCTATTAAAATGGGTGTGAGTTTTATTATGATCATCATCTGTATGGGCGTCATCTTCGGTGTTGTCCAAAATACATTTGAAACGATTGTACTCACCATGAGGAATTTCTTAGCATTGGTCGGTGGTTCGTCATGATGACAAGGCTTAGACTAGACTTGCAATTTTTCGCAGGTGAAAAAACAGAAAAAGCAACGCCAAAAAAAAGGCGGGATTCACGTAAAAAAGGACAGGTTGCCAAAAGTACCGACGTCAATACAGCCATCTCATTTCTATTAATCTTTTTATCATTCTTTTTTATTGGGCCTTTTATGAAAGAGCGGATTATCGCGCTCATAGAACGTTTTTATTCAACAACTATGCTAATGAAGGTTAGCACATCTAATATTCATCAACTATTCTTGGAATTGCTTCAGGAAACAGGGCTCCTCCTCATGCCAATCCTTGGTGTTGGCATGCTGGCGGGGATTATCAGTAACTATTTACAAGTCGGCTTTCTCTTTTCGGCAGAAGTGATCAAACCGAAATTAGAAAAGCTTGACCCAATCAAAGGGTTTAAACGGATTTACAGTATTCGAGCCCTCGTAGAGCTATTAAAATCCATTTTGAAAATTGGCTTTGTTGGCTTTGCGACATTTATTGCTCTTTGGATGCACTTTGACGAAATTCTGCGGCTTCCTTTATTAACAGCAGAGGAAACCCTTCATTTCGTTGCAAATATGACCTTAATTATGGGGCTGTATGCTGCTGGTGCTCTTTTGATTTTGGCAGGGCTTGATTATATGTATCAGAAATTTGATTATGAAAAAAACTTGCGGATGTCGAAACAAGACATCAAAGATGAGTATAAAAAATCAGAGGGTGACCCGCTCATCAAATCAAAGATTAAACAGCGTCAGCGGGAAATGGCCATGAGACGAATGATGCAGGAAGTCCCAAAAGCGGACGTCATCATTACAAACCCAACCCACTATGCCATTGCTTTAAAGTATGATGAAGAAAAAATGGATGCGCCCTTTGTTGTGGCAAAGGGTACGGATATTTTGGCTTTGAAAATTAGAACGATTGCGAAAGAACATGATGTCATGACTGTAGAGAACCGCCCGCTTGCCCGCGCGCTCTATGATCAGGTCGACATCGACCAAGCGGTGCCGGAAGAATACTTTAAGGCCATCGCAGAAATTTTAGCTTACGTCTATAAAACGAAACAAAAGATTTTATGAATTTTTGGTTTTAAAAGGAGAGAACAGGCATGTCAGCAAGAGATTTATCTGTTTTATTCAGTGTTATTTTAATTGTGGCGATGCTGGTCATACCGTTTCCGCCCATTTTATTAAGTATTTTAATCATTATTAATATTTCTCTTGCGCTTATCGTGCTTCTCACCACAATGAACATGCAAGAACCACTGCAATTTTCAATTTTTCCATCATTGCTTTTGCTCTTAACGCTGTTTCGTTTAGGGCTAAACATCTCTACAACACGTTCTATTCTTTCAACAGGAGATGCTGGAAAGGTTGTCGAAACGTTCGGTTCATTTGTTGTTGGAGGAAATGTCCTCGTTGGTCTTGTTGTTTTCCTTATCCTGATCATCATTCAGTTTATTGTTATCACAAAAGGGGCAGAGCGTGTATCAGAGGTTGCGGCAAGATTTACACTCGATGCGATGCCAGGTAAACAAATGAGTATTGACGCAGATTTAAATGCAGGAATGCTGACCGAAAGTGAAGCAAGAAACCGCCGTGAAAAAGTAGCGAGAGAAGCAGACTTTTATGGAGCGATGGATGGTGCCAGTAAGTTCGTTAAAGGGGACGCCATCGCAGGTATTATCATCGTCATCATCAATATTATATTTGGAATCATTATCGGAATGCTTCAGCAAGGAATGTCGATTCAAGAATCAGCTTCCCACTTTACCCTATTAACGGTAGGGGACGGAATCGTTTCGCAAATTCCGGCACTCCTCATCTCAACGGCAACAGGGATTGTCGTGACGAGAGCTGCTTCTAACGGAAACCTTGGATCAGATATTACAGGGCAGCTCTTTGCATTCCCAGCCATGCTTTATGTGACAGCAGGCACGATCTTCCTTCTTGGGCTCTTTACTCCAATCGGCATCCTTTTGACAGGGCCGATCGCAGGTTTACTTGCCCTTGGCGCATACATGATGTCGAAAAACAAACAAGACCAAGAAGAAATCGAAGAGGTACTAGAGGAACAAGCAGAGGTAGAAGAGATGAAAAGTCCAGAAAGCGTTATTCATCTCCTGCAAATGGATGCCATTGAATTTGAATTTGGCTACGGCCTGATCCCGCTCGCTGATGCAAATCAGGGCGGTGACCTGTTAGACCGAATTGTGATGATCCGAAGGCAGCTTGCCCTCGAACTTGGTCTTGTCATTCCAGTCGTCCGGATCAGGGACAATATTGCACTGAACCCAAATGAATACCGGTTGAAAATTAAAGGGAACGAAGTAGCAAAAGGTGAGCTGCTGCTCGATCATTACTTAGCGATGTCCCCAACGCCTGATGATGATCCGATTGAAGGAATTGAAACAATCGAACCATCCTTTGGTCTGCCGGCTAAATGGATATCAGAAGCAGAAAAAGATCAGGCTGAGATGCTAGGCTATACGGTTGTGGACCCAGCTTCTGTTGTGTCTACTCACATCACAGAGAAGATTAGACAAAACACACACGAGCTGCTCGGACGCCAAGAAACGAAGCAATTAATCGATCATCTGAAAGAAAGTTATCCTGTCTTAGTGGATGAGGTAACGCCAAATCCGCTGGCAGTCGGTGATATTCAAAAAGTACTGGCGAAGCTGCTGAAAGAAAAGGTCTCTATCCGAAACCTTGTCACCATTTTTGAGACGCTTGCAGACTACGGAAAATTAACGACTGATACTGATTTATTAACAGAGTATGTGAGACAGGCGCTCGCAAGACAGATTACCGCACAGTATGCAAGAGAAAATGAATCACTCAAAGTCGTGACATGCTCAGGCCGAGTAGAAAAGGTGATTGCAGACAGCGTTCAGCAGACAGAGCATGGAAACTACTTATCGTTAGATCCAGAATCCTCTGAAAGTGTGATTCAATCAGTGGCGAGAGAAATTGAACAGCTTTCGCTTCGTCAGGAAACGCCGGTTCTATTATGCTCACCTCCTATAAGAATGTACGTTAAGCAGTTGTTAGAAAGATATTTCCCAGATTTACCGGTACTATCTTATAACGAACTAGAAGCGAATGTAGAAGTACAGAGCATCGGAGTGGTGGATATCTAATGAAAATGAAAAAAATCACAGCAAATTCTATGCAGGAGGCAACGATTCAAATCAGGCAGCAGCTTGGGAAAGATGCCGTTATTTTAAATTCTAAAACCGTTGTCAAACGCAAACTGTTCGGTTTGAAGAAACAGCAAATGGTCGAAGTGATTGCAGTGCTGGATCAAGATTTCGAGGAAAGAGCTGGTAAAGGGTTAAACCCTGCGCCGCCCCTTCCAGTATTACTAAAAAAGGAACAAGTTCAAAAGCTGCCCGAAGAGCCTTCATTTGCTCCCAAGGCGGCGAAACCAGCGCCTTCTCATCCCCAGCCTTTAGAATATGTGAGGAATGAACGGCATGCGGGTATTCTGCCTGATCCTCTCATAGCAATCGATCAAAAGCTAAAGGATCAAGGACTTGATGATGCCATTCGAGACGAATGCCTGAAGGGTCTTTTAACAAAGGGTGCGGTTAAAGAAAATCACATAAAAAAAGAACTTGAACAACTGCTGACAGATATGCTTCCAGCTAAAACCTCTGATGAGCCGATGATTTCTTCAAAATACATTGTTTTGTTCGGTTCAACTGGAGCTGGTAAAACGACAACGATTGCAAAGCTGGCTGCTAAAACGGCCATTCAGCAGCAAAAGAAAATCGCTTTTATTACAACCGATACGTACCGGATTGCAGCGATCGAACAGCTGAAAACATATGCTGAACTGCTGAATGCACCGCTTGAGGTTTGTTATTCAAGAGAGGATTTTGTAAAAGCCCAAGAGACCTTTAAAGAGTATGATCATATCTTCATCGATACAGCAGGTCGTAACTTTAAAGAAGAAGCGTATATCAAAGAGCTGACCGACATTATTCCATTTGATGAGAGCATTCAAAGTTTTCTCGTGATGAGTGCTACATCGAAGTATCAAGACATGAAAGCCATGGTCAAACGCTTTGAACACGTTCCAATCAATCAATTCATTTTTACAAAAGTAGATGAAACGGACACGATGGGAACCATTTTTCAAATCATTGCTGACTCTCAAATCAAACTTGGTTTTTTAACAAATGGTCAAAATGTGCCTGAGGATATTCTTGAAGGCTCGCCTCTTGAACTAACAAGGATGGTTTTACAATCATGACCGACCAAGCAGAAGGGTTAAGAAAACTAGTTCAGCAGAGTCAAATGATCACACCTGCTCCTCTTAACGCCAGCGGACAGGCAAAAACCATTGCCGTCATGAGCGGTAAAGGCGGGGTAGGTAAATCGAATTTGACCCTGAATATGGCACTGTCTATCGCAAGTACAGAGAGAAGAGTGTTAGTGATTGATCTTGATTTTGGGATGGGGAATATTGATATTTTACTAGGGAAAACATCGACTAGTTCTATATTAGATGTTCTCGTTAGAAAAAAATCCTTCCAAGCAGCCATGACAAAAGGAACGGATAACCTATATTACATTTCTGGCGGAAGCGGGCTTGAACAGCTGTTTTCTTTAGATAAAGATCAATGGTCGTTCTTTTTGGAAGAGATGGAAAGAATGATGCAGGACTTCGATTGTATTTTCTTCGATATGGGAGCCGGCTTGTCAAAAGATCAGCTGCCTTTTGTCTTATCGGCAGGAGAAGTCGTCGTTGTGACTACGCCAGAGCCAACATCCATCATGGATGCCTACAGCGCGATTAAACACTTAGCCATTCATCAGTTTGAACGGTCTGTGCAAATCATTGTTAACCGGTGCAAAACCCCGTCAGAAGGGTCTGAAACCTACCGGAAATTAGCAGGAGTGGTCACATCTTTTCTTCACAGAAAACTTGTATTTGCTGGCGCTGTGCCTGATGATCCTGCGGTTCCTAAAGCAGTATCAGAACAAATTCCATTTTATATGAAGCAGCCTCATTCAAGGCTGAGTAAAACCATTAAGATGCTGGCAGAAACACTATATCATCAGCAGATAAGAGAGGCACGGAGAGAACAGCATACGTTTATAGATAAGTTGTCCTCTTTTTTTAAAAGGAGGAAGGTGGACTCATGATTAGAGTGCTAGTAGTAGATGACTCGGCCTTTATGAGAAAGCTCATTAGTGATTTTCTAAGTGCCGAGCAAGAAATAGAAGTCGTCGGAACGGCGCGAAATGGGGAAGATGCCTTAAAACGGATCAAGGAACTGAATCCAGATGTTGTCACATTAGATGTGGAAATGCCTGTTTTAAATGGAACAGAAGCATTAAAACAAATTCTGGCTGAACACGACCTTGCCGTGATTATGGTGTCAAGCCAGACAAAGCAAGGAAAAGATTTAACCATCCATTGCTTAGAACTCGGTGCTTTTGACTTTGTGACAAAGCCTTCGGGAAGTATTTCGCTCGATTTGCACAAAGTGAGGGGGCAAATTGTAGAGCGGGTACTTGCAGCAGGACTGTCAAGGAAACGCACTGAAGAGAAGGTGTCTCCTAAGCCGGTGATAAAGCCGCCAAGTCCAGTGGCTGCACCCCGTCTGCAACCAATAAAAGGCAGCTCACTCCGAAAGATTATTACTATCGGAACATCTACAGGAGGACCAAGGGCACTTCAACGAGTCGTAACGAAGCTGCCTAAGGACATCGAGGCACCTATATTGATTGTGCAGCATATGCCAGCAGGATTCACGGCATCACTTGCTGCTAGGTTAGATCATTTATCACAAATTACGATTAAAGAAGCGCAAGATGGAGACATCGCGAAAAATGGAGTGGCTTACATAGCTCCTGGTGGAATGAATATGTCACTTCATGACCAAGGGGGGTCACTTGTTATCAGGCTGTCCCCTGAAGACACGGAAAGCCGGCACAAGCCATCTGTTAACTATTTATTTGAATCCATCAGCAGCATAAAAGGTTACGAGAAAATCGCTGTCATTATGACAGGTATGGGCAGTGACGGTACTGAAGGTGTCAAAAAAATGGTCGCAAGCGGTCATACAAAAGTCATTGCAGAAAAAGAAGAATCATGTGTTGTTTTCGGAATGCCTAAATCAGTCATTAAAGCAGGCCTTGCACATGAAACAAGGCATGTGGATGACATCGCACATGCAATTATAAGCTCCATGAAAAAAGAGAGGGCGTGAACACGTTGGATGTAAACCAATACTTAGATATCTTTTTAGATGAAAGCAGAGAACACTTACAAACTTGTAATGAAAAACTTCTTGATTTAGAAAAGAACCCAACCGACTTGCAGCTAGTGAATGATATATTCAGAGCGGCTCATACATTGAAAGGCATGAGTGCAACGATGGGCTTTGACGATATGGCTCACTTAACGCATCACTTAGAAAACATGTTTGATGCGATCCGTAATGAACAAATGATTGTCACTCCTGAGTCAATGGATACGATGTTTGAAGCACTCGATCACCTTGAAGCAATGGTTCAATCGATTGCAGAAGGCGGAGACGGGAAACGTGATGTCACAGAGATTAGTAAAAAGCTAGATGTGACAGGAAGCCATGCTGAGGCAGCTTCTAGCGTTGAAACAGCGGATGTATCAGCTGCTAATGACTTAGATTATAACGAATTTGAACGAACAGTTCTTGATGAAGCGAGAGAGCAAGGCTTCAAATGCTATGAACTCAACGTGACATTAAGTGAAGCGTGCTTACTAAAAGCCGTTCGTGTCTATATGATTTTTGAAAGATTAAATGAAGCAGGCGAGGTTGTCAAAACCGTTCCAAATGCAGAACTGTTAGAATCAGAAGATTTTGAATCTGAATTCAGCATTTCTTATCTTTCTAAACAGCCGATGGACGAAGTACAGAAAATCGTTACGGCGATCTCAGAGGTTGAGAAGGTTGAGATCTCTGAAGTCTCCGCATTTGAAGAAGCAGCTCC
Source organism: Bacillus sp. Root920 (assembly GCF_001429445.1). Classification (NCBI taxonomy): domain Bacteria; kingdom Bacillati; phylum Bacillota; class Bacilli; order Caryophanales; family Bacillaceae; genus Bacillus; species Bacillus sp. Root920. Next base: position 1,817,098 of record NZ_LMJV01000001.1, read on the forward strand.
AGCTGAAAAACAAGAGACGCAGCCTGAACAGAAAAAAGAAGAAGTATCCGTTCCTGCTGCGAAAGCGCCAGCAAATGATGCGCCAAAAGCAAATGGCAATAACGGTGCAGCTGCCGGCGGAACGAAAACAATTCGTGTCAACATCGACCGTCTTGATTCTCTTATGAATCTATTTGAAGAACTTGTGATTGATAGAGGCCGATTAGAACAGATTGCGAAAGAACTAGAAAATAACGAACTCACAGACACAGTCGAAAGAATGACTCGTATTTCTGGAGACCTGCAATCAATCATCCTGAACATGAGAATGGTACCTGTGGAAACTGTCTTTAACAGATTCCCGCGTATGATTCGTCAATTGACGAAAGAGCTTAATAAGAAAATTGAGCTTATTATTGAGGGTGCTGAGACGGAGCTTGATCGAACAGTGATCGACGAGATTGGTGATCCGCTCTTGCACTTACTCAGAAACAGTCTAGATCACGGTATTGAATCACCAGAAGAACGTGTGAAAAAAGGCAAGCCGGAAAAAGGTACGGTTCTATTAAAAGCGTACCATAGCGGAAACCATGTCTTCATTGAAGTAGAAGATGATGGCGGCGGAATTAACCGTAAAAAGGTGCTTGAAAAAGCATTAGAGCGCGGGGTTATCACAGAAAGAGAAGCAGAAACACTTGAAGATCATCAAATTGATTCATTGATCTTTGCAGCAGGATTCTCTACAGCTGATACGATTTCTGACATCTCAGGCCGCGGTGTAGGTCTTGACGTTGTGAAAAACAAGCTGGAATCACTTGGCGGATCTGTAAGCATTAACTCAACAGAAGGACAGGGTTCACTATTTTCGATCCAGCTTCCGCTTACATTATCGATTATTTCCGTTCTTCTTGTAAAACTAGAAGAGGAAACATTTGCGATTCCGATTTCTTCTATTATTGAAACGGCTGTCATTAAGAAAAGTGACATCCTGCAAACGCATGATCGTGAAGTGATTGATTTCCGCGGATTTATCGTACCGGTCGTGTACTTGAAGAAACAATTCCACGTACCAAATGCGAATGAATTAGAGGAAGAACTGCACATCATTGTTGTTCGTAAAGGAGACAAGCTGACAGCATTTGTGGTCGATTCATTTATTGGTCAGCAAGAGGTTGTATTGAAATCACTAGGAGATTATCTGCCAAACGTATTTGCGATATCCGGCGCAACGATCCTAGGTGACGGTCAAGTTGCACTCATCGTTGACTGTAATGCACTGATCAAGTAAAAAACAATAGAGGAGCGGTCTGAAATGAGTACAGATATCAAAACTGGCGAAAAGATGATTGTGTTTATCGTAAACAAAAAAGAATACGCCATTTCAGTATCAGAAGTAAAGTCCATTGAAAAATGGCAGCAGCCGACAAGAGTTCCTGGCGTTGCCCCTTATATATGCGGTGTTATTAATTTACGCGGTGTCGTGACACCTGTCATTGACCTGAGAGTCAGACTTGGTTCTACTGACAACGAAATTACAGATGAAACAAGAATGATCATTGTACAAGTTGGTGACATTGAAGTCGGCTGGATTGTTGATGAAGCAAATGATGTCATAACCGTCCATCAGGAAGAAGTAGAATCTTCTCCTGAATCAGCTGAAAAAGAAGGACAGTCATGGGTGACAGGTATCATTAAGCATGATCAGCGTCTTTTCAATATCATTCATGCCGGTGCTGTCCTCGACAAGAGCGTTCAAGGTGCACCTGTTCATTAAGGGGGATGTGAAATGAGCATTTTCAACGAAATTAAAGATGAACAGCTAGATATTTTAGGAGAGGTTGGGAATATCGGGGCAGGCCACGCAGCGTCTGCTCTTGCCAACCTATTGGATCGCAAAATAGATATGGCTGTTCCTTTTGTCAAGGTTCTCTCGTTTGAAGATTTAATGGATTTCTTTGGCGGTGCAGACCTTCCTGTTGCAAGCATTTTCCTGCGAATGGAAGGGGATTTAACCGGCTCAATCTTTTTCATTATGCCGTTTGAGCAAGCAGAGCAATTTGTAAGAGAGCTTGTCCAGGATCCGGCATTTGATATTGATACGATTCATGAACATGAGATGGGGACGTCAGCACTTCATGAACTTGGAAATATTTTAGCGGGCTCTTATTTATCAGCTCTTGCCGATTTAACCAAATTGCAGCTTTACCCAAGTGTTCCAGATGTCACGCTCGATATGTTCGGGGCTGTCATTAGTGAAGGGTTGATGCAATTCAGTCCTCTTGGTGATCAGGCGATTGTGATTGATACATCTATTTTTGATGATCAAAATAAGCAAGAGCTGAAAGGAAATATGTTTCTATTACCAGACTTTGAATCGTTCGAAAAACTATTCAAAGCATTAGGTAACCTATAATGAACGTGCAAATTCCGGCAGTTGTAAAGGTTGGTATTGCGGATGTTCAGCTTGTTAAATCACCGGACCGCATTCGGACATCCGGTCTTGGTTCCTGCGTAGGGCTTGTCTTGTTTGATCAAGACAAAAAGCTTGCAGGCCTTGTCCATGTTATGCTTCCAGATTCCTCTCTTTCAAAAGGGGCGGTGGAGAACTTGGCTAAATATGCAGATACAGGTGTCAAGCATACAATTGATCTGCTCTTAAAAGCAGGCGCACGCAAACATGCGCTAAAGGCAAAACTTGCTGGCGGGGCGGAAATGTTTAAGTTTAAGTCAACCAATGATCTAATGAGAATTGGACCTAGAAACGTTTCAGCTGTAAAAGAACATCTGTCTCTTCATCATATCCCGATTATTAGTGAGGATACAGGCGGAAACAGTGGCCGCACGATCGAATTCGATCCGCTTACGGCAGAGCTTGAGATCCGTACTGTGAAGCAAGGCATTATGAAGATATAACTAAGGAAGTATAGGGGGATAAAGATGCAATCCTTAAATTACGAAGATCAGGCGCTATGGGCTAGATGGAAAGAGTGGAAAGACCCAGCTGCTGGAGATGATCTTATGCGCCGCTATATGCCGCTCGTCACATATCATGTTGGAAGAATTTCCATCGGTCTCCCGAAGTCAGTGCATAAAGAAGACTTGATCAGTCTAGGGATGCTCGGTTTATATGATGCCCTTGAAAAATTTGATCCCGGAAGAGATCTGAAGTTTGATACATATGCATCCTTCAGAATCCGCGGGGCCATTATCGACGGTCTTCGTAAAGAGGACTGGCTGCCTCGTACATCAAGAGAAAAAACAAAAAAAGTAGAAGCGGCTATTGAAAAGCTTGAACAGCGTTATTTGCGTAATGTGACGCCGACAGAGGTGGCTGAGGAACTCGGCATGAGTGAACAGGATGTCGTCACAACGATGAATGAAGGATTCTTTGCAAATCTGCTCTCAATCGATGAGAAGCTGCATGATCAAGAAGACGGAGAGAACGTCCAAGTCATGATTCGCGACGAGAAGTCTGTGACTCCAGAAGAGAAAATGCTGAAAGATGAATTAATTGAACAGCTTTCTGAAAAAATCACAGAGCTTTCAGAAAAAGAAAAGCTTGTGATCAGTCTTTTCTATAAAGAAGAACTGACATTAACTGAAATCGGTCAAGTGCTCAATTTATCTACTTCGCGCATTTCGCAAATTCATTCAAAGGCCTTGTTCAAGCTTAAGCATCTGCTTGATAAAGCCATTCAATCTTAAAGAGTTAGTGAGTGAAAAAATATGTTATGGCTGATTAGCTTCATGCTTCATGCTGCACTTATTTATTTTGTGATTATTTTATATACGAGAATGAATTCGCTGAAGGCAACAGAACAAAAGCAGCGAGAACTTCTAGAAGAAACGGAAAATACCCTGGCTGCATTTTTGATGGAGGTCAAAGAAGAGAATGACAAACTATCAAAAGTGGCAGCCGCTTCCCCTGATTTTTCTGCTGAAGAGCTGAAATCGGATCTTCAGACACCAAAGCAGCCACAACCACCAATTGAATCCCAGCAATCGGTCGAAAGTGAAGATCCCGTACCAGAGCACCTGTCGGCTCTCCTTAGCGAAGTTGAGGTGCAGGAAGAGAAGGTAAACGAACCCGTTCCACAACTTGAAACAGAGGCTTCTCTGCCTTCTAAAAGTGAAATAGAAGAAACATTCGAGGACCAAGTGAAGACCCTATATGATGAAGGGCGGTCACTAGAAGAAATAGCGAAAGAAATGAAAACTGGCAAGACAGAAATCGAGCTTTTATTAAAATTTAGCGGAAAGCTGTAAAGGATTCTTGATTGTCAGTCCATCATGTGTTATATTATTTCTTGGTGTTAAATACACACGCTTAATGATTCGTATAAAGGTGCTGCCGTGGCGCAGTTTTATGTGAACATGACTTAAGCGGAGGAAAAAAAACCATTATATTAGGAGGCAACAAAATGTCAGTTATTTCTATGAAACAATTGCTAGAAGCTGGTGTTCACTTCGGTCACCAAACTCGCCGTTGGAACCCAAAAATGAAGCGTTACATCTTTACAGAGCGTAACGGTATCTACATCATCGACCTTCAAAAAACGGTGAAAAAAGTAGAGGAAGCTTACAACTTCACGAAAAACCTTGCTGCTGACGGAGGAAAAATCCTTTTCGTTGGTACGAAAAAGCAAGCACAAGATTCAGTGAAAGAAGAAGCAATCCGTTCTGGTATGTTCTATGTGAACCAACGCTGGCTTGGTGGAACTTTAACAAACTTTGAAACAATCCAAAAACGTATTAAACGTTTAAAAGATATTGAAAAAATGCAAGAAAACGGTACATTCGAAGTTCTTCCTAAGAAAGAAGTCGTTCAACTGAAAAAAGAATTAGAGCGTCTTGAAAAATTCCTAGGCGGAATCAAAGACATGAAGAGTCTTCCGGATGCACTTTTCATTATCGACCCTCGTAAAGAGCGTATTGCAGTTGCAGAAGCTCGTAAATTGAATATCCCAATCATCGGTATCGTTGACACAAACTGTGATCCAGACGAAATTGATGTTGTGATCCCTGCAAACGATGATGCAATCCGTGCTGTAAAACTTCTAACTGCTAAAATGGCAGATGCGATTCTTGAGTCTAAACAAGGCGAAGAAGAAGCTGTTGTAGAAGAAACGACAGAAACTGAAACAACAACTGCGTAACCTATTCAAAAGGTGATAAGAGGGAAATGCCTTTTATCACCTTTTTTTCACCTAGTAATCCGTGTTTTAACATAGAAGGAGGAAATGTAAAATGGCAATTACTGCTCAATTAGTTAAAGAACTGCGTCAAAAAACTGGTGCAGGTATGATGGACTGTAAAAAAGCGTTAACAGAAACTGATGGTGACATCGAGAAAGCAATCGACCTTCTAAGAGAAAAAGGAATCGCAAAAGCTGCGAAAAAAGCAGACCGTATTGCGGCAGAAGGATTAACTCTTATCAAAACTGACGGTAACACAGGCGTGATCCTAGAAGTGAACTCTGAGACTGATTTCGTTGCGAAAAACGAAGGATTCCAAGCACTTCTTAACGAACTTGCTGATCATTTGCTTGCTGCTAAACCTGCAACACTTGAAGAAGCTCATGCTTCTAAAATGGAAAACGGTTCAACAGTTGAAGAGCATATCACATCTGCAATTGCGAAAATCGGAGAGAAAATCACTCTACGCCGTTTCTCTGTCATCACAAAAGAAGATAATGCTGCATTCGGTTCTTACCTACACATGGGCGGACGTATCGGTGTGTTAGCTGTTCTTAACGGAACAACTGACGAAGAGCTTGCAAGAGACATCGCAATGCACGTTGCAGCTGTAAACCCTAAATACATTTCTCGTGACCAAGTGTCAGAAGAAGAAGCAAACCGTGAGCGTGAAGTACTAACACAGCAAGCGCTTCAAGAAGGAAAGCCTGAAAACATCGTAGCTAAAATGGTAGAAGGCCGTCTAAACAAATTCTTCGAAGAAATTTGCTTACTTGACCAAGCGTTCGTTAAAAACCCAGATGAAAAAGTGAAACAAGTTGTAGCTGCGAAAAACGCAACTGTTCAAACTTATGTTCGCTATGAAGTGGGCGAAGGTATCGAAAAACGTCAAGACAACTTTGCTGAAGAAGTTATGAGCCAAGTGAAAAAATAATGTTTGAAAAGCTCTCTGGGGCTTTTTTAGGGAGCACAAGCACTGTGTTCCCTATTTTTTAGAGGATATTGATTTACAAAAGGCAGTTTCTTACGCATAATAAGAGACGGTATAGTATACACTTGGAGGTTATCATGAGCAAACCGAAATATAATCGCATTGTACTGAAGCTAAGTGGCGAAGCACTAGCGGGTGATGCTGGAAATGGAATTAACCCAACTGTCATTCAATCAATTGCAAAGCAAGTAAAAGAAATTGCAGAGCTTGATGTTGAAGTTGCAGTCGTTGTAGGCGGAGGAAACCTTTGGCGCGGGAAGACAGGCAGTGATCTAGGAATGGACCGTGCAACAGCAGACTACATGGGGATGCTGGCAACAGTGATGAACTCACTGGCGTTACAGGACAGCCTAGAAACGCTTGGCATTCAGTCTAGAGTGCAAACCTCTATTGAAATGAGACAGGTTGCAGAACCATACATAAGAAGAAAAGCGATCCGTCATCTTGAGAAGAAACGTGTCGTCATTTTTGCTGCTGGAACAGGGAATCCTTATTTCTCTACAGATACTACAGCAGCACTTCGAGCAGCAGAAATTGAAGCAGATGTCATTTTAATGGCGAAAAATAATGTAGATGGTGTCTACAGTGCTGATCCTCGTACAGATGCGGATGCAGTAAAATATGATAAGCTTTCATATCTTGATGTACTTAAAGAAGGGCTTGCTGTAATGGATTCTACTGCGTCCTCATTATGTATGGACAATGACATTCCATTAATCGTCTTCTCCATTATGGAAGAAGGAAATATTAAACGTGCCGTAAACGGCGAATCAATCGGAACGATCGTGAGGGGGAAATAACGTGTCAAAAGAAGTGTTGAACCAAACGAAAGAAAAAATGGAAAAAGCCGTACAAGCGTACGGACGTGAGCTTGCAACTGTTCGTGCAGGCCGTGCGAATGCTTCACTGCTTGATAAAGTGACAGTGGATTATTACGGTGCACAAACACCGCTTAACCAAATTGCGTCGATCACAGTGCCAGAAGCACGTATGCTGATTATCACACCTTACGATAAAACAGCAATCGGTGATATCGAAAAAGCGATTCAAAAGTCTGATCTTGGCATCACGCCAACAAGTGACGGAAATGTGATCCGCATTGCGATTCCTGCGCTGACAGAAGAAAGACGTAAAGAGCTTGTGAAAGTCGTAAAAAAATACTCAGAAGAAGCAAAAGTAGCTGTTCGTAACGTGCGTCGTGATGCAAACGATGATTTGAAAAAGCTTGAGAAAAATGGGGAGATCACTGAAGATGAATTAAGATCATCGACAGAGGATGTTCAAAAATTGACAGATGAATATGTCGCTAAAATTGATGACGTGACGAAAGATAAAGAAAAAGAAATCATGGAAGTTTAAGAAAAAACTATGTACAATAGATAATAGTGAAAAGACCCTCTTCATGTTTACAGGGGGTTTTTTTGTTAATACTGTTGATGACTATATTATTTAGCGGGAACGCAACCTTTTTGGGTGATGGAGGAATCTCATGCTCAATATACTCAAAAATTGGAAGAATCAGCAAACAGCAGCTTCCAACTTAGAAAGCCTGACAAAAGAAGACATATTAAATGGAGAAATTCCTGAACATATCGCCATTATCATGGATGGGAACGGAAGATGGGCGAAAAAACGTGCTCTTCCACGGGTAGCAGGTCATCATGAAGGAATGAAAGTCGTCAAGCGCATGACAAAGCTTGCAAATGAGCTGAATGTCAAAGTGCTGACTTTGTATGCTTTCTCTACGGAAAATTGGAAACGTCCAAAACTAGAAGTAGACTTTTTAATGAAACTTCCTGAAGAATTTTTAAACATCTACCTGCCTGAACTCATCGAGGAGAATGTCCGTGTGCGTTTAACAGGTGATCCAGACGGCCTCCCGCAGCATACGAAAAAAGCGGTAGAGAACGCAGTAAAGAGTACGGCGAATAACGACGGGCTCGTTTTAAACTTTGCGCTCAACTATGGAGGGCGCACAGAAATCGTCTCCGCATGCAGACAAATTTCTGAAAAGGTCAAAGAAGGTAAGCTTCGAGCAGAAGACATCACAGAAGAGATGTTTTCAGCTTATTTAATGACAGAATCTCTTCAAGATCCGGATTTGCTCATTCGCACGAGTGGAGAAATTAGATTAAGCAACTTTATGCTTTGGCAAATTGCGTACAGCGAGTTTGTCTTTACGGATGTGCTTTGGCCTGACTTTTCTGATGAGCACCTTATAGGCGCTATCGGAGAGTACCAGCGCCGCGGCCGGAGGTTCGGTGGAATTTAGAGGGTGGTGCAGATGAAACAAAGAATTTTGACGGGTGTTTTGGCAGCTGCAGTCTTTTTGCTTGCAGTTATATATGGACAGATGCCATTTACCCTGCTGATTTATTTAATGGGAAGTGTCGCTCTCTTTGAGCTTTTAAGAATGAAAAAGATCTCGATTTTCAGCTTTCCTGGTATTGTCAGCTTAATATTGCTTTGGCTTTTAATGGGCGGAGACAACAGCTTCTTCCCAAACGTGGACGCATCAAAAATGCAGATTGCTTTATTTGCAGTCTTAATACTTTTAACTTATACAGTTTTGAGCAAAAACTCTTTCACTTTCGATGAGGTTGCTTTTGTTGTATTAGCCACATTATATATTGGCGTTAGTTTCTATTATTTTATCCAAATTAGAGGCTTATATGGCATGAGTGCGATCTTCTTCGCAGCAGTGATTATTTGGTCTACTGACTCAGGAGCCTATTTTATTGGAAAATCTATGGGGAAACGAAAGCTTTGGCCAGAAATCAGCCCAAACAAAACAGTAGAAGGATTTATCGGCGGAATCGTCACAGCGGTCGTGTTGTCACTTGTGTTTCAGGCGGTTACAGGATTTTTGCCATCATATCTGCTTGTGATGTTTATTACTCTTTTACTCAGTATCTTTGGACAGCTTGGCGACCTTGTGGAATCTGCTTTAAAGCGTCATTATCACGTGAAGGATTCAGGGACAATTCTCCCTGGCCATGGCGGGATTTTGGACAGGTTTGACAGCTTTTTATTCGTTCTGCCGTTTTTATACTTACTGCTCGCAACGTTTGCCAGCTAACCTCATAGAAACTTATTGAACGAGAGAAGGAGTGGCAATTTGAAATATATTTCGCTATTAGGCGCAACAGGATCAATTGGAGAACAAACGTTAGATGTGATCAGTCAGCACCCGGACAAGTTTAAGCTGAAAGCCATGACATTTGGCAGAAATATAGCAAAGGCGATTCCGATCATTGAGCGCTTTCAGCCTGAATTCGTCGGCTGTGTAGACGAAGAAACCTATCACATGCTAAAAAATCATTCATTTGCATACGATGTGAAGCTGGCTGCTGGTGATGAAGCCAACATCGAGGCAGCGACCTATGATGCAGTGGACGTAGTGGTCAATGCACTTGTAGGAAGTGTTGGACTTGTTCCAACATTAAAGGCCATTGAACAAAAAAAGACGATTGCTCTCGCAAATAAGGAAACACTTGTGACAGCTGGTCATATAGTAAAAGAGTACGCTAAAACATATGATGTACCTTTACTTCCTGTCGATAGTGAGCATTCCGCTATTTTTCAATGCCTGCAAGGTGAACAAGCTAAAAATATTGAACGTTTAATCGTGACAGCTTCAGGTGGTAGTTTCCGAGATAAAAAACGAACTGAACTTGAAGGTGTTACGGTTGAAGAAGCGCTGAACCACCCGAACTGGTCGATGGGAGCGAAAATCACCATTGATTCAGCGACGATGATGAATAAAGGGCTCGAGGTGATCGAGGCACATTGGTTGTTTGATATCCCTTATGAACAAATTGATGTGCTGCTACATAAAGAGAGCATTATCCATTCGATGGTGGAATTTCACGACAAAAGCGTCATGGCTCAGTTAGGGACACCTGACATGAGAGTGCCTATTCAATATGCACTCACATACCCTGACAGGGCGCCGTTACAAGAAGCGAAATCATTGAACCTTTGGGAGATTGGACAATTGAATTTCCAAAAAGCGGATTTTGACAGGTATCGCTGCTTACATTTTGCTTATGAATCAGGTAAAATAGGAGGGACAATGCCTGCTGTACTTAATGCAGCAAATGAAATGGCAGTCGATGCATTTCTGAAAGGCAAAGTAACGTTCCTGCAAATTGAAGAATTGATTGAAAAGGCACTAATCAGACATCATGTGATTTCAACGCCTAGTTTGCAAGATATCCATGAAGTGGACAAAGATACACGAGACTTTGTTCAATCAATCCTCACATAAGGTGGTATGTTCGTGAATACAGTGATTGCGTTTATTATTATTTTTGGAACGCTCGTTTTTTTCCACGAGCTTGGCCATTTAATTATGGCGCAGCGCGCGGGGATTTTATGCCGCGAGTTCGCAATTGGTTTTGGGCCGAAGATTTTCTCCTTTAAACGAAAAGAAACCGTTTATACCATTAGACTTCTCCCTATTGGCGGATTTGTTAAAATGGCCGGAGAGGACCCTGAAGTTATCGAAATTAAACCAGGTCATACAGTGGGGCTCTTATTCAATGAGCAAAATGAAGTAGAAAAGATCATTTTAAATGATAAAGAAAAATATCCTGATGCACTTGTCATCGAAGTTGAGCAGATTGATTTAGATCATGCTATGAGAATCTCGGGATATGAAGCTGGAAATGAAGATATTCTGACTGGCTACAATGTCAGTCAAACAAGCTTCTATATTGCAGATGGTGAAGAAATTCAAATCGCACCATACAATCGTCAATTTGGTTCAAAAACAGTTTGGCAGCGAATTAAAGCCATCGCAGCTGGACCGATTATGAACTTTATCCTGGCGTATGTGATTTTGGTTGCTTTAGGTTTTATTCAAGGGGTAACCGTTGATGATCCTGTACTCGGTAAGCTGACGAAAGACGGCCGAGCGGCTGAGGCTGGACTCATGCAGGGAGATCACATCGTGTCCATTAACGGCGAGAAAATGAATTCTTGGACAGACGTCGTTCAAACAGTTCAAAAGAACCCTGAGAAAAAAATGAATGTCGTCATTGACCGAGACGGCAAAGAAAGCACTGTGCAGGTTGTACCAGAAGCTGTAAAAGCAGATGGGAAAAGCATTGGCCGTTTCGGATCATATCCGCCAACGGAAAATGGATTTTTGAAAGTTATTTCATCTTCTGGAACAACTGTCATTTCAACGGCAGGTCTGATCTTAACGAACTTGCAAAAAATTGTCACAGGACAATTTTCACTAGACATGTTAGCAGGTCCTGTTGGAATTTATGACATGACAGGAGAAGTAGCCAAACAAGGTGTGTTAACATTAATGCAGTTTGCGGCGTTCCTCAGTATCAACCTAGGCATCGTGAATTTGTTACCGATTCCTGCATTAGACGGAGGACGTTTACTATTCTTATTTGTTGAAGCCATTCGCGGTAAACCAATTAATCGTGAGAAGGAAGCACTTGTTGTCTTTATCGGTGTTGCTTTCCTCATGCTGTTAATGTTAGTGGTAACGTGGAATGACATTCAGCGGTTATTTTTATAAAAACCATTCTCTCTTGTTTCTCATTCCGGGAAACAAGAGTTTTTGTGAGAAGTCCTATTTCATAAATGAGGTGTAACGACATGAGACAATCCCTGACTTTCATTCCAACTCTTCGAGAGGTGCCGGCAGATGCTGAGGCAAAAAGTCATCAACTCTTAGTAAGAGCTGGGTTTATTAGACAAAATACAAGTGGAATCTATCATTATCTGCCGCTTGCGCATAAAGTCATTCAGCATATTCAATCGATCGTCCGCAAGGAAATGGAAAAGGCAGGCGCAGCTGAGCTGTTAATGCCAGTGCTGCAGCAGGCAGAAATGTGGCAAGAGTCAGGAAGATGGTATACATACGGTCCAGAACTGATGCGTATGAAGGATCGCCATGGCCGCGAATTTGCGCTTGGCCCAACCCACGAAGAAGTGATCACATCGCTAGTACGCAGCGAAGTGAAATCGTATAAGAAGCTTCCTTTAACTTTATATCAAATTCAATCAAAATTCCGTGATGAACAGAGACCACGCTTTGGACTGCTGCGCGGACGTGAATTTATCATGAAGGATGCATACTCATTCCATTCTTCACCAGAAAGCCTTGATGAGACATACAACAAAATGTTTACGGCTTACACTAATGTGTTCTCAAAAGTGGGTCTCAATTTTAGACCAGTCATTGCAGATTCTGGGGCAATGGGAGGAAAAGATACGCATGAGTTCATGGCGCTTTCAGAAGTCGGAGAGGATACCATCGCTTATTCTGATACTTCCTCATATGCTGCAAACATTGAAATGGCTGAGGCTGTATATCACGGAGAAGAAGCAAATCCTGCGGACTTCAAAGAACTTGAAAAAGTCCACACACCGCAAGTGAAAACCATTCAAGATGTGGCTGAATTTTTAGAAGTTGATCCTTCTGCTTGCATTAAATCTGTTTTGTTTAAAGCAGATGATGCGTATGTTCTCATTATTACTAGAGGTGATCATGAAGTAAATGATGTGAAAGTGAAAAACTTGGTAGGAGCACAGCTTGTCGAGCTTGCTTCACGCGAAGAAGTGCTGGAAGTCATTGGAACTGAGCCTGGATTTGTTGGACCTGTTAAATTGGAAGCAGAAGTCGATATTTATGCGGACCTTGCTGTGAAGGGAATGACAAATGCAGTCGCTGGTGCAAACGAAGCGGATTATCATTATGTCAATGTCAATCCTGCACGTGACGTGTCAGTAAAAGAATTCACAGATCTTCGCTTGATTCAAGAAGGAGATGTTTCTCCAGATGGGGAAGGCACAATCCAGTTTGCAAAAGGGATTGAAGTAGGACAAGTCTTTAAATTAGGCACTCGTTATTCTGAGTCGATGGATGCAACGTACCTCGATGAGAATGGTCGTGCGCAGCCAATGATTATGGGCTGCTATGGCATCGGCATCTCTAGAACGCTGTCAGCGATTGTTGAACAGCATCACGATGAGAAAGGAATCATTTGGCCGGAAACAGTGGCACCATATGACCTTCACCTCCTTGCATTAAATATGAAAAACGATGCGCAGAAAGAACTGGCTGAAACATTGTACGAGCGATTAGAAGATGAAGGTTTCGACGTACTTTTCGATGACCGCCAGGAGCGTGCAGGAGTAAAATTTGCAGACAGTGATTTAATTGGACTGCCAATTCGTATTAGCTGCGGAAAACGTTCAGAAGAAGGTATAGTAGAAGTGAAGTTTAGAAAATCAGGTGAATCACATGAAGTATCTGTTGATGATCTGATTTCATTTATACGCCAAGCATAAAACGAACAAAAAAATGAAGGTACCTCCTGTAGAAAAGAGGTACCTTTCTGATTGACAAAAGGAGGGTCCTGTCTTGGATGAACAATTACCGATCACACGGCGGCAATTTCATATATTACTCAATCAGATTCAAATGACAGATGATGACCTCAGTCGTTACTTTGAAGAAGGAGAAATCGTCAAATTGACGGTGCATAAGGCGACGAAAACTTGGCATTTCCTTTTTAAATTTAAGGCGCTTTTGCCTTACAAAGTATACGCCATGTTTCTCAGCAGGCTGACAAATGCATTTTCACATATTGCACAAATCACTTGTACGATTGAAGTGAGTGATCCGCACATATCTGAAGAACTCGTGCAATCGTACTGGTCACATTGTGTGGAAGAACTTCAAGGAATTTCTCCCCCAATCATCAGCTTGCTTCAGCAGCAAAAACCATCGCTGTCTGGACATAAAATCATCATTAAAACGAAAAGCGAAACAGAGGCACTCGCTATTAAGAAGAAGTACAGCCCGATGCTCCAGGCCGCATTTAAACAAGTGGGCTTTCCAGAGCTGCAATTCGATACAGAAATTTTTGTATCAGATCAAGAGATTCAGAAGTTCAGAGAACAAAAGCTTGCTGAAGATCAAGAAAGAGCCATGCAAGCCCTAACTGAGATGGAGAAGAAAGAAAGTGAGGAGCAGAATGAAGCTCCGTCAGGCCCTCTGATGATTGGCTATCAAATCAAAGACAATGAAGAAATTCGTACGCTTGATAGTATCATGGACGAGGAAAGAAGAATTACCGTTCAAGGCTACGTATTCGATGCAGAAACGCGTGAGCTGAAAAGCGGGAGAACGCTTTGTATCTTTAAGATCACAGATTATACAAACAGTATTTTGATCAAAATGTTTGCAAGAGAAAAAGAAGATGCTCAGCTGATGAAATCATTGAAAAAAGGCATGTGGGTGAAAGCAAGAGGAAGCATTCAAAATGATACGTTTGTCAGAGATCTTGTCATGATCGCTAATGATGTCAATGAAATGAAACCGCAGCTGAAAGAAGATACAGCACCTGAGGGTGAAAAGCGTGTGGAGCTTCATTTACATTCCCCTATGAGCCAAATGGATGCTGTCACTGGCATTGGCAGACTTGTTGAACAAGCAAAAAAATGGGGACATGAAGCAATTGCCCTGACAGATCATGCCGTTGTACAATCCTTCCCAGATGCGTATGCAGCAAGTAAAAAGCATGGCATCAAAATGATGTACGGTGTGGAAATCAACTTAGTAGACGACGGGGTACCGATTGCATATAACCCAGAGCACCGCTTGTTAGAGGATGCGACGTATGTCGTATTCGACGTCGAGACAACTGGACTTTCAGCTGTTTATGACACGATCATTGAGCTTGCAGCAGTGAAAATAAAAGGCGGGGAAATCATTGACCGCTTTGAGGCATTTGCAAATCCCCATCACCCGTTATCAGCGACCACCATCGAATTAACAGGTATCACCGATGATATGGTGAGAGATGCACCAGATGTCGTCGACGTCGTACGGGATTTCAAAGAATGGATTGGACAAGATATCCTTGTTGCGCACAATGCGAGCTTTGATATGGGCTTTTTAAATGCAGCGTATAAACGTCTGTTAAAAACAGATAAAGCGTCAAACCCTGTCATTGATACACTTGAACTTGGCCGGTTCCTTTACCCAGAATTTAAAAATCACCGGCTGAACACCCTTTGTAAAAAGTTCGATATTGAACTGACGCAGCATCACCGGGCGATTTATGATGCAGAGGCGACAGGCTATCTCATGCTGAAGATGCTAAAAGATGCGGCTGAAAAAGAAATTGCCTATCACGATCAATTGAATGAAAACATGGGGCAGTCGAATGCTTTCCAGCGCTCACGTCCTTACCATGCGACTTTGATTGCTCAAAATGAGACAGGTCTTAAGAATTTATTTAAGCTTGTTTCACTTTCTCATATTCATTATTTCTACCGGGTCCCGCGTATTCCGCGCTCTCAGCTTGAGAAATATCGAGAAGGTTTAATTGTTGGGTCTGCTTGTGATAAGGGTGAGGTATTTGAAGGAATGATGCAAAAGTCCCCTGATGAGGTGGAAGACATTGCAGCATTTTATGACTATTTAGAAGTACATCCGCCAGAAGTGTATCAGCACCTGCTGCAGCTTGAGCTTGTTCGAGATGAACGTGCGTTAAAAGAAATCATCACAAACATTGTCAAGCTTGGCGAAAAGCTGAATAAACCAGTTGTGGCGACTGGAAATGTACATTACCTGCATCCAGAGGACAAAATTTATCGTAAAATCTTAATTTCATCACAGGGTGGAGCGAATCCGCTGAACCGCCATGAACTGCCAAAAGTTCATTTTAGAACGACAGATGAAATGCTCGAAGCCTTCTCCTTCCTAGGAGACGAAAAAGCGAAAGAGATCGTCGTAACAAATACGCAAAAAGTATCTGAGATGGTCGAAAGCATTAAACCTATTAAAGATGATCTTTACACACCAAAAATTGAAGGTGCAGATGAAGAAATACGGGAAATGAGCTATCAAATGGCGCGCAGCATCTACGGAGATGATTTGCCGAAAATCGTAGAAGACCGCATTGAGAAAGAATTAAAAAGTATTATCGGTCATGGCTTCGCCGTTATTTACTTAATCTCTCATAAGCTCGTAAAAAAATCACTTGATGATGGATATCTCGTTGGTTCAAGGGGATCTGTCGGCTCATCTCTTGTTGCGACATTAACAGAGATTACTGAAGTGAATCCACTTGCACCTCATTATGTATGCCCAAGCTGTAAGCACTCTGAGTTCTTTAATGACGGATCTGTTGGTTCAGGCTTTGACCTTCCTGATAAGGACTGTCCAGAATGTGGAGCGCCGTATAAAAAAGATGGCCATGATATTCCGTTTGAAACGTTCTTAGGTTTTAAAGGAGACAAAGTCCCTGATATTGACTTGAACTTCTCAGGCGAATATCAGCCGATCGCACATAACTATACGAAAGAGTTGTTCGGTGAAGATTATGTATACCGAGCAGGTACGATTGGTACCGTTGCAGAAAAAACAGCATATGGTTACGTAAAAGGCTATGCAGGGGATCATAACCTTCATATGAGAGGCGCTGAAATCGACCGGCTTGTACAAGGCTGTACAGGAGTAAAACGGACAACAGGCCAGCATCCAGGCGGGATTATCGTAGTGCCTGATTATATGGACATTTACGATTTCTCACCTATTCAATACCCAGCAGATGCGACAGGTTCCGATTGGAAGACGACACATTTTGATTTCCATTCGATCCACGATAACTTGTTGAAGCTGGATATTCTTGGGCACGATGATCCAACGGTCATTCGTATGCTTCAAGATTTAAGCGGAATTGATCCAAAAACGATTCCAACAGATGACCCTGAAGTCATGAAGATTTTCCAAGGGACAGAGCCACTAGGTGTCACAGAAGAGCAAATTGGCTGTAAAACAGGCACACTCGGTATCCCGGAATTTGGGACAAGATTTGTTCGGCAAATGCTAGAGGATACAAAACCAACGACTTTCTCAGAGCTTGTTCAGATTTCTGGACTATCACACGGTACGGATGTTTGGCTCGGAAATGCGCAAGAGCTCATTCACAATAAAACGTGTGAACTAAGTGAAGTAATTGGGTGCCGTGATGATATTATGGTCTATCTCATCTATCAAGGCTTAGAGCCGTCACTTGCCTTTAAAATCATGGAATCTGTTCGTAAAGGAAAAGGACTTCCTCCTGAATGGGAAGAAGAAATGAAGAATAATAATGTACCAAACTGGTATATTGATTCTTGTAAAAAAATCAAATACATGTTCCCTAAAGCCCACGCGGCTGCTTATGTGTTAATGGCTGTTCGTATTGCTTATTTCAAGGTGCATCATGCACTCCTGTACTATGCGGCTTACTTTACCGTTCGTGCGGATGACTTTGATATTGAAACGATGACAAAAGGATCGAATGCGATTCGAGCTGTTATGGACGATATTAATTCAAAAGGTTTAGATGCATCACCGAAAGAAAAGAACCTATTAACTGTACTAGAGCTTGCCCTTGAAATGTGTGAAAGAGGCTACCACTTCAAAAAAGTTGACCTTTACCGCTCAAGTGCAACAGAGTTTATCATTGATGGAGACGGATTAATACCGCCATTCAACTCCATCCCCGGCCTCGGTACAAACGTTGCGTTAAATATTGTCCGCGCGCGGCAAGATGGGGAATTCCTCTCAAAAGAAGATTTACAAAAACGCGGAAAAGTGTCGAAGACCATCCTTGAATATTTAGATCGTCAAGGCTGTTTAGAAGCACTTCCTGATCAAAACCAGCTTTCTTTATTTTAATGTGATAAATAAGAGCGCCCTAAAAGGGCGTTCTTTTCTTTATATACAATAATTTTATTATGTTAACTAATAAAGATTTCTTATCAATTGGAATTATTTTCTTATTCCTTCATATATCTTGATTTAGCGTGATGTTTTAAGAGAAGAGATTGTATGTCATTCTTTCTACCCAAATAGAGCTCAAAAGAGAATTTCGCCGTCTGAAATGTTCTTAAGCGACATATGATCATTCTGGGTACAGTCAGAAGGAGAATCAAGAGAAAACCTTCGATGAGCGTAAAGCTGATTGCTGTTTACTATGCTTATTTTTGAAACATATTTGATTCTTTTCAAAACTGTACAGATCACGAAACGAAATATAAAAAGGAGGCGGTTCGTCTATTGATCAAATGTTTCACTAAAAAGAAGGGGTGAGCAATAGAATAATGGCATCTTACAACTATGTAGAGGTTCTACAAAAATCCATGCTGTTTTATGAAGCGCAGCGGTCAGGCCGGCTTCCGGAAAGTAATCGCCTTAACTGGCGGGGAGATTCTGGACTAGAGGACGGGAAGGATGTTGGGCATGACTTAACTGGCGGCTGGTATGATGCAGGAGATCATGTGAAATTTGGACTTCCGATGGCTTACTCAGCAGCCGTGCTTGCATGGACAGTATATGAATACCGGGAAGCTTATGAAGAAGCAGAATTGCTTGATGAGATCTTAGATCAAATCAAGTGGGCAACAGATTATTTTTTGAAAGCACATACAGGACCGAATGAATTTTGGGCGCAAGTAGGTGATGGAAACGCCGATCATGCTTGGTGGGGGCCAGCAGAAGTGATGCCGATGAACCGGCCAGCTTTTAAAATTGATGAACATTGTCCTGGCACAGAAGTAGCTGCACAAACTGCGGCGGCTTTAGCAGCAGGTTCTATCATTTTTAAAGAAACAGATGCGTCCTATGCAGCAAAGCTTTTAACACACGCCAAACAGCTATATGCATTTGCTGACAAGTATCGCGGCAAATATACTGATTGTGTCACCAATGCGCAGCCATTTTACAACTCCTGGAGCGGCTATGTTGACGAACTTATTTGGGGTGGAATCTGGCTGTACTTGGCGACAAATGAAGAAACCTATTTAAACAAAGCATTAAAAGCGGTAGAGGAATGGCCGAAGGATTGGGATTATACGTTTACCATGTCATGGGACAATACTTTTTTTGCTTCACAAATCTTACTAGCAAGAATCACGAAAGAAAACAGATTTATAGAATCGACAGAGCGCAATCTTGATTACTGGACCACAGGTCTTGTTCAAAATGGAAAAGTAGAAAGAATCACCTATACGCCTGGCGGTTTGGCATGGCTGGATCAATGGGGTTCACTTCGTTATGCCGCCAATGCAGCATTTTTAGCCTTTGTCTATGCTGATTGGGTATCTGATCAAGAAAAGAAAAATCGATACCAATCGTTTGCGATTAAGCAAACCCACTATATGTTAGGTGATAATCCGCTGAATAGAAGCTACGTCGTTGGGTTTGGCCAGAATCCGCCGAAGCACCCGCACCACCGTACTGCACATGGCTCATGGTCTAACCAGCTGACAAATCCTCCATCTCACCGGCACATTCTTTATGGAGCGCTTGTAGGGGGTCCTAATGCACAGGATCAATATGATGATGATATCTCTGATTATATATCTAACGAGGTGGCGACCGATTATAATGCCGCCTTTACTGGAAATATCGCCAAAATGGTGCAGCTGTTTGGTCAAGGGCAATCAAAGCTGCCAAATTTCCCGCCTAAAGAACAAGTGGAGGATGAGTTTTTTGTAGAGGCAGCTGTGATGCATAACGATACAACATCTACTCAAGTGAAAGCAGTGTTGTACAACAGGTCCGGCTGGCCGGCAAGAAGCAGTCAAACACTATCCTTTAGATATTACGTCAATCTGAGCGAGGTCTTTGCAAAGGGATTCACTGAAAAGGATATTCAAGTGACAGCAGCCTACAATGAAGGCGCTTCCTTATCGCCTTTAAAAGTATATGACGCATCAAGCCGCGTCTATTTTGCAGAAATCGATTTTACGGGCGTTGCTATTTCTCCTAGAGGAGAATCTGAGCATAAGAAGGAAATACAATTTCGATTATCTGCTCCAAATGGATCGAATATATGGGATGCCTCAAATGATTATTCCTATCAAGGATTAACATCCAATATGCAAAAAACAACAAAGATTCCTGTCTTTGACGATGGTGTTTTAGTATTTGGCACACTTCCAGACAAATAAAAATCAACGATTTTATTGAAAGGGTGAAGGACTTGTCAAACAAAGAACGGTTTTTAACGCTTTATCATCAAATCAAAAGCGATGCGAATGGATATTTTTCACCAGAAGGAATTCCGTATCATTCAATCGAGACACTCATTTGCGAAGCACCTGATTATGGGCATATGACAACTTCAGAAGCATATAGCTATTGGCTGTGGCTTGAGGTGCTGTACGGACATTACACAGGGGACTGGAGCAAATTAGAGGCAGCTTGGGACAATATGGAGAAGTACATCATCCCAGTCAATGAAGATGGAAATGATGAGCAGCCGCATATGAACGCTTATAATCCGTCCAGCCCAGCCACATACGCAGCAGAGAAACCATTTCCGGATCAATACCCAAGCCAGCTGACCGGTGCTCGTCCTGCTGGTCAAGATCCAATTGATAGTGAATTGAAATCAACCTATGGGACGAATGAAACGTATTTAATGCACTGGCTCCTTGACGTAGATAACTGGTATGGCTATGGCAACTTGCTCAACCCATCACATACAGCCGCCTATGTGAACACATTCCAGCGTGGTCCGCAAGAATCTGTGTGGGAGTCCATCCCTCATCCATCACAGGACGATAAATCTTTTGGTAAGCCGAATGAAGGCTTTATGAGTTTGTTCACAAAAGAAAATCAAGCTCCAGCTGCCCAGTGGCGCTATACGAATGCAACGGATGCTGATGCGCGCGCGATACAAGCGATGTATTGGGCAAAGGAGCTCGGCTATAATCGGTCAGCTTATCTTGATAAAGCGAAAAAAATGGGGGATTTCCTCCGTTACGGTATGTACGATAAATATTTTCAAACGATTGGAAGCGGGAAGCAGGGGAATCCGTATCCTGGAAACGGAAAGGGTGCCTGTCATTACTTAATGGCATGGTATACCTCTTGGGGCGGAGGACTTGGGGAGTATGCAAACTGGTCATGGCGTATCGGAGCGAGCCATTGTCATCAAGGATATCAAAATCCTGTCGCTGCTTATGCTTTATCCTCAGATAAAGGAGGCTTAAAGCCATCTTCAGCAACAGGGGCAAGCGATTGGGAAAAAACACTAAAGAGACAGCTTGAATTTTACGTATGGCTTCAATCGAAAGAAGGAGCCATAGCAGGAGGCGCAACCAATAGCTGGAATGGAGACTATAGCGCTTATCCAGCAGGAAGAAGTACTTTTTATGATATGGCATATGAAGATGCACCTGTTTACCTTGACCCGCCTTCAAATAACTGGTTTGGAATGCAGGCGTGGCCAATGGAGCGCGTAGCAGAGCTTTATTATATTTTTGTAAAAGATGGCGACAAAACATCTGAAAATGTCCAAATGGCCAAATCTGTCATAACAAAATGGGTCAGCTATGCTTTAGATTACATTTTTATCGGCAGCCGTCCTGTGTCAGATGAAGAGGGTTATTTCTTAGATGAACAAGGACAGAGAATTCTAGGAGGAACGAATGTTTCGGTTGCTACAACAAGTGCGCCTGGAGAGTTTTGGCTTCCTGGAAATATTGCTTGGAGCGGACAGCCTGATACTTGGAACGGGTTCCAGTCTGCAACAGGAAATCCAAATTTAACAGCTGTAACTAAAGATCCGACTCAGGATACGGGCGTATTAGGAAGTCTAACCAAAGCTTTGATATTCTTTGCTGCAGCCACAAAGCAGGAAGCAGGTGATTATACAGCGCTTGGTGCAAGAGCGAAAGATGCAGCCGCGCAGCTCCTAGAGGTTGCATGGAATTACAATGATGGCGTCGGCATAGTGACAGAGGAAGATAGAGAAGACTATGACCGTTTCTTTAGAAAAGAAGTGTATTTCCCAAATGGATGGAACGGGACATTTGGTCAAGGAAATCAGATTCCTGGAGCCAGCACCATTCCTTCTGACCCGCAATGAGGAGGGAATGGGGTCTATACGAGTTTTGCTGATCTTCGTCCGAAGATTAAACAAGATCCAGCATGGTCTTCACTCGAAAGTAAATATCAGTCTTCATTTAATGAAGCTACAGGCAAATGGGAGAATGGTGCACCAGTTTTCACTTATCACCGCTTCTGGTCTCAAGTGGATATGGCCACTGCCTATGCTGAATACCATCGTCTGATCAACTAAGAGGTTAAAAGCAAGCTGCCGGCTTCTAGCCGGCAGTTTGAATAGGTAATATGAATCCAATGAAGATAAGGGTGATTTACATGGTCAAAGAAAGAAGCTTTCTTCATCATTCATTCAATAGAGGCGAAAATGGGCAGGAAAATCTGATGTGGAAAAAAGAGGCGGATGATCGAATCTCAGAGCATAGACAAAGAGATCTTGTGATCAACGTGACAAACGGCGAAAAAAAGCCAATAGCAGGAATAGAGGTTGAAATAAAGCAAATCAGACATGAATTCGCCTTTGGTTCAGCGATGAATGATCAAGTGTTATTTAATCAACAATATGCTGATTTTTTCGTGAAGCATTTTAATTGGGCTGTTTTTGAAAATGAAGCAAAATGGTATGCGAATGAGCCAGAAAGAGGGAAAATCACCTACGAAAAAGCAGATGCGATGTTGAATTTTGCAGATCGACATCAGCTTCCAGTGAGGGGGCACGCTTTATTTTGGGAGGTAGAGGATGCGAATCCAAGCTGGCTAAGGTCACTGCCGAATCACGAAGTATATGAAGCCATGAAAAACCGGCTTGAGCATGCGGGCAATCACTTTAAGGGAAGGTTCCGGCATTGGGATGTAAACAATGAAATGATGCATGGTTCATTTTTTAAAGATCGCTTTGGGAAAAATATTTGGAAGTGGATGTATGAAGAAACGAAAAAAATTGACCCTCAAGCACTATTGTTTGTGAATGATTATAATGTGATCTCTTATGGTGAACACCATGCCTATAAAGCGCATATCAATGAACTGCGTCAGTTAGGCGCACCTATTGAGGCGATTGGGGTTCAAGGCCATTTTGAAGAACGGGTCGATCCAGTCATTGTCAAAGAGAGGCTCGATGTGCTGGCTGAGCTTGGTCTTCCAATATGGGTCACAGAGTACGACTCTGTTCACCCTGACCCTAATAGAAGAGCGGATAACCTGGAAGCTTTATATCGCGTCGCATTTAGTCATCCAGCCGTAAAAGGAGTGCTGATGTGGGGATTTTGGGCAGGTGCCCATTGGAGAGGTGAACATGCAGCCATCGTGAATTATGATTGGTCTTTAAATGAAGCAGGACGACGTTATGAAAAGCTTCTAAATGAGTGGACGACCCAAAGAGTTGAAAAAACCGATGCTAATGGCCATGTGAAATGTCCAGCATTTCACGGAACATATGAGATTCGAATCGGTAAAAAAAATAAAATGCTCAAACAGCAGACGATTGAACTTGATTCAAATGAACAAACACCGTTTCAACTAGACGTAATCCTGCCTCAAGAAGGATAGAGATAGATTGTGAGGAGAATGTAAATGAAAAAGTGGGCTCAAAGAGTGTCTTGCTTCATACTTATAGCCGCTATATGGTCTGGCTGGTTTTCGCTTACGATGAAGGCAGCCGCTTATGTGCAGACGTCTGGTACACAATTTACGCTGAACAATCAACCATTTTACTTCGCCGGCACAAATAATTACTATTTCCATTACAAATCTAAAAAAATGGTAGATGCTGTGTTCGATGATATGAAAGCAATGAATTTAAAGGTCATACGGATTTGGGGCTTTCACGACGGGGCTCCTCAAGAAAACTCAGTCTTACAATCTAGTCCAGGCGTCTATGAAGAATCTGGTTTTCAAAAACTAGATTATGCGATTTATAAAGCAGGACAGGAAGGAATAAAGCTTGTGATCCCACTAGTGAACAATTGGGATGACTTTGGCGGTATGAATCAATATGTGAAGTGGTTCGGGGCAGGATCGCATGATGCCTTCTATACAGATCCTCGTATTCAAAAAGCTTACAAAAATTATGTGCGCTATGTATTAGAAAGAACCAATACGTATACAGGTGTTCAATATAAAGACGATCCAGCTATTATGACTTGGGAATTAGCCAACGAGCCGCGGATGCAGTCAGATCCAACGGGAAATGTACTAGTCAAATGGGCAGATGAAATGAGTACATGGATCAAATCGCTGGATCGTCACCATCTTGTTGCAGTAGGAGATGAAGGATTCTTTCGCATACCAGGACATGAAGATTGGTTTTACGGAGGAGGAGAAGGCGTCGATTGGGATCGTTTAACATCTCTTCCTAATATCGATTATGGAACCTATCATCTGTACCCAGATCACTGGAGCAAGTCTGCTGCCTGGGGAGTGAAATGGATCGAAGACCATATCACCCGCGGGAAGTCAATCGGAAAGCCAGTTGTGCTAGAAGAGTTTGGCTATCAAAATCAATCAGCTCGTCCTGACGTATATCAGAGCTGGCTGTCAGCGGTAGAGCGGCTCGGAGGGGCTGGCAGTCAATTTTGGATTTTAACAAGCATTCAGGACGATGACTCGCTCTATCCGGATTATGACGGTTTCCGCATTATAAAAGGAAGCAGGGAGGCAGCACTTATTAGTGAACATGCGAAAAGAATGAATGAAAAGAATCGATGACGAATGCCTGCTGAATAAGGAACTGTTTATATAGCTCACTCCAATTAGTAGTTCTTATTTTCCAAATAGAAAATTTAAAATGCTTGTTTATCACTTTTTCTATATTTTAAAATATGAAGCGGTTTGAGACCAACCATTGAATAAGGTTTTCAGAAACGATCAAGAAGCAGAAGGTATTTGGAGATTCGTTAGGAAGGAGGTGGTTATATCTATTTTTTATTTTAATTCATAAAAAAAGTATTTCCAATAACTTGACTAAATGGAAATTTAAATCTATACTCTGTATCACAGAGTTCTTTGTGGAAGAGGAGTTTATTTATGACTAATGAAAAATTCAATAATTCAGAAATATTAGAGAATTTATCTCATATCAAGACGATTACAAACTATAAAACAGAGTATTGTAAACAAACCAGTATTTATTTTATCATTTGGGGCCTCATTTGGATAATGGGATATTCAATACCTTTACTTTTTGCTAATTCAATAACTGCAGGTGTCTTTTGGCTTATTTTAGGCATTGCGGGTTGGGTTATCACTTTAACTACATATTTTAAACAAAAGAAAATGATACCAATGCCCTTGTTTTTAAGAACTCAATTACAATACACATGGCTTGGTCTTGGAATTATTTTAGGTATCTTTATTTTTTTAATATGTGTTGGTTTATTACCATATACATTAAATAATTTACCCTTTTATGTTGTTTTATTGGTTTCTATCATGTATTTACTCTTAGGTATTGTTCTGGCTAAAGAGATCTTTATTATGGGGTTCTGGCTAAGTGTTTTAGGTGTAACTACATTTTTATTATTTCCTAGTTTAATGAACATTATCTTCGCTTTTATTGGTGGAGGAAGTTTGTTATTAACTGGTGTGATTTTAAAAAGAAAAGGACAAGGAAATGAGTAATGTCAATAGTTTAAATGATTTAATCCATCCAAAAGTTCGGTTAGGGATTATGAGTTTATTAATGATTTATGAAAAATGTGATTTTAGCTTCTTAAAAGCCTCTTTATCTGTAACAGACGGTAATTTGGGCTCGCATTTAAAAAAATTAGAGGATGCAGGCTATGTGCTAATTACAAAGACATTTGTGGATAAAAAACCAAAAACAATCGTTAGTATAACAGATTTAGGAGAGCACGCCTACAAAGAATATTTGAGTGTTATTGAAGCCATTTTAAAAAATAAATGACATGGAAGGAAAGAGTGCCGAATGTTGAAAATAGAAAACGTCAGTAAAAAATACGGGACTACCCAAGCGTTAAAAAGTATTACATTAACAATTCCAGAAGGAGTTTGTTATGGATTAATAGGTCCAAATGGTTCTGGTAAATCAACCTTGATGAAAATTATATCTCACATTATTAAATCTTATGAAGGCAGAGTTGAGCATGTTGGTGAGTCTAAGAGTGCGCTCGGCTACATCCCGCAAGACATCAGCTTAGAGGAAAAATTAACAGCTAAAGTAAATATGGAGTTTTTTGGACAAATTTATGGTTTGAAAGGGAAAACATTAGAAGAAAGAGTAGAAAAAACACTAAAAGATGTAGGATTGTGGGAAAGAGCAAATGATATAGTTGAAAGCTTTTCAGGAGGAATGAAACGTCGTTTGAATATTGGCTGCGCTCTAATGCATGCTCCTAAGTTAATTCTTTTAGATGAACCGACAGTGGGGGTAGATCCTCAATCAAGACGTTATATTTTCGACATCATTAACAAATTGAAGGAAGAGGGAAGAACTATTATCTATGTTAGTCATTATATGGAGGAAATAGAGAGTTTATGTGATTATGTGGCTTTCATTGATAAAGGGAACATTGTTGAAGAAGGCAAAATAGATGAGCTTTTGAATCGCTACGCAGAAACATCTATCTTTTTTGAATCTATGATTCCTAATAAAACATTAACTAGTCTCGGGTATGATTTTGTTACTCATCAAGGTGGAGTGTTAGTTAAAACTACAAAACCATTAGATACTTTAGAAGATTTGGCTAAACTGAGTAAAAAGGAATCATTGGTTCCCCAACAATTATCTTTGTACAGACCGAGACTTGAAGATGTCTTTTTTCAATTAACAGGAACAGATTTACGGGATCAATTACAATAAAATGTCTTTATGAATGAAAAGCACTCTCGTATTTTTTTCAATTAAAATAACTTAAAAGAGTAACTGATGTAGAAAGAGCATAAATCTAACGAACAGAATTAATTTGTGTGTACCGTGATTTAAAATCATACGTAATTAGTCAACATTATGTGACTAATTCTAATTCGTCACATCCACAAATGGTAAAATAAATAAAAAATGTGATTATTTAAGAGTTATATAGAAGGGAATCAAATGAATATAACGGGAGTGATTTTTATGTGGCCATTAGTCCGCATCGAATCTATAAAACAGGTGAAAGATCGATCATTGTTGTTCTGGACCATTTTATTACCAGTTGCTTCAATTATTCTTTTAATAGAATTATTTACATCAGGTAGTTCTCAAGCACAAAAAACATTAGTTGCTTCTCAATCAGTGACAGGGATGAGCGTGTTTTTCTCCACATTTGTCATTATTTCAATTGTCATTAGTTTTGTAAAAGATCGTGAGAAAGGAATTGTGGCAAGGCTAGCAAGTACTCCTTTACAGCCGCATCATTTTTTTCTTGGAAAGTGCGTTCCATTTTTTATCATTATCTTATTTCAAGTTTTGTTGTTAACCATTTTAGGAGTTTACTTATATGGTATTGAAATAACACAATACAGCTCGTATTTCTTAGTAGTTGTTCTATTATCAATGCAAGTGACTTCATGGGGAGTTGCCATCGCCGCATTTGCTAAAACTGAGAATACAGGCCTAGTGATGACAAACATGATTGCTTTAGGGACAGCAGTTGCTTGTGGCTTATGGACTCCATTTGATCAATTACCTAGTTATCTCAAAATAATTGGTATGCTCTTCCCGCAGTATTGGGCACATCAAGGTTTAGTGCAATCAGTATCAACACTACCAGGGGGAGAGAATTTGATCTTAGTTACAGCAGTCCTTATAGGCTATACCCTGTTAGGGTTTATTCTTTCGTTGGTTGGCTATAAAAAATATATAAAGCGAGCAAGAGGCTAGTCTCTAAAAATTTCAGCTAAATGTTATGCACCGCAAAATCAATGCTTGTATGCTGTCTGAAAAAAGGAGTGAGTCAATGTTAAGTGAAGAGTTAGAACTGTATGTTGAAAGTTGTTTTCGGCCATATAAAAAAGACCAAACATATGAAGAAAAGAAAAAAGAATTATTAGAGCTGCTTGGAAATGTTAAATTAAAACTCGAAAATGATGGATTAAAAGATGCAGAGGTTCAGGATATGCTTATTGAAAAGCTGAAATCAGGCGAAATAAGCATTGATAATCATACATTAGTAATTGATGATCATAACCGCGTAGAGCATGTGAAAAAAATATTTGTTAATGCTGATTTAGATTGGTTAACGTTTATAAATGTTAAATATAAGTTATGCGATTTTAAGGGGCTATCGATTGTACAAAAAGTAATGAGCCATTCAGATTTTAATGGGTGCTATCTGAGAAAAGTTAATATTAGCCATTCTAAAATTTCCTCATCTACCTTTGAAAAGAGTGATTTGACTCAATCTCATTTTGAACATTGTGAGATAACGAATTCATCCTTATATGGCTGTCATTTACCCAACATTAGTATTGATGAATCATCTTTAATAAATGTTTTATTTGAAAATTGTTATTTTAAAAACATTACTTTTGAGAATTCTAAATTAATCAATGTTAATTTTAAATCATGTACGATTAAAAAATTAAATTTTATTGGAGTGACAATGGATAAAATGACTTATCATATTTTAGAAGGAGAAGGGGCAGATTTAAGCGGTGTGGAAGTAATCGATATTTAATACAGTGGGGGCTATTGAGAAAAATCTCAATAGCCTTTTTTTGTTTTATTCACTATCTCTTGCTGTCCCATTAACTGGATGCAAGGTTTTCGTTAAGCAAAATAAACGTGGAAACTTCTATTTTCAAATAAAAAATGCCCACCCACCTAGCTAAGTCTGCTTCGCTAGGTGGGCGAGCGATCTTTTCAATGATATGTCGAAAAAACTAAAGTTGATTAGAAAGTTGAAGAACTTGAGATGATTGTTGTGCAAGTGCAGCGCGCAGCCATTGGTTCGAATAAATGTTGACCTTCCCCATGTACCTTAGCAGCCAAAGCAGTTGGGATTGTAATTTTAGTCATCTTTAGACCTCCTTAGTTAAAATTTATCAACATAGATATGTAGTTGATATATTACATATGATGGTTCATAAGTCTTTATTTGTCAATATGTGAGTGTGAAAGTTTTATATTTTCTGAAAAGTCCGTTGATACCACTGAAAAAATGTGGTTTAATATGACTATGGAAAATAATACTATATTTAAAATTTAATGTATTTTAAGGTTTTATATGGTCTTTATGTTATTTTTGGATTAAAGGTTGGTGTTAATTTGAATCAAATATTTTGGGTATTTAGATATTAAGTTAATTAAATGTATGAAAAAAGTTGAGGTTACTATGTTATGAAGAACTCAAATAGAAGATTACTATTTCTATTATAAGTTTGATTAATTTAGATTTTCACCATTCACTGATAATCAGGAAAGAGAAAAGAGGGAGGGGATCTTTATGAGTATTCATTATGTCGGGATTAGAGAACCAATAAAAGCCTATTTAGAGAAGATGAAAGTTGAGTATGAAGACTATCCTGTTCAAATAATTGATTTGGGCGGGGCTGTTAGTTATGACAAAGAATTCTTTATAAATAATACTGATTTTCAAACGGAAACGATTATTTTATCTAATAGAAGGCATACTGTCGAGGATGAACTAGGTTCTCTTGAAAGTGAATTATTGAAAATCTATCAGAATAGCATACTTTATAGGACTTCACCGCTTGATATTAATATAGAACTTTATAGAGGATGGGCAGGTGCTACTGGTAAATTAATAACTGCATTTTCTCCCGAGGGAGTTAATTGGATCAATACAAAAGATGTTGTAAAGGCATGTTTGATCCCTAAACAGGATGTTAGGAATCGCGCTGGAAAGGCATATGATTTAACAGGACCAGAGTTAGTAAGTATGAGTAGGCTGAAGGATATTTTTGAAGAGGATTTAAACATGAAAATTGAATTGTATTGTAAAAGTAAAGAAGAGGTCATATCAATTTTGTCCCAGAACAATATGCCTTTAGACGTATTAGAATGGTTAGCCGAATTTCAAGAAGCTTCTTCTTCAAAACATTTACAGCCATTTACGAACACGCTGGAACAAATAATTGGTCACCCCCCAAATCGGGCACAATTATCTAAAATACAAATTAATTATTCTTAAGGAGGAATAATATATGTTTGTCAAAGACCAAGAAATGACGAGGTATAAATTAGCACCACACATTACGCTAGGTAAACTAGAAGACAGTTTGATTGGTTTAAAAGCGCAAACTGTCACCAAAATTGAAGGTGACGGAATTATTGAATTTATTCAAGAAATTTCTGATTATCTTATGGAAGATAATGGGGTTTCCATTAAAGAGCTGGAGGAGAATTTCGAAGTAGAGAGTGATCAATTAAAACATGTCCTCGAATTTTTAGTTGCGAACGGAATGTGTGTTAAGACGGATATGACCTTTGATTTAACTGCGCTTTTGTCTTATGAAAGAGCCGGTGGACAAGTATTGGTTGAAGATATACTAGATCGTTTAAAAACAGGGATTGTTGAAGTTATTACGCGAGATCATAACCCAGTTGCTGCTGAATTTATTCGTCATTTGCAAGAGGCAGGGCTACATGTAGTGCTTAAAGGAGAATTAAATAAGCAGCCAGATATCAGGGTTGCTATCGGCAACTCTCATTTAGATCCGATTTTTGAAGAAATAAATGATCTGGCATTAGAAGACCACATCC
Organism: Bacillus sp. Root920; assembly: GCF_001429445.1. Lineage (NCBI taxonomy): Bacteria > Bacillati > Bacillota > Bacilli > Caryophanales > Bacillaceae > Bacillus > Bacillus sp. Root920. Next base: position 1,847,814 of record NZ_LMJV01000001.1, read on the forward strand.
CTTGGTTAAGCATTGTGCCATATGATGGACAGACATCTTGGGTAGGTCCATTTTTCTTGCCACATCAATCAGCTTGTTTACATTGCTATAACCTTCGAAAATCAGCAAATTTTTCTGACGAAGTATTGCGATCAGACTTAATGAAAATAAAACCTATAAATCCTGAAAAGAAACCGGTTTATCATATGCCGATTAATTTAGTTCAAATCGGAATTGCAAGTAATTTAATTTTAGAATGGCTCACACTAAAAGATTACGCACCAAGTGCAACACCAGGTGGATTTACAACAATTAATTTAGATGATAAAGGTGTCTCATTTAATCATCATCGTGTTTATCGAGTTCCTAGATGCCCAAAGTGTTCCCCAACTGCAGATACAGGTTTTCCTCAAGTTTGGTTTCATGGTGAGGTGAATAATTAATTATGGCTAATAAATGGACAACGTTAGAAGAGTCATGGGAAATACTCGACCAATTGGCAGATCCTTATGTTGGGATAGTCCGTAGAGAGTATAGAAAACTCAGAGACGTTGATGATATATGGGGTCATTCATATGGAGCGCATGGTACAGACAGCAATATTTTATTTGGAGTACCATCTAATTCATATAATGGGGGAGGATCTGCTAATCCAGCTGCAGCCAGATTAGCAGCTATAGGTGAAACGGTGGAAAGATATAGTGCCGCTTATTTACCTTTAAACTCTGATGTTGTATGTTTTGGTACTCAAAAGGACTTAATCAATGAAGGCAAATCAGTAATTGGCTTTGATAAGTGGGAGATGTATGCTGTCACTCAATATGAAGACCCGAATTTTCCTCATGATAGATGGAATGAAGATACAAAATTATGGTGGAGAAAAGGTCATATTGCTGAAAATAATGAAGAAGTTTGGACGCCTGCTCAATTAATTCATATTGCAAACTATACTGAGTGGCCAGGAGACCCCAATATTGGTCATGCAACTAGTAATGGACTAGCTTGTGGTATTACATATCAAGAAGCTGCAATCTCAGGTTTATTTGAAACAATTGAAAGAGATGCATTTATGCTTACTTGGTACAATAAGTTAAGTTTACCGCAGATCGATATTAATACCTCACCTAGATTAAAACACTTCTATGAAAGATATATTAAACCTACTTCTCTTGATTTGCATTTAGTAGACATGAGCATTTTTTCTGGTGTTCCTACTATTTTGGCAGTGATAAGAAATCCTCATACAGATTTAGCTCCATTTGCTATTGGCGCGGCCTCTGCTCATTCAATTGAAAGAGCATGTGAGAAAGCTGCAATAGAGGGAATGTATACAAGAACTTGGGTAAAAACAGAACAACGATTAGGGAACGCCTTAGTGGATGTAGATTATCATCGAGATATTAACAGTTTTGAAGATCATATTAAACTCTATGCGGGAACAGCTATTGTGAAAGAAGCTGATTTTTTAACAGCGAGTGAGAAATTAGTGGACGTTAAAGACTATGCACCGTTTGATGATCGTTCTCCAGACATTTTATGGACTAACCTTGTCAGTCATTTATCAAAACAAGGATATCATGTGGCAACTTTTGATTTAACCAGCCCTGATATAAAAGATGCTGGTGCCTATGTTGTAAAATCAATTATTCCTGGATATAAACCGATTGACGTTCTTTATAGAGGTAGAATGTTGGGCGGAGAACGAATTTTAAAACATTCTTATCATTTAGGTTTAGTAGATAAACCTTTTAAGTTAGAAGAACTGAATCCAATTCCGCATCCATTTCCTTAATATCGTAGAAAGGTGATTAAATATATGAATAGTATTGAAAGACATGCTACTAATTTGGCTGATGTTGTGTATGGAAACGAAGCATTACGGTTTGATGATCCTTCTGAAAATTGGTTTGAGGCAACAAAAATCTATAGGGGTTCAATGGCATGGGACGCACCTGGTGTTGCAGGGCTGCTGCGATCTCAAACTTTGCAAAAGATTGCTACCCATGCAAGTAAAAGATTTGATGACCTACCTTTAATTTTACTGCCTAAACCATTAAATACAAATATAACTTTAGATGATGTCATTAAGGAACGAAGAAGTGCAGATTATTTTAGCGGGGGGAGTGTTTCATTAGAACAACTCTCAACAGTTTTACAGAAGAGTTATGGATTGGTAGAGCGTAAAGAAGGACCTAGACGCCCTATACCATCTGGCGGGGCACTTTATCCTCTAGATCTATTTATTGTAGCCAACAAAGTGGATTCTTTAGACAAAGGTATTTATCATTTCGATCCGTATAGAAAAGGATTGACCAAAATGGGTGATTACTCTGAAAAAGAATTTGAGAAAATAATGTTACAAGAAGAATCCGTTCAAGATTTTGCATTTGCTGTAGTCATTTCAGCTAATTTTTGGCGTTCTCGATTTAAGTATGGACATCGTTCTTATCGCTTCGTTTTTATGGAGGCAGGACATGTCATGCAAAATATGATTTTGGTATCTACTGCACAGAAGATTAATAGCCGACCATTCGGAGGGTTTATCGATGATGAGTTAATGGAAATGATCGGTGGATTTAATGGAGTAGATGATGCCCCAATTTATACATTGATTGCGGGTACTTAAATAGATGATTTCAATGGTAGCAGCTTTAGGGATCCTCATTCACTTTTTGGGTCCCTTAAGCTCTAAAATGGTGATCAAAATCAAGAGAGATAAACCAATATCCGATCGAAAGTTAATAACATATATCACTCCTCAGAGGAGCTATGATGGATTCACGATTATCGGAGCTTCTATATGCTGTGGAGCATTTTCTCAAGAGCTCTTAGTTGAAATTTCTAATAATAAAAATGTGTATGGTGTTTTATTCTTCTTTTTATTAGGTGTCCTATTACCGTCAGTTCTATGGAAATTAAAAAACAAAGTTGTTGCATTTAGAGGCAGATATGTTGTCAATGTTGATTCAATCTTTTTTCTTCCATTAACGGCTCTATCAGAAGAATTGATTTGGCGGTTCTTTCTTCCGTTATTATTACTAACGAATTCTGTAGAGTCTGTAGCGGTATCGATCTGTATCAGTTCAATAGGATTTATCTTGCTGCATATACCAATAGGCGGTGTTAAGTCTATTGCTTATATGTCGCTTTTTACATTAATCACAGTTATTTCATACTTAACATTTGGTATTCTAGCAGCGATAGCATTTCATATTTCACATAATCTGTTCATTCATTTTTTTCAACCTCGCAAAATAAAGAACTTCAAAACGAAACCTCCCGTATTATCTGAAACTGATTGGTGAGACTTTTTATAAAGGTGGTAAACCCTGTGATAATACAAGAAAAGATGAAAGAGCTTAAAGGGAAAAGAGCTCTGGCGCAGTCATGGTTTTTGGATTCAGAAAAAAGAAAAATAAGTTCAAATTATGATAATCGAGAAACGCCATTTACTCGATGTCTATCAGCTGAAACTTTCATTTCTTATTATCAACTAACATTCAAAAAAACCCCTGCCTCTATTTTAGATATAGGATGTGGACAAGGGCAGATGCTTGAGTATTTATCTAAGCAATTACCTCAAGCTGATTTGACTGGAATTGATTCATCTGAAGAAGCCATACATTGTGCAAATCAATTGAATTTAAAAGCTAATTTTATTTGTACAGATATCAAAAATTTTTCATCACATGCGAAAAGTTATGATGCGATTTTAATACATCTGTGTTTTGGGCTATTTGAAGATCCTTTAGCATTATTAGAACAGTTACTTCCTTATTTATCAAATGAATCTATTATTTATATAGTTGATTTAAATCGAGATAGTATAGAAAGTGGATTGAGTTCAGTTGAGAACAAAGAAGAAGAACTGTATTTATATGATCAATATCACGCCTCATTGACATTATCTGAGTTCGAGCAGTTACTCACCTATATGACCAAAACTAGAAAAGATATGATGTATAAGATTGGTACTTCTATAATTGGAGGGTTTAGCCCATTTAGTATGGAATTTTTATCGTTAATAGGAAATGAAAATTTACAACAAACGTTAAGGCAGGTTCCAGATGAATATAGCAATTCAGCACAGAAGACACCTTTACTTTTACATGCATGGCTGATTAAACAGTCTGGATAAATTCATTCCATATAAACATGGTTCTTTCTCATGTATAATATGAAGGTTATCCGTTCAGTCTCCGCCTGCTCTTCGGGGAGTTCAATATGAATGATCTTTACATTGCTATTCCCTAAAAATTAGAACGCGGTTATCTGAAGTGAGTGACAAAGGCAAAGTGCTTATTTCTTTAACGTTAAAGTACTTATCCATTAGGGGGGATGAAAAATTTGAAAGTGAAGGCTGTTTACTGATACACTCTTTGCTTCTATATAAATAACCATACTGTGTCATACAAAATGTTTTTTGGAAATAGAGATGGCTTAGTGTAGATGTTACTTTCTTTCATAGGGGAGCTCTGTTCTTCGCTCATTGCATTCAGGTGCATTATTACCAGTCCGCTCTATTCATAGTGGCTTTCCGTTTATATATAAAGGAAGAGAGAGGTATTAATGGTACTGAACATGCTGCAGTAATCGTTGAGCAAGTACCTATTATAAGGAGGAACTTCATTTGCATAAAAAAATTGGATATGGTATAGTTTTTATGGAAATGCTAACGATTACCGAGACAAGAGTGGGGAAACCCGCTCTTTTGTATTGAACAGGCAATTTTTGTCTCGACATTATTCATCCGTTTTCTGCTCCCCCTGCTCACATAAAGCAGGGTTTTTATGCAGAATGATTGATAAGAGCGTTTATCGAAAGCACAAGGAGGAAGAGAATGAGCAAAAAAGTAGTGGATGTCGTAAGCGAAATGGTGCAGCCAATTTTAGATGGCTTACAGCTTGAACTCGTTGATGTTGAATTTGTCAAAGAGGGTCAAAACTGGTTCCTTCGCGTGTTTATTGACTCTGATAAAGGTGTCGATATCGAAGAGTGTGCCAAAGTGAGCGAAGCCTTGAGCGAAAAGCTTGATGAGGCAGATCCGATTAGCCAAAACTACTTTCTTGAAGTGTCCTCTCCTGGAGCGGAGCGCCCATTAAAGAAAAAAGCTGATTTTGAAAAAGCACTTGGAAAAAATGTTTTCATGAAAACATATGAACCAATTGATGGTGAAAAAGCATTTGAAGGTGAGCTTACAAGCTTTGATGGTGAGATTGCAACAGTGACAGTGAAGATCAAGACAAGAAAGAAAGAGATCAATATTCCATACGAAAAAATAGCTAACGCAAGATTAGCAGTTTCGTTCAATTAACCTTTTCATTGATATAAGGGGGAACCATAAAAATGAGTAGTGAGTTGTTAGATGCCCTGACTGTTCTTGAGAAAGAGAAGGGTATTAGTAAAGAAATTATAATTGAAGCGATAGAAGCTGCACTCATTTCTGCATATAAGCGTAATTTTAATCAAGCACAAAATGTTCGTGTTGATTTAAACCGCGAAACGGGAACAATTCGTGTGTTCGCAAGAAAAGATGTTGTAGATGAAGTGTATGATTCTCGCCTTGAAATCTCTGTAGATGATGCAGCCAATATTAACCCGAATTACATGGTTGGTGACGTCGTTGAGATTGAAGTCACACCAAAAGACTTCGGACGCATTGCAGCTCAGACAGCGAAACAAGTTGTGACGCAGCGAGTGAGAGAAGCAGAGCGTGGTGTGATCTACACTGAGTTCATCGACCGCGAGGAAGACATTATGACGGGAATCGTTCAGCGGATTGACAGTAAATTTATTTACGTGTCACTTGGCAAAATCGAAGCCCTTCTTCCTGTCAATGAACAAATGCCAAATGAAGAATACAAACCACATGACCGCATTAAAGTGTTCATTACAAAAGTAGAAAAAACAACAAAAGGACCACAAATTTATGTGTCTAGAACACATCCAGGTCTTTTAAAGCGTTTATTTGAAATTGAAGTACCAGAAATTTATGATGGTACTGTAGAGCTTAAATCGGTTGCTAGAGAAGCTGGGGACCGTTCTAAAATATCTGTTCGTACAGATGATCCTGATGTTGATCCAGTTGGCTCCTGTGTTGGACCAAAAGGTCAGCGTGTACAAGCAATTGTCAATGAGCTAAAAGGCGAAAAAATTGACATTGTCCATTGGTCTAATGACCCGGTTGAATTTGTTGCCAATGCGCTCAGTCCATCAAAAGTACTTGATGTCATTGTGAATGAAGAAGACAAGGCGACAACAGTCATTGTCCCTGATTATCAGCTGTCATTAGCGATTGGTAAAAGAGGTCAAAATGCCCGCCTTGCAGCGAAGCTGACTAGCTGGAAAATCGACATTAAAAGCGAAACAGATGCAAGGGAACTCGGTATTTTCCCAAGAACTGAAGACTCTGAATCTCTTTTCTTAGAGGCTGAACCAGTAGCTGAGGAATCTGACGAATAAGAGGTGATATTAAAGGTGAAAAGCCGAAAAAAAATCCCGCTTAGAAAATGCGTCGTGACGGGAGAAATGAAACCAAAGAAAGAACTGATCCGTGTTGTTCGTTCTAAAGAAGGAGAAGTGTCTGTTGACGCTACCGGAAAAATGAACGGACGCGGAGCTTACCTTTCTCTCGATAAAGAAACCATTCTTGCGGCAAAGAACAAACGCAGTTTACAGCAGCAATTTCAGACACAGATTGACGAACACATATTTGAAGAATTACTAGAACTAGCTGAAAAGGTGAAAAAACCTAATGAATGAATCTGAATGGTATCCTTTGCTTGGTCTAGCAAATCGAGCTCGTAAAGTCGTGTCAGGAGAAGATCTGGTGATCAAAGAAATTAGACATGCGCGTGCTAAGCTGGTTCTTCTTGCAGCAGATGCCTCATCTAACACAGAGAAAAAGGTATCTGACAAATGCAAATTTTATAATGTTCCGGTTAGAAAAGTTGAAGACCGTTCCGTTCTCGGACGTTCTATTGGGAAAGAAGCTCGCGTAGTTGTCGCTGTCACTGACCAAGGCTTCGCTAAGAAGCTCATAAGCTTGCTCGATTAATTTATTTGGGGGTGAACGAATGGCTAAAGTGAGAGTATATGAATACGCAAAAGCCATAGATGTTTCAAGTAAAGATATTATAGCAGCGCTTAAGGATATGAACGTGGAAGTGAACAACCACATGGCGACGCTTGAAGACGACACTGTGAAAAAGCTAGACGCTATCTATAAAAAAGCCAAAGCAAAAGAGACAGCTAACGAGAAACCCGCAGAACAAAAAAAACAATCATCTAACAAAAACAATGATAGAAAGAAGAATGACGTGCAGAATAATCAATTTAATAAAAACAAAAAAAACAACAACCAAAATAAAAACAAAAATAAACGCGGTGGAAATAACAAACCGCAGCATCAGCAAGCTAGACCTGTGAAGCCTAAAAAAGAGCTTCCTGAAAAAATTGAATTTACAAATTCAATGACTGTCGGCCAGCTGGCTGATGAGCTTGGAAAAGAAACAGCTGAAATCATCAAAAAGCTGATGATGCTTGGTGTCATGGCAACGATCAACCAAGAACTTGATAAAGATACAGTTGAATTAATCGCTTCTGAATATGGTGTTCCAGTAGAGGAAGTCATTATTTTAGAAGAAACTGAACTTGAAAAGTATGAAGTTGAAGATAAAGAAGAAGATATGCAAGTACGCCCTCCAGTTGTAACGATCATGGGACACGTTGACCACGGGAAAACAACTCTTCTTGACAGCATTCGTAAGACAAAAGTCGTCGAAGGCGAAGCAGGTGGAATCACGCAGCATATCGGTGCATACCAAATTGAAGAAAACGGCAAAAAAATTACGTTCCTTGATACACCTGGACACGCAGCATTTACAACGATGCGTGCACGTGGTGCCGAAGTAACGGATACGACAATTCTAGTCGTTGCAGCAGATGATGGTGTCATGCCTCAAACAATTGAAGCGATTAACCATGCGAAAGCGGCAGAAGTGCCAATCATTGTCGCTGTTAACAAAATTGACAAACCAACAGCGAACCCTGACCGCGTGATGCAGGAATTAACTGAGCATGGTCTTGTACCAGAAGCTTGGGGCGGCGAAACCATTTTCGTTCCACTATCTGCGAAAACAGGTGAAGGCATTGACGAATTGATCGAAATGATCCTTCTTGTCAGCGAAGTAGCAGAACTGAAAGCCAACCCTAATCGTGCGGCAAAAGGGACTGTCATCGAGGCTGAGCTTGATAAAGGAAGAGGTTCTGTTGCAACCCTTCTTGTTCAAACAGGTACACTTCATGTAGGTGACCCAATCGTTGTCGGAAATACATTTGGCCGTGTACGTGCAATGGTCAATGACATCGGCCGCCGCGTGAAAACAGCAGGACCATCTACACCTGTTGAAATCACTGGTTTAAACGATGTACCGAATGCAGGGGATCAGTTCCTCGTATTCAAAGATGAAAAAACAGCTCGTCAAGTCGGTGAGGCGCGTGCTTCTAAACAGCTGGACGAACAGCGTTCAGATAAAGCAAAATTATCTCTAGACGACCTATTTGAGCAAATCAAACAAGGTGACGTAAAAGATATCAACTTGATCGTGAAAGCAGACGTACAAGGCTCTGCTGAAGCATTAACAGCAGCTCTTCAAAAAATTGAAGTCGAAGGCGTAAAAGTGAAAATCATCCATACGGGTGTTGGAGCGATTACAGAATCAGACATCATTTTAGCAAGTGCTTCTAATGCCATCGTGATTGGCTTTAACGTACGTCCTGATGGAAATGCGAAGAGCACAGCTGAGACTGAGAACGTTGATATCCGCTTGCACCGCATTATCTATAAAGTCATCGATGAAATTGAAGCTGCGATGAAAGGAATGCTTGACCCTGAATATGAAGAAAAAGTCATCGGTCAAGTTGAAGTCCGTCAAACGTTCAAAGTATCTAAAATCGGTACAATTGCTGGCGGTTATGTAACTGAAGGAACGATTACAAGAGATAGCGGAATCCGCTTAATCCGTGACGGCGTCGTTATTTTTGAAGGCGAAGTTGACGTGTTAAAACGATTTAAAGATGATGTGAAAGAAGTTTCACAAGGCTATGAATGTGGTATTACCATTAAGAAATACAATGATATCCGTGAAGGTGATGTCATGGAATCATTCGTTATGCAAGAAATCGAAAGAAAATGATCGGTTATACCGAATGTGAGTGCATGATCTATGATGCATCCTCACTGAAGGAAAAACGTGCGGTTCTTCAGCGAATATTGACAAGAACGCGTCATAAATTCAATGTAACCATTGCTGAAATGGATTACCAGGATACATGGCAGCGTACATCAATCGGAATCGCCGTGATTTCCTCATCTCGGGTTCAAGTGGAAAAGGAGCTTCAGCGTGTATTAAGCTTTATCGATTCTTTTCCTGAAATTGAACGAACGATCACGAAAACTGAGTGGTTTTAATTAGAGGTGATAAGATCATGAGTATGAGAGCAACCCGTGTGGGTGAGCAAATGAAAAAAGAATTGGGCGACATCTTAGGCAGAAAGCTAAAAGATCCAAGAATCGGCTTTTTGACTGTAACTGATGTCGAAGTATCCGGTGATTTGCAAATTGCCAAAGTCTACATTTCAGTTCTTGGCGACGAGAAGAAAAGAGAGGAAACCTTAAAAGGTCTTGCAAAGGCTAAAGGGTACATCCGCTCTGAAATTGGCAATCGAATCAGACTTCGCAAAACACCAGAACTGCACTTTGAATTCGACGAATCTGTAGATTACGGAAATCGAATTGAAAGCCTGATTGCTGAATTAAACACAAAAGATCACGAATAAGATGTTGAAATAAGGATAGGCGATGATCGTCTGTCCTTTTTCATCGTTTATGAAAGGAGAGAACGCAGATGATAAATGGTGTTCTTTTATTACATAAAGAAAGAGGCATGACCTCACACGACTGTGTGTTTAAAGTAAGAAAAATTTTGCACACAAAAAAAGTCGGCCATACAGGCACCCTCGACCCAGAGGTTTCAGGTGTTCTGCCTATTTGTATCGGAAGAGCAACGAAGATTGTAGAATACTTAACAGATAAATCGAAAACGTATGATGCGGAGATCACGATTGGCTTTTCTACAACAACAGAAGACCAAACAGGTGAGATCGTAGAAGAAAAAAAGGTGGAAAAACCGATCTCAGAAAAAGAAATTGATGAGGCGCTGAAGCAGTTTGAAGGAACCATAGAACAAATTCCTCCCATGTTTTCTGCTGTGAAAATTGGCGGGAAAAAGCTCTATGAATATGCAAGAGAAGGCATTGAAATTGAGCGGCCGAGCCGAGAAATTACTATTCACCGTATCGAGCGGACTACACCTGTCACATATGAGGATGGTAGCGTGTCATTTAGGTTTACCGTTCTATGCTCAAAGGGAACGTATGTGAGGACCTTAGCGGTTGATATCGGGAAGAAACTAGGGTTTCCAGCCCACATGTCACATCTCATTCGTACAGGGTCTGGTGATTTTACACTTGATGAATGTATCACGCTGGATGAGCTGCGAGATATAAGCGAGGAAGGAACTGTAGATGAGCACCTTGTCCCGATCGAGCGTGCGCTCAATCATTTGCCGAAATGGGAGATAAATGATACATTAGCAAGTAAAGTGGAAAACGGTGCAGTCCTGCCAATGCCTGATGAATTTGCTCATTTCGCAGAGGCGGATCGTGTCGCTGTTTTTGCTCCTTCAGGCCGTTGTCTGGCGATATATATGAAGCACCCGACCAAACAGAACCTGATGAAGCCGGCGAAGATCTTATCTCAGGACAAGCAATCTTAAAGAAAAGGTGACATCTCGTGAAGACTATACATATTTCACACCCACATACATTGAATCAAAAGGATCAAGTCCCGTCTGTCATGGCTTTAGGGTACTTTGACGGTGTTCACCTTGGGCATCAAAAAGTCATTGACAAAGCGAAAAGCATTGCGGAAAAAGAAGGATTGGCCTTAGCAGTCATGACCTTTCATCCGCATCCATCACATGTTTTGCAAAAGGCACGGGAACCAAAAGACTTAATTACACCGCTTGAGGATAAAATTGATTTTATCGAACAGCTGGGCGCTGACTATTTATACATCGTACAATTCAGCGAGAGCTTTGCAGCTCTATCTCCTCAAGAATTTGTGGATCAATATTTGGATGAATTGAATGTGAAGCACGCAGTAGCGGGGTTTGATTTTACGTTTGGCCGTTTTGGTGCAGGCACAATGGAAACGTTCGATGAATACGGAAAAGGCCGTATCAATGCAACCATCGTACCTAAGCTGTCCAATCAAGACCGAAAAGTCAGCTCCACTCTCATCCGTTCCGCATTAAAAAATGGGGATGTTGAATATGTGAGCGAGCTTTTAGGAAAACCTTATCAGCTTCGCGGCATTGTCATCCATGGAGACAAACGCGGACGGACGATCGGGTTTCCGACAGCTAATGTCGGCTTATCTGCTGAATACATTATTCCGCCAACAGGGGTATATGCAGTAAGAGCAGAAGTAAAAGGTAAAGTATATGACGGTGTTTGTAATGTTGGCTATAAACCAACATTTTATGAAAAACGTCCTGATCAGCCTGCCATTGAAGTAAACCTCTTTGATTTTAACGAAGAAATATATGGCCAGCCGATTAAATTACAATGGTTCAAGCGCATTCGAAGTGAACGAAAATTTAACGGAATCCAGGAGCTGACGGCTCAAATCAGTCAAGATAAAGAGGAAGCGATTCAGTTTTTTCAAGATCAGCATAAGCAAACAAAAAAATCATAGAAAAACTGCTCTACCATTTGCAAATTCAGCATATTTTTAGTATGATAATTCCTGTAGCTTTAAAACCACTTACTTGGCAGGCCGACTTCACCGACGGCTGCGAGGTAGATGGGGCTAACATGATTTGGAGGTGAAACAGGATGGCAATTACTCAAGAGCGTAAAACGCAATTAATTAATGAGTTCAAAACACACGAATCTGATACTGGATCTCCAGAAGTTCAGATCGCTGTCCTAACAGAATCAATTAACAACTTGAACGAGCATTTACGTACTCATAAGAAAGATCACCACTCACGTCGCGGTCTTTTGAAAATGGTAGGTAGACGTCGTAATCTTCTTACGTATCTACGTAATAAAGACGTAACTCGTTACCGTGAGTTAATTAACAAACTAGGCTTACGTCGATAATCGTAAAAAGCGGGAGGATTCCCGCTTTTTTATCGTATAATCACTAATATTTTATGGTTAAAATGTTGAAAGAATGGCAAATACCCTTCTACATACAGCTTTCACATTGATATGTGAAAATCATTTTGTTCATAATAAGAACTAACTAAAATTTTACGATAAGAGAGGAGTTTATCTCAGAATGGGACAAGAGAAACATGTCTTCACCATAGACTGGGCTGGACGTCAACTGACAGTTGAAACTGGCCAGCTTGCAAAGCAAGCAAACGGAGCGGTCCTCGTACGCTACGGAGATACGGCTGTGCTTAGCTCAGCAACAGCTTCTAAAGAACCAAAACCACTTGATTTCTTCCCGCTCACTGTGAACTACGAAGAAAGACTATACGCAGTAGGTAAAATTCCTGGCGGCTTCATTAAAAGAGAAGGCCGTCCAAGTGAAAAGGCTATCCTTGCGAGCCGCTTAATTGACAGACCAATTCGTCCGCTGTTTGCAGATGGATTTAGAAACGAAGTACAAGTCATTAGTATCGTCATGAGTGTGGATCAAGATTGTTCATCTGAAATGGCTGCAATGTTTGGCTCATCTTTAGCTTTATGTGTGTCTGACATTCCATTTGAGGGACCAATCGCCGGCGTTACAGTAGGACGAGTGGATGGAAAGCTGATCATTAACCCAAATGTGGAGCAGCTTGAACAAAGTGACATCAATCTTGTGGTTGCCGGAACAAAAGATGCGATCAACATGGTAGAAGCTGGTGCTGATGAAGTACCAGAAGAGACAATGCTTGAAGCGATCATGTACGGTCACCAAGAGATCAAACGCTTAATCGAATTCCAAGAAGAAATTGTGAAGGCAGTCGGTAAAGAAAAAATCGATATTCCTTTATATGAAGTAGATCAAACGTTAGCAGACGAAGTAAAAGCACTTGCTGAAGCTGACCTGCTGAAAGCGATTCAAGTACATGAGAAGCATGCGCGTGAGGATGCGATCAGTGCTGTGAAAAAAGCTGTAGTTGAGAAGTTTGAAGCAGAAGAACGTGACGAAGCAACGATTAAACAAGCGAAAGATGTATTAAACAAGCTTGTCAAAAACGAAGTTCGCCGTCTGATCACTGAAGAGAAAGTACGTCCAGATGGACGCGGCGTAGATCAAATCCGTCCACTTTCTTCAGAAGTAGGACTTCTGCCAAGAACGCACGGTTCAGGCCTATTTACAAGAGGACAAACACAGGCGCTCAGTATTTGTACATTAGGTGCACTTGGCGATGTGCAAATTCTTGATGGTCTAGGTGTTGAAGAATCAAAACGCTTCATGCACCATTACAACTTCCCGCAATTCAGTGTTGGTGAGACAGGTCCAATGCGCGGTCCAGGCCGTCGTGAGATCGGACATGGTGCACTAGGTGAACGTGCACTAGAACCAGTCATTCCATCCGAAAAAGATTTCCCTTATACGGTTCGCCTCGTTTCAGAGGTATTAGAATCTAACGGATCTACTTCACAAGCAAGTATTTGCGCAAGTACACTTGCGATGATGGATGCGGGTGTTCCAATTAAAGCACCAGTTGCAGGGATTGCAATGGGACTTGTGAAATCTGGGGAATACTACACAGTGCTGACAGACATTCAAGGAATGGAAGATGCACTTGGAGATATGGACTTTAAAGTTGCAGGTACATCAAAAGGTGTCACAGCCCTTCAAATGGACATCAAAATCGATGGCTTGTCAAAAGACATCTTAGAAGAGGCTCTTCAACAAGCGAAAAAAGGAAGAATGGAAATCTTAGACAGCATGCTGTCAACGATTCCTGCTTCTAGAGGAGAATTGTCTCGTTATGCACCTAAAATCTTAACGATGACAATCAATCCTGATAAAATTCGCGATGTCATTGGACCAAGCGGTAAACAAATCAATAAAATTATTGAAGATACCGGTGTGAAAATCGATATTGAACAAGATGGTACAATCTTCATATCTTCTACAGAAGAAGATATGAACCAAAAAGCGAAGAAAATCATTGAAGATCTTGTGAGAGAAGTTGAAGTAGGACAGCTTTACTTAGGTAAAGTCAAACGCATTGAAAAATTCGGTGCCTTCCTTGAAATCTTCAGCGGAAAAGATGGACTTGTTCATATTTCTGAGCTTGCGCTTGAGCGTGTGGGCAAAGTAGAAGATGTCGTGAAACTTGGCGATGAATTACTTGTCAAAGTCACTGAAATCGATAAACAAGGCCGTGTGAACCTTTCTCGGAAAGCTGTTTTACGTGAAGAAAAGGAAAAAGAAGAAAAGCAGTCTTAATGAGATCAAATAAAATGTGTTAGAAGCCAGGTATCCGTGCCAGGCTTCTTTCTTTTCTTGCGCTAACAATAGTTCTAGCTTGTTTCTCCCCATCATAATTTGTGGTAAAGGGGAGGGACAACCATTGAAAAAAACATTACCATTCATTGTGTTTGTATTTTTACTGCTCGTGTCATATCAAACGATGAAGCAGCCGGCTGCTGTTACATATATTGAATCAATGAAAGAGCATGCCGAGGTTGCATCTGTTTCAAAAGATATTTTATTTCAGGAAATTGAATCGAAGTCTTCTGACTATGAAGTAAAGGCGCAAAATGCTAAGATTGATAAAGTGTGGAAAAAGATGCCTGGCTTAAATGGACAGACAGTTGATATCGATGCCTCTTATGAAAAAATGAAGAAACAGGGGTCATTCGATGAAAAGCTGCTTGTTTTTAATGAAACAAAACCATCTATTCATTTACATGAGCTTGGTGCAGAGCCCATTTATAAGGGACATCCAGATAAAAAAATGAATGCCTTCCTCATCAACGTAGCTTGGGGTGACGAGCATTTAATCAACATGTTAAAAACGCTGGAAAAGCATCAAGTCAAGGCGACCTTTTTCTTAGAAGGCAAATGGGTGAAAAAAAGCACAGAGCTTGCTAAAAAAATCGTGGCAGATGGTCATGAAATTGGAAATCATTCATACAATCACCCAGATATGCGCACACTGACAAGAGAACGAGCATTAGAGCAGATAACGAAAACAAATCGTCAAATTGAAGAATCCCTTGGGAAGAAACCAAAATGGTTTGCGCCTCCAAGCGGCAGCTTTAAAGAAGAAACAGTCAAGCTTGCCAAACAAGAAGGCATGGAAACCATTATGTGGACAGTAGACACCATCGATTGGCAAAAACCATCCCCGGCTATTTTACAAAAGCGGGTGCTTGGGAAAATTCACAATGGGGCGATGATATTAATGCATCCAACAGATGCAACAGCGAAAAGTCTTGACGCACTTATCACTCAAATCAAGGAAAGAGGATATGAATTAGGGACGGTTTCTGACCTCCTAAGTGAAAAAAGACATCCGTGATGCGATCTGTTTGTTGAATAGGAGGAGCAAAACTTGGTCAAAACGTATACATGCCAAAACGGAGTAAGAATTGTACTCGAAAACAATCCCACTGTAAGGTCTGTCGCAATTGGCGTTTGGATTGGCACAGGCTCTAGACATGAGACACCTGAAATTAATGGGATCTCACACTTTTTAGAGCATATGTTCTTTAAAGGGACAAAGACAAGATCTGCACGTGATATCGCAGAATCCTTTGACCGCATTGGTGGTCAAGTGAATGCCTTTACATCAAAAGAATACACTTGCTATTATGCGAAGGTGCTTGATTCACATGCTGGCTACGCCCTCGATGTATTAAGCGACATGTTCTTTCACTCAGCTTTTGATGAAGAAGAGCTGAAAAAAGAAAAAAATGTGGTGTACGAAGAAATTAAAATGTATGAGGATACTCCTGATGACATCGTTCATGATTTATTAAGCAAAGCCATTTATGGGGATCATTCATTAGGATATCCGATTTTAGGAACAGAGGAAACACTCTCTACCTTTAACGGAGACTCACTTAGAAAATATATGGATGAATTCTATACGCCGGACCGCGTCGTGATCTCTGTTGCAGGGAACGTAGATGAGACTTTTATTCATGAAGTTGAAAAGCTGTTCGGTTCTTATGAAGGAAAAGGGAAAAAGCAGCCTGTAGAAGCTCCAGCATTTCATTATGACAAGCTCACACGCAAAAAGGAAACGGAACAAGCGCACCTATGTCTGGGCTTTAATGGCCTTCCAGCTGGAGATAAGGGCATCTATGACTTAATCGTCTTAAATAATGTTCTTGGCGGAAGCATGAGCAGCCGATTATTCCAAGATGTAAGAGAGGACAAAGGACTTGCTTATTCCGTCTTCAGCTATCACAGTTCATTTGCAGATAATGGAATGCTGACGATTTACGGCGGAACTGGAGCGAAGCAGCTAAACCTGCTCTCTGAGACCATCTTACAAACATTAGACGTCTTAAAGCGTGAAGGAATCACGCAGAAAGAACTAGAGAACTCTAAGGAGCAAATGAAAGGCAACCTTATGCTCAGCCTTGAAAGCACAAACAGCAAAATGAGCCGAAACGGTAAAAATGAACTGCTCCTTGGCAAACATCGGACACTCGATGAAATTATTGATGAAATCAACAGCGTCACATTAGATGGCGTAAATAACTTATCTAAACGCATCTTTACAGAAGATTATGCGCTCTCGCTTATTAGTCCGACGGGTGATCAGCCATCATAATGTAAACAACACGGCAGACTCAAAAAAGTCTGCCGTTTTATTGTAGGTAAAGAAGAAAGGGGTTCTGCTTTCATGGAACATGAAAAGCTGAAACAGCTCTCTCCACTTCTGACACAAGCTATTTCTTTCCAAGCCATGACATCTGGTTTTTCGGGAGATCGCACCTTTTTGGTTACAATATCATCTAGTGAAAAGCTGGTGCTTAAGTTATCAGACATTCAAACGTATTCGCGCTATAAAAGAAAAGCATCATTTCAGCGGAATTTAAAAGATCGAGGGGTTCTTTGTTCTGAAGTGATTGAGATTGGAATGAGTGCTGAACTAAACTGTACCTATCGTATTTTCTCCTTTATCGAAGGCGAGAATGCTAGAGACTCCATCCATCTACTTACAAATGAAGAGCAGTATGAAATCGGGAGGCGGGCAGCCAGAGAGCTAAGTTTGATGCATACATGCCGTGCACCTTCTCATGTTCGTCCGTGGGATGAGAAAGTCATGGCAAAACATGAACGGTATGTACATGCCTATCAATCAAGTGGCGTGACGTTTTCCAAAGATCAGTTTGTATTAGATTTTATCAAGTCGAATGTTGATGCGGTAAAAGAGAGGCCTAACCAGTTCCAGCATGATGATTTTCATTTAGGGAATATCATCATACAAGGTAATCAATATGCCGGTGTGATTGATTTCGATCAATCCGACTGGGGCGACCCGGTTCATGACTTTTATAAATTGTCCTTATTTAGTCGAGAAAGCAGCATTCCGTTCTCAGCTGGACAACTGGATCAATACGTGAGTATGCAGTCCACAACAAACGATTTTTGGCTTCTTTTTTCCATCTATACAGCAATGAGCTGCTTTTCATCTATCATCTGGACGCTTTCCTATGATCCGGGACATGTAAAAGACATGGTGAAACGAGTGGAGAGAATGCTAAAAGATCATAATTGCTTTCATCAACTTAAGCCTGTTTGGTATACCAACTCACATTATACATAACTTGAAAAGAGCAGGACGGTCTATTTCTTCCTTTTGCTGCATATATGATACGGAAGGGAAGTGATGCGATTTTGAGGCTGAGTGAACTGTCAGGAAAAGAGATCGTCGATATTAAAAGAGCGGAGCGGCTTGGCGTGCTTGGACAAACCGACCTTGAAATCAATGAACAGGACGGTCAAATTACAGCACTCATTATACCTTCCGTAAAGTGGTTTGGCTTTCGAAAACAAGGAAATGACATCCGCGTCCCGTGGAATCACATTCAAAAAATAGGATCAGATATGATCATTCTCGATGTGCCTGAAGAACTTCAGCCGCACGGAGAAAAAGAGCACCCGAAATAATGGGTGCTCTTTTTCTTTTCTCTCTCTGATTCGTTCACAGGCTGAATCCTCTCCTCATATGCTGAAAGGGAGATTCAGAAAATATTACAGACTTTTTTAAATAAAGAAGGTGAACGGTCAGTATGTTGAGCGGTTTAACAGTTGCGGTGATCGGGGGAGATGCAAGGCAGCTTGAAATTATTCGCAAGTTGTCACAGCAGCATGCCAAAGTATTTTTAGTTGGATTTGACCAGCTGGATCATGGATTTATTGGTGCTGAAAAGCTGAAAATGTCTGAACTTCCATTCGAACAAGTAGACAGTATGATCCTGCCAGTATCTGGGACAACGGATGAAGGCGCTGTTGCTACCGTTTTTTCAAACGAGCAGGTCTTGCTGGAAGCTAAATATTTAGAAAGAACCCCTGCCCATTGTATCTTGTACTCAGGTATTTCAAATACGTACTTAGACAATCTGGCAAAGCAGGTGAACCGGAAGCTTGTGAAGCTGTTTGAGCGAGATGATATTGCCATATATAACTCTATTCCAACAGTTGAAGGAATTATCATGATGGCCATTCAGCAAACGGACTATACGATTCACGGGTCTCATGTCGCTGTTCTCGGACTTGGAAGAACAGGACTCACCATTGCCCGCACATTTCGGGCACTAGGGGCAGACGTAAAAGTAGGGGCGGCAGACACAGCACATTTAGCGCGGGCATTTGAGATGGGGCTTCATCCATTTTCAATGGACCAGTTAAAAGAGGAAGTAACGGATGTTGATATTATCATCAATACCATTCCAAGTCTTGTATTAGATTCATCTGTCATCGTCAGCATGACACCAAAGACACTCATTTTGGATATCGCCTCACGCCCAGGCGGAACAGACTTTGACTTTGCACAAAAGCACGGAGTGAAGGCACTTCTTGCACCAGGACTCCCGGGGATTGTTGCACCAAAGACAGCAGGACAAATCATTGCAAAAGTGCTTTCCGGGCTTTTATGTGAACTTGCGGAGGAAAAAAGGGGGATGGAATCATGACAACATTAAAAGGGAAAAGAATCGGCTTTGGTTTAACAGGTTCCCACTGTACGTATGAGGCTGTTTTTCCGCAAATCGAAGCGCTTGTAAAAGAAGGGGCAGAGGTGCGTCCAGTGGTGTCGTACACGGTGCAGAGCACGAATACGAGATTTGGAGATGGAGCCGAGTGGATCGAGCGGATTGAGAAGCTGACTGGATTTCAAGCGATTGACTCAATCGTGAAAGCAGAGCCGCTCGGGCCTAAGCTGCCGCTTGATTGTATGGTCATTGCTCCTTTAACTGGAAACTCGATGGCGAAATTTGCAAATGCCATGACAGACAGTCCTGTTTTAATGGCTGCTAAAGCAACTATACGGAATCATCGACCTGTCGTTTTAGGTATCTCAACAAATGATGCGTTAGGTTTAAATGGTACAAATCTGATGAGGCTCATGTCAACAAAAAATATTTTCTTTATTCCGTTTGGTCAGGATGATCCATTCAAAAAACCGACCTCTATGGTCGCGAACATGGATCTGCTATCTCAAACAGTAGAAGAGGCACTCCAGCATAGACAAATTCAACCAATTTTAATTGGACCAAACGAATAATAGATTCACTAGAAAATCATGAAAGATTCAAAAAAGATGCTTCAAGCCTTGCTTTTCTATGGTAAAATAAAATGTAAAAAGTCATAGGATGGCCATCCGAAAGAAAAGAATTATGGATGGGTCGGAAGGAGTTTTACTGATGGGAAGAGGATTGCATGTAGCTGTAGTTGGAGCGACTGGAGCTGTCGGTCAACAAATGTTAAAAACACTAGCTGACAGAGATTTTGAAATGGATACACTTACTCTACTATCCTCAAAACGTTCTGCTGGAACAAAAGTGACATTCAGAGGTCAAGAGTACACTGTTCAGGAAGCAACACCTGAAAGCTTTGAAGGAGTGAACATTGCATTATTCAGTGCTGGAGGAAATGTTTCTAAAGCGCTGGCTCCTGAAGCAGTCAAACGAGGTGCGATTGTTGTTGACAACACAAGTGCTTTTCGTATGGACGAAAACATCCCTCTTGTCGTACCAGAGGTAAACGAAAAAGATTTGCATGATCATCAAGGGATCATTGCAAACCCTAACTGTTCAACGATTCAAATGGTAGCGGCATTAGAACCGCTTCGTCAGGCGTATGGAATGAAAAAAGTCATTGTCTCTACGTATCAAGCAGTATCAGGTGCGGGACATGAAGCCATTGACGAACTATACAGTCAATCACAAGCCATTTTAAATAAAGAAGATGTAACACCAGAAGTCATGCCTTATCAAATTGCATTTAATGCAATCCCGCAAATTGATAAATTCCAAGACAACGGTTATACATTCGAAGAAATGAAAATGATCAACGAAACGAAAAAAATCATGCATATGCCTGAGCTGGAAGTAGCGGCAACATGTGTGAGACTTCCAATTGAAACAGGTCATTCAGAATCTGTCTACGTCGAACTAGAATCCAATGATGCAACAGTGGAAGATCTCAAATCAATTCTAAAAGATGCACCAGGAATTACGCTGCAAGATGATCCGTCTCAGCAAATTTATCCAATGCCTGCAGATGCTGTTGGGAAAAACGACGTATTTGTCGGCCGCATTCGGAAAGATTTGGACCGTCCAAACGGGTTCCATATGTGGATTGTATCTGATAACCTGCTTAAAGGCGCTGCATGGAACTCAGTTCAAATTGCAGAAAGCTTAAAAGCATTAAAATTAGTTTAACATTCAATGGATGATGAGGACGAACAGAAGAGAGTTAGGCATCTTTCGCCTGCTCTCTTCTGTTACGTCAGAATGAACTTGGAGTGAAAACAGTGAAAATAATTGTCCAAAAATTTGGCGGTACATCTGTCAAAGATGATCAAGGTAGAAAAAGGGCACTTGCACATATCTTATCTGCAAAAGAGAAAGGCTATAAGTCGGTTGTTGTCGTTTCTGCAATGGGACGAAAAGGTGATCCTTATGCGACAGATACGTTGCTTGGTCTGCTTTACGGCAGCGCGCAGCATATGACAAACAGAGAAAAAGACTTGCTTGTTTCCTGCGGAGAGAATATCTCAGCTGTTGTGTTTTCAAGTATGCTGAATGAAAACGGTCTAAAGGCTGTAGCGATGACTGGAGCTCAGGCGGGCTTTGTGACAGATAAGGAGCATACAAGTGCGAAAATAATTGACATGAAATGCGAACGTCTGGAAGCAGCACTGTTTGAACATGATGTTGTCGTTGTCGCTGGGTTCCAGGGAGCTGCGAAAAATGGAGACGTGACAACAATCGGACGAGGTGGCAGTGATACGTCCGCAGCTGCTTTAGGCGCTGCATTGCAGGCAGACTTTATTGATATTTTTACAGATGTAGAAGGCGTTATGACAGCAGATCCCCGTATTGTTGAAAATGCAAAACCGCTGAGAGTCGTGACATATACGGAAATTTGCAACCTCGCATATCAAGGGGCAAAAGTCATTCACCCGCGAGCTGTCGAAATTGCGATGCAGGCAAAAGTACCAATGAGGGTCCGTTCAACATACTCTGATGATGAGGGCACACTCGTTACATCACACTACTCAGATAAAATGAGCCATGATGTGTACGACCGCCTCATTACGGGTATTGCACATGTCAATGATGTGACGCAAATCAAAGTCCCTGCAAAAGAAGGACAGTACAGCGTACAAACAGAGGTCTTCAAAGCAATGGCAAACGCACAAATCAGTGTCGACTTCTTCAACATCACACCGAGTGAAATTGTGTATACAGTGACAGGTGCAATGACTGAAAAGGCAACGTCGATCCTAAAAGATCTTGGCTATACACCAATTGTGACAACAAATTGTGCAAAAGTATCAGCTGTTGGCGCAGGCATTATGGGTGTACCAGGTGTCACATCGAAAATTGTAACGGCTCTATCCGAGCAAAACATTCCGATTTTACAATCGGCTGACAGTCATACGACCATTTGGGTGTTAGTGAACGAAGAAAACATGAGAGCGGCTGTCAATGCCCTGCATGAAGTGTTTGAACTTTCAAGATAAATGTGATTGAATCATGATGAGGTGAAAAAAATGAATTTCGGAAATATCGCAACAGCTATGATTACACCTTTTGATAAAAAGGGCAACATCGATTTCCAAAAGCTATCAATTCTCATTGATTACTTATTAAAAAACGGCAGTGACTCCTTAGTCGTTGCAGGGACAACAGGCGAATCGCCAACTTTATCGAATGAAGAAAAAGTCGCTCTTTTTCAGCAATCGGTCAAATTAGCAAATGGTCGTTGTAAAATCATTGCAGGAACAGGCAGTAATAATACAAATGCGTCTATCAAACTAACGAAAAAAGCAGAAGAAGCGGGCGTTGATGCAGTGATGCTTGTCGTACCTTATTACAACAAGCCATCACAGGAAGGCATGTATGCACACTTTAAAGCCATTGCCGAGTCTACATCTCTTCCTGTCATGCTTTACAATGTACCAGGAAGAACGGCAGCTTCATTAGCACCAGAAACAACGATTAAGCTTGCGCAAATACCTAACATTGTTGCCATTAAAGAAGCAAGCGGCGATCTTGATGCTATGACAAAAATCATTGCAGAGACGCCAGAAGATTTCGACGTATATTCAGGGGACGACAGCTTAACACTTCCAGCTGTATCTGTTGGTGCAAAAGGAGTTGTCTCGGTTGCGTCTCATATCGTAGGACTGGATATGCAGCAAATGTTGAAAAGCTATGCTTCAGGCCAGACAGCGAATGCAGCATTGATCCATCAAAAGCTGCTTCCAATCATGAAACAGCTTTTCTCAGCGCCAAATCCAACACCTGTCAAAACAGCCCTTCAGCTGAAAGGACTAGACGTTGGATCTGTTCGTCTGCCGCTTTTGCCTTTGTCAGAAGAAGAGAGACTGGATTTAAGCAGCGTTTTAAACAGCTGATCAAAACAAAAGATTTCGTAAGCGGTCATTCTCAGATGTCCCTGAGTATGACCGTTTTTTATACATAAACACTTTCTTAAAATGTGACTTCATCTTGTTTTCTAAAATTAGATTCAGTTATAATAGCATTAAGCGATGATGGACGGGCTTGAGACTAGGAGGATAAGAATTTTGAAAAAGAAAAATACAGAGAACGTAAGAATTATTGCACTCGGAGGCGTTGGAGAAATCGGAAAAAACCTATATGTCATTGAGATTGATTCGGACATATATGTAGTAGATGCAGGTTTAATGCATCCAGAAAATGAAATGCTGGGCATTGACGTCGTCATTCCTGATATCTCTTATTTAACAGAGCGTGCTGATCGGGTGAAAGCAATTTTTCTTACCCACGGACATGATGAAGCAATCGGAGGCGTATTCCATTGCTTGAGCAAATTGTCTGTACCAGTCTACGGAACGAAGCTGACCCTTGCGTTACTTCGAGAAAAATTAAAGCAGTATGGCTTCAATCAAAAAGCTGATTTGCGTGAGGTACATGCAAAATCAGTTATTACTTTTGAAACAACAAAAGTATCGTTCTTTAGAACGAATCACAGCATTCCTGATTCAGTTGGGATCAGCTTCAAAACCTCTCTTGGTTCAATCGTATGCACAGGTGATTTTAAATTTGATCAAACCCCAGCGCTTAACCAAGCCTGTGACATCGGAGAGATTGCGAAAATTGGAAACAATGGCGTTTTAGCACTACTTTCAGACAGTGCAAATGCTGAAAAACCAGGCTATACACCTTCTGAGGCGCTCGTCCAAGACGAAATCTCAAATGCGATGTACAATGCTGAAAATCGTGTGATTGTTGCTGTGTCTTCATCTAATATTAACCGCGTGCAGCAGATCATTAATGCAACAAATCAAAATGGCCGTAAGCTTGCCGTTGCAGGGAAGAATATGATGACAACCCTTCAGCTGGCGATCAAGCTTGGTTATGTTACAGCAGACGAAGAATTATTTGTACCCGTTCAAGAAGTGAAGAAAATGGCGAAAAACGACGTGGTCATCCTGACCGCTGGAAGCCACGGAGAGCCGCTTGCTGCTTTAACAAAAATGGCGAAGCAAAATCACAAACAGCTTCATATTGAAAAAGATGACACGGTTGTGATTGCATCTACACCTCTTCCTGGACAAGAACTCACATACTCTAAAACAGTGGATTTCCTTACAAGAAGCGGAGCACAAGTCATTTTTGCGCAAAAACGTGTGCATGTATCTGGACATGGCTGCCAAGAAGAGTTAAAGCTAATGCTGAACTTACTAAAACCGAAGTATTTAATTCCGGTGAATGGCGAATATCGTATGCAAAAAGCACATTCTCGTATTGCTGAAGAAGTAGGTATGAAACGCAGTGACATTTTCTTGATTGATAAAGGAGATGTTGTTGAGTTTAGAGGACAGAACGTCAAAATCGGTGAAAAAGTTCACCAAGGAAACATTTTGATCGATGGTCTTGGCGTTGGTGATATCGGAAACATCGTGTTACGCGATAGACGCCTTTTGTCTCAAGACGGCATCTTGATTGTTGTCATTACGCTCGATAAACAAAAGAAACAATTAATTTCTGGACCTGAAATCATCACAAGAGGATTTGTCTATGTAAGAGAATCCGAAGAGCTTATTGTGAAAGCAACAGAAATGGTCAAAGAGATTGTCAAAGAGCAAACGGAGAACTCAGTTGTTGAATGGTCAACATTGAAACAATCCATGCGCGATGTGCTAAATCAATTCCTATATGAAAAAACAAAACGTAAGCCGATGATCATTCCAATTATTATGGAAGTGTGATGATAAAGCCCAAGGAGCATAAGCTCTTTGGGCTTTTTTGATGTGGCATGAGGAATGCGGATGGAATATGCCCTATTTGTTCATAATAGGAGAAGAGTTTGAGGAAAGGATGGAGACAAATGGACGAAAAGAATGAACAGCAGCCTGAGCGAAAGCCAGAAGAAAAAGACAGCATTATGAGCAAAATACAGCAGCTTGGTGAAACAGCCGTTCCGCAGCTGCCGCAAGATACAAATATCCATTGCCTCACCATTATTGGACAAATTGAAGGCCATATGCAGCTTCCACCGCAAAATAAAACAACCAAATACGAACATGTTATTCCACAAATTGTAGCCGTTGAACAAAACCCTAAAATAGAAGGTCTTTTGATCATCTTAAATACAGTAGGAGGAGATGTTGAAGCGGGACTTGCGATTGCAGAAATGCTTGCTTCTTTATCAAAGCCAACTGTCTCGATTGTGCTTGGCGGCGGCCACTCGATAGGTGTCCCGATTGCTGTATCGTGTGACTATTCGTATATTGCAGAAACAGCTACGATGACCATTCATCCTGTGCGATTAACAGGTCTTGTGATTGGCGTTCCGCAAACCTTTGAATACTTAGATAAAATGCAGGAAAGAGTCATTAACTTTGTCACAAGCCACTCCAACATTACAGAAGAGAAGTTTAAAGAGCTCATGTTCTCAAAAGGCAATTTGACAAGAGACATCGGAACAAATGTCGTTGGTCATGAGGCAGCAGAATACGGACTCATGAATGAAGTGGGCGGTGTAGGACAAGCGATTAAAAAGTTGAATGAACTTATCGGAGACAGGGCATCTCAAAACGAGGGGCTGATCCAATGATTTTATATACGCCTATGCCATATGAAGCCATTTACGCTGAGGAACAGGGAGAACGCAAGCTCCAGCAGGTAAACATTCAGGGTGTGCCAGTGATGGTAGAAATGAAAGAAGATGAAGCAGAAATCGTTCAAGTCATGAGTACCAATCCAATGGATTTTCTCAATCAAGAGCTTGCACCAGGCAAGCGATTGAAGTTACATTTAGGCACCAATCAAACCGACTCATATGAATGATTCTATGCTATAATAAAGGGAAAACTTACAACAAGATGCAGCCAAAACCAGGCTGCTTTCTTTCTGATCTTTCGGTAGGTTATATTTTCTTTCGTAGTAAGGTGATGAGTATGGCTAAAAAGAGAAAACGGAAAACGAGAAAAAAACAAAATAAACAGCTAAAACTGAAATATGAATTAAATGGGTTAGTCTGTATTGCCATAGCGATCATTGCCATTTTACAGCTGGGCGTTGTTGGACAAACCTTTGTACATCTATTCCGATTCTTTGCAGGTGAATGGTTCATTCTCTGCCTTATCGGATTATTTCTTTTTGGTGTGACGATTTTCTGGAAAAAACAAATCCCAGATATTTTAACAAGAAGAAAAGCAGGTCTCTACTGCATCATTGCGAGTATCTTGCTTTTGTCACATGTGAAGCTCTTTCAGCATCTTTCATCTGCTGGCGTCATTGGCTCTCAAAGTGTGATTAGAAATACATTTGAGCTTTTCTTGATGGATATGAAAGGTGAAACAGGATCGCCTGATTTAGGGGGCGGCATGATCGGTGCCGTATTGTTTGCTGCTTCTTATTTCTTATTTGCGCAAGCAGGTTCGCAAATCATGGCGATTGTTCTGATGCTGATTGGAATTGTCCTGATTACAAACCGATCCCTTCAGGAAATGGTGAAAAAAGTGACGATTCCTCTATCACAATTTATGGTGAAGCAGTGGAAAGCGTTTGTTGAAGATATGAAAGGGATCAGGCAGGCGAAAAAGAGCGCGTCCTCTCAGAAAACAGGTGAAAAGAAAAAACGTTCACGCATCCAAGAAGAAGAAGACGATGATGATCTGATCTTGATCGAAGAGGAAACCCCGTCTTCTGATAATAGCCAGCCGATTATTTCAAGCTTTGCAGACAGAGATGACATTCTCACCCCGACGGTTCAAAAAAAGCAGGCGGCAAAAGAGACAGCGCCTCTTCAGGACTCTGTGCAAAGTGCACCAGTTCAATCAGATACAGCCGATGAACCAAAAGAGGCACCGCCGATGACATTTACAGAACTTGAAAACAAAGATTACGAATTGCCGTCACTTGATATTTTGGCAGAGCCCCAGCATTCAGGTCAGCAAACAGATAAGAAAAATATTTATGAAAATGCCAGAAAACTTGAAAAAACATTTCAAAGCTTTGGTGTGAAAGCAAAAGTCACACAGGTTCATTTAGGTCCAGCTGTGACCAAATATGAAGTATATCCAGATGTCGGCGTGAAGGTCAGTAAAATCGTCAATCTAAGTGATGATTTAGCCCTCGCCCTTGCAGCAAAGGACATACGAATTGAGGCGCCGATTCCTGGTAAATCAGCCATCGGCATCGAAGTTCCGAATGCAGAAATTGCTATGGTTTCACTAAAAGAGGTATTAGAATCGAAGCAAAATGACCGTCCAAATGCCAAGCTCCTCATTGGACTCGGCCGTAATATCTCGGGTGAAGCTGTGCTTGCTGAAATGAACAAAATGCCGCATTTGCTTGTAGCAGGTTCGACTGGAAGCGGAAAAAGTGTGTGTATCAATGGTATTATCACAAGCATTCTCATGAGAGCGAAGCCTCATGAAGTGAAAATGATGATGATTGATCCGAAAATGGTTGAATTAAATGTGTATAACGGTATTCCGCACCTTTTGGCTCCTGTCGTAACTGACCCTAAGAAAGCCTCGCAGGCACTAAAAAAAGTAGTCAGCGAAATGGAACGCCGATATGAATTGTTTTCGCATACGGGGACAAGAAATATTGAAGGATACAATGATTACATTAAACGTATGAATCAAACAGAAGATGCTAAACAGCCAGAGCTTCCTTATATTGTTGTCATTGTAGACGAGCTTGCAGATTTAATGATGGTCGCTTCCTCTGATGTGGAAGATTCCATTACAAGACTTTCTCAAATGGCACGTGCTGCGGGAATTCATTTGATTATCGCCACACAAAGACCTTCTGTCGATGTCATTACAGGTGTCATTAAGGCCAACATCCCGTCCCGCATTGCCTTTAGCGTATCCTCTCAAACAGATTCAAGGACGATCCTTGATATGGGAGGCGCAGAAAAGCTGCTGGGCAGAGGGGACATGCTGTTTTTACCTGTTGGTGCAAACAAGCCGGTTCGTGTGCAAGGCGCCTTTTTATCAGATGAAGAAGTGGAACATGTTGTTGATCACGTGATTACACAGCAAAAAGCACAATACCAAGAGGAAATGATTCCGAGCGAAGAAACGCAGGATCAGCTTGCGGCTGTGGAAGATGATCTGTATGATGAAGCAGTTGAATTGATCATCGGCATGCAGACGGCTTCTGTTTCTATGCTGCAAAGAAGATTTCGCATCGGTTATACCCGGGCG
Organism: Bacillus sp. Root920; assembly: GCF_001429445.1. Lineage (NCBI taxonomy): Bacteria > Bacillati > Bacillota > Bacilli > Caryophanales > Bacillaceae > Bacillus > Bacillus sp. Root920. Next base: position 1,876,280 of record NZ_LMJV01000001.1, read on the forward strand.
GCACGTCTCATTGACGCAATGGAAGAGCGAGGCGTGGTAGGCCCATATGAAGGAAGTAAACCGAGAGAAGTTCTTCTCTCAAAAGAACAATATGACGAGCTCTCTTCATAAATTGAAGAGAGCTTTCCTGAAAAATAGTAAACGATAGTATGATTATGTTAACTGGATGTCAGACTATTTATTTATTTGCAAAAACATGATATAGTTATGTTCAACTTATCTCGGAATAGAGATTTCTCATCTTATCATTTGCATTGATTAGACGGAGGGAAAACATGTCGACCAAAACAGACAATCGCCATTTATATTTGAAAGTGATTGACCGTATTAAAGAAGATATTCAAACAGGTGTATATGCCGAAAAAGAAAAGCTGCCTTCTGAGTTTGAGCTCTCAAAACTTTTAGGTGTGAGCAGAGCGACACTGCGTGAGGCCCTTCGTATATTAGAAGAAGAGAAGTATTTAATTAGAAGGCATGGGGTAGGGACTTTCGTCAATTCAAGACCACTTTTTTCGACAGGCATAGAACAGCTGACAAGTGTCACGAAAATGATTGAGCAGGTCAATATGACGCCTGGCACCATCTTTTTATCCTCGCAAGAAGGGGAGCCAACAGAGAATGATGTCATTCGTTTTCAGTGTGATAAATCTGATGGGATTTTTTCAATGGAACGTGTTCGAACGGCAGATGGGCAGCCAGTTGTTTATTGTTTAGATAAAATTCCGGTCAAACATCTTCCCGCTTCTTTTACACATGAAGAAGAGTCTCTTTTTGAGCTGTTTGGAAGAGAACCGCACAGCGGGATTAAATATGCAGTTGCTGACATTGAACCAATTGGCTACCACGATCAGGTCTCACCGATTCTAGATTGTGACCCTGAAACGGCGTTATTATTACTGAAACAAATGCACTATGATCAGGATGATCAGCCGGTCTTATACTCCCTCAATTATTTTCGAGCGGATAAATTCAGCTTTCATGTCATACGCAAACGATTTTAATAAGCAGTCGCTTCCATAGGCGGCTGCTTTTTGTTTGCCCATACATAATACTCGTTAAACTTGCCACACTAATACGTAACAGTATATAGAATTGGGTGAATGATGTTGGGCGAGAAAACAGTCAGTAAAAAGAATATCATTGCATTATCATCAGTCCCTCTAATCATGACACTAGGGAACTCGATGTTAATACCAGTATTGCCAGAGATAGAAAAGAAACTCTCGATTACTTCCTTTCAAGTCTCTCTCATTATTACGGTATATTCGGTTGTAGCCATCTTATGTATTCCAATCGCCGGTTACTTATCAGACCGGATTGGGCGGAAAAAGGTACTGCTGCCGTGTCTTTTAATCGCCGGACTTGGAGGAGCTGTGGCAGCAGTCGCCTCAACGATCATGAAAGAACCTTATATGTGGATTCTGTTTGGAAGGGTCCTTCAAGGGATTGGTTCAGCTGGAGCCGCACCTGTCGTTATGCCGTTTATTGGAGATTTGTTTCATGATGATGAAGAGGTCAGTGCAGGACTTGGCGCCATTGAAACCTCTAATACAGCAGGTAAGGTACTAAGCCCTATTATTGGGGCACTTCTTGCTTCATGGTTTTGGTTTGTGCCGTTTTGGTTCATCCCGTTCTTTTCGATCATTAGCTTTCTCATGGTACTGTTCATGGTAGAGTCGTCGAAAAAAGAGGAGGACCCGCCTACATTTAAAGAATTTTTAAAATCAACAAAGACCATTTTTAAGCATGAGGGACGCTGGCTTTATGCCATTTTTGCTATTGGCGGTTTTATTATGTTTCTTCTTTTTGGTGTGCTTTTTTACCTATCCGATAACCTAGAGGCGGCTTATCAAATAAAGGGCGTCAAAAAAGGGCTCCTGCTGAGTATTCCGCTCCTTTTTCTATCAATCAGTTCCTACATTGCTGGAAAAACGATTGGAAAAGAAAAAGGAAAAATGAGAATCTTTTTAATTGTAGGGATGGCTTTGTTATCACTTTCTTATATTTTTTTATGGTGGAATCACAGCTTTTACGTATTGTTTATCTGTTTAAGCATTGGCGGAGTGGGCATCGGTATTGTGCTGCCTGCACTTGATGCGCTGATTACAGAAGGAATTGAAAAAGAGCAGTGCGGTACCATTACGTCATTTTATAGCAGTATGCGTTTTATAGGTGTTGCTTTAGGACCTCCGATTTTTGCCTATCTAATGGATAAAGGGGACTCCATTGTTTTTATTCTCTCGACCATTTGCAGTCTCATCTCTCTATTTTTGGTCCTCTTTTTCATCCAGCCAGATGAAGAGGATGAGACTGAACAATTAAAAACGGTTTAAATATAGAAAAAAGATGGTATTTTGCCATCTTTTTTCTTTTTTATAAATTGACATGTAAAATTTTGATAGTTAAACTAATGTATAGTAATATCTTTTAAACTATCCCAAATTGGAGGTGTTCAAAAACATTCATTTTCTGTCTTTCTTTAGGCAGAAATTGAGCTCGCAGTGCTGATGATGGAGATATGCTTCTTCAACACGAAAGGACAATTGAATAGGTCATCCTGCCATTTGAAGGAGACGCAGTCAGCACTTCAGACACGCTCAAATACAGCAAATTGATTGAAGAACTAGAAGGAGCTTGAAGCAGCTATGTTGCAAATAATTAAAGCAAGATGGATTGTATTAGTGGTGTGGATGATAACAGCTGTGATTCTGTTTATTACTGCGCCCGATTTAGAGGAATTAACAAGAGAAAAAGGGCAATTAAAGGTTCCGGAGGGGACACCAACAGCTGAGGCACTTCACCTATTGGATAAGCTGTCAGATAAGAACGGGAAAAAAGATACAGGTGTGCTTGTATTCTCCGAACAACATCTGTTCCCTGCGAAAGAGCAGGAATTAAAAAAGGCTTTAGCTGCACTCATGTCAAATGCCCCAGAACTCCACATTGACGGAATTACTTCGTATTTTCATGTAGATCCGGACATTCAAAAACAACTTTTATCAAAGGATAAAAGTACACTTCTTGTTCCATTCAAATTCGACCACTACGAAACAAAAGCTGTGAAGATTAAAGAACAAATTGAGGATGTTTTAAAGCCCTATCATGTCTCATATGAAATAACGGGTCAAAAGTTTGTGGATTCAGATGTCATTCAAAGCTCTCAACAAGGTCTGAAGAAAACTGAACTTATCACGATGATTTTTATTTTCTTTATTTTAATCATAGTTTTCAGATCGATATTGGCACCTGTTGTTCCGCTCATTACGATAGGCATTTCTTACGCTGTCAGCCGGTGTATTGTGGCTTTTCTCGTAGAATATACACAATTTCCTCTATCTAATTTTACTCAGATTTTTATGGTAGCCATTATGTTCGGTATCGGAACGGATTATTGCATCCTGCTGTTAAGCCGTTTTAAAGAGGAGATCGGTCAAGGCCGTGATGTCAAAGAGTCGATTATCGTCACATATCGATGTGCAGGGAAAACGGTATTTTTCAGCGGCTTAGCCGTGTTAGTCGGCTTCTCAAGTATTGGCTTTGCTAAATTCCAATTGTATCAATCAGCCGTTAGTGTTGCCGTTGGAGTAGGCATTCTGCTGATTGCCCTTGTCACCATCGTTCCCTTTTTTATGTCTGTTTTCGGAAAATCTCTATTCTGGCCATCTAAAAGAGAAAACATTCGGCACCCGCAAAGTAAAATGTGGGAATGGGCTGGGCGTTTTTCATTTAAAAGACCGCTCATCAGCTTAGGGTTAGTCGCTCTTATTACGGTGCCTCCTATTCTTATGTACGACGGCACCCTGTCTTATAACAGTTTAAATGAAATTGGGAATAAGTATGAGTCGGTGTCTGCATTTAATACGATATCAGAGCAATTTGGTTTTGGTGAAGCGCTGCCGCTGAATGTGCTTGTCGAAAATGATGATAAGCTGGATAATCAAGAAAAGATTGTCATGATTGAAAAACTGACTCGTAAATTAAATGACATTGACGAAGTCAAAACAGTCCGCAGTGTCACGCGTCCTGTTGGGGACGGGCTGAGCCAGCTTTATGTCACCTCTCAAGCCAAAGAGCTTGGAGGAGAACTCGGCAAAGGCCATGAAGGAATCGGGAAAATTTCAGATGGCTTGACCGAAACAAATCTCGCCCTTCTCAAACAAAAACCAAAAATTGAAGAATCCGCTCAAGGCATTGACCAGCTGATTGATGGAACAAAAGCAATCAAAAGCGGTATCGGAGAAGTGAGGGAATCCCTAATCTCTTTAGAAGATGGGGTGAGACGCAGTAAGGAAGGCGTCGGCACCATTCGAAGTAAAATCAAAAAAGCGAAAAAAGAATTAGAGCAAGAATATCGCAGCAGCGAAACGATGATTCAAGAGCTAGAGCGAGTGGTGAATACACTTGAACGCCATGCGAAATCGAATCAGCAGCTGATGACAACCATTAAGAAAGTAAAGGCATCCTATGAAAATCTATCATTTGAAGCACTAGAAAATCGTCTTCCAGAAGTAAAAGACATGGATGAATATAAAGAAATCAAGAAGGTATTCAAAGAAACAAAAGGAATGCTTGATCAAGCAGGGGATCAAATGAGTGTATATGAAGAGGAAGCCGCTCACTTTAAGCAAAAGATCAAGCAGGCAGATCAAGTGATTCAAACCTTATCAAGCAAGCAGAAAGAAGTAAAACGCCAAGTGCAAGCGCTCATGGATGGGCTTGATCAAATTTATGACGGCCTTGATCAAACAAATGAGGGCCAAAAACAATTGATTAAAGAAATGCCTAAAATCGAAGATGGTGCAGATCAGCTGACAGACGGCCAAAAAGCCATCAAAAAAGGATTTAGCCAGCTTTCATCGAAACTTACGTTATTAACAGATGGATTAGATGAAAGTATTGAAGGGCTTGAGCAGGTCAAAAGCGGCTTCACCGAGGCTGACGGCTACTTAAAGCAGCTTCAGCAAGCGCCAGATGAAGAAGTAACGGGCTGGTTTATTCCAGAAGAAGTGCTGAAACGCCAAGAATTTAAGCAAATCTTTCATACGTATATGTCTCCAGATCGGAAATTAACGACTTTTGAAGTCATCTTAAATGTGAATCCATACAGCAATGAAGCGATGAAAGGTGTCGCGAAAATTGAGGAAACCCTTGATCAATATTTACCTGTAAGTGGACTCAAAAATGCCAAATACGGTGTATCTGGTATCTCAAGCTTAAATGTGGACTTAAAAGAAACGTCTGACGGTGACTTTATTCGAACTGTTATCTTCATGTTAATTGGTATTTTTATTATTTTAATTATTTTATTACGGTCAATCGTCATGCCGATATACTTAACACTTTCACTGATTTTAACGTATTTTACATCAATCGGGTTAACAGAATGGATCTTTAAAACATTTTTTGGCTACGATGGTGTCAGCTGGGCTGTTCCATTTTTCAGCTTTGTCATTCTTGTGACGCTCGGCATCGATTATTCTATCTTCCTCATGGATCGTTTTAATGAATGGAAGGGAGAGCATGTACAAGCATCGATGATATCAGCGATGAGAAATATGGGTTCTGTTATTATTTCTGCAGTGGCCATTTTAGCAGGTACGTTCGCTGCTATGCTGCCATCAGGAGTATTATCGCTTGTTGAAATTGCAACAGTCGTACTCATTGGACTTTTATTATATGCTTTTGTTGTATTGCCCCTCTTTATTCCGGTCATGGTTCGTATTTTTGGTAAATGGAATTGGTGGCCGTTTAGAATGAAATAACGACTGGCGTCTCTGCTATGAGCAGAGGCGTTTTTATTTCCTATCCTTTCCTCTGATTGATATAATGTCTATTAAATGGCTGTTTCACGTATATATCAGCTATGTTCTAATACATAATAAATAGGATGAACAAAGGAGGTTTCTCATGACGTACTTACAAGAGAAGACACTGGACACACCGGGTCTTCATACTCATATTGTCAAAACAGAAAAATTTAAAACCGTGACAATCCTTTTTAAAATGCTTGCACCGCTATCCAAAGATGACGTCACCATGCGTTCTCTTTTCCCGCATGTGCTGTTAAGAGGAACAGAAAAGATGCCGAAAACAGGAGCACTGCGTGCCTATTTTGATGAGCTCTATGGAGCAACCGTTTCGGCAGACATGGCGAAAAAAGGTGAGAATCATATCATTACCTTTCGCCTAGAAATGGCGAATGAAAAATATTTAAAGGATCAAACCCCTTTACTAGAAAAAGGGATTGCCTTACTATCTGACCTATTATTCCACCCGTATGTTGAAGAAGGGGTGTTTAGTCAATTATATGTAGATCAAGAAAAACGCACATTAAAACAGCGAATTCAGGCAGTTTATGATGACAAAATGCGTTATTCGAACTTAAGACTCGTGCAGGAAATGTGTAAAGGTGAACCATATGCACTGCACGTCAATGGTGAAATGGAAGACATTGACGCAATTACAGCTCACTCGCTCTTTGAAGCTTATGAGCATGCGCTTCAATCAAACCAGCTTGATCTTTATGTTGTCGGAGATGTTGACGAACAAGACATTAGCCGTATGGTTTCCCAATACTTTAAAACAAGTGAAAGAGAACCAGTCAAAAAGCAGACTAAATCAGCAAGAGCTCAAAATGAACCAAAAGAAGTCATTGATGAAGAGGACGTAAAACAAGGCAAGCTGAATATCGGCTTTCGCACACATACAACGATTGCAGATAAAGATTATCCGGCACTGCATTTGTTTAATGGCATATTCGGCGGTTTCTCGCATTCTAAGCTATTCATTAATGTTCGGGAAAAGGCAAGTCTTGCTTACTACGCTGTGTCTAGACTTGAGAGCTTTAAAGGCTTGATGATGGTCATGTCAGGAATTGAAGTCGGCAACTACCAGCAGGCAGTGGACATCATCAAAGAACAATTTGAAGCGATGCAAAAAGGTGATTTTTCAGATGAAGCAATGGATCAAACAAAAGCAGTCGTCAAAAACCAGCTACTTGAAACGATCGATACGTCATATGGAACAGCAGAATATTTGTATCAGCATGCCGTTGTGCCAACTGGGGAAACCCTTGATTCCTTTTTAGAAGCATTAGACCGAGTGACAAAAGAGGACATCATCAAAGTGGGTCAGAAAATCGAATGGGATACGACCTATTTTCTTAAAGGAACGGAGGGTGCTTCATGACAGTGAAAACAATTCAATTCGATCAGCTGCAAGAAACGGTCTATCACGAAAAAATGGAAAGCGGACTTGACGTCTATGTGCTGCCAAAGCAAGGGTTTAACAAAACCTATGCGACCTTTACAACAAAATATGGCTCTGTCGATAACGAATTTGTGCCGCTTGGAAAAGAAGACATGATTCGAGTGCCTGACGGAATTGCCCATTTCTTAGAGCATAAGCTGTTTGAAAAAGAAGATGGAGACGTGTTTCATACATTTAGTAAACAGGGAGCATCCGCAAACGCTTTTACAACGTTTACGAGAACGGCTTATTTATTCTCAAGCACCTCAAATGTCGAACAAAACCTTGAGACACTCATTGATTTTGTTCAAGAGCCTTATTTTACTGAAAAAACAGTCGAAAAAGAAAAGGGCATCATTGGTCAAGAAATTAACATGTATGATGACAATCCGGACTGGCGTTTATTCTTTGGTCTGATTGAAAATTTATATCAAGAGCATCCTGTGAGAATAGATATTGCTGGAACAGTAGAGAGCATTGCCCCTATTACAAAAGATCATTTGTATGAATGTTATGAAACGTTCTATCATCCGAGCAATATGCTTCTATTCGTCGTCGGGCCTGTTGATCCGAAGCAAATTTTAGATCAAGTCAGAGCGAATCAGGCGAAAAAGCCATTTACAGACCAGCCAGAGATCAAAAGAAAAGACATCAATGAGCCTGAAGGTGTGTACCGGAAAGAATACGAACTTCCAATGAACGTACAAGGCTCTAAATGTATGTTCGGTTTGAAAACAAAGAATCCGCATAAAAAAGGAAATCAGCTGCTAAAGCATGAGCTTGGGATGAACCTCATTTTAGAGACGCTGTTTGGCAAAAGCTCCTTACAATATGAACAGATGTATGAAAAAGGCTTAATTGATGAAACATTCAGCTACGATTATACAGAAGAGGGCGGCTTTGGCTTCACTTCAGTTGGTGGGGATACAAATGATCCTGATCAACTTGCAAAGGTATTAAAAGAAACCCTTCTTCAAGCAAAAAGCCTCATGACAGAAGAGAAAATTGAACTCGCGCGCAAGAAAAAAATCGGCAGCTTTTTAAAAGCCATGAATTCTCCAGAATATATTGCGAACCAATTTACTCGATATGCATTCTTAGACATGAGCTTATTTGATGTCGTCACAATGCTGGAACAAATTCAATTAGCTGATATTCAGCAAATTTTAGATGAAGAAATTGATGAAGAACGGATGTCTGTTTTCAAAGTCGTCCCAAAAACAAAATAAATTTAAAAAGACAAACTCATATCGGCAGAGTTTGTCTTTTTTATGTTCATTGAAAAAGCCGTTTTATTTGTAAGGATATTCATTGACAATTGTTTTGGACATTAGTTAAACTCTTTAATAGTTAAACACTTAAACTAAAAAGGAGCAGCGTATGGAACAAAATAAAATTGCCCAGCTCATCCAGAGGTATGCAGATGTCTATCTCTGGATGGAGAAAAAAGTCTCGAGTATGATCACCGAAAAGCTTGATAAAGAGCTGACGCTTGATCAATATTACTCGCTTCGATACATCAATTTACATCCAGGGTGTACATCTACGGACCTTGCTAATGTATGTAATGTAAACAAAAGTGCTGTAACATCCATGACTAATCGTCTTTTTACGAAAAACTATATTTTTCGTGAACATGATCAAGCTGACAGAAGGAATGTTCACCTGTACGTCACGCCAGAGGGCAAAGAAGTGGTCAGCCGAATGGAAAAGCAGCTTCAAGACCTAGTTCGATCTTATTTTGAAAAGCTTGAAGAAAAAGAAATGGAATCATTTATTCAAACATATGAAAAGATCTATCAAGTGATCATCGAAGAGGAGGCACAAAGTACTAATGAGAGCAATCATAAAGGGTAGATGGCTGATCACGATCTTGTGGATCGTATTAGCGGCAGTGTTACTCATCACCGCTCCTAATATGGCGCAATTAACAAAAGAAAAGGGGCAAATTTCTGTACCAGACGGCTATCCGTCCTCATATGCCAATCAGTTATTAAAGAAAATGTCTGAAAACGGCGATACAGAAAAATCAATCGTCATTGTCTTTCAAGAAAAGAACATTGTGAAAGAAAGAGAAACATCTTTAAAAAAGGCAATGAATATTTTAGAAAAAGATCAAGATCTCCACATAGAGGACATCACTTCTTACTTTGAAGCCAATAAAGATATCAAAAAACAAATGCTCTCTAAAGATCAAACGACACTCCTTGTTCCAGTTACATATGACTCAAACAAAATCAAAGCGTCCGATTTTAAAGAAAGAGTCAATGAAAAGCTGAAAAGCTTAAACCTGAAATTTGAAATGACAGGGCAGCCGTTAATTGATGATGATGTTATCACAAGTTCGCAGGAAGGCCTGAAGAAAACAGAATTCATTACGATTGGGTTTATTCTCGTTGTCCTTATTCTTGTTTTTAGGTCAGCTGTGGCGCCTTTCGTTCCGTTAGTCGCAGTGGCACTGTCTTACTTGGTGAGTCAATCAATCGTGGCTTATTTAGTGAAATATGTAGACTTTCCGCTCTCGACCTTTACTCAGATCTTTATGGTCGCGATCATGTTTGGAATTGGAACGGACTACTGCATACTGCTTCTCAGCCGCTTTAAGGAAGAGATCGCACACGGTAAAGATAAAATTGAAGCGATTCTGATTACGTATAAAACAGCAGGAAAGACCGTCTTATTCAGCGGAATTGCAGTGCTGATCGGCTTTACATGTATTGGTCTGGCACAATTCCAGCTTTATAAATCAGCTGTTGCAGTAGCAGTTGGGGTTGCTGTGCTCATTGTAGCTCTTCTCACGATTGTGCCGTTCTTTATGGCAGTTTTAGGAAAGGTGTTATTTTGGCCGATTAAAGGTGATATTGCCCATCCGCAGTCAAAAATGTGGGAAACAGCAGGCCGTTTTTCATTTAAGAAACCGCTTTTCAGCTTATTAATTGTAGGAATCATTACGCTTCCGCCAATTCTCATGTATAAAGGAACTCTTTCTTATAACAGCTTAGATGAAATTGGTAATAAATACGAATCGGTTAACGCATTCAATACCATTTCTGATAAGTTTGGACCGGGTGAAGCACTTCCGGCAACAGTGGTCGTGAAATCATCTGACCTTTTAGACAACAATGAAGGGCTGATTGCCATCGAAAAACTCAGCCGTGCAATTGAACAAACAGATGGGGTCAGTAAAGTGAGAAGTGCCACACGTCCTGTCGGTAAAGGGCTGAGTGATCTGTACGTGAAATCACAAGCCAAAGAACTGAACACAGGACTTGATAAAAGCAATGAGGGCTTGAAAAACATCCAAGATGCACTGACGACAATGAGTCAATCCATTGAGGATCAAACACCGCAAATCAAATCATCAGGAAAAGGCATTAACAAATTGATATCTGGTACAGAATCTGTGCAAACAGGGATTCAAAATGTTGAAAAATCCTTAAGAAAATTGCAAAACGGCATCGACCAAAATAAAAAAGGTGTAGCAGCCATTAAAGATGAAATCAAAGGTGCAAAAAAGGAATTAATGGCTCAAGTCGCACAAGTGAATCAGCAAGTTTCACTATATAAAAGCATTTCCAAAGAATTAAAGGCAGCATTAGCGCAAGTGGATACGTCATCCTCTGCCGCAGCAGATGTAAAAGCGTTAATTAAACAAGCAAATACACAATTTAGTACCCTTGAAAAGCAAATCCCGCAGGTAAAAGAAAATCAATCGTATCAAGCCATTAAAGCTTCGTACAATGAACTTTCTGCGACCTTACAAGAAGGGGCGAAACAGGCAGACAGCTATGCCAAACAAGCGAAAGAAGCTAGAAAGCAGCTTGAAGCAGCTGATGCCTTTATCGCAAAAGCTTCTGAGCAGCAAAAAGTCTTGACGAATCAAATCGATGAACTCATTGCTGGCTTAGATGCAGTTGAAAATGGACTGGATCGAACGTCTAAAGGTCAAGGACAATTAGCCGACAATATGCCAAAGCTTGCAAATGGAGCGGGCGACATCATGAATGGCCAAAAGCAAATGAAAGAAAAGATTGGCGGCTTTGGGGATAACCTGACCAAGCTGACAGATGGCCTGAACAAAAGTGTAAATGGACTGGAGAAAATTTCGAGCGGCTTAATGGGTGCAGGCGACTACTTAGACGAACTGAAAAATGCACCAGATCAAGACATGGCCGGCTGGTTTATTCCAAAAGACGTCTTGAAAAATAAAGCATTCAAGCAAGTATTTGATTCGTACATGTCAGATGATCGCAAGATGACAAAGATTGATGTCATTTTAGAGAAAAATCCATATGGAAATGACGCCTTGTCGACGATTAAACAAGTGGAAGCTTCTGTCGAGCGGGCACTTCCTGAAACAAACCTAAAAGATGCTTCATTTGGCGTCTCAGGTGTCTCAAGTATGAATGCTGATCTGAAACAACTGTCAGACCAAGATTTCAATAAGACAGTGCTTTATATGATGATTGGTATTTTCCTTATTTTGGTGATCTTGTTCCGTTCGCTTGTCATGCCGCTTTACTTGGTAGGTTCACTCATATTGACTTACTTTACAGCAATCGGTGTAACAGAATTTATTTTCACCCATTTCTTCGGATATCCAGGCATTAACTGGGCTGTACCATTCTTTGGATTTGTCATATTAATGGCGCTCGGAGTCGATTATTCGATTTTCTTAATGGAGCGGTTCAATGAATACAAAACAAAAGACATCCAGTTTGCCATGACTGAATCGATGAAAAATATGGGGTCTGTCATTATGTCTGCTGCTGTTATTTTGGCAGGAACATTTGCCGCCATGCTTCCATCAGGTGTGCTGTCTCTCTTGCAGATTGCAACACTTGTCCTTACAGGACTTTTACTGTACGCACTCGTTGTGCTACCATTGTTCGTACCTGTGATGGTGAAATTGTTCGGATCAGCCAACTGGTTCCCATTTAAACGAAAAGAATAGGTATTCTATATAGAAAGAAGGAATCAATGTGATGAGTCGTTGGGCGCTGATAACAGGTGCCAGTGGCGGGATTGGGCAGGCAGCAGCGAAAAAGCTTGCCCAAGAAGGCTGCCATGTGATGCTCCATTATCATAAAAATGAACAGGCAGCTATGCGCCTCGCCGCTCATTTGGATGAGGCATATTCCATTCAAACGCACGTTGTTCAAGCCGATTTATCTAAAACGGGCGGAGCAGATGAGCTTGTCAGCCGTCTGCCGCTCTGTCCAGATATTCTTGTTTTAAATAGCGGCAGAAGCCATGTCGGATTGGTGACAGACACAGAAAAAGACGTATTAGCCAGTATGGTGCAGCTTCATGTCACAAGTCCATATGAGCTTACCCAATCCCTTTTACCCGCCATGATTCGAAAGAAAGCAGGCCATATCATTGCGGTCAGCTCGATATGGGGAGAAACGGGAGCATCGTGTGAAGTGCTGTACAGCATGGTCAAAGGTGCGCAAAATGCGTTTATCAAAGGATTAGCAAAAGAGCTTGCTCCAAGTGGAATTAGAGCAAATGCTGTCTCGCCAGGTGCTGTCAAAACAGACATGATGAATCGTTTTACGCAGGAAGACATCACAATGCTGGAAGAAGAAATTCCGCTTGGCCGGCTTGCATCCCCTGAGGAAGTTGCAGATGTCATTTGGTTTCTCGCCTCAAAACAGTCAAGTTATATCACAGGTCAAATTTTATCTGTCAATGGCGGCTGGTACTGTTAAAAAACGTGTATAATTCGTCTCTCCATGACAAAAGCTATGGCTGTAATTCATCTTTTCGAATGGAGGAATAGACATGTCTGTACTTGAGAACTGGGACCATTGGAAAAACTTTTTAGGTGATCGCTTAAATCATGCGCAGGATAAAGGTTTAGAAGATGAGACCATCAATAACCTTGCGTATGAAATTGGCGGATATCTAGCTAACGAAGTTGACGCAAAGAACGAGCAGGAAAGAGTACTTGCTGACCTTTGGAGCGTTGCATCAGAAGATGAGCAGCGTGCCATTGCAAATATGATGGTCAAGCTAGTTGAAAATAATAGCTCGCACTAAACAAAAAGAGAGGTCGATTGTGCCTCTCTTTTTATTTTAACCGTTTGACAACATTGTGCTTTCTAAAAATGTGAAAATGCTTTATGATAAAGGAAGGTAAAAATTTGCCACAATGAAGGGGGTAATATCATTTGGCAAAGCTCGAATGGTATTTTGAATATGAGATACAGGTAAACCGTCCCGGACTTTTAGGAGACATTTCTTCTCTAATGGGGATGCTTTCAATTAATATTGTGACAATCAATGGTGTTGATGTATCAAGACGCGGAATGCTTTTACGCTGTGACCACACAGATCAAATAAAGCGGCTTGAATCAATTTTAAATACAATGGAAACGATAAAAGTAACGAAATTAAGACAGCCGAAGCTGCGTGACCGCTTAGCTGTTCGTCATGGAAGATACATACAGCGTGATGCCGATGACAAAAAGACGTTCCGTTTTGAAAGAGACGAGCTCGGTCTTCTTGTTGATTTTATGGCTGAACTCTTTAAAAAAGAAGGACATAAATTGATTGGGATTCGCGGAATGCCGCGTGTCGGAAAAACAGAATCAATTGTGGCTTCAAGTGTTTGTGCCAGCAAGAGATGGCTGTTTGTATCATCAACTCTTTTGAAACAGACGATCCGAAGTCAGCTGATCGCAGATGAATACAGCCCAGATAACGTCTTTATTATTGATGGGATTGTGTCGACAAGAAGAGGTTCTGAGAAGCATTTGCAGCTTTTAAGGGAAATTATGAGACTGCCGGCAACGAAGGTGGTCGAGCATCCAGACATCTTTATTCAAAATTCAGAATATACAATGGATGATTTCGACTATATCATTGAATTGCGGAATAGCGCAGACGAAGAGATTACATATGAACACGCTGAAGAACCACAAGTGTTTGATCATTCTGGTTTTTCTGGCTTCGATTTTTAATATGGTAATGGTAGGTGTTTGTTTTGACTGAATTGGGAAAACGGCTCGTTGAGGCCAGAGAGGAAAAAGGGATGTCGCTGGAGGATCTGATGGCGGTGACCAAGATCCAAAAGCGCTATTTGCTAGCAATCGAACAAGGAAACTATGATATTATTCCAGGTAAATTTTACGTCAGAGCGTTTATTAAACAATATGCCGAAGCCGTTGGACTGAATCCTGAACAATTGTTCGAAGAATTTCGTAAAGATGTTCCAAGCACGTATAACGATGAAGTATCTGATAAATTATCGAATATTAAGCCGCAAAGAGAGCTGCCAAAGCCTGCCTCGAAAGTGCTTGAACTATTGCCGACAATTTTAATTATTGGAGGCATCATTGTGGTCATCGCCATCATTTATGTGATCGTGCAGGCGGTCAATCATGATAGCGGACAGAAGAATAATCAGGCGGCCCCTCAGCAATCAGAATCTAAATATGAAGTATCTAAGGATTCATCTCTTGCAAAAGATCAAAAGAAAAAAGAAAAAGCTTCGTCAGATGATAAAGAAAAATCATCTAAAAAAGATGATTCATCAAAAGACGATGAAACTGTATCATTAAAGGCGACGAATACAGAAGGCTCGACAACAACGTATGAAGTATCAGGTGCAGACGAAATGGAGTTAAAAATTTCTGCCTCGCAAGCTTCATGGTTGCGTGTAAGAGACGAATCTGGAAAAGTGTTGAAGATGGGCGAACTAAAAGATGGCGAATCGTTTAAAACAGACCTGTCTGATCTTTCTCAGGTCGATATCCGTCTAGGCAATGCGTCTGGAATTGATATCAAGGTAAATGACGAGACACTTAAGTACGAATTAGACCCTAAGAACACCATGACACAAAACATTGTGATTGTGAATAAAGGAAAGGAAAAGTCATCTTAAGCAAGTAGATGACTTTTCTTTTGTTCCTACTATTATATACATAAAAAAATTGCATTATTGGAGGATTGGATTTCATGTTTAACTTACCGAATAAAATAACCCTTTCTAGGATCGCCTTGATCCCTGTTTTTATGATTATTATGCTTGCACCGCTAGATTGGGGTGTTGCGCGCTTTGGCGACGTCAGCATCGAAGTGACGCACCTTGTTGGAGCGATCCTGTTTATTGTCGCTTCAACAACTGACTGGATTGATGGATACTACGCACGTAAGCTTAATTTAGTGACGAACTTTGGTAAATTTTTAGATCCGCTTGCAGATAAATTGCTTGTTTCAGCTGCTTTAATTATACTTGTTCAATACAACCTCACACCGGCATGGATGGCGATTGTGATCATCAGCCGTGAATTTGCTGTAACTGGTCTAAGGCTTGTATTAGCCGGAGGCGGTGAAGTAGTGGCAGCGAATATGCTTGGAAAGGTGAAGACATGGGCGCAGATCATTGCGATTTCAGCACTTTTACTGCATAACCTGCCGTTTGAACTTGTATCATTCCCGTTTGGTGATCTGGCGATGTGGGTAGCGGTGTTCTTCACTGTTGTCTCAGGCTGGGATTACTTTGTAAAAAACTGGGAAACTTTAAAGAATTCTAACTAAAAAGGACGTGTACGCTTTGAAGTCAGAGAGAAAAGCAGAAATTATTGCAGTCGGTTCCGAACTATTGCTAGGGCAAATTACGAATACGAATGCACAATTCATCAGCAAACAACTAGCTGAAATTGGTGTGAATGTTTATTACCACACAGCAGTTGGTGACAATCCAGAGCGTTTAAAACAGGCCATTCAGGTGGCGCAGGAAAGATCTAATTTTATTATCTTCTCGGGTGGTCTTGGACCAACCAAAGATGACTTAACAAAAGAAACCATTGCGAGCACGCTTGGGAAAGAGCTTGTACTAAATGAAGAAGCATTTGAATCGATTCAAGACTACTTTCGAAAGACCGGCCGCGTTATGTCACCGAACAACCGTAAGCAGGCACTCGTTCTAGAAGGATCTGATGTGCTCGTGAACCGTTTCGGGATGGCCCCGGGTATGTTTATTCAAGAAGACGATACGTTTTATATGCTTCTTCCTGGACCGCCAAGTGAATTGCACCCGATGTTTGAAAACGAGGCAAAGCCGCTGATTTCTGAGAAGCTTGGCTTAAAGGAAAAGATCGTGTCTGTTGTTCTGCGCTTCTTCGGAATCGGTGAATCGCAGCTTGAAACAGACCTAGAAGATTTAATTGATGCTCAAACCAACCCGACGATTGCACCACTCGCATCTGACGGTGAAGTGACGCTAAGGCTGACTGCTAAGCATGAGGATGAAAAAGAAACAGAGCGTCTGTTAAAAGAAACAGAAGCGCAAATTTTAGCGCGGGTAGGAGAGTACTTCTACGGATATGGTGATACATCACTTGTCCGCGAAGCGTCCAAAGCCTTGCACGAGCACGGGAAAACAGTAGCAGCAGCAGAAAGCCTGACTGGCGGAATGTTCTCCGAATGGCTGACAGATCTCGAAGGAGCATCATCCATTTTGAACGGAAGTGTGGTTTGTTATACAAACCAAGTCAAGCAGCAGGTACTTGGCTGCCGGGAAGAAACACTGTCTTCTCATGGTGCTGTCAGCAAAGAGTGTGCTTTAGAGCTTGCTGAAGGGGTTAGAAAGCTGACCGGAAGTGATATTGGCATTAGCTTTACGGGTGTAGCAGGACCTGATACCCAAGAGGGTCAGCCTGTTGGAAAAGTGTTCATTGGACTATCTACGAAAGACCAGACGGACGTGTTTGAATGGATGTTTACAGGTAGCCGGTCGGGCATTCGAAAGCGCGCTGTGAAATATGGTCTGCATCACTTACTCAACTTATTAAAAGAGAGTTAATTTTGTTTTTTGTTAGGTTTACTCCTTTATAAAAGAGCGTTTTTTCTAATAGAAAACACTCTTTTCTTAAAAAATCTGCCGAGAAAAAAATCGAATATGTGTTCGTTTTTTTCTTGGCAAATGACGTAAAACAAGGTATAGTATAGATAGTGGAATTGATAAAGGAGGAAACAATAGAATGAGTGATCGTCAAGCAGCCTTAGATATGGCTCTTAAACAAATAGAAAAACAGTTTGGTAAAGGCTCTATTATGAAACTAGGAGAGCAAACAGATACACGTATTTCAACAGTACCTAGTGGTTCGTTAGCACTTGATACTGCGCTTGGAATAGGCGGATATCCCCGCGGCCGTATTATCGAAGTATATGGTCCAGAGAGTTCTGGTAAAACGACAGTAGCCCTTCATGCCATTGCTGAAGTTCAGCAGCAGGGAGGACAAGCTGCATTTATTGATGCAGAGCATGCACTCGATCCAGTTTACGCTCAAAAACTAGGTGTCAACATTGATGAATTGTTACTTTCTCAGCCGGATACAGGAGAGCAAGCACTTGAAATTGCAGAAGCTCTTGTCCGCAGCGGGGCAGTTGATATTGTTGTTATTGACTCTGTAGCTGCTCTTGTACCAAAAGCAGAGATTGAAGGAGATATGGGTGATTCACACGTTGGTCTTCAAGCACGTTTGATGTCCCAAGCACTTCGTAAACTATCAGGTGCTATCAATAAATCAAAAACAATTGCCATCTTTATTAACCAAATTCGTGAAAAAGTTGGGGTCATGTTCGGTAACCCTGAAACAACGCCAGGTGGACGTGCGCTGAAGTTCTATTCGTCTGTTCGTTTAGAAGTGCGCCGTGCTGAACAGCTGAAACAAGGCAATGACATTATGGGGAATAAAACGAGAATTAAAGTGGTCAAAAACAAAGTAGCACCGCCATTCCGTATTGCCGAAGTAGACATTATGTACGGTGAAGGGATCTCAAAAGAGGGAGAAATCATCGACCTTGGAAGCGAGCTAGATATCGTACAAAAGAGCGGTGCTTGGTATTCTTACCAAGAGGAACGTCTTGGACAAGGCCGTGAAAATGCGAAACAGTTCCTAAAAGAAAATAAAGATATCATGCTGATGATCCAGGAGCAAATTCGCGAACATTACGGCTTGGATACTAACGGAGTAACGCAGCAGGAATCTGAAGAGGCGCTAGAACAATTAGAATTAGAATAAAAATAAAATTAGTATGAAATGATAAAAAAGGCTGGGTGAAAAAACTCAGCCTTTTTTATTTTGCAAAAAACTTTCGACAACTTTTTCAGTACTTCATCCGTCTAAAGTGTACAAAATGGAATTTATTTTGGGAGGAAAAAATAATGACAAGCCCGACCCGCAGAAGAACTGCCAAACGCAGAGGGAGAAAACCAAGTCAGAGGGGAAAACTTGTGCTTGTTTTTTTAGCCGCGATGATTTGCTTAACGATGTGGAATGTGCTTCATCGAACTAGTGAAGAGAACAACCCGTTTCAAAAAACTGCAGTAGCTTTAGAAAATAGCCAGAAAAAAGAAGTTAAAAGGAAAACCGCCAAAATATCAGAGAAACAAATCAAAACAGTGGACCGCAATCACAAAATCAGCAGTTATTTAAATGAGATCGGTTTCAGCGGAACAGCCATGATTGTTAGAAATGGAGAAATTGTAACAAATAAAGGTTTTGGTTATGCAGACCGTAAACGAAAAATTCAAAATAATCCATTAACATCTTTTTATGTCGGTTCGTCACAAAAAGCGCTGATTGCAACCGCTATTTTGCAGCTTGAGGAAAAGGGGAAACTTCAGACAAGTGCTCCGGTAAGCACGTATTTACCTCATTTCCCTAACGGACAAACGATTACTTTGAAAAATCTGCTGACACATACATCGGGAATAAACGGACATATTGAAGGAAATGGCGCAATTACTCCGGACGAATTAATAAAAGACATAGAACGTCAGGGAATTCATCGGCAGCCGGGCATATGGGGCTACAAGGATTCCAACTATTCTGTTCTTGCTTATATTGTGGCTGAAGTAAGCGGTGAGTCCTATGAACAATATATAACGAATCATATTTTTAAACCGGCGGGAATGACGCATGCAGGCTTTTACAAAACATATGAAAAAGAACCTTATCCTGCTGTCGGGTATAAGCTGAAAGGCAGCAAAGCGGTTACACCGTATATGCCCGATCTATCTCAGCTTTACGGTGCTGGAGATATTTATATGAGTGCTATAGATATGTACAAATTTGACCAAGCCCTGATAGACGGCAAACTGTATTCACAGAAGAGCTATAAAAAGATGTTTACGCCAGGAAGCAGCTCCACATACGGAATGGGATTTTATGTTGCTCCCGGTAGCTATTCAAACCATGGTGTCATGCCGGGCTTCAACATTTTGAACAGCTTTAGCAAATCTGGGCAAACCATCGTTGTTTTGTTCTCAAATATACAAAATAACACTAAACTGGGCCAAGTGAACAATAAAGTATATCAGCTGCTGAATCAAGAATAATTCTGATCTGCTTTTGCAAACGCTAAGATAGCTAGCTTGACAAGTATTTCCGACACAATTACAATGGGAATGTATCACTTGTTTTTCTTAACATGATTGATAACTAATTTAAACTTGACAAGGGCAGTGAGGATCTCATTCCCTGTGAAGGCCCTGTATGTTGAGACACAAAACAATGTACATGCCGACACTTTATTTGTAAAACCAAGTTCATAGCAAGAGGAGGTGAAAATATGTCGCCTACGATGTTTACGATCATCTCCATTTTGCTGAGCCTAATCTGTTTAGTTGTTGGCTACTTTGTTCGTAAAACCATTGCAGAAGCAAAAATATCCGGCGCAAGAAACATGGCCGAACAAATTGTTGAGGATGCAAAGCGTGATGCGGAAGCATTGAAGAAAGAAGCGCTCTTGGAAGCGAAAGATGAAATTCATTCGTTTCGTGTAGAGGCGGAGCAAGAAGTTCGTGAAAGACGAAATGAGCTTCAAAGACAAGAAAACCGTTTACTTCAAAAAGAGGAAAATCTTGATCGCAAAGACGAATCTTTAGATAAACGGGAGTCCCTGTTGGAGAAGAGAGATCATTCTCTGAATGAACGACAACAACATATTGAAGAGATGGAAAGCAAAGTGGATGATATGATTCGTTTGCAGAAAGCCGAGTTGGAACGTATTTCAAGTCTAACTCGAGATGAAGCGAAACAAATCATTCTGGATCAAGTTGAAAATGAGCTTTCCCACGACATTGCAGTCATGACGAAAGAATCTGAAAACCGAGCGAAAGAAGAGGCTGACAAAAAGGCGAAAAATATTCTTTCACTTGCGTTACAGCGTTGTGCAGCTGATCATGTGGCTGAAACAACGGTATCTGTAGTCAATCTTCCAAATGATGAGATGAAAGGTCGTATTATCGGACGTGAAGGACGAAATATCCGTACGTTAGAAACGTTAACAGGTATTGACTTGATCATAGATGATACACCTGAAGCTGTTATACTATCGGGCTTTGATCCGATTAGACGTGAAACAGCGAGGATAGCTCTGGACAAGCTAGTCCAGGATGGCCGCATTCATCCTGCACGAATTGAAGAAATGGTGGAAAAATCACGCCGTGAAGTCGATGATTATATCCGCGAGATGGGTGAGCAAACGACATTCGAAGTCGGAGTTCACGGTCTGCATCCGGATCTGATCAAAATTCTCGGACGCTTAAAATTCCGTACAAGTTATGGACAAAATGTCCTGAAGCATTCAATTGAGGTTGCACATCTTGCAGGTCTCATGGCTTCAGAGCTTGGAGAAGATGCAAAGCTTGCAAAACGAGCAGGTCTTCTGCATGACATTGGAAAAGCCATTGATCACGAAGTAGAAGGAAGCCACGTAGAAATTGGCGTTGAGCTTGCGACGAAATATAAAGAGCATCCTGTTGTCATCAACAGTATTGCCTCTCACCACGGTGACCAAGAACCGACATCTATTATCGCTGTTCTTGTTGCGGCAGCTGATGCATTATCTGCAGCACGCCCTGGTGCAAGAAGTGAGACGCTTGAAAATTACATTCGGAGACTTGAAAAATTAGAAGATATCTCTGAATCTTATGAAGGTGTTGAAAAATCGTTTGCGATACAGGCTGGACGTGAAGTACGTATTATGGTGAAGCCAGATTCAATTAATGATCTTGAAGCTCACCGTCTAGCAAGGGATATTCGTAAGCGAATTGAGGACGAGCTCGATTACCCTGGTCACATTAAAGTGACAGTCATTCGAGAAACTCGCGCAGTAGAGTATGCAAAATAGAGCGGTGCGCTTAGCGCCGCTTTATTTTTTTGTGTAAATATGCAACACTGATAAGAAGATCAATTTAAAAGAGAAAGGGTTCAAAAGCGCATGAAAATATTATTTGTTGGAGATATTGTCGGTTCACCTGGCAGAGACACACTGAAAGAATACTTGCCAAAGCTGAAGAAAAAATATCAGCCGCACTTTACCATTGTCAACGGAGAAAATGCTGCTCACGGGAAAGGTCTAACTGAAAAAATCTATCATGAGCTGCTGCAAGCAGGAGCTGATGTGCTCACAATGGGCAACCATACATGGGATAAAAGAGACATTTTCGATTTCATCGATGATGCAGCTAATATGGTCCGTCCTGCTAACTTCCCAGAAGGCACACCTGGAAAAGGTCTCACGTTTATTAAAAAACAAGGAAAAGAATTGGCTGTCATCAACCTGCAAGGACGTACGTTTTTACCGCCAATTGACTGCCCATTTCAAAAAGTAGATGAATTAATTGCGGAAGCATCCAAACGGACACCGTTTATTTTTATTGATTTTCATGGTGAAGCCACAAGTGAAAAGCAGGCGATGGGCTGGTATACAGACGGCCGTGCATCATGTGTCGTTGGAACGCATACACATGTTCAAACAGCAGATAACCGCGTATTGCCAAAAGGAACTGCGTATATTTCAGATGTCGGGATGACAGGACCTTATGATGGCATTTTAGGTGTTGACCGAGAAACGATCATTAAACGATTCAAAACAAGTCTCCCAGTCCGGTTTGAAATTGCAGAAGGCCGCACGACGTTAAGTGCAGTAATCGTAGAAATTGACGAACAGTCGAAAAAAGCTGTCAAAATTGATCGAATTTTGATAAATGATGACCATATTTTCTTTGAATAAATGTTCACATATTTATTTCAGAAAAATATTAATCAGAAAGAAGGAATATGTGCCCTCTATCGTGAATATAGTAAAAATGGTAGGTAGCCTGCTATTTTTGAAAAACATTTTGGGGATGGATTTTCAAAAAAATAGCATCATCTAACAAAGATTGTTCTAATGAACACTCACTTATCCATTGTAAATTTAAGGGGGAGCAGAAATGGAAATTTTAAAAGTTTCAGCAAAGTCAAATCCGAATTCAGTAGCAGGAGCATTAGCCGGCGTTTTACGTGAACGCGGTGCAGCGGAAATACAAGCAATCGGCGCTGGAGCACTGAATCAGGCGGTTAAGGCTGTCGCCATTGCAAGGGGATTTGTCGCGCCAAGCGGAGTGGATTTGATATGCATTCCAGCCTTTACTGACATTCTGATCGATGGAGAAGAAAGAACAGCCATCAAATTGATTGTTGAGCCACGATAATTCTAATTTTATTATTTTCAACCTGCTTACATCATGTAAGCAGGTTGTTTTTGTTTACCGCTATACATTTCTTATATAACATATTCAGTTCGTGAAATAGATAAAAATGACATATTAGAGCTTGCATTTTTTCACCATGATGATAAATTAAGATTAAGTTGAATTTACTTCATCAAAAATAAATATTTAAGTAGGTGAAATAATGTTCGAAGCTTTTTTGAAAAGAGGAAAGCTTGTTTTTATTTTATTTTTTATCGTTCTCATTGCTGGCGGCTATTTATTCGCGCAGCTTCCTAAACGAGAACTGCCAGAATTCGAGGCGAATCTCGTCACGATTTCTACCGTTTTTCCTGGTGCAGATGCAAAACAGGTGGAAAGAGATGTCACCAATAAGCTGGAATCAGCCCTATCTGATATCAACGGTGTAGAGAAAACGAGCTCGGTTTCTGCCATTGGTTTCTCAAATATTGTGCTTGAAATTGAGGACCAAGCCGACTTTCAAAAGGTGGCAAGTCAAATTAAGAATGAAACCACAAGTGCTGCGTCGTCTTTTCCTGACGGGGTGAAGGAGCCGGAAGTAAAGGATGAATTCGGCAGCGTGCCGGTTGGCTCTTATATGATTGTGTCGAGTGAATCATCGGACTTAGCAAAGAGTCAGCAATCGCTGCGTGCATTGAAGGAAAAAGTAGAGGACATCAAAGGGGTAGACAGTGTCGTTATCAAAGGCTTCAATGACAAACAAGCGATATTAAACTTAGATTCAAACAAACTGGAGGGTGAAGGGCTCAATGTAACTGATGTCACAAATGCCATCAATCAGGAATTTGACACATCTCCACTAGGCGATATTCGGGCAGGCAAAGAGAAGGTGAAGCTGTCCATCGATACATATGACCGCTTAGATCAGGTTAAAAAAATTGAGCTTTTCTCAAAAACGAAAAGAGAGCCGGTCACAATTAGTCAGCTTGGCAGTTTAAAAGAAGTAGAAAAACAGAAAAGTGATATTGTGTCGTATAACGGAAAGCCCGCTTATTCATTTACTGTGAATATTAAACCAGGGCTTGATATTCCTAAAATGTATGACAAAGTCAGTGATGTCATTGAGAAAGAAAAGCAGCTGCCAAATGGGGTGGAGTGGGTAGACTACTATTCACAAAAAAGTGAAGTGGATACCATTTTCAATGATTTAATAAAAGAAGCCATTGTTGCGGTCATTGCGGTCATAATTGTTACCACACTTGGACTCACGATTGGCGGGGCGTTTATCGTTTCACTCGCCATTCCGCTATCCATTACAATTGGAACGATTCCGCTGCCATTTTTACAAGTGGACCTCAATCAAATTTCGATCATCGGCTTTATCATTGCTTTAGGGATACTTGTCGATGATGCCATAGTCGTCAATGATAATATTTTAAGACAAATGAAAAAATACGAAAGTCCGCTTAAAGGAACAATTGCAGGGGTGAAAGAAGTCGCAGGGTCCATTTTGACATCAACACTAGCTGTTGTGTTTGCCTTCCTGCCGCTTGTATTCCTATCAGGTGCAAACGGTTCATTTATTCGGGCATTACCGTCTGTTCTAGTTACGACTGTGCTTGCGTCCATGGTGATCTCTCTGACACTTGTACCGGTCTATCAATATACTGTGAACCGGAAAAGAAAGAACAAAAACAGTCAAAAAGAGCCGGGATTCCTAGGGAAACCATTAAAAAGGCTGGCTGATTTCTATGCAGACCGTGTGCTGACAAACATTGTGAAGCGGCCGCTCGTTATTGGACTAAGTGGTTTGCTCGTTGCAAGCCTAGCCTTTTTACTTATTTTCGTCACACCATTTGAATTTTTCCCTGCGGCGAATAAGAAAGAAGTGGTCGTCACTGTCACGCTTCCAAGTGAAACAACATTAGACAAAACAAATGAAACACTAAAGAAAATAGAACAAGAGATCAAACAGCAAAAAGGCATTGAAGAAACGGCGGTTTTTGCAGGCGGCGGTGTGCCGAACCTGTTTAATGAAAGTATTTCAAACGCAAGTGACCACACGGGTCAGGTTGTCGTGAGAGTAGACAATGATCAGATGACAAGTAAGGTATTAATAGATCGTATGACCGAGCCTTTGCGAGAGACATTCAAAGAGGCTGAAATCTTTATGAATACCATTGTACAAGGGCCGCCAACTGGAGCGCCAGTGACAGTAACGGTTGCGGGTGACTCTTTTTCAAAGCTCATTGATGTCAAAGAAACGCTGACAAATGAAATGAAAGACAAAGGGGCAAGCTTGATTACGGACGATGTCAATCAGCCGGTGAAAACGATCTCCTTTGAATTAAACCGCGAGCGGATGGCAGAGGATGGGCTCAGTGCTCAATTTGTCAGCAGACAGCTTGGTCTTGTGACAGAAGGGATTCCATTAGGTACCTTTCAACAAGGAACAAATGATATCGATTTAGTGGTGAAACAGGATATAGGCACACATCAAAATGGTTTAAAGCTAAAAGAAATGAATGTGCCTGTGAAGACAAATGAGGGCGGTATGCCTCAACTTGAGCCGCTTAGCCGATATGTAAAAGAAAAAGAAACAGAGCAGTACGAAAGCATTCCACATGAAAATGGAGTGCCGACCATTACGCTGAAGGCGTATCCCGGTGCATCAGATTCGTTTAAAGACGATATGAAAGAAGTCGTCAATCAAGTGGGAAAAAGTGCTTCAGCGAAGGATTTGACCATTTCACAAGGTGGAGAAAATGAAAATCAGACACAGTTCTTTATTGAAATTAGTCTCTTATTTGCAGTTGTCTTGCTGCTCATTTATGTGACCATCGCATTCCAGTTCAATTCATTGATGCTTCCGCTGTTAGTTCTAGGAACGGTTTACTTAGCCGTATCAGGAGCCATTATTGGACTGTTTGTCACACAAACACCATTCAGCTTTATGGCAACAATGGGAATTGTCTCATTGGCTGGTATTGTCGTCCGAAATGCGGTCGTCCTCTTCGAATTTATTGAGCAGCGGCGCAAGCAAGGGTTTGATCAACAGACAGCTGTCATTGAAGCAGGAAGAGCAAGGATTAGACCGATTCTCTTAACAGCATTTACGGCACTTGTTGCACTAATGCCTGTTGCATTAAGTCATGATCCACTCTTTAAGCCGCTGGCCATCTGCATTGTATCTGGTGTCTTTTTCTCAACAATACTGACATTATTCATTGTGCCAGCCCTATATGTTGCCGTTTCAAAGAAACGCTGACGATGAAAGCAAATCTCCGCTCGAAAGGAGATTTGCTTTTTTTTTAGAAAAATATCCAAAAAAATATGTGGGGTGTTCATTTGTCTTTTTCTAGTAGACAGTGGTATTTACGACTAAAATAAGTCGTGTTAAAATCTGATTGGGAGAAGTTTTTTAACAAAGGGGTTGTACGTCATGTGTGGAACGATGAAAGCAATTGTTAAAAAAGAAAGCGCTTACGGAGCGGTGATGATGGAGATGCCGATTCCAGAAATCAAAGATCATGAAGTTTTAATCCAAGTGAAAGCCACTTCGATATGCGGAACAGACGTGCATATTTATAATTGGGATGACTGGGCTAAGGGAAGAGTCAAAGCGCCCTACATTTTTGGACATGAATTTACAGGGGAAGTTGTTAAAGTGGGGAAGCAAGTCTCACGAGCAAAGGTAGGGGACTTTGTATCGGCTGAGACGCATGTTGTATGTAATCAATGTTATATGTGCTTAACAGGGCAGCAGCATTTGTGCAGTGAAACGAAAATTTTAGGGGTAGACATTGATGGCTGTTTTGCTGAATATGTCAAAGTACCTGAACAAAATGTGTGGCACAATCCAGCTCAAATGCCGGTTGAGCTTGCCTCTATACAAGAGCCGCTAGGAAATGCTGTTCATACTGTAATGCACACACCTGTTTCAGGTAAATCAGTGGCGATTTTTGGCTGCGGACCAATCGGTTTAATGGCAATCGCTGTTGCAAAAGCCTCCGGGGCTGTTCAAGTGTTCGCTGTTGATAAAAATGAATACAGGCTCGATCTTGCCCGAAAAATGGGTGCAGATCATATCGTGGATATTGGAAAAGATGATCCAGTCGCCATGATTAAGCAGCTCACGCGGATGGAAGGGGCAGACGTGATGTGCGAGATGTCAGGTCATCCAGCTGCCATTAATCAAGCACTCGAAGCTTGTGCAAATGGAGGAAAAGTCAATATACTAAGCTTGCCAGAACGACCAGTGACAATTGATATTACGAATCAAATTGTTTTTAGGGGATTAACCGTGCAAGGGATCACGGGGAGAAAAATGTTTGAGACGTGGCGTCAAGTATCTGAGCTATTAAGAACGAATACCATTGATGTAAAGCCAGTTGTCACTCATACACTGCCATTTGAAGAGTTCCAAAAGGGATTTGAACTTATGCAGAGCGGTACGTGCGGAAAAGTCGTACTGATGATGCCATCATATCAAAGGGGGAAGAAATGATGAAAGAATTCACGTATTTACAAGATGAATTGGAAACAATGAAGCAGCAAGGCACCCACCAAACTTTGAAAGAGATCGACTCAAAACAATCATCCACTGTTACATTAAATGAACAATCTGTCATACAACTCTCCTCAAATAACTACTTAGGGCTCACCTCACACCCAAGGCTGATGAAAGCAGCAAAAGAGGCAATCGATGAATTCGGTGCGGGTACAGGATCTGTACGTACCATCGCCGGCACAATGACGATGCATGAACGTCTTGAAAAAAAGCTTGCTGCATTTAAAAAGACAGAAGCAGCACTTGTGTTCCAATCAGGCTTTACGACCAATCAAGGGGTCTTATCCAGTATCTTGACAAAAGATGATATTGTCATTTCGGATGAACTGAATCATGCCTCAATTATTGATGGCATCCGATTAACAAAAGCAGATAAAAAGGTATACAGTCATTCCAATATGGAAGAGCTGGAGAAGATTTTGAAAAAATCAATGAATTACCGCGTCCGCCTCATCGTTACAGACGGTGTGTTCTCGATGGATGGAGATATCGCGCCACTTCCTGAGATCGTCAGGCTC
The DNA here is from genome assembly GCF_001429445.1 of Bacillus sp. Root920. NCBI lineage: Bacteria > Bacillati > Bacillota > Bacilli > Caryophanales > Bacillaceae > Bacillus > Bacillus sp. Root920. The sequence goes on from NZ_LMJV01000001.1 coordinate 1,904,094, forward strand.
GCAGAAGCATATGATGCATTTGTGATGGTAGACGATGCGCATGCCTCGGGCGTGCTTGGTGAGAATGGCCGCGGAACGGTCAACCATTTTAAACTCGACGGCAGAGTGCACATTCAGGTCGGGACACTTAGTAAGGCTGTCGGAGTGCTCGGCGGCTATGTGGCTGGTTCAGCGGTTTTAATTGATTATTTAAAGCATAAAGCAAGACCGTTTTTATTCAGTACCTCTCATCCGCCAGCTGTGACTAGAGCGTGTGAAGAAGCGATTGAAGTGCTGTTAGATGAACCGGAGCGAATCGATACACTTTGGGAGAACGCCGCTTATTTTAAAGAAAAAGTCATCAGCCTTGGATTTCAAGTCGCCCGAACAGAGACACCGATTATCCCAATCATGATTGGAGACGAAGCACTTACTTTTCGTTTCTCAAAGGCTTTAATAGAACGAGGCGTGTTTGCCCAAGGCATCGCCTTCCCAACTGTAGCAAAAGGCAAGGCAAGAATTAGAGCCATCATCACAGCCGAGCACACAAAAGAAGAACTAGACCGGGCACTGACAATCATTGAAGAAGAAGCAAAAAAACTAAACATACTTGATTGAGAGAGCGCAGGCTCTCTTTTTTCTTTTTGTGAAAAATGGTTATGACTAATAGGTAATTTTCATAGAAGAACCGTATATGATTTATTTTCAATTCATCACAAAATAGTCTATACTGTAGGGTGGAACTTGGTTTGAAAGGAGTACAAATTCATGAATGAAGAGCAGAGAAAAGCGAGCGGACAAGTAAGTTCATCGGACAAAAAATCCGAGAAGGACTACAGCAAATATTTTGAAGCTGTGTACATTCCGCCTTCCTTAAAAGATGCAAAAAAACGGGGTAAAGAAGAAGTCGAATACAATCAATTTCAAATTGACGAGCAGTTTCAAGGGTTAGGAAACGGCCGCAAGTTTTATATTCGCACATATGGCTGTCAAATGAATGAGCATGACACAGAAGTGATGGCTGGTATTTTTATGGCGCTTGGCTATGAACCAACAAACTCAACGGAAGATGCAAATGTCATCTTATTAAACACTTGTGCTATTCGTGAAAATGCAGAAAATAAAGTGTTTGGAGAGCTTGGACATTTAAAAGCATTAAAACGTGAAAAGCCAGATTTAATTTTAGGTGTCTGCGGATGTATGTCACAAGAAGAATCTGTCGTGAGCCGTATTTTGAAGAAACACCCGTTTGTTGACTTGATTTTCGGCACGCACAACATTCACCGCCTGCCAGAGCTGTTATCTGAATGCTACCTTTCAAAAGAAATGGTCATTGAGGTTTGGTCAAAAGAAGGCGACGTGATTGAGAACCTTCCAAGAGCCCGCCAAGGTAAAATCAAGGGCTGGGTGAACATTATGTACGGTTGTGATAAATTCTGTACATACTGTATCGTGCCTTACACGCGCGGCAAGGAAAGAAGCCGCCGCCCAGATGAAATTATTCAAGAGGTCAGACGTTTAGCAGCAGAAGGATATAAGGAAATTACCCTTCTTGGTCAAAACGTGAATGCATATGGAAAAGATTTTGAAGATATGGAATATGGTCTTGGCCACCTGATGGATGAGCTGCGAAAAATTGATATTCCGCGTATCCGTTTTACAACAAGTCACCCGCGTGATTTTGATGATCACTTAATTGAAGTCTTAGCCAAGGGCGGAAATCTTCTCGATCATATTCACCTGCCAGTTCAATCCGGAAGTTCTTCTGTGCTGAAACTTATGGCGAGAAAATATGACCGTGAGCGTTACCTTGATCTTGTGCGCAAAATCAAAGAAGCTATGCCGAATGCTTCATTAACAACGGACATTATTGTTGGATTCCCAAATGAAACAGATGAGCAGTTTGAAGAAACACTTTCCCTCTATCGCGAGGTTGAGTTTGATGCTGCTTATACATTCATTTATTCTCCAAGAGAAGGAACGCCTGCAGCGAAAATGAAAGACAACGTGCCAATGCGTGTGAAAAAAGAACGTCTGCAGCGCCTAAATGCACTTGTGAATGAAATTTCTGCGAAAAAAATGAAGGAATATGAAGGGCAGATTGTCGAAGTATTAGTAGAGGGTGAAAGTAAAAACAACCCTGAGATCCTAGCCGGATATACAAGTAAAAGCAAGCTTGTGAATTTTAAAGCACCAAAAGAAGCGATTGGCAACATCGTCAAAGTGAAAATCACACAAGCCAAAACTTGGTCTCTTGACGGAGAAATGGTTGGAGAAGCTATCGAGGTGAATTAAAATGACACTTTATTCAAAGAAAGAGATTGTCGAGCGTGCAAGAGAGCTCGCTAAAATGATTTCTGAAACTGAAGAAGTTGATTTCTTCAAAAAAGCAGAAGCGCAAATCAATGAAAATACAAAAATTTCAACGATTATTAATCAAATTAAGGCGCTTCAAAAACAAGCTGTGAACTTAAAGCATTACGGCAAACATGAAGCCTTAAAGCAAGTCGAAGAAAAAATCGATGCCCTGCAAGAAGAACTGGATGACATCCCAGTGATTCAAGAATTCAAAGAATCACAAATGGAAGTCAATTCCCTGCTTCAGCTTGTAGCGCACACAATTTCGAATCAAGTAACAGATGAAATCATTCTTTCAACCGGCGGTGATCTCTTATTAGGAGAAACCGGTTCAAAAGTGAAAAACTCATCACCAAGTTGCTCCATTAAATGAGAAAACCCCGCAGATGCGGGGTTTTTTGTTTGTGTACTCTTATTTATTTGTAATTTGTAGTTTAGTATTTAAAATCCCTTGGCATTATAGGTTTATTAACGCTTAAATGTTGCTATAAGTCATGTATAACAGAAATAGATGAGATTTCTTGCGATCTAATATTAAGGAAAATTAATACGGAATAGTAGAAAACCGCATAATACCTCATTAAAGGTGAGATCTTTGTGATCACTAAAAACTCACTTCACCTTATATGTAATTTATATTTTATAGGCTGTGACATCAACAAATTGTTGATGTCACAGCCCCTTTTTTATTTTCTATGGTTACCTTATTTCTTCATAAAACACGTAATACAAACTAAAAAAAGGTGGATATATTTTTAATGATATTCTTTATTATTTTTAAATCTAATTTTAAATATAAAGAAAACCGAATGTTGATTTTTATAAATAGCCCCTCCTAAAGGGACTGTGACTTCATCATTAAACCACAACCTTCTATTCCAATCAACCTCCAAACCTCCCACTCTCCAACTTTTCCAATTTTCAAGGCAAGTTTATGGGCGACCATGCATACACTGAAACAGAAATGAATTTAATTGAACATGAAGTTCAAAATCGTGACACACTAGACGAATGCCCAGCATAAGATAAAACGATCAAGAACAAGGAGGCATGCCGGAATGTCTGAATACAGAGAAATTATTACAAAAGCGGTGGTTGCAAAAGGGAGGAAATTCACCCAAAGCACACACACCATTTCTCCATCGCAAAAACCAACCAGCATCCTAGGTGGTTGGATCATTAATCATAAGTATGATGCTGAAAAGGTCGGTAAAACCGTTGAGATCGAAGGAACATTTGATATTAACGTATGGTACTCTTACGCCGACAACACGAAAACAGAAGTCGTCACAGAGCGTGTGAAGTATGTAGACATCATTAAACTGAGATATAAAGATAAGAATTTCCTTGATGATGAGCACGAAGTAATTGCGAAAGTATTGCAGCAGCCCAATTGCTTAGAAGTGACCATTTCTCCAAATGGCAATAAAATTATCGTTCAGGCAGAGCGTGAATTCATTGCTGAGGTAGTCGGTGAAACAAAAATTGTCGTAGAGGTCAATTCAAGCTGGAAAGAAAAAGATGATCACGAGTGGGAAGAAGAAGTGGATGAGGAATTAGAGGATATTCATCCAGAATTCCTAGCAGGTGAGACAGAAGAGTAAGGAATGACTAGGGCGCATATCCCCCTAGTTTTTTTGTGCCTGATCTAGGAGAAAAAAGGTGATTTTTTATGCTATAATTGGAGATGGTATGAATTCGAAAGTAATATAGTGAGGGATTAGAAATATGGCAAGTTATACGCCCATGATACAGCAATATTTAAAGATCAAGGCAGATTATCAAGATGCCTTTTTATTTTTTCGCCTAGGCGATTTTTATGAGATGTTTTTTGATGATGCAAAGGAAGCCGCGCAAGAACTAGAAATTACGTTAACAAGCAGAGACGGCGGCACAATTCCAATGTGCGGCGTTCCTTATCATTCTGCTTCTGCATACATAGAACAGTTGATTTCAAAAGGCTACAAGGTCGCCATTTGTGAGCAGGTGGAAGACCCTAAAATGGCAAAAGGTGTAGTCAAAAGGGAAGTCGTTCAACTGATTACACCAGGAACCGTCATGGATGGTAAAGGATTAAGTGAAAACGAGAACAACTTTATTGCGTCTGTTACCAGCTTTCAAAATGGGTACGGTCTTGCGCTGTCTGATTTATCAACAGGTGAAAACATGGCGGCTTTCATCGATCGATTAGATGAAGTCGTATCAGAAATTTATTCTGTCGGTGCAAAAGAAATTGTGGTGTCAAAGCAGCTGGATGAGGAAACAGTCAAAACCCTTAAAGAACGCTGCCAAGCGACCATTTCATACGAAGATAGTGATGCATTATTAGAGGAAGCTGAGCGGCTCGTTTCCCATCTAGACGAAAAGTTAAAAACGTCATTTTTAACACTATATGCCTATTTAAGAAGAACGCAAAAAAGAAGCTTGGATCATCTTCAGAAAGTTCAAGTGTTTGAGCTTGAACAAACGATGAAAATCGATCTTTACTCAAAACGAAACCTAGAATTAACAGAAACGATTCGTTCAAAAAGCAAAAAAGGCTCTTTATTATGGCTGTTAGATGAAACAAAAACAGCGATGGGCGGCAGACTGCTCAAGCAATGGATCGATCGGCCGCTCATTCGCCTTTCGCAAATTAATGAGCGTCAGGAAATGGTGCAAATCCTGATGGATCATTTCTTTGAGCGAGAGGATCTGCGCGAACGATTAAAGCAAGTATATGATCTTGAGCGTTTAGCGGGCCGCGTGGCATTTGGCAACGTGAATGCCCGTGATCTCATCCAGCTCAAAGAATCCTTAAAACAAGTACCGGATATTAAACAACTCGTTCATTCATTACCAGAGGAAATGGCAAAATCAAGAGCGAATGAGATTGATCCTTGTGGTGACCTCCTTAATTTATTAGAAGATGCACTTCATGAAAATCCGCCGATGACGATAAAAGAAGGCAATTTGATTAAAGATGGCTACAATGCAAAATTAGATGAATACCGTGATGCCAGCCGAAACGGAAAGGACTGGATTGCACGTCTTGAACAGCAGGAAAGAGAATATACCGGTATTCGCTCCTTAAAAGTCGGGTTTAATAAAGTGTTTGGTTATTATATCGAAGTGACACGCGCAAATACACATCTGCTGGAGGAAGGGCGTTACGAAAGAAAACAAACGCTTGCCAATGCAGAGCGGTATATCACACCTGAATTAAAAGAAAAAGAAGCACTGATTCTTGAAGCAGAATCAAATATTAACGAATTGGAATATGAACTATTTACAGCTCTCAGGGAGCAAGTAAAAGGCTATATTCCTAGATTACAGCTGCTTGCAAAACAAATGAGCGAGCTTGATGCGCTTCAATGCTTTGCGACTGTCAGTGAAAAGCGCCGTTATATCCGGCCGGAATTCTCAGAGGATGACGTGGATGTCAAAGATGGCCGTCACCCAGTCGTTGAAAAAGTGCTGGATCACCAGGAATATGTACCGAATGACTGCCATATGGGAAAAGGCAGACAAACCTTACTCATCACTGGACCGAATATGTCAGGGAAAAGTACGTATATGAGACAAATGGCGCTCATCTCGATTCTTGCGCAGATTGGCTGCTTCGTGCCTGCGTCAAAGGCGACGCTTCCAATCTTCGATCAAATCTTTACACGTATTGGTGCAGCAGATGATTTGATTTCTGGTCAAAGTACTTTTATGGTAGAGATGCTCGAAGCAAAAAATGCGATGGTGCACGCAACCAAAAACAGCTTGATTTTATTTGATGAAATTGGACGCGGGACAAGCACCTATGATGGAATGGCTCTTGCGCAGGCGATCATTGAATTTGTTCATGATCATATTGGGGCTAAAACCCTATTCTCTACACATTACCATGAGCTCACGGTCCTTGAATCTCAATTAAGCGAGCTGAAAAATGTTCATGTGCGAGCTGAAGAGCATGAAGGCACGGTCGTTTTCTTACATCAAATCAAAGAAGGTGCAGCTGATAAAAGCTATGGTATTCATGTAGCGCAGCTTGCGGAATTGCCTGATACCATCATTAATAGAGCCCAGACTATTTTAACGGAGCTTGAGAGCGGATCACATGACGTGACCCCAACCGTATCTGCAGCACCAAAAGCAGAAAAGGCTGAAGAAAAACAGCAGCTATCTTTCTTTGAAGTAGAAGAAAAACCGCAGCCGAAAGCTGCGCTAAAACAGAAGGATCAAGCGGTCATAGACGAATTAAAGTCTTACAACCTAATGGATATGACGCCGCTTGAAGCGATGACAAAGCTGTATGAATTGCAAAAGAAATTATAATGTAAGGTGAGGTGAGCAGAAATGGCAAAGATTATTCAGTTATCCGATGACCTATCCAATAAAATTGCTGCAGGTGAAGTGGTCGAGCGTCCGGCTTCTGTTGTAAAGGAGCTTGTGGAAAATGCGATCGATGCAAAAAGTACAGTCATTGAAATCGATGTAGAAGAAGCTGGTCTTTCTTCTATCAGGATTATTGATAATGGTGTTGGAATCGATGCTGAAGATTGTAAGCTCGCCTTCCAGCGCCATGCAACGAGTAAAATCAAAGACGAAAATGATTTGTTTCGTGTCAGAACGCTCGGATTCAGGGGAGAGGCGCTGCCAAGTATTGCATCCGTCTCTCACCTAGAAATGAAAACAAGTACTGGCGAAGGAGCTGGGACACACTTAGCTTTGCAAGGCGGGAAGATCATTTCAGAGAAAAAAACCTCTGGCCGCCGCGGCACCGAAATTGTGGTCACCAACTTATTTTACAATACGCCAGCCCGCCTAAAATACATGAAAACCGTTCATACGGAACTTGGTAATATATCGGATGTTGTCAATCGAATTGCGCTAGCTCATCCCGAAGTATCGATCCGTTTGCGTCATCAAGGGAAAGTCCTGCTACAGACGAATGGAAACGGAGATGTGCGTCATGTACTTGCGGCCATTTACGGGACAGCTGTGGCTAAAAAAATGCTGCCGCTTCACGTACAATCACTTGATTTTGAAGTGAAAGGATATATTTCCTTACCAGAAGTGACGAGGGCATCACGGAATTATATGTCTTCTGTTGTAAACGGCCGATATGTCAAACATTTTCCGCTCGTGAAAGCGATCCATGAAGGGTATCACACGCTGCTTCCAATTGGCCGTCATCCAATTACATTTATTGAGATGAAGATGGATCCTATTCTAGTGGATGTGAACGTTCATCCTTCGAAGCTAGAAGTGAGGCTAAGTAAAGAGCAGGAACTTCATGATCTGATTAAACAAGGAATTAAGGAAGTATTTCAAAAGCAGCAGCTCATTCCAAGTGCTTCAGTACCAAAAAAAGCACCAATGTCAGCTGTGAAAAATGAGCAGCAATCCTTAACCTTCGATGCGAAACAAAGGAACTCAAGCCCAGTGGAAACACCGCTAACCTATCAGCCGGAGCTGCACGATTCGGTCGTATACGAGACAAGTTATACCGATGCATACGGAATGCCTAAACAAGAGAAAACAGAAGCATCATCACAGATATTTTATGAAGAAGCCTCATCTGAGCGCGAGCATTCAGAGGAATCAGCCGCTTCACTTGAAGATGTAGAGACGGTACTGCACGAAGAAGTGAGAGAAACGATTCCTGAAAATGAACGCGTCCCTGTGATGTATCCAATTGGACAAATGCACGGCACATATATATTGGCTCAAAATGAACGAGGTCTTTATATCATCGACCAGCATGCGGCTCAAGAACGAATCAAGTATGAGTATTATCGTGAGAAGGTGGGAGAGATCGAACAGGAAGTGCAAGAAATGCTCGTCCCCTTAACATTTCACTACTCTAAAAACGATATGCTGATCATTGAAGAGCATAAGGATATTCTAGCGAAAGTGGGGGTCTTCTTAGAGCCCTTTGGTTCAGGAAGCTACATCGTTCGGTCGCATCCGCAGTGGTTTCCAAAAGGTGAAGAGGCTGAACTGATCGAAGAGATTATCGAGCAAGTGCTTGATGAAAAACGTGTTGATATCAAGAAACTTAGAGAAGAAGCGGCGATTATGATGAGCTGCAAAGGCTCAATCAAAGCAAATCGTCATTTGCGTCATGATGAAATCAAAGCCTTATTAGATGAACTTCGGCAAACGAAGGACCCATTCACCTGTCCGCATGGCCGGCCGATCATCATTCATCACTCGACATATGAGATGGAGAAAATGTTTAAACGGGTGATGTGATATAAAAAAAGCGCTCTAATCAGAGCGCTTTTTTATTTAGCATCCGCAAGGATCTGGCGGTGTGACCACAACTGGCCGTGTATTAATATCAATCGTATCTTCTGCATAAAATGTGGAACCGATGCTGATGGCTCGATTTTCTGCACGGAACGTGTATGTACCTGCAGCAGGAAGTACTTTATGTGAAAGCTTTAATGTATATTTGGAAATTCCAAGTAAATCCAGTCTGAGCGGAATACGAACGGTTTGTCCGTTGTTCAAAATGTAGCTGTCTTTTAATGCTTTACCGTTCATAATGTCTTTCGTCGTTGCTTGGAAACCCTTTGGCAGAGTGAACTCAACCGCACCAAGACTTAGAACAGAATTTGGGCTGTACGTCAGCTCAATGTCAGAAAAAGACCATTCCTGCTTACTTGCTCCTGTGATTTTTGCGTAAAGTGCAGCTGGTTTTGCATTGGTTGTTGCTTTGCCGGCTTCCTCAGCAGATGCAGAAAGCGGTACTGACAGTGCCATAACCAATGTGAGCATCCCCATCATAAGAATCGTCCACGTTTTTTTCATTTTTTCCTTCCCCCTTGTTGAATATAGGTAAATAATAGATGATTACACCCATTATTTACCTATAATGTTACCATATTACCATATGGTATTAAATGGGATATTATACCCTTATTTTGTCATTCTTTAGTAATAGCGGGGAAAAAGCGCATTTGGTTGATTCATTCCGTAATAATGGCCTGGCATTTGCTGGTTTGTTGGCATCATCATATGCATATCTTGATAACCATATGGATGGTGTGGCATCATCCCATATTCACCATAATGGCCTAGATGATGGTGATCCTTTATTGGAAAATGCTTTGAAAAGGTATCATGCTGATTTGGGAACGGTGAATAAACTGAATGATGATGTGGATGGTGCGCGTTATACACATCTTTTTTGCCGCTATGATAATGGTTTGGCATATTCATATGATCATGCATGTTTGGCGCGACCATATGCTCATGATTGGCTGTATACACATTTTCAAATGTGTGATAGGGATTTTCTTGGTGATAATGATTCATTTGGCTGTTCATATCGTTCATGTATATCTCATCCTTTATGTCAGGTTGCCATATCCTATGAGACAGATCTGCTTCATGAGCCTATCCATATGAAAGAAAAAAACCGGCCTTTCAGCCGGGAAAAGGAAAAGCAGGTAAAGCGTCAAGCGTTAAATTGTGTAGCTGTGTCTTCTTCTGCGACGCTTTTTACATCTGCTGCAGACACTTTTAGGAAAATAACAGGGATCGTAGCTTCGAGAGGTATCCCAAAAATCGCTCTCAAACCATTTATCTTTTTTATGACAAAACTTTTTTTCTTTACATGGATCCTCATGGTAATGATCGTCATGCTTTTTATGGCAGTGTGAGTGGGAATGTTTGCACTTGCATTTGCACATTGTCATCCCTCCTAAATGTGACTCAATGCTAGTATATGCAAGAAAGAGTCATGAGGACTGGATGCTTCTGCTTCTTTTATAAAAAAAGGCTTTTTCTGAAAAAACTCAAATAAAAAGAATTGACTAGTGCTAAATTAACATGATAGAATATAAATTTTTATCCTCTGATGAAATGTGTTATAATGATATTGTGAATACTTTCGGAGGTGGCGGATTTGTTTCAAATAGGTGATAAAATTGTTTATCCAATGCATGGAGCCGGTGTGATTGAAGGAATGGAAGAAAAAGAGATTTTAGGTAAGACGCAGGAATATTTCCTGATTCAAATGCCGAATATGCAGATGATGGTCCCAAAAGGCAGAATCAATCAACTAGGTATACGTCCGGTAGCAGATCAAGCAACGCTGAAAGTTGTGATGAACAATTTTGCAGAAGAAACAAACGACGACACGCTTACTTGGAAGCAAAGATATGATGAAAATCTGAAAAAGCTAAAAACAGGTGCGATCGAAGATGGTGCAGACGTTGTCAAAGATCTAATGAGACGAAATCAGAAGAAAGCGTTAAATTCAAGTGAAAAGAAGATGCTTGAAGATGCAAGAGGCATGTTAGTGAGTGAGATTTCACTTGCACAGGGATTGACGCAAGATGAAGTGATGACAGCTTTAGAGAATGAATTAAGAATGTAATGATGATATACAGAGACTAGCTGTAAACTGAAGGGGACTACTTCTTTTGTTTACAGCTTTTTTGTTTGAAAAAAAGAGTAATATTGCCATTTTTGTAGGTGATTTTAACTAAAATTGAAATGAGGTCATACGATTTAGTTTTTACGTTCACAACAAAAATTTAAAGACCTCTGAAATACCTAGATAACATTAAAAAACAGGTAACTTCTCCTGATTCATTCAAATGAGCCGGACAACCTTTGAATTTTCTAAGCCATTAATAGTAAAATATTGCGGTAAGATGACACCTAAGAGAAAAAAGGAGCGGTGAAATGAAAAGGTTACTAATATGTGGATTCATCTTTCTTATTCTGTGTACTCTTTTAATGGTGAAATGCAGCCATTCTGTTCAAGAAAAAAAAGAGCAAAAGCAGCATCATCAAGAGGTAGAAAAGTATCAAAAAGAGCGAAAACAAGGCGATCAATATGAAAACTTTAAACAACTCATGCGATATGAAAGAGACGGTTATGAGATAGAATTTCACGAAAAGGGTGGAAGTGATTTACTTGTATTTTCTCCTCATGGAGGTGAAATTGAACCAGGAACAAGTGAAATTGTAGAAGCCTTTCAAGAAAAGTACTCTACGTATTTGTTCGAAGGTACAAAGCAAGACAATAACCGGGATCTGCATATCACGAGTACCAATTTTGATGAACCCATTTTGGTTCAAATGATTAAAACGTATCCTTTTTCAATTTCCATCCATGGCTATAAAAGTGATAAAAGACACACGCTCGTTGGCGGCACAAATGAAAAAATGCAAAGAGCAGTTGTACGAGAACTAAAAGATCGGGGATTTTCCGCAGAAATGGTACAAAAAGGCGAACGGCTTTCTGGTACAGACCCTAAAAATATAAATAATCGAAATGCGAGTGGTGAAAGCGTTCAGCTCGAAATTAGTACAGCGCAAAGGGAAGCTTTTTTTGACAATTTTGAGACGAGAAAGGGAAAGAAAAAAACATTCAGACGCTATATTAATGCGTTAAAAGAAGTGCTCAGAGAATTCGACCCTTCTTCGTAAAAAATTTTGATGGGCAAAAGTACTCTATTTAAACTTGGTAAAAAAGATAGGAATATGCGATTTGAACATAAAATATGTAATAACTTACAATTTGCCTTGAAAACATAAATTATGTAAAATAATAGTTATCAGTTTGATATGATAGAATGGGGCTGAAGTGGATGGCACATAAAATACCATCTTCCGAAGTAGGTGTAAAAATCAATCAATGGTACACGCATATTTGCAAATTTGAAGTTGAACAGGCAAACGGCATGAAGCGCCTTGTTGAAGAAGAAATTCATGATATGGAAGAGGATCAAGATTTACTCCTATACTATTCTCTAATGGATTTTCGCCATCAAATGATGCTTCAGCACTTAGCGCCAGTCCATGCAGGGAGTGAAACGCTTCAAGCAGTGTCCTTTCCTAAAGAAATTGACGATGCAGAAGATGAGATGACGGGCTTACTCGGCTATTATTTTCATTTTTTTCATGGAATGTATGCGTTTATCCAGCGCCGCTATATCGAGGCCATTTCATATTACAAGCATGCTGAACATCAACTGATTTTAGTGACAGATGAGATTGAAAAAGCAGAATTTTACTATAAAATCGCAGAAGTTTACTATCATATGAAACAAACCTATTTCTCCATGCACTATGCTAAAAAGGCAAGAGACATCTACAAGAAACATCAGCTTTATGGAAAAAGAAGTATTCAATGTGATTTTGTCATGGCAGGTAATTGGATTGATGTTAATCAGTATCAAAAAGCGCTTCCTTATTTAGAAAAAGCGTTAAAGGTCTGTGAAGCGATGGAACAAAAAGAATGCACATCTTACTTTAAAGCAATGGCTCTTAATAACCTAGGCACTTGTCATTATAGTATGGGAACGTACCATACAGCGACTGTCTTTTTTGAACAAGCCATTTCACTTTATCAGAAAGATCAAGCATCCACGATGATCAAATCGCTGTTTTCACTTGCCCTTACTTGTTTTAAACTCGGAGATATCAAGCGGGCAGGCGAGGCCATATCTACAGGAATGAAAGAGGCTTGTGTATTGGAAGATGAAATTTATCAGTTGAAATTCCAATTTTTGCAGGCGCTCTATATAGAGAAAGACGGCTGTGAGCAATTGAGGTCGGCCCTTTTTGGTCTGAGAAATAAAAAAATGTTTGCTGATTTAGAGGAATTAGCACTTGATGCGGCTAATTATTATAAGGAACGCGACATGTACAAGGAATCCTCCACTTTTTTTGAGATTGTGATCGAAGCGCGTACGCACATTCAAAAAGGAGATGAGATGTATGAGAACGAAGCATAACATGTCAGCTGCTCAAGTAGATGAAAGACTTCACACTTAAAAATGAGACAAACAACACCCTTTACGCAAAACGTAAAGGGCTTTTTTCTTTATTCTTTGATTGCTTTTTCTGCGTCAATTGCACCTGCTCCATAAACCATCGGGTCATCCCCAGACCACTTGCTTGTATTTTCTTTTAACAGGGTTTTGACTTCATCCGGTGTTAAATCTGGTGAATGCTCTAGTAGTAGAGCGCAAATACCAGCACAAATCGGTGTTGCCATCGATGTGCCAGATAACGTTGTATAATCATGATCAACTCTGCTTGATTTATCAAGTTTATCCAGAAAGGATCGTGGTGATCTGAGAGAAACGATGTTTACTCCAGGTGCGAGGATATCAGGCTTTGCCTCCCCGTAAACCGTTGGTCCTCTGCTTGAAAACGGTGCCACGACATCGTCACTTGATTCTGGTGTATTTCTGTCATCGTAGGCTCCGACCGTAATGACTTTTTGACTGACAGCAGGGCTTGCAATCGTCTGGCTGTTAGGACCAGAGTTTCCGGCAGCGACGCATACAACAATCCCTTGATCCCAAGCCGCATTGACAGCACGCACCATTGGATCGTCCTGTTCGTCATCATAACGCTGCGCAGCTCCGCCCAGCGACATACTGATAATATGAATCGGATCATCGGGGTTGTCTTCGTTGAATTGTATGCACCATTCAACACCTTCTATAATAGTAGAAAGTGAACCAGCCCCTTGTTTATTTAACACTTTCACGCCAATTAGATTTGCTTTTGGGGCAGGTCCTTTGTATAAGCCGTCTGAGGCGGCTCCATCTCCAGCGACATCTCCCGCGCAGTGAGTACCGTGGCCGTTATCATCATAAGGCTTTGTTTTTTGTTTGACTAAATCCACAAAATCTCGAATTCTTCCATCTAAATCTTCATGTGGATAAATTCCCGTGTCAATGACAGCGACCGTAATGCCTTCTCCTGTTAAAGTTGTCCCGTTTCGGATGACTTCTTCAGCATGGCTTGCTTGTGTGGCTACATCCAGCAACGCATGAACTTTCCGGTCTAAATAAATTTTACGAATATGCTCACCATTTGCTAATAGCTCCTCTAAAGCAGCAGGCGTTAAATCAGCAGCACAGCAGTCGATATGTGAAAAATGCCGTTTTATATTTGTTTTTCTGCTTTTTTTCATGAGCTGCTTTGTGCTTTGAATCCCTGCCTCGGCTGCACCTTCCTTAAATTCAATGATCACACGAAGCTTCTTTTTCTTCTTCAGCCTGCCTTCGAAAAAACGATGAAGAAAGCATGGCGTCCATTTAAAAGGTTTATAAAGGTGAAGAACGGTCTCTCTTAAAGGCTGATCTAGTTTACTAGCATGTGTTCTGACCATCTGCACCATAGAAAATCCAAACATGAGATGCCCTCCATTCCAGCTATCCATTCTCGTACACTCTTACGTTATGAGAATGAGAACTGCTTGGTTCGGATTCTTGTCCCTCCTTTTCTTTATATTGGCGGCTTGCTTATGTCTTTCAAAAAAGAAAAGCGCTTACATTTTGTAAAATAATAGAAAAAGGTGGAATTCACGTAGAATCTGCCGATGATAGGTGGGAGAGTTCTTCTGAGAGAACCAGTGAAACAAAGGATTTTGCAGAAAAAGGAGGGCTGTGGACAGGGTCAATGCTCATATAAATGTGATGCGTGACAGATGGAAAAAATCAAATCCTTATCAAAAAAAGCCGAATTAAAGAAAACAGACTGGATAGGACTAGGTCATATTAAACATAACGTCATTTTTTTGTCATACTATTCTAACTCTGTTTTCAAAGAGGAGAGGCGTTTCTGTGTATATAAATGCAATTATCTTATTTTTGAGGAATCTCATGATCTAGAGTGTTATGATCAAACGTGAAGAGAAAATGTGGAAAAAATGATAAGAAATGATGATTCAATATAAATCATAGAAACGGCTTAGAAATCTGTTAAAGGAGAACGGGAATGAAGAAGTTTTTTGCTTTGCTTCTCCTGCTTGCGATCGGATGGGGCGTTTATTATACTATGCAAGCACAGGAACATGATGAGCCAGTGTCATCAGGTGGGGAAGACGAAAGCGGTTCAAATGATATTTATCGAAATTTTAAAGAACTTGAAGAAAACGAATCAACAAGCAGCTATAACATTACAGCCAACCCAGTGCCTGGCAGCCGCCTTCTTGTGATGTCACCTCATGGCGGGAGGATCGAAGGCGGCGTGAGCGAGATCGTCCATTTTTTTGACAACGATTTTTCGACGTATTTATTTGAAGGTCTAAGAGAGAATGCATCAGAACTTCATATTACAAGTACAAACTTTGATGAGCCAATCGGCGTCGCGCAGGCAAAAGCACATGATTACATCTTAGCAGTGCATGGATACAAAGGCGAGGAAGGAATTGACCATACTCTCGTCGGCGGAACAGATTACGATCGTGCAGAGAAAATTGTGAGCTCATTAGAGCGGAACGGATTTTCTGCTGAACTAGCTGTCGCACACGCAACCCTGAGCGGGACAAGCAATCATAATATTAATAATCTTACAAAAACAGGGCAAAGTGTGCAGCTTGAGATTAGTAGAAGTCAACGTGAAGCTTTATTTGACAGTTTCGATTTTCGGAGGCGGTCAAGTACAAAAAACGAGACATTCTATCGTTATGTCAGGGCGATTCGGACAGTGCTGGATGAAGAATATACGTAAGGGCTGTGCACATGTTAAGACAAGTAGGGGAATTCTTGTTACACTATGAACAGTGATAACAAAAGGAGAGACGGATATGGCGCGTCATCATTTTCATCTTCAGGCAAGCTGGCCCGGTCTGCGTAACGATGTGGGTACAATCGCAAGTGAACAATTAAAAACAAAGATTTCGATTCCAAAGGAAATGGACGGTCCAGGTATTGGAACCAATCCAGATGAGATGCTCTTAGGTGCAGCGGCTACGTGTTATATCATTACACTTGCAGCCATGATGGAGCGGAGTCAATTAGAGAAAGAGGATCTATCGATGAGCTCTGAAGCCGTCGTAGATGTGACAAATGGCGTGTTTACTTATGAGGAAATCATTCATCGGCCTGTCATCACCCTCAAAGAGTCCGCTTCCGCACATGATATCGAGCTGGCCCGAAAGCTTGCGCATAAAGCCGAAAGCTCATGTATGATTTCAAGAGCTGTTCAGGGGAATGTGAATATTTCCTTAGAAGAAACCATTCAAGTCGGCCGTTAAAACAAAAAAGTCATTTTCTCTAGAAATATGGAGAAAATGACTTTTTTTATGACGTCCATTCGGTTTGATCGAGTTGTGCTTTGGTTTCGTTCTTTTGCTTCTTGGATTGATTTAAGACAATCACGCCGCAGATGACAAGTGCAAGGCCGATGTAGCCTTTCGTGCTGATCGTTTCGTTAAACAGCACAAGTCCTACAAGAGCAGTGAGAGCTGTTCCAACGCCAGACCAGGTTGCATAGGCAGACGAGAGCTCGATGGTTTTAAGTGCCAAGCTCAGGAAAGTAAAGGCGCATCCAAATCCGATCAGTACCCCGATACTCGGCAGCAGCTGCGAAAAGCCTTGAGAAAGCTTCAGCATGGTACTTCCAAAAACCTCCGTCAAAATGGCTCCTGTTAAGTAGAGTATTCCTTTCATCATCTCCCACATCCTTTATGACATATTTAATAGTACGACCCCTGAGACAAGCATCGCCATGCCAATGACTGCTTTTTGGTTCAAGGTTTCTTTGAAAAAGAGCACGCCAAAAATAGCCGTGAGGACCGTACCAACCCCAGACCATGTTGCGTAAGACATGCTTAGCGGAATGATATTGAGCGTCAATGACAGCATATAAAAAGCAAGTGTATAGCCAGCCACAACAACCGCGCTAGGCTTCCAGCGCGTAAAGCCATGAGATAATTTTAACATCGCGGCGCCAATGGCTTCTGAAAAAATGGCCACAGCCAAAAAAAGATATCCGAGGATCATGATCATCCCTCCTCTAATAGGTGTAAAATCCGATGAAGTAAAAGGTTTTTTTCCTCTCTTTTCAGTGGTTCAAGCTGAAACATTTCTGAAAACCATATCCCATCACATGCAAGGCGGATCAGCTGACTCAGTGCAGGATCTGCTTATTTCCTCAGCTGCTTTTTCTTTGAACTCCGCATAAAAAGCATGCCAAGGGTGCAGCAGCGCATCATCAAATGACATGTAGCCAGCATACTTGTACATAGCTGGGGCGTATGCTGCATATTTAGATCATGTCATGTGGCCAATAGATATGATATGCGCGTACATAAGGCGCTGTTTCGTGTTTGTATGTTTCGTAATACGTCTCGAGCTGCTGACGAAAGCAAAGAATCGCATGCTCATTCATTTGTTGGATGAGCTCTTCCTTGCTTGAAAAATGATAAAGCAGACCGGCTTTGGTCATATTTGCATGCTCTGCCACCTGCTGAAGGGTGAGCTGGCTTAACCCTTCTTTTAAAATCGTACTGGCAGCTGCATCAAAAATTTGCTCTTTTTTGGTTTTAGACATAAAAAAAACACCTACTTTACTGAACAGTCGGTAAAGTAAATGTTAACCCATGAAAAAAGAGTGTGTCAATCGATTCATTTTATGAACGGATGTTTTCACTTAAACGTCATATTTAATACCAAGGGTATGGTCCATATGGCGGAAATGGCGGATAAGGATATCCAAATCCTGGAGCAAGCAAAGATCCAGCAAGCAGGCCGCCAGCAAAACCACCTAAAAATGGAGGTCCAAAAAATCCAGGTCTTCCAAAGCCAAAGCCTGGGCGGCCAAATCCAAAACCAGGTCTCCCAAATCCAAAACCAGGTCGGCCAAACCCAAATCCAAAAGGTCTTCTCATGTCTTCTTGAATAAACGGAGGTGCGTCAAAATAATTCATAATAAAAGGCTCCTTTCTCATAAAATCACTGTAACTGACATCAGTGTATTCCAGCAGCCTACAGATGTTTGGGTGAACGCCTAATATAAGGAGGAATGTTAGAAATGGGCCTGTATCCATCTGATTGGGCAAAGTGTCCGCCGCATGCTCATGCATATAAAGCACGTACAGATGTAACGGAGGGGCATTATCATTTAATAGAAGGTATTTCTCAGCCTGTAAATGGAAGCAGTACCGACCGGCATACTCATTTTTATCGCGGGATCACCTCCTTTGAAAGAGGGCATTTTCACAGGTACTACGGGGTCACAGGGCCGGCAATTCCAAGAGTGGATGGAACACATTATCACGAGATCGAGGAAGTCACCTATTCAGCCTATCTCGATTCTGTTCCCATTCCATATGGAGGTGTCGTCTATAGTCCAGATGAGAAGCGGCCAACACACAAGCATCGTTTAAAAGGAAAAACATATGAAGTGGTTGGAAATGAACCGCTTGGCTGGTAATGGGCAGGAGATAGGAGAGTAAGAAAAGTTATGCTATACTGTAGGCAGTTTTGTAAAAGTGAGTGATGTTATGAATAAAGCGAAGCAGCCAGTAATCGTGTTAGTAGGGCCGACGGCTGTCGGCAAAACCAAATTAAGCATTGATATAGCCAAAGCATTTAATGGAGAGATTATCAGCGGGGATTCTATGCAGATTTATAAAGGGATGGATATCGGAACAGCTAAAATCACTCCCGAAGAAATGAATGGCATCCCGCACCATTTAATTGATATTAAACAGCCGGACGAATCTTTTTCTACAGCTGAATTTCAGCAGCTGGTTCGTGCGAAAATCAAAGAGATTGCCGCTAGAGGGAAAACGCCAATGATTGTCGGTGGAACAGGCCTCTATATCCAATCTGTTTTATATGATTACACATTTACGGATGAGAAAAGTGATCCTGCTTTTAGAGAAGAAATGACGCTCTTTGAACAGCAGCATGGTGCGCTTTTGCTGCACGAAAAGCTAAAGGCAGTAGATCCTGATGCGGCAAACGCTATTCATCCAAATAACGTCCGCCGCGTGATCCGGGCGCTGGAAGTGATTCATACAACAGGTCAGAAAATGTCGGAGATGCAAAACGGGCATCAAGAAGTTCCTCTTTATGATACAGCCTTCATTGGGCTGAAAATGGATCGAGAGGTTTTGTACGAGCGCATTCATCAAAGAATTGATATGATGATAGATGAAGGCTTAATTGAAGAAGTGAGAGCACTTTATCAATCTGGTTTGAAGGATTGTCAGTCTGTTCAAGCCATTGGTTATAAAGAGCTGTATGCCTATTTTCAAGGTGACTGCTCACTTGATGAAGCCATCCAGCAATTAAAGCAAAATTCCCGTAGATATGCGAAGCGTCAGTTCACGTGGTTCCGTAATAAAATGGCGGTCACTTGGTTTGATATGACACCACCTTGCCACTTTTCAGACAAAAAAGAGGAAATTTTCGCATATATAGCAGGAAAGCTTGGACTTAAAGCGAAACTGTAGTTATCAGAATCAAGGAGGACGAAACATGAAACCGATTAATATTCAGGAGCAGTTTTTGAATCAGATCCGCAAAGACAATACATTTGTCACAGTATTCTTGCTGAATGGCTTTCAGCTTCGCGGTCAAGTGAAAGGGTTTGACAATTTCACGGTGCTGCTTGAAACAGAAGGGAAGCAGCAGCTTATTTATAAACACGCCATTTCTACATTTGCACCTCAAAAGAATGTAAATCTAGAATTAGAATAGGATATGCTGTATTTAAAATAGCCCCATGCCTCTGCGAATAAACCGGCCGGAACCCGCTACGTTTTTTGTCAGTGCAGAGGGGCTATTTTGTATGCAATGAAACTTTTCTGCCAATTTTCCGTATAATTCCTTATTGGATATTAGAAGGGTGAGGGGATTCATATGGAAAATGCAGAGCTTGAATTAAGAAGGATTAGAGTGATCCTCCTTTTGATTGGAATTGTTGTCTTGTTTGGATCGTGCGCTATCTCAAACATTGAAACGAGACAAGAAAATTGGAATAACCATTCTCATGAAAATGCAGATGGCGTTTTACCAACATCTGCTGCACTAAAAAATAATCATTTTGCTGTTGTGAAAGATGATCAAGTACATGTGTACAGATTTGATGAAAAAGAAGGAGAGCTGACTCTCGTTACAACGAAATACATAGATGAATGGGACGACGAAGAATATGATGATGACCTTGATGAAGAAGAGTAAGCACGTAAATTTACAAATGAATGTGAAGCCGCTACACTATAATCATGCATCAGACATCTAGACAGAAAAGGATGAGTTCATGACACATAAAATTAAAATTAATCATTGGGAACAAACTTGTGAAGACGATTCCTGTTTCGAATATGGAACGAGTGTTTCTGTAAATGGGAAAGAATTAGTGAGAGAAGCTTCAATCGTCTCTGCGCTTGAAGCGGTGCTAAAAGAATTAGGTGTTGAAGTGGAAATTACAGAAGTGTCAGAAGATTTACAGTGCGATGCCTACAAAAAATAAAACAAAAAGTCTAGTCTACTAAGCGATTTTTTTTCGTGTTATGATAGATTTCGGTTTCAGTTGAATAGGGAGTAGAGCAGTCTATTTTTAGATCCTGTTCTGCTCTATTTATTTGAACGTACGAGTTCGGCTATGAAGGTTCGGCCGGGTTGGTTGATTTTTTTCGTTTCGAACATCTATATGTTGTGTTTTGAAAAAACATAGTATACTATATATAGTGAATAACGAAATGATCAACAATACTAAAAACTAGGTCGTGATGGAATTGATTCAAATCGTATTTGATTCAAAAACAGGAAATGTTCAACGCTTTTTGGACAAGACCCCTTTTACAGACAAACGAAAATTGACTGGAGAAGAGTTTTTGGATACGCCGTTTATTCTCGTCACCTTTACGACAGGATTTGGACAAGTCCCTAGTACCACTCAGTCCTTTTTAGAGAAAAATGCTCACCTTTTACTAGGTGTTGCGGTGAGTGGCAACAAAGTGTGGGGAGATAATTTTGCAAAAAGCGCCGATACGATTTCTAAACAATATCAAGTTCCTATTTTGCACACCTTTGAACTAAGCGGAACAAAAAGGGATGTTGAATTGTTTACACAGGAGGTAGAAAGAATTGTCACAAAATCAGGTTCCAAAGTGGATACAATTAAATAACGAAATTATGATTCAAAAAGAAGGAAAGTTTCAGTTCGATAAGGACAAAGAAGCTGTACATAGTTATTTCGTAGATTACATTAATCAAAACACGGTCTTTTTTCATAATCTAGAAGAGAAGATTGATTACTTAATAGAAAACGACTACTATGAGGAAGAATTTTTAAGACAATACAGCATGGCAGATATTAAAGAAGTCTTTGAAGCTGCATATGCCAAAAAATTTAGATTCCCATCATTTATGAGTGCATTTAAGTTTTACAATGACTATGCACTGAAAACAAATGATAAAAAGAAAATCCTTGAACGCTATGAAGACCGCATTTCAGTTGTAGCACTTTTCTTTGCGGGTGGAGATAAAGAAAAAGCACTTGAGTTTGTAGAACTGATGATCAATCAAGAGTACCAGCCAAGTACACCAACCTTCTTGAACGCTGGACGTAAAAGACGCGGTGAGCTTGTGAGCTGCTTCTTGCTTGAAGTAAATGACTCACTAAACGATATTTCAAGAGCGATTGATATTTCCATGCAGCTGTCAAAATTAGGCGGCGGCGTCAGTTTGAACCTGTCAAAACTTCGTGCAAAAGGCGAAGCAATCAAAGATGTCGAAAACGCGACAAAAGGTGTCGTCGGCGTGATGAAGCTTCTTGATAATGCATTCAGATATGCAGATCAAATGGGGCAAAGACAAGGATCAGGCAGCGCCTACCTGAATATTTTCCACAGAGATATCAATGATTTCTTAGATACGAAAAAAATCTCTGCCGATGAAGATGTTCGCGTGAAAACTCTATCCATTGGAGTCGTCATCCCGGATAAATTTATCGAGCTTGCTAGAGAAGATAAAACAGCTTACACTTTCTATCCGCATACAGTCTATAAAGAATATGGACAGCATCTTGATGAGATGGACATGGAAGAAATGTATGACGAGCTTGTAGAGAACCCGAAAGTCAAAAAAGAAAAAGTCAATCCGAGAAAGCTTCTTGAAAAGTTGGCTGTTCTACGCTCAGAATCAGGCTATCCATATATCATGTTCCAAGATAATGTAAACAGAGAGCATGCCTTGAACCATATTTCACG
Source organism: Bacillus sp. Root920 (assembly GCF_001429445.1). Taxonomy (NCBI): domain Bacteria; kingdom Bacillati; phylum Bacillota; class Bacilli; order Caryophanales; family Bacillaceae; genus Bacillus; species Bacillus sp. Root920. Next base: position 1,926,394 of record NZ_LMJV01000001.1, read on the forward strand.
AGTGAAATTCTCAAACCTTTGCTCAGAAGTGCTTCAGGCTTCAGAGGTTTCTTCTTACACGGACTATGATCAAGAAGATGAAATCGGCCTTGATATTTCTTGTAACCTTGGTTCATTAAATATCATGAATGTCATGAAAAACAAATCGATTGAAAAAACGGTTAAGCTTGCAACAGACTCACTAACGCTTGTGTCTGAAACAACAGACATTCGCAATGCACCAGCTGTTCGAAAAGCGAACAAAGCGATGAAGTCAATCGGACTTGGTGCGATGAACCTTCACGGGTATTTAGCTCAAAACCAAATTGCTTATGAAAGTGAAGAAGCAAGAGATTTCGCAAATACGTTCTTTATGATGGTGAACTATTATTCAATTAAACGCTCAAGTGAGCTTGCGAAAGAAAAAGGAGAAACATTCCATCGTTATGAAGGCTCTGGCTATGCAACTGGTGAGTACTTCAATAAATACGTGGAAAATGATTTCACACCAAAAACAGAAAAAGCAGCAGCGCTATTTGAAGGCATGCACATTCCAACAAAAGAAGACTGGGCCGCACTCAAAGAATTTGTAGCGGAACATGGCATGTATCACAGCTATCGTTTATGTATTGCACCAACAGGTTCCATTTCTTATGTTCAATCGGCAACAGCTTCTGTGATGCCAATTATGGAACGTATCGAAGAAAGAACATACGGCAACAGCAAAACTTATTACCCAATGCCAGGTCTTTCAGCACAAAACTGGTTCTTCTATAAAGAAGCGTACGATATGGACATGTTTAAAGTGGTCGATATGATCGCAACGATTCAGCAGCACGTCGATCAAGGAATCAGCTTTACACTATTCTTAAAAGATACGATGACAACGCGTGATTTAAACCGCATCGATCTTTATGCACACCATAAAGGCATTAAGACACTTTATTATGCAAGAACGAAGGATACAGGGCAGGAAGGCTGTCTTTCTTGTGTTGTTTGATTAAAGGAGAGTTTAACGTGACAAAAATTTATGATGCAGCCAACTGGTCAAAACACGAAGACGATTTTACACAAATGTTTTACAACCAAAATGTAAAGCAGTTCTGGCTTCCAGAAGAGATTTCCTTAAACGGAGATCTTTTAACATGGAAATATTTAGGTGAAAAAGAGCGAGATACGTATATGAAGGTACTTGCTGGACTGACTTTACTTGATACAGAACAAGGAAATACAGGGATGCCGATTGTTGCTGAACATGTGGACGGCCATCAGCGTAAAGCTGTACTCAACTTTATGGCAATGATGGAAAATGCGGTGCATGCGAAATCATACTCAAATATCTTCATGACACTCGCACCAACTGAAACGATCAGTGAAGTGTTTGAATGGGTCAAGAAGAATAAATTCCTGCAAAAGAAAGCAGATATGATTGTCAGTTTATACCGTTCGATTCAAAAGGACGATCCTATTTCTCTCTTTAAAGCAATGGTTGCTTCTGTTTATTTAGAAAGCTTCCTATTTTATAGTGGTTTTTACTACCCGCTTTATTTCTATGGACAAGGAAAGCTCATGCAAAGTGGTGAAATCATCAACTTAATTTTGCGTGATGAAGCGATTCACGGTGTGTACGTTGGATTATTAGCACAAGAAATTTACAACAAACAAACACCTGACGTGCAAAAAGAGCTATATGATTTCTCTATTGACCTTTTAAACGAGCTTTATGAAAATGAACTTCATTACACTGAAGATATTTATGACCAAGTCAATTTATCGCATGATGTGAAAAAGTTTATTCGTTACAATGCCAATAAAGCGTTAATGAACCTTGGATTTGCCCCTTACTTTGAAGAAGAAGAGATTAACCCTATTGTATTGAATGGACTCAATACAAAAACAAAGTCGCATGACTTCTTCTCAATGAAAGGGAACGGCTACAAAAAAGCAACAGTTGAGCCGTTAAAAGATGACGACTTCTTCTTTGGAGATGAATCATAAGGAAAGCGTAAAAGTCAAAACGCATCACTCGTTTTGGCTTTTTGCCATTTCTAACAATGTGATAGTTACATACTGGAGGTTACCGAACATGGGAAAAATGGACGAAATCATTTTAGTAGCACCACGCGCACGCGTGTTTCAAAACGAAACACTTGCGTTTAATGGTGTGAACAGTGAAGAGAAAACAATCAGCACCATTATGAAAGAAATCGAAGAGCACTTCGAGCAAATGCGAAGAGGCGATGCAGAAGAAAATCCTGACTTCAAGCAGCCGATTCCTTATGTCGTGATTAAGCGTGAGGACGAAGTGTATGTATACGAAAGACTTCAAGGCGGGGGAGAGACTCGCTTACATCATAAGTTATCTCTTGGCTTTGGGGGGCATATGAATTTCATCGAAGGAAAAAACTTTGCTGAGATTCTAAAAGAAAATACAGATCGTGAGCTGGACGAAGAACTTTCTATTCAAGAAGAAGACAAACTTGAAATGAAAACCCTTGGTTTAATCAATGACGATGACAACAGTGTCGGCCGTGTGCACATCGGACTGTTATCAGCGCTTGAGCTATCTCCGGGTGCTCATGTGGAAGTAAAAGAAACAGATCAAATCTCAGGAAAATGGATGAAAGCAGCCGATTTGAAAAAGCCTGAATACTTCGATCGTCTTGAAACATGGTCTCAATTTGTCGTTAACATCTTAGCGTAAATGAATACACAACAAACCGGCTCAGCAGAAGACTTGAGCCGGTTTGTTTCGTTACAACAGCTTCAGCTTATTGGAAAACGAATGCGTCGTGACCGGCCTGCTTCAATCTTGCGACGAGATCATCTGCATTTTGCTTTGTACGGAAAGCCCCGGCCTGCACTCGGAACATACCGCCGTCTAATACAACAAACGCGTCAAAGCCTTTGGATTTAAGTGTTGCTGCTAATTCATCTGCATTGGCTTTCACTTTGAAAGCTCCTGCCTGCACTTTATAAAGATTACTTGCTTTTTTTTTCAATTGAAAGGCTTCTTCTAGACCAGTCGCATGAGCGCGAGCGATGCCTTGAAGGAAGGTTGCGTTGCGGAGCTTATTAGCATCAGCTGCTGTATCGATGAAACCATTCTCTGTTAAAATAGCGGGCATAGAAGTTTCTCGAAGAACGTGGAAGTTCGCAGTTTTCTTGCCGCGGTTAGCAAAATCAACCGAGCGGACAATTTCATCATGAAGGGCATTGCGATACGTGGTGGTCGGTGCTGAAACGCCAGGATACACATAGCTTTCAAACCCTGTCCCCCCGCCAGCATTAATATGAATAGACACGAAATAGTCTGCCCCCCAGCTGTTTGCCGCATTCGTACGCTGGGACAAAGTGACGGATTGGTCAGTTGAACGACTTAAGCGGACGGAAACCCCATCATATTCACTAATCAAAATGTCTCTCAACAAAAGCGCGATTTGAAGTGTTATATTTTTCTCCAAAAGTCCATTAGCACTAGCTCCAGAATCTGTTCCTCCGTGGCCAGGATCAATAAAAATTTTCACCATCTATTCATCACCTCGTCTTTATTTTATGAGAAAATAGAAGAATTGCCTGTACAAAATGCGGAAATCATTGAGACTCTTTTCTGCATCATTTGTGATCAAAAAGCTACATTTTTCTAAGAAAAAGCAAATTGTTGGTTTGTCCGCCCAAACGGGATGAATACAATGGAAATAGCACATCATTTCCTGGGAAACCGCAGAAATCCCTACAATATTCGGTATCTCGGGTCATTTTGACAGCAAACTTGGGCTTAAGCGGGCGATTGTCACGATTACAGCTCCACCCGAATAGAATAAAGAGAGAAGAGCGAGAGGTGAATACGTTGGAGCGAGCTGTCACATATAAAAACAACGGCCAAATCAATATTATACTTAACGGACAAAAGCAAGTATTGGTTGATGCAGACTCAGAGGCAGAATACCTAGAAGCCTTGCAGAAAAATGAGGCAAAACACAGCATCTTACGGGAAATAGAGCGTGAAATGAACAGCCTTGTCGGTATGGATGAAATGAAACGAAACATAAAAGAGATTTATGCTTGGATTTTTGTTAATCAAAAACGGCAGGAACAAGGGTTAAAGGTAGGAAAACAAGCGCTTCATATGATGTTCAAAGGAAATCCTGGCACAGGAAAAACCACAGTTGCAAGACTTGTCGGGAAACTTTTCTTTGAAATGAATGTGCTCTCAAAGGGTCACTTAATTGAAGCAGAACGCGGTGATCTTGTTGGAGAGTACATTGGTCATACAGCGCAAAAAACAAGGGATTTAATTAAAAAATCACTAGGTGGTATTTTGTTCATTGACGAAGCCTATTCTCTTGCACGCGGAGGAGAAAAGGATTTTGGAAAAGAGGCGATTGATACCCTTGTAAAACATATGGAGGACAAACAGCACGAATTCATTCTCATTCTTGCTGGCTACTCCAAGGAAATGGATCATTTTCTTTCTTTAAACCCCGGCCTGCAATCAAGATTTCCAATCAACATCAGCTTTCCTGATTATACAGTCGATCAGCTCATGGATATTGCAAAACGAATGATGGCAGACAGAGAATATGTATTTACACAAGAAGCCGAATGGAAGCTGCGGGATTATTTAATGCACATTAAAAGTACCACAAGCCCGGCAAAATTCAGCAACGGCCGGTTTGTGCGAAACACCATTGAAAAAGCCATACGAACCCAGGCGATGAGACTGCTTCTTGTGGATCATTATGATAAAAAAGATCTGCTGACCATTAAAAGTCACGATCTTCAAATGAAAGAGGATACGCCTTCTTGAAATGGCGTATCCTTTTTATAAAGAGTCACTAAAATAAACCATCCGAATAGTGGTATACGTGTGATGTGTTTGGTATGATGGTACTACTGAAAACTTAAGTACAGAAAGGAAACAACTAACGTTGAATGAACATGAAATGACTGAAAAAGCGATCCTTGTCGGCTGCCAATTGCCGCATGTAACGGATGAACGCTTTCAATACTCAATGGAAGAATTAGCATCCTTAACTAAAACGGCTGGCGGTGAAGCTGTCAGCGTGATGACGCAGAAGAGAAATAGACAAGACAGTGCAACGTATATCGGGAAAGGGAAAGTAGAAGAACTTGAAGTGCTTTGCGAGGAACTCGAATGTGATGTCATTATTTTTAACGACGAGCTTTCTCCAAGCCAGCTAAAAGCTTTGGCGACTGCTTTAGATGTGAAAATTATTGATCGTACGCAATTGATTTTAGATATCTTTGCAAAAAGAGCCCGTACAAGAGAGGGGAAGCTGCAAATAGAGCTTGCCCAGCTTCAGTATGCCTTGCCGAGACTAAGTGGACAAGGAATCAGCCTTTCAAGACAAGGGGGCGGAATTGGCGCAAGAGGTCCAGGTGAAACAAAACTTGAAACAGACAGACGTCATATTCGAAACCGCATTCATGAAATTAACGGGCAGTTATCTGCAGTCAAAGAACACCGAACAAGATACCGGGAGCGCCGAAAGAAAAATGGTGTGTTCCAAATTGCCATTGTCGGGTATACGAATGCCGGAAAATCAACTTTGTTTAACCAATTAACAGAAGCGGATAGTCATGAAGAGGACCTGCTGTTTGCGACACTTGATCCAATGACACGTAAGATGACATTGGAATCTGGCTACAGTGTGCTGATTTCAGATACAGTTGGCTTTATCCAAGACCTTCCGACCACACTGATTGCCGCATTTCGTTCCACTCTGGAAGAAGTGAAGGAAGCCGATTACTTGCTTCATGTCATCGACTCTTCTAATGAGGATTATGAAGGACATGAACGAACGGTTCATGAGCTTTTAGAAGAATTAGAAGCGGACCGTATTCCGATGCTGACTGTTTATAACAAGGAAGATCAAATTAGACCAGATTTCATCCCATCTTCAAAGCATCGCCACATCTTAATCAGTGCTAAGCGCAAAGAAGATGTAAAAAGGTTAAAAGCGGATATTATGGTTGAGCTGAAAAAAGCCTTTTTAAAGCCATATCATGTAAAGATTCCAGCGCATGAAGGCAAGCTCATTTCCGCATTAAAATCAGAAACGCTTGTGGAATCACTAGAATTTCAAAAAGAAGCAGAGATATATGACATCACCGGATATAGTGGTGAGGATCAGACCATTTTAGGTCAAATCAAGAAGTATATGTTGGAAAGGAATTAAATCAAGATGTTTCACACATTAAAACACGGCAGTATTTTAGAAAAAGCAGCAGCAGAAACAGAACAAGAGATTTTACACGTGCATCAGCAAATTGATCAAACGAGCGAACAAAATGAGTGGCGGGTGCTTGAAAGCTATCGAAAGCACAAAGTCAGTGACTCTCACTTTAATCCAACGACTGGATATGGCTACGATGATATGGGGCGAGACACATTAGAAAAGATTTATGCGGATGTCTTCGGCGGAGAAAGCGGACTTGTGCGTCCGCAAATTATTTCCGGTACACACGCAATTTCCATTGCCTTATTTGGTGTGCTGAGACCTGGCGATGAATTGATCTATATGACGGGAAAACCATACGATACGCTAGAAGAAATTGTCGGGATTCGCGGGAAAGAAGGGACAGGCTCATTAAAAGACTTCCAGATTGACTACAAAGCCATTGATTTACGACAAGATGGATCCGTCGATTATGAGAAAGTTAAAGAGTCAATTTCCTCTAAAACAAAAGTCATCGGCATTCAGCGTTCGAAAGGCTATGCGTCAAGACCATCCTTTACAATAGAAGAAATTGAGCAAATGATTTCATTTGTGAAAGAGATTAATGAAGAAATCATTGTGTTTGTAGATAACTGTTATGGTGAATTTACTGAATTAAAAGAGCCGTGTCATGTCGGAGCTGACCTCATGGCCGGTTCACTCATTAAAAACCCAGGCGGAGGCCTTGCCAAAACAGGCGGCTACATCGTTGGAAAAGAAAAATGGGTAGAAGCTTGCTCTTATCGAATGACATCTCCGGGCATCGGCAGTGAAGCGGGTGCATCGCTGTATGCGCTCCAAGAAATGTATCAAGGCTTTTTCTTGGCGCCGCATGTTGTAGCTCAAAGCTTAAAAGGCGCAGTGTTTACGGCTCGTTTTCTTGAGAAGCTCGGATTCCAAACAAACCCGGCGTGGAATGCGAAAAGAACGGATTTGATTCAATCAGTCGAATTTGGGGATCCTAAAAAAATGATTGCGTTCTGTCAGGCAATCCAGTATGCATCTCCGATTAATAGTCACGTCACACCACATGCAAGCTATATGCCAGGCTACGAGGATGATGTCATTATGGCAGCGGGCACCTTTGTACAAGGGGCCAGTATCGAATTATCAGCCGATGGTCCGATCAGACCGCCTTATACTGCCTATGTTCAAGGCGGACTCACGTATGCCCATGTGAAAAATGCGATTTGCAGTGCTGTCGATGCCTTATTGGAACAAGGTTTTATTGAAGTACCTGCTCAATAAAAAAATCCATGTTAATATTCCTAACATCTTGTTGACACATAATATAACATGACATATAATAAATTTAAGCAAAGAGGAGGAGACAGTTGAGATGAGTGATAACATTCGCCGCTCAATGCCTTTATTCCCAATTGGGATTGTCATGCAGCTAACAGAATTATCTGCAAGACAAATTCGCTATTATGAGGAAAATGGTTTAGTATTTCCAGCAAGAAGTGATGGAAACCGCCGATTATTTTCTTTTCATGATGTTGATAAATTACTAGAAATTAAAAACCTCATCGAACAAGGTGTAAACATGGCAGGAATCAAAAAACTTTTTGCCAAAGCTGAGGCAGAAAATCCATCGTCTGATACAAAGACGGAGGAAAAAGCTGCAGCTAAGCACAACTTGACAGATGATGAACTCAGGAAGCTACTGAAGAAAGAACTCATTCAGGCTGGACGTTTCCAACAAGGAACGACCTTTAGGCAGGGGGATATGTCAAGGTTCTTCCGTTAACCAATTAGCAAAAGCATTGCTATACACATTTTACCTTTTGTAGGGGAGGAGTTTTACGAAATGGCAAAGTACACAAGAGAAGATATCGTAAAATTAGTAAATGAGGAAAACGTAAAGTACATCCGTCTGCAATTTACAGACATTCTCGGAACGATTAAAAATGTTGAGATTCCTGTGAGCCAGTTAGAAAAAGCTCTCGATAACAAATGTATGTTTGACGGTTCATCTATTGAAGGATTCGTACGTATCGAAGAATCAGATATGTACCTATACCCAGATCTAAACACATTTGTTATTTTCCCTTGGACAGCAGAAAAAGGTAAAGTTGCACGCTTTATTTGTGACATTTATAAGCCAGACGGGACACCATTTGATGGAGACCCGCGTAACAACTTAAAGCGTATCTTAAAGGAAATGGAAGAACTAGGATTTAGTGATTTCAACCTTGGACCTGAGCCAGAATTCTTCTTATTTAAATTAGATGAAAAAGGCGAGCCAACGCTTGAACTAAACGATAAAGGCGGATACTTTGACCTTGCGCCAACAGATCTAGGCGAAAACTGCCGCCGTGATATCGTGCTAGAGCTTGAAGAAATGGGCTTTGAAATTGAAGCATCTCACCACGAAGTAGCACCTGGACAGCACGAAATTGATTTCAAATATGCAGGCGCGATCCGTTCTTGTGATGACATTCAAACATTCAAACTCGTTGTCAAAACCATTGCGAGAAAGCATGGTCTTCATGCGACATTCATGCCAAAACCATTGTTCGGTGTAAACGGATCTGGTATGCACTGTAACCTATCATTATTCAAAAATGGTAAAAACGCATTCTTTGATGAAAAAGCAGATTTACAATTAAGCGAGACTGCTAGACACTTTATCGCAGGTATCGTCAAGCACGCAACAAGCTTTACAGCGGTCACAAACCCAACGGTAAACTCTTACAAGCGTCTTGTACCTGGCTATGAAGCACCTTGCTATGTGGCATGGAGTGCACAAAACCGCAGCCCATTGATCCGTATCCCGGCATCACGCGGCATCAGTACACGCGTAGAAGTGCGCAGCGTAGACCCATCTGCAAACCCATACCTTGCACTAAGCGTATTACTTGCAGCAGGTCTAGACGGAATCAAAAACAAACTAGAAGCACCAGCACCAATCGACAGAAACATCTATGTCATGGACAAAGAAGAGCGCCTTGAAAACGGCATCTCTGATCTTCCTGCAACACTTGCAGAAGCACTCGAGCTACTAAAATCAAACGAAGTCATGATCAACGCACTAGGCGATCACCTATTCGAGCACTTCATCGAATCAAAAGAAATTGAATGGGATATGTTCCGCACCCAAGTACACCCATGGGAACGCGATCAGTATATGTCTCAGTATTAATAAAGAAAACCCCTTGGAGCCATTGGCTTCAGGGGATTTTGTTTTTGTGGGTGTTTTAATATTTCAAAATGAAGCGGGCACCAGCCACAATTCACCTATGCGGAGCCGGAACAGTTAGAGGATGAATTGAGCTTACCTGCCCTGGAGAAAAAACAAAAAACTAAGATTAAAGAAAAAGTCCATGGAAATTAAACGTAAAGTGGTGGGATTGAAAGTAGGATCAGATTAACGAAGGTGAACCGATGCAGACTGAAGAAGCATCTGATAATAATTTAGATTCCACTCAATGTGTGAAAGACGATTCTGACGGGAATGATCAAAAAGTAGAGGAAGACGGTGCTGCCTAAGATGGCACGCAATCGCTCAAACGGTGGTTTTTTGCTTTATCGCAATGAGGATGGACAGTGCCTCCACCTCTATAAATCACTTAAACAATATGAACTAGTCAGTAGGATTAAGAAAGGAGGGAGGATTATCAGATGAAAAACAAATTCTTAGAAGGAGACTGGATAAAAGCATCAAGGAAAGGCAAAAGAGAAACACTTAACAAAGAAGGTTATGTACTTAAAGTATCTGAAGATGACATTTTAGTAAGGTTCTTTAGTGGAAATACCTTGGTTGTTCCAAAGTCTTGGGCTGAAAATCTGGATGAGGTTCTGACTGAAGTCGATCTGAAGGCTTTGATTGATTTGTCTTTAGATTTAAGGGACGAACACCTCTTTAGAATGTGTGTACGTGATTTGCAAGCTCTTCAGGGCAAATAAAAAGAACCGAAGCACAAGGCCCCAGTTCTATTGAATCTGCACAATTCATTATAAAACGGGAGGCCTTGTGCATGAATAATCCTTACAAACTTACGGACTCAAAGATCTCCATTTATAACTTTATGACCAAAGGAGAAGTGAAAGTCATTATCCTAGATGGTCATTCCGATGAAGTGTTCTTGGTGGAAACACCAATGTATGGTAAGACAGAGATCATTACGCGTGATAGTAAGTTAATCAACTTAACTTATAGCAGTTCTTATAAAATATGACGAGAACGATATACTCTACTGAATAAAATGAATAACTTGAAGGCTAAATAAACTTGTCTGTCCAAAATTTAACTCTATTTTTGTTTGAGGAGTGTTTAGTATTAGGATGTTAGTATATAATGTAGTTAATGAGTTATGAGAGCGAGGCTTTTTTATGAAAATTGAAATTGAAAATCTTGGTCAAGTTAAGAATGCGTTAATTGAAGAAGATCCAAATTTAACAGTAATAGTCGGCGATAATGGATCAGGTAAGACACTTCTTTTAGAGGCAAAAACGTTTATACTACAATCTTATGCTAATCACTCCCAAACAATCCAGAGAGATTTAATTGAACAATATAAGAATGATTTGGAGTTTACAGCAGATTGGAAAAAGGTTAAAAATTTTATAATCCAGCACAGTAATTATAACCATGATCCTACAGTGGATAGACCTTCTTTAGCTTTTTTCATTAAATGTAACATTAATGAAGCTGTGAAAAAGGAGATAAATACATATATTAAAACAAAGTTTGAATCTTTACAGCAGATTATAGTTAGGGAACTCAACAAAGAAATACTTATGGTTGATGAATCTAAAGTCAGCTTTAAACTTTTTGGAATACCTCATATACCAGAATTGTTAGATATTAAATGCGTAATAAAACCTGGAGACGGTGAATTTTTTATTCTTGAGATGTCCATTAATGAAAATTTCAGTATTACCACTGCTGTTTTTTCCATTAGTAATCCAATTCAATTAGATGAAAATACTGATTTGAATCTTATAAGAGAAGAGGAGCAAGATGATTATCTCGAAGAGATATTATACACAATTAAAGATATGATCTTCAGAGGTTTTTTTAAAGATCTTAGACATAAAAGTAATATATTATATTTACCATCGGAACGAAATCTCTTTATGGATGATGCACTTACAAAAACAATTAAAGAAAGTTTTGATAGTCGGCACTCATTTTCTAGAAAGAATACTAAAGTTCGATATAGTGAACATATGTTTAATATCTCATTTCTAAAATATAAGGACAGATTAGCTAGATTAACTCCCACACTACAGGCAAGGTCGGTTGATCGTCGACTAGCTGAAATGTTTGGTGGTAAAATCAATTTTGATGAGGAAGGTGATATTAAAAGTATAAAGAAAAGTAATGATGAGATTATAAAACGTGAATTATTTTCAACAAAACAGAATAGATTAATCCCTTATCTACTTATTAATGGCCATAGGCTTGTGGGTAGCTATAGGAATGTAATTATCGAAGAACCAGAGTCACACTTATCTCTAAAAAGTATACGAGAATTAATTGGTTATATAGAAAATCTTATTAAAGATGGAGTGAAAATTACCATTACAACGCATAGCGATGTGTTTTTTTCACATCTAAACAACTTGATACTGGAGAATAAACAAATTAACACAAAAGTCTATGAACTCAAGTACAGTGATAATGTTTCATATCTTGAGGAAAAAGAGTTACTGGAAAATGGATATGAAATAGATTTATTCTCTCAAGAGTTAGAAGATTTATTCGAAAAAACACTAGAAATTCAAGATAAAACTGAACATGAGGAAGAATGAGGAGAATCTATGGTTTCTGCATTGGCTTTAATAAGAGATGATGATATTTCAGAGATAAAAAATTCTTGCAATGTAATTGAAAATATAAAAGAAAAAAATGTACAAATGCATTTAGACATATTAAAAATTTCTAAATTAAATTTATACAAAGCGTTTTGTTATCAAAAAACAAAAAATAAAGAATCTAGTAGACTAGAGTTTTTTCACATTGATAACTTCCCTGATGGTATTTACTTTAGTGAAGATAATGGGATTTATCATTGCTATATAATAGAGTTGAAACACGTAGGTTCGAATGATTTAGGTAAATTGACTAAACAATTGTTTTCAGGCTATGTTCATTGTAAGACCTTGTTAACTGTTTTGGAAGTTGATCTAAATAAAGTTTCGTTTTCATTCCATGTTGTTTATGTCAAAGAAAATCGTAAACAAGATGAATTTAATGAAAAAAATAATTCTAAAAAAATTGTGCCGGGTAAAAAGATTAATTCTAGTCCAACTTATTCAAATTGGCAAAAAAATAAATTAGTTTACACTGCTCAGAATTATCAAAAAAATATGGATATAAAGAAAATATGTTTAAGCAATACTGCGCAAATCGGTGAGATTACTAAATACTCTAACAGCCTTATAATCTAATTAAGTTCGATATCTTAACCTTATGTCTGGAAATATCTTTAGGAGGTTGAGAAACATGGGAGCTGAACAATTGCGCTTATTGCCAGAGATCGATGAAAAACAAGTCAGAAATGCTCTAATTAAGGAACTGAAGTTTTATAGGGCCCTGAAGGTGAATGAAGAAAACAGAAGGAACAACAAGCAAACGGCGTTACAGGACTTTTTCCTTCTCTTTGGAGCCAGAAAGATCTAAATGAACTGAAGGTCCGGCAAATTGAAAGAGCACTAGAGTACAGCTTGGATGAAATTGAACAAGACATTATTCGCATGAAGTACCTTATTTCACGGATGGTCAAAGATCTTGAGGTATGCGAAGAGTTAGGATTAAAGTAAGATCGATATTACAAATTGAAAAAGCAAGCTACGTTTAAACTTTCGACAGCACTTTGAATCATCTGAGTGCTGTTTTTGTATCTTTATTCCTATTTCATGGCAAACCCTGTGTTGGTAAAATTGACCTTGTCAATGAATAGGAAGGAGTGAATTCTGCTGGGGAAGATACTTGATGCAAAAGCACTAACAAGTGCCATGGATACAAGGGCGAAACATTATCAGGAACTCCGTGAACAAATGGTTGATTTAAAAAAGGCACTACAAGGCGTGGCAAATCTCGGTGACGATTTCACTGGGAAAGGTGCGGATAACATTAAAAGTTTCTACAAAGAGCTCGCCGGTAATGTAGATATGTTTATCAGCTTCATCGATAAGCAGAAAGCCTTTCATGATGGTGTATCTGGTACGCTTGATGATACGAGCTTTGGCGGAGACACCTTCGTAGAAGAACACTTTTTAGACAACGCAGTACATATGGGCATCAAGAATGCCAAAAGCATTGTGAAAGATCAAAAAAATGCTCTTAAAACGATTTTTGAAGATATCGATGACCTCATTTCACTGGAGGTATTCGATAGCCAAACCTTTGATGAAAAAATAGAAGATGCTGAAGATGTTCGAAAAAAGACAGTAAAAGACTTAATAGAGCTTGATCAAAATTTAAAAGATGAATATGCTTTGTCAGAAACGGAGCAACAAGCTACAATGGCATTGTACGCAGAAATGATGAATGCCACGAATGACGGGAAATCCATTTCACCTATGAATTTTGACAAAAAAGCATTTCAAGATAGCGAAATCTACAAGGCAAAGAGCGATATTGAGAAGCAAACTGCTGAATATCTGAAAATCAAAAAAGAACAAGAAGAAGCCCGCGAGATCGCAAAGGAACAAGAAGCGCTCGCCAACCGTCCTTGGTATGAAAAAGCCCTTGATTATGGGGGAAACATTGTCAATGAGCTAACCGGTGTGAATGATGCAAAACGAGCAGCTACAGGCGTCGATCCAATCACAGGCGAAAAGCTTACGGCAGGCCAACGAGTCGCTGCAGGTGGAATGGCAGCAGCCGGTTATATCCCTATCGTCGGCTGGGCAGGACGCATTTTTAAAGGCGGGAAAGCCGTCTATAAAACCACCCAAGCCACGTCAGCCGCAGTAAGAGCGGTCGACATCTACAAGACGTCACAAAAATCTTTTGATGCCTTGAAAATATCACAGAAAGGTTTATACGGGCTCACCGCCACCAACGGCTTCAGCGAAGCGATTACAGGTCGAGATATGTTTGGAAACAAGGTCTCGAAAGAACAGCAGGAAGCTAGTATGAATACGGCGCTTGCAATGCTTTTACCGTTTGGTATGAAAGGACCTATAAAGAAAACTCCAGGAGTTATCCAAAAGTCAAATAAACAAATTAGTGAAAGCTATGATGAAATAAAGAGATTCAGGGAAAAAGCGGGATTAAAACCTTATGCTATTGATTCTGGTGATACGGTAGCAGCAGTTAAAATTAATGACAGGACATTTTTTGGAGTGAATTCTACTATCACTAAGGAGTCCCAACAAGCAACAAGAGAGCTAAGACAAAAGTGGTTAAAAGAAGTACAATGGGTTCCACCTAAAAAGAGTTCCCCTAAACATTTAGGCCATGCTCAATCATTGACACATGCAGAATCTCATTCATTAATTAGAGCTTTTGAAAAGGAAGGTCAATTACCGCAAAAAGTAACTATGTTTGTAGATAGGAAGACTTGCAATATTTGTAGAGGGGAAATGCCAGCCTTGCTAAAAAGGTTGGGGGTTGATGAATTAGAAGTTTATAGTGGTGGTTTAGAAAAACCTTTAGTTATCAAAGCAACTAAATAAGGAGGAAATTTCGTGATTGTATATAACGGACCAGTTGAAGAACCAATTGAAAACCCAGGAGATGAATTTATTAAAAATATTTTCTTTGAAAAAGAAGCGGATTATTGGAAACAAGGAAGTGGAGATTCTTGTTTTGAGATAGAAGGAGAAGATGAATGGCTTATTTTCTTTTATGATGAGCCGTATGGATTCTTTATCATGAGACATCCTGATTATTTAGTCCCTTTGAATAAGGATGTTGAAATAGAAACAATAGAGCATTTGGTTGGTGGAGAACCAATGAAGGTACCATCATGCAGTTATGTAAGTCGAGAAGAAGCATATAGAATTGTTCAACACTTTTTAAGTACAAAAACTATGCCTGATTTTGTTGAATGGGTTGATTTATATGACATCGATTTTGAACATGATTTTTAAAACTAGAGTGTCCATCTTTATGGGCACTTTTTTATTTGCATTGCAGAGAAAGAGCCGAGAAAAAGGGGGATAAAATGGGGACCTTTTTTCATGCGTGGGTCATCGTATGATAGAGACAAGTAAAACGAACGTGAATATTTTGTCCAGAAGGAAGAACCTGCGGGCGCTGATCAATGAGCACTTTAAGTGCCTATTGGTGTCCGCTTTTTTTATTGGGAGACGCGCCTTTCCCTTATCAATGGCGTATCTGGATACGGAACAAAGGTGTTGAGGAATGTGGCCATACGAGAGGGACATTCTGAACCTGGATAGCAGCTGGTCTGCGGCAGCCGTATCGAGGACAGTTTTTCATTTTACTTGATGAATGACTGCACTTGGCATCCTCTCGGAGTGTAGTCATCATTGCAAAATCTATTTAAGCGAATAGCGTAAGGTGGTGCTTATTCGGCAAGGAGCGATTGAAATGAAGATCAGGGGTTCTGTTTCTAAAGAGACATTAAAGCAATTTAAAAGCATTGCTTCTGGCTTTAATAGAAAGAAGGAGAACGATGTTGATCCGATAACGATGCGAGATTGGGAAGAAATCATGGGAACGAGACGCGAAACGTACCAAAGACAAGGTGGCCGTATCAGGAGGAAACGATGATTTGATGGGATTCAGAATCACAATGATTACATTTGTGGGCCAAACCTTATTCCTCAACGAAAAGTAGAAGGGAAATGGGTCACAATCAAGACGAATTCACCTAACCCGCTTAACCCAGCAAAGAAAAAGTACGATGAATTCGATATCAAGGAATCACTAGGTAACAAAAAAGGTACGTATCGATTCAAAGTTGAAGTAGAGCGCTACGACAAACATGGCAACCATGTTGAAACTGTCGGTACATTCTACACATCCGAATTTTACGTTAAATAAAACATTTCAATGAACACCTGAAAATTTCCAAATCACCTCCGATATAAGTTTAGGAGGTGATTTTTGTGAACGGAACTAATGTAACCAACGAATTTACACCATTTGGTCGAAGTAGATACATGCCAAATTATTTGGAGCAATTTGGGAAGAACATGCATAACGCAAATATTAATCAACAAATAGCTTTTAAAGAGAAAATTAAGAAGCAGCATAATAGAAAAGAAATTCAAATGCTTTTGGGTAGGATTGAAGACATGCTTGACAATAAGAAATCTTTAAATCATTTAACCACAGCCTTTTTTGCAATTATCACTTTGGCATTTACAGGTTTAATGAATTATGGTGTTAATTCATTAAAAGAAATTGATGAACGCGCACCTTATCTTCTTGTCCTATTACAGTTACTTCTATTATTTTGTTTTGGGGGAAGATATTTTTGGATGAAAGAAAAGAACTCAATGAACTGAGTCGTTGTAAACGATTGTTACAAGAATGTTTAGAAGAATTACCTGAAAAGAAAAGCAAAAGACGTTTCTTAAAATTAACAAACAAGTACCGGACATCTTTGAAGCCAAGGGGTTTTTTTAAGCGACACATCATGTATATAAAAAGTCTCAAAATCCTCGATATATCCTTAGAGCCATTTCCCTCAGTAATACAATTAAAAAACACCATTTATATGAACCGAGTATGTCTTATATGTGATCTGCTGTACAGAACAATGAAGAATCTTAGAGCGGTAATCAGTTATTTGGTTAATTTATACATTATAATGGTGAAATAAGAAGTTTATTGAATTATATTTAATAATGTCAAAACTTAATTTTTTAATGCCATTGGAGGATAACTAATGCATCAGTTAATGAATGAAGAAGAATTTCTCAAAAAGTATTCAATTAATGAAGAAAAGTTTAAAGATACCGGTATAGTATGGGGAGACTTAGAATCAATTTTTAATGATTATACATCTTGTATTGGATTACTTGAACATACTGGCAGGACAATAGCGGATGTTTTAAGGACACATCCTGATGCTCATACAGTACGAATGAGAATAAAAGAACCTGAGCACCTTATTGAGAAATTAATTAGAAAAAAAATTAATGTCTCCGGATTTTCATTTAGCATTGATGATTATAAGACAAAAATAACTGATTTAATAGGGCTAAGAGTTCTCCATCTATACAAAGATCAAGCTATTAATCTCGATGATATGATCAGGAATTATTGGGATTTAGAAGAGACGGTCACAATTTATATCCGACAAGGGGACATAGAAGATGGTGAGAAAGTCGAATTAGAAGCAGATGGGAAATTCAATGTAAAAAAACATTCAGCTGGATACCGTTCTTGGCATTATTTAATAAAAAGTCGTTTAACTAAAGAGCTGACTTTGGCTGAAATACAAGTTCGCACAATTTTTGAAGAGGGTTGGAGTGAAATTGATCACCAACTTCGCTATCCTTATTATGTAGGAGATCAGATTTTAACTAATCAATTATTAGTGTTAAACAGATTAGCTGGTAGTGCAGACGAAATGGTAAATTCAA
Organism: Bacillus sp. Root920; assembly: GCF_001429445.1. Lineage (NCBI taxonomy): Bacteria > Bacillati > Bacillota > Bacilli > Caryophanales > Bacillaceae > Bacillus > Bacillus sp. Root920. The sequence goes on from NZ_LMJV01000001.1 coordinate 1,944,135, forward strand.
TTAAAGAGACATTACAGCGTTTCGACAAACTTAACAAAGAGAAGCAAGAGTTGAATAATATGATTGAAGAACTAAGAAAAGAAATAAGTAATTTAAACTTGAAGGAACCAGAATCAAAATCACTTTTAAGTGTAGTGAAAAATTTTGAAAAGAATCATCTTATTAAGTCATCAACTGTTATTGCACCTTATCTAGATAGATCAGATTTTAGTATTAGTAATTCTATAATATCTGGAAAAGTAGGAATATCTCCAATATCAAATGGGATTTTTGGAAATTCATCAAAACAATAAAACAAACTCCATTAATTCAGCAGCTCGGAGGTGGGTGATATGTAATGGCTAGACCGCGTGATCCAAGAAGAGATGAAGCTTTTCGTCTTTGGAAAGAGAGCGATGGAGCCCGCTTGCTTAAAGACATTGCAGATGAGTTAGATGTGATAAGTAGCACAGTCCGTAAATGGAAAGCGAACGATAAATGGGAAGACAAATTCAAAGGGAGCGCTCCTAAATTAAATAGGAGCGCTCCTTTATGTTCCGGCGCACCTAAAGGCAACAAAAACGCCAAAGGAAACAAAGGTGGTAAAGCGCCAACTGGTAACAAAAATGCTAACGGGAATAGGGGAGGCGCAGCTCCAAAAGGAAATAAAAATTCTTTACGTACGGGTGAATATGAATCAATCATGTTTGATTATATGGACGACACAGAAAAGGAGCTCTTTGAGCAGATTGAGACTGATCCGCTCTATCAAATTGAACTGACTGTACGTGAGCTTAGTATTCGAGAGCGGCGCATGATGCATAGGATCATGAAGTATGAAAATGGTTTAACCGATAATCAAAGACGTGTACTACAGCAACTTAGGAAGACAAAAGATGTTGCACCATCCACAAGTGAAAATGGTGTTGTCAAATATGTTCCAATCATCAATGAGCGTCTTGTAGTCACTGAGGTGGAAGAAACTCAATTACCTGTGATTGATCGCATCCTTGAAATAGAGGAAGCATTGACGCGAGTAACAGACAAGCGTCTTAAAGCCATTAGGCAGAAACACGACATTATGAAAACTATGTCAGAGCATGAATTGAGGCTGCGTGGTCTTGATCTTGCAAACCGAACGAGAGAAGCAGAGCTTGAGCGGATCACCGCTCGACCTGTCGATGATTCGGTTCAAATTACTATAAAGAGAGCAAAGAAAAAAGGTGATGACTGATGGTTCAAATGATGGAGAAGGAAGTCAATCCACATTTTGAGGACTTTCTTTTTGATTGGGATCAGAAGTTTCAGTTCTTGGTGGGCGGTTACGGCTCCTCCAAAAGCTATCATATTGCCCTGAAGCTCATCGATGAAGACTTGGAGACTGATCCTGAAAAGGTGAGGGCAGCACTGCAAGATTTTGTGGAAATCACACAAGAGATTTTGCTTACTGATGACTTGGCTGGGATCCAAACTGATCCACCTGAAGAAGTCGCAAAAGCAGGTAGAAAGTTTTCAGCTGCTAACTTAACTGAATTGAAAAATGCCAGAGCCGCTATCGACAATCTGTTGAGTCAAGCGGAAGAGAAGAAGGAGGAAGAAGACGTGAACAAAGAAGATCTGCACAAGATGCTAGATGACACAATTGCACCGGTTGTAAAGCTGCTGGATGACCTTGAAAAAGGCGAAGGTCAGCCTGATCCGCAAGAAAAACAAATTGATGAAGCTGTCGCAAAAGAAATGGCCGCAGCTGTAGGAAAGTCTAGGTCACAAGTTGCAAATAATTTGGATCGATATTCAGCGGTTGATTGAGCAACAGAATTGTATCGATGTATCAAATATAGGCTATACGAACTTCTCATTCTTTTAAGGAAACAAGTGGTTAAAGATTTCCGATTAAAAAATTGAAATGATTGATAAAGTAAAGTAGTACTTCATTATAAGTACAAATACTGGTAGAATTGAGCAAGCAAACCATAAAATACAACTGAGTTAGAGCAGTATAGCCAATATTCGAAAATAATTAAAATATGAGGGAGAAATTTAATGGAGTATGTATTAATGGAACCACCAATTATAATGGAATCCTTTGAAACTTTATCAAAAAAAGAGGCTAAAATTCTGTTTGATTGGTTTGTTAATCAGATACCACTACGGATTGAAGTTTTGAAAAATGTTACTAATGGAGAGGTGGACTTTAATTTCACCCCCGAGTCACTTATAGATATCTATAGTTGGTTTTTATCTCAGGTGGAGATTTATGAACTATCAGAAGAAGAGATTGGTAGAGAATTAGAAGAATTAAGGCAATATCCTGATTTTATTTATGAAGATGAAAAAAAGAGCTTATTGGCTAATCCAGTTGAAATTGCAAAAGTGGACTATGCAATAGCATTGGATATCGGGATTTATTATGCAGAAGTTATTAGAAGAAACCATCCTCAAGTAAAGTGGACTTGTTTTACTAAGCCAAAATCTTATGCATACTTAAACAAGCCTATTCTTCATTTTGAAGAAGGCGACAGCATTTATTATGAGCGTGAACCTATAGATTTAACGTTTATTCTGAACCAACGAATTAAAAAAGGAGAAGTAACAGAGCGTACACTTTATGAAATGTATTTTACAGATGAGAATTTGATATTGGGTGTAGACGAAGATCCTGAAGATGAAGATTAAAAAGAGAAACTTCTGACATGGAAGTTGCTTTTTCATTCCGTTTTTAGAAACTTTGATAAAGAAAGTATGTCTCAAATAAATTCTCAACGAAAATGATTGTTTGCTGATACTCTATAATCATAATACTAGTTGGATTTCAAAAGAATATGGAGATATGTTAAAGAAGGTTCGGATATTTACAAAATGACTGAGCCTTATGCGTCTTTTGGTTAATTTAACAGCTGAAGATCCCTTTCAGTAAATACAACGTATAATTGTATTAAATTTGAAAATAAGTGAAAAGATACTTATGTAATCCAAAAAATAATTAATTTTTAAAGCCTTTAGAAATTGAGGGCTTTATTTTTAAATTAGGCAAGGAGGCTGTAATTTAGATGAGTTCGGATAAATTTAAAAGTATAAATACTATAGAATATACAGAATTAAAGAATGATCTGAGGACTGGTGACCTTTTATTATGTTCGGGTGAATATTTGGTAAGTAAGTTAATTAAACAAGTTTCCAATTCACTCTTTAGTCATGTTGGTATTATTGTGAAGTGGAAAGGGCTATTATTAATAATTGAAAGTGTCGAGGACGATGGTGTTAGAATAGTTACTTTAGAACATTATTTGACTAACTATGAGAATACAAATAAAAGTTATGATGGGAAGCTATATATTGCACGGCACAAACAGTTAAATGAAGATGGTGGTGAAAAACAAAATACCATTATCGTTAAAGGTTTATCTTTATTAAACAAGAATTATGATAAATCTGAAATAGCACAGATAGTTGCTCGAATAGGATTGGGAGTAGGTAAACATAAAGATAATGAGGAGTTTATCTGTTCTGAATTTGTAGATGTATGTTTTAAAGAGGCAGATATTTGTTTTACCTCAGATACAAAAGGTTTTATCTTTCCTGAACACATTGCTGCTGATGAAAATGTTATTCCTATCGCTCGAATAGGTTAATATTTGATTCATAACAAACAGGCCTTCGACATGCGAAAGGCTTGTTTGTTTATGCAATTTTCTGTTGTTTTTTTTGTGAGGGGCATTAAAACAACATTTTGTGAATTCCACTTTTAGAGTGGCCCTTCTAAAAGAACTCAGAATTCGTTCAGTTGCTTGTCACTTCTAATCAGCTTTTCTAAAGTCACTCATTCAATGTATTTGCGGGATACCGAAAATTTCTATTAGGGACAGTTTGTCTTTACATATGTTGTAAATCTAGTGTTAAAATATTATAAGGGATTTGCTTAGAAGGGGGTAAAGGGATGACAGAATTAATTGCCTCTCAGGAGGTAGGAAACATGTTAAACACCTGGAATCTTGCCATACAAAAAGGGGATTTGTCGGCAGCTATTGAAATGCAAGATGACATAGACAAGGCAATCGAGCAAATGGAAGAAAATCAAGATGTTCTTTTGTATTATCAACTTTTAAGCTTTAGACTTAAGCTGAAACTTCAGAATATTAGCAAAAACCTAGATAAGCCATTCTTTGAGAGGAATGCACCAGACGAAAAAGAAGAGAAGACAAACAAACTCATGTCCTATTACTTCTATTTCTATAATGGGATCTATCATGACTACTTACAAGATTATGATAAGGCGCTAAGTTATTTCAGAATAGCTGAGAAGAAGTTGGCCTATGTTGATGATGAAATAGAAAAAGCAGAATTTCATTATAAATTAGCTGTTCTATTTTATGATTTGAAAATGACTTTCTTATCTAAATATCATGCTCAAATTGCTTGTGACACATTTAATGCACATGAATCATATATCAAAAGACAAATTAACTGTAGAATGCTGCATGCGCTGAACTTAATCGATCAATTTGAATATGAGAAAGCAAGTGAACTTTTTAACGAAGCAGAGAACATGATCCGAAGTATCAATGACAATCATTTAATTATTCATCTCTATTACAGCATGGGTTTTTTGGAAAGCAAAAGAGAGAATGCTGAGAAAGCATCTGCATTTTTTAGACGCACACTGAGTTATGAAGAAATTGAGCAACAAATGTTATTAAAAATGAGATGTTTATATGAACTAGCCAGAATAGAAGTATCAAATCAAAGCAATGAAGTGATTGAATGGGTTGATCTAGGCATTTCTTTGTCGGAACAAGTGAACCATCACATTTTTCAAATTAAATTTAAATTGTTAAAAGAACTATTATATGAAACAAATGACACTCAACAAGCCAATATAAGTAATTTGTGTGCAGAGCTTGTAGAAAGAAGAGTTTGGGTTGATTTAGAGGAAATCTTGGTTGATGTGGCGAAATATTTAGAGGAAAAAGGTTTGCTGCAACAATCATTGAAATACTATAAAAGAGCCTTACATGCAAGTCAATTTGTAGGAAAAGGAGTGAATTAAATGAAAAAATCTTTTTTTATTCCATTATCAATAGCTGTAGTAGCATTAGGTACACTTTTCTTTACAAATGGTTTCATTCAACCTCAACATGATGATGTCCAAACCGTCGCATCAAGAGGGAGCTCTGGAGGATAATTGGTTAAAAAACGATAAAGTGGATTAAAGTGTAAGACTCCTTATGGTATTCTAGAAAAAGAATATTCCATAAAAGGAGTCTTTTTTATATGAAAATATTAGATGCTCCATATTTACTGTCAGCTGTCGAACAAAGATCAAAAGTCTATCAGGAGCTTCGAGACGAAATGCAGCATGTGAAAATAGCATTAAAAAGTGTGTCGGGATTAGGTAATGAATTTACTGGAAAAGGTGCAGACAATATTAAAGCCTTTTATGAGGATCTTGCGCTTTACGCAGACACTTATCTTGACTTTATCGATATGCAAAAAGCTTTTTTAGATGGGGTAAAAGGAAAGCTTGATGATGAATCGTTAGGCGGGAGTACATTTATTGATGAGCATTTCTTAGACGCTCAACTGAAACAAGGGATTCAGAATAATAAAGATATGGTCAAGGAACAAAAAGAAGCCCTATCCACTATTTTTGATGACATCAGTGATCTCATAGAACTGAATGTATTTTCAAGTAAAGAAGTCAATGAACATTTAGACGATGCGAATAAAAAAAGGAAAGAGGCAATTGATGCTGTACATAAATTAGATCATGCCCTAAAAACTGAATACGCAAAATCAGAAGCGATTGAGAAACATCTTGCAACCTTTTATGCAAAAATGATGGCTGCTACAGGAAAAGGGAAAAATGCGCAGCCCATGTATTACGATGCAAAAGCATTTCATGAAACAGATGTGTACAAGAATCATGATAAAATCGATGCACAGGTGAAAGCATATTTAAAGGTGAAAAAAGAAGAAAAAGAGAAACGAAGAATCAAAGAATTGAAAGAAAAACTCAACGATCCTTCGTGTATATCAGAGGAAAAATACTTTGAGATTGTAGACGAAATTGGATATGAAAATCTTTCTTACGATCAAAAAATGTATTACAGCCAGCTTCTCCAGATCAAAGCGCAGGAAGAAGCATCAGAGGGGTTTGTTGATGTTGTAAAAGGAGCAGCAGTTGGTCTATATGATGTGGCCAAAGATACGGTAGTTGGCATCTATGATCTTGTGACAGATCCTGGAGGTGCCGTTGAATCGGTCGTAACGGCTGTTTCACATCCAATTGAGACTTCGAAAGCGATTGGAAAGTCGATTTCAGACTCATTCCAAAAAGAAGTCATCGATGGTGATGCATATTCTCGATCACACTGGTTCGCCTATGCAACTGGTTCTCTAGCAGAAATCGTCTTTGGTTCTAAAGGGGCAGGNTTTCTTTGACTGGAAATCCTCATATCTTCGAAAGCGATTGGAAAGTCGATTTCAGACTCATTCCAAAAAGAAGTCATCGATGGTGATGCATATTCTCGATCACACTGGTTCGCCTATGCAACTGGTTCTCTAGCAGAAATCGTCTTTGGTTCTAAAGGGGCAGGAGCCATTACAAAAACGGGAACAACAGCAGCCAAAACGACTGTGAAGAAAGGGCTTGAACAAGGAGCAAAATCATTAGACAGAGTCTTTATTCCGAATCTATTGCCATACTCACCAAAGTTTCAACTGGCTGGTGGCCCGAAGCTGCCGTATAACGTGTTTGACGGAGAAAATCTCAAAAATAAACTCCTCTCTATGGCAAAGCGCCTAGATAACAATTCAGGATATGGAGTCTCTAAGACAGGCAGACGATTACCCGCACCAAAATCACCACCGACTGTTGTGAAATACGGAGATCATGTCATCAGATGGAAACGTAAAAAAGTATTAAAACCAAATGTTGTTTATACAACAAAGCAAGGCTACACTTTTACCACAGATCATTATGGACGCATTGTCAAAGTAGAAGCAAATGAATTAAAATACGGAGAGACCAAAAGAAACAATTATGCACAATCAAACATAGGGAAGCCTGACAGATTACTAGACGATGATGGTGGGCATTTAATTGCGTCAATTTTTAAAGGTTCAGGTGATATTGATAACCTGCTTCCGATGAATTCACAAATTAATCGTAGTGGTGGGAAATGGTATCAGATGGAACAAGAGTGGTTAGCTGCATTGAAAGAAGTTCCTCCTGAGAAAGTATCTGTTTCAATAGAACCTGTTTATAAAAGTGATTCATTGAGACCAGAACGTTTTGTTGTTGAATTTAGAATAGGCAATGACGAATTACAAAGATCAATTATTAAAAACCAAAAAGGTGGATAAACAATGGAATTAGAGAAACTAGATTCTCTGTATGGTGAAATTGCACAAACTGTTAATGAGATGATTCCAAAAGAGTGGGACGAAGTCTGTTTATATGCCGAAATATTAGACGACTCTGCAGAGATTAATTTTTATTACAGATTAAAGGGAGAAACGGCATTTCTTTACTCGCATAATATACCTGAAGATCATCATGTAAGTAAGTCAATCTATAACGAGTTTTTAATAAAATTACATGATTTGTTTGAGGAGCTACAAAAAGCATATGAATTAATTAATCCTGAAAAATGGACAAATTTGACTTTGAAATTAGATGCAAACGGCAAATTTTCCTTAGACTTGAATTATGAAGATGTATTGAATGAAGAAATTAACGGGTCTCAAAGAAGAGCAATATGGGCTTACGAAAATCTCGGAATACTTCCGAAAAGAAAATCAGTCAGGGAATTTCTTGATCAATATATTAAAAATAAAGGATAAAAGTAACAATTAACTTACCGCCCTCCGTTAAAGGAGGGTTTTTTATTAAAATAGGCATATGATTCAGGAAAAAGTAGACCGACTGTTTCGACTGACTTACATAAAAATGTACCACATATTGGTGCCGCATCAGACTTAAGAGGAGGCTATTAAAATGAGTTTTAAACGAATTAAAGACAAACTTGATCAATACACGATTGATATTAGATCAACCAAAATAAACGAAACGCATAAAATAGAAGAAGAAAACGGATATCACATTTCTTCTGATTATAAAAGTTTTATTAATGAATATGGAGAATGTTTGATTGTGGACAATGCAACAAGGGATGTCTTAGTTTGAATTAGCTATAGAACGTAAAGCATCATCATAGTCAGCTAGATCTTAATTAGGATGTGCTTTTAAAAATGTATACTTAACCAATTTATCAGGATTGTTTAAAAAGTATTCAGCAAGTCTAATAAGCGCAGCACGAATATCTTGGTCGTTGATATCATTAAAATCAAAGTATTCACAATAATCGAATCTTGCTTTATGAATTCAATGTTATCGAAAGGAAGGCTTTCTGATTCGCCATAGTTGTGCTCTATTTCTTTTAAAAGTCGATTAAGAAGGAAGTATCCAGAACATGCATAGACTTGTATCCCACATCTTTAACCACTTTGAAATCATAAAGTACATCACCAACTAGAATATCTGCATCTGCACCATCAACCAATAGGGAAGCAATACCAAAGTGAGGATTGATAACCACTTTGCTGTCTGTTTTAACAAAACCTCTGTCAGTGAATTTTTCTTCGAATCTCATTTCTTTATTTATTATTCGGGATATTCTAAATATTGCCAAATAATCAAAGGCAGTCCCTATCAAGCTTGCATCAGACGGTTTCTCCAATGTGTAAGGCACTAACGTTTCTTACTTTTTAGAAAAGGGATTTTTCCGACTTGCAGTTTTGAAATCTTTCTTTTTAGGCGCAATAGCAGCAACTATTTCTTTGAATTGTGGTACTTTGCTTTAGCTCGATGTAAGTGACATTGTTAATCTCTTAATTTTTATACATAAATTACCTAACATAAAGATATATTTTGTATACCAATATTTGTATCGAACAAAAGTTCTTAAAACGTATTGGTAAGGAACGTTCGTTCTGTTTTTGCGACCTACTCACTGTTCGGTCAACATTGAATTACTTTTGTGCCTTCTACAATGTAATGCGTGAACCACTTTTGCGATTGTTGAAAAAGTTGCGGATTTCTTCTGCAGATGAACCTAGATTAGCAAACCAGTGTATTACAACACCTTTCACAACTTTTAAAGCTGTTTGAAGTCTGAAGTATTTGTTGGGAGTCAACAAATTTTGAATAATGTTCATTAAGTAAATTTCGCCTAATTTTTTTGAGCTCAAAAAGAGAGCAGGGGATAACCCAAGCTGTCTCGTTCTCACACATGCTCTGTCTTTCTCTGTTATGTATTGAATATATTCCTATAAAATCATAGTTTTAAAGAGATTCTTTATAAGTTGGCAACTCGTTCAACTGAACCTGTTGCACTATTTCTAAAGGAGTCAAATTCGATCGATCTACATCTCGTGTCATTTCCATTGGATCTTTGATCGAATGCAATAACATTGGCGATACAAACAAAATATCACCTCCTACTTAGAACATGATAGCTAAGCGAAGGTGATATATAAATCAAAATGACTGTGGTACTTAATTAGGATTCAGCAGTTCCGGTGAATTGTTTTTAAGTGAGTTAACAAGTGTAGAAAAATAATATATCCTTGCGCAACCTGAACCATAAGAAAAAGTAAAAATTACAATTGAATAAATTCAAGGACTAAATACCTCTTTTGCGTGGATGGGGGAAAAAGATTGTCTTTTCTAGGCTATGACCTATACATGTTTATAACAGATTAATACCATAAAAAGGGAATTCACAATTTGAAAAAGGAGACGTTAGACATGAACGACTATAATTACGATGATACTGATTTTATCACGGAAGAACGCCCGCAGTATGGAGCAGTGGGAATACCTTCAACAGGGACAGTAACAAGACCGCCATTTGGAGGATCTGCAAGCGTGGGAGGGATGATTCCAGGAACACAGTTAAGCATTGCATCACTGCTTCAGCAACACCCAAGGCCAACATCCCCACCCTCGCAACAAGCTCTAAAGCTAGTTCAACAACTTAAATCCAACCCTCAATTGTTGCAATATGTTATACAACAAAGACCAAGAACCTTACAGCAGTTAACTCAGTATATGCAAAGTGGAGGACAAACGACACCTTATGGAGGGAGTAGAGGCTCTTGTCCTGTAGGTTGGGAAATTGTTATTTACTCAACATTTTTTGGGTTTGACGTTGACTTGATATTTAATATACTTCCTCCATGGACCCCAGGTATTGTAGCGGGGTTTGACATCTTTTCAAGTTTTAGGGTAATTACCAACGTGGTATGGGAGATTTGTTAATAGTGTTTTTTACTTTTAAAGCGGTAACAGGTATTTGAATGGTCAAGATTATGTTAAAAGGGTATTCTGTTTAGTGATTTTGTATTGCTGCCAGCTGTCTGGCAGCTTTTATTTTTAATATTGAACAGAATATAAACTATAACCTTAGGTTGCACTTTAAAGGTACAAAATTGGAGATAACTTTCGGAAGAAAATAGGTGGAATCTGATGCAGCAAAAAGTTGAGGTTAAAGAAGTTGAAGTGTTGATCAGAGAGATATGGACAAAGAAAAAGTTCACTGATATTCAAAAGGAGCAAACATTTAAGGTAGAGGAAAATGGGGGAGTCATGAAATATATAGCAAGAACAGATCCCAATTGGGATGAGATGTACGAAGCCTACATAATTGATTTATTTGATAAAAATAAAATAAGTGAATGATGACAAGTGAGAACAGATAGCTTCAATGAAGATGACACTAGGGAGGCAATAAAATGAATTTGTATGAAATTATAAAGCACTTTGCATCTGAAGGGAAGTGAACGGATTATCTTTTCATCTTGCTTGCTGAATCAGATGAAGAGGTATATGAATGGTTCTAAACTAATCCAAGTCCGTTTCAGACGGCAATGGGTTTATACCCCATATGAAGATAATGAAACCGACGACGAAACATATGCAATTTATAATAAAGACTATGAAATTATCGGTCATGAAAAGTATAAAGATCGAGAATTAAAAGGTGAGTTGAATGATGAAGTAGAAATAACCGATCTTAATTATGGAATACTCTTAGTTGGGTGGAGAATGGTGAAATCAGATATTCCAACGGAACAAGTTGAATTGTTAAAGGATTCCGGAGTCAGTATTGAGTCTGCATAAAAGTAATTTTTTAAACAAATGTAATAGAACAGGATTAAATGACCCTACTCATCTGAAGAAAATTGAATAAATTAAAACCATAGGAAGTCCTACTATAAAAGAAAATCTTGTTAAGCAGAGTTTTTAGAGTACCCTGCAATAGAGTCTATGAGATCCTTAATATAAAATTTCATAATATTACCTCCATCCTTAGTGATTTTATCAGAAAATGTTACGTTGTTTTATTTAAAAAAATTATGGAATGATTCAAATAAATAGAAGCTAACTAGCTTATGAGGAGGAATGGGATGAAAGAAGCTATTCAATTTCTAAAAGATTTGCAACAAGAATTGAAAACACAGGATGTTGATTAGCAGGCAGCAACACGATTTTGGGTCGTAGGTGACTATGAGTGGGTTGCAGCAAATGAAGGAAACACTGAGCGATATTCTGTGTACTTACCCAATGCAGTAGAATCTTATCCTGTGGAAGATTACATCGAAAGTACAAAAGAAGACGGTGAATTCATTGATGAACAATTACAGGAACTGGACGAATGCAATAATGACTATGATGAAATTTTAGAATGGATACAAAAATACGAGGATGAAGGAGCAGAGCTCTTTCCTGAGAAAAAAATCCACATTACACGCAATTGAAACATCGAAAGCGATTGGAAAGTCGATTTCGGACTCATTCCAAAAAGAAGTCATCGATGGTGATGCATATTCTCGATCACACTGGTTCGCCTATGCAACTGGTTCTCTAGCAGAAATCGTCTTTGGTTCTAAAGGGGCAGGANGACTCATTCCAAAAAGAAGTCATCGATGGTGATGCATATTCTCGATCACACTGGTTCGCCTATGCAACTGGTTCTCTAGCAGAAATCGTCTTTGGTTCTAAAGGGGCAGGTGCCATTACAAAAACGGGGACAACAGCAGCCAAAACGACGGTGAAGAAAGGCCTTGAGCAAGGAGCAAAATCATTAGACAGAGTCTCTATTCCGAATCTATTGCCATACTCACCAAAGTTTCAAATGGCTGGCGGCCCGAAGCTGCCGTATAACGTGTTTGACGGAGAAAATCTCAAAAATAAACTCCTCTCTATGGCAAAGCGTCTAGACAACAATTCAGGATACGGGATCTCTAAGACAGGCAGACGATTACCGGCACCAAAATCACCACCGACTGTTGTTAGCTACGGAGATCACTATGTGAGATGGAAACGTAAAAAAGTGTTAAAACCGAATGTTGTTTATTCAACAAAGCAAGGCTACACCTACACCACGGATCACTACGGACGTATTGTCAAAGTCGAAGCAAGTGATTTAAAATACGGAGAGGTTAAAAGAAACCAATATGCCCAATCCAATTCAGGTAAGCCGGATCGGCTATTAAAAGATGACGGAGGTCATTTGATTGCGTCTATTTTTAAAGGGTCTGGGGATATTGATAATCTTGTCCCAATGAATTCACAGATTAATAGAAGTGGCGGGAAATGGTATGAAATGGAACAAAGGTGGTTGAGAGCATTGAGAGCCGATCCACCTAAACATGTAAAAATTAACATTGAACCTGTCTATAAGAATGATTCATTAAGACCGGATAGTTTCGTAGTCGAATATAACATTGGAAAACGTTCCGTTCGTGAAATTATTTTAAATCAACCTGGAGGTTAGACAATGGAAGAATTAGAAAAAGATTATAAAAAAATATCAGAATCAATTAATGAAATAATACCATGTGATTGGGATAAAGTTTGGGTGTATGCTGAAATACGTGATGATTCAGCAGGAATTACTTTTTACTTTACTGAATCTAATAGTGAAGTGTATATTTATGGACACGATATTCCCGAACGATATAGAGTAAGTAATTCTATTTATAATCATTTACTAGTCGAACTTAGTGATAAATTTAGAGAATTGAAAAAGGAATATATAAAATATGACTTAGGAGTTTGGACTACAGCGACTCTTCAGTTAGAGTCATCAGGAAAATTTACTATTGAGTATGGATATGATGATGTTTATTCATTAGGCATAGACAATGTGCAAAGAATCGCAGTTTGGGAATATGAAACGTTCGGATTTTTACCCGACGATGAAGAAGATAAAGAAGCCGTATTAAATTATATAAAAAATAAAGACGATAACTAACGCACAATACCCTCCGAATAAAGGAGGGTATTTCTCATATATGTTTCATAAAACCTCATTTCCATTATCTAAACCGATAAACCGTCACCTCACAATCACCCAGCACCTCTTCAATCATCTCTTCCACAATCGTCCAATCGCCGCCAGCCAAGCCGCAGCCGATCCCGTATGGAATGGCGATGGACGTTTGTTTTTTCTCTTCAGGTGATTGTGTCACTGTATCCTTTAGATGTTGAAAGCAGCTGCGTAAGGCATCGTAGTCTGTTTGTTTTCTTGTTCTTCCGTATCCAGCTTGGGCAAATAAGTTGGCAATTGTTTTTCCGTCTTTTGTTGTGATGAGTTGAACGGAGCTTAACAAGTCATCTCCTTGTTCTGTACATAACTGTTTATAATCTTTGAACACATTCGGATATTTGCTTTTGATCTGTTTTGCTAATCCAGCTCCCATGACTCCTTTACAGTTCACTTGGTGACAAATGATGTCTTCGCTTGCCTCTAATATGTTTCCATTCACCGTTTTGATCATATGATGTAACCCCTTTTTGATAAAATGCAAACTTACGTTCTATTATAACAGTTTTGTTCCTGTGATTTAATAGCCTTTGATGAGTTTTTAGTTAGTACATGATGTTCAAGTGACAGCAAAGTGACAAACATGTCATATGATTCCATGGTTTGTTCGTTCGATCGATGGAGGCAGACATCTCATTTCAATTATCCTTATCGTAAATCAAGTAAAAAGGGATGAAATGAGATGCGGGGACTTAATGAAGATTTATTTAGGCGGGTGAATGAGCTCAGTATCGATCATGGTTACTTGAATCCAATATTTATTGGACTAGCTGAATATACAGTGCTGCTGGCAGCGCTTGTGTGTCTGTTCGCATGGTTTCAAAATCGTAGCAGGTACAATAGGGCGATGGTCGTTTCTGCCGGACTGACCTTCGTACTCGCCGAGTTACTTGGGAAAATCGCTGGGGTGTTTTATTTTAATCAGCAGCCCTTTGCAGAAATGAGCCACGTCAATCTTTTGATTCAAAAGGAAGTGAATAACTCGTTTCCGAGTGATCATACCATCTTTATTTTTTCGATTTGCGTGATCTTTTGGCTGTTTCACAAACGCCATATGTATTGGCTGATCATTGCGTGTGCTGTTGGTTTTTCAAGGATTTGGGTAGGTGTTCATTATCCATTAGATGTATTAGCAGGAGCTGCTATAGCGTGTTTAACAGCCGTCGCCGTTGTATATTTGCCGATATGCCAAAAGAGCGTTGATGCCCTTTTGTCATGTTATGAATGGCTTGAACAAAAATTGGTAGGGAAGAGAACAAAATAATATTGTTGCAGCAAAATACCCCGATCTGTAAAGCTGAGACCGGGGTACTGTTTATTTTCTCCAAAACGTTGAACAATCCGCTTTGTCTTCGATATTAAATTCGATGATTTTTTTTAGGAGAGGATAATCAACTGGCAAGCTTTCTTTCATGCGAAACAGATTTTTCCCATGATCGTACCCAGCTTGTACAATGTCAGCTGAAAATTGATCAATTCCTTTTGCTTCTGGTGCGACAGAAATGTGATGTTTTGCCACGCTAAACCCAATAATAAATGTGCCGTGATCAGTGAACATAGGCTGATTCCAAGCAATTCTTGCCTCTAATTGAGGGAATGTGTCTTCTATCCATTTTAAGATGTCTTGAGTGCGCTGCTTCAGCTCGGGGTTACCGATTTTGCTGATATATTCTTCAAACACATGCATGATATTTTATCCTCCCAATCCATCTACCTCATAAGCCTCAGACGGGATTCGAACCCGCACTCCTTTCGTAAGCATAGGCTAGGGGCAACACGCTTCCCTACGGAATTTCACCGACAGGAATTTCACCTGTCTCAGCTCATGTGCTTTTCGGTGCTTCTGAAACCCTTGCCTTGCGACCCGCCAGCTACAATTTGTTTTACGGCGCTCTTCCCTTCTAGAGCTACTGAGGCGTGTAAGTGATTGATCATATTATATAAAGAAACTGGATAAATGAAAAGCTGCTATGAACCATCTTAAGATTAGAAAGCCTTGACATTGGGCTTTTTTCATTTCATCTCAAGATGTTTATTTTAAAAAAAGGCGGAATTTTTTCGCAAATATCATTGACTAGGAGAAAGAAACGCACTTTCAATGGAAACGGTTATTGAAGATTCAAGTGATTCATATTAAAATGATGTCAAATGGACTAATTAGCAATTGCTAATAGAAGTTCCATATTTAGTGAAATCATGTGTTGCAGCTGAAGGTGATTGGGGGTGTAGAATGAGCAAAGTTCCTGTTGCGGAATTGGCATCACTATTAAATGACTGGAACATGGAAATCAAAAAAGATCATGCAGATGAGGCAGAACGGTTATTTGCCAAAGCGAAACAAGCGGTAGAGGAAATTGACGATGCGGATATCCTCATATACTATTCTCTTCTTGAGAAGAGGCATCACATTCTTATGTACAATTTAAGAGGGCAAAAGGGCAATGTTTCAACGAAAAGCATAGAGGGTCATTATGGAAAAAAAGAAGATGACCTGTCTAACCGTCTTGCCTATTATTTTGATTTTTATGAGGGTGTGTATGAGCAGCATCAAGGTAATTATGAGGTTGCATTGCAAATGTATCAAAGTGCTGAAAAGCTCTTAGATAAAATTCCAAGTGAGATCGAACGTGCTGATTTCGATTTTAAAGTGGCATGGCTTTATTACCGGCTCAGTCATATCATGCTCTCATTAAGCTATATCCGCAGAGCGCTGCACGTTTATAAGCGACACAAGCAGTATGAAAGAAGAACGGCCCTTTCATACTCTCTTATAGCAGCGAATCTAACGGAGATCGGCCGGTATGAAGAGGCGCTTGAGAATTATCGTCTGGCGGAAGAGGTTTTGACAAGCGAGCAGGATGATTTTATGCTGGCTCAGCACCATCACAATGTGGCCATTTTATATTCATTTTGGAACAAACCGAAGGAATCGATACGTCATCTTGAAAAAGCACTGTCCCATCAAGAGTATTATGATTCAGATTTCTTTTTCCATTCTACGTATCTGATCAGCCGGGAACTCTGTGTGATTGGTGAAAAGCAGCGTGCAAGCCAATATATAGAGGCTGCATATGCCAGAATAAAAGATGCTTCTCATGAAGTGTTTCAGCTAAAAATAGGCATCGTACATGATCTTTACTTAACGCATGCGCCACAAAGATTTCAGCAAATTGATGAGAAATTAAGAAAGTTAGAAGAGAAGAATGAATATCATGAAGTAAAAGAGCTATCACAATTTGCAGCAAAATATTGTGAAAAGCAAGCACTTTATGAGCAGTCTGTTTTTTACTTGAACAAAAGTTTAGAAGCGGATTTACATATGAAAAGAATGGGGTTGATTTAAGATGAAAACAGGATTAAAAGTATTATTCGTTGTCGGTTTAGCGGTCGCTGCGACTGTTCTATCGCAAGACGTTGCGGGTTCATTCGAAGTTGCAGAAAAAATCATTGGTGGTTAATACCTTTATCTCTCGCCCTTGTTGATGATCGTCAGCAAGGGTTTTTTTGCGTCTTTAATAGGCTCTTCTTATTAAACGCTGCAAGAACGTTTAATAAGAAGAATTCGCAACAAAGGGGGTGTGCAAATTTATTACCTGCTCCATTATTCTAAATAAACATAGGGCAGAGCAACAAGTTAAAAAGGTCACTTTTCTTTGCTTAATTTAATTTTTTGCAGGACTTTTCATTCAAATTTTATCAAATTGGTCTAATGTACATAGAAGGAATGAAAAAGCAGGAGCACCGCCCCATTTGTCATGCATAAGATGAGATAAGGTCTGATTCGAAGGCAGGTGATTGTATGTATCCACGGGTTTATGGTGGTTTTCATGGAGGCGGTTTTAGCGGAGGTGGGGCACATATTGGGCCGGTTGGTTCCCATATCGGCTTTGGCGGGTATTATTTGAGTCCTGGTGTATTCTCTGGCTTAGGCGGTTTTCCCGGGTACGGAGGATTCGGGACATTTTCTGGATATCCATATGGTTCTACGTTCATCATGGGACGCCCTCCTGGTTTTTATGTCAGGAGTTATTAGTGTAAGATCACAATAATTGAAATAGCCATCTAAAGAGAGGCTATTTCAATTGGTGAAATTGCTTCAATCCAGCAGTGATCACAATGATGCCTAGAATGATGATAGGCATCCAGATGATGATAAACGGATCGTAACGATCTGTGTATGCAGCAATAGCTGCACCTAGGCAGTAGAAGACAATAGAGCCTATTCGCATCAAGCTTACAAGCTGGATAGGGGCCTTTCTTTTCTCTCGGTATGATATACGCTGAGCTGCATCTTCAAATAGGTTAGCAAGTGTACTCGTGAGAACGGTTGTGGAAATGCCAGCAACATTCAATTTACGAGCGGCCGCCGTTTGCATGCCCATAGCCATACTTAAAAGGATGATCAGCATAAAGTAAGCACCTTGTGTATAAGGGAAAATGGTCATGAGAGCAAATAGAAGCAAAATCATCAATTCGATGATAAAAATGCGTGTTACGGCTTTTGGCCAAAACGTTTTCTCGTGATTTCCGCCTATCACAACTGCAAGTAAAACCCCTAAAACGAATCCACTTAGCGCAATGATGGAATGAAGGGCTGTTAGCTGCAAGGAGCTTCCTGCTGCAATGCCAAGCAGCACAATATTACCTGTCATATTGGCTGTAAACACATGCCCTAGGCTTAAATAGCCAATCACATCCACAATTCCTGCGGAAAGACATAAGAAAATCAAAGCTGTATTTCGAAATGAATGTGCGGTCAAAATAGTCATCCCTTTCTTCCTCTCTAATGAATAAGTGTAACGCTTCATGACCGCAAATGTCCATCTGATGAGATGGTCACATGTGTGCAAGCTGATGTAAGACTTGTCTAAAAGCATCATCATTCACAAGGTGCCTCATGCGGCGGAATGGATCGCCCTTTTCCTTTAAACGCTCTATAACAGCTGGCATCGTAAAAAGAGAAGGATGAAGCTCATCATGATAGAGTTCGTCCCATTCAAGCGGTGTCGCAACAAGCCCAAGCTCATTTCCTCTTGGAGAATATGGAGCGATAATTGTTTTCCCAGCATCGTGCTGAATGTAGTCTAAATACAAGCGATTGCCGCGTTTTTTCTTAAGACGTTCCAGAGTAAAAAGATCCGGTGCTTGCTCACATAAAAATTGGCATATGAACGCAGTGAATTGTCGTGTTTCTTCGTATGTGAAGGCGTTTTTCTTTAAAGGAATATAGACTTGAAGCCCTTTACCTCCGCTTGTTTTAATAAAGGCTGTGAGAAAAAGCCCGTCTAAAAGCGCTTTGATTCGTTTAGCAGCTTCTATGGCTAGATGAAACTCATTTACAGATGGCGGGTCTAGATCAAAGACGATTTCTGTCGGCCTATCCGTATCTCTTGTCTCAAAAGGGATATGAAATTCCATCGCCAGCTGGTTGCCAAGCCAAAGAAGCGTACGAGGATCATTACAGACCGTATAAGAAATATCATCAACTTCATCTGTTAAAACAAAATCCGGCGCATAATCAGGTGTCGACTTTTGATAAAAGAATTCGTCTCCAGTGCCATGCGGATACCGAATTAAAGTAAGACGCCTTTCACGTAAAAAGGGCAAAAGGTAGGGAGCCGCTTGTCTTAAATAAAGTAAGTAATCTGCCTTGTTTAGTTGAAGAGCCGGAACAATCGGTTTTTCAGGGTGAGTGACTTCTATAGCAGCAGGGAGTGGATACAGCTGTTTGAGCATTTGCTGAAATGTACATGCTGCTGGATCCGCATCCAGTAAAAAGGAAGTAAAACGCGGCTCTCTTAACGCCGATCCATCAAAGGATATACAAGCAATGTTGGCAACGATAGAAGGAGGGATTTCGTATAAAGATCCTCCTGTTAACTGGCCTTTTGTCTGAAATAGCGTACGCAGCGTTTGTTCTTCTTCTTTAGAAAAACCATGCTTGAATTGGACAACCTCGATGAGTGCCGAATCTTGATAAATGGATCCTTGGAAATAGCCATTTTCTTTGTCAAAACGGGTGACAATGACAGAGACATACCGCCAGTTTTTCATTTTCAGCCATTCTTTTGAACGAGTATTGTCATGCCATTTACTCGTCTTTTTTTTCGCTACTAGTCCTTCTGCTAAATACGTCGTCATCACGTTTTTCATGTATTCAGAGTCTGGGTCTGTATGAATGACCTGCAAAAGGGAAGGGTGCTCTAGCTGAACTGATGAGGGGAGCTTAGCTTTTTGGAATAATTGCTGCAGCTGATTTTTTCTTTCCATCAACGGTGAATCAACGAGAGGTTTCCCTTTGCAGCTTAATAGATCGAATGCAATGAAATGACATGGAAATCGTTCAGCCTGTCTTTGGATGGCTTCTTTGTTTTTCAGCCTGCCTCTTTGCTGAACCTTCGCAAACTCGCTTTGCTGTTCACTTAGTAAAAAGACCAATTCTCCGTCAAGTGTCAGCGGTAAAAAAGGAGCAAATTGGTCTCTTAATTGTTCGCATTGATCCATTACTTCAGGAAATTGCTTATTTAGCCGTTTTCCGGTCCTGCTTTCTAAACGAATCTCGTCTTCTTCCCATACAAGAATAGCCCGAAAGCCATCATATTTTAATTCATATACCCAGTCTGCACCGGCAGGTATATCATGTGCAGGTGTTAATCGCATAGGTTTCATTGTGCATGTCACTTCCTTATATCATGTGTTCTTAGAGTGGGATGAAATTTTCAATCACATACATAAGTCTGATGAAAACATTACATAGTAAGGAGAAAAGAACGGAGGAAGCGCGATGCATACAGTATGGAAAGGCGGCATTAGTTTCGGATTGGTCAATATACCAGTCAAGCTGTTTACCGCTACAGAGAACAAAGACATTAAATTAAGACAGCTGCATAAAGAGTGTCACACGCCCATTAACTACAAGAAAGTATGTGCCAATTGCGGTGAAGAAGTAGCGCCGGAACAAATCGTCAAGGCGTATGAATATGCGAAAAATAAATTTATTGAATTGGACGATGAAGAGCTGGAAAAACTGCGAAAAGAAAATGAAGAAAAAGCCGTTGAAATCATTGATTTTGTAAAAATTGAAGAGATTGATCCAATCTATTATGAAAGAAGTTATTTCTTATCACCGGATACCGGCGGAGCGAAGGCTTATTCATTATTAAGAAAAGCTTTAGAGGAATCGGGGAAAATTGGTGTCGCAAAGATTATGATCCGTTCAAAGGAACAATTAGCAATCGTTAGGTGCTATGAACATATTTTGCTGATGGAAACCATTCATTTCCCTGACGAAATTAGACAAGTATCAGATGTACCGAATATCCCCCAAGAGGAGAACATTGTAAAGAAAGAGTTAGATACAGCGCTCCTTTTAATCGAGCAGCTGACAACAACGTTCGATCCAGCGGCATATCAAGATGAATACAGAGAACAGCTGATGAATTTAATTGGCGATAAAATATCTGGAGAACATACCGTTCAGCCAGAAACGACAGGCAAAAAAGATCCTGCAGCCAATGTGACTGATTTGATGGCCGCACTACAGGCCTCGATTGACCGATCAAAACCAGCCAAAGCGAAAAAAGCAGCACCTAAGAAAAGAAAAACACCAGCGAAAAAAGAAAAAAATGCATAAAAATGACCGCTGACAAGCGGTCTTAAATTGTTAACAAAAGGCTAAAATGATCTTTATTTTAGCCTTTTGTTTTCCTTCAGCGTGATAGAAAACCTTTGCAGCCCTAGGAAGGACGAGTACCGGAGCGGAGCGAATTTAACATTCGTGAGCACCGGCACGCAGGACTGACACCGAATTCGAGGGTTTGTCTACACGCTAAGATCGCTGACGAGCGGTCTTATTGCGGCTTTAACACGTCCTGAATCGTCCCGTCTTTTCGGTGAATGACAACGGAAGTTCCTTTATTAGCTGAAATCTCCTTTGCCCGGTCAATTGCTTCTTGTTTTGTTTCTTTGACCTCACTTGCTCGTTTCGCTTTCTCTGTTTGAATCGCCCAGCCTTCCTCGTGTTTCACTACATGCTGCGCATGATCCATGAGCTCTGGTCTTGCGGAGCTGCTGCTCTCTGAAGGTTTGACAGAACCATGAGATGAAAAATTCTCTACCTCTTTCTCCGTTGCGTTCTTTTTCCACTCTTTCGCTTGACTGATTGCAATTGGAATGGCTCTATTTTCCTCATAGCCTTCCTGAATCATTTTATTGGCAATCTCAAGCGCTTTTTTTCGAATGACGTTGTCTAATGATTTAAATGAAGCTGGATAATCGTTCATCGTCCAAGGCATATGGACCGCTCCTTTCTTTTATTTGAACACCTTCCCCCATCTGCAATAGATCAAACATACAATGTCGCTCAAACTAATGTTAGGGATAAAATACATCGTTTTGCTGAGGCAGAATATCATTCATTCACGCAGAATAGAAGATAGAAAAGGAGTGATTTTGATGATGATGAAAGGTTTGTATGAAGCACATTTACCTGTGAGTGACTTGAAGACATCTATTGCGTTTTATGAAAAATTGGGATTGACACTTGCTCATGAGAATGAAAGAGTAGCCTTTTTATGGATTGAGAAAGGAAAGAGCTGGCTTGGCATATGGAAGGCAGATATGTCCACTATTCCATATCACGTAGCAACTCGACATGTAGCCTTCCGAATTAAAACATCCAGCATCGAACAAATCAAAGCCTGGCTGATTGAAAGAGGCATCAGTATTCACCCAATGTTTGGTTTTTCAGAAGAAAAGCAGCCTTTAGTTCTCGATAATCCGCCGCAATTTCATGCAGCGATCTATTTTCTTGACCCAGATGAGAATCTGCTTGAATGCATTGCGCCGCTTGAGCTTGATACAGGAGAAGACTACGATATCATGACATATGAGGACTGGGATCGAAAGAAAAATCCGTTTATTGATTGACAAAATCACTCATTGTAACTATATTGATTACAACGGTGGTGAAAGATTGTGAAACAAATTAGCAGCAGGTATCCGATTGCTGTTCATATTGTGTCATTTATTGCAGGTGTTCCAAAAGAGTGTACTAGTGATTTTATTGCAGAGAGCGTGAATTCAAATCCAGCCATTGTTCGAAAAATGATGGCAATGCTCAAACGGGCGGGTCTCATTGAGATTCGCCGAGGAGTAGGCGGTGCTTATTTAAAAAGAGCAGCTGAGGACATTACGCTGTTAGATGTGTATCGTGCTGTGGATGTAAGCGAGGATGAAGAATTATTTAACTTTCATCAGCCCGTCATCGCATGCCCGATTGGTCAAGCGATGGACACGAGACTTCGGCATGAACTAAAAGAAGCACAAGCTGCACTTGAGAATCACCTAAAGCAAGTGACAATTCAGCAATTATTGACAGAGGCGGAATAAAAAAGCTCATACATTGGAGCTTTTTTTAACCCTTTGTTGTAACCATTTTGATTATAACGTATGCACATCACCGTTGAACGAAAAATGAGGAGGTCAAACAAATGAAATTATTAGTAACAGGCGCAACAGGTCAGCTTGGATCGCTCGTCGTCAAGCATTTGCTCACAAAAGTACCGGCTGAACAAATTGCAGTCAGTGTTCGAAATCCGCAAAAAGCAGCACATTTGAAGGATGCTGGGGTGGATGTACGCCGTGGAGATTTTACTGAGCCAGACACCCTGACATCAGCATTTGAAGGCATTGACCGTCTGTTGATCATTTCAACGGCGGATGGAGACCGCGTCGAGCAGCATAAAGCGGCAATTGAAGCGGCGAAAGCAGCAAATGTGAGGTTTATTGCTTATACAAGTGTTGTCAATGCAAGAGAGAGTCAGCTTGTCCTTGCACATGACCATGCCAAAACAGAAGAAGCCATTTTGGCCTCTGGCATTCCTCATGTATTTTTAAGAAACAACTGGTATGTAGAAAATGAAAAAGACACGATTCTGGCCTCAGTCAGCGGTGCACCATTTTTAAGCCCTATTGGCGAAGGGAAGGTTGGCTGGGCAACAAGAAATGACTACGCCGAAGCGGCAGCAAATGCGTTAACACTTCCCGTACATGATCAGGAGATATATGAACTGTCAGGACCGCTTCGATCACACACTGAACTTGCACAAATTGTTAGTAAGGTGAGTGGAAAAGAAATCAAAGTAGAAAAAATAGATGTAGACACATTTGGAGACTTTTTAGCTTCAAATGGTGTACCAAAAGAAGCAGTGCCATTTGTCAAAGCCATTCAAAGCGGCATACGCGATGGTGCTTTAGCTGTCGAAAGTGAAGATTTCGAAACATTACTAGGCCGGCCGTTAACACCTATTGAAGAAAGAATTCGTGAATTGATTTCAGAATAAACAACAATAACGCCCTATGAAAAGGGCGTTTTTTCCATCTAAAAAGCTCACGCCAGTTTTAAAAAATCATCTTGCCACTAGGTGAATGGACATAGTAAGATGACGACATACAAGATGAACTGCTCATCTACTGCTGATGTAAAGGAAGCTGCTAATGGAAATGAAGACAACTGCTCAAACGAAATCAATTGCACTGCCGCTTGTGATTTCAATTATTGCTATTTCGTTTTCTGCAATCATTGTGAAATGGTCAAATGCACCTGCTGCTATTTTAAGTATGTATCGAATGATTTTTGCGGCGGCTCTCATGCTGCCGTTTATCTTGCCAAGAAAAAAAGAATTTCTCTCGATAAAGCGCAGAGACTGGTTTTTCTTATGTACCTCAGGCTTCTTTTTAGGGCTTCACTTTGTGTTGTGGTTTGGCTCACTGAAACTGACGACAGTGGCAAGCTCTACCATTATTATCGCCCTTCAGCCGATGGTGTCCTTATTAGGCGGATTCCTCATTTTCCGTGAACGAACAACAATGTCTGCAATATTAACGATGTGTGGGGCGATTGTAGGTGCCCTCATGATAGGCTGGGGAGATATTGGTCATAGCAAGGAAGCCATCTTAGGAGATATTTTATCCTTTTTGAGTGTGATCGCTGTTGTTTGTTATTTGTTAATAGGCCAACAGGCTGTAAGAAAAATATCTCATTGGATTTATAGTTTTTGTGTATTTGGCTTTGCCGGTCTTTTTTTAATTTTATTCAACCTGCTTCAGCAAACTCCTTTTATAGGCTATCCGGTTAAAGAGTGGGGAATCTTTTTATTGCTCGCCATTATTCCCACGATGTCTCATGTCATTAATAATTGGCTATTAACCTATGTTAATGCGACTACCATTTCAATGAGTATTCTAGGTGAACCTGTTGGGGCAACGATCCTTGCTGTATGGCTGCTTGGAGAGAAAGTCACGCTGCTTCAAATGCTTGGCGGTCTGCTTGTTCTTTTAGGCGTCTTTTTCTTTTTGATGCAGCAGCGTCAAGGTATCGTGATGAAAACAAAAAAATCCGGTTAACTTCCGGATTTTTTATTCTTTTAAATCGTTTTTTTCAATTACTTTGTTTAATCTTGCCTCGATTTTTTTCAATTCCATTCGTTTTCTTCTGATCATGCGAAACGCGATAACAATGATTGTCACAATAAAGGCAATGAATAGAAGAGAGAACACTTGAAATAGAAGATCTCCCATGTTGAATGCCATATTCTCTCTATTAGACATACGTAAAACCTCCTTTTCTATCTATATATTACCATAATCAATAAAAGATTGAGATTTATCCATAATTTATCTATAATAGGTAAAATATCACTCATTAAAGGAGAACCAATATGAGAACTTTAGTCCTTTTACGAGGTCTCCCAGGCGTAGGTAAATCAACATGGATCAAAGAACAAGGCTTAGAGCCTTACACTTTATCAGCGGATCAAATCCGGCTGTTAACTCAGCCGCCGCAGCTATCAGTCAATGGGAAACTAGACATTTCAAGCAAGCATGACCACAAAGTTTGGTCTTTATTATTCGATCTACTCACAGCCCGTATGGAGCGCGGAGACTTTACTGTGATTGATGCGACACATATTTCAAGTAAATCGATTTCTCAATATAAGTCTTTAGCGACATCTTATCGTTACAGGGTGTATGTCGTCGATTTCACGCAGGTCCCCCTTGAAACAGCTCTTTTGCAAAATCGCTCACGTGAATCTCACAAAGTAGTGCGGGAATCTGTTTTGTATCAAATGAACGAACGGTTAAAAACAGAAAAGGTCCCATCATGGGTGACTGTTTTGCAGCCGGAGGATTATCCGCAAGTGATGACTTATCAGCCTCGATCCTTTGATCAATATGAGGCCATTCATGTTTTCGGAGATATTCACGGTTGTTACACCGCACTTACCACCTATTTGCAAGGAGACATCAAAGAAAACGAACTTTATATCTTTGCAGGTGACTTGCTTGATAGAGGAATAGAAAACAAAGAAGTATTAGAATGGATGCTCGCCCATAGGGAATGCCGGAATGTCATCGTCATTGAAGGCAATCATGATCAGCATTTATACCGGTTTGCACATGGTGAAAAAGTCAGAAGCAATATGTTTAATCGTCATACTGTGCCTGAAATTGAAGCAGCAAACTTTGATTTGAAGGAAGTACGAAAGTTTGTCAGAACCTTTCATCAGCTTACTTATTTTACGTACCATGATCAGACATTTCTTGTTACACATGGCGGGCTTGCTCATTTGCCAGAAGAACTTCTGCATGTCTCAACACAGCAGCTCATTCACGGCGTAGGAGAATATTCAGATGATATTGATCACTTATTTGTACAAAATACGGCTGGGCTGGATATCATCCAAATTCACGGGCATCGCAATTTATACAGACTGCCTATTCACGCAGCGGAAAGGTCTTATAACCTAGAAGGTCAGGTTGAATTTGGGGGGCAGCTGCGGGTGTTGAAAATCACACCTGACGGGATTGAGACTCATGAAATCGACAATCCAGTCTACAGAGCGTCTGAGAAAAAACAATCGGCTGCTGTTCAGCCAGATATTTCACTGGATGATTTTTTAGCTCATTTAGATCAGCATGAATACGTACAGGAATTAAAGCTTCCGCACCATATTTCATCTTTTAATTTTACGAAAAAGGCTTTTAGTGAACGGCAGTGGGATGATGTGAATGTGAAAGCAAGAGGTTTGTTTGTCAATATGGTTTCTAAGCAGATTGTGTCTAGAAGCTACAATAAATTTTTTAACATTGATGAGCGTCCGGAGACAAGAATGCAGCATTTAGTGAACCATCTTCAATTCCCTGTCACCGTATATGATAAAGCAAATGGTTACTTAGGAACTGTTGGGTATAATGAAATGGAAGATGAATTGGTGTTTACATCCAAATCGTATACATCACATGTGAAACAAAATCAGCATGCTTCATGGGTCGAAGAGCTATTTGATAAGACCTTCAGTGACGTGCAGGCTGACTACATTAAATCATATGTCCGTGACCACCATGTATCTCTTGTGTTTGAAGTCATTTTGCCAGAAAAAGATCCGCATATTATCACATATGAACAAGATCAACTCATTTTACTTGATATTGTGAAGCGGCAGTTAAGCTATGAAAAAGCACCATTCGCTGAAGTGAAAAGATTAAGTGAACAGCTTGGAATATCCTGCAAGCAGGAAGTGGCTGTTTTCCATGATTGGACGTCTTTTTATAAATGGTATCAGGCGGTCTCTCATGATAACACAATTAAAGAAGAGGGGTATGTCATTGAGGATGATCAAGGCTTTATGACCAAACTCAAGCTCCCTTATTATCAATTCTGGAAGCAGATGCGCGGGATGAAGCAGCGCGTTGCAGAGAAGCGTACCTCGCAAAAATATATGCAGGCTTTGCAGACAGCGGAGCAAGCAAGATTTTATACATGGCTTCTTGAGCAAGAAGCAGATCATGTGAGGAATAGTTCAATTATTGAACTGCGATCACAATTTGAACAAAGCGGTACTGCCCAATTGAATAATGATGAAATAAATGCATAGTCTAACAAAGAGTCTTTTCTTAGGAAAAGGCTTTTTTTGATGCAATTGAAAGGTGGACACTTGCATGCCTGACCATATTGAAGTCATTATTCGGACGATGTTTGCTTTTGCGATTTTATTTGGAGGAGCACGTCTTTTAGGGAAACAAACCATTGCGCAAATGAATATTTTTGATTTTATAGCAGCCATCAGCTTAGGTTCAATTGCAGCGAACCTGGCGTTTAATACAACGCTCCCGCTTCAGCACACAACGATTTCCTTTGTGTCACTTGTCATGATTATTTATGTGATTTCCCTGCTTGCATTAAGAAGCCGGAAGATGAGAGGGTTGATGGCGGGTAAACCAACACTTGTCATACAAAATGGAAAAATTCTTGAAGGAAATATGAAAGGGATGAGATATACCCTTGATTATTTAAATCAGCAGCTGAGAGAAAAAGACATCTTTGATATTAGCGAAGTTGAATTTGCAATGATTGAAACAGATGGGCATATGTCAGTGAAAAAATACCCTTCGTTTGAAAAAGTCACGCGGAAGGACCTTCATTTATTCATGGAGGCAGAGCGTTACATGCCGATTGAAGTCATCATGGACGGGAAACTCATCCAAAAAAACATACAAGAAAATCAATTAACAGAGCAATGGATAGAAGAAGAGCTTAAAAAAAGGCAGCTGTCCTTAAAGGATATTGTTTATGCTGTCCGTTCAAGTAATGGAAGCTTATATATTGATACATATGACGACCATATTCATTCCCCAATCGATCAGGAATGAATGTGTAGTGCTGATGACACCTGCATGACACACATTTGACAATCTTTATATGTCCTTTGGATGTCATGTGACTAGGTATCATTTCTCAATTATTATTATTTTCAGAAAATGTAGTGACGGAGTAAAATAAGTATGTTTAAGTATAAATAGATGAAATTAAAATATTAATATAATATGCCACAAGCGGAATGAACGTTCATTCCTATATTTTAAAAGGAGGGGATGAAATGCCAGCAGTGACTGATAAACAAGAACAGATCATGAAGGCTTCGCTGGAACTATTTATTGAACGAGGCTTTGATGGCACCACAATGCCGATGATTTCAAAAAGAGCAAACGTCGGAGCGGGCACCATTTACCGTTATTTTGACAGCAAGGAGGCACTCGTCAATATTTTGTACCAGCGCAGCCTCTCAGCATTTATCGAAAAAATGAACACAAACAATCCAGATCCAAAGTTAAGTATCCGGGCGTACTTTAAGCATGTATTTTATTGCTTGGTTTTGTTTACAAAGGAGAATCCAAGCGGGCTGTATTTCTTAGAGATTGATAAACGGTCCCATTACTTAGACGAGACGAGCAAAGAGAAAATGCAGCATTTGTTACATGAGCTATTCCTTATCTTTGAAGAAGGGAAAAAGGATGGGATTCACCCAAACCTCTCAGGCAGAACCATTTTATCCATTGTATTTGGTGCTTTTGTGCAGCTGCATAAACAAATTCTTGCAGAAGAAATAGAGCCAACGATTGAATTTTTAGAGGATATTGAGCAATGTTTATGGCGTGCCATCAGCGTTGCATCTTAAAGAAATAAAGGGAGTGGGCATATGAAGCAAACATCAATCATTCCAAAACCAAAAACATACGGACCTTTTAAAAATATTCCCCATATAAAAAAAGGAGAGCTTTCTCAAACCTTTTGGCGGCTGGCAGATGAATTAGGACCGATCTTTCAGTTTGAATTTTCAAATGCAACAAGTATTTTTGTTTCCAGCCATGAACTTGTCAAAGAAGTATGTGACGAGAGCCGTTTTGATAAATATATTGGTACTAGTCTGAGTAAAGTTAGAGCATTTTCAGGAGATGGACTATTTACAAGCTGGACAGAAGAACCGAACTGGAGAAAGGCTCATCAAATTTTGATGCCTGCATTCAGCCAGCAGGCCATGAAGGGCTATCATGAAATGATGCTCGATATTGCCACACAGCTTGTGCAAAAATGGCAAAGAACAGGCCGTGATGAAGAAATTGAAGTAGCTGAGGATATGACAAAGCTGACTTTAGATACAATAGGCCTTTGCGGTTTTGATTTTCGCTTTAACAGCTTTTATAAAGAAAATCAGCATCCGTTCATCGACAGCATGCTGAAAGGTTTAAATGAAGCAATGGAGCAGTCGAGCCGATTGCCAATTGCAGATAAACTGATGATCAAAAGAAGAAAAGAATTTGACCAGCATGTCGATTTTATGAAGAAATTAGTAGATGACATTATTCAGGAACGAAGAAAACAAGATAAAACGGGCGATGATTTACTGTCTCTTATGCTGCATGCAGAGGACCCTGAAACAGGTGAACGTTTATCCGATGAAAATATCCGTTATCAAATCATCACCTTCTTAATTGCAGGGCACGAAACAACAAGCGGACTGCTATCATTTGCGATTTATTTCTTACTAAAGAATCCAGAGAAATTAAAGA
Source organism: Bacillus sp. Root920 (assembly GCF_001429445.1). Classification (NCBI taxonomy): domain Bacteria; kingdom Bacillati; phylum Bacillota; class Bacilli; order Caryophanales; family Bacillaceae; genus Bacillus; species Bacillus sp. Root920. Next base: position 1,973,918 of record NZ_LMJV01000001.1, read on the forward strand.
AAGCCGTCCAGGAAGCAGATGAGGTGCTGCAGGGCGGGCTTCCGGCATTTAAACAGGTGCAAAAGCTAAGCTACACTCGTATGGTGTTAAATGAAGCTCTCCGCCTCTGGCCAACAGCGCCTACGTTCTCTCTTTATGCGAAAGAGGACACAGTAATCGGGGGGAAATATCCGATTCAAAAGAATCAAAGTGTCTCTGTTCTTCTCCCTAAATTACACCGTGATCCAGCGGTATGGCGCGAGGATGCTGAAGAATTTAAACCAGAGCGGTTTACGCATCCTGAGAAAATCCCGCAGCATGCCTACAAACCTTTTGGGAATGGACAGCGAGCATGTATCGGTATGCAGTTCGCCCTGCATGAAGCTACGATGGTTCTCGCGATGGTCCTGCACAATTTAGAGTTAATTGATCACACATCTTATGAGCTTGATTTAAAAGAATCTCTCACAATTAAACCTAACGATTTTAAAATCAAAGTGCGGCCAAGGAAGCAGCAATTCTTTATGGCACCACCGAAGGAAGAACCGAAGAAAAGCACTAAATCTAGTGAATCAAAAGTGGCGAGTCATGGTACACCACTGTTAGTTTTATATGGCTCAAACCTTGGCACAGCAAAGCAAATAGCGAACGAATTGGCTGAAGACGGGAAAGCAAAAGGGTTTGATGTGACCACTGCGCCGCTTGATGACTTTACACGCCAATTGCCAGATACAGGTGCTGTCCTCATCGTGACCGCTTCATACAACGGACATCCACCTGACAATGCGAAGCAATTCGTGGATTGGCTGGCGCAGGATGAGGAGCAGGATTTATCAAACGTGATATTTGCGGTCTTTGGATGCGGAGATCGAAATTGGGCGAGTACGTACCAGCGGATCCCCCGTCTGATTGATGAAGCTCTAGAAAGAAAAGGAGCCAAACGTGTAGCTGATTTAGGAGAAGGTGATGCAGGCGGTGATATGGATGAGGATAAAGAAATCTTCCAGAAAACAGTCTTCGAACAGCTTGCAAAAGAATTTAAGCTCACCTTCCAAGAAAAGGGGAAGGAAAAACCAAACCTATCAGTTTCTTATACGAATGAGCTAGTGGAACGTCCTGTAGCTAAAATATATGATGCCTTTTCAGCTGTTGTATTGAAAAATGAAGAATTACAATCAGAAACAAGCACGCGGCAGACAAGACATATTGAACTGAAATTGCCTGCTGACAAAGCATACAAAGAAGGGGATCATATCGGGATTGTGCCGAAAAATAGTGATGCACTCGTTCAACGTGTGACCCGCCGCTTTAAACTAGATCCAGAGCAGCGCATTAAGCTTTCATCTGATAAAGAGGCAAGTCATTTACCATTAGATCAGCCGATTCCAATCAAAGAATTACTCGCCTCGCATGTTGAGCTTCAAGAGCCTGCGACACGTACACAGCTAAGAGAGCTTGCAGCACATACGGTATGTCCGCCTCACCGCGTGGAACTTGAACAAATGGCTGGTGAAGCATATCAAGAAGCCATCTTAAAGAAACGAGTAACCATGCTGGATTTATTAGATCAATATGAAGCGTGTGAGCTGCCGTTTGTGCACTTTTTGGCGCTTTTACCAGGTTTGAAGCCGCGTTATTATTCGATTTCTAGTTCGCCAAAGGTAGATGAAGAAAAAGTCAGTATCACAGTGGCGGTTGTCAAAGGTAAAGCATGGAGCGGCAGCGGAGAATATGCCGGAGTCGCATCAACCTATTTATGTGGTCTGAAAGAAGGGGAAGAAGTAGCCTGCTTCCTGCATGAAGCGCAAGACGGATTCCAGCTGCCCCCTTCCTCAGACATACCGATGATTATGATTGGACCAGGTACAGGAATCGCTCCATTTAGAGGATTTGTTCAGGCAAGAGAAGTGTGGCAGAAGGAAGGGAAGCAGCTAGGCGAAGCCCACCTATATTTTGGCTGCCGTCACCCTCAGGAAGATGATCTGTATTTTGATGAAATGCAGCTTGCAGCGCAAAACGGAGTTGTCCATATCCATCGCGCTTATTCTCGTTACGATGAGCAAAAAGTATATGTTCAGCATTTGTTGAAAGAAGACGGCGGCATGCTGATCGAATTGCTTGACCAAGGTGCTTACCTGTACGTGTGCGGAGACGGAAAAGTCATGGCTCCAGATGTAGAGGCTACACTGATCGATCTCTATCAAAACGAGAAACAATGCTCGAAGGAAACAGCTGAAAATTGGCTGAAAGCCCTCGCAAATGACAATAGATATGTAAAAGATGTGTGGAGCTGACAAAGAGGAAAGACCGCCTATTAGGCGGTTTTTTCTGTTCTCATAGAAAGAGATCGATAGAATGAAGGTTGGGAAGATACAAAACACCTAATTTGGAAATGAAATATTTTGTAAAAAATAAGAATATTCTCTCATTTACTCCAATATGAAACAATCGTATGATTTTTGATATAGGACATAAAGGAGGAATATAATGAAAAAGGTGAAAATGTTACTCCCTTCTCTTCTCGTTTTTGGTGCTTTAAGTGTGCCTAGTTTTGCCCATGCCGCATCGGATTCAGTACTAACGTCTGATTATGACATGGTGACTTCTGATGGTAAAGTGATTTCTTCAAGTGATTTCCACAATGATACGAAAGCCCCCTCATCCTTTGACAAAGTGGATGATCTTTCTTCTACTGTTGGCGAAAAAGTAAAACCACTATCAAAATATTTAAAAGATTTTCAAACGAAAGTCGTCATTGGAGACGATGGTAGAACCAAAGTAGCAAATACAAGAGTGGCACCATACAATTCGATTGCTTATATTACATTTGGCGGCTCAAGCTGTACGGGAACACTCATTGCTCCTAACAAAATTTTGACAAACGGACACTGCGTGTACAATACAGCATCGAGAAGCTATAGTGAAAAAGGAACTGTATATCCTGGTATGAATGATAGTACTGCGGTGAACGGTTCAGCAAAAATGACTGAGTTCTATGTGCCAAGCGGATATATTAATACTGGTGCAAGCCAATATGACTTTGCCGTGATCAAAACCGATACGAACATTGGCAATACGGTCGGCTACCGATCCATCCGCCAGGTGACAAACTTGACTGGGACAACCATTAAAATCTCAGGATATCCTGGTGATAAAATGAGATCGACTGGCAAGGTGTCACAGTGGGAGATGTCGGGTCCTGTGACGAGAGAAGATACGAATCTAGCGTACTATACGATTGATACATTCAGCGGAAATTCAGGTTCTGCCATGCTGGATCAGAACCAGCAAATCGTTGGAGTTCATAACGCTGGGTATTCAAACGGAACGATAAATGGCGGGCCGAAAGCGACAGCTGCCTTTGTTGAGTTTATAAACTATGCGAAAGCGCAATAAAAATAGAGCTTGTTTCCTTCATAGGGGACAAGCTTTTTTGTATGAATCGATTTGATAGGATTCATATTTCTAATCTGAGAGATTTGAGATTGAGAGCCTCCTCATTTTTTTCTCATGTCATCTGCACACCACTCATACATTAAAATGACACATTTCCTTTAAGTCAAGATGATGCTTATGATGGATGAGGAGGTCACGCGCTTTTGAAGATGAAAAGAGGCTGGATCGCTGCTGTCGCCTTATGTTTTGTGATATGGATGGGCACGTTGTTAGGTGGATTTGGAGAGAAGCAGGCAGCAAAAGGGGCTGATCGATATGATCATGTCGTTCAATTTCCAAAGGAAAGGTACCCTGAAACAGGCAGTCATATTCAAGAAGCCATTCGAAAAGGGCATTCAGATGTGTGTACCATTGACCGAAATGGAGCAGATGCCCGCAGGCAAGAATCATTAAAAGGAATTCCGACAAAACCTGGCTTTGACCGGGATGAATGGCCAATGGCGGTTTGTCTTGAGGGAGGAAAAGGAGCAAGCGTACAATATGTCAGTCCATCTGATAATAGGGGAGCAGGCTCATGGGTCGGGCACCAAATCAGCGGGTTTCCTGATGGGAAAAGAATATTATTCATTGTGAAATAAATCGGAAAGAGTCTCCCTAGAGTGGGGGCTCTTTTGTTTATCATCAGAGCCTATTCGAGCTAGCAGGGACAAAAGATTCAGTGGTACAATCAATCTATAAGGTACAAAGACTGACAAGAAGAAAATGTGAAGGGACATTTGCTTATGGATAAGAACCGTGCATTATACGATTTTTTTATGCAGCATGCAGAGAAGCTGACTGAAACATGGTATGAATCAATTGAGGACGATGATCCAGAATCCATATATCGTTCAACAGATTCCAGCATCATAGCAGAGCTAAAACGGCAGAATCAAGATTATTACCAGCATTTTATACGAGCTATTATTGAAGATAAGACGTATTTACATACTGAATTTAAAAAATGGTCTGAGGATTTAGCCAGTGACCCAAAGCATTTAAATACACCATTAGATTATGTCGTGAGAGAATACATGTCCAATCAAAGAGTGGTTCTGCATTACTTAAAAGAATTTATCAAACAGCGTCAAGATGACATTGATATTGACCGCATCTTTTATTGGTATGATTTAATTTCCGAAGCGTTTAATATTTCAATCCATGTGTTTATCCAGCAATATGTGAAAAATACAACCGAAAAACTCATGGCTCAAAGAGATATGATTTACGAATTGAGCTCACCGGTGATTGTCTTAAAAAGCCAGATTGCGTTATTGCCTTTAGTAGGTGACATTGACACAGCGAGAGCAAAGATTATTTTAGAAAATACGCTAAATCAGTGCTCGCAAAAAGGTGTTCAGCATTTATGTATTGATCTATCGGGTGTGGTCATTATTGATACAATGGTGGCTCATCAAATCTTTGATCTTGTCACGTCACTTCGGTTAATTGGAGTAGAGACGACCATTTCAGGGATTAGACCAGAAATTGCCCAAACAGCAGTGCAGCTCGGGCTTCCTTTTAATGAATTTCGCACGGCATCATCACTTGCTCACGCGCTGGACCGTATGACTGAATTTTCTTCAATATAAAAACCAGGCCGATGAATGGCCTGGTTTTTTATTTAGATGACAGCGTCAATTTGTGTGACTTTCCAATTTTTTTGTACTTTTTCGTACGTAACAGTTCGTTTTACTTTGCGTCCATCAAGTGTTGGGACAGTAAATTCATATGTGCGGACCGTTTGTTTTTTAGAAACAAGTTTAGGTGTGGCTTTTTCCCAATTGAGCATGTTGTCTCCATCACCGACTGGAACAGCCATTTTGCCTTTATGAACAATGAACTGATAATCTTTTAAACCATGTTTGATGGCATCTTGAGTGAAAACTTGAGATAGGTAGCTGTTTAATTTTTTCTTTGTATCAAATGTTTTAGAAAGATAGTTGTACGTCATATCTTTATAGGTAAATGATTTTAATTTGACATTAGAATGGTCTTTAATTTTGTAGCCTGACATTGCACTCCAAAAATGTTCTCTTGCATCAAGGGCAATATGTAACGCTTCTTTATTAGTCAAAGCGGCTGATTTCTTGGAAGCGGCCAATGTTGTTGTTTGTAATGAGATCATAAGCATAATAGCAGTTAATAAAACAAATAATTTTTTCAAGGCGATTGCCTCCTTTTCTCAATGAAAACTTCTTATGTTACAAATGTTACAATAATTACAGCAATATTACAAGTATTAAATCTAAATGTTTTTTTATTTCTTTTGTTTCTAATTATATAACGTTTGAGGGAGACAAAAAGTTTTCATTTTTTTATTTTTCTTCTTAATCATTATTTAACCGTTCTAAAGAAGAACGAAACGTCTTTTGGAAAAATTTCTATTTAGACGTTTAACACTCTTTTTTATTTAAGACATATACTATCGTGATGAATGTCTAAAGAAAGTGGTGTTTAATATGTATCATCCGTATGAAGGTGTGTATAATGGGTACTCATATGATAGGCAGATGCAAGGATTTCCATCTGTTGGTATTCCTCAAGGTGGAGGGGTTCCTGGGTTTCCGATCGGAGGAGGAGGTACTTGGCCAGGGCAAGGTTCAGGCGGACACTCAGCACCGCCGGCACCGCCGCAGCATATCATTTCCCAGTATCAGCAAGCACTCTCTCAGCCACAAAGTATGCAGTCGCTTATATCGGGGCAAGGTGTTGGCGGAGGCCATCAAACTGTACAATTTGCAGCGGGATGTAATAGAAGATGGACGATTGTGCTTTTGAGAAACGGTCAAGTATTTTTAATGTTCGTTCTTTCCTCACAGCCTTTTGGCCGAACAACTGGCTTTATATGGCCGAACTTTACATTTGGTTCCTTCCCAAGCTCAAGTATTCTTGCATATTCTTGTGCATAAGAAAAAGCCGGTTTTCATCAGCAGCTGATGAAAACCGGCTTTTTTTAATGAATATTTCGAAATACGCCAATCACTTTACCTAGTATACTCACATTCTGTAAAATAATCGGTTCCATTGATGGATTCTCTGGCTGTAATCTAAAGTGTGTATTTTCTTTATAGAAACGTTTCACTGTCGCTTCATCTTCCTCTGTCATGGCGACCACAATATCTCCATTGTTAGCGGTGCTTTGCTGACGCACAATGACATAGTCCTTGTCCAAAATACCTGCATCAATCATACTTTCTCCCATAATTTCAAGCATAAACACTTGTTCGTCTGGTGCTGCAAAAGTCTCTGGAAGAGGGAAGTATTCTTCTACATTCTCAACAGCTGTGATAGGAAGGCCGGCGGTTACTTTTCCGATGACTGGAACGTTCATTACAGCACTCTTTGGAATATTCATTTCCTCTTCATCTAGTACTTCGATCGCTCTAGGTTTTGTCGGGTCTCTTCTTATTAAGCCCTTTGTTTCTAGTCTAGCTAAATGTCCATGGACCGTTGAACTGGATGCTAGACCGACAGCTTCTCCAATTTCACGGACGGATGGGGGATAACCCTTGCTTTTTACTTCATCTTTGATGAATTTCAGGATATCGAGTTGTCTTTTTGATAGCTTCGTCATCTTTTGCACCTCAAAACGTCAATTTTAAAGAAATTATAGCATGTTTTTCCTAACAGTACAAACATAGGTTCGAAAAAACGTTTGACAGAAACGTTTGTTCGTATTTATAATGAGAGACAGAAAGAACGAACACACATTCTATTAGGAGAGATGACATTATGAGGTTAAAAGAATCTATTATTTTTATTGGGGTATTCTCATTCATCGTTGGCATATTTCTCTCACTTATTGCAGTCACAAGCCATAATGATTCAAATCAATATGTTAAAATAGAGGTTCAATCAGGAGATACTCTGTGGGGGTTAGCTGATCAAGTAAATGACAGCAAATCAATCGACAAAAATGCATTTATTGACTGGGTAACAGAACACAATGATCTTGCTTCAACAGAAATCCAGCCTGGAGACATTCTTGTCATACCCGTGAAAAAAGAGCATCCAGTCGTATATCAACTTGCAACAGTACAGTAGAAAGGTCGATTGAAGACATGAACGCAATCATTTATGCGAGAGTAAGCACTGTGAAAGAAGAGCAGGAAACCTCGCTGAAAAGACAAGAAGAAGAACTGCTGGCTTTAGCTGCCATGCACAAGATGAATGTGGTCAAAGTCATCAAAGAAAAAGCAAGTGGATATGAGCTAGATCGTGATGGCGTGTTTGAAATGCTTGCTGCACTGAAGGAAGAGTCGATCGATGCCGTTCTTATCCAAGATGAAACACGTCTTGGAAGAGGACAAGCAAAAATTGCGCTTCTTCATTGTCTATTTAAAGAGAAGGTAAAGGTATACAGCGTGTTTCATAGAGGAGAGCTTGAGCTTTCAGAAGCAGATGAAATGGTCATCGAGATTGTAGGAGTCGTCGAAGAGTACCAACGGAAAATTCATAACCTGAAAATCAAGCGGGGGATGAAAAGGGCTGTTGAGCGCGGATATCAGCCCGAACTAAATTTAAGGCAGCAGGACCATGCACCTGGCCGTGAGCGTATTGAAGTGCCAATTTCAGAAATTGTTCGATTAAGAAAAAATAACATGACGTTCGCCGAAATTGCCGCAACTCTTCAGGCATTAGGTTTTGACATTTCAAAAGCAACAGTGCATAGAAGGTATCAAGAATATGAAAAAGGCCTTACCACCTAAAGCGTGATTTGTTGTCAAAATGATTGATATTTAGTAGTATGTAGAGAAAATGCTTTAAAGGAGTTTGTCATGATTTCTAAAGAACAGCTTGCAAGAATAAATGAGCTTTCAAAAAAGTCGAAAGAAACCGGTTTATCAGACGCTGAAAAAACAGAACAAAAGCAGTTGAGAGAAGAGTATTTGAAAGCTTTTCGTTCTTCTATGAAAAATACACTTAAAACTGTCAAAATCTTGGACCCTGAAGGAAACGATGTTACACCAGAAAAATTAAAAAGAGAAAAAGATCAGAACCTTCATTAAGGTTGTGATTTCTTGAATTTTGAAAAGATGGGAAGAACATTCTCGTCTTTTTTCATATTTGCATAACTTTTTAGGTGATCGATAAACTAAATGTGACAAAATCCTTCTTTTTCAGCGTGAAATAGTTGTGAAAAAAGGACAGTAGATTTATGATAATGGTGTACACAAGATACGGAAGGGGATTTATATGGAAACGATTGAATTGAAATCTATTGCAACAATACGTACTCTCTCCATAGACGCAATTGAAAAAGCGAATTCCGGTCACCCAGGAATGCCGATGGGTGCTGCACCAATGGCGTACGCTTTATGGACGAATCACTTAAACGTAAGTCCGCAAAATCCAAATTGGTTTAACAGAGACCGCTTTGTTTTATCTGCAGGCCATGGTTCTATGCTTCTATACAGCATGCTTCATTTAAGCGGATACAATCTGAGCATTGACGATTTAAAACAATTCCGCCAGTGGGGAAGTAAAACACCTGGACATCCTGAATTTGGACACACAGAAGGCGTAGACGCGACAACAGGTCCTCTAGGCCAGGGAATTGCTATGGCAGTAGGAATGGCACTTGCAGAAAGACATCTTGCGGAAACGTATAACAAAGACAACTTTCATGTTGTAGACCACTATACATACAGCATTTGCGGAGATGGAGACTTAATGGAGGGAATTTCCTCTGAAGCAGCTTCACTTGCTGGTCATTTAGGCTTAGGCCGTTTAATCGTTCTTTACGATTCAAATGATATTTCTTTAGATGGCGACTTAGATCGTTCATTCTCTGAAAATGTGAAGAATCGTTTTGAAGCGATGAACTGGGAAGTTCTTTACGTGAAAGACGGCAACAACATCGAAGAAGTAACAGCTGCTATTGAAAAGGCGAAGCAAAGCACAGACAGACCTACATTAATCGAAGTGAAAACAACGATCGGTTTCGGATCGCCAAACCGTGCGGGAACGTCTGGTGTGCATGGTGCACCGCTTGGCAGCGAGGAAGCAAAGCTGACGAAGGAAGCTTACTCTTGGACGTTTGAAGAAGATTTCCATGTACCTTCTGAAGTGTACGATCATTTCAAAGAAGCTGTCAAAGACGCTGGACAGAAAAAAGAAGCAGCGTGGAATGAACTGTTTGCGCAATACGAAAAAGAATATCCAGAGCTGGCAGCACAGCTGAAGCTTGCGATTGAAGGAAAGCTTCCTGAAAATTGGGATCAAGAGATTCCTGTTTATGAAGCAGGTTCAAGCCTTGCCTCCCGCGCATCTTCTGGCGAAGTGTTAAATGGCATTGCAAAGCAAGTACCTTTCTTTATTGGCGGGTCTGCTGACCTTGCTGGATCAAATAAAACAACGATTAAAAACACGGATGATTTCGGTAAAAATAATTATGCAGGCAAAAACATTTGGTTCGGTGTCAGAGAGTTTGCAATGGGTGCAGCGCTCAATGGTATGGCACTTCACGGCGGTCTTCGTGTATTCGGCGGAACGTTCTTTGTTTTCTCAGATTACTTAAGACCAGCAATTCGTCTTGCTGCCTTAATGGGACTTCCAGTCACTTACGTCTTTACTCATGATAGTATCGCTGTTGGTGAAGATGGTCCGACGCATGAACCGGTTGAACAACTTGCTTCACTGCGTGCGATGCCTAACCTTTCCGTTATCCGCCCAGCAGATGGAAATGAAACAGCTGCAGCGTGGAAACTAGCTGTATCTTCAACGGATAAACCGACAGCACTAGTTCTTACTCGTCAAAACCTTCCAACGATTGACCAGGCTCCAGAGAAGGCATATGAGGGAGTAGAAAAAGGTGGATACGTTGTGGTTGAAGCAGCTGATGCACAGCCAGAAGCACTTCTACTCGCTTCAGGATCTGAGGTTGGTTTAGCCATTGAAGCACAAAAGGCACTTGAAAAAGAAGGTATCCGCGCGTCTGTTGTCAGCCTTCCTGCATGGGATCGCTTCGATCAGCAGTCAGACGAATACAAAGAATCCGTTCTTCCTAAAGCAGTACGTGCACGTATTGCGATTGAAATGGGTGCTTCACTTGGCTGGGAGCGTTACACTGGTCTTGATGGTGACGTGATTGCAATTGATAAATTTGGTGCTTCTGCACCAGGAGAAACCATTATCGAGAAATACGGCTTTACTGTCAGCAATGTAGTCAGCCGTGTGAAAGCGAAGCTGAATAAATAAACGAACTCCAAGCATCATGCTTTTTTGCTATCTGTTTGCAGAGCATTTTCATCCGCTCTGCAAACTTTTTTCTTTTTTCTTGTTTTTTTGACAAAACTAGTTTCTTCTTGCTTCATATATAGACAATTCTTTCTTTCACATTTTTGTATAATACAAGCAATAAACGAGATTGACGAAATGTGAAAGGAAGGGATAGACATGGAACGTCATTATTATATTTATTGGATTGAGGATGAATTTGCGCATCACTATTTTGGCAGAGAATCGATTTTGTTTCATTTGTTTGAGTCGTTACATTGGACGAACCGCACTGACGATGAGCTTGTAATGCTTGTGAAGCAAGTGGATTATGTGACGAAACGAATCCCTGCTTTTCATATGCACCAGCGTCTAATGAATAACTTAACGAACATTCACTATACACAAATAGGCTCGATTTACAGCGCCTCCTTACCAGATGGAAAAGGAACTGCAGCATTTATTATAAAAGACCGGTATATCCAAATGTCTGCCACTGGAAGTTATGAGGCAGAAGCGGTGTTTTTTGAAGTGCTGAGAAAAATCAGCCCTTGTTTTCTTGCGATGGACTTTAGTTCAAAAAAACACGGGTGGCTTAATCCAGTAAAAGTGAGGAATTTTGTTTAAAAAAATAAAATTGAACGTGAAATGTTGTATAATAGCCTTTTGTTTAGTACACTTTATACGAGACAACATGAAGGAGGAAGAATTATGGATTTATGGGTTGTCATCCTTGTAGGCGTTGTTGCACTGCTTGCAGGAGTTGCACTCGGATTCTTTATTGCTCGTAAGTATATGATGAGCTATTTGAAAAAGAATCCACCGATTAATGAACAAATGCTTCGAATGATGATGATGCAAATGGGCATGAAACCGTCCCAGAAGAAAATCAATCAAATGATGAAAGCCATGAACAACCAAGCGAAATAATACGTACGATATTATGATCATAGATGGAACATGGTTATAAAGGATGGACAAGCGTTGTCCTTTCTTTATTCAATTTACCTTCATCAGACGCTTAAAACCACTTTACTTGCATGAATGAAGCAGGGAAGGTGGTTTTTATTATGGCGTCAAGCAGCATGTGAAAAAACAAAAAACCCCTATGTCAGAGGTTTTTGTTTCGTTTATGGTCACCATATCAACTGTTCTAAATAATTGTGCGGCATGATTGATATCATGAAGTATGATTAGTTGGCTGAGTTTGAGTGTAAGTGTCGTTGATATTGTAAGAGGAGATGATCTAGCTGCTGGCTATGTTCGATGGTCACTGTTGATGTCATCCCATTATGCAAGACAACTTTCATCAGCTCTTCTCTTTTTTCTTCGATTTGAGTTAATAATGATGTTTTTACCAAAGTCATGTTCCTTTCATGCAAATCTTGATAAAAAGAATCGATTCTATTATATCCATTTTAAGGTTTATTTTCAAATTTAAAGGATTCATTATCTTGATGTCAAATTAAATTATATAAGGTTTTAAGAAAATAGACCATCTTTATTGAAGTGATGTAAAAAAAATGAAATGATTTTGTCATCTCTTATTGTATATTGTAAGAAGGGGGGTGTTCTTTTGACAGATTTGAATTACTTTTTAGCATTTGGAGCAGGATTTCTTTCTTTTATTTCACCGTGCTGTCTGCCGCTTTATCCAGCGTTTTTATCGTATATTACGGGCGTTAGTATAAATGAAGTGAAATCGGAGAAGGTGATGCTGAGAAGAAGAAGTCTGCTTCATACTTTATTCTTTTTAGTTGGGTTCTCTATTATATTTATTGCGATTGGCTTTGGGACATCGTTTGTCGGGAAGTTTTTTAATGATTATCATCAAGCGATTCGTCAAATTGGAGCCATCCTCATTATTTTCTTTGGTTTTATGACGCTTGGTGTATTCAAGCCCTCTTTTCTCATGGGCGAAAAGAGAATCCAGTTCAAAAATCGTCCTGCTGGTTTTTTTGGATCTATTCTCATCGGAATGGGCTTTGCCGCTGGATGGACACCTTGTACAGGACCTATTTTATCTGCTGTCATCACACTGGCGAGTAACAATCCTGAGTCGGCGGTTATGTATATGATTGCCTATGTATTCGGATTTGCCGTCCCGTTTTTTATTCTCTCCTTTTTCATTACGAAAATGGCGTGGATCAGAAAACGTCAGCAGCTCATCATGCGAATTGGCGGAATCATTATGATTGTGGTAGGGATTTTGCTGTTCTTTGATCTTCTGACATGGATTATCATCATGTTCTCATCATTGTTTGGCGGCTTTACAGGCTTTTGAAATCGTTTTCTACAGTCGCGGCGAATGGTTTTTTTTCGTCAATTGGAGTATATTATACATAGGCTGACCTTAAAGAATAAAGGAATGATTTGATATGATGATCTTGATCTCTTCTATAATTGCGGTATGTATGGCGGTGGCCGTCATGTTTATTCGCATTAAATCATCTGCAAAACCTGCAACTGCGAAAAAAATTATTTTACCTCCTATTTTCATGAGCACTGGTGCACTGATGTTTTTTGTTCCGATGTTTCGGGTAACTGGAGCTGAATTTCTAGAAGCGATCACAGTGGGGATGTTTTTTTCCATATTTTTAATCAAAACATCGAAGTTTGAAATTAGAGGTAATGACATCTACTTAAAACGGTCGAAAGCTTTTGTGTTCATTCTCATTGGACTTCTTGTCCTTCGTATTGGGATGAAGACCATCTTGAGTTCTTCTATTGATTATGGTTCATTAAGCGGGATGTTTTGGATTCTTGCCTTTGGCATGATCGTGCCTTGGCGGGTTGCCATGTATTTATCGTTTAGAAAGCTGTCTAAACAATTAGATCCGCAGCAGATTCAAATGAATTAAACCTCCTTTTTAAAAAGGAGGTTACATATTATTGACAAAGGGCTAAAATGATCTTTTATTTTAGCCCTTTGTCTTCTATTCAGCGTGATAGAAAACCTTTGCAGTCTCGAAAGGACAACTACCTTTGCGGAGCGAATTTGACATTCGTGAGCATCGGCGCGCAGAACTGACCGAATGCGAGGGTTTGTCTACATGCTGAAACCTCCTTTAAAAAGGAGGTTATTTTAATAACGATTCATATGGCGAGTGATCAATGTTTTTTTCTTGAAGGCGCTTCAGTAAAAACTTATGATCCCGCTTTGGTGTAGCCATAATGTAGCCGCGAATGATTAAGTCTAAATTAATGCTAGCAGCCTGTTCTTTTAATGCCAGCTCACCAATTTTACCCGCAATTTTCTCTTTGGCAACATCTCTAAACAGCTCTGGAACAGGTAATACGAGTTCATTTAACAGCTGTTTGTCCTCATCCCGCCATAGGTGAAGGCTCTTTTGAATATATTCATCCTGCCAATCAAGCTCTGATTTCCCATCTTCCTTTGGCAATCGTTTTAAAAATTTGCGAAACATAAAAAAGCCACCGATTGCGAGTAATCCGATCATCACTGTACCCCAAAATAAAATGAACCACAAAAACCAGCCGCTTAACATGTTCTCACTCCTTATACCCCTTATCTCTCTATTTTATATTACATGAAGAGAGGATAGAAGAAAATAACAAAAATGTATGTCTATGATCTCTATAAACGGCTTTTTTCATTGATAGCCGCCCATTTACTAGAATGACCCAAACCAATTAATAGAAAAAGAATACATTATCATATAGCGACTCTACTATTTGGCCATGGTGGTTCGCAAAAGGTATTGACTTGAAACGAACGGGAAGAGAGCCCACCTATATAAAGGTGGGCTCTTAATGTTTGAAGTGCGAGATTTGAAAGGAAAATGCACCGTTTGGATGGTCGGAACATTTTTTAATTTTTATCGATATGATTCGGTTTTCATAATCTGTTTCAATGTCTTTGTCGTTTAAATAAAAAGGGAGCATCACGCTTTTTTCAATTGGCTGTTCGCCTTCACCATTTGGATGTTGTACTGTGTAAGTTAACGTCAGCTCATGTCCAGCGAAGGTCAGCTTTACATCAGTGATCAATAAGGTGGAGACATAAATTTCGATAATATAATCACGGCTTGTTTCATAAAGATCAATTGGGAGGTGTTCATCATACCAGGCAAATGGATCATCCATTAAAACATTGAGCCAATCATCTATTTCAATAAAATCAGAGGAATTCGATTGCTTTTCATTCTCCATAAACACTCCTCCATCACATCTCATAATAAATCATATGATGAAAATGGAAATGTGTGAAAGACCTAAAACATCCCGTGTGGTCACGGGATGAGAGGGGGATAATTACATATCATGATGAGAATTGTGCTTTTGTCTTGTATGGTTGCGGTTTTTCACTTTTTTACTGCCTGATAACGGCTCAGGCTGACCGCCTTGATGCTCCTTAGGAGAGTTTTGACGGATGTCTTTCCCTGTGTTTTTATTCGTCATGAGGTTTGGCTCCTTCTTATTGATTCTTTTTACGTTTTTTATTGTTTTGCCTTTGTTCTTCTGTTAAAACGAGCTGATCATCTTCCGTATAGCCTGCGCCATTACCCTGGCTTTTGGCTGCGTTCATGCCATTAATGACATGATTAGCTTTGCGTTTTGTCATGTTCTATCACCTCATTTGTAGTATGAGCCCACCCCGCTTCGTTTATGAAGAGTAATCATTTCCTAATGATAAGTTAAACTTATTGAATTTAATAAAAGCATTGTTATTTACTTATGTATGAATTTGTTTTAAGATGAAATTGTGAGAAAATTGTGGTGAAATACGACGATTTTTCTGAGAATTGAAATTGATCTTGATCATCAAAAGGGGGATTTTGGACATGTCGAAACAGCAGCAAGTCGCTAAACAAGACGCTTTTCAATCTAGAAAAACGTTTTCGACAAATGGGAAAACGTATCACTATTATTCGTTAGAAGCACTAGAGAAACAAGGAATCGGAAATGTTTCTAAGCTGCCTTATTCCATTAAGGTACTTTTAGAATCAGTGCTTCGCCAAGTAGACGGTAGAGTGATCAAGAAGGAACACGTTGAAAACTTGGCAAAATGGGGAACTGCCGAGGTAAAAGAAATTGATGTTCCGTTTAAACCTTCTCGTGTTATTTTACAAGACTTCACGGGTGTACCAGCAGTCGTTGACCTTGCTTCTTTAAGAAAAGCAATGGCAGATGTAGGCGGGGACCCGGATAAAATCAACCCTGAAATTCCAGTTGACCTTGTAATTGACCACTCAGTACAAGTTGATAAAGCTGGAACTGAAGATGCATTAAACATTAACATGGATTTAGAATTCGAACGTAACGCAGAGCGTTATAACTTCCTTAGCTGGGCAAAGAAAGCGTTTAATAACTATCAAGCTGTCCCGCCTGCAACAGGAATTGTTCACCAAGTGAACTTAGAGTATCTTGCAAGTGTTGTTCATGCGATTGAAGAAGATGGCGAGATCATCACTTACCCAGATACATTAGTTGGAACTGACTCTCATACAACGATGATTAACGGTATCGGTGTACTTGGATGGGGCGTTGGCGGTATCGAAGCGGAAGCTGGTATGCTTGGTCAGCCTTCATACTTCCCAGTACCGGAAGTGATTGGTGCTAAATTAGTTGGAGAGCTTCCAAACGGAACAACTGCAACTGACCTAGCATTAAAAGTCACACAAGTCCTTCGTGAAAAAGGCGTAGTGAACAAGTTCGTTGAGTTCTTCGGGCCTGGTGTTGCACAATTGCCGTTAGCAGATCGTGCAACAATTGCGAACATGGCGCCAGAATACGGTGCTACTTGCGGATTCTTCCCAGTAGATGAAGAAGCGCTTGCTTACCTTCGCCTTACTGGACGTGATGAAGAGCAAATTAATATCGTTGAGGAATATTCTCGTGCAAATGGCTTATTCTATACGCCAGATGCAGAAGAACCAATTTTTACTGATGTTGTGGAAATTGATCTTTCTAAAATTGAGTCAAACTTATCTGGTCCTAAACGTCCACAAGATTTGATTCCACTTTCTCAAATGAAAGAGACGTTCCATAAACACATCGAAAGCCCAGCTGGTAACCAAGGGTTTGGCTTAGATAAATCAGAGCTCGATAAACAAATCGAATTTGATCTCGCAAACGGTGAAAAAGCTGTGATGAAGACAGGGGCGATTGCGATTGCAGCGATTACGAGCTGTACGAATACATCGAACCCATACGTGTTAATCGGAGCAGGTCTTGTTGCGAAGAAAGCAAGTGAGCTCGGTATGAAAGTGCCAAACTACGTGAAAACGTCACTAGCGCCGGGTTCTAAAGTTGTAACAGGGTACCTTGTGAATTCGGGACTTCTTCCATATTTAAAAGACCTCGGATTTAACATTGTTGGATATGGGTGTACAACATGTATCGGAAACTCCGGACCGCTTGAGAAAGAAATTGAAGATGCAGTCTCTGAAAATGATCTGCTGATCACTTCTGTTTTATCAGGTAACCGTAACTTTGAAGGTCGTATTCATCCGCTTGTGAAAGGGAACTACCTTGCATCTCCACCATTAGTAGTGGCTTATGCACTTGCTGGTACGGTGAATATTGATTTAACAAAAGATCCTATTGGTGTCGATAAAAATGGCGAGAACGTTTATTTCAATGACATTTGGCCATCAATGGATGAAATCAACAGCGTCGTTAAAAGCACTGTCACACCTGAGCTATTCCGTTCAGAGTATGAAACTGTTTTTGACAACAACGAACGCTGGAATGAAATTAAAACGACGGATGATGCATTGTATAAATGGGATGAAAATTCCACATACATTGATAACCCGCCATTCTTTGAAAACCTATCAGTTGAACCTGGCAAAGTTGAACCGCTTAAAGGCTTACGCGTAGTTGCGAAGTTCGGTGACTCTGTCACAACTGACCATATTTCTCCTGCTGGAGCGATTGGTAAGGACACACCGGCGGGCAAATACTTGCAAGAAAGAGGCGTATCGCCTAGAGACTTTAACTCATATGGATCTCGCCGCGGTAACCACCATGTCATGATGAGAGGTACTTTTGCAAACATCCGTATTAAAAACCAAATTGCACCAGGAACAGAAGGCGGTTATACAACTTACTGGCCAACTGGTGAAGTGACATCGATTTATGATGCATGCATGCGTTATAAAGAGGATGGAACAGGTCTTGCGATCTTAGCAGGTAAAGACTACGGAATGGGTTCTTCACGTGACTGGGCTGCTAAAGGAACAAACCTTCTTGGAATTAAATTTGTTCTAGCTGAAAGCTTTGAGCGTATCCACAGAAGTAACCTAGTCTTCATGGGCGTACTTCCTTTGCAGTTTAAAGATGGAGAAAGTGCAGAAACTCATGGTCTAACAGGAACAGAAACATTTGAAGTTCATGTTGACGAAACAGTTCGTCCACGTGATCTCGTCACTGTGAAAGCAATTGACACAGATGGAAACGAGAAAACGTTTGAAGTGGTGGTTCGCTTTGACAGTGAAGTCGAAATTGACTACTATCGTCATGGCGGTATCCTTCAAATGGTACTTCGCGAAAAATTGGCAAGCAACTAATACAGCAAAGAAGAGAAGGCGATCCAACAGCTTTCTCTTCTTTTTTAAAATAGTGGAGGATCAATCATGTGGAAAAAAGGAATGGCAAGCGCTGTTTTACTTGTGTTGATTGGTTTACTTGCGTGGAATTTATTTGGGCCAAAAGAGCCCGCAATCGGTCTTGAAAAAGGCGATCAAGCCCCTGATTTTGAACTGAAAACCCTTGACGGCAAAACCGCCTCGTTATCTGATTACCGAGGGAAAAAGGTGCTCGTCAATTTCTGGGCGACATGGTGTAAGCCGTGCAGGACGGAAATGCCGGATTTAGACGCGATTAGGAGCGAAAATGACCAAGTTGAAGTACTAGCAGTGAATTTAACGACCACTGAAAAGAGTGTGGAACATGTGGCAGCATTCACAAAAGAATTAAAGGTGAGCTTTCCTGTTTTATTGGACCAAAAAGGCATTCAAGCAAGATATCAGGTGCTTTCATACCCAACGACATACATATTAGATGAAAAAGGACGCATCATGTCTGTGAAGCATCAAATGCTGACAAAAAAAGAAATTGAAAAAGAGCTGGATCTATAATGATTCAGCTCTTTTGCTTATTTTCTAAATGTTTTGGCGAAAATGTAATCATATATATATGGAGGTGAGTGGAATGAGAAGAAGAAAACGACGCACATTTGAAGAGCTTGTGCTTGAAAATAAAAAAGAATTATTAAGCAATGAGGAATTTTTAAACCAGCTTGAAGAAAAGTTGGAAGAGCGATTTAGACAGAAATAAGTTATGAATTATCCGTTTTCGTTCATCCTAAAGAAGAGGGAGGGATGAATAATGGGTAGAGAGCATGATAAACAAGCGCAGTTTACACCAGACCATTTAGGGACAAAACCTGTAGCATACAAACGGAATAAAGGTAAAAAGATGCATAATAAATCAAATGAACAGCCTGATGTGATACAAACGAAGGGCGAATAAGGAGGGAATCATGATGAATGACAAGTCCTATCAATCCAATCCAGATGATCGTTCTGATAATGTTGAAAAGCTGCAAGATATGATCGAGAACACACTTGACAATATCGATGAATCTGAAGCAGCAATGTCCGTTTCGACAGAGACAGAAAAGCAAATGATCAAACAAAAAAACGAAAACCGCAAAATGAGTATTGACGCGATGCGTTCTGAGATCAAGGACGAAGAAGCGGCAAGAAAGAATGGCTATACCGAATAAACCAGGGATTCCTGGTTTATTTTATTGCCTCTTTTTAGAAGAACCATTTGGAATGTGGTAAAATGGCAGAGACAGACCTTAGGTTTTGATAGGAGAGCGATGAAAACGTGTATGTATCCAAAAAAGAAATAGAAGTCCGTTATGCAGAAACCGATCAAATGGGCATCGTGTATCATGCCAATTATTTAATTTGGATGGAAGTCGGCAGAACAGCATTGATTAAAGAATTAGGGTTTTCCTATGCGCAGCTAGAAGCAGACGGTGCTCTTGCACCTGTTATAGACTTGCAGGTTCAATATAAAAAACCATTGCTGTATGGTGAAACAGCAACCGTTCATACATGGATTGAAGAATATAATGGTGTCAAAACGGTGTATGGTTATGAAATTCAAAAACCTGATGGACAAACAGCGATTACAGGGACAACCTCACATATATGTGTGGATAAAGACACCTTTAGACCTATTCAATTTAGAAAAGCCTTTCCTGCCTGGCATAAAGTATATGAACAGTCGAAGAAGCAGGTTTAATTTATGGCTTTTGGTATTAAACGAAGTGATTTAAACGCTTGGAAATCAGCTGTCCAGCAAGGAAAAGTTGCTTTTTTAACACACTACTGGCTCGATGACCGTTTTCCAAATGCCAATACTGTCACAAAAGCAGCCTGTCAGGATATAAAGCGGTTAGCTGAGTGGGGAGAAAGACATGGACTAAAAAAAGAATGGATTCATGACCGCGAAGGGTTTCCTCATTTTGACTTGATTGGTGAGCCGCAAAAAAGAATTCTGCAAAAGGAACGATCTTTAGGGAACATTCAGGAGTATGGGCTGTATATTGAAGTGTAAACAAAAAAGATACCCGAGGGATGAGGTATCTTTTTTGTTTATTCATAATGAAATTCTGGTTCTTTCACGGACTCGTTATAATCAATATGCAGATCATGGTTGTCAAAGTACCAAATATCACTTTCCTCAATAAAGAAAGTAATACCTTCTATTTCAGCGGTTGCGCCGGCATTTTGAGGTTCATCTTTTGCAACGCCGAGAGAAAAGCCTTTTTGTACATTACTGCACCCGCCATATCTCACAAAAAAGCGAACTTGATCACCTTTTTCTAAATCTAATTCATTCTTGTACCAATTGAGTGCATCTTCTTTTATCGTTAATTTCAATGTGATCGCCCCTTTTTGAAGTCATGCTGTTTTTAAAATGCAGGATGCAAAAACAGCTTTTCTTTACTTTTACCACATATTTAAATGGATGAAACGGCTAGAGCCATTTGATTTTCGGTTCAGTTTTGTTGAGAATTCGTTTGAGGTTGGCGATGTGTCTGTAGATCACAAAGCCAGCAAGAACGGCAACAACAATGATTAAGAATAGGTCTTTGGTGAAAATGCTGTAAATGAATGTATAGATCCCGGTCAGCATAGATGATAGTGAAACATATTTACTAATGTATAAAAATAAGAAAAAAGCAGCGATCATCGTGATAAATAGGAATGGGGCATAAAATAGCAGCACACCGCCTGATGTAGCGACTGCCTTTCCCCCTTTAAATTTTGCAAAGACAGGAAAGCTGTGACCGATAACAGCAGCAACTCCTGCTAATAAGGGATGGATGTCCAGCTGCATGAAAAACGGTAAAGCTGAAGCAAGCGTCCCTTTTAGGATATCAGCAGTAATCACAATAGACCCTGCTTTTACGCCAAGTGTACGAAATGCATTCGTCGCACCTAGGTTTCCGCTGCCATGTTCACGGATATCGATACCCTTTGCAGCTTTCCCGACAATGAGACCGGATGGAATACTGCCGAGAAGATAAGCCAAAATAAACATCAAAGCAATTAACATCTGCATAACTCCTTTATATTCTCCCTCTTGTCTTACATTTTAACATGATCTTGTGAAAAACATGGGGAACTTTTTTTGAAAAAATCGAAAGCAGATGGATTCAGCTTTGTTTTTAAGCAGAAATTCGCTAAAATAGAGGAAAAGGAGTGTCTTGATGAACAATCCTACGAAAGAAGAAATTGGCCGTATATTAAAGAGCAGTAAACGAATTGCTGTTGTTGGTTTATCAGATCAGCCGCACAGGACGTCTTATATGGTGTCTAAAGCAATGCAGGATGCCGGGTATGAGATTATTCCAGTGAACCCAACGATCGATGAAGCTCTCGGTGTGAAAGCAGTCGCTTCTTTAAAAGATATAAAAGAGCCTGTTGATATCGTCAATGTCTTTAGACGTTCAGAGTTTTTACCAGAGGTGGCAGAAGAGTTTCTCGAAATAGACGCACCTGTTTTTTGGGCGCAGCAAGGCATATATCACGAAGAAGCGAAAAGGCTGATTGAGGAAAATGGCAAGGTCGCCATCATGGATTTATGTATCAAGGTGGCTCATGCGATGACAAAAACTCATTAAATCGTCAAAAATCCTTGGTTTTTCAAGGATTTTTGCTTTTTTGTTGCAGAAATATATTTGCGATTCTGAAAGAAAGCGATAAAATAAGGCGACAGGGACATATCGGCGGCCTTGCATATCGAGAAAAAGAGCGATAAGATCAATATGGAACATTTGTTCCGTTTTGCTAAAACCATCATATGATTGCATTTGGCTTATGAAACAGTCTTGTTTATAATGGACTTCTAGTTCTGATTGCAGAATGTAGAATGATTCTCATAGCTGTGCAAAAGAGCATGTATTGGTGAATGACACATGCATGATGATGATGCAGCTTATTAAAGTGGACAGTAATGAGCAGCATGATCATCATTAAAATCTAGAGAGATCATTTGATGATTAGCCGGTTATGTTTGTTAGTGAAAGGGGATTAAGCATTTGGTTAAAAAGCAGCAAGTAGATTATAACGATGATTCTATTCAGGTGCTAGAGGGGCTTGAAGCGGTCCGTAAACGTCCAGGGATGTATATTGGATCTACGGATTCGCGCGGTCTTCATCACCTTGTCTATGAGATTGTAGACAACTCTGTCGATGAAGTGCTCGCTGGCCATGGAGATCATATCATTGTCAAAATACATAAAGATAACAGCATTTCCGTCCAAGATAAAGGGCGTGGAATGCCTACTGGTATGCATAAGCTTGGAAAACCGACACCCGAGATCATTTTAACGGTCCTGCACGCAGGCGGAAAATTTGGTCAAGGCGGATATAAAACAAGTGGTGGACTTCACGGAGTTGGGGCATCTGTTGTGAACGCGCTGTCAGAATGGCTCACTGTCACAATTGAACGTGACGGATTTATTTATCATCAGCGCTTTGAAAACGGCGGTAAACCTGTCACATCACTCGAAAAAATCGGAAAATCGAAAAAAACGGGGACACTGATTCATTTTAAGCCGGATCCTACCATGTTCAGTGTTACGACCTATAATTTCGATACATTATCAGAGCGTTTAAGAGAATCTGCCTTTTTATTAAAAGGGTTAAAAATAGAGCTGATCGATGAACGGCATGATGTACAAGAAACGTTTTATTATGAGACAGGCATTGAAGCCTTTGTTGCTTATTTAAATGAAGAAAAAGATGTTCTGAGTGAAGTCGTCTCATTTGAAGGAGAGCATCAGTCCATTGAAGTAGATTTTGCTTTTCAATTTAATGATGGCTATTCGGAAAATATCCTTTCCTTCGTTAATAACGTCAGAACAAAAGATGGCGGAACACATGAGTCTGGTGCCAAAACGGCCATGACGAGAGCCTTTAACGAATATGCTCGCAAAGTCGCTCTTTTAAAAGAAAAAGACAAAAATTTAGAAGGCACTGATATTCGCGAAGGACTGTCTGCTATTATTTCTGTCAGAATTCCTGAAGAGCTGCTTCAATTTGAAGGGCAGACAAAAGGAAAGCTTGGGACAAGTGAGGCACGTTCAGCTGTTGATGCTGTCATTTCTGAAAAACTTGCGTATTTCCTTGAAGAAAACCGGGAAACAGCCACTCTTCTTGTGAAAAAAGCGATTAAAGCGCAGCAGGCAAGAGAGGCTGCTAGAAAAGCCCGTGAAGAAGCAAGGAGCGGCAAGAAACGGAAAAAGTCTGAAGCCACGCTGAGCGGAAAATTAACACCTGCCCAATCTAGAAACCCAGCAAGAAACGAACTATACCTAGTAGAGGGTGACTCAGCGGGCGGGTCAGCAAAACAGGGGCGCGACCGTAAATTCCAGGCGGTGCTGCCGCTGCGCGGAAAGGTCATCAATACAGAAAAAGCAAAGCTTGCTGATATTTTCAAAAACGAAGAAATCAACACCATTATTCATGCAATTGGTGGAGGCGTCGGTGTCGATTTTAATGTAGAAGACATCAATTATGACAAAATCGTGATCATGACAGATGCGGATACGGATGGAGCGCATATTCAAGTGCTTCTCTTAACATTCTTCTACCGCTATATGAAGCCGCTGATTGAGCATGGCAAAGTGTTTATTGCACTCCCGCCTTTATATAAAGTCAGCAAAGGCTCAGGGAAAAAAGAAATCATTGAGTACGCATGGTCTGATGAAGAAATGGATGACGTATTGAAGAAAGTTGGAAAAGGGTACACGATTCAGCGCTACAAAGGGTTAGGTGAAATGAATGCCGACCAGCTATGGGAAACGACAATGAATCCAGAATCGAGAACACTTGTCAGGGTCAAAATTGATGATGCTGCACGTGTGGAACGCCGCGTCACAACTCTAATGGGTGACAAAGTAGAACCACGCCGTAAATGGATTGAAAAGAATGTCGCCTTTGGACTTGATGAGGAAAGCAACATTCTTGAAAATGAAAACTTGTCGCTAGCTGAGGAGGTTTAAACATGGCACAACAAGAACGATTTCATGATTTACCATTAGAAGAAGTAATCGGCGACCGCTTTGGCCGCTATAGTAAATATATTATCCAAGACCGTGCGCTTCCAGATGCACGTGATGGACTAAAACCTGTACAACGAAGAATTTTATATGCGATGTATGCAGAAGGAAATACGCAGGATAAAAACTTCCGTAAAGCCGCTAAAACAGTCGGTAACGTGATTGGTAACTATCACCCGCACGGAGACTCATCTGTTTATGAAGCGATGGTAAGAATGAGTCAGGAGTGGAAAGTACGAAATGTACTGATTGAGATGCACGGGAATAACGGGAGTATCGATGGTGATCCGCCTGCTGCCATGCGTTATACGGAAGCAAGGCTGTCTGCTATTGCTTCAGAGCTTTTAAAGGACTTAGACAAGGAAACGGTCGAATTTGTCGCAAACTTTGATGATACAAGTAAAGAGCCCGTTGTATTACCAGCGATGTTCCCAAACCTTCTTGTGAACGGATCAACAGGGATTTCAGCCGGCTATGCCACAGATATCCCTCCGCATCACTTGGGAGAAGTCATTGATGGCGTTATTAAACGAATCGAACAGCCGCATTGTACGGTTGAGGATTTAATGACGGTCATCAAAGGGCCAGATTTCCCAACAGGCGGTATCATTCAAGGTGTAGACGGTATTAAGAAGGCGTATGAAACAGGAAAAGGAAAGATTATGATTCGAGGCAAAGCGGAGATTGAAACCATCCGCGGCGGACGCCAGCAAATCGTGATCACAGAAATTCCTTACGAAGTGAATAAAGCCAATCTTGTCAAAAAGATGGACGAGTTCCGAATTGAAAGAAAAGTAGAAGGCATTTCAGAGGTCCGAGATGAAACAGACCGTACTGGGCTTCGAATCGTAGTAGAGCTGAAAAAAGAAGCAGATGCAAATGGTGTGCTGAATTTCTTATATAAAAACTCAGATCTGCAAATCCCATATAACTTTAATATGGTAGCGATACATAATCGAAGACCGACCTTAATGACGCTCACCACTGTACTAGATGCATATATTGCCCATCAAAAAGAAGTGGTGACGAACCGCTCAGCGTACGAGCTTCGAAAAGCGAAGGAACGCCACCATATTGTCGACGGATTAATTAAGGCACTTTCCATCTTAGATGAAGTCATTGCCACCATCCGCTCCTCTAATGATAAGCGTGATGCAAAGAACAACTTGATGGCGAAATATGACTTTACAGAAGCACAATCAGAAGCGATTGTTTCACTCCAGTTATATCGTTTAACGAATACAGATATTACGCAATTAAGAGACGAAGCAAGAGAGCTAGATGTGCGCATAGCAGAGCTTGAAGACATTTTAGCGAACGAGAAAAAGCTGCTGAAGGTCATTACAAACAGCCTGAAAAAGCTCAAAAAGACATATGCTGATGAGAGAAGATCCGTTATTGAGGAAAAAATCGAAGAAATTAAGATTAACCTTGAAGTGATGATCGCATCAGAGGATGTTTATGTGACAGTCACGAAGGATGGTTACATTAAGCGAACAAGCCAGCGCTCCTATGCTGCTTCTAACGGTAAGGACTTTGGCATGAAGGATACTGATCGTTTGATTCATCAGTTTGAAATGAATACAACGGATGTTCTTCTGCTGTTTACGAATAAAGGAAGCTACATTTATTGTCCTGTTCACCAGCTGCCAGATATACGCTGGAAAGACATGGGGCAGCATATTACGAATATCATTTCGATTGATCGCGAGGAATCAATCCAAAAAGCCATTCCAATAAAAGAATTTGATGAAACGTCATATCTTTTATTCTTTACGAAAGGCGGAATGGTGAAGAAAACGGAGCTTCTTCAATATAAAGCGCAGCGTTATTCGAAACCGCTTGTTGCCTTGAACCTAAAAGGTGACGATGAACTCGTCGATGTTCATGTCACAACAGGACAGCAGGAATTGTTTATTGCAACGAAAAATGGTTACGGTTTGTGGTTTGATGAAGAAGAAGTAAGTGTTGTTGGACCGAGAGCGGCCGGCGTCAAAGGAATCAACTTGAAGGAAGGGGACGAGGTAGTCTCTGGCCAGATCATTGATCCGAAAAACGATGTCCTTGTGCTCACGACACAAAGAGGGGCTGTAAAGCGAATGAACCTCTCTGAATTTGATAAAACATCAAGAGCAAAACGCGGAGTTCTTATGCTGAGAGAATTAAAGAAAAACCCGCACCGTATTGTGGCTGTGATCGCTGCAGCGCTGCACGATACACTTGAGATAGATACCGAAAAAGGTACAACGATTCCACTTGATATTTCTACTTTAAGAGCAAATGACCGCTATAGCAATGGATCATTTATTATAGATGAGGAAGAGCAGGGAGAAGTGACTCATGTCCTTCTGACACCTGAACCCGGACCAGATGACAATAAATAAGCAAACGAAAACCCCCTGCGACTGGCAGGGGGTTTCTTTTATATACGGGTCATTTAGCTCTCGTGGTTGCCAAACATGCTTGTAATGGCGTGCACTACTTCAATTCCTTGGTAGACGAAAAGAGAAAGTGAAGTGACAGAGAAAAGACCTAGAATGAAAATTCTTAAGAAAAATAACATCGTGTAAAACCTCCCAATTTTTGTTTTGATTTAGATGGTTGGGTTAAACACGAGCTTGTCGGAAATAAGAAGATTGATAGAACACTGCAAGTAAATGCTTCTTTTTCCGGTCAAATCGATCAGTATGAGTGATGCGTGCAAATCCAGCTGTCATACTGCCAATAATCAGCAGTGCTGTAAATGCGGCAAATACTGCGTTCACATGTTTTTGTTTCTTTTCATCGCCCATTGTCTGGACGATTTTCATTTCATGTGATTCTTGATCGGCAACCACCTTAGCATGATGGTATACCTGAACGGAATGAGGCATTGAGAACAAATGAAAACTTGCAAGTGCTATGCATAAAACACCTAATTTTAATAGCATATTTTTTTTCATTTTTCTCACCCCTTCCTGGTTATTTTCATGATCTTACCACGTTTTCAGTTATTTGAAAAGTCTTATTTTTTTACTTTCCCTCTTTAAAAAAGCGATAAACATTACGACATCTATAGGACTGTTTCACTTCATGAAAGGTTTCAATTTTATTTTTTAAATTTAAAAAAAGTGCCATGATCAAGGATCAGACACTTTTAGTCGCTTGTAATGAATGTGGTTTTGCTACAGCTTTAGTAAAGATTCCTGCAATACATATGGCAAATAGAACAAAAATAAAGGCATGAAGCAGTCCAACCTGATTGGCAAGCAGACCTAAAATAGGAGGACCGGAAAGGGAGGCTGTGTAACCAGATAAGGTCACAATACTAACGCGTTTGACAGCGTACCGGCTATCATCGCCAGCTGCAGAAATGGTCAGCGGAAAGCCTAAAGATGCGCCAAGTCCCCATAAAAAGATTGATATCATACATACAACAAGTGAAATCTTCAAAATGACTAAGAATAGGCCGGCAGCTGCTGATAAAATCGCAACTCTTAGCAATAATACTCTGCCAAAGCGATCGATCAAACGTCCGCTGATCAGTCTGCCGCTAATCATGCCGCACAAAAACAAAGCATAGATGACTGTACTCATGGAATGTGAAACTTGGTAGCCATCCACCATTGCAAGTGGAATCCAATCATTGGCGGAGCCTTCGACAAACGCAAGACATAAGGCGATCATCGCAAGAGATATTGTTCGTTTGTTCAGCCATGCCGTTTGAGTAGGCTCAACTGTATCGGACTGTTTCTCATGCTGATCCTTTCCTGTCCCGTGCGGAATAAACCGAGTACAAATCAATATGCTGAGGAACAGCAGAAGGGCAATAGCGAGAAGGTGTATCAATACAGAAACCCCTAAATGGATAAAAAGAATACCAGCACCTGCTCCAATTAAAGTCCCAATGCTAAAGGAAGCATGCAATATAGGCAGAATGGTTTTCTTGATGCTGTACTCAATCTCTGTTCCTTCTAAGTTCATCGCTACATTGCACATGCCAGAGCCTGCGCCAAAAAGAAAAAGACCAGAAGTGACGACAAAGATAGAAGAGAGTGTTGAACCAATGGCAAGAGTAGTGAATCCAAGGAACATCAAAAAAGCACTGATCACAATCGCCACTCGTCCGCCTTTTTTGCGGACGAATACATTTGAAAGAACAAGCCCAACAATTGAACCAACGGATAAACCGAGTAAAATAAGTCCCATTGTTCCTGTGTTTGCATGTAATAGATCTCTCACTTCCGGTGTCCGTGAAAACCATGTAGAAATGGAGATCCCAGACATCGTAAAGATCACAATAATTGCTTTATACCACTTTAATTCCATCTAATCCCTCACATTTAAAGATATATATGTTATTGAACAAATCTACTCGATTATAAATGAGACTTGCTGATTCGTAAATAACTTGCTGGAGGAACAAGGTCAATTCTAGTCAAAAGAAATCATTCCTTTCCAATTCTTATGATGAGAAGGTAAAATAAACATAAAGGGGACGGTAGGATGTAATCATATCGCATCGGTATAAATAGAAGGGAGGAGGAGATCAACATGAAAAGTGAAAAGGAAAAAATGATCCAAGGAGAACATTATGTATCTAGTGACCAAACACTGATCGCAGATCGTGAAAGAGCTAGACAATTGACATACGCATATCAGCAAACCAATCAGCAAGAAAAAAGAACATCCATTTTAAAGGAATTATTAGGCGCTTGCGGAAATGATGTCGTTTTTGAAGGAAGACTGCAGTGCGATTACGGATACAATATCGAGATTGGTGAGCATTTTTTTGCAAATTTTGATGCAGTGTTATTAGACGTGTGCAAAATTACCATTGGACATCACTGTTTATTAGGTCCGAATGTACATATTTATACGGCTGGACACCCGCTTGACCCGATAGAACGTGCAAAAGGCATTGAATTCGGCAAACCAGTCACCATTGGAAACCATGTATGGATTGGCGGCGGTATCTCGCGAATAACGTTGGATTTTGATTTTTTCTATTTTGTCTCAATAAGATGAGTATACTTAATTTTGAGACAAGAGAAATTCATTGGTTGTTTAACTTCCTAGAATATATATTATGTAAACTAAGAAATGAGAATACATATTTGAGTGTCGATATTTAATTTCACAACCTCTACCACCTTCTCAATAAATTAGATCAGTCGTAAAGGTTGTGCCTTTCCTTATTGGCTGCTACAGTAAATTAAATACGTTGGGATATTTCGTTTAAAAATACTTTCCTCTTTTCATCTGTTGTTAAGTTAACTCTCGAAAAATGAATCCATTTGGTGTCTTCGTTTTTAATTCCCAAGTCAGCAAGAGTTCTGTTAATAAAAACGCTTTGAATCGCATTCCCACCTTCAGATTCTATATAATCCTTATCTGTTGTAGATGTTGAGATCACGGTTGTTTTTTTAATATTTGTCAATAAACCTTTTAAAGCCCCAGTGTTTTTATCTTCCAAGAATGCGAAACCTCTTAACATGACTTTATCAATAAATCCTTTTAAAATTGCAGGTAAATCCCACCACCAGACAGGAAATATAAATATTAATTCAGTTGACTGACTTAATTTCTTTTGATAATCCTTAACTAATTGATCAGGCGTTTCTCCTTTATGAAAATACTTCAATTCCTCAGCTGAAAAAACGGGATTAAACCCATCTTTATATAAATCGATCACTTGAAATGGTTCTCTCTTTGTTTCTAGATTTTCTGTAATGGAAGTCAAAATGGCATGATTATAGCTTCCATCCCAAGGATGTGCATAGACAATTGTTTTCATGATTCATTCACCCTTTTTTGTTATTTTCATCATATTTTGATGTACATTCATTTTATTGTATGCTATAACGTACTACAAGTACGGTAATTAAAGTGCGATACTAACCTAAAGGAGAGTGTAAAATGACCAAAGAATCCTTTACAGCTCATGTTGATCTAAAAGAAACTGGATTTGGGTACACTTTATCATTAATTGGTGGGAAATATAAGATGACGGTACTGTATGCTTTATATGCAAACAATGCGCCTATTCGCTATAATCAGTTGAAACGAATGCTTGGGGCAATCTCTTTTAAAACATTAACCAATACACTAAAAGAGCTTGAAGCAGATCAGTTAATTAATCGTAAAGAATATCCTCAAGTGCCTCCAAAAGTAGAATATAGTTTATCGGAAAAGGGATTATCATTGATCCCTGTATTAGATGCGATTTGCTATTGGGGAGAAGAACAAATGAAAAAATAGTTAGACGTTGAGTGAAATTGTACTTTTAGGCAAAAGGGATTGTACATTCAGTCAAGAAAAAGAGCATCTCTCTTGAGATACTCTTAGAACATTGATAAATCTCATGGAATATTAAGTTGTCTTTCTCTTATTTTTTGTTTGAGTTATGCTGCAAATAAACAACATGAGTTTGTAAAAATTCTTCTAAACCATGTTTACCATCTGCTCCGCCAATTCCAGATTTCTTACGACCTGCGTGGAATCCCTGAATGGCTTCAAAGTTTTCACGGTTAATGTACGTTTCTCCAAATAGTAACTCATTTGCAGCACGCATCGCTGTATCTAAATTCTGTGTAAAGATAGATGATGTTAATCCATATTGGCAATCATTCGCAAGCTCAATTGCTTCATCTAAATCTTTAAACGTCATAATTGGGAGAACCGGTCCAAATACTTCTTCCTGTACAATTTCTGAATCTTGTTTTACATTCACGAGGACCGTTGGTTCATAGTAATATCCAGGTGTCACATCTGCACGTTTTCCACCAGTTAACACTTGGGCCCCTTCTTCAATAGCTCGGTTTACCATCGCTTCAATTGATTCTATTGCTTGCTTATTTGTAAGTGGTCCCATATCTAAACCTTCATCTTCGAGAGGATTGCCATATTTCACATTTTTCATTGATGTGACAATTTTTTTGATAAATGGATCGGCGATACTTTCATGAACATACACGCGTTCAGCACAGTTACATACTTGTCCCGTATTAATGATACGTGAGTCGACAATTGCTTTCACGGCTAAATCTATGTCTGCATCTTCTGCTACAATAGCTGGTGCTTTACCGCCAAGCTCTAGACTGACTTTTGTTACATTTTGAGCTGCAGCTTTCATGACACTTACACCTGCATCCACGCTCCCTGTTAAACTGACTAAACCAATCTTTTCATTTGAAGCAAGTTCGTCTCCCACTGTACCCCCGCGCCCTGTTACAAGATTGAATACCCCTTTTGGAATACCCACTTTATCTACTAATTTTGCAAATTCTATTGCATTATTTGGCGTATCACTACTAGGTTTAATGACAATGGTATTCCCTGTTACCAATGCAGGCGCAGCCTTTCTCGCTACAAGGAAGAATGGGAAATTCCATGGTAAAAAGCCAGCGACAACCCCGATTGGCTCTTTAAAGATCATTATATTTTCATTTGGTCTGTCACTTTGAAGAATTTCCCCTTCGTACGTCCTTGCTGAACCTGCCATATAATCAATGTAGTCAGCAGTAAAATCAACTTCTGTAGTAGAGAGAGCAAGTACTTTTCCTTGTTCTTCTGAGATGACGCGTGCAAGAAAATCTCTATTTTTTCGAATTTCTTCAGCTAAACGTGTTAAATACTTTGCACGCTCAGCAGCCGGTTTCTTTTTCCATTCTTTTTGTGCAGCTTCTGCACACTCAATCGCTTCTTGAACCTCTTCTTTAGAACAACTTGGCACTTCTGAAATCACTTTTTCAGTTGCCGGATTTAACACCTGTATCACTTCGCCCGAGCTAGCATTTACAAATTCTCCATTAATGTACATTTGAAATTGTTTAACATTGGTTTGTGAGTTCATTACTGAAACCTCCTAATATTGGATTGTAGGAAAGACTATTTTTATAGATTTAAAACTCCTTGTCTTGGCACAACACCAAATGCATCTGCCAAGTCTTGAAGCTGTTGATCTGTAATGGTTTGTTTCACGCTTCCTTGTGCACATACAACTGTGTATACTTCCGCAGCTTTTTCAGCTGTTTCAATTAACCCAAATGTCTCATCCATTGTAGTTCCAGCACCAAAAATTCCGTGGTGTGGCCAAATAACTGAACGAACATCTTTCATTTTTGCAGCTGTAGCTTCTCCAATTGAATCAGTTCCTGGAACCATCCATGGAATAATACCAATTCCTTCTGGGAATACAACAATGCATTCGGTACACATCTGCCATAAAGTTTTTGTAAATGCTACTTCATCCAAGCTGTGTGTGAATGTCATACCTATAAGGTTTGTTGCATGACAGTGCATGATCACACGATGGTTTGGATCTGCTTTTAATCTTTCAATATGGCTCATTAAATGTGATGGAAGCTCACTTGTTGGAACGCCTCCCTCTTCTAACCCCCATAAAATATCAAGCGATTTGCCATCTTCAGTTATACGAATAATACCAAGGTTAGCGGCTGGATCATCTATTACATTTTTAAAATATTTCCCCGAACCCGTCACAATAAAATATTTCCCTGCTAACTCAGTGCCATCAAAAATCATCGGCACCGTTCGTTTTACATCATGAACGTCAAGGTACTCTGCTACTTCGTCCTCTTTTAATAAATAACTAATATTCCCGCCATTTCGTTCATCCCAACCTAAGCGATATAGGTTTGCTGTCGTTTTGGTCATTTCTTGAAGGAAAGGTGCTTTTAGTATATTTTTCTTTGTCAAAAGGTCTTTCATCTCCATCTTCTCCCTTGTTTTCATTGATATATATCTTTCTAAATAAAAATTATTCTTTTGATAAACTCATGCAAAAGCGTTTACATCCTCATATTACTTTGAGAAACACATTAAGTCAACACAAACAAACATTTTATCTTTGTTTATGTTTGTTTTGATTGTGATATAAGTGGTTATTTTATGATTGATACAATGCTATTTCATTCGCGTTAAATACTAAACCTTGCTGCTGTTTAAGATCATTTTTTTGAAGTTATAAGTATGTTATGATGAAAACAAACAAAAATAAAAACAAAACAACAACCTTATAGGCAATTTTATGCTGTTTTTCTTTTATTCATTAAAAGCGAAAGGAAGTTACACATGTTATTAGCTGAAAGACATCAAAAAATAGTAGATTTAGTTAATTTACGATCCAGCATTCGTGTTTCAGAATTAAGCGAAATTTTTTCTGTGACAGATGAAACGATTCGCCGTGATCTTGAAAAATTAGAGAAAGAAAATAAGTTGCGGCGAAGCCACGGCGGAGCAGTTAGTATTGAGGAAAAAGAATCAGAAGTTGATTTTTCAGAGCGAGAAATTACGAATGTATTAGAAAAGAAAGTGATTGCACGTGAAGCTGTGAAGCAAGTTGAAGAAGGCGACCGTATTATCCTTGACGCAAGTACCACTGCATGGTACATGTCAAAAATCCTTCCGAATATTCCTTTGACTGTTATCACCAACTCCATTAAGGTGGCCATAGAATTAAGTAAGAAAGAAAAAATTCAGGTGATCTCAACAGGAGGTCTCCTCCTTCCTAAATCGTTATCCTACGTAGGACCTCTAGCAGAGCGCTCACTGGAAAATTATCATGTGAATAAAGTGTTCTTATCTTGTAAGGGTATCGACTTAAATAGCGGTTTAAGTGATTCAAATGAGTGGCAGGCTCTCTTAAAAAGAAAAATGATTGAACGGTCACATGAAACCATTTTAATGGTCGACTCTAGTAAGTTTGGATACCGTGAATTTTCTCATATCTCTTCATTAAGTGATATTAGCCGCATTATTGTTGACGATAAACTAAGCAATGATGCACATGCCATTTTACGTGATAAAAATATTAATGTTACTTCTGTAGCCTTGATGAGTGAATCTGCTTCATAGTCAATCCAAATAGAAGATTAAGGTCTCTCCTTTTCTGTGTATATACGTGTTCAAGACAAACCTATCTAGGTTTGTCTTTTTCTATATCCACAATTTTACCTTGCCTTATTTATGATGAACCCCTCTCGTAATCAACATTAACAAAAACCAATAATAAAAAAATGTTGTTTTATTTTTGTTTTTATAATAATATGACCATATAAACAAAGAAAAA
The DNA here is from genome assembly GCF_001429445.1 of Bacillus sp. Root920. Classification (NCBI taxonomy): domain Bacteria; kingdom Bacillati; phylum Bacillota; class Bacilli; order Caryophanales; family Bacillaceae; genus Bacillus; species Bacillus sp. Root920. The sequence goes on from NZ_LMJV01000001.1 coordinate 2,008,240, forward strand.
TAAAGATTTTGCAGAAATCAGGGGAAAAAATCAATTTATTGTGAAGATTAAATTGCTTTTTGCAAACGCTTTCTTTATTTTTTTCATTTATTCTACAGTACAAGGAGCGAGAGAGATGATAAGAAAAGCCAGTATTATGTTTGTACACAAGGATCAATTTGATGAATACAAACGTCGACATGATGAAATATGGCCGGAAATGGTTGAGGCATTAAAACAGCATGGTGCTCATAACTATTCTATTTTCTTAGAAAAAGAAAGTGGTCAATTGTTTGCTTATTTGGAAATCGAAAATGAAGATAGATGGAACCAGATGGCTAAAAGTGATATTTGTAAAAAATGGTGGGATTACATGGCGCCTATCATGGAGACAAATTCAGATAACAGTCCACGCTCTGTAGATTTAAATGAATTGTTTTACTTAGCATAATTTTTTAGGAAAACAAAGACAGCGAAAATACAGGCATTCAAACGGATGTATCATCGTTTGAAGGTACTTGAGAGGAGATTTAAATATGGCTGGTAATGCAAAAGGCGGATTAAAGTCTACTATTACTGTAGCAATGTCAAATTATTTGGAGGCAGCATCCATCGTAGCTGCTGCTGGCGGCCTGACACTCTGGATGGAATATTTAAACTTAAATGATTTTAAACTGGGATTATTAGGAGCGCTGAGTGCTAATGGATTTGCTTCAGCTGCAGGAGCCCTCATAGGAGGCGTTCTGGTTGATAAATATGGCCGAAAGTTAATTTATAAATACGATTTATTGGTCTATATGTTTGGTGTCTTATTAACGATGTTGTCTTTTAACTTCCCCATGTTGTTAGCTGGATACATTATTACTGGAGTAGCCGTAGGAGCTGCCATTCCAGCTGCTTGGACGTATATAGCAGAAGAAGCGCCTGAAAATGAACGTGCATCTCGTGTAGGATGGGGACAGTTAGCGTGGTCGGTTGGTCCAGCTATTTCGTTACTCCTCTCTGTCGCCTTGGCCCCATTAGGTCTTTTAGGAAGCCGAATTATTTTTGGTCAATTATTTGTAATCGCTTTAATTACTTGGATTATGCAACAACAAATTAGTGAATCAAAAATATGGGAAGAAGAAAAACAAAAAGAAGTGAATCAAAAAGCAAATGGTGAAAAATTAAAAAGTCCAGTCAAAGAATTATTCACAATCAAAGCAAACCGTCATGCCATTATTTTATTACTAGGGATCTATTGCTTCTGGAACTTAGTAGCTGGTGTAATGGGATACTTCATGCCGTATATTTATCAGACCGTTGGAGGGCTTTCATCATCACAAGCAAATTTATTACAAGCGTTTTTATGGATTTTGACCGTTTTAGGAACGTACTTTGTCTTTATTAAACTAGGTGATAAAGTGAACAGACGTGTATTGTATGGCATAGGAGCGGCAATGGGGATTGCTGCTTGGGCTACTCTTACGTACGGCGGAATGGGCATGACTGAACTGCTTATATTTGTAATATTATGGGGAACTGCAGCTGGTTTTGGTGCTCAAGCTTTTTATGGTCTTTGGTCAAGTGAGTTATTTCATACAAAATACCGTGCAAAGGCACAAGGATTCCTTTTTTGTACAGCGCGTGTAGCCGTTGGCCTTATATCACTTGTGATTCCAACGATGATTTCTACATTAGGATTTAAAATATCAGGTTCTATTATGATTGGGTTTCTTGTAATTGCTGCAATTATTGGATTAGTCATGGCGCCAGAAACAAGAGGAAAATCATTAAAAGAAATTGAAAAGGAACGATACAGCGCTTAAAAAAATAGCCAAGCTTTCTTTGAGAAGCTTGGCTATTTTTCTGCCTCCCCCCTGCTCTCCTTACTACAATAAAAAATAGAGATTCCAAATGGAAGCTCTATTTTTTATATCAACCAACCTTACACAATAAAATAAAAAGCTTTTAAAGGTCCATGCACACCCACGACCAAATTCATTTCGATATCTGCAGAATTACTTGGTCCCGAAATAAAGTGAATACAAGAAGCAACAGCCTCTCCCTTTTCCACACGTTGGTTTAGGTCAGAAACAGCCTGTGTAATACGTGCCACAATCGTTTCACGCGGGATAATCGTGACATAGACAGTCGGCAAAAAGTGAAGTGCCCGCCCTTGTCCCTCATGAGTTTTTACAACAATTGTTCCTGACTCAGCAAGTGCATAGTCACTGAATGTAATACCAAAATTGGCTTTTTCGGCGAGGGAATGATTCGCTTCACGTCCTTTTTTTGAATCCCATACATGTACCTCTATATTTTCTTCCGGCCATTCTTTTTCAAGTAAATCTGTTAAGCCATATTCTTTGAAACGTGAATCTTGGGCTGTCATTACAGGGCCCCCGCCATGTTCAGCAACAATTTTCTTTAAAGCTTCAGCTAAGTGATCTTTTGTTGTTTCAAAAACAGTAGTATGAATTTTGCTGCAGTGCTCTGTGAACGTAGCGATTAACTCCTTTTCTGTATAACCTTTCATTACATCCCAATTTACGTTATTCTTCCACTCTGGACGTACAACACCACTTATTCGTCTTTCCCGTCCCAGCTGTTTAGCCACATGATTTAAAAAAACTTCCTGATTTTGAGCTGTTCCTCTCATTACTTTTCACCACCTTTTTTATGATTGTCAAACCAGTCTCGAAAACGTTCTTTACTTGGAGCTGGGAATTCTCGAATTTCAGTCCAATTTTTTAATGGGCCAATTCCTTTGGAGACGCGATTTCCTGATACAATGGGCTTCATAGCTGTAGGTGCCATTTTTGTACCTAGTTTGTATAGAGCAGCAGATGATGCTCCCATTCCAAACATTTTCATCGCAAGTTTCTCACCGAGTGGAGCACGTCCTTCTTTTTCAACAATTACTTGACGATGTTTTAAAAGTAGTTCGTGTAGCGGAATTTTAACTGGACAAGCATCAGTACATGCTGCACAAAGAGTTGATGCATATGGCAGTTCTTTATAATCGTCATATCCACCTAATAGTGGACTTAATACTGCACCAATTGGCCCCGGATAGATAGAGCCATAAGAATGTCCTCCGACATGACGATATACTGGACATACATTAATACATGCTGCACAACGGATGCATTGTAATACTTGTTGGAACTCAGACCCTAAGATTTCAGAACGGCCGTTATCAACGACAACAAGGTGAAATTCTTCTGGACCATCTGCCTCTTCTTCATATTTAGGCCCTACTGTCGTAATGTAACTCGTTAGCTTTTGCCCTACTGCACATCTGCAAAGCAATCCAACGAGTACATCCAGCTCCTCCATTGTTGGTACAAGACGTTCCATTCCCATTACAGCGATTTGCGTTTTTGGAATAGCAGTGACAAGGTCTGCATTTCCTTCATTGGTCACTAAACAGATTGATCCTGTATTTGCAACGGCAAAGTTGCAACCGGTGACACCGATTTCTGCTTCAAGAAATTTTTCGCGCAGGATTTTACGAACAAATTTTGTCATCTCGTAAGGATCTTCCGACTTTCCATAACCTAGTTTTTCTTGAAATACATCACGAATTTGTTCTTTTTTCATATGAAGAGCCGGCGCTACGATGTGGGAAGGTGGTTCATGATCATCAACTTGCAAAATGTATTCGCCAAGGTCACTTTCTACCACTTCACAACCTATGTCTTCTAATGTTTTATTCATTTCTATTTCTTCGGTTACCATTGATTTGGATTTAACAACTTTTTTGGCTTGTTTTTTTTCTGCAACTTCCTTAATGTACTGAGCGGCGTCTTCTTTTGTTTTCGCAAAAAAGACATGTCCCCCGCGTTTTGTAACATTTTCACTTAATTGCATTAAGTAATAATCTAAATTCTCCAGCGTGTGTTGACGGATTTGCTCCCCTAAATCGCGCCATTCTTCCCAGTTCCCAAGCTCTTCACTAGCTGCCAAACGACGTGTATACAGGCGTTCTTGAGCTGTAGACACAGCTTCACGCATCGTAGAATCTTGGATTCCTTTATCAATACGTTCATTAAATTTTTTATCACTAATTTTCATGCTCATGTCGTGTTCCCTCCCTTGAATTAACGGCTATTTAATACCTCTGCAATATGCAGTACCCGCGCTGATTTTCCTAAACGTTCTATTCGTCCTCCAATATTCATTAAACATCCACAATCTGCACTAATTAAATAGTCCGCACCTGTCTGTTCAACACTTTCTACTTTTTCGTCTACCATTTGTTCAGATATTGGCATCATTTTCACAGAAAAAGTTCCACCAAATCCACAGCAATTTTGGGCGTTGGGAAGGTGCTCAACTTCTAATTCTTTTACATTAGAAAGCAGCGTAAAAGGTGCTTCCTTCACACCTAGCAAACGTGTCATATGACAAGATGTATGATAGGTCGCTTTCCCTTTTAAACGTGCCCCTACATCTGTAACCTTTAAAACCTCTACGATAAATTGAGTTAGTTCATACGTTTTCTCAGCAAGACGCCTTGCTCGCTCCTCCCATTGAACATCTCCTTTGAATATATGTGGATATTCGTGGAACATCGCTGCACAAGAACCAGAGGGAGTTACTATATACTCTGCATCTTCAAAGGTTTGAATCATATTTTTCGCTGCTTGCTTGGCTTCGGCAGCATAGCCACTATTATAGGCGGGCTGGCCACAACATACTTGTGATGTAGGAAATGATACTTCACAACCAAGGCGTTCAAGTATCTCAACTGTTGCCTTACCGACATTCGGCTGGAAAGTATCAATTAAACATGTAATAAATAAGCTCACTTTCAATTTTAAAACCTCCTCTTAACGAATTATTTAGATTTACCTGGTCGGCTGATGACTGAAAAGTAAAAGCAGGCCCCTTCTCTCATAAATGTTTTATTGCGTGTTCTCCATATGAGATGAATATGATTCCCTTCAATTAACCCTATAGCACGTATAGAGTAGAAAAAACATTGAGTTGTAACCTATTTATCTAAAAAGGAATCCTTGTAATATAAACAGGGGAATTGATCTATTAGACCCTCCCCCTGACTGTATCTCTTTGTAAATTTACTAGTTAGCTCTTTTCATGATTTTTTTAGGCTAAAACAGAGTTTCTTTTTGTTAATACATCTTGCTCATATTGTTTCACTTCTTCCAGCCATGTTTCTTTTACAGGCACGCCCATTTTTTCACAATAGTAATCCCAGATTGCACCGAAAGGATACGTTTTGAATTCCTCTATTAATGCTAATCTTTCTGTAAAGTTTCCATCTTCCTGTAACTTTTTTAAATGTTCATTTGGTACTAACATTGCATATAGTAACGATTTAATCATGTTTCTTGTTCCAATTGTCCATGCTGCAACACGGTTAATACTTGCATCAAAGAAATCAAGGCCAATCATCACTTTATCCAATGCTTGATTTCGAACAATTTCGAGACCAATTTCACGTAACTCATCATCCAGCGTCACAACATGATCACTGTCCCAGCGAACAGGACGAGAAACATGAAGGGCAAGCTTGTCACTGTAAAGCAGCATAGATGAAATTTTGTTTGATACCATTTCAGTCGGATGGAAATGTCCTGTATCTAATAAACATAGTTTATTATTCTTTAATGCGTATCCAAGATAAAATTCATGCGATCCAACCACATAAGATTCAGAACCAATACCGAATAACTTACTTTCAATGGCATCAAGATTATAGTTTTCATTGATCTCTTCTTCAAAAATCTTATCTAACGAATCTTTTAACCGTTGACGAGGCGTTAGTCGATCACTTGGAATATCTTTATAACCATCTGGAATCCAAATATTTGTTAAGGATGCTGTTCCTAATTCTTTACCAAAATACTCACCAATTTTGCGGCTGGCGATACAATGATTGATCCAAAAATTTCTGATATGTTCATCAGGATGAGACAACGTTAGCCCATCTGCTGCTTTTTCATGTGAGAATAATGTTGGATTGAAATCTAAGCCTACACCTTGATCTTTAGCCCATTTCACCCAGTTTTCAAAGTGTCTTGGCTCTAATTGATCCCTTTCAACGACTTCTCCATTTGTTTCCGCATAAATGGCATGTAAGTTCACACGATGTTTTCCAGGAATTAAAGACAACGCTTTCTCTAAATCTGCTCTTAGTTGTTGAGGTGTGGTTGCTTTACCAGGATAATTTCCCGTTACATCAATTCCACCTGACAATTCTCCTTTATTTACTTCAAATCCAGCAATGTCATCTCCCTGCCAGCAATGAATGGAAATCGGTACATTTTTTAATTGTTCCAATACTTCATCAACATTGATTCCCCATTTTTCATATTCTTTTTTCGCAATCTCATAATTTTCTCTTATTGTCATGTGATATTCTTCCTTTCTTTTTTACGGTGCCGTTACTGTTAAAGGTGTGTATTTTTTAACCTTAAAAGAGTTCTTAATGATTGTTCTTGCTTCTTTTATATCTTCAATTTCGCCAACTGCCATTAACTGCGTTACAATATTTCCAATGGCGGTTGCTTCAACTGGACCAGCGTATACTTCTTTTTTTGTTGCGTCAGCAATTAGTTGATTTAACATTTCATTTTGGCAACCCCCTCCGATCACATTAATTTGATTGAATGTTCTTTCAAAAATTTCTTCAATTTGATTAATGGCTTGCTGGTAGCTGCATACTAAACTGTCAAACACACATTTTGCTACTTCTCCAGGTCTAGATGGAATTGGCTGGTTTGTTTCTTGACAATAACTTTGAATCTCTTGAATCATATTTTCTGGCTTTAAAAACCGTGGATCATCTACATTAACGATGGATTTAAATGTTTGAGCCTGATTAGCTAAGACGACCAACTCTGCAAAAGAAAATTGATTTTTATAATTTCTTTTCACTTCTTGTATCATCCAAAGCCCCATAATATTCTTTAAAAATCTATAGCGATAATCAATGCCGCCCTCATTGGTGAAATTGTAATCTAAAGCTTTTGTAATACATATTGGAAAATGATTTTCTACACCAACTAAAGACCACGTTCCTGAACTAATATAGATTGTTTCTTCCTGCTCAGGAACCGAAATGACAGCTGAACCAGTATCGTGAGTGGCTGGGAGAATAACCTTCATATTAAAGCCGAATTCCTCTATTAAATCTTCAGTCAATGTACCCAACACTGTTTTGGGGGGATGAATATCTTGGAACATTTCTTTGTTCATGCCTAGTTGATCTAATATTTCATGATCCCATTTCTTTGTGAAAGCATTAACCAGCTGAGTTGAAGTGGCATTTGTGTATTCGTTTGCCTTTTTTCCTGTTAATAAATAATGAAAATAGTCAGGAACCATTAGAAAAGATTTTGCATTTTCTAAAATCTCCGGATGATTTTGTTTGATTGAATAAAGTTGATAAATCGTATTAAATTTTTGAAATTGAATTCCTGTCTCTAGATACAGACGTTCCTTCATGAATGTTTTAAAAACCTCATCCATCATCCCGTCTGTTCTCGAATCGCGATAGGCAACAAAATCTGTTAAAGGTTTGTTCCATTCATCTAGTAAAACAAAGTCTACAGCCCATGTATCAACACCGATACTTTCTGGAGATAATCCCATTTCACTACATTGATGAATTCCCTTTTTTATTTCTTCAAATAATCGATCAAGCTCCCAGCAAAACTGGCCATTTTTTTGGACCATTTTATTCTCGAAACGGTGGATTTCTTTTAGATTTAAACGTTCATCTTCAAGATGACCCGCTATTAATCTTCCACTAGAAGCACCAATATCAACTGCTAAACAACATTTCTTCATTTTAATCACCCTTTGCATGAAAGCGTTTGCTTATGTCTTTATATTAAGCCAGCTAAAAGGAGAAAATAATGTCTAAAATGATTTATTTATTGTCCTTATTTGCAATTGTTTAAAATAAAAAAGAACATTTAGCAGCATCTTATTTTTTTGCTAAGTGTTCTCTGAATTGCTTTGGTGTCTGATGATATTTGTTTTTAAAAATCCGATAGAAATAACTTACATTATCATATCCAACTTGATCTATAACAGAGGCAATTGGCATATCTGTACTTTCCAGTAACTCTTTCGCTTTATTTAAACGTTTTTCTTGAAGTAATTCTTTAAATGTAAAGCTGGTAGCTTTTTTAATCTCTTTACTTAAAGCATAAGCGGGCTGGCTTAATTTTGTGGCTAATTCATTCAGTGATGCACGCTGGAAATGTTCATCAATATACTTTAATGATTCAACAATTAAATAATGTTGTACAGGATTGTCTTCTGTATGTTCGGCCTTATCAGCGTGTTTAATTAACTCCACCATTAAAAGACCCATATACAATTTAATGGTGGATTCAGACATAAAAGCAGGAGACATAATTTCAATCATAATTTTTTTTATTAATTCTTGAATGCTTTCTACTTCTGAAACTTTAAAGTAAAGGAATTGTCCATTTTGAGTACTGTTATATAAACTGTTAATTAAGAAATTACTAATTCTATTTTCAGTCGTTAAAAACGAAAAGATAAAATCAAAAAAATGAGGTAAAATGATAAAATTAATAATAATGTCTTCTTCTGCACAAGCTTGAGTTTCATGCTCAATATGCTGGTTTAAAAATAACAGCTCCCCTTGTTGCAAATTTATTCTTTGATTCCCTACTTTTTGGTTATACTCTCCATTGTAAACATAATTAATCTCAATGTAGTCGTGTTTATGTTTAGGAAAATCCACAAAGCGTGTATGTTTTCGAACCGTAATCATACTCTCTTGATTGAGAAATTTTTGACTTTCTATAATAAAATTAGACTGATTGGTATAAATGTCTTTATTTATCTCTCTTCTGTTTTGTAGAATCAGTTCCTCTTCATCTGTTATCTTTAATAATTGATTCAGAAGATCATGTTGCATAGGTTTCTCCTTTGTTTATAATCTTACTTTATTGTTTATTAGACTTCTTCAACCAAAGCCCACATACCTTCTTTCTTTTATAGAGTCTAACTCCATGCTTTTAAAAAAAAGACTATCTAAAGTAGTCTCTTTATTATTTCCCAAGCTCATAGGTTTGTACAAAAGTGCTTTCTGCAAGAATGGCTTTCACTCCTGTTTGTTCAATTATCTAAAAATGAATAATTCCTAATTCTATTGATGTTTTAATGGCTTCAGCTCTTGATGTCACATTTAGTTTTTGATAAATGTTTGTTAAATGTGCTTTTACAGTTCTCTCGGAAATTCCCATATCAAATGCAATTTCCTTACTCCGAAACCCTCTAGCTACTGCTTGCAAAACGAGCATTTCTTTTTCGGTAAGCAAGTGGTTGTCTGTTTTCCATTTTTCTTGAGGTTCTTTGTGTACGGTTGATTCAAATACCTTTGAGGCCACATTTGATTGAAGTAAAATGTCTCCTCTGATGGCCGCTTCAATTGTATTAAATAAGTTTTCTCTGCTGGCATCCTTTAAGAGGTAGCCTTTTGCACCAAGCTGTAACCCTTGGATCATTAATTTTTCTTCATTATAAGTAGTCAAAATGAGTACGGGAACTTTTATTTGAAGAGTCTGCATTTCTCTAAGCATATCAAGCCCGCTCATCATTGGCATGTTGAGGTCAAGTAATACAAGGTCTGGGGATTTTTCTTTTATGACATCTATCCCCTTTCCTCCATCTTCTGCTTCTCCAACAACTTCAAATCTTTCGTCTGTTTCAAGAATTAATTTTAATCCTTCTCTCACAACATAATGATCATCAACAATCACAATTCGATAAGACACTGTATTTACTCCTTTTTCAAAGGTATGTTCACTATTACTTGTGTACCTTCATTTTTTTTACTTTTCAAATGGATCTCTCCACCAAGCAGCCGAACACGTTCTGACATACCAATGATGCCGTAATGTCCAAAAGTGGATTCTCGTTTTTTCTCATCAAATCCCACTCCATTGTCTGCTATTTTCAAATGGATGTGATCACCTTGTTGTACCATCACTAACTCGACATGGCTTGCTTTGGCATGTTTTGAAACATTCGTTAAGCATTCTTTTATCATGTAAACAGTATGTTCAATAAAAAAAGGTGACATATTCTGAGGTACAGATATCTTTGTACGAATTGGGATATTCGTTGCTGTCGTAAATCGATTTACTTCATTTTTCACTGTTTCAGTTAAATCGTATTGATCATGACGATCCTTCCGAAGATCATCAATCACCATTCGTGCCTCACCTAATGTTTTTCGCGCTTGGCTCATTGAGCCCTTGATAATGCTTTGAGCACGCTCGGTATTTTGATTCTCTAAATGTGCTTGAACAGCTTCCAATTGCATAATAATGCCTGCAAGCCCTTGTGCAAGGGTATCATGTAAATCTCTCGCCATTCTTTGACGTTCATTAGCAAGGGTTAACTCCTCCACCTGCTGATGTGCGAGTTCGAGTTCCTTTAGAAACGTTTGAGTTCGAATTCTAGCCTTTACTTGTCTAAAAAATAAGATAGAGTATGCAACGACCACAATAAGGATAAGAAATAAAATCGGAATGTAGACAGTCAGATCATCTGTATCATTAACCAAAATAAGAGCTAGAAAAAAAAGCACATAAAAACAAAGTCCTGTCAAAATAATCTTTAATGTATGATAGTATACACCGATGCTTTGAGCAATTAATAACGGTAAAAGACCAATTAAAATAACAGGAGAGGCAGCTTGCATAGCTAAAACACAAAGTAGAATAACGATTCCTTGTATGAAGAAATAAATCCAAGGCTTCTTCTTGAACCAATAAAATGACCACCAGTGCAAAATGAGATGGATCGCGATAAGGCCAGAAAAAAACAAACTTGAAAGCGATAAAGATGCTGTTAAAAACTGAAAAATCATCGCTGCAACATACACAAGAACGCCCCATAATAACGTGGGAATTCGGGAATAGATCATTTCATTAAATGGGTCTATCCGTTTCTTAAGCATAAACTCTCACCTTCCAAACCCCATCATAACACGAAAAATACCGCCCGCCTTTTAAAGAGGCAATGGCGGTATTAGGATTTTAACATTTTAAAAAGAAAACATTATATAATCTTCTTTTCTTTTTGGGCAATTGACTCTCCTTCAATATCAATAACCGGAAGCAATCGTGCCAGCCATTTTGGTAAGTACCAATTTGCCCGCCCTAATAGCATCATACAAGCAGGGATAAAGGTCATTCTAATGACAAATGCATCGAATAAAACCCCAAATGCCAATGTTAATCCCATTGTTTTAATAATCAAGTCTTGAGCAAAAATAAAGCTTGCGAAAACGAAAATCATAATTAAGCCTGCTGCAGTTACAACCCTGCCACTATGCTGTAATCCAGAAATAACAGATTTCTTTGCATCCTGAGATAGAAGAAATTCTTCCCTCATTCTACTAACTAAAAATACTTCATAATCCATTGCAAGACCAAATAATATTCCTGTCACTAGTACAGGCATAAAGTTTAACAACGGTCCTGCTGCAGGTATTCCAAACAATGGGGCAAGGTGTCCATCCTGTAAAACAAAGACAGCAAAACCTAATGTAGCAGTTAATGTCATTAAAAACCCTAGTACAGCCTTTAATGGAACAAGGAATGATCTAAATACAAGAATCATTAACACAAAAGCAAATCCAATAATGACTCCTGCAAATTTTGGCAATGCTTCACTGAGTCTATCTGAAATATCTATATTCACGGCAGTAGAACCAGTCACAAGAAACTTTGTGTCAGTCACACTCGATTCATTTCGAATGTCTTTCACTAATTGCTTCGTTTCTTTATCCTCCGGACCACTTCTAGGTAAGATTGTTAACATTGCGTACTCACCCGATGGATCAGGGATCGCCGGCGTGATTTGTTTGATACCATCCATTTTTTCTAACAATTTTGATGATTCCTCGATGGACTTGGACTTCATCGTTTTATCTGCTTGAGAGGCATCTATGATGATGGCAAGTGGTCCATTAAACCCCTTGCCAAATCCTTCTGCTAAAAGATCGTACCCTTTACGTTCAGTTGTTTCTTTGCCTTTCATACCGTTATCCGGAAGACCAAGCTCCATATGAAGTGCTGGCCAGCTTACCAATCCTGTCAATAAAATGACACCTATCATTATTTTACCCGGATGCTTTTGAATAAATCTTGCCCAGCCCATTGTTTTTTTCTCTTTTTTTGGCTGTAATTTAGAAAATAACTTATTTTGCCTGGAAGGACTCACCTTATCTCCAAGAAGCCCTAGTATAGCTGGAACAATCGTGAGAGAAACAAGCATAACAGATAGTACCATAAAGGCTCCCACAAGACCCATGATACCTAGAAACGGTATGTCAACTAATACAAGTCCACATAATGCAACAATAACAGTGACGCCCGCAAATAATACAGCACTTCCTGCGGTACCCACAGCTCTAGCAGCAGCCTCATTTAAATTGTAGCCCTCTGCTAACAGCTGTCGATATCTTGAAATGATAAACAGTGCATAATCAATTCCTACTGCAAGACCAATCATCACCGCTAATGTGAGACTAAATGCAGACATTTCAACAAAGTTTGAGGTGATTAAAATGACCATCACACCTATTACTAACCCAATCACAGCCGTCAATATTGGTAATCCTGCGACCAAAAGTGAAGCAAATGTAAAGGCTAAAATCAAGAAGGCGAAGATAATCCCTATGATTTCAGAAATCCCACCTACTTCAATTTCAGAGAATGTCACGGAGCCGCTTAATTCCGTTTGGATGCCCGCATCTTTTGAAATCTTTATGCTATTTAATACTTTCTCTTTTGAGGATTCCTTTACCTTATCCGCTTTCATTCGATACGTAATATCCGCATATCCTATTTTCTTATTTTTACTTATCGTAAAGGTCTGATATAAATCGGTCACCTGCTTAACTGCTTTATCCTTTTTAATTTCTTTTATCGTTTCATTAATTTTATGTTTCACTTTCTTTGCTTCTAAAGTTTTATCTTTAGGTGCTTTAAATATTAGACGAATCGTTCCCCCATCATCACCTGCTGGGAACTTCTTTTCCAAGAGATCCATCGCTTTTTCAGATTTTGTTCCTGGAATCGACATATCTCCATTAAATGAAACGCCTGTCCCTATTGTTGCTCCAACTACAGCTACTAAGATAAGTAACCAACCGATTAACATTCGTTTAGGCTTAGTAAAAGCAAAGTTTCCTAAGTTATATAAAAATTTAGCCATTCACTTACTCCTTTTTCATCGAATTCATGATATTCACCTCTTTATTCTACGTAATGAAATAGTTGATTGAAATTGTACTTTTGGGCAAAAGGGATTGTACATTTAGGCATGAAAAAGAGCATCTCTTTTGAGATACCCTTCTATTTATAGAGAGCGTTCATATTATCTATATCATCATCTGGCCAATTCCGGATCAGTTGTATTAGTCATATCTGGTTATTTTGATTTAATTCCTGCACCGCAAAGAGGTATGACGATGGTTTCTTTTGCTTCCTTTTTATATTTCATGTAGCCAGCAAAATTGACTGCAGATGTCACTTCCACATAAAATCCTTTCTCACTTAGTTTAGAGCGAGCATTCAATATCTCATCCTCTTCAATATCTATAAATGTACCATTGGTATCTTGTACAGCTTCTAGAATTTGTTTGGAGCGCGCCGGGGCAGCAATGGCTATCCCTTCTGCCAAAGTTCCTGTATTCGTAACAGGCGATGCTGAATCTTTCGCATTTTGATAAGCTTTCACGAGAGGAGCACAGTTTTTCGCTTGGATGGCAATGATTTTCGGTATTTTATGAATTAAACCATTTTCAAATAACTCTTTAAAACCGTAATACGCACCTAGGAGGAGAGTACCATTTCCAACCGGAATGATTAAAGCATCAGGTGCTCCGTTTACTTGTTCATATATTTCATAGGCGTATGTTTTTGTTCCTTCAAAAAAATAAGGATTATACACATGGCTTGCATAAAAAACGTTTTCGGCGTCTACTGCTTTTTGCGCCGCGGCTGCAATATCCTCTCGTGTACCGTGAATTTCTTTAACCGTTGCTCCATGGGCTTTTATTTGAGCGATCTTTTTAGGTGAAGTTTCATCGCTTAGATAGATGTCACATGCAATCTCGCAACGAGCTGCATAAGCGGCAATCGCCGTTCCTGCATTCCCGCTGCTATCCGCAATGACTTTTGATACCCCTAATTCCTTTGCCTTTGTCATTAAAACAGCAGCTCCTCGATCTTTAAAGGATAGTGTAGGCATCATATAATCAACTTTTACATAAGTGTTTGGCTCATGAGGATCTAAAACGATTAACGGAGTTTGACCTTCACCCATTGTCACAGATTCCCAAGTCTTTGACCCTTTTGAAAATGGCATGGTTTCAACATAACGCCATAATGAGTTTGGGTAGTGATTCCAAGCCGCAATATCTATTTGAGGGGTATCTTTCACCAGGTTTAATACGCCGTTACAATCACATTTCCATAAAGTTGGTGTCATCTCATACTTTTTACCGCAATGGTTACAAATCAATTGATTCATCAATCATCAGCCCCTTCAGATAATTTTTTATATAAAATATACTTTTTTATATATCGTGGGCAAAAAAATATTCTAAATATAAGAAATAGCATCAATTTCAATTTTGAAACCAAAATGTAATTCATTCGTTGGTACAACAGTACGTGCTGGTTGATGTTCACCGAAAAATTCAGTGTAAACCGCATCTACTTTGTCCCATAGTTCAATATCAGAAATGTATAAAGTCATACGCAAAATCTTTTCTTTTTTACTTCCGGCTGCTTCTACAATCATCTCCACATTCTTAAGTGCTTGTAATGTCTCTTCTTCAATGGGGCCGAATTCTTTTTCTCTCGTTTCGGGATTGATGGCAAATTGTCCTGAAACATAGACCGTGTTTTGATGAATGGTTGCAAATGCATAGTGTCCGTTGGATTTTAGATTTCCTACCTCAAGGATGCTTTTCATTTCGTTTCCCCTTCATTCGATTTATGTTTGATTTCATCCAAATAGCTATAGACGGTGACTTTAGAAATACCTAACATAGATGCGACTTTCTCAACTGAACCTTTCATTAAAAAGATTCCCTTTTCATCCATGAACCTTATTAATTCAATTTTTTCATGACGTTTCATAACTGGGTGGACACTGTTTTGAATGATCTGTTGAATCAATTGATCTACGATTCCTTCCACATTTTCAAGATCATCATTTGATGTTGTTTCATTCTCTTGAACTTCAACTTTTGTAGAAAGAAAAGTATCCATAAATTGCTGCATTTGATTCAATGCTTCAACATCAAAATTGATACAGAATGCCCCGATCACCTTTTTCTTCGAATCACGAATTAATGAAGTCGAAGAACGAATGGTACGGTTGTCTTCTGTTTTAAATGTATACCCAGCAAGATAATCTTCTTTAAAATCTTCTGATTGTAAAACAGTCTTTACCAAATGATCAAATGATTGACCGATTTTTCTTCCCGTCACATGATGATTGACTGTAAACATGACAGATGTTTGTGGGTTCGTTAAATCATGAATAACGACTTCACAATTTGGTCCAAACATTTTTGCCGTAGATTTTGCTAAAGGAATATAGCTCTCTAATAAATTCTTTATATTTTCCATGCCTAAGCACCTCATTTGTTTATTCCACTAGATTATATAATTTTTTATATACAAAAACAATATATAGATTTTTTTATATATGTTGAAAAAGTTAAGAAAATATAAAAAAAGCAGCCATTGACTGCTTTTTGCTTGTGCTCCTTTCTAATTGATTTCTTGCTGGATTCCATACAAAATGACTTCAATTCCCCACCTGAACCGTTCCATTGATACGGTATCACCTGCAAACATTTCTTCTTTTAGGCTATGGATGAAAGGAAACCGCGTTTTGTCTGCATCATGAAATGTTTTTTTTGTATCTGAAATCTGCGAAGAGCCGTGTTTCTTCCAAGAGACCTTTTCGTATGCTACGGAAGATACGTATAACAGTAACAAGTCTACTCCCCATGCAGCGGATGTAGATTTGATTCCGCCTTTATGCAGTGCAGCGAGAAGATGTTCGGTCAACTGTAAAAAGTTCGTTCCTTGCGGGATGGTGGAAAGAGAAATTTCAGCAAGACCAGGCTTTTCGTATAGCAGCAGGAAATAAGTATGCAATATGTCAGATAACTGTTCTTTCCATGTGCCATTCACTGAATCTGGATAAACCATTTGGCCGAGACCATAATCTAATACGTAAGCACTGAGTTCTTGAAAATTGTTCACGTAAACATACAAGGATGCAGGTCCCGTATCGAGTGCTTTAGCCACTTTACGCATACTCATGCCCTCTAACCCTTGCTCCTTTAGAAGCTCATAGGCGGTTTTCACAATGAGTTCACGGCTTAAGGGCTCTTTTGCCGGCCGAGACCGACGACTGATAATACGACGATTTGAATTGTTCATAATCTCTTTATAACATGTCAAAGTCAAATAGTAAATTGAGCATCAATCAACGTTTTCTTGAAAAGAATTCATCATTTCAGCAAGCTTGACTGCAGCATCTTTTGAAAAACACAGTTTTAAACTTTTTTCTGATTCATGAGCTTTCTCCGATGAATATTCGTACATCATATCTTCGTATTCTTCAATAGCCTGTTCAATATGATGAGGATTTCGGACAATCGCAAGTGCAAGCTCCATTGCATCAAACATCGCCATGTTTACACCCTCCCCTGCAAATGGTGACATGACATGAGCGGCATCACCGATAAGAGTTACTCCTTTATGGCGGTTCCATTTAAAACCGACAGGAAGCGTATAAATCCGTCTTGGAATGATGGCATCTTCTGCATAACGAATATAATTTTTCAGCTGATCGTCCCAATCACTAAATAACTGTAATAATTGTTCTTTTGCTTCTTTCGCTTGATGGAACGGAATACCACAAGTCTCAATCCAGTTACGTTCTGCCATAAGGCTTGCATACACTTTGATTCGTCCATCCCCGTTTAACTGACCAATCAGTCCTTTGTGGTCTGCTAAAGCAAACATCTTCCCGCGTTTATTAAATGCAGCTAAATCAGGGTGGTTCACCTCTACGTTGAGGATATTCAATTCCAGCATCGTGAGTCCGGCGTATTCAATATCAATATCTGTTAACAGAGGACGCACACGAGAAAAAGCACCATCTGCCCCAATTAAAAGATCAACTGTCTCAACAACTCCGTTTTCAAAATGAAGCTCCGTCATGCCGTTTTCTAATGAAACGCAATTTTCTAGTTTATATCCATATTTGATGTTTTCAACATTCATTTGATCTAACAGCAGTTCACACAAAACACCACGATCAATTTCTGGGCGGGTGCCTTTTTGATCTGATTCCGTTTCTTCATCTAAATAAATTCTTCCTGATTTATCAAGTAAGCGGAAATCTTCTCCTTCATAGCGGGCGTTCCTTTGAAATTCCTCATAAACCCCTGCTTCTTTTAAAGCTTTTTGACCTGTTTCTTCATGAATATCCAGTGAGCCCCCTCTTTCAAGACTCTTGTCATGCATCTCTCGTTCATAGATGGTTGTTTGTATACCGTAATTTTGCAGTATTAAGGCGAGTGTTAGCCCCCCAGGCCCTCCTCCAATAATAGCGATCTGCTTTTGTTTCTTAGATAATGCCGTCATCTTATGCATCTCCTCTTCTTTATGGAAATCGTTTAAAGCCACATCACATTTATATTATAACGAACACCGTTCGTAAAGAACAGTGTTCGTTTAAAAAATTTATTTCACAATTGTGTGTTTTACAATCGCCCGCCACCATATGATACACTCCAACTAGGAATGTGAAAGGATGTCGAATCATCACAATGATTCTTGAATCAGTCGTTTCCATTGTTCTAATTCTGAGTGTAAGAGGTGTTCCTATGAATAAATTATTGGCAATGTTGATATTAGGATTGAGTTTTAGTGGTGCGGCTCTCATTCTTTCTGTCCCTTTGTTATTCAAGTCCAAACCAGAACAATTTGAGCTAGTGTTTGCTGCTGGATCAGCGGGCGCTTTCGCAGTATTCGCTGTCTCATGCCTAGTTCTTCGAAAACAATTCAATCGCAAAAAAACCTAAACACAATCCGCCATTAGAACAATGGAGATTTGTTTAGGTTTTGTGACTTACCTTGATATGAACTTAAAGAATGTGGTACAAGCTGACCCCGATACTGAGAGCGAATAACACAAGTGCAGGGAGTGCTTTTTTAAAGGGATCTTTGGCTAATACGATCAGAGTAAAGGCAGCTGCAAGCATCGTGCCTCCTAACAGTAAGCCTGATAATATTGCTATTGTTGGCATCCATATGCCGATCAGCATTCCAGCAGCGCCTATGAGCTCAAAGGCTCCGGTTAAAACATTAAAAAAAGCAGGTAAACCAAATCGTTTGAACTCTTCTGACATTTTCCCTGATATAATTTTCGATCCTGTTACAAAAAAGAAAGCGGCCAATATCATTTGCAGAATAAGTATGAAAATCGTGATCACATCTTTCTAAGTTATTTGACTGAAACACTCAGTCCAAATGGACAAATTTTCAGCTGGTGAAAATTATATGTCATAGCATATATCAGATATAAATCGTTTGTTACAGATTAGACATTTCAAGATTCATAGTGTGAATGAAATAATTTGTTCAAAAGTAATTTTAATTGTTGAATCTCTTCATCGCTTAATTGCTTTGTTACCGTTTGATGTGCATCCATGACAACAGGAAGAATGGCCTTTTTGACCTCGTCCCCTTTTTCTGTTAAAAGCAGGTGATGTGAGCGCCGGTCTTGTTCATTATAGATTTTTTTGACAAGCCCTTTTCGTTCCATTGACTGGATCATTCTGACGACAGTCGTTTGATTTTTATCAATTCCTTCTGCCAATTCTTTTTGAGTAGTCCCCTTTTCACTGCTCAGAATACTGATAATACTCCATTGTTCAGGAGTGACCCCGTAAGGCTTTAACCTGTTCGTAAAATAATTTGTCATTTTGAGATCAGTACGATGAACGAGATAACCTATTAAATCTTGTAAATCCATGTAAACACCCTCTATGAAATTTTATATGCTATAGCATTTATATTAGTGAAGCCTTTGAAAATTGTCAAATCAACTATCTGCTTGTTTAAAATCAATTCCTGACAAAATATATGGCACTGCTGATTTGATAAACTCCTCTGATGATATGTGCGAACTATTTTTTCTCCACTCAACAGAAGCTCCGTGAATTCCCCAGCTTAAAAAAACAGCTGTGACCTTCAGAATTTGCTTTTCGACATTTGTATATTGATTGATTAACAATTGATAAAAAATAATTTCAAGCTGTTCCCTAACAATAGGAGCAAGTTCCGTTTCATATTCTACTTGGCAGCGGTTATGCAGAGATTGTTGAAAATTCGTTAGTGCTTTAAAAATATTGATAATCGTATCTTCATCTAGTTTACGATGATTGAAATGAATACTTTCTAAATTAATCAATAATACTTCTGATAGCGTTTTATCCAGTAAATCGTATTTATCCTCAAAATGATAATAAAACGTCGCTCGGTTGATCATGGCTTCTGCCGTGATATCTTTGATCGTAATATCCTTAAATTCCTTTTTCGATGAAAGTTTCATAAAAGACTCCATGATTAACTTACGCGTTCTTAGAACCCGAGGATCTGTCTTTGACTGCATCATCTTATCCCTCCTCCTTTTTCAACACATCTATCAATCTGTTGGATAAACAACAAATTGAAGAAATTATTGGTGTTGGTCTTACTCGTTGTGTTTTAAGATCTAATTGTAATGCAAATGATTGATTCAAACAACTTCTAGGAAATAGCGTTTCCTTGCAAAAATTGAGGAGGTAAATGAAATTGAAAAACAATGAAATGTTTTGTGATATAGAAACAGGTGTATGTGGTGTAGGTGAAGATGAGGATATCCAGGTCATTGATTTTCAGCAGCCTAAAAAAACAATAACGCTCTATTATGTAACAGATCCGATTTGTTCGCATTGCTGGGCAATTGAACCTGTCCTGCGTCGTTTTAAAGACCAATATGGACATTATTTTCATTTCCAAACTGTGTTGGGTGGACTGCTAGAGAAATGGCATGACGGTCCAATTGATCCGGCAAACGGAATTTATAAACCTGCCGATGTTGCTGGTCACTGGAGAGAGGTTGGAGAACATTCCCGCATGCCAATTGATGGGTCTTTAATGATTGACAATCCTGTTCAATCCTCCTACCCGCCCTCTCGCGTGTTCAAAGTAATTCAAAAACATCATGATGATGCACTAGCTTATACTTTTTTACGCCGTGCAAGAGAAGCGCTATTTGCCTTCAATCAAAATATATCCGATATCACCGTGTTGATTGACATCGTCAACAACCTTGGACTTAACGGAGATGTGATTGTACATGAAGCCGAACTCCCAAGCGGCCAAGAATTATTAAATCAAGATTTTGCTCTTGTTCGAGATCTTGGTGCTAGAGGTTTCCCAACGATCATCTTCGTCAACGAAGAAAATAAAGGAGTCAAAGTGACGGGTAGCCGGACATTTGAAGTCTATCTTGAAGGATTAAAGCAAGCTCTAAGCGCAGAAGAACTTCAACCGAAAAAGCGTCCAGCTGTTTCTACCCTGCTCGAAAAAGAAAAGCTTTTATTTTCTAAAGAAATTGAAGTGATGTACGATGTTGACCAATCAGATGTAAGGCTTTTTATGGAGAAGGAACTTCAGCAACAGCAGTATCAAATGAAAGAAGTGCTTGGGGAAGTCTATTTTACAACTTCAAAATAAGGAGAATGACGATGGCACACTTATTACAGGTGGATTTTAAAATGAAGGGCCCTTTCGGTGATGAAATGGCAAAAGAGTTTTCTGATTTAGCGAAAAGTATGAAGGAGGAAGACGGATTCATATGGAAAATATGGACAGAGAATCCGGAGAAAAATGAGGCTGGCGGAATCTACTTATTCGAAACAAAAGAAGCAGCTGAAAACTACCTTGATATGCATTCTAAAAGAATTACTAGCTTTGGAATAACAGACATCAATGCTAAAATCTTTGGGATTAATGCTCAGCTTTCTCATATCACAAAAGGTCCATTAAAAACTCATTAAGGTAGACACAACAAAAAAAGAGCGGCTGATGGCTGCTCTTTTTTTGTTGTGATTTCATCGATTCATCCACTTTACATTTTCTTTTTTCTCTTCATTGACTATGAGCTGGAATACATCAGGTCTTGAATAATGTCCTACGACATCGAAGTCAAATTGACTAGAAGAAATATCACGCAAATCAAGATCTGCCAGCAGTATCTCTTCCTGACCATAGACAGGTTCTTTTATATATTCGCCTAACGGACCGACGATGGCACTTCCCCCTCGGCACATTTCATCAGGAGAAGATGCTAATTCAGCATAGCAGGCTAAATCTTTAGGATACATCTCTTTATTCACATATTGATTACAAGATAGAACGAAGCATCGGCCTTCTGCGGCAATATGGCGAATCGTAGATTGCCATAGCTCCCTGGAATCTGCCGTAGGGGCTATATAGATTTGGACGCCTTTTGCATACATCGCTGCTCTAGCTAATGGCATATAGTTTTCCCAGCAAATTAAAGCGCCTATTTTACCATACGGTGTATCGAAAACCGGCAGTGTGCTGCCATCCCCCTCTCCCCATATGAGTCGTTCGGAACCAGTCGGCTTTAGTTTGCGGTGCTTTCCAAGTAAGGCTCCATCTGGTCCGAAAAACAATACGGAACAATATAAAGTCCCGCGACTTGATTCGTCATCTCTTTCAATGACACCGATGACGAGGTAGACACCAGCTTTCCGGGCTGCTTCTCCTAATCTGTCAGTCGTTTGACTAGGAACTGGAACTGAATTTTCTAAGTAACGAAGCCAGTCCTTTCTTCCTTCTGGAGAACGGCTTCCTACTGTGGCGCCAAAAGCTAGTCCTCTAGGATAGGCAGGTATAAAAGCTTCAGGAAATACAACAATATTGGCTCCTTTTTCTCCGGCCTCAAGTGTTAACGAAATGGCTTTTTCAGTACATGCTTCTCTATCCATAATGACAGAAGCAGCTTGCACAACAGCAACTCTACATGTTGACATCTTACCCCCTCCTTATTCTCAGTGTAAAAATAAACGTTTATAATGTACAATATATCATCATCATAATAAGTATGCCTTATTGGAATAATGGGAGGGTAAAATGAACATACGGGACTTTGAAATATTTAAAACGATTGCGGATTGTGGAAGTTTTTCAAGAGCAAGTGAAAAGCTTTTTATCGCCCAGCCTTCCCTCTCTAAAACCATTCAGAAATTAGAGAAAAAACTGGGTGTCATCCTTTTCGATCGGTCAAATCGAATTTTCAAGTTAACGGATGAAGGACAGCTTGTATATGAAAAAGCGATTACGGTGCTTCAGCAAATGAATGAGCTGCAAATGGAGCTGGGTGATACCGAGACGCATATTAGCGGCCATTTAAAGATTGGTCTGCCGCAAATAATTGGTACCTTTTTCTTTTCCAAAGTGGCAAAAGCTTTTACTAAAAAGCATCCAGATGTGACGCTCGAAATAATTGAAGAGGGCGGCTTACATGTAGAAAAACTCGTTGAGAAAGGCGAAGTAGATGCGGCCTTTGTTGTCATACCTGCGCAAAGTATTGAATTAGAAGAACAACTCATTTTTGAAGCGCCATTTGTAGCTTGTTTACCAAAAAATCACGCTTTAAAAGATGAGCAACAGCTCTCACTCAAACAGCTTAAAGAGGAAAACTGGATATTGTTTGATTCTTCATTTGCGTTGAGTCAAGTGATTTTAGAAAGCTGCCGTAAGGAACATTTTGTTCCCCATATCGCTTACAGCACAACACAATGGGATTTGCTGATGACATTAGTTCGTGATGAGCTAGGAGTGGCGATCCTTCCAAGTCCTTTAACGGATATGTACAGAGATGACATTTGTGTCAAACCCATTAGCAGTCAATATATTCCCTGGAAAATTGGAATTGTCGTGAAGAAAGGTCGATATAAGACACGTGCTTTGAAGGCTTTTTTAAAAATCGTCACGGATATATACCATGGAGAAACAAAAAAAGCCTAATTCTCTAGGCTTTTTTTCATTTTAGATCACTTTCTGCTCGTTTTCTTAATTAAGTCCACGCCATCGTATGATAGACTTTCCACATGTACAGGCTTTTGCAGAATGTAATGATCAAAAAAGGTCCTCGTATAGTCTGTGACAAGATTCTGCATCTCCATCGCATCGCGTTCGCCTCTCAGTTCTTCGTTCACACCGGTAAACACGATGTCGCAATAATCTAAATGCGCAGCATGCTCAACAGAGAAATAATAGGTTTCCATGCTATTGTTTGCGCCAATGATCGCATTCATATGATAGTTAGGCTCGGAAAACAGCAGCAAAAAGGGTTTTTTCAGGTCGCTGTCAAGAAGACCGAATGCACCGCTATCGAGGCCAATTCCGCAGGTGAATCGGTCGTCACCCCGGCAAACAATCGCTGTCGTTGGCCCTCCGTAAGAATGTCCGATTATGCCCATGCCGGCGGCAAGCAGCAATTTGCCATTAAAGATGGAATTGAGTTCCCCGGATTCTAGTTTGTAAAGATAATCGGCTGCATACCTAACATCCTCTGCCTGTAATTCACTATATTTCGTTAACGGATGAAGTATTGGCAATGTAAGGACGTTACGGCATGTCTCAATGGCAGTTTCATCGTCAGGCCGCATCGTCATCTGACCAGCCAGCGCCATCATGTCTGGATCTTCAGAAAACGCCATAATGACATCTGAAAAATCCTTTGATACATTAAACAGACGCCCATCTTTACGCTTATACATCGTGCTGTTTTGATGACCGATACTGACGACAACGTACCCCATGCTTGCAAGGTCTGTACAGATCACAGTCCCCCATTCTTGAGAGCCGCCCCCGCCGCAAACATAAAATAACACTGGATAGCGTTCTTCTTTCCCGGAAAGAGCCAGGTCGTCGTAACAATGAGTTTGGATATCGATAGAGAAAAAATCCTTTTCCTTCATATACTCAGTGAAAAGCGGCTGGTCATGCAGCATTTCGTATACTTCAGGAAACATGTACGTTGATGGGGTCTTCCCTTCATTGTTATCAGACGGATAGTATACAAATGCGGTCAGTTCTCTTTTTGAGTGATCAGATGCCGTGTACTCAAAATCCATCTATGTGCGGCCGGCAGTATAGCCGCCGATTGGTTCTGGGAATGCGTCATACCTTTTCATTCTTTTGTTCCCCCTTATGATTTAAAGTGAGTGTGAAAGACACATTGCAAGATAAGCGCTTTCAAAATGATGACCGCTCTCTTTATGTTTCGAGCTTTATGATATAATAACTTGTCAATGCCAGCCGTTTAGTGAAACAGAAATGAACTTTTGGAAGGTATTCATCCTGGTAAAAGATTAAAAGATAGGTGATCACAATGAGAAGGCTTGAGTCTGGTATGTCAGTAGACAATGAAATATTTTCTGATATTGTCAGGTATGAACACGAAACGATAAGCGGAACGACGATCAACAACTCGAATGTTCATTCACCTATATTTTGGAGCTGTCAGCTGCGTCATCTTGTATTTAATACGTGTGATCTGACGAATGCGAGATTTTTTGCAGGTAGTACGATTGAGCATTGTACGTTTGTTCGTTCCGATTTGCGTTCTGTTGGAATTGCTAAAGGCGAGGCTGTTTTTACGAATTGTGAATTTTCCTCCTGTGATATGAGAGGAATGACATTGGAAAATGCTGCGTTTATCAACTGTACATTTTATAAATGCAGGTTTCATGACCGCATTTTACAAGCAGCGAATATCGTAAATTGTACCTTTACTGGTAAGTTGGTGGATATAACGTTTGAGGGAAATGGTAAACAAAAGCTGATTGCCAATTTTGAAAACTGCACCCTTGACGGTGTTTGCTTTACAGGCTGTGACCTGTCGCAATGTATTCCGCCAGCTTCTAAAAACCATCTATACGTTGAAAAGGTCTCCGCGCGTGTCAAATATGCATTGACGAAGATAAATGATGACCCTCATCTTTCTGACGAGGATCGGAAAGTACTGGTACGCAGCCTGCGCAAGCTTGAGCATATGGAACAATATATTTTTAATACGGCGCATATGGAGAAAATATATGGGGCTGTTTTTGTGAAGCAATTTTTCAGTTATTTAGAATACAACAAAGAGGACGCTTGATGCTGCTAAGTCTAGGCTGTATATCAACTTCTAGTATATTTGAGTGGAATCAGTTCCCCGATTTTCACTTTGACTAGTTCGCCATCTATTTCTAAGATGACAAAACATTCTGGTCCGAAATCTGAAATGAGCTCTCTACAGATGCCGCAAGGGCTTACGACCCTCAATCTTCTATCCTCTTCATCTGAATATGGATGTCGAACGGCAACAACTGTATCAAAATCTTTATATCCATTCGATAAAGCACTGCCAATTGCAATGGCTTCTGCACAAACCGTTACCCGTCCGATATAGGCTTCTATATGGACAGCCGAGATCATTTCTCCTGTTTTCATGCGGATAGCGGCTCCTACATGATGTTTATCATCTTCATAAAGGCTCGTAATCTTCTTTTTTGCTTCGTCTATTAACTCTATATCTTTTGGAGTAAGATCAAATGTGTGCATTGTGTCCCCCTTCACCCTTCTATGCCGTTTTGAATATGTTGATCTATTATACCAAACATCAGATAATGAGCGGTTCTTGAAGATGAATTGAGTGGAAACAAAAAAAGCTTATGTTTGCGAACATCAGCTTTTTTATGATGCTCTTTTATAGCGAGCATACATATATCGAATGATTTTTGTGATGACAGAGGTACACATGCATAAAAAGGTCATCGTCACTACCCAATACATATTTGAAATATCAAACCCAGTATAGGCAAATATGAAAATAGTGGAGACTGCAAATGTGATGATGAGAACGATGTAAACGCGCTTAAAGATGCAGTAGCCAACAATCCCCCATATCAAAGATAACAAAGGCAGTGTAAATAAGATCAGCGCCATGGGGTGAAGAAAGAAAACACTCATCATGTCACTCTCCTTTATGAACTGATGATGAACCGAATATGTATCATATTAATAGGAAATTCATATGTTGTAAACAAAAATTGGAATTTAAGGAATATTTAATCTGAGGTGAATTGACATTCTGAATGTATCTCATGTTGAATGGAAAAAGACTGCTTTCAGTAAGCAGTCCATTTTGCTAAGCTTTCAAATATTCAAGCTGGAGCATATTGATATGTGAAAAGAGAATCTAACTATTTATCACCTGAATGATTTTTTCCTGAGCGTCTTGTGCCTCAGGGATTGGCATGACGACAAATACATGCAGCATTTCTGGATAAACAAAGGTTTTCATGTCAATTCCTTGTTCTGTTAGCTTTTCATCAAGCTTTATTGCATCTGGATATAAAATGTCGTGTGTTCCAATAAAATGAGTGATCTTCGCAAGACCGTTAAAGTCACCGTGAATTGGACTGATTAATGGGTCAGTTATCCCTTTATCTGCTGCCCAAATTTTTGTAATGACATCTATTCCTTCAGGGGCTAAAATGGGATCTTTAAGGGCATATTCAGATATAAGAGGATTGCTTAAACTCATATCAACACATGCAGATAATAAAATGATATCCTTTGGCTGCGGCAGACCTTCCATCTTTAAGAGGTGCGCAAGGCCAAGAGAGATATTTCCGCCCGCTGAATCTCCCATAATCGTTAATTGATTGGTACTCTCAACCGTTTTCAGTATTTCTTTATATAGATTTAAGATTTTCGGATAGGTATCTTGGTAGCTGTAATGAGGTAATTTAGGATAAATAGGTGCTATCACTTTGGCGTTAAGGGACCTAGCCATTTTATCCATGTACCACCAATGGAAATTGAGAGGCTGGTTTACCCAGGCACCACCATGTATATATAAAATCACCTTTTGTTTTTGCGACTTTTGGTCATTCAATGTGAAAACCTGCATTCCTTCGAAAGCCTGCTCCTTTATCTCACTTTTTAATTTCACATCGTCTCCGATTACATAAGGCTTTATATTTTCTATTTGAGACAGAAAGTTTTTGGTTTTTTCGACACTAGCAAAACTCTCTTTATTACTTTGGGACGTGAATAATTTTTCAAATTGAATACTTTCTTCAGAACGTTCTCCATTAAAAATGTCGATACTCATTTTGTTTTCTCTCCTTTAAGCAGATATGTTTATTCGTCATCCTGATTCATCACACGAAATGATTTGAGATACACTTGTACTTCTTTCTCAGGAGTCTTTAATAAGTTAGATAGAAGGTCTTGAATGAGACGAAGACTGTTAATTTTCTTTTCAATTTCTTCATGTTTTTGATGTACAATTCTTTTTAAAGTATCAAGTTCTATGTCTTGACTCAGCATTTCCAATATTTCTTTTATTTCCTTTAGGGAATAACCCAATGATTTGGCATCTTTGATCAATTGAATTTTCACAATGTAATCTTCTGTGTATCGTCTATAACCGTTCGAACGGCGTCTTGGGACAGGTAAAATGTTGTGTTCTTCATAGTAACGAATTGCGGCAGGACTTATTCCTGTTTGTTTGGCAAGTTCTCCTCTAGTCATCAACTCCGTCGTTACTCCTTTTTCGTGATTTTGTCTTTCTATATTTACATTATAAAGGTTGAACTATACTTCAAGGTCAAGATATGTTTTCGTGAAAAAAAACACCATCACATGCAGCCGGTTAAAGGCTCTGAGATGGTGTTTTAAATCATTCAATTTGTTTTTATAGGTTTTCTCCATTTGATGCGATTACATTTTTGTACCAGAAGAATGAGTTTTTTAAGGTTGCTGTAAGGTTCGGATTAATACAGGTTAAGGTTGAGGTAGTACAATGTGTTTGTAGTAGTTAATAAATCATAGAGGTGAAACGTTTTGAGAGAAAATAAAGTCTTGTCATCATTATGTTACTTCAGTATCTTTTTCGCACCATTTTTGTTCCCAATTATCGTCTATTTCTTAGGTCAGGACGAAGTGAAATATCATGCGAAAAAATCATTATGGACGCATGTCATACCTTATTTGATTTTTGGTATTGGCATCCTTGGTTCAGGTTTACTTGGTATGAAAGATATCAGCCATGCGGGGCCTTTCTTAATTGCGACATATGCAGTGACATTCCTTGTTGCCATCTACTTCTTCATTTGGAACATTGTCAAAGGCATCAAAGTGTTTTCAGAATAAATAATAGGTGAAAAAAACGGTTATGTTGTTGATCAGAACCGTTTTTTTTGTATGTTTTCATGCTGGTAGTTGGATATCAATTGTTGTTCCTTTCCCTACGCTGCTGCGGATTGTGATATCCCCGCCGTGCTTGACGATAATATCCTTTGCAATCGCCATCCCAAGACCAGAGCCTGCATGCGAAACTCCTGTATTCGTCCCTCTGTAATAGCGGTCAAACACTTTTTCCAGCTCTGCCTCTTCTATTCCTTTGCCGTTGTCTTTAATCGTGATATGGGTTTTTTCTTTTTGTTCAAGCTGTACAATGATCGTCACATCAGGATCGTTGTGAACGAGGGCATTTAAAATAAGATTGGTAACTGCTCTTCGAATGAGGATTTTATCAATATTCAGCATAAGCTTGTCTTCATTTGTTTGAAGCTCAATCGTCTGATCCGCATATCTTGAATCGTTTAAAATATCAATTAACGTTTCCCGCAGCAGTGACACAATGTTGACCAGCTCTTTATTTAGCATGACGCCGTTATTTTTCAGCCTTGTCGTTAAATTCAGATCCTCCATGACATCTTTGATGTAAAGTGATTTATTCTCAATGATGTCCGCGTAATGTCTGATGTCTTGCTTTGAAAGAGGATACTTTGGATCTTTGATGATTTCTGCATAGCCTTGAATAGAAGCTAGCGGCGTTTTAATATCATGAGAAATATGGGTGATCCATTCTTCCCGCATTTGCTCTAATTTGTCTTTTTCTTTTTTGCTTGAAGCGAGCTGCTCTGATAAGTGATTGACATTATAAAAGACATCTTTATAAATTCCTTTAGCGGGCAGATTTGTCGTGTAATCTCCGTTTGCCAGCTGCTGGATGCCATGAATGGCACGACCGAGCGGTTTTGTGAGCTGCCGGCTGAAAAAGTAACCAATGAGTAACGCAATGATGGCATCGATTGATAATAAAATCATCGTCCCGATATTGAATTTTGTCACTAAGTCTTTCGTGTCGAACGAGAATTGGTATTTTCCAATAGAAGGGTCTTTAAATCCGATAAAGTAGCTATATTCTTTGCCTTTTACTTTTTTTCCGCCAGCAAAAATGGTCGAAAATAATTGCTTATCCTTATATTTATGTAAGTTCACGATTTCTATTGGTGTATATTTGTTCTTTAATCCTTTAGGTGCCTGCGCATGATACACGTCTTGTCCATTTTCGTCTAAAATTTGAATCCATGCATTCTGTTGTTTTAAGGCTTGCTGCCCTTCTTTGTTTACGGTCATTCCTTGATCAGAAAAAGAGACGTATTGTTCAAATGATCTTGTGAAGGTTTCGGGCGTATTTTCCTCGTTATACTGGCTGTTTGCCTGAAGTACGAGCCAAATCATAAATACGAATAAGTTGATAAAGACCGTGATTATGGTCACGATAATGACAGAGACCATATATCTGCCTGTTAATCGCCATTTCATCCTTACGCATCCTTTACAACAAATTTATAGCCAAGCCCTTTGACTGTGATGAGAAACTCTGGTGTTGAAGGGGAATTCTCTATTTTTTCCCGGAGTCTTCGTATATGAACCATTACCGTATTGTCAGAACCGAAAAAGTCTTCTCCCCA
Source organism: Bacillus sp. Root920 (assembly GCF_001429445.1). Taxonomy (NCBI): domain Bacteria; kingdom Bacillati; phylum Bacillota; class Bacilli; order Caryophanales; family Bacillaceae; genus Bacillus; species Bacillus sp. Root920. The sequence continues at coordinate 2,038,166 of NZ_LMJV01000001.1, forward strand.
AACAGTTTGATAAAGCGTTTCTTTACTGATGACACGGTTCGGGTGCTGCAGGAAATAAGTCATAAGCAAAAGCTCTTTCGGTGTGAGCTCAATGACCGCGCCATTTTTAGTCAGTTCTGCTTGCTGCTCGTTTAACTCAAACGGCCCTTTTTTGATCACGGCATCGGCTTGAGTTGCCTGCCAGTATGAGACCCGTCTCAGCTGCGCTTTCACCCTGTAGGCGACTTCCTTTGGGCTGAACGGTTTTGTAATGTAGTCGTCCCCGCCGATGGCAAGTCCTACAATTTTGTCTGATTCCTCTCCCTTTGCTGATAAAAAAATAATCGGAACATGGGAGGTCTCTCTGATTTGTTTGCAAATATCATAGCCTTCACCGTCTGGCAGCATAATATCAAGTATGACAAGATCGGGTTGTTCTTGATGGAATTTTGCCAAACCATCACGGGCAGTTGAAGCTGTTATGACGCGATCAATGCCTTCTCTTGTTAATACTGTGTTGATTAATTCTAAAATTTCTTTTTCGTCATCGATGATTAATACTTTGCTTTGTAGCTTTGGCATACATTGATCACTCTCCTGAAGTCATTGTCATTATTATACCCAATGTGCGTACATAGTGATAAAATCAACTTCCTATTTGCATAAAAAAAGCCAATTTTCTCATTTCAAAAGAAAATTGGCTTTTCGTGATTCAATTCATTCTAGCGTTTGACTACAAATGTGGTCACACTTTGAGCTGGGAGATGGGCCCAAAATTGATTACCTGATATATTTAAGTCTGTACCAGGTTGAAGGTTGCTGTTGCTGCTTGTAATCCATCTTGACGCTTGCGAAGCAGTTCCATTTTGCATCACAAAGTGTTGATTGACTCCTGTATTGTTTTTGTTAATCGCGACAATGACAACCTGATTGTTTCCTTTATAGGCAGATACGAAAACATTTGGTTCAGGACTTTTCGTTGCATCAATTCTGATGTATCCTGGGCGTACAAATTTGGAGAAATGCGCCATGTTGTAACCGCGTTTACTGATCATTCCGTCTTCCTTCATAGGACCGTAGGATCTGCGGATGTACCACCAAACATATGCCTGAAAGTCCCCTTCTACCATCGAATGGTGAATATGCTCTGAAACCCCTAATGCCTCAGGCCAGCGGTCGGCTGAATTGTTATCGCTATTCGGGTAGTAGACCTCTGTCATCCAAAGCTCCTTTCCCCCTCCTTTTTGTTTGAACAGAGGATATGGAAGCTGGCTGATTTGGGTTCCGTACAAATGGGCTCCGAGAATGTCCATATTTCCAAGCGCCTGCGGATCGTTTAAGATAGGATCTGATATATTTTTAAGGTATTGAAAGGATTCTGGCGCAATCACGCGGGCATTAATGGAGCCGGCATTTTCTCTCATGAAACGCAGGATTTCTTGAGGAGTCCACCATGTCCATTCATGTGCATAATCGGGCTCGTTTTGTACTGATATCGCATAGAGGTTGACGCCATTATTTTTCATATACGTTACAAAATCGTTCAGATGCTGAGCATATGCGGCGTATTGATTGTATCTCAGCCGCTTTGCAGTTGTACCATTACGGTTGAAGGTCTCCACCATTTGGCTTGGAGGATTCCAAGGTGAAGCGATTACTAAAGCTCCATGATCTATGGCTCTTTTGGCAGTGGCGACCTCTCTGTGCCAATTATTTCTGTTCTCATCTACATAAATTCTTAGAATGGAAAATCCTAACTGATTCTGCCCATTTCCAAAGGCAGTTTCTCTTTGAGGTGCGGTCAAATCACCAATCCAAGCCGGGTGGTTCATTCCGCCAAATCCGCGAATCACTTGTCTTTCTGCATTGATATTAATATTGGCATCTGCTGCTGAAACTTCAGTCACGAAAGGTCCGATGAACATGACAGACAGCATGGTGAAGCAGACCAATAAAGTGCAGATTGGTTTTTTGATCATTGACATCAAATTTTTCCACTCTCCTATCATTTTGTCATCCTTTGTTATTGAGTAAACCGCCAGGAATCAAATTGAAATAGGTTTGCACCCGTTCCTTTAAAGACAAAAAATACGTTGTGTACGCCAGCTGCTCCGTTTACAGTTGTTTCTACTTCTCGCCAGTTGTTCGTTCCGCCTGTGGAAGGGACATTTAGTGTTCCGACGAGTCTGCCGTCAGGGCTTCCGAGGCGTACTTCTATTTTCCCGCCTGCATTTGATGCTACATTCGCTTTAAATGTTCTTGCGCCGTTTGATCCGAAATCGACGTTACTGGCAGCCACCCAATCTCCGTTTTGAATGTTTGTGACATGCTGGTTATTGACCGGTCCGCCTGGGGCTGAGGAGGCCTCTGTTAAGATGCGTCCATTCCAAGCAAATGTTTCAGCTTCTACCCGCTGATATGGATTCAGATTGGATAGCTGTTTGACGCCTTCATAATTGGCTGCAACCTCTCGAAGGGAGCCGTCAGCATTATGCACAAGCTTATTAATGTGCGGAGATCTGTAGCCTTTTCCTGCTCCATATAAGGCAGAGCTGACCGTTTGGGTATGATACACGACATACCACTCGTTTTTAAAATTGAACACAGCATGATGGTTGTTACCGCCTCCCCCGAAAAATGCACCCGGATTTTTCAGGAAGTGCCCTTTATACGTAAAGTTACCCATAGGACTTGAGCTCGTCATATAACCGATCTCACCAGGTGGTTTATCTGCTGGGTGGGAGCCGCCAAAGTTGATGCAATAGGAATAGTAATAGGTTCCGTTATACTTATGCATCCCAGAGTCTTCAAACATAAAAGGAGCATCAATGGTCGAGGCGCTGCCCACAACACTTGTCATATCAGGCCCTAGTTTTAGCACTCTTGCTGTTTTAGGATTGGCCCATTGTCCCTGCGTTGGATTAGAACCGCCTGGAACGCCTCCACCGGCATATAAATAACCAGTGCCGTCATCATCTACAAAAACGGCTGGATCAAACAGCCATACAACACCGGACATTCCAGGTGTATTTGGTGTGACGAGCGCTTTTCCGATAGGATCTGTCCATGGACCGATTGGGGAGTCTGCTGTCAGAACACCAATCCCTCCGCCGCTGTTCGCGAAATAAAGGAAAAATTTATCCTTCCCATTGATCTTTTTCACCGCCGCTGATGGAGCCCATGAAGCACCTGCCCATTTAGCAATCCCTCTGCCGCCATTTGCCCCATTTGCTCCGGCTACTGGAATCGCGCCATGATCTGTCCAGTTCACCATATCTGCTGAAGAGATGACGAAAACCCTATTCAAATTGGCAAAAGAATTATCCTTAATCGTTCCGTTGCTGTGATATTCATAGTCATCACTCGACATATAAATGTACACTCTTCCGTTATAGGTGAGCGCAAACGGATCAGCGCCCAAGTGGTGGTCTATGAGCGGGTTTGCATTTCCTACACGTTTAGCAATTGTTGTGCTTGCCGCACTCGCATCATATACGGGTAAAAAGCTCAGTACCAAAGCAAAAATCAATAAACCAACGCCGCACTTCATCCTCGTCCTCATCGTTTCATTTCCTCCTGTTTTCATCTTCCTAATATTGGGGTTTAGGCCCAATTTCAAAATATGTTGATAGGTACTGATGAAGAATGAATAGAAAGAATGATTTCTAGTGCAAATCCTTGATGGAATCAAGATGAAAACCCTTACTTTTTGACTAGGAGACAACAAAAAATGCAGTCTCCCATGCTGGGGCTGCATTTTTTCTTCATGATTCATTGCATGTAGCTTACATATAACGAGCGGTGACCATTTTCTTTCTTGTGTAAAATTCTACTCCGTCAGTACCATTGGCATGCAAGTCTCCGTAGAAAGAATCCTTCCAGCCGGAAAACGGGAAGAATGCCATTGGTGCGGGTACACCGATGTTTACGCCGAGCATGCCCGCTTCGATGTTTTCGCGAAATTCTCTTATGCTTGATGCACTGTCCGTATACAGGCAGGCACCGTTCGCAAATTTTGATTGATTGGACAGGTCGATTGCTTCTGCTAATGAAGAAACACGGACAATTGATAAGACTGGGGCGAAAATCTCGTCCTCCCAAATTTTCATTTGATTTGTGACATGATCAAAGATTGTCGGTCCGACGAAATACCCTTCTCCATTTGTTTGATCATCTTGCCGGCCATCACGAATGAGGCTTGCTCCTTCTTCAATCCCTGACTGGATGTATTGAAGCGTTCGTTCTTTATGTTCCTTTCGAATGACTGGACCAAGAAAGACGTCTTCATTAATCCCGTTTCCAATGACGAGCTCGTTTGATTCATCAACTAATTTTTGAATCAACTCATCCGCCACTTCTTCTTCCACTGCGACAACGGCTGCGGCCATGCAGCGCTCTCCTGCTGATCCGAAGGCAGCCCCGATGATTTGTTTGGTTGCCGCGTCTAAATCCGCATCTTTGAGGACAATAGAGTGATTCTTTGCCCCTGCAAGTGCTTGTACACGTTTGCCATGCTCTGTTCCTTTTTTATAGACATATTCTGCGACTGGCTGAGAGCCGACAAACGATATGGCTTTGACCTTTTGATGTTCAAGCAGGCCGTTGACGACATCGTGCGCTCCATTGACAATGTTGAGAACACCTTTTGGAAGACCTGCTTCTTCAAACAGCTCTGCTAACCGTGCTGCAAGAATAGGTGTTCGTTCTGAAGGTTTTAAAACAAACGTATTTCCGCAGGCAATGGCAAGCGGGAACATCCAGCATGGAACCATCATTGGAAAGTTAAATGGCGTAATGCCGCCGATGACGCCAATTGGATAACGGTACATGCCAGACTCTAGCCCGGTTGCAATATCAGGCAATTGTTTTCCCATCATTAAAGTTGGGGCGCCGGCTGCGAATTCGACGCATTCAATGCCTCGCTGTACTTCTCCTTTTGCCTCAGTTACACTTTTTCCGTTTTCAATCGTGACAAGTTCAGCCAGCTCATCCCAGTTCTCAACGAGTAACTGCTGGTATTTAAATAAAATGCGTGCACGTCTGGGAACAGCAGTTTTAGACCAAGTAGTAAACGCTTCCTGTGCTGCTTGTACCGCACGTTCAACATCTGTTTTTGTTGAAAGCGGCACTTCCGCGATGATTTCGCCAGTGGCTGGGTTATACACTGCTTCTGTTTGACTTGTTTCTGCTTCAATCCATTGTCCGCCGATATAATTTTTCAACGTTTGTACATCTGTTTTGGTCATGTTCCCTCTCTCCTCTTTGTTAAAGAATGTCTTGTTAAAGGATGTGTATGTATCGTCATTGTCTCATCTAACGGGCATTCATCTGTATACACTCTTTGTCAAATCAAACGGCAGTTTTGGTTTACGTTGTGATAAACTGGTTTGTTTGTGACATATGACACTAGAATGCCAAAAATTCATGGTGTTTTTTTGGTTAACTGTTGATTAACTTTAGAAAAATCATAATATTAAAATGGCCCTCAGTCAATCCTCTTTTTGCTTCATAACAAAAACCTGATGCGCGGTGCATCAGGTAGAGACTGGTTCATTTCTGTTATTTGGTTGATGCGGCATATTGATTTGGTTCTATATAATTTGGCAGCATCTCTCCATGTGCTTCAATGAGTTCATCACATAATTTAATGGTGTCATCAATTGATAATTCAGCGCTTGTGTGTGGATCCAGTAGAGCTGCTTGATAAATGTGTTCTTTTTTACCGCTGATCGCTGCTTCAATCGTCATCAGCTGTGAGCTGATATTCGTTCGGTTGAGTCCTGCCAATTGTTCAGGTATTTCTCCGACATAGCATGGCATGATGCCGCTTCGATCTGCCACACACGGTACTTCTACACAAGCTTTTTCAGGCAGGTTGTCAATGAGCCCGCCAGTGTTCAGAACATTTCCACCAAATTTAAAGGGAACGTTCGTTTCGATCGCTTCAATGATCCGGGAACCATATTCTTTTGAGCGGGTATGTGTGATCTGTGTGTTTCCCACAAGGTCATGCTTCATTGTATTCCAATTGTTGATTTGTTCCTCGCAGCGTCGCGGATATTCATCGAGCGGAATGTTAAACTGACCGATTAGTTCAGGGTACCGTGATTTGATGAAATATGGATGGTATTCGGCATTGTGCTCTGAGGATTCTGTGACATAGTAGCCGAATTTATCCATCAGTTCAAAACGAACCATATCATGATGCCGCGATTGCTGCTTTTCTTTTGCTCGTCTTTTGATTTCTGGATACAAGTCTTTTCCGTCCCGTTTTACTTCTAATAACCATGCCATATGGTTAATGCCGGCGATTTTTTCTTCAATGCCTTCATGTTCCATTTCAAGAGATTCAAATAGGTCCTTTGTACACACCTGCACACTATGACAGAGACCAACCGTTTGAATCTGTGTATAGCGAAGCATCGCACCTGTCAGTGTGGCCATTGGATTCGTGTAATTTAACAATAAAGCATTTGGACAAACCTCTTCCATATCCTTTGCAAAGTCTAGCATGACAGGAATCGTCCGAAGGGAGCGAAAGATGCCGCCGATCCCTACCGTATCCGCAATCGTTTGTCTTAATCCGTATTTTTTAGGTATTTCAAAATCAATGACAGTACTTGGTCGATAGCCTCCAACTTGGATGGCATTGATGACATATTTTGCATCCTTTAAGGCTTCTTTGCGGTTGTGATAGGACTGGATGGTCACGTTTGCACCGTAATTTGCTTTTAAATGCGACAGCATTGTTTCTGATTCTTTCAGCCGGTTGTGGTCGATATCATATAATGCGAATTCAAACCCTGCAAGGGCGGGAGCAAACAGACAATCTCCTAATATATTTTTAGCAAACACGGTACTCCCTGCACCGATAAATGTAATTTTAGACATAGACGACTCTCCTTTTTACATCCATATTGGGCTAGCCTTTGACAGAGCCTTGTGAAAGCCCTGCGATAAAATATTTTTGCAAAAGTAAAAACATCGTGACCATTGGCAGCATCGCAATGAGTGCAGCTGCCCCAACGAGCTGAAGCTGATGCTGATTTTGACCAAAAAAATGGGATAAGGCGACTGTGAGTGTATGCATCTCTTTATCTTGCAAAAAGAAGATAGCAAATTGATAGTCGTTCCAAATATACACGCAGGCAATGATTAATACAGAAGCGGTAATGGGCTTCAGAAGCGGAAAAACGACTGTGAAAAAAACTCTGAGTGTCCCTGCTCCATCAATACGGGCAGCTTCTTCAAGCTCCTTTGGAATTGTCGACCGGATAAAGCCTGCGTATAAGAAAATTGTCAGCGGCAAAAAAGCAGCCACATTATTTAAAATAGCAATTTGATAGGTATTCATCATCCCGATTTGAACGACCATTTTATAGAGCGGGACAAGGGCTGTAAGCGGTGGAATGACCATAATGGCAATAAATAAAACATAGACTGCTTTATTCAGCTTTGTGTTCCTTCTTGCAAGCGGATAGGCTGCAAGAGATCCAAAGATAATGAGCAATACAGCGGAACTGAACGTAATGATCACTGTATTCAAAAAGGACTGGCCAAGCTGAGCCTCTGTCCATGCTGTGCGGAAGTTTTCAAGATGCAGTGCTTTCGGAAACAGCCATTTTGAACTGAAATCTCCTATCCCCTTTAATGATGTTGTCACCAAAATATAAAATGGAATGAGGTGCAGCAATGTGATCAATAGTGCGAGGACGGAGTACCATCTTTTCTTGCGTTTATAGGCGTTATCCATCACACCTCGGTCTCCTTTCGTTTGAAATAAATCAGCGCTGCGACACTAATGACAAGGATGATGACCGCCATGAACACCCCTTGCGTCGCTGCATAGCCTGCATCCTGACGTTTGAAATACAGATCATACATAAAGGTCGACATGGATTGCGAGGAATCTCCAGGTCCGCCGCCCGTGAGTGCCACAATGACATCAAAGAGCTTGAGCCCGCCAATGACATTCAGCACAACATTAATGGTGATCGACGGCATAAGCAGTGGCAATGTAATCCGCCTGAATTGCTGGAGGCTCGATGCGCCGTCTAATTGCGCCGCTTCATAATAATCCTTAGGAATACTTTGAAGTCCTGCTAGATAAATGATCATTGCAATCCCCACAAATTGATATGTGTTGACAAGCACAATGATCCATGTGTTTAATTCCGCATTGCCGAGCGCATTTATGTGATCGAATCCAAAAAGCGTCACCACATCATTTAAGGCACCGCCTTGGTAAGCAAACACAAAATACCAAATATAGCCCATCGCAATCGGGCTGATCATGACAGGTAAATAGATGACCGTTCTTGTGATGGCTTTCATCTTTAAGCTTTGATTTAATAAAAGAGCATATCCAAGTCCGATGATATTTTGCAAGATGGTGCTCCCAATTCCATAGAGAAGCGTGTTTTTGACAACAAGCCATGTCGCTTGATCCTGAAGCAGTCTTTGATATTGCTCAAGACCAATCCATTGATAAGTTTGTGAGAAACCGTTCCAATTCGTAAAAGAAAGCTGAATGCCGTTCAAAAAAGGATAAATGATAAAGGTACTGACGACGAGAACAGCTGGCATGTACATCCACCAAAGTGAGGAATTCTGTTGTTTTTGCATCTTTTCTTTTGGTAAAGAGGTGAATGCGGCTGGCTGCTTTGCTTTTGTGATGTCATTCATTGGCTTCACTCCTGTTTTCAGCATCCATCAGCTATTGTTTTTTCAAACGCTTATATTCCTCTTCCATTTTCTTTGATAACTGTTCTGGTGTGATCGAGCCTGCTAATAATTCTTGACCGGTTGTTGCCATGACCGCCCACATTCCGCTTGGTAAGTATTTTCGATCGAAATACGGTTCAATCTTTACCTGTTCGTATTGATCGTAAAATGTAGAGTAATAGTTTTTCGCTTTCACTTGTTTTAGAGCTGTTTCAGAGGATGTGCCCTCTGCGATTTTTTTTGCGTTTTCAGGTTTTGCTAAAAAATCGATGAATTGTTTTGCTTCTTTTAGATGCTTAGAGCCTTTCCAAGCAGCAACAGTAAAACGTTCTCCGCCAATCCAGCTTTGTTCATCTGCTTTATGAATGGCTGGAACAGGCATCGTGCCTACTTTGATCGATGAATTCAGCTCTGTTGCTTCAGGTCCTAAGGATCCTCCGACAAAGGTGAAAGCGATTTTGTTTTGCGCCATGAGTTCAGGCGCTTGAGATAGTTTCGCTGTCAGGACATCCTTGTTTAAAAGGTCTTGATCCTTCAGATCTTTCATGAATTGTGCAAGCGGGGTATAGAGAGACCAATCAAATGATCCGTTTTCAAGTTCCTTTCCGTATTGATGCTTTTGATCGGTGATTAATAAAGGCGTCGCCAGCTCATCAAAGACTTGGGCAATATTTGAGTTATCTCCTCCTGGTATCCAGAGCGGCACAACATCTCCTTTACTCTTTTCTTTCACTGTCAGCAAAGCAGATTTTAATTCATCAAGTGTTCTAGGCACTTCTATGCCATATTCCTTTAATAGATTGGCATTAAAGCTAAGCCCGTCTTTTGCTTGATTCAGCGGATAAGCGTACACTTTCCCATCTTGGTCTTTTAAAATCTGGTCGAGTGAAGGATCAAGCTGTTTGACCCAATCCATCTCTTTTAAATCAGCCACATACTCGCTATAGCGCAGTTTGGCCCAGCCATGTGTATCAAACAGGTCTGGCATATCGTTTGCTCCCATTTTGACGCGGATCATATCTTCATAGCTGTTGCCTGGGAAATTAGCATCGATTCGAATCTGCTCATGCTCCTTCTCAAACTCGCGAATGACTTCTTCAAACGCTTTTCTTTCCCCGCTGTTGCTCATTGTTGAAAATAGCGTCAAGGTGACCTTTCCATTTGCTTCAGATGAGCTGTTATTACCGCAAGCAGACAAAATCATGGTCAAGAACATGGCAGCAGTCAGCAGCATGATTTTTTTATTCATGGTTTCCTCCTTTTAATCACTGAAAATTCAGACGATAATTGGTAGAATTCATGCAGTTGCGGAAACAAAGGAAGTCCATTATACTGGAATTCTATTCTTTTCTAAGAGATAAGAGAGCATACCGGCAGGCTGCATTGTTCTTAGCATGATCTGGCCATCATGCTAAGCAGCTTGCTTTCTGCTTTTTTGTCTCTTTTTTGTTTGCTGAAATCTATGGTTCACCCCCTTTCATGGATGAGACATGTACTGCCTCGCTCGATGAGTGTTGTTGGCACGACGACTTTTAGAGGAAGTTTTCTTCCGTTTATTCTCTCAAGCAAAAGTTTCAGACCGACTTCCCCCATTTCTTCTGTATATACTTTGACGGTCGTAAGCGGCGGACTTGAAAATGACGCGGCTTCAATGTCATTAAACCCAACAATGGATACATCTGAAGGTACGTGTAGACCGGCTTCATGCAGAGCGCGCATTGCGCCGATTGCCATAGAGTCACTTCCAATGAAAAAGGCTTGCGGCAGTTTTCCCTTTTTGATCGCTTGCTGCATAAGCGTATAACCTTCTTGCATGGAGTATTCACCAATGTGGATGTCTTCCATATGAAGAGCGCCCGCCTCCTGCATTCTTTTCATAAACGTCGTTTGTCTTTCGTCCTCAATCACAGCATTACCTTCAAAATAATGCTCCCGCTCTTTCCCGCCAATATAGCCTAGATGTGTATAGCCGAGAGATTGCAGATGACGAATGGCGCGATCTGCCGCTCTGACAAAATCCACATGTACACAATCATACAAATCTTCATCCGCATAATGATTGATAAAAACAATGTGTTCCATTCGATTTGTCATTTTTTCAACCGTATCCGGGCTGATTCGTCCAATGACGATCAAGCCGTCAATATCTTTTAGCATCGCCCCTTTATCCATGCTTCTTAGGCGAAAGGTATGGAGAGTGGACAAGCCTTGTTTGGCATATTCTTTTTCAATTCCTTTTCGAATCGATGAAAAAAAGGGATCATTTAATTCTTCGTCAATGGATTGAGCGACAACGACACCGATGACTGGGGATTCAGATGGGCTTTTTTCTTCTGCTTGATCTGCTTTTCTTGCTCTCACTGGGGTATAGTTTAACTTCTTAGCAATGTCGAGGATGTTTTGTCTCGTTGCGTGTGAAACGGCAAGCGTTTGATCGCCATTTAACACACGGGATACAGTGGAAACGGACACTTTTGCATCATGAGCAATATCTTTGAGTGTGGTCATAGGCAAACTCCTCATCGTTATTTGACTAAATATTTACTAAAGATATTTGAAGGATAACACATAAATAAAGCGCTTTCAATTATGAATTTTTGATTTTTATTTTGTTTTTGGGTAAGTTTTGGTGAATAAATTGTGTTTTAGTAAAATTTGCGTCAAAAAGAGGATGGTTTTCATCCTCTCTTTTACTAACGTGATTCGATTGAGGCTGTTTCTTTTGCAAATATTTGCTTCATTCTTTCCCAAGCAGTGTCGAGTTCTTTATGAAGTCCAAATAAACCTGAGGTGCCGATGATGTAAATTTCATTTCCAGCCTCAGCAAGCAGCCGGAACGTGCTCTCATTACAAGAGCCGTCTACTTCAATTGAAAACGAGTATCCTCCGTGTTTTTTGATATCTCTCACCTGTTTAATTTTTTGAAGCATTTCTTTAATAAAAGGCTGCCCGGCAAAGCCTGGATCGATTGTCATGATCGTCACTCTGTCTATTAAATGAATAAAGGAATCTAATGCTGCAACTGGTGTGGCGGGATTTAGAACAAAGCCAACATCACATTTTCTTTGGTGAATATGCCGGATGATTCGAAAGGCATCTTTTTGCACGACTTCTGGGTGTAAACAAATCATCGTTGCGCCTGCATCAATACATGCATCGATTAAAAATTCCTGCGGATGTTCGGCCATTAGATGAACATCAATCGGTAAATTTGTCAGTTTCCGAAGCTGTTCAATGAAAAAGGGTGATAACGTCATATTCTTCACATAATGCCCATCCATCACGTCGACATGGTACCGGTCTGCTCTCGTGTTGAGAAGATGAATTTGTTCACGGAAGTGCGTTAGATCCATGCACATCAATGAAGGTGAAAAAACGGCTGTCATTCTCAGGCGCCTCCTTTTTACAGCTGAAATAAAAACTTGATCAATCCAATCAAGATTCCGATGATACCAAAGTCTGTATCTCCAAACGTTGTCCCTTCAAAGCCAAGGGCTCCTAACACAGGTAATAAACAGGCAGGTAAAAAGGAAAGAAGCAATCCATTTACAAAGGCCCCAGCGACAGCACCTCTTACCCCTCCTGTTGCATTGCCATACACGCCTGCTGTAGCACCGCAAAAAAAGTGCGGGACAAGTCCAGGGACAATGACAGTTAAACCAAACAAAGGTAAAAGAAAAATGGATACGATGCCTCCTGCAAAGCTGCATAAAAAACCGATAATGACCGCATTTGGCGCAAATGGAAAAACGGTTGGCGCATCAAGTGCCGGCTTTGCCCCCTTCACGAATCGATCGGCAATCCCTTTAAACGCAGGCACGATCTCGCCAATGGCCATCCGTACCCCTGCTAAAATAATGTACACACCAGCAGCAAACGTAATCGCTTGAATGAGAATGAAGACAGCGAAGTTCGTGCCACCGCTAATTTGTTCTATATAAGGAATTCCTGCAAACGGTGCAATGGCAAAGAACAGTAAAGCCATCGTAATCGAAATGGCAACAGATGTATCTCTTAGAAAACCGAGTGATTTAGGCACTTGAATGGTTTCCGTTGATTTTTCTGGAGATCCAACCCATTTGCCGATCATTCCCGCAGTAAAATAACCGAAAGTACTGAAGTGTCCGAGCGCGAGATCATTGCTTCCGGTGACTTTCCTCGTAAACGGCTGAAGGATTGCGGGTGCAATGACCATAGCTGCACCTAATATCATTGAGCCAGTGGAGATGAGCAGCCACCCGTGCATGCCGGCTGTCGAGAGAACGACGGCGAGCATCGCCGCCATATACAACGTGTGGTGACCAGTCAAAAAGACATATTTAAAGGGTGTAAATCTTGCAAGTAACAAATTGACCAGCATACCAAAAATCATGATAAGTGCTGTCTGTGTACCGAATTCCTTTTGAGCAATGGCGGCCATAGCATCTGTATTTGGGACAACCCCTTGAATGTGAAAGGCTGCTTCAAACATCTTTCGAAAAACCCCAAGTGAATCAGAGACGACTGTAGCGCCCGCCCCTAATATTAAGAAACCCATGGTTGTTTTCAAGGTGCCTGACACAGTGTCTGCAGCTGATTTTTTCTGCAAAAGTAAACCGGCTAGTGCAAACAAACCGATGAGAATGGCAGGTGTGCCCAATATATCGTTCATGATCAGTTCTATCATGATGTGAATCCCCCTTTTTCATGACTTAAATGTGTTGACGAAGGACGTCTTTAATGGCTTCCTGGTCTAACAAATTGTTTAAGCCAGCCACATTTCTTGTGCCGTCATTCAGCTGGTCAATAATATCAGCTGCTCCGATATAAAGGTCGGCTGGTTCATTTTTACTTGTACTGAGATCGGTATGATCCACTTCAGCTTTAAGACCTAATTCTTCTAAAGCTTTTTTGACATTCATTTCTACAATAAAGCTGCTTCCTAACCCGTTTCCACATACAACAAGAATTTTTTTCATTTTCTTACTCCCCCTTTATACTTGTGAAAATTGATCAATTAGTTTTTGAACCGATGCTAAATCTTCTGCTTCAATCAATTGTTTCGTGCGTTTCTCTTCACTTAACAGCATGGTCAGCTGTTTGAGTGCTTTCAAGTGGCTCATGCTGTCAATGGCAGCTAACACAATGACAAGCCGCACCTGCTTTTTTCCATCCTTTGAAAACGAAATGGGCTGTTTGAAGGACATGAGCGTCATGCTCAATTTGTTCACGCCATCCTCGGGCCTTGCATGTGGGATGGCCACTTGTGGTGCAATGACAATATAAGGACCATTTTGATGAACAGACTGTATCATGGCTTCTACATAACATGGTTTAATAGCATTTTGATCAAGTAAAGGCTGCGCCGCTTTTGTAATCGCCTCTTGCCATGTGTCTGCTGTTTGGTGGAGCTTGATGGTTTGTTCTGTTAATAAATCATTTAACACTGGGTTCCACCCTTTCTGATAGGATACATATGTGGGATGTAGCAGCTCCCGAATGTCATGAAGCAGTGCTTGTTTATTTTGTACGATGGTATGCTGCTGAATGATGTTGAATAAAGCGTTTACATGCTTCTCGTCAATCTTCGTTTCTGAGCCTTTTCCGTATTGAAGTAATGTTTTTTTCTCATAGGCAGTTAAAATAGGATGAACGAGATGAACTGGTTTTCCTTTAAACGAAATAGGTGTTGTGGACACAACGAAATTTGCATCAACTGCTGCTAATTCTTCATATGCACGCTTTGATAACAGTCCGCGTACTTCAATGTAGCCGATTAATTCGAGAAGCTGAGTTTTCAGCATGTTACTTGTGCCGATTCCTTCTCCGCAGACAATGTATACAGAACGCCTGGCAATGGATGAAATTCCTTCTCTTCTCATCCAGCTGCCAAAATGCATGGCGAGATATGCAATTTCATGGTCACTCAACTTTGAACAGGCCGCCTTTTCTAAATGACATGCAACTTTCTGAGTGATTTCAAACACTTCTGGCTGTGCTTTTTTTATAGAATCCGTCAGTTCGTTGATCATACTAATGTGATAGATGAGCCTGTAATAGGCTGGAATTAAATGCATTGTTAAGTTTTGCTCCAATGCTTTTGGTTCTTGAAAGGAAATACAAGCATATCGCTGAAAGTCAAATATCATTTGTCTGGCGATGGTGCGAATGAGATGTTCTTCTGGTTTTTTAATTGATGGAAGTTTTTGTTTTTTTGCACTGAGCCATAAGGTGCTAAGAAAATAGATCTCATCATCATGAACAATGAGACTGGCCTCTTTTTGAATCTGTGCCATGAAACGAATAGCCGCCAAGCATTCCTCTGTTTCCTGCAATGTTCGCTTTTCTTCGTTTGAAATGTGTACAGCATGCCCCAGCTTCATCCGCTTAAAGTAAAAAAAGAGATCCAAAGAGAGCTGATCCAGCATCTCATCTGCAAATTCAAGCTTAAGTTCTTGTTCTGACTGCTGGAGGAGATGGTGTACCCGTTTGGATGAAATAGGTCCCTTTAACCAAAACGACGGAAACGTTTTTTCGTTTTTTATCATGGTGCGAATGAAATGTATATAAGGTTTGAGTGCCAATCGAATGGCCCTTTCGTCTCCTGAAATGACATAGCCGCTTGCTGCCTGATAGCGGAGTGTGATCTCCTGCTTTGAGAGCGCTTCTTTTAGCTGTTTCATATCCTCGAGTAATGTATTTCGGCTCACCTTTGTCATCTTCATAAAATCATCTATTCTTAGGCAATGCTCGCTGCATGCAATGGTTAAAAGCAAGATAGCCCTTCGTTCCTTTACACATGGTTCATAATCGTGACCAACAAGAATGGTATCAGCTTTTTGAATAATGATTTCTTTTTCATGAGGATTTAAATAATAGCCACGTTGGCCTTTTCGCTGCACACCACTAAGCTGATGAGTTTCAAGCCAGCTGTTCATTCGCTTGATTTCAGCGTAAACGGTTCGAGTCGAAACGTTCATTCGATTCTGCAAATCTTCTATTGATAGATAAGATGTCGTATGAAGCAGCATAGATAGTAACGTCGTGCCCCTTTTGGTTAAGTACAGTTGGAATTCCTCCTTTCTTTCCCTTTGCTTATAAGTCTAATCAACTCACATGCATCAAAGAAGTCCAAATGTCTTCAGCACGTGCTGTGCAGCGATTGTGTGCTCTTTTCATAAAAAAAACACACCATTTGAGTGTGCTTTGAGGCTTGTATACTATTTGAGAACCAATAAACGCAAAAAACCTAGAATGGTATAGAGCCAGTCAAGGTTTTTTCATTTCTTATCATCTTTTATTTTTCTTATATGTGACGCTCAAAATTATTTTTTGTTTAAACTAAATCCGAAATCCAAATCGTTTTCAAATGAAATACAAATACACCAATCACCTTCTAAGGATATAAAGTAGTGGTGCTGTGGGATATCTAAAAAATAGACTAGTAACTCTTTTAAATGTTTTAATTCAAACTGGTACCCAAACTCTATAAGGTTATCCCCTATGTAAATTACTTGTAAGTTATTTGCTAAATATTTTTCTTTTAATTCAGTTATAAATAGAAGAGCATCAGGAAGTAACGATTCATTATTTGAGCTCTTACTATAATGTTTATTGGTTTATAACCAATCTATTTTTGAACCAGCAAAATCAAATTTTTGTTCTATTAAGTCTAAATAAATTTTTGGATTTGTATGTACTTTGACATATTTAAGAAGGTCTTTTAATTCCAAATCCTTTATTAGATCTTCATCATAAGAATTCAATAAAATTACCCCTTTTGTGTTTTTTAATGTCTTTATTGTCAAGATCTATAGGAATCGCTGTTTTGTCATTTTGTTGCAATCATTTCAGTGTACAATGCCATTGAAGCTTGCTGATCCGTCTCTGACAAAGCATATTTATCTTTCTTCAACAGCTGAGATCTAAAGAAGATGGAAATAAGATTGGTGGTTCATTGAGATTTTGTTCGAAAACTTGGAGCAAGAATTTTTTGATACGACTCACCTTCATGTATCTAGTATGAGGTCTAACCAGCATTGATTATGGACAATATAGGAGTAGTCTCTCTTGTAAACTTTCCAAGATTTCTACAGGCATTTCCCTGACCTTGATATCATCGCCTAGGAAAAGTAGCCAATTTGTTATTTCTTCTGAATGATTAACATCGATAAAAGTCTTTAAAATGGCTGTAGTTTGGTAAGGATTCGTATAAGAAATTGACATTTTGAAAGGATGGTATTTTTTGAACTGTGCAATTGCCTTTGGACCAAGTTCAAGGTCAAGGTTGATTACTTCCTCCTGCTTACTTAGTTTTTCTAAAATCTTTTTCCTGCTTAATCTATTTTTTGTAGAGCAAGGTTCAACATCTGTGAGGTTGTCGACAGGCAAAATCCGTTTCTTCTCTTCCTTTAAATCAAAGCCTTCAATCAGCCAAAGGCTTTTTTCACGATAAAGGTTCAAGAGGTAAATAGGATAGGACTTCATCACTTTCTCCTCTCTCATGGTAATCAGTAAATATCGATCCAAAATAAGCAGTTGGATTAATTTTTCTAACATGGGATGAGGGAGATCTGTCAAATCAAGCAGATCAGGATTATTCGGATTAGTCCCTTCAAATAGCAAGAGGCGATTTAACAGAACAAGGTCATCTTGCTGGGTTTCTGAGATGAGTCCTAGTAATTTTTCAGCTAAAGACTGGCGACTCTTTAAATAAGGGAGTTGTTGGTTTCTTGTGGCCATAAAGGCAATAAAAAGAGCTTTAATTTCATTATCGGTAAAACGAACAGTTGGCAGGACGGAATTGTTCATCACAAAATATCCCCCGTCCCTTCCGACTTCAGCGACAAGCGGCATCCCCATAGCTTCAATTTCTCTGATGTCTCTAATTGCTGTCGAACGAGAGATATGAAATTCTCTCATGATTTCAGAAATTGTAAAGTTGGCGCGGTTGTTAATATACCGCATGATGGTATTAATCCGTTCAACTTTTTTCATCTGATCCCCCTAAATAGTATCATTTTTTGACATGATTTAAGCCTATTATATATTTATCAAGTGAAAAGAAAAAACATTTGATCAATTTTTCAAAAGGAAGTGTTGAATATGGCAGATTATATATTAGAACAAAAAGACAGCTTTCACGTGTTAGGTATTGGAACTGAACTTAAGAGTCATTACACAGACTATGCGGGCATCACGAAGGAAAAAGCAGACTTTTGGCAAGCAGTCACAAAAGAAGGAAAGCTTGACACCTTAAAAGCCATTGCCTCAAATGACTATATTTTTATCGTAAACGAAGCGGTAAATAACAAGCTGATGCATTATGTCGGGGTCATGACAGAGGAATCGTTACCAGAAGCGGACAGAGTGATTCAATTTCCTAAAGGGGAATATCTAATCGTGAAAGGGGAAGCTAAAACCGCTGATGAATTGCATCAAACGCTTACTGGTATTGCATTTGGTCAAGTCTTGCCTGAAGCGAAGAATTTCGCTTATGTTGGTGGACCAAATGCAGTGGTAGAGATGGGGCAGCGAAACGACTTATTACTTGGTGAGATGTGGATTCCTGTTGTACGAAAATAAGAAGGATATGGAGGGATAGAAATGGCCTATATCGTTGATTTTAAAAATGTGTCTACGATTGGTTTAGAGTCTTCACCTGTAGCAGAAGCACTTGCTGGCTTACGAGCTAATGAGGCTCGTTACTTTATGAACAAATATAAGCATGAATTTACAGTATTGCCTGCTAGCGAAAGTCAGGATACCCTTGATTATGTGAACCGAGTGTTAAAAGAAGAACGTGAACTAGAGTTTGCAGCCAAACCTTTAGAAACGGCAAGTTTTCAAGTAGAAAATATCAAATGGACCTACGTCTTTTATGAGGATGGTCTTGCAATTAACGTCCTGTATACATTGGATGACCCGAAAAAACGTGCTGTTGGTTTTAAGCTTTCTGAAGGTATGGAAGTACCAAAGGAATTAGAAGGGAAATTTAAATTTGCTAGGCAGAAGTCTAAACTTGCTGGAACGATTCGTGGGTCATTTTTTAAAATTAAAGGGGAATATTGAACTCGAATTTGTGAATCTGATGAAACAAATAAATTAAAATTATTTCCCCCTTCTAAACAGAGCAGCATTCTCTATGCATTATTAGAGGATGTTTTTCTGTTTATTGTACCCACTTCCTTGATGGTACTATCATCATGGTCTTGATTCTCAAACTAGTCATTTTCTTATTAACTCATTCAAATATCAGGGTAGTTTAATATTAATTAAAGTAAAAAACCTTGAAAGGCATTTAGCCAATCAAGGTATGCGTTTTATTTTTAATCAACTAGTAACTCCAAGTAATATTTATCATTTTCTTCTATTTTTCTTAAAAATTCTTCAAGAGAAGTCGCAATTTGAATATCATAATAGTAAACCGGACTGCTATTCTTTTCATTCAATTCAATTGACATTAAAGCTGATTCACTACCTTCAAAAAATATTAGTTTGTTATTTTCAAATTCATCATAGATTTCTATATCAGGATAAAACTCAAAATCATTAACTCTTAATCGAAAATCTCTGACGGAATAAGGATCCATAATACGATTGTTATTAAACTCTGAACCTTTAATAAACCCGTAGCCAACCTCCATATAAAAATTAACTAACTCTTTAGGAAATTTTAAATCAAGTTCCTTCTCAACCTCTTTTATTTCATTTTCGGTTACTGGATAAAAACTATTTTCTTGATTTGCCTTCAAAGATTCGTATCCCATTATTTTTTACCTCCTTTAAATAGTTCGTTTGCTGGTGAACCTTTCCCATGAATACCAGCTTGATGCTCATTTGGGAATTTTGCAGGATGCATATTCCACCATTCATGCTCTCCTCCAAATGTATTCTCAATTATGTGATGAGCATCATACTTATCTCCTTTTTTCCTAATTATTTTACCTGTTTTTTCTGAAATAACATTTTCATTATACTCAGGCCACTTTTGCCCAGTATTTTCTTCCCACTTTTTGATTACTGTATTTTTTACTTTATCAAATTCTGCTCTATGCTTAGCTGTTTCTATTGGTGTCATTTTTTTATATTCTTTATTTCTTAAGGCTTCCTTCAACTTCTCTGTTTGTTTTTTAGGTAACTCTCTACCTGTTCGTCCTTCTATATCTCTAATATATTTTTTTATTGTATCAGAATCTATCTTATTACCCTTAATCCCCATTTTACCATGAAACCCTTTAGCCCCAAACGGCAAAAGCATCCCCAGAGCCGCATTCATACTCGCTTCCTGCTGTTCTTTCGAAATTTTATTTCCAAACATATCTCGGCCTGTGATCGCTTCGCTGAAGCCGTTGGTGGCGGTGAGGCCATATAAACCTTTTTGAGATGTTTTCAGGGCGTCAAAGGATTTTTGTGATGTCTTGTAGATATCGA
The DNA here is from genome assembly GCF_001429445.1 of Bacillus sp. Root920. Lineage (NCBI taxonomy): Bacteria > Bacillati > Bacillota > Bacilli > Caryophanales > Bacillaceae > Bacillus > Bacillus sp. Root920. The sequence continues at coordinate 2,058,281 of NZ_LMJV01000001.1, forward strand.
CTGCCCTGACTGCGGCTGATGTGGCTTGGGTCGTTTTATAGACAGCTTTTCCGCCTTTGAAAATGCGGCCTGCCCAGCCGACGATTGGGATGTAGCCTGCGGCTGCCATGCCGCCTGCCGCGACTCGCTGTCCTGCGGTGAGTTCCTCTCCTGTGATTGGATCAACGCCCGTTGCGGCACGTTTTGCATCGTTCACGCCGGTCAGTTCATTCACGATGTTTCCACCATAATCGAGGGCTTTTTCATACCAAGGGCGGTTGGCGAGCGCTTCTTGTTTCTTTGCGATTTCGCGGGCTTCTTCTTGTTCTTTTTTGATTTTCAGATATTCAGAAGTTTGCTTCTCAATATCGCTTTTTGCCTTGTAGATTTCGCTATTTTGATAGGCTTTCTTGTCAAAATTCATAGGCGAAATCGCTTTTCCGTCATTTGTCGCATTCATCATTTCAGCRTACAATGCCATTGTAGCTTGCTGCTCCGTCTCTGACAAAGCATATTCATCTTTTAAATTTTGATCAAGCTCTCTTAGTTCTTTGACCGTCTTTTTTCGTTC
>NZ_LMJV01000001.1:2058854-2155946 GCF_001429445.1 Bacillus sp. Root920
CAAGCTCTCTTAGTTCTTTGACCGTCTTTTTTCGTTCATCTTCCGCATCTTCTATTTTTTCATCAAAGGTTTGGCTATCAAATACCTCTAGGGAAATGAGATCATCAATGTCTTGAAAAATGGTTTTGAGTGCCTTTTTTTGATCCTTCACAATGCTTTTGGCATTCTTGATGCCCATATGTACTGCGTTATCTAAAAAGTGTTCCTCTATAAAGGTATCACCGCCAAAGCTCGTATCATCCAGTGTCCCAGAAACACCTTCATGAAAGGCTTTTTGCTTATCAATGAAGCTAATAAACATGTCTACATTTCCGGCAAGCTCTTTATAGAAACTTTTAATATTATCTGCACCTTTCCCAGTGAAATCATCACCGAGATTGGCCACACCTTGTAATGCCTTTTTTAAATCTACCATTTGTTCGCGGAGTTCCTGGTAGTGTTTTGCCCTTGTGTCCATGGCACTTGTTAGTGCTTTTGCATCACTTTTTTAAATCTACCATTTGTTCGCGGAGTTCCTGGTAGTGTTTTGCCCTTGTGTCCATGGCACTTGTTAGTGCTTTTGCATCAAGTATCTTGCCCAGAAGAAGTCACTCCCTCCATTATTGATCATAAAGTCTATTTTACCGTGACCTTCAAAACGGAAAAATAGGCTAAATGACACAAAAAATGGAATAGACTCTCTATTTAAAGGTCAAATAAAATAAGCTAGACAATGCACTTTGCTTTGTCCAGCCATACATTCATTTTATTTATAATCATTGAACGGTCCTTTATCCATCAAAACATCAATTTCATTAGATGACTTCATTTTTAATTTAGGTCTGCGCTCGGAATTTGGTTTGCTGTAAAGCTCTAGCGGACGGATGATCACCCCATCATTTGTATTTTGAAGCATCCCCGGCACACAAGAATAAATCCTATCATTATCATTCGCATGTTTGGCATGAATTGTCACAGACGTTCCTTGGTGATTATCGATACTCATAGATACCCTATATCTATAAAAGGAACCTGTTCCGTTTGATTGAGCAGAATAAACAACCGGAACAATAGCAAGGATATCGTCATTTAACCGTAATTTAATGACTTCTGTTTTCAGCGAATCACGGTCTCTACCGACATCTCCCATATGCTCTACAGCTCCGTTACCGTAACTTTTGAGAGCTGGAACACCTTTTGCGCCAAACATGGCCACATCTATTTGTTTTCCTGACTTCGTATAGACCAATGCATAAATATCATAATCCGTTCCAGACTCCCAGGATACTGTAGCTGTAATCTCAGGCGTTTTTTCAATGATGATCGGTTTATGACCTTTGTCTAGACTAATTTTACCTTGAACTTTCTCTAAGCTGATAGGTGCAGCCACTTTCTCTTTAGCGGCTGTCTTCATTGGAGCAGGCTCATCAATTTGTTTTTCAGAAGCCATTTGAGGAGGTGAAGAAACATCTTGTTCATCAGGTTCAACCTCCACCCCATAAAGCTTGCATAGCCCTTCCAATCCAGAATTGAAGCCACGCCAGATGGATCGTGCTTTCGTTTCACTATTTCTGATATATATCTCTACTACGACAATCCCTTTTTCATTTGTAAAGTTTACTGGTGTTAGGTTTAGCACCTCATCACCTGTTCGAATTTCTGCTTGCAGATTCTTCACTTGAGAAAAACCAATTCCTTGATCCTCTGTTAGTGTAATCGCCACCTTTGTGATTCCAGCAGGCACTTTGCTCATATCAAAATTCAATTGATGCCTTTTCAGCTGACCTGATATCTCTGCTGGTAAAAGTGTCGCGACACCCGTTGCACTCTCCGGCTGATTGTAAAAAATAATGCCATTATCTCCTTGAACTAAATCTGAATCTGTTAAAAGAAACGCTGTTAAAGAAATATCAATTGCAGATGATACTTCATAACTGATGGATACTTGTCCCTTTGGAGAGTTTAGTACGGTATTGGCACCCATTTGCAGAGTTTGATTCATTTCAACAACTCCTATTCTTTATCTACCATTTATCGCTTTTATAGATCAATTATACCAAATGGTGTAATAGAGCCTATTAATATCTTTATCTCATTTCAATCTCTGCAATGATATGAGACAATGCCAATTAAAAACAAACTACTCTCGAAAGGAGAATCAATGTGTATAAAAAAATCATTCCTGCTGTTATGGTGATATTCGGTTTTTGGATTCTTCTTCAAATATCCTTGAACATTAAGATCTTTCACAATCCAATGAACTATTTTGTCGCTATTACTCTCTTTTTTCTTTGTATTCAGGCATTAATAAAACATAAACAATGAAAAACCCGAACAAGCATATACCACACTCATCCGGGCTTCTATTTTCCTTTATTACACTTCTTCACCATTCGTTGCGATGACGTTTTGATACCAAGTAAACGAATCTTTTTTAAGGCGCTTCATCGAGCCGTTACCTTCGTTGTCGCGGTCAACGTAGATCATGCCGTAGCGTTTTTTCATTTCACCTGTTGTGAATGACACGATATCAATGATGCCCCAAGGTGTGTAGCCAATAAGGTCCACACCGTCGTATTCAATCGTTTTTTTCAGTGCTTCGATATGAGAAGCGAGATATTGAATTCTTTCTAGATCGTGAATAGAACCGTCTTCTTCCACTTGATCTATTGCACCAAATCCATTCTCTACGATGAATAGCGGGATTTGATAGCGATCGTAAAAACGATTCAATGTATATCTTAAGCCTGTCGGGTCAATGGACCAGCCCCAGTCACTTGATTTGATATAAGGGTTATCTACACCATGCGGCAGGGCTCCATTGACAATGTCTCCGTTGTGATCAGACACCGTATCACTTTTAACCGTTGTCGACATGTAGTAGCTAAAGCCTAGATAATCCACTTTCCCTTTTCTTAAGCTTTCTTCATCGCCTTCTTCAAATGGAATGTGATAGCCTTCGCGTTCGAATTCTTTTAATGCATAGCTCGGATAGTAGCCGCGCACCTGTACATCTGGGAAGAAATAGCGCTGTCTCATATACTCCTCTGCAAGCATGACATCCTCTGGATTTGAGGAATACGGATAGATTGGCACGTGAGACACCATCGCTCCAATTTGGAAAGCAGGATTGATTTCTTTTCCTTTGGCTACTGCCCATGCACTTGCAAGTAATTCATGGTGTCCTGCTTGATACATGATTTCTTTGGCATTTTCACCTTCTTTGACTGAAACCCCTGAATTTGTCCAAAGGAATAGTGGGTTGTTGACATCCATTTTGTTATTGATTTCATTAAATGTCATCCAGTATGTGACCTTGTCCTTATATCGATTGAAGCACACTTCTGCGAATTTCGCGAAATACTCAGCGACTTTTCGGCTGCGGAACCCGCCGTACTCTCTTGCCAAATGAAGCGGCATCTCAAAGTGAGACAGCGTAATCACAGGCTCGATGCCATGCTTGAGCAGTTCATCAAATACATCATCATAGAATTGTAACCCTGCTTCATTCGGTTCTGCTTCATCTCCCTTAGGGAAAATCCGGCTCCAGCCGATTGATGTACGTAAACATTTTAGACCCATTTCGGCAAACATTGCGATATCTTCCTTATAACGATGATAGAAATCGATCGCTTCATGATTCGGATAAAATTTATCTTCTTCTACCGTTTCAGTTATTTGTCTCGGTACTCCGTGAGCACCTGCTGTCATCACATCTACAACACTTGGGCCTTTTCCAGCTTCGTTCCATCCACCTTCAAATTGATGTGCAGCTAATGCTCCGCCCCATAGAAAATCTTTTGGTAATGTCATTATTCATTCCTCCTATTTCACAATTGTGATCATGACGTCTGTTGACTGACATGTCGATTGTTCTTCTACAATCACATCTTCGTACGCTTGTGTATTGGTTGATGATGGCTGGTGTGATTGTTTTTAATCCCTTGCATTCAATGGCTTCTTGATCAAATGTCATCAACAAGTCACCCTTCTTCACCTTGCTGCCTTCTTTGATATGAAGAGTAAATGCTGAGCCATCTAGGGAAACCGTATCAATTCCTACATGAACTAGTAACTCCACCCCGAATTCTGAACGCAGTCCAATCGCATGCTTCGTCGGCGCAAGCATGACGACACTGCCATCAAACGGTGCATACAGCTTATTTTCTGTCGGTTCAATCGCAAATCCTTTGCCCATTGCCCCCGAGCTAAATACGGCATCCGGCACTTCAGATAAAGGGATCACTTTCCCTGCTAGCGGTGCAGGAATAATTTCTTCATTGTTCATCGAAGTATTCACTTTTTCTCCAACTTGATCTTTATCAGATGTTGCACCGGCTGTCTGTTCCACTGTATCTCCCATAACCAAACATTTGAATGAGCACAACTGGTAAGATCAGCGCAATTGCGACACCAATCAATATGGCCTGCTAAAGTTGGGACATTTTCTGCTAATATATGTACATTATAATTATACCGGTACAATTTATCAATACATATATAATCTCAATTAGCATATCAAAGGAAATTTGGTATGTGCTATAATACAAGAACAATAAATCGTGAAAACAAAGAGGAATAGCCATGTTAAAGTATCAACAAATTGCGAGCGATATTGAAAAATATATTGTCACCCATGAGATGCAGCAAGGGGATAAGCTCCCTGTACTCGAAACACTCATGAGCCAATTTGCTGTGAGCAAAAGTACCATTATCAAATCGTTAGAATTACTCGAAAAAAAAGGAATTATCTATCAAGTGAGGGGCAGCGGCATCTTTGTTCGAAGACATCGGCGCAAGGGCTACATCAGCCTTTTATCCAACCAAGGGTTTAAAAAAGATTTAGAGGAATTTCAACTGACATCAGAGGTTTTAATGCTAGACACCATCACACCTACCGAAGAAGCTGCACTTAATTTGAACATTGAACAAGACGAGGATGTTTTTTATCTAAAACGCATTCGTTACATCAATGGACAAACGTTATGTTTAGAAGAATCCTATTACCGAAAAACCATCATTCCCTATCTCAACACAGAAATTGCCGCCGATTCCGTTTTTAAATTCGTCAGTGAAGGTCTTGGACTCAAAGTCGGTTTTTCCGATATGTACTTACAAGTAGGCAAATTGAATGAAACCGAAGCGACGCACCTCGGCCTCAAACAAGACGATCCCGCCCTCCGCGTCGAGACGGTCTTTCACCTCACAAACGGCCAGCCCTTCGACTTTTCGAAAATCACGTATAACTACACACAATCCCAATTTTTTATTCAAGCGAATAATTATTATGGGTGATGGACTGTAAAAGCCTCCTGAGAGTATCAGGAGGCTTTCTTACTATTATCTTTCAATCTTTAAACATTCCCTCCTTCTTTGTTGAGAAGAAAGACCATCAATCGCCACATCATCATAATAAATGTCTATGTGATTTTCTTTACCAATTAAAGCAACTGGAAAAACATGCTGTTCTTGCAGACACTTTTCAAACTCATCTGGATGAATCTCGGCTTCAATTTCATGTCCAATGAATGCATAATCAAACGGAAGCGTATGATAAAGCTCCACAAGACACCGTACGATCCCCTGTTGAAAATGAACAACATCATGAGCAACAACCTCTGCCCATTTTAAACAGAGCACGAATCCTACATAATCTGCTTCTTTTTGTACGTTGATGGTCGTTTCTTTTAGCTTTGAGCCTAAGCCTGACAGTTCAAACTCCGTATAATAACCTGAAAAGTCATCGTCTTTGATGATATTCTCTTTTACACTTTGTTCAATCCACGTTTCACCGTCAGTATCCTGACTAAATTTTACTTTGGTAATAGATATTTCTTTTTGAGTTAGGTAATCAGACAATTGGCGAAAAGTATTCGGTAAATGAATGGTCTCATAAAAAACGATTCCGACATTAATGTATCCACCTACAGCTATCATGCATCCCTCGCTTCATTTTTTTCTTTCATTATACTTTACTCAAACCATTATTCTGTGAAAACTCTCTCTCTTACATGAACATTACCGATTTAAACCATCAAAAAGATTCATTTTACGAATGCATCAAACAAACTTATGATTAACGTAACAAGAGCTTATAGGAGGGTTCGTCACATGAGAGACATTAGGGTGTACCACGTCGATGCGTTTACAACTGAGAAATTTGGAGGAAATGCCGCTGGGGTGGTGTTGGATGGTGAGTTTTTATCAGAAGATGACATGCAGAGCATCGCCAAGGAGTTGAATTTACCGGAATCCGTCTTCTTGCTGCCTGCCCATGATCAGGAAGCCGATTATCGGGTCAAATACTTCACACCAACGGAAGAGGTCAATTTTTGCGGGCATGCGACAGTTGGATTGACTTGGCTTCTGGCGACAGAGATAGGGCTGGCTAAAGAGAGATCAGGGGTCGTGTTAGAAACAAAGATCGGCAATGTTCCTGTTGTATGGCACGAAGAAAATGGCAAGGTCGTTGATGTGGAAATGACGCAGGTGACACCGAGGACGCGAGATTTTGTCATCGATTTAGAAGAGCTTAGTGACATGCTTGGTGTGAGCAGTGACCGCATTGATTCATCCTATCCTATCAAATTAGCAAACACCGGTAACTGGCATCTTCTTGTTCCGATGAAGGACCAACAGGACATTGATCAAGCGGCACCAAACTTAGCGGCTTTAGCTAGAATGAATAAAGAGCATGGCATCTCGACAACCCACCTTTATACGTTCCACCCCTCAAAAGAATGCGATCTTTATACGAGGGATTTTGCACCTGGGATTGGTATACCCGAAGATCCTGTGACGGGGGCAGCAAATGGGGCGTTGTCTGGATATCTTTATTTGGAGGGTATCATTTCTCAGCAAGAAACCACTCACCTGAACATTGCCCAAGGGGATGCCATCGGCAGACCTGGCATGCTTCGTATCACAGTCATTCCGAATGAATCAAAGCCGGTGATCAAAGTGGCAGGCGCAGCTGTCATCACTATCCGCGGCGTGTTAACTTTATAACACATCAGCTTGAATGGGAGACATCCTGTTCAAGCTGATTCTATTTAAAATGAGTTTTGACCGTTTCGATCCATCTTTTGGCCGATGGGGAAGCTGCTTTGAATGATTTGAGCGCCAGATTGACCTCACGAAAGACGCTCGTCTCCAGTGGAATGACTTTCGTATGAGGTATGTGCGGCGGCAAAACCAATTTTGGAATGATCGTGACCCCAAGCCCTTCTTGAACCATAGAAATGAGCGTATTGTTGTCTTCAATTTCAAACAAAACATGAGGCTTCACCCCGCCTCTTTGTTTTAACAGCTTCTTAACGAGTATGTCACAGCCCGCTTTCGGCATGATAAAGGCTTCATCATGTAGCGAGTCCACTTCAATCACTTTTTCCGTATGTAAGCGATGATTCTCTTGTATCAGCACCACCAATTCATCCTGAAAAAGTGGAACGGTCTCAAATTCCCTCGATGACTGCGTTAAAAAACCAACATCAACCGTACCTGAAGCGATCCATTCCTCAATCTCCTCATAACCGCCTTCATATAACTCCAGCTTGATATGCGGATAGCTTTGCGTAAAGCGATGAATAAGGCGTGGAAGGACATTTGAAGAAAAACTGGGGAATGTCCCAATCTTGATGCTCCCTACTTCCATCCCTTGAATCAGCGCCGCCTCCTGCTCAAGCAATGCCGCATGATGCATGATTTGCCGGATATGCGGCATCACCCGCTCACCTGCGTCCGTTAACGAAAGCCCGTTTCGATTCCGCCGAAGCAGCACAATCCCTAATTCCGACTCAAGCTTCGCAATATTATGACTTACCCCAGACTGCGTCAGCCCAAGCTTCTCCCCGGCTTTTGTAAAACTGCCGCATTCGACGACTGTTAGAAATACTTTGTATTGGAATGTGATCAGTGTGCTCACCTCACAAGCTCATATTAGATCTTGGCAAAATCTACTTTTAGATATTTCTTTGATTTTTCGATTTAAATGTTGTTCTATCATTTGAAAGCATACCTGCTGAATCCATAAACGTTTAAATGTATAGAGCTGTTCTTTTTCATCACCATGCAAATCTTCATCTTTCTCCAACTGAAAATCTGTTAAGTCCATTTTTTCATGAACGTGCATATTAGTATAAACATGAGCATTGTGAAAATCGTGCATATGCTCTACTAAAGATGAGATCGTGGTGATAAAATCATCAAATGTATCTTCTTCAAGCGTTTTTTTGAGATCCAGATTACTATGGACATCAATTGAAATATAATTATCTCTTTCATCTAATTCTTCTCGGATAGCTAGCGGGTTATCATGGGTCGTTGCTTTTCTATTTAAATCTGTAATGGAGAAATAAATAATGATTTCTTTTTTATCGAGAAATTCATACTCCCATAATTCTGCATCTCTTAATCTTATAATGCGAGTGAGGTTGTCCAATTTTTAAACCTCCAATTAATTCGTCGTCGCCGACGACGAAGACCTAGACGCTGCTTCATCAGCTTTTACACAATCAATCGCAACAACGAGCGCAATCATCACAGGCTCCATTTCTTCTTTCAAAATATCAACCTTATAGCTGTCACCCCAAGTAAACCATTCCTTCTTCACCTGACCGATTACTTCGCCATTCTGCAGCACTTGGAAATTCATATCCCACCAGTTACCTTGCACTTCAATCCCAGCAGCATCAATTGAATATTTTGCTTTAAAGAACGTAAACTCTTTTTTAATCGTCAATACCTCTTGACCATCAACTTCTACTAAAAACTTCGGTAAAAAGGTAAACATTTTCTTCGTAATCACAGCGATTTCATCTTGTTCTGTATTCAAAATGGTAAACGTCTTCGGCATCTTCATAAAACTGCCCTCGACCACATACACATCGTTCTCCTGCTGATCTTTTACCGTAAATCTGCCGCTCAGACTAAATACTTTCTGCTTCATATAAAGCTGTTTCATATGTACCTCCGATTCAGTTCAAAAATTTATCCGTTCTTCCCTTACCCCTGATTATACCAAAAAGTAGAATGCACAAAAAACCACCTGATAGCAGGTGGTTTTTAATTACTGATCCATTTTCAGAAATTCTTTTTCATATGTTTGAAAAGCATTTTCCATTCCCATGATGACCTCTTTAATTTTGACATAACCACTTGTGTAAGGAATAGAATCTCTAATCTCTTCCCACATAAAATGATAGAATTTCAGGTCATCCGTTTCACACATCACAAAATCTGTGTAATCTTTACCTGGAAGAGCTTCAGCATCAAAAAAGCGCACCGTCACATGTTCTTTATGTTTCTGCATCAACTCTTGCAGCTAAGCCGCATGGGTTCTTCGCTCCTCTCGTGGCAAAGCAAGCCAAGATGGATAGAACTCTAATAAAACAACCATCATATATTTCATCATCATACCCCCGATTCTTATGATGTGATGATTGTACGTCAGATCTAGAAAATGTGCATTAACATAGGTTAATGTTCAGCAGGATGGAGCAGCCTGCTCAGCGAAACCGGAGAAATACCGATATATGAGGCAATATGATATTGAGCGATACGTTGATGTAACCCGGGATATTTCAATAAAAACGCCTGATATCGCTCAATTGCGGGCAAATATAGCAGTTCCCTCTCACGCTCTTCCTTTCTCGTATACAGCCTTTCCACACTAACCCGCACAAACCGCTCCCACATATGACTTCTATCCATCAACATTTGAAGCAGATCATACGGAATTTCAATCACGATCGAATCCTCCATCGCTTCAATCGAATAAGGAGAAGGCTGCCCGTTGATCATACTTGCATAAGAAGTAGCAAAATCATCTTCCAACGTAAAAGCCACGTTGTACTCCCTTCCATCCGGTAACAAATAGAAGAGACGGAAGAGCCCCGTTATGCAAAAATAAGCATGCTTCACCGGATCGCCAGCCTTGATCATGCATGTACCCGCTTTTAATTGTTTAATCGTTGTTCCATCTTTGAAGGCTTGCCAATGATTTTGTTCGATTGGATACTTGGATATTTTGGTTTTGAAAGTGTCGTATGGGTCAGTTATTTTGTCCATCTGTAAGTTACCTCTCTAGTAAAGGAAGACTTGATAAAAAATTGTATCAGAAAACACTCAAGCCTACTTGGGATTTTTTATGATTCATGCTAAAAATAAGTCAGTCACAATACGTGATGCAAAAAAAATCTCGTTTGAGGGAAATCACTCAAATGAGACTTTTTTTAGTTATTATTTAATACCCATTTACAAAATAAGCAATGGTTTCTAATTCATCTTCATTCAGTTCTCTGTTCACGTAATGTTGATATTCTTTCGTGATGTTCTGCTGATCTCCACCACATAGATCAGTGAGTTTCGCTATCATCCGAAGTTTGTCTGTTTCCTGACGAAACTCCTCTTTTGTCCACGGTCTTTGGTGTGAAGGAATATACGTATCTGCATCAAAAGCTTCTAACTCATCTAAAAGACGCAATATTTCTTTCACCGTATAATGTACTTTCTCGGCATACATTTTCGGATAAATGCAATCACCAAGAAACAGGATTTTTTCCTCTTTCACATACACGATCACGGAATCTGCCGCATGATCGCCTCCAACATGCTGCACGATGCAAGTGACCCCGCCAAGATCAATCTCTATCCGACGGTCAAACGTGACATCCGGTAAAACCACCTGAATATCTCGATGATCCTGATATTCTTCTTTTATCGCCTTCGCGCAGAACTCAATCTCCGTTCCTTCCCTCACCCGCTCATCAATCGCCTCATCTGACCACGAAAACGGAACAAGCTTCTCCATTTCCTTTCTTGTCTGTGCAGAAGCAATTGAAACCGTATCAGGCATCGCCGGCAGACCAAAAATATGATCCCAATGCCAATGCGTAAGGACAACGAGATCGGGCTTGGCGTTCTCGTGTTTTAAGGTTTCTTTGATAAAGTATTTGGCATGATCTTTCGAGTTACCAGCATCGATCATTAAGGTTTTGTTATTGCCTGCGACCATGCCTAGGATGGGGCGGTCGGTGAGTGCTACTGGTGTGATGTACCAAAAACTCTGACCTATTTTTTTAATTGAGTGCAAAGGTGCTTCCTACTTTCTGTCATTATTTTTTAAATTGAATCACGTTTTTTCCCATCGTTCTACTGTTTAAGTATAGCGAATTTCATTACTCGAAGTAGCACGTGAAGCCAATATTGTTACAATGATCGCGATTGCAACGCCTAAAGCCCCTGCCCAAGTAACGGAAGATAGAGAAACTTTCTCTACAAAGATACCTCCAATAGCTGCACCTGCAGCCATCGCCAATTGCATCATTGACTGATTGAGACCTAATAGTATACCTGATGACTCTGGCTCCATTGTAGCTAAGTGATATTGTTGAGTCGGGCCAGAAGACCATGCAGCAAATGACCATAATATTAAAATGAGCAATACTCCAACATAAGAATGCGTAACTAGTGAGAGCAATATGAGCATGATGACATGTAATGTCATTCCACTAATCAGAGTAAAATTCACACCCCATCGATCGGTACTAAATCCACCAAACTTTGACCCAACTAGACTAGCAATCCCGAATACGAGGAGAACTCCACTCAGCAATTTGCTGCTTACACCTGATATATTTAAAAGGTAAGGGGATAGGTAGGTATAGGCAATTGAATAACCACCGAGCCAGAAAAAGGTGATGGCTAATCCCAACACTACTTTTGGTTTTTTAAAAAGAGCGAGTTGTTGAATTAAAGGTACAGGTTTATCCCCTTGGATTTTTGGAATCGTAAGAGAAATTATCACCATGGCTAATAATCCGAGTAAGGCTATTCCTCCAAATACAGCTTTCCAACCGAAGAAATCACTAGTCATTCTGCCCAGTGGGACTCCAATGATCAATGATGCTGTAAATCCCATTACTACTGTAGCAATAGCGGTACCTTGCTTACCTTTTGGTGCAATTTTTTCAGCAATTGTTAATGCAGTAACTACGACCATCCCCGCTCCAAGAGCCATAATAATTCTTGACACAATAAATAATTGATACCCAGGGAGGACGAATGCCAGAATATTACCTAGAATAAAAACGCTAAGTGAAAATAACATTAACTTGCGTTTATTCATTCCCGATGTTAAAGCCATTAATACTGGGGTGAAGATGGCATACACAAGAGAAAAAATCGTAATTAACTGGCCAGCTGCAGCTATCGTAATCCCTAATGATTCAGAAATATTATCCAAAATACCAGAAATGATATACTCTGATGTACCAACTAAAAAACTTACAATAGCTAAAATGTAAATCTTTACAGTGTTTGACAATGTAGATCACTCCTTATATATAATGCATTTACATATCTAGAATTGTCAATATGTATGGACAAAAAAACATATTACGATAAGTCGATTTGTATTTAATAAATGAAACTGAATTCTGATGTATGAATTCAGTTCATTTATTAAATATTTTTTTCTAGAATCTCAGCAATTTTTTTTATGGCATTTTCATCTCTTTTATAATACGTGTATTTACCTATACGCTCTGTCGTAATTAATCCAGCTCGTAATAAAATTGAAAGGTATTGAGATGCTGTTGATTGCGTCATTTTCAATTTATCTGTTATTTGACTAACACATACCCCTGTAGTATTCATATCAATCCCTTCATGGGGTGTAAAATGACGATCAGGTTCCTTTAGCCATTGTAAAATTTGCAATCTGGATTCATTGGATAAGGCTTTGAAAACTTCTATTGGCTCCATACAAACCATTATATCGATAAATAACGATATGTCAACATGTGTTGTTTGAGATCCCTTACAACTTTCTGTTTTCCTAGGTAATTTCTCGCCGCTTTAGGCTTAATCGCGTTTTTTTGCGGGGATAGGAAAAACCCTATAGCTTCTTTACTGCTGGAAATGGAGATGTTTGATGAGAAAGGGTTAGAGTACTTTTTTGCGGCTTGTAAAGATGAATTTATTCTTCTCATCCCTCACCTACTTATGATACGGCTCTCCGTAATACACCAAAGTGAGGTTTTATCTGTAAATCTTCCACAGAAGGTTAAAGGATGTATAAAATTGATGGCTAATAAATAAAGGCAGCTCCTATCTCGAATGATAGTCACTGCTTTATACTTTATATGATAAAACTCTCGCCCTTTAACACATTTTTAAAAGAGTCTTGCACATTTTTTCAAGAATTAATGTTGATGCTAAATCCAAATTCCCATCTTTAACAATAAATGTAAGTACATTTTTGTATATATAGAATTTAAAAGTTCTACAATTTCAATTATATTTTCAATTAAATTTGCATCTAGTTTAGCTAGTTGTGTAAAGTTTAGCAAATCACTTTGAGTACTAGTAATATGATGAATTAATTTCGAATAATCTGTGTACAGAGTATCTAATATATCTTTATCCTTCACATTAAAACTATCGAGTCGATCTGACATTTTAAAACGTTCATGATCTATTTAACGAATTTTTTTACAAATTTAGCGCTCTTAATAGAATAGTTCCAGAGATCTCATCTTTTAAGATTTCTCTTGAAGACCTTATTTCTCTATCGGGGCTAAACAAATGAAACTCTATACGATTAAATCTATTCTTATTTTTCTTCATTATAAAATCCACTAAGTAGGGAGTAATATCTAAAGGAAATTGTATAATTTGATGCCATTCTTCATTAATCAATGCTTCAATTTCGAGTATCAATTTATTATGATTTTCTAGTAATACAGGTCCAACGCTTACTAGATTTGTACCTTTATAAAGAGTTAATAATTCTTTTGGAGCCTCTGCAAATAAAGATAATGTACTTAATCCTGTAGGATACTTTTTTAGATACGCACCCTTACTTATCTCTATTTCTCCAGCTTTATTTTGTAAATAATCTTTTAATATATCTTCAATCATTGTGAAGACTGATGAAAATGCCCCTACATTAACTCCCTTAAATTCTCCATTTTCAATATGTTTAATAAAATTGCTTTTACTTAATGCAATATTTTGTCCATCTTTAGCTACTTTGGATAAATCCACTTCTTGTTCTTCATACTTCATAATTTTATAATCTAAAATACCTATATCGTTTGACTCTTTATTTATCTTAAGTGCATATAAATTAGGAATCAGTAGATGTTTTTTTGTAATTTTATCAAATTCTTTTACCATATATAGTCTTCTTCCATTACTATCTTCTCTAAATAAATCCTTATCGAAATAATAATGTTCGATACTAATATTTGGTGTGTCTTTACGATGCTCTGGTACTGGTAACAACATAGAATACACGTTGTTCCCATGATATAATACTTCAGCATCTCCAAATTCACTATTAATATCATCAGCATCTCTATCAAAAATAAATATTTTACATTTATCAGGTTCAAAAAATTCAATATCTAAGCTTTCAAACATTCCATTTTCATTTAACTTTTTTAAAGCATATCTTAAATGTTTCCAGTCTGTTTGTCCTTCTGTAATAATAATATTTTTATTCGGATTAGTTAATTCATCTAACCTAACGTTTAAGATAGGAAGATATTTTTTTATAAACACCTCTATAACTCCATCGGAGGAGGCTATTTTAAAAAGAATTTCATCTTCTTCAGGGGAACATTCAGTTTGAACAATTCCGCTTTTGTTTAAATACAGCCTATCCTCATCCTCATTCCCATAAAAAAATATATCATCATCTAAGAGCATAAAATCCTTCAGCTTAAATTTAAAATAGGCACAATTACTCGAGTTTTTAGAAGTATGAGATACCATCTTTATATAAATCCAATTATCTTCAAATTTCTTTAGTATTTTAAAACCCAAATTCAAATCTATAATTTTTAAACGAATATCATGTTCCATATTCATCCCCCCTTATAATGAGAACTCTATTACATCAGATTATATATATTTCGTCAAAAACCTCATCTACTTATGATAAGGCTCCCCCCGAACAATCCGAAACGCCCGATAAACCTGCTCCACCAACACCAATCTCATCAACTGATGCGGAAACGTCATCCTCGAAAACGACAGTTTCTCATTCGCACGCTGCATGACGGCATCGCTTAGGCCAAGGGATCCACCTATGACGAAACATACTTTGCTTTTTCCGTATGTTGCCAGCTTATCTATTGTATCGGCTAATTCTTCGGAAGTTTTCATTTTTCCTTCGATGGCGAGGGCGATGACGTGGGCGTCTGGGTTGATTTTGCTTAGGATGCGTTCGCCTTCTTTGTCTTTGATGATTTTCATGTCTTGATCGCTGAGATTCTCGGGTGCTTTTTCGTCCGCGAGTTCAATGATCTCGATTTTCGCATAGGCTTGTAATCGTTTTGTGTATTCGGCTATGCCTTGCTTTAAATATTTCTCTTTTAATTTTCCTACTGTGATAATTGATATATTCACAGGTCATCCCCACCTTAAGAACAAGTTATTCATATAAGTTATCAACAATTGTGGATAAAATTTGTGTATTTTGTGTCCGATCATTCGTTCCCCACTATATATATTGCAGGTTCATCGCACAATTCACAGGTTGTGGATAAACTGTGTGTATGTTCGATTTTTCTGAATTCCGGCGGCGTTTCGTGATTATCTATGTACATGTCTAATACGGTTTCTATGTGTTCTGCACACGCATAAAATGTTTTGTTCATAAGTTTCTGATTCCTCCAATATGTTCTCTAGTTATTCACAAGTGTTTCGCTCATTGTCCAATATAACCGATTTATTCACATGTTAATAGTCTTTTACCATTTCCTCCACCTTTTATCCACAAACCAAAAAAAGCCCCCACTCCTGTGAAGGCTTCCTTCTATCAAAACGGATTATAAAATCTCGTTCCTCTAACAAATGTAATCACTAGCGACACGATCAGCACAACACCAACAAACAATAACGCAGCATAATCTGCTTTTTGAAAGTCTTTCGCCGTAAACCATGTTCGCTTTTTATGCTTTCCAAATCCGCGCAGCTCCATCGCATTGCTGATCGTTTCAATCCGCTCTAGGCTAGAAAATATCAGCGGCATGACAATCGACAGCGCATTTTTGATTCTTTTCCCCAATTTTTCATTCTTCGATAAATCAATCCCTCTTGCTTGCTGAGAAATCGCGATCGTTCGAAAATCCCGCTGAATGTCCGGAATATAGCGCAGAGCAATCGCTACAGCATACGAAATCCGGTAGCTGACACCGATTCGGCTGAGAGATGAGGCGAATTCACTTGGATTTGTTGTCACAATAAATAAAAGCGCTGCTGGCATCACGGTCACATATTTCAGCGTAATGTTCAACTGATAGAAAAGCTGTTCAAGCGTGACATTGTACCAGCCTGCGATATGAAAAAGCTCGTGCTTTGCTCCGTAGATGGCGACACCTTGCTGGGGCGCAAAGATGTAAATGGCGATGTTATTGATCACTAGGAAAATCGCCAGGACAATCACCACGAAGGAAATATCACGAAATCGTACGTTCGATAGCTGAAAGAACACGATACTAGCAACTAGCATAAACACTAAAACGCCTGTATCATACGTGAGCATCGCTGCGGATGACCAGAGGATAAAGCAAATGAGTTTGGTTGCACCTGTCAGCCGGTGAATCGGTGACGGGCGATCGATATAAGACAGCATGTCTACAGCCATGTCATTCGTTCCTTTCTGTCAACCTCAATGAAGCGATCCACGAGTTCATTTGGATTTGGCCAGTCTGCTTTCAGCGCCAGTTCATACAGCGACGTTTCCTTTAAACTCGCCTTTTGAACAAGCAGCTGATCTGTCAGCACTTTGGCTGGTGTATCATCTGCGATTTTTTCTCCATCTGAAATGACAATGGTTCTTGTTGTGTATTCAAGCATCAAGTGCATATCATGGGTGATCATGAAAATCGTGACACCCTGCTGGTTTAATTGCTCTAAAAACGTCATCATCTCTGTGTAATGTTTAAAGTCCTGTCCTGCGGTTGGTTCATCTAAGATGAGGATTTCTGGTTCTAATACAAGAATTGACGCGATGGTAACGCGTTTTTTCTGTCCAAAGCTGAGGGCTGAGACTGGCCAGTTCCGAAATGGATACAGTCCACACACTTTCAGAACCCGCTCCACACGCTCCTTGATCTCGTCTTCCTTTACGCCTCTTAAAACGAGCCCGAGTGCCACCTCATCAAAAATCATTTGTTTTGAAATCATTTGATTGGGGTTTTGCATAACAACACCGATTCGTTCGGAGCGCTGTTTGATCGTATCTCCTGTGATGTCATCACCATTTAAAAGAATTGACCCTTTCGTTGGCTTTTCAAATGCACAAAGCACCTTAGACAATGTTGTCTTGCCTGCTCCATTGGCTCCTGCGATGCTGATCATTTCTCCTTTTTTGACGGTAAAAGAGATGTTGCTCAGCGTGTTTGGTCTTGTTGGATAGTCAAAGCACAGCTCGCGCACTTCTAGTAAATCCTGTGCTGCAATCTGTTCTACTGATGGCTCAGGCGCTTCCATCCACTGTTCGATTTTCTCTTTTGCCTCGTCGTCTAAGGTGAGACGCTGTAAATCAGCGATTTGATCTCCTGGTGCAACCGGAATGCCTGCATATTTCATCGCCTTTACATATAAAGGTTCACGTAAATACGCCGCTTCTAATACGTTTGAGGCGAGCAATTCATCTGGTGTCATATCCGCTACAATCTTTCCTTCATTGACAACGATAATACGGTCCACATGACGGAAGAGGACGTCTTCTAATCGGTGCTCAACCATCACGATGGTTTTTTTCGTTTGTTTTTGCAGCCGGTCAATAAGGTCGATGACTTCTTTGCCTGTTGCGGGGTCAAGGCTTGCAAGTGGTTCATCAAACAGCAAAATGTCGACATCGTTGACAAGTACGCCTGCGATGGCGACACGTTGTTTTTGCCCGCCTGACAGCTCATGCACGGACGATGCCAGCTTGCCGTCTACCTCTGTTAATCTGGCAGCTTCCTTCACACGTGTGTTCATTTCTTCGCGTGTGACTTGATCATTTTCAAGCGTGAACGCGATGTCTTCTCCAACGGTCAGCCCGATGAATTGTCCATCAGGGTCCTGAAGCACCGTTCCGACAAGCTGTGAGAGGGAGAAAATGTTCTCTTTCTCTGCATTTTTCCCGCCGATGTGAAGACTTCCTTCCATAGAACCTTTATAAGACGCAGGAACTAGCCCATTGATACAATGGGCTAGTGTGCTTTTTCCCGATCCAGACGGGCCTGCGATGAGAACTTTTTCTCCTTCATAGATGGTCAGGTTGATATCCTTTAATGTTGGTTCTGCCTGACTGCGATACTTGAATCCGAAATGTTCGAATTGAATCATCGGTTTCTTCATTTATGTGTTCCACCTTGCTTCATGATGTTTCTTTCGATAGGCTGCCGCTTTTGCTTCTCGTTTTCGCATAAGCTGCAATGATAATGGTTCCTAGTACACCAACTGTGATGATGTTTGAAATCCCTGCCACGATGCCTTGAACAAACACTTTGTTCGCAGGTTCTGCATAGATCACAATGTCAAGTACAGGAGCAATGATAAACCAGCCTAATGCTTGTGCGCCTGCTTGTACGGCATTAAAGAGCGTGATTTTCTTCCAGCCGAAGTCGCCCTCTTCTACTTTTAAACGGTTAGAAATAAAGCCGATCAATAAACCAACGACACCCGATACAATAATCCAGCTCCACCAAGGGCCAAATGTGGTCGCATCTTTAATGAGATGGCCAATAAAACCAATCAGTGCGCCTGCAACAGGACCAAATAGCACGGCCATTAATGCTAGGAATGCGTATGAGGTTTCAATTTGTGTATTCGGAATACCAGTTGGAATGGAGACGAATCGTCCTAGAATCACAAAGACGGCTGCGCCAATTCCAATGGCAACGACAGTTTTCGTTGAAAGTTGTTTTCCTGCCATGATGTATCCTCCTCTTATTCGTATATAATGCGCGGAGCTTTGCGAATCGAAAGGCGCCAGCCTGTGCCTGTACCGATGTTATAAGCCTTTGCAAATGACCCTTGATTGATCGCCACGCCTAAATGGTCGAGTGAATTGACATATACGAGTGGTTCGCCTACCTTTAAGTCGGCAAAAGATCGTCCATAGGTCATGATATTTTTATACACATTTTTCGGCCCGTTGGCAATGGTAACTTCTATTGCATCCCCATAATTAATTGAAAGCTGTTCAAATAGCGTGTGATGAATGTTTGTCCATAGGTTTCCGAATCTCACATCTAAAATATCAATCGTCCCTGTGATCACATCTTCTTCCGCATAAGCCTGTACGACTGGAAGATGGATAATATCATCAATATTCGCCTTTGGCCCAACCTCTTCAAAAGAAATCACACCTGATGCAATTCTCGCCCCTGTATAAGCGTAAATATCTCTCCCATGGAATGTATGTGATTTTCCCGACTTTGGCAGCCGGTTAATGGTTTCATCTAAATAACGGGCTTCCACAATGCCAATATCCTGGGCAACGTGCGTGAGTGTCCCGTTATCTGGAGTAATGATATAGTGTGAGCTTGTCGTTTTGACGACAAGACTTTTTCTCTCTGATCCAACGCCCGGGTCAACGACGGAAACAAATACCGTCTCTTCCGGCCAGTATGTGACGGTTTGAAGCAAGCGATAAGAAGCCTCCCAAATGTCATACTGCGGAATATTGTGTGTTAAATCAAAAATGCGGATGCTGCTGCTGACCGTATTTGCCACTCCGTACATTGCACTGACAGCTCCATCATCAATGCCGAAATCTGATTGTAAAACCAATGCATGTTCACTCATGTCAATCTCCCTTTCATTTGAAAAAATGGATGTGGTGTTTCACGTGGAACATTTGAACAATTGTATGAAAAAAGTGGACAATAAAAAATACCCCATCCTTATCTTTGAATCATAAGGACGAGGTATTTGTCTCGTGGTACCACCTTTATTTACTGTTTGCTCGCGCTAAACAGCCTCTACAAGTACAAAGCTCCAATCTGGCTCATATACTGTGGTTTTGATAACGAGTACCAACTCTCGTCGTCACCTACTAATATCATAGATATGTTCAGCACGAGGCTCAGAGACCATTTTTCGAATCATTATTTTTGCTTCTTTTCAGCTGCCGAAGCTCTCTGTGGAAAAATTGATGATTGTACTTTCTCTCGTCATTGCCTGTATAACTATCTTGAATTAAAGCTATCATACATGATGTTTTTTGATAAATCAAGATATTTTTCTGAACATTTTTAAAAATGAGTCAACTGGTGCTGGAAGAGTCTTCTTTTTATGAAATTTAAACAAATGTTAAAGAGCAAGATATGGTCTCTTTCTTTTCTAGGGGTATAATAAAGGTGAAGGGAGGTACAGCATGTGTGGACCATTTGTATGAATGAGTTTAAGCAGCTCTTCAAAAGCACAAAATCTATTTTAACAATTGTTATTATTTTCATTTTATCTACTTTTGTTTCAAGTCTTCCGTTTATCGCTGCTCATCAGGAAAAATGGGAACTGGCAAAGGATCCTTATTCTATTGGGAATGAACTGGTGATGTCTTTATTTGGTTTCTTCCTTATTTTTTTGTTGTCTCATGATATTTTAAGCCGCGAAATTCATTTGAAAACCATTCGTTTTCTCGTCAGTAAAACAACCCGTTTGAACATTATCATCGGGAAATATCTTGGACTGATGCTGTTTTGGCTTAGCTGTATTATGACGACATATGTGCTGAATATGGTGATTTCACACCGTTTTCTGTTCTCAGATGCCTTAAAAATCTTAACCTTTATCAGTGTCGGTATCTCATGTGCTTTATTTTTGTCCATGCTCTTTCCAACACCGCAGAAATCAATGTTTGTCGGTATGTTATTTTCCTTTCTTTTCCCAATCGTCAGTATGATTTCTGTTCTTTCTTCAGAACGAATGATTCATTGGTTCCAATATATGACGCCTTATTATTATGCGCGCTGGAGTGAACCGCTGACCTACGTCCTAATGAACACGGCATTGACCGTTA
Source organism: Bacillus sp. Root920 (assembly GCF_001429445.1). Lineage (NCBI taxonomy): Bacteria > Bacillati > Bacillota > Bacilli > Caryophanales > Bacillaceae > Bacillus > Bacillus sp. Root920. The sequence goes on from NZ_LMJV01000001.1 coordinate 2,079,865, forward strand.
TCTTACTCATTGGAACTGCACTGCTGTTTCAAAGGAGGGATGTGTAGATGCTTCATACAAAAGGGCTCACAAAAAAATATCGTACAAAAGTCGCAATAGATCATATTAATCTTGATGTCAATCAGGGCGATATCTTCGGCCTCATTGGACCAAAGGGATCTGGTAAGACGACGTTTTTCAATATCATTACCGGGATCTCCCGCCCTACCTCTGGTACGTTTACAGTGATGAATATGCCTTCGCTAAAAAAAGTGAGACAGCATATCGGTGTTCTGCCAGAATATACGGATTTATATGAAGGTCTTACGGCTCTTGAGCATATTGCCTATTTATCAAAAATCACTGGAACACGCCAGAGAACGAGTGATTATGAAGAACTGCTCGAATTTGTCGGTTTACATCATGATCATCAGGAGAAGGTCGGTGCCTTCACACCTGGTATGAAGAAACGGCTTGGAATGGCGCAGGCCATCGCCCATCAGCCGGAATTTATTTTACTTGACGAACCTTTTGCCGATATTGATGCAGATTCGATCTTGCACATTCAGCGGGTCATTGAAACATTAAAGGATGAAGGGAAAACCGTCTTTTTAACAGCTGACCGCCCAAGGTTCACCAATAGTATTTGTACCAAAACGGCGTTCATTTCTGAAGGAAAATTAGTGTCCCCACATACTCATCCTCAAGAGAAAACCATCACATCCTCAAACATACGTGCAACCTTCAAGCATGCATGGATTGATGATGAGGTGAAACCTGTTCTCACGCAGTACCTACAAACTGTCGGAACAGATCTTGTGATCAGTGATGACGAGACCTCATTGTTAATTCGTTCAGAAGCTCAAGTTCCAGCGATCATTCGCGCTTTCGTGAAGTGTAAAGTCGATTTATACAGAGTCACGGCTCAGGATGCCATGATGTCCTCATAAAAAAGTACCGTACGCTTTCTGCACGGTACTTCTTCTTTTTTATAAAGGTTTACTCATATAAATACCAGTTTCTGCAAATCCCGTTTTCTCGTACAGCGAACGGGCGATTTGATTGTGAGCAAAGACATGGAGCGAGAGTTTTTGCACACCTAATGACTTTGCCTGCTCTTCTAATGCAGCAATGGCCTGCTTTGCAAAGCCTTTTCCCCGATAAGCTTCAAACAAAATAAAGTTATAAATAAATCCTTCGTGCTGCGGGTGATTCGGGTCATAACAAAGCCAAACCCAGCCAATCGCTTCATCTCCGTTTAAGAAATTCCACAGCTCATGATGCTCTGTCTGAAGTCCTTCTGGAAGAAGCCTGTCAAATTGTTCTTCTGCGTTCGCAAGTGATTCTTCCTTCTTCCATGTTCCTGCGAGTACCTTTTCTTCCGCGTACCGCTGAATGGCCTTCTCTATCAATACATCGTAATCGGTTTGTGACATCCGTTGTAGTGTAACCAATCTTACAACCCCCTTTCCTTCATCATATGTCAGTCATGCCAAAAAAACCAGTCCCTTACTGGAACTGGTTAGCCGCCATATCGGTCGGTTTGAGAAAGTTTGATCTCTGCTGATTTTTTCTTCCCGCTTCGGTAAAATTGCACTTTTACCTTGTCGCCGACCTTCCTTTGATATAAGTACTTACGAAGATCCACGATATTCTGTACACTCTTGCCATCAAAGGAGGTCACGACATCCAGCTCTTTTAGTCCTGCTTTTCCTGCTGGAGATAACGGCTCAACACTCATGACAACGACCCCAGATGTAACCTTGGATGGCAGTTTCAACGTTTCCTGCCAGTGGTAGCTCGCAATATCCGCTAATGATTTCATGCCGACGCCAAGATACGGACGCTTTACCTCTCCGTAACGCTCTAAATCCTCTATGACAGGGATGACCAGATTCGCTGGAATAGACAGCCCGATTCCTTCTACCTCTGATTCAGCAATCTTCATTGAGTTGATGCCGATCACCTTTCCGTCCATATTGATCAAGGCACCACCGCTGTTTCCAGGATTGATGGCGGCGTCTGTTTGCAGTACTTCTGCATTCCAATCCGTCTGTCCGTCTCCATTTGAGTCAACAGGGATCGCTCGCTCTGTGCCTGAAATGACCCCTTGTGTGACAGAACCTGCGAATTCAAGCCCTAATGGATTTCCAATGGCGATGACTGGCTCACCCGGCTTCACATGATCTGAGTTACCGAAGGCTGCGGTTTTCTTGATTTTATCACTTTTGACAGTGAGAACAGCTAAATCCATAAGCTGATCGCTGCCGACAAGATTGGCACCAATTCTTGTCCCATCATGGAGGCTCACTTCAAGCTGGTTGGCGCCTTTGATGACATGATGGTTTGTGACAATATAAAACGTGTCACCCTTTTTTTTATAAATCACACCTGACCCGCTGCCTGCTTCTCCGCCTTCCTCCCAAAAGCTCGACTTTTGGATATTAATGACGCCGACCACCGTATCTGACATATTAGACACCACTTTCGTGACAGCATCATTGACGTTTACATTCACAGTCTTTAAAGGACCCTGAGATGTTTGTCCATCACCGTTCTGCTGCCATCCAAAGGGACTGCCGCTCTGTCCAGATACATAGGGGAAAAAGAATCCCATTAAAAAAGCTCCTACCAATACACCGATCAAACCAGAAAGAAAATATCCTTTTCTGCTTCGTCTCGGCTTCCACTCTACATCGCGATAATCCACTATGTTTCCTTCCTTTCAGTGAATAGATGATGTATATAGTGTTGGTAAGAAGCTCTTATCTTAATCATACGATTGTAAAAATCATACGGCGCAAAGCGGGGTTGCTTTTTTCGGGTCTGTATCAAATAAATCAAATCCGTCCCCTACAACAAAGCCCTTCATTTCAAGCGTCTGCTGGACCGCCATACGGGCTAAATCCTTCATGTTGTTGTCTTGACTCAAATGAGCCAAATAAATGCGTGAGGTGGCATCTCCAATGACATCTGTCATCGCAAGAGCAGCATCTTCATTTGATACATGTCCGACATCACTTAGAATTCTGCGCTTAATGCTCCATGGGTATCGGCCCATTTGCAGCATCCCGACATCATGATTGCTCTCAAACACAAACGTATTGGCTGACTTAATAATGCCTTTCATACGGTCACTCACATAGCCTGTATCTGTCATGAGAGCAAGTTTGCGTCCTCCATAATGGAACACGTAAAACATAGGCTCTGCCGCATCATGAGAGACGCCAAATGACTCGACATCAAGACCGCCAAAGGATTGAACGGTCTCCATATCAAAATGGAATTTCTGCTCTGTATCAATCTTTCCGATATGAGACTCCATTGCCTTCCATGTTTTCGCATTTGCATAGACAGGAAGCTTGTACTTTCTTGCCATGACACCAAGCCCTTTAATATGATCGGAGTGCTCGTGTGTCACAAAAATACCGTCCAAGTCTTCAGGCTTGCGGTCGATTTGACCAAGCAGCTCGACCATCTGTTTGCCGCTTAAACCAGCATCCACCAAAAAGGCATGCTCGTCTGTTTCTAAATAAAAAGCGTTCCCCGTACTTCCGCTCGCTAGTACACTGAACTGCAAGCTCATGTTCTCTCACTCCATTGAAGATTTGTCATCTTTCTCTATATGATCAAGTGTTGAGCCATCAATGGCATTGATCAAATATTCTTCCTCTGTCTTTTTCTTTGAACCTGCTGATACGCCTTCAAGCTCCACCCGCCATACAGGAACCATGACTTGCGTGCTTGCCCCAGGGTATTGCGTATAGTAGCCAAGCTCTACCTTTTTCACGGTCGTATTTTGACTCAGCATATTTTGCGTATATAAGTCCTTCACTGTTTCAAGTGCTGGGACAAGGGTTTCTTTTCTCACTTCATTAATCGATGTCACCATCGATTGCTGATATGAGACGACTTCGTTTTGATCGTTGAGATTTAAGGTGATTTGCCCAATGGTTTCGGTGTCATCAAGGCCTTCTTGGAAGATGTATTTCCCTTTATACGTTTGGAAAAAGACGATTTTCCCTGTCTCCTCATCTATACTCCACAGCTTATAATTCTTCCCGTCCAGCAAACGCTGGTTCACAAGGTTCGTCGCCGCTGTTTTGATATCCTTTTTCGGCAAGGCAACTGGCTTGTTGAAGGTCATTTCAAGCAGCGTGACAGGATCATCTTTGTCTGTTTTCGGGAATGTGCTTTTCGCCTTTTGATCAGCTAATCCGTCGACATCCTTTTTCGTATATTGCTTCTTTTCAGCTGTAATGCGGTATCCAATCTTCGCTTCATCTGATAGATTGCCATATTTGATCCCGTCTGCCTTCATTTCCTCCAGCGTATCCGTTTTTTCGATAATCGCAAAATGATCGGTTGACCGTTTTTCAAAGTATTGAAAACCTAGAAAGATATCGAGAACGAGAAAGGCTAGGATAAAGATCGTTTTGGTCTTATTCCACTCCATGATTCTCGCTCCCCTCTGTCAAAAGATCATTCGATAGAATCACGGTTTTGCCGTTATATTTCATACACCATACAGGCTCCAGCCAGACAAACATTGCTTGATCTTGATCTGATGGAGTTGAAGCAGCTTGATATGCAGGGAAAATCTGTTCAATTTTCTCCAGGTCATCATATTTCGTCTGCTTGATGATCAAGTCCTTCAGCTCTGTCCCATTCATCAGCTTGACCTGTTCACTTTGACTCGCTTTATTGCCAAGAATATAGTTTGGACGCTTGTAATTCAAAATGTCATCATTCGCCCATTGGACTTCAAGGGAGGTCATCCCAAATGGATGCTTTGTACTGTTAACGATCGGCAGACCGTCCATAAACATATTAAAGGACAGCTGCTGGTTGCTGTTGATGCCAAAATATTGATAGTCATCAGTAAAGCTTCCCGTATCATTGAAATATTTCACACTTCGCTTAATCAAATCCCCCGTTTGGAAAACAGTGCTGGAATTGATATTGCGGTGCTGATATTGAATGCGGTGGTCTTTTTGATTGGCTTCAAGGCGGCTTGTGCCATCTGTGTACACCGTCCGGTTTAAATTAGATTCCTCACCAACAAGGCTCGGGTCCGTAAACAAAGCGTCTTTGAATTTGTTTGTCTTAATCGTTTCGATAAAGAACATTTTCGCTTCAAGCTGCTTTTGCTTTCTCGGAAGAAGGAAATCTCGTTTAGAATTCGTCGAGAATGTATAAAGATCATAGCGCGGCATCTCGTTTTGAGCGGCTGCGATACTGTTCATTAGATTACGGTAATTGGCGGACTCAATTGTCAGCTCAAGCACCGTCTCCTTGCTGTATGAGACCAAATACACTTTTTTATTCGCCTTATCCTGCTGGGCGAACGGCACGATCATCCGATCAAACGAGTTGTATTCAATGGACTTGTTCGGCCATTTAAAGAGCGCTTGGAAAATATCAATTGGAATCGGATCATTGAACACAAGATCCAATGTCTTCCCTTGTCCTTCACGTCCATAGAAGAAATTCTTAAATTTCTGCTCGGAATATTGATCTGACACATCATTAATCTCTTTGACATCCCAAAGGCTCACATCATTCCAAAAGTTTTGAAAGAGTTCCTTTTGATCCACTTTAAAATGCTCTCCATTTGAATGGATGAACATCTCGCGCGGCTTCACGACATCAATGAGACTTCTAGGCTCGTCACTTGAAATCTTCTTCGTTTCCACGACCTGTGTGCCGGTATCTGCCTGATCCTGCATGACGGGCTGGAACATCCAGATATTCCACGTAAATACAAGACTGATCGCAATTAGGATTGTCAATATTATGGTTTTAAAGGTCTCACGCTTCATCCCAATCATCCTCTTGTTCTTCATTGTACGGAAGGGTAAAGGTCACCGTTGTCCCTTTTCCTTCAATGCTGTCAGCCCAAATATCTCCGCCATGAGCTTGAACCATTTCTTTTGCAATCGCAAGACCGAGGCCGGTTCCGCCAAGCTTTCTTGTTCTTGCTTTATCTACCCGATAAAAACGTTCAAAGATTTTATCCATATCCTTCTTCGGAATACCGATTCCTTCATCTTTCACGCTGAATAACACAAGGCCTTTCTCCTCATCCAAATCGACGGTAAACGTGATGTGTCCACCCTCTGGTGAGTATTTCATGGCATTGGAAATGATATTATCTAGCACCTGTGTAATTTTATCTTGATCGATTTCTACATATACTTCACGCTGCGGCAGGTTGCGGATAAAATCGACATGCTGCTCCTTCGTCATTTCAAAACGATCAATGACGAGCGAGATAAACCTGATAAAGTTCGTCCACTCACGGTTGAATTGATAATCCTTGCTGTCGAATTTAGACAGCTGCAGCAGGTCATTGACAAGCCGGATCATGCGCTCAGTTTCATTTTGCGTGACACTGAGGAATCTTGGCGCAAGCTCTTTATCACCAATCGCACCTTCAGCCAGCGCCTCAAGGTAGCTTCGCATCGTCGTCAGCGGTGTGCGCAGCTCATGCGATACGTTCGCGACGAATTCACGGCGTTCAGCATCAATTTTCTCCTGCTCTGTGACATCATAAATGACCGCAATTAATCCATCAATTTTCCCATGCTCTTTCTGAATAACGGAGAAATTAACACGCAATACAGACAGCTGATCTTCGCGTTCAATTTCTATCAGCATGGAATCTTGATTTTCGACTAAATCTTCAAATGTATGGGTTTCCTCTAAGCCAAGTAAAGACGTGATCGGCATCTCTAGTGCTGTTTCACGTGAAACATTTAACAGCTCTAATGCAGGGCTGTTTAATAGAATAATTGCACCGTTTTGATTCGTTGCGATGACACCGTCCGTCATATAGGCAATTACAGAAGAAAGCTTTTTCCGCTCCCCCTCCGTCATCAGCTGAGCTTCCTCCAGCTCTCTCGTCAGATGGTTAAAGGTTGTCGCAAGCTGGCCAATCTCGTCATGTCCATACTTCCGGACCTTTCTGGAGAAGTTCCCTTTGGCAAGCTCGATCGCCTGCTTTCTCATATCTGAAATAGGATGAGTGATCGTTCTAAAGATGAAGATACCAAGTAGAGCAGTCGTCCCAAGTGCAATCAGTGTCCCAGTCGCTAAAATGGTGTTAATGGTTCGCATTTGGTTAAACACACTTTCCATTGAAGACACAACATAAATCACACCAACGGTCTCTTGGTTCTCATTTTTTACGGCTGTCGCAGAAATACGCACCCTTTTATTTGACTCAGGGTCATAGAATTTTTTCTCGTAGTCTTTGCCAACTGCGAAAATACGGCTAATGATTTGATCAGTAATTTTCTTACCGGCAATCTCTTGACTGCCGTTATTGACAGAGGCAATGACCTCTCTGCTTTCGTCAATATAGCTGACTTCAGAGATTTCATTAGACTCATCTTTGTTGTTAAAATCGTTTAATATCTTTTGAGCATCCTCTTTTAATTCTGCCTTGCTTTTCGATGAATCTTGTTCTAGGTAATACGATAACGAGTAGATTCGCTGATTCAAGGAATTATCATATGAATTAATTAAGGACTGCTCTAGCTGCTTCACAAAGTACACGCCAATGATCTGCATGGCGACGATGATCAGCAGCACGTAAATCAAGGTCAATTTGAAGTGAATCGAGCGAAAAAAACCTACTTTACTCATAAGAATCTTAGTCCTGCTCTGGGTTTCTTAAATAGTAGCCGACGCCTCGTCGTGTCACGATCCAGCTCGGGTGGCTAGGATTGTCTTCAATCTTCTCACGAAGACGGCGGACTGTGACGTCTACTGTACGGACATCTCCGAAGTAATCGTAGCCCCATACAGTTTGCAGCAAGTGCTCACGTGTCATGACTTGTCCGATATGTTTCGCTAAGTAATGAAGCAGTTCGAACTCACGGTGCGTCAATTCAATCGTTTCTTCGCGCTTAGACACCACATACGCATCTGGATAAATAACAAGTGATCCAACCTCAATATCATTTGATTCAGATTCTTCCTCCGTCTGCGGCGCAGCGGTTTGTCTTCTCAAATTCGCTTTCACGCGGGCAAGCAGCTCACGTGTGCTGAAAGGCTTCGTCACATAATCATCTGCGCCAAGCTCAAGGCCGATGACTTTATCAATTTCAGAGTCTTTTGCTGTCAGCATGATAATCGGCATGTCATATTTCTTTCTCACTTCACGGCATACTTCAACACCATCTTTATTCGGCAGCATAATGTCGAGCAGAATAATGTCCGGCTTGATTTCTTCTACCATTTCAAGGGCTTCGTTTCCATCATATGCACAATGAACCTCATAGCCCTCTTTCCTTAAATTAAATTCCAATATATCAGCAATCGGTTTTTCATCATCTACGACAAGAATCTTTTTTTCCATTGTGATTTCCTCCTGCATTTTTAGCATCTATGTCATTCCATTTTGCATGTATCATTACGCCTTTTCCGTTTATGAAAAAAAGGCTCACTGTCTATTATAACGTTTTACGAGGCAAAGATAAAAATAATAACGGCTTTCTTTTCTAGTAAACGTTGGATAGGAAGGTGCCGCCCGAAAAAAATTGATGACTTTTTCCTTTTTTATTGAAACTTTTCCAATCACCAGCCGTCTATATAGTTGTAACGTCTTCTTCTTATGGAGCCGGGCCCTACCTAGGTCCGGCTTCTCCCTTTTTATGCCTTCTTTTCATAATAAAAACGCACCTGCGATTGCAGATGCGTTTGGAAGTGGCTCGGGACGGAATCGAACCGCCGACACACGGATTTTCAGTCCGTTGCTCTACCAACTGAGCTACCGAGCCATCATCAAAAAGATGAATATGTATAAATGGCGGTCCGGACGGGACTCGAACCCGCGACCTCCTGCGTGACAGGCAGGCATTCTAACCAACTGAACTACCGGACCTCAGTAACTTGCCCGAAAAAGCAATCGTGGTGCTCCTTCAAGCAAGTGAGGAAAAAATTAGCTTAACGCTAAAGTAAATCAATGACCCGTACGGGATTCGAACCCGTGTTACCGCCGTGAAAGGGCGGTGTCTTAACCGCTTGACCAACGGGCCAATACATGGTGAGCCATGAAGGACTCGAACCTTCGACCCTCTGATTAAAAGTCAGATGCTCTACCAACTGAGCTAATGGCTCTCGGTTTGTGAAAAGTGAATCTGAAGAAGCTGTATTGCGCCAAACCAATCGCTTTAAAAAAGCTGGAACATCGCATCCTAACAAGTTTCAGAGACCTTTGCAACAACGAGATTTATAATATCATAGAGTAATTACATATGGCAATACGTTTTTCGACATTTTTTTAAAAAAAGTGTCGGATTTAAATATCTCCTATCAAAGCCCCCGCTTCTGCAACCGCCTTCATTAGATACGCCTTTTCGGGTGACCTCTGCCTACTCAAACACATAGGTACGTTTCAGGCCGCTCAAAAATGGCTATACATGAAATAAGTGACATTGTCATTGAAAAAGGAGGAAGCAGTATGAGTTCATTCAAATTAGGAGATAAAATGCCCAACTTTTCACTTCCAACAATACAGGGCGATCACATTGATTTCGACAAACATTTAGAGGAGCATCAAAGCTGGCACCTGATCGTTTTCTTTAGAGGATCTTGGTGTCCGGTATGTGTAGAAGAGTTAAAAGAGCTCGAACAGCAGCAATCATATTTTCAGGACAAGGATATTCACTTGATGGCGATTTCCACGGATAACCCTGATGACTTGAAGGCATTTGCGGATAAAGAGGGACTATCCTTCCCGATCATGTATGACCATGACCTCACGTCATTAAAAGCATATGAAGTCCACTATCATGGGGAAGATGCCCCATATGAAGACCACGGGGTGCACGGTGAACCCGCCTATTTCTTATTAAATGAAAAAGGTCAAGTGCTCTATCAGCAAAGACAAACAAGTCCGTTTGGCAGACCGCATGCCAACGAACTACGCAAAATCATTCAGTACATCCGCAAAAATTTAAAAGGCCAATATAAAAGCCTGAAGTAAGGAAAAAGCCCTCGTGATGAGGGCTTTTTTTATGAACGCTTTTTATTATATAGCCAATCTGCGGTGAAAAAAACAAAGAGACCCGCCACGAGAATGACAAAAGTGACGGGTGGTTTATTACCCTGGAAATACATGTACAGCGCATGCCCTCCTAATGCCAGAAGATAAAAAACAAATGCCGGCACAGCAGCTTTATGTGCATTCGCTTGTTCTCTTTTCGTCATTTTTTTTAAAAACATTATGCTCTCCCCTTTATGATGCTTGTTTCATCGTCACCCTGCGAAGTGCCCGTGAACGGATATATTCCATTGGTCCAATTCTCCAAACCTTTAGGCAAACTGCTGAAACCGCGATTTGCAGAAGTGAAATCAACAGCCATGCCAATACAATAAAAGGCGCATTGATTTGACCGCCAAGACCCAATCCCCAGCTATAAAAAAGAATGGAGCAGATGACATTTTGCAGGATGTAGCAGCTAAGCGCCATTTTCCCTACATATTCAAACCAAGTCCACATGAACCATGACTCCGTGCGTGCGAGGAGCTTCGCAATGACAGCTATATAGAAAATAGAGAGAAATGGTGAAAAGGCGTAGCGCACCACAAATTCCACTAAATCGTTCGGTACGAAAACTAGTGCATTCAGCGGCAGACCGATCCACAGTCCGATTCGGAACAATATTTTCCGGAGAGACTGTCCGCGTTCATTTGCATAAAATACACCGGCTCTCATCATCCGCACACCTAATAAAAACAGAAATGTGTTCATTGGAATAATAAAGACCGCTTCTTCTCGGTACATGAAGAAGTATTGTAACCGTTCTTGAACCTGCGAGATCCATGTCTCTGGCAGCTGCTCTTCCAGCGCTGGTTCACCGCTTTGATCATCGGTCGCTGACTCCATTTCAGAGAGGGAGTACAGCATCAGACATGACATCATGAGCAAATGAATCACACCTGAGAACACCATGCCCTTTTTGATGCGCCTGCTTCCTCCCCGTACAATGTAAGCCACAAGCAGCCCCGTAACGGCATAGCTCATGAGCACATCATATTCCATCACAAGCGTAAAATGGACAAAGCCTTCGATAAATAAAAATAAAAGAATCCATAAATAAGTACCCGGCCAAGGCGTGTCCTTCCTTTTTGCCTGCTGGTATTTCAGCTCCAATCCAACACCAAACATGATCGTGAGCAGCGAGAGCATTTTTCCATAAACGAACATGGAGACAAGACTTTCTAGAAAACTGCCATTTTCATATTCATCCGCAATCTGATCTGTCGCAAAGGTATCCCCTGCATACGCAAAAAACCAGACGTTCGTTCCCAAGGTGCCTAGTATGGCAAAACCTCGTAAAATATCTAATAATCGTATTCTTTCTTTCACTAGAACGCTCCTTCCTCCTATACAGTTATCATATTTTGGTAATGACCGGAAGTCCGTTCTACTGAAATTAAGGAATATTTAAACAAAAAAACACCAGTAAAATGCGAGATTTTACTGGTGCTTCATCAATCTATTCTTATGGACGGTACACGCTGCGGACAACGTTCGTTTGTGAACGATCTGGTCCGACTGAGAAAATGGAAAGTGGAATACCTGTTAATTGTGAAATGCGCTCTAAATAATGGCGGGCATTTGCAGGCAGTTCACTTAAGTTCTTTACGCCTGTAATATCCTCTGTCCATCCTGGCATTTCTTCGTAGACAGGCTCACATTTCGCTAATTCATTTAGGCTTGCTGGGAATTCCTCAGTGATTTCTCCATTCAATTTATAGGCGACACAGATTTTCAATTTTTCAATCCCTGTTAGTACATCAATTGAGTTAAGAGATAAATCTGTAATTCCGCTCACACGGCGTGCATGACGGACAACAACGCTGTCAAACCAGCCGACACGGCGCGGGCGTCCAGTTGTCGTACCGTATTCACGGCCAACCTCACGAATTTGATCGCCAATTTCATCATGGAGTTCTGTTGGGAATGGGCCATCTCCAACACGTGTTGTGTACGCTTTTGACACGCCGACTACATGTTGAATTTTCGTTGGTCCTACGCCAGAACCAATCGTCACGCCTCCAGCTACCGGGTTAGATGACGTCACAAATGGGTATGTCCCTTGATCGATATCAAGCATGACCCCTTGTGCTCCTTCAAATAGCACGCGGCGGCCTTCATCTAGTGCATCATTCAGGACAACAGATGTGTCTACGACATATTTTTTCACTTGCTGGCCATATTCATAATACTCGTCTAAAATATCTTCAATCTTGAAGCCTTCTGTGTCGTACATTTTCTCTAAAAGACGATTTTTCTCTTCTAGATTGCGTGCAAGCTTCTCTTCAAATACTTCACGATCTAATAGATCTGCGACACGGATACCGACGCGGGCAGCTTTATCCATATAAGCTGGTCCGATTCCTTTTTTCGTCGTACCGATCTTGTTAGCCCCTTTCCGCTCTTCTTCTACCTCGTCCAATTTTAAATGGTAAGGCAGAATAACATGGGCTCTATTGCTGATTCTGAGGTTATCTGTACTCACATTCCGTTCGTGAAGATACGCAAGCTCAGTGACCAACGCTTTAGGATCAACCACCATTCCATTACCGATGACACAAGTTTTCTCTTTATAAAAAATACCGGATGGAATGAGGTGTAGCTTGTATGTCACTCCATCAAATTTGATCGTGTGACCTGCATTGTTTCCCCCTTGATAACGGGCAATCACCTCTGCATTTTCTGAAAGGAAATCGGTAATTTTCCCTTTCCCTTCGTCACCCCACTGCGTACCTACTACGACTACTGAAGACATATCGTGCACCTCCGTTAACCTTTCAAAACGTTATCTCTTTCAAACACATTTATTTTATCAATGCACAACGAAAAAGTCAACGCGAAATCCGAACATTAATATCTCGAAATCAAATTTTGTTCGTTTTAAATATAAAGAAAAGCGCTTTAATCACTTTTCCAGTGCTTAAAAATGGAGATTTTGAGCAAAAACAACTTTTTATCGTTTCCAGCTGTTCATCAACATAAAAAAGACCCCCAACAATGGGCGTCTTTTTTAAACAGGTGTAATACCATCTGTGTTCATCAGCACAACTCGATACCCATCTGGATCTTCAATGGTTGCTCCTCCTCGTTCCCAATATGGATTTGTAGAGGTGACTTGCCGTCCGCCAAATGAGAGCAATCTCTTTTTCATTTGCTGAAATTCCTCTGCATCTGGAATATAGAAAACTAGCAGCTGTTCTGGATGCGGGACGGGCAGGCTGTCTTCTTCTTCATGTTTGGTGATTTCTAAATGAACATGCTGGTGAGGCAGCCCGAGCATCACACCATCGTACCCTTCATGCTGATCAAATGAGCCTATTCGTTTGAGCCCTAAGCCTTCTTCATAAAAGGAAACAACCTCTTTCATGTTGACGGTTGGGCGTGCGATACGTAATTGAGCGGCTTCAAACTGTTGAAATTTCATCAGTCTTCACTCCTTTTCTCCTTTTAGTATACGCTCTCTCTTTTTCCCTCTCCTCCTCATTTTGATTGTTTTTTCAATCATTCTTTCGATGTAGATCAATCAAAAAAGCCCAGCTTCTTGAGCTGGGCTTTAAGCACCGGGCGGAACTCCCGCATCATCAAATCTTCTTTCCAGATTGACGAATTTGTTATATTCTTTGACGAACGCCAGTGATACTGTACCAACTGGACCGTTACGCTGTTTGGCAATAATGATTTCGATAATGTTCTTATTCTCTGATTCTTTGTCATAGTAATCATCACGATAAAGGAATGCCACGATATCGGCATCCTGCTCGATACTTCCTGATTCACGAATATCAGACATCATCGGACGTTTGTCCTGACGCTGCTCTACCCCACGAGAAAGCTGAGACAAGGCAATAACCGGAACTTCAAGCTCCCTTGCCAGCGATTTTAATGCCCTAGAGATTTCAGAAACCTCCTGCTGACGGTTATCGCTTGATCGCCCGCTTCCTTGAATGAGCTGCAAGTAGTCAATCAGGATCATGCCAAGACCATTTTCTTGCTTTAATCGGCGGCATTTCGAGCGAATTTCACTTACTCTAATTCCAGGTGTATCGTCAATGAAAATTCCGCTGTTTGACAGCGAGCCCATCGCCATTGTCAGCTTACCCCAGTCCTCTTCTGTCAGATTACCGGTTCTTAGGTTTTGTGCATTGATATTCCCCTCTGCACAAAGCATACGCATAACGAGCTGCTCAGCACCCATCTCTAAACTAAAGATAGCAACACTTTCGTCCGTTTTGGTCGCGACATTTTGGGCAATGTTCAATGCGAAGGCGGTTTTCCCTACTGATGGACGGGCCGCTACAATGATTAAATCATTTCGCTGGAATCCAGCTGTCATCCGGTCAAGCTCAGAGAAACCTGTTGGAATCCCTGTGATATCGCCTTTACGGTTATGAAGCTGTTCAATATTATCGTATGTTTGAACAAGAACGTCCTTAATGTTTTGAAAGGCTCCTGAGTTTTTACGCTGCGCCACTTCCATAATGGTCTTTTCAGCATCGCTCAATAGGTCCTCTACTTCATCCTCACGCGTATACCCATCTTGTGCAATGGTTGTCGCCGTACGGATCAGACGTCTTAAAATGGATTTCTCTTCTACAATTTTTGCATAGTATTCAATGTTTGCGGCAGTTGGGACAGAGTTCGCAATATCGGTTAAATACGAAATCCCGCCTACCTCTTCTAGTAAATCTGTATTGGCAAGCTCAGATGTCACCGTGACAAGATCGACCGGTTCTCCTCTATCGCCAAGTACAAGCATCGCATTGTAAATCTTTTGATGCGACATTCTATAGAAATCCTCTGGAATTAATACCTCAGAAGCGAGCGTTAGCGCAGATGGTTCTAAAAAAACAGCACCTAATACGGCCTGCTCGGCTTCTATATTTTGCGGCGGCAGCCGGTCATCGAGAAGTTCCGTCATGCCAAGCACCGTCCTTTCATAAAAAAATACGCTACTCATCATTTTAACATTTTCATCAATAAAAAAGTGAAAAACATCGACTATAGTCAAAATTACCATGTTGATATTTTGTGCAAACCAGCGCATTTCAATAGAAAAGACTCTGTAACATCAATTGTTATAGAGTCCTTCGTTATCGCTAATGATTTTGTATCTGTCATCGTTCAAGGTTTGTTAATCTATCGCTTTCTTAACCCCATAATTCACTTTTTGCCCAATGTCTTGTAAAGAACCGTTTTGATAACCAATAGATAACAACAAATCTGGAATGGAATCAAACCCGTTTTTGGCTAGATCGAATAGCTGCGCACCGTAATGTGAAGCAGCAATGCGCGCATTTTCTGCTGTATATGGATTTTTAAGGAGTTCTTCTTTGTATAGATCAAAAATATTCGCTCCGTTATCCGTTACAAATTGACCATTTACAATGCTTAAATCTTTTAAATTGTAGCCTGTGACCGTTTTGATTTGATTAACAAGGTGGAATTTGGCAAGAGAATCAGGTGTGAATTGAGTAGAATCATCATTTCTACTTTTCATAATATGGAAAAATAGTTCTCTTGTATTGTTGGTTGTATTTAATAAGGCTTCTATCTGTTTTATCAGCGATTCGTCTTTTGAACCACCCACCACTAATTTGAAATTATTTGGATCAATGGTAAAAGTTAAATTTGTGTTTTTAGGAATGGTTATACCGTTTTTAGAGAATAAATCTTGTAATTGTTCGTTCACTTTTTGACGATTGAGTATTTTCTTTTCTACACTTTCTTGCGTAGGATCGTACCGTTTTTCATTACGGAAAGCGGCATCATTAGAATTATAATGCCCTCCTGTTCCACTATTAGCCCATCCAATTTCAATAGAGTAAGCCGCCTCTCTTTCCGGTTTGGTTAAATCATTTCTGAAATAAGGGGAGTTTGGATTTCGATACTTATCAAATATATGGCCATGAGGATCTTTGAAACGTTTATTTTGTTCATTTATTTTTTGATATTTTTCATCTAGTATTTTCATTCGTCTATCAGCTTCGGTCATCACCTCATTTGTACTTTTAATAGCTGATTGACCTTTATAGTCTATTCGGTTCTGACTGTTTGAAGCACCTGCCGTGTACGACGTATTAATATTCATTTTGATTCTCCTTTTTAAAAAAATAGTGATTATTAAATATATCGGCAATTAAGTTAAAATTTGTTAGTTTTGATCCGATATAGTAATTATTACAAGGAGGGTTAAAATATGCCAAATACTATTTTCAAACGTTTTTTATTACCTGCATTATTGTTAGTGCTTATTACTAGTTTTTTTGCACCTCATTCAGCAGAAGCAGCGATTACGGGGAATAACAGTCCTAACACAGCAAGCTCAATGGGATATTGGAAATATAGTCGTCCAGATACGACAATCTTACCTGAAGGTGAAAATGAAGCGTATTATCAGTTCACGATCAATAAGGGTGAAAGGGTTTATGTACGAAGTTCATATGATAAGCAATATACGGGGATGAAAATCGAGGTGTACAATTCGAAATATTCTGATGGGAGATCTAGAGTCATTAACCCTGATTCAATTACACCCTTTATTTTTGCTAATACTGATGAAGTTACTTCAACTTCAGAAACTTACTTTGTGAAAGTGACCCGTGGTACATATACAGGGAATATGTACTTTACTGTTTCTATCCAAGATCGTATTAAATCTGGAAATGGGACATTCAATTTTACGGGGACTGCTACCAATTTGGGGAATTCTTCTTTAAATTTTTTAGGAGTTGATTCTTCTATCATTACAATGGATTTAACGAACAATTCTTCTATCCCTAAAAATGCAATCGTTAAATCGATTTCAACAACTAGTACCCAATCGCCCAATCAAGGAAATGTCACTCACAAACTGATGGCTGATATAAACAAAATTTGGAACGAATCTATTTTTTCATCTGCAACAAGTGGTTCTTACCGTATTTCTCTGGATGATCAATTAAAAGTCGCGCAAAAATGGAGCTTTAAGTACAACGCAAAGGCTACTGCGAGATCTACTATGAGCAATGTCAAAGCCGATATTCGTTACGAATATGATGTCACAGATGGATTCTAATTGAATGGTGTTTAGACATGTAAACCGATTGATCAAAAAGTAAGGGGGCATCCCTTACTTTTTTCATTACCGCCTTGATATTTGGCCAACTTTAAAACAGCACCGTCCTTTCATAAGAAATACGCTGCTCATAAAAAATGAAGGTGTTAATGGTGGTTTTGCTTGAGGGCGTGTTGAAAGAGGAGGATGGTGATCATATCGGTGGTTCGCTGGTATAAATCCCATTGTTCATAGGCCGCAAATGTCATCCGTATTTCATGTAATGATTGCTTCATTTCTTGATATTCTTCCACTGTAAACGTATTTTTCAGTTTGAGCTGATGTTCAAGCAGTTTTATCCTTAGCTTTCCTAATGGAGTTTTCATTCTGCCTACATTCCCTTCGATCTTGTCTTCCTTAGAAAATTGTATATGAATTTACGCATGAGATTGAATAAGTTGTGAGATATGCTCACCAGCTTTTCAAAAAATTCTCCTCTTTTTTCCTAAAAATACAAGAAGGTCTATAGACTTATTTTTCCTCAAAATGATTTCAAGGAGAAAAACCTATATATATTCCTGAATCAAACAGAAGAAAATGGTAAATATCCCGTGACGGTCAAGGTCTTTTGGCATTTCTCCTCTTTTTAAATGACTCAGTCCGGCATTCCCTATTTCCATTCATTTGGTAGTTATTTAGTCCTTTATTTTCCGAAAATTTAGATCAAATTATCAATTACACCACTTAATGAACATTTGACTTCATAATTGATAACCATTATCATTTGATTTGCTTGCGTGATAATTGAGAATCATTTTCATTTGAAGAGACCATTCTTCAATCTCTACACTCATCCTATATCCGCAAGCCTGCTTTTATCATCGTATGAGAGTCAATTTGAGGAAGGGGATTTTTTACACATGTCCAAACGCCCTGAAGGAATGGGTACTGAGGATTCTCTTTTCGGAGAAAGCCGTCCTTTTTTTATACCCGGGACGGAGCAACTGGATATCACAGCACACCCATACAGACTTTTTATATTTAAACCGAATACTACTCCTCCAGCGGCTGGTTTTCCAGTCATGTACGTGCTTGATGGGAATTCACTTTTTGGCACAATGGTCGAAGCCATTCGTTTACAGTCAAGAAGGCCTGAAAAAACAGGTGTCGTACCTGCCATCATTGTTGGAATTGGCTATCAGACAGAAGCTCCCTATCATCCGCTCAGGCATTATGATCTCACTCTTACCGGCCCTGACGCTTCCATTGGTGGCAAAAGAAAGGACTTCTCCAACCATACATATGGCGGGGCCTCTGCGTTCTTTTCTTTTTTAGAAAAGATTGTAAAGCCTTATATCGAGCAGCGCTTTCCGATCAACCAGAGTCGTCAAACACTATTTGGGCACTCTCTTGGCGGTCTTTTTGTATTACACACACTATTTGAGCACCCTGAAGCTTATCAAACATATATTGCAGGCAGTCCTTCTATCCACTGGAACAAAAAATTATTTCTAGAAAAAGAACACCAATTCACCAGCCATATACGTCAGATGTCTATGAATGTCAGGCTGCTTGTAGGTGTAGGTGAGTTAGAAAAACACCATCCGTGTCAAATGAATGATCATGCACATGGACTAGCAAATCGTTTGCTGCCTTTATCCGCATATGGTTTGCATACGGCCTATCACGAGTTCCCTGAAGAAGGACATACGTCCGTTTTACCGGTGCTGATGAATGACGCTTTTCGTTTTGCACTCTATCATGATGATCCTTTCACAACCACAGACATGAAGGAAAGGCAGTGAACACATGAAATACAATGGTCTATCTCAAAAAATTGCCTTGATCACAGGCGCAGGACAAGGTATTGGACAAGCAGTCGCAAAAAGACTAGCCGAGGAAGGTGCGATTATTGCAGCAGTTGACGCAAATGAAGAGCAGCTGCAAAGCACCGTCCAGCAAATGAAGGATGAAGGGATACGTGCCTTTGCCTATCCAGGTGACATCACCGATCAAACTTCTGTTCAGCACATTGTTGATCAAATTGAAAAGCAGCTTGGCCCTATTTATTTACTGGTCAATGTAGCAGGCATTCTTCGAATCAGTTCTATTGACAAGCTTAGTGCAGATGACTGGCAACAAACTTTCGCAGTCAACACACATGGTGTCTTTTACGTATCTCAAGCTGTCTCCAAATACATGATAAAAAGATCAGATGGGGTCATTGTGACTGTCAGCTCTAACGCTGGTGCCATTCCTAGAATGAATATGGCTGCCTATGCTGCTTCAAAAGCAGCAGCTACTTCCTTTACAAAAACGCTTGGTTTAGAGCTGGCTGCTCATGGCATTAGATGCAACGTCGTCTCTCCCGGCTCTACCGCAACTCCCATGCAATGGGCTTTATGGTCTGATGAACAAGGAGAAAATCAGGTAATTAAAGGCTCATTAGAGACGTATAAAACCGGTATTCCTTTACAAAAAATCGCTGATCCTCAAAACATTGCTGATGCAGTCATTTTCTTTGCATCTGAGCAATCCAGTCATATTACGATGCAGAACCTCACGATTGATGGCGGGGCAACACTCGGAATCTAGCATTTCATTTAAAAGGAGGCCTTTTCATGAAACATTCATTATTGTCGTCAGAAGAAAAAATACAGTTGCTTCAAGACTATCAGCCAGGCGCTTTTTTTCTTGCTTCACCTAAACGCACGATACTTGCCGAAGGGATTTTCCAGCATATTGAAACCAATCAACTAAATGAACTATCCACAAGGGTAGCGCACGTATTTGACGATGCCAAACAAGCTGGAATTCAAACACCGATTGTGGCTGGTGCTGTCCCATTTGATCCGGCGCAGCCCGTTCGTTTAAATGTACCAGTCCATGTACAGTTTAGTGATCCACTCGAATTTCAACAAGGTGATGAGGAGTCAGAAGCGGCATCGCCATCCTATGAGGTGACACCTGTCCCCTCTCCAGAGGTCTACATGAATGGTGTGAACGAAGGATTAGCTAAAATTGAGAACGGAGAGCTTAGCAAAATCGTACTCTCTCGATCTCTCCATCTTAAAGCAAATCGAGATATTCATACGAAAACAATACTCGAACGACTGGCTCGTCATAATACGACTGGCTATACGTTTGCTGCAAATATAGCTGACCCGAAGGCTTCCCAAAAGCGCACACTTCTTGGGGCAAGCCCTGAACTGCTTCTTTCAAAAACTGGTTCATCTGTGATTTCTAATCCACTCGCTGGTTCTCGGCCGCGCAGTTCAGATCCAATAGAAGACCAGCGCCGCCGTGATGAACTCCTTGCTTCAGCGAAGGATTTACACGAGCACGCAGTGGTTGTCGAAGCTGTCACTAAAGCGCTTACTCCATACTGTCATACACTAGATGTGCCTGCATCACCATCCGTCATACAAACAGAAACGATGTGGCATTTATCTACTGTGGTCAAAGGTGACTTAATAGATTCCAATGTGTCCTCAATTGATTTGGCGCTTAGCCTTCATCCAACACCCGCAGTATGCGGAACACCTACAGCAGATGCACGTGAAGCCATTCAAGCGATTGAACCCTTCGATCGAGGATTTTTCACAGGAATGATCGGTTGGGCAGATACAAATGGTGATGGTGATTGGATTGTCACCATTCGTTGTGCAGAAGCTGAGGGTCACTCCCTGCGTCTCTTTGCTGGTGCAGGAGTGGTCAAAGGATCAAAGGCAGAAGAAGAGCTAGCTGAAACATCTGCAAAATTCAACACGATGCTTCATGCGATGGGCATCCATCAGTGATAAAAATAAATAGGAGATGACAAAAACATGTTTGTTCAACCACCTACATGGCCAGAAGAATTTGCAAAACGCTACCGTGAAAACGGCTGTTGGCGTGGGGAAACCTTTGGCGGTATGCTTCGTGAACGAGCCGCATCGCTAGGAAATAAAACAGCCATTACATACGCTGATACACACATAAGCTACCAAGAACTTGATCAGCGTGTCAGCAGTCTTGCCGCCGGTTTTCATCAGCTTGGAATTCAAAAAGGAAGTCGAGTTGTCGTACAGCTTCCTAACATTCCTGCTTTTTTTGAAGTCATTTTCGCTTTATTTCGAATTGGTGCTTTACCCGTCTTCTCGCTGCCATCTCATAGAAGCAGTGAAATCACTTATTTTATTGAGTTTGCCGAAGCAGACGCATATGTCATACCAGATATCGATAGCGGCTTTGATTATCGATCACTCGCACGTCAAGTGAAAGAAAAGCTTCCCTCATTACCTCATGTCATTGTTGTAGGGGAAGCTGAGGAATTCCTTGGCTTGGATGATCTTCGCAAGGACCCAGCACTCGATCCTCAAATTCATGTAGAGGCAAGCGATATTGCGTTTCTTCAGTTATCTGGAGGCAGCACAGGCCTTTCAAAGCTTATTCCTCGTACACATGATGACTATATTTATAGTCTTTGGAAAAGCAATGAGGTGTGCGAGCTCACACAAGATAGTGTGTATCTAGCTACACTTCCGGTTGCGCACAACTATCCATTAAGCTCACCTGGCGTCCTTGGGACGTTATACGCAGGCGGAAGAGTCGTTCTTGCACCTGGATCAAGCCCTGATGTCGTCTTTCCACTCATTGAAAAAGAACGGGCGACCATTACCGCTGTCGTTCCACCAATTGCATTGATTTGGCTAGAGGCCGCTCCTCATCGATCAGATGACTTATCGAGTCTTGAAGTCTTACAAGTCGGTGGCGCTAAATTCAGTGCTGAAGCAGCAAAACGAGTGAAGCCTGCCCTTGGATGTAAGTTACAGCAAGTTTTTGGCATGGCAGAAGGTCTGGTCAACTATACCAGATTAGATGATCCTGAACATATCATAATTCATACACAAGGACGCCCGATGTCTGAATATGATGAGGTACTAGTGGTTGATGATGAGGACAAGCCCGTCCCGCATGAAGTAGCTGGACATCTTTTAACAAGAGGACCTTATACGATTCGCGGCTACTATAAAGCCGATGAACAAAACAAAAAAGCATTTACACTCGATGGCTTTTACAGAACAGGTGACATCGTGCGATTAACCAAAGAAGGAAATGTTGTTGTAGAAGGCAGAGACAAGGATCAAATCAATCGTGGCGGCGAAAAGGTTGCCGCTGAAGAAGTTGAAAACCATTTACTTGCGCATGCTGACATTCATGATGCCGCCATGGTGTCTATGCCAGATCCATTTCTTGGCGAACGCTCATGTGCCTTTGTTATCGCGAAAGGAAACAACAAACCAGCACCGCACGTCTTAAAATCATTTCTAAGAGAACGCGGGCTCGCAGCCTATAAAATTCCTGACCGCATTGAATGGATCGAATCGTTTCCACAAACAGGTGTAGGCAAAGTCAGTAAAAAAGCATTAAGAGAATTAGCTGCAACCCATACTGCCAACGTATAAAAATGAGGAGTGAAAATCATGGCAATCCCTACTATTCCTGCATATCCAATGCCAAGCACACAAGATTTACCCGAAAATAAAGTGAACTGGATACCTGATCCGAAACGTGCTGTTCTGCTGATACATGACATGCAGCAATATTTTTTAAATGCATTTCAACAAGATACATCACCGATCACAGAGTTAGTTCAGCATATTCAACAATTACGTGATACATGCAATGAACTTGGTATTCCAGTCGTCTACACGGCTCAGCCTGGTGACCAAGACCCGAAGGATCGTGCCTTATTAACAGATTTTTGGGGACCTGGACTTGGTGATGATGAAGCATTGACAAAAATCATTGATCAGCTTGCTCCATCTGAAGCAGATACAATGCTGACAAAATGGCGTTATAGCGCATTCAAGAAATCTAATTTTTTGGATATCCTTCAAGAAGGCGGGCGTGATCAACTGATCATTACTGGCGTATATGCACATATTGGCTGTATGCTGACAGCCGCAGAAGCATTCATGCTCGATATTGAAACCTTTTTTGTCGCCGATGCCGTCGCTGACTTTTCACTGAAACATCACAAAATGGCCATGACCTATGCAGCTGAACGCTGTGCAGTCACCACAACGACAAACCAAATCATCAGTCGTTTAACAGGACAAGAAGCAAACAGTGATGATTTATCCTTTGAGGCCATCGTTCACCAAGTAGCTGAGTATCTCCAAATCGAGCCAAATGAAATACCACTTGATGAGAATCTCGTCTACCTTGGGCTTGATTCTATTAGAATGATGAGCCTAGCGGAAAAGTGGAGGCAGCAAGGAGCGACAGTCAATTTCGTTGAGCTTGCAGTAAATCCAACGCTCGCTCATTGGCGGACTCTTCTTTTCCCAGAAAAACAGCCATCTATCCCAAATATCGATTACTTGTAAAGGAGGTATAGACCCTTGTCGATCCAGTCAGTCGATTCATTCCCACTAACCGGTGCCCAATCAGGCATTTGGTACGCGCAGCAGCTTGATCCAGCTAATCCTATTTTCAATACAGCTGAGTATATAGATATTAAAGGTCCTATTGATCCCATACATTTTGAAGCCGCCATTAGAAAGACTGTCTTAGAAGCAGATTCCTTGTATATGCGCTTCGTTGAGGATACTGACGGTCCAAAACAATGGATGACATCTAAGAAAGAGATTCCATTTCAATTGATTCATTTACAAAATGAAAAACAGCCGCTTGATGCGGCTAAAGCATGGATGAAGGCAGATCTTTCAACACCAGTCTCTTTAGAGAAAGATGTATTATTCCGTGAAGTACTTTTTCAGCTTGCTGACGACCGATTTATCTGGTATCAGCGCATTCATCACATTGCCATTGATGGATTCGCCTTTTCGCTCATTGCACGTCGTGTTGCTGAGGTCTATTCAGCCTTATCGCAAGGGACACCTGTGCCTCCTCAAACATTTGGAGCCTTACATGACGTAGTCGAAGAGGAGTCCACTTATCGACAGTCCAATCGATATGAAGCTGATCGAACGTTTTGGAAGAATCGCTTTGCTGATCAACCTGAAATTGTCAGCCTTGCTGAGCTTGCCCCAAGAACGTCGGATCATTTTATCCGAAAAACGGCTGGCTACGATGCCGAAAAGGTAAGCAAAATGAAAAAAAATGCTCAAGCCTTCGGTGGTACGTGGCATGAAATGATCCTTGCAGCATCCGCTTTATATATGCATCGTATGACTGGTGCACATGATATTGTTTTAGGATTACCAGTTATGATGCGCCTTGGATCGTGCGCCTTACAAATACCTGGAATGGTCATGAATCTGGTACCGCTTCGTTTAACATGCAAACCAGAAATGACACTCTCAGCACTTGTTCGCCAAGTATCTGATGAACTAAAAGCCATTCGCCCTCATCAAAGATATCGTCACGAGGACATGCGGAGAGACTTTAAACTCATCGGAAGAAATCAGCGATTATTTGGCCCACAGATCAATATCATGCCATTTGATTATAATCTCATGTTCGATCAGAGCGTTGGTCAAGCACATAACCTTTCAGCAGGACCCGTGGATGATATATCGATTAACATATACGACCGCGCGGATGGGAACGGATTTCAAATTGACTTTGATGCAAACCCTGCCGTTTACAAAGAGCAAGCAGTTGACGCTCATCAGCAGCGTTTTCTTCAATTGCTGGAGGAAATAACCGGACTAGAGCAAGATCAGACGATCAGTCAATTCAACCTTCTTTTGTCTGAAGAGAAAGAGAACATCCTCAAGCACTGGAATGATACAAAACGAGAATTACCAGAGGAATCTTTACGGGAACTATTTGAAAAACAGGTAAGCAAAACACCACAAGCAAAAGCATTACAGTTTGAAGGAATTACTTTGACCTATGAGGAGTTGAATAAGCGGGCTAATCAATTAGCTCATTATTTGAAAAAACATGACATTGGACCAGAACAATTTGTCGCAATTGCTCTGCCTCGGTCCATCAATATGGTCGTAAGTCTATTAGCCGTCGTCAAAACGGGAGCCGCATATCTGCCACTAGACCCTGATTATCCTAACGATCGTGTCGCCTATATGCTAGAAGATGCCAAACCAGCGTGCTTGCTCACAGTCAAAGAGACAGCAGACGGTTTGGACCATCCGCACATCGTTCAGCTGGATGATGCAACTGTTCATCAGGAGATAGCAGACAGTCCGCACCTCAATCCGACTTGGAGCGAGGGCTCTCCACATCACCCAGCTTACATCCTCTACACATCAGGATCGACAGGCAAACCAAAGGGTGTTGTTGTAACAAAACGAAATGTGATCAACTTTATATTGTCTATGCAAGATTCATTTTTATTAGATCAAGAAGACCAGCTTTTAGCGGTAACGACCATTGCCTTTGATATTTCTGGGCTGGAAATGTTCCTACCTCTTTTACATGGTGCTGCTATTTTATTGGCAAAAAAAGAAACCATACAAGAACCAGCAAAGCTTTCAGACATGATTCGTTCTCATCATGTCACAATCATGCAGGCAACGCCAACGTTGTGGCATGCGCTAGCAGATGAGTACCCTGATGTGATCACAGGTATGCGTGTTCTTGTTGGAGGTGAAGCACTCCCTGCCTCCCTTTTGCACACATTGCAATCTCTTCAATGTGACATTACTAATTTGTACGGACCTACAGAAACGACGATCTGGTCTACGATGGAAAATGTCACAGCACACCGGGAGAATAGCGGGCCGGCAATTGGTAAACCCATTTGGAATACGAGCATTTACATTTTAGATGAAGGACTAAACCCAGTCCCAGCAGGATCAATCGGTGAGCTTTATATTGCAGGTGAAGGAGTATCCAGAGGATATCTTGGACGATATGATTTAACGGCTGAACGTTTTGTTGCTGATCCATTCGGCACAAAAGGCACACGAATGTATCGTACTGGTGATTTAGCCAGATGGCGTGAAGATGGTTCGATTGATTATATCAGTCGTGCTGATCATCAAATTAAAATCCGCGGCTTCCGTATTGAACTAGGTGAAATTGAAACAGTGATGATGCAGCATAAAGCCATAAAGCATACATCTGTTATCGTTCGTGAGGATCAACCTGGGCAGCAGCTGCTTTGTGCGTATGTTGTGCTGACAGATGGCTCTTCTCTGCACCCTTCAGAGCTCAGGCAGTTTGCGGCTGCATTACTTCCTGATTACATGGTGCCTTCTGCTGTTGTCGTTTTGCCAGAACTTCCACTTACACCAAACGGCAAAATCGACCGCAAAGCATTACCAGCACCAAATATGTCTTTAGTCAGTTCTGAGCGTACACCTAGAACACCACAAGAAGACATGTTATGTAGTTTATTTGCAGAAACCCTGGGTCTATCTCAAATCGGCATAGATGATAGTTTCTTTGACTTAGGAGGACATTCCTTACTCGCCGCTCGTCTGCTTCGACGTATACGCGATACACTTGGTGCAGACCTAAGCATGAGTACCATTTTTGAATCTCCTCGGGTTGCTGAGCTTGCGCAGCACATTGACAAAGCGAAGGACATTCGGCCGCCGCTTCAGGTAGAAGACAAGCCAGATGAGATTCCG
This sequence comes from Bacillus sp. Root920, assembly GCF_001429445.1. Taxonomy (NCBI): domain Bacteria; kingdom Bacillati; phylum Bacillota; class Bacilli; order Caryophanales; family Bacillaceae; genus Bacillus; species Bacillus sp. Root920. The sequence goes on from NZ_LMJV01000001.1 coordinate 2,106,479, forward strand.
TTATCCTTTGCCCAGAAACGGCTCTGGTTCCTTCATTGCCTTGAAGGGCCAAGTCCAACTTACAATATTCCACTTGTCATTCAGCTGACAGGTACACTAGATCAAACAGCTCTCATTGGTGCTTTAGCAGATATCACTGAAAAACATGAAACCCTTAGAACCATTTTTCCAAATAAGAACGGCATGCCAAGACAGGTCATTTTACACCCCAAAAGTGTTCAGCCTGAACTCCATGTCACAGCTTCAAGCGATCAACAAATTGAGAATCAGTTAAACGAAGCCATTCGCTATAGCTTTCAGATTGAAGAAGAACCTGCACTTCGAGCTGAATTATTCATGCTTGATGCAAATCGGTCTGTCCTGCTTCTATTGCTGCATCATATCGCTGGTGACGGCTGGTCACTTGCACCATTGACACGAGACTTAGCGGCTGCTTATGAAGCCCGTATACAAGGAAAATCTATCCCCTTGCCAGCGGAACCTGTTCAATATGCTGACTATGCTATTTGGCAGCAGAAGCTGTTGGGCAGTGAAGAAGAGACGGATAGTCTATTTGCCAAGCAGCTCAGCTATTGGAAAAGTGCCTTACATGACTTGCCTGAAGAACTTGAGCTTCCCTATGACTTCCCGCGTCCACAGGAAGGAAGCTTCAACGGTGCGACGATAGACTTTACGATTGAACCCGCTTTACATCAGAACCTCCTTGAGCTTGCAAAGCAGTATCAGGTGAGTTTGTTCATGGTGCTTCAAGCATCACTTGCAGCATTACTGACACGCCTTGGAGCGGGGACAGATATCCCAATCGGCAGTCCGATTGCTGGACGGAATGACGATGCACTTGACGACATTGTGGGATTGTTTGTGAACACACTAGTATTACGTACAAATACAGCTGGTAATCCAACCTTTAGTGAGCTATTGAAGCGAGTGCGAGACGTTGACTTAGCAGCGTATGAGCATCAGGATCTGCCATTTGAACGTCTAGTCGAAATCCTAAATCCAACCCGGTCCAGATCACGAAATCCATTGTTCCAAGTCATGCTTGCCTTCCAAAATACACCGAAGGCAGAAATGAAGCTGACACAACTTGACTCAGATCTTTACGTGAAACCAGTAGGGTCAGCTAAATTTGATTTGACCATCGAATTGACAGAACAAAGAACGGAAACTGGATCAGCAGCAGGATTAACAGGTTTGTTTGAATTCAGTACAGATGTATTTAAAGAAAGCACCATTCGAGCAATCGCTGACAGAATGAAGCGCTTTTTAACTGAAGTGACTGAGCGCCCACACGTGCCAATTGGTCAAGTGAACATTTTATCAGATAAAGAGCGGCAAACATTTCTCCCTGACAAAAAGACTTTTGCTCAGTTAGACCAAGCACATAGTCTCCCGGCCTTATTTGAAAAAACGGCGGAGCAATACCCTGATCGGGTCACAGTAACGGATGGCAAGAGGCAGCTGACCTATGAAGAGTTAAACAACAAAGCCAATCGTCTTGCTCATTTATTAATAGAAAAAGGCGTTGGACCAGAACAGTTCGTTGCACTTGCCCTGCCTAGATCAATCGATATGCTCGTAAGTTTATTAGCCGTTCATAAAGCAGGCGCAGCCTATGTTCCGCTTGATCCTGATTATCCAGCAGACAGGCTGGCATACATGATACAAGATGCCAAACCAGTTTGCAGCATCACAACAAAAGCAGATGCAGTGCACCTCCCTGCTGATTGCGATTTGATTTTGTTAGACGAAAAGGAAACGAGCGATCAATTGCTGACTATGCCAAATCACAATCCGGCTGATATAGACAGAATTGAGCCGCTATCTTCTCTGCATCCGGCCTATATTATTTATACATCCGGTTCTACAGGGAAACCAAAAGGAGTGGTCATCCCACATCAAAATGTCATCCGTCTTCTAACATCTACTGAACATTGGTTCCAATTTGATGAAGAAGATGTTTGGACAATGTTCCATTCATATGCCTTTGACTTTTCAGTATGGGAAATTTGGGGACCACTTTTATATGGCGGCCGACTTGTCATTGTACCTCATACCATCTCTCGCTCTCCAGAAGAGATGCTGCAGCTTCTAGTTGAGGAAGACGTGACTGTACTTAATCAAACACCTTCTGCCTTCTATCAGCTCATGCAGATAGACAAGGAACAACAAACACTTGGTCAAGCATTATCACTCCGCTATGTCATCTTTGGCGGTGAAGCATTAGAGCTTAGCAGATTAGAAGATTGGTACAGTCGTCACTCAGACTGTAAGCCAAAGCTCATTAACATGTACGGCATCACAGAAACTACCGTACACGTTACGTACAATGAACTCAATCGAGACATGATCACAAAGAACTCCAGCAGTTTAATAGGCGAACCGATTCCTGATTTACACGTGTACGTTCTAGATGAATACCTGCAGCCTGTTCCCCCTGGGACGACAGGTGAAATGTATGTAGCTGGAGCTGGCCTTGCAAGAGGTTATCTAGGCAGACCTGATCTGACATCAGATCGATTCCCTGCCGATCCTTATGGCGCACCTGGCACAAGGATGTATCGCACAGGCGACCTTGCGCGCTGGACAGAAGAAGGGGCTCTTGATTACATTGGCAGAGCTGATCATCAAATTAAAATACGCGGCTTCCGCATTGAACTTGGAGAAATCGAAGCCGTTCTGGCACGCCACGATGCAGTTGCACAAGTTGCCGTCATGATGCGAGAGGATCAGCCTGGCGACAAACGTTTAGTCGCATATATCGTCCCAACTGAAGAAAACCGTTTCGATACAGAGACCCTTCGTCATTTTGCAGCAGCCAGTCTTCCTGATTACATGGTGCCCGCGGCATATGTACAAATTGACACCATGCCGCTTACAGCAAACGGGAAGCTTGATCAAAAATCACTGCCAGCACCTCAATTTCATATGCAGCAAACAGATGGCCGCGGCCCTAGAAACCCGAAAGAGGAAATCCTATGTCATCTCTTTGAAGAGGTGCTTGATTTGCCTAAAATCAGCATAGACGATCGCTTTTTTGACATTGGCGGGCATTCCTTACTTGCGGTTCGTTTAATCAGCCGCATTCGTGATGCACTTGGTGTCAAACTAAGCATCGGAACATTGTTTGAAGCACCAAATGTGGCAAGTTTGGCAGAGAAACTAGAAACAGGAAGCGATGAAAACGCACTAGACATCCTGCTGCCGCTGCGAACAAATGGAGAAAGATATCCTCTCTTCTGTGTTCATCCAGCAGGTGGTCTGAGCTGGTGCTATGCAGGTCTCTTGAATACATTAGAAAAAGGCATCCCTATTTATGGATTACAGGCTCGAGGAATCGCAAGAAAAGATGACTACCCGCATACGCTAGATGATATGGCTGCGGATTACATCAAGCACATCCAAACGATTCAGCCAAAAGGCCCTTATCATCTTCTTGGCTGGTCATTAGGCGGAAACGTTGTTCAGGCAATGGCTACACAGCTCCAGCAGCAAGGTGAAGAAATCGCACTCGTTGCGATGCTGGATGCCTATCCAAACCATTTCTTACCGATTAAAGCAGCACCTGATGAAGAAGAAGCACTAATCGCTCTTCTTGCGCTCGGCGGTTATGATCCAGATACCTTAACAGGTGAACCGCTCACAATGAAAAGTGCCATCGACATCTTGAAAAAAGATGGCAGTGCACTAGCTAGCTTAAATGAAGATGCCATTAGAAATCTAAAAGAAACCTATGTGAATTCAGTCCGATTGCTCGGAGAATATCAGCCAAAAACTTATCAGGGGGACATATTATTCTTTAGATCTACCATTATCCCAGATTGGTTTACACCAATTGATCCCGAAGCATGGGCACCTTATATCAACGGAACAATTGAACAGCACGACATTCATTGCCGGCACAAAGACATGTGCCAGCCTAAACCCTTAGCAGAAATTGGTGTCATCTTAGACAACGCACTGCATCGGGTCAAACAAAAGCACTAAGAATAAAGGAGAGATGACAAATGACAAATCCCTTTGATCGTGAAGACGGTGTATTTCTTGTGCTTGTCAATGAACAAGGACAGCATTCACTTTGGCCATCATTTGCACCAGTGCCAGATGGATGGGAAAAGGCCTTTGGTGAAGACACTAGAAATGCCTGCATCGATTATATCCAGACACACTGGCAGGACTTGCGGCCATTAAGCTTAACAAAAGAACCTGCGCTAGCTCATGGAAAAACGGAATAAATCATCGCACCCTGATCTCCATCAGGGTGCTTTTTTGACAGAATAAACATCACCATCTTTCAGCTCTTTCTGCTACAATTTAATTGAGAATGTTTATCAATCAATAAGAGATCAGGTGGTTTTATGGGAAACAACACTCAATTACGTACATTGGCAAATGCCGAACAATTCATCTACCGATTAACATATACTGAAAAAATAAATAATGCAGAGCTTCCACATACAGAGCAGCAGCTATCAGATACATTCTGCCTCCTCTTCAGCATAAGCGGCAGAGGTTTACTCACATTGAACGATCAAAAATGGCGATTGAAACATCTGACACTCTATACGATCATGCCTGGGGAAACATTTATGTTGAAAACAGAGCCTTATCAAAAACACGAGCTCTATCTGTTTCGCTTTCAGCTCTACACGCTGCAAAATCAAAACATAGGAGAAGTATCAACGGCACATGCCCGTTCTTTACTGAATAAATGGCAATTTATCGATATTAGCTCGATTGAACATATTCATTCTTTATTGTCCGATATGACAGAGGAATGGCAAAAACCTGAATCCATTAGCTTTTTTAGAAGCCAAACTCTTTTCCAGCAGCTTATTATGCAGCTTTTCACACTGCATAAGGAAGATATTTGTGACACGGCACATGCCCTTTTCAAAACAAAACAATATATCGATCAACATTCCGAAGAACCCCTCAGCCTGACAAATCTATCTCATATGGCTGGCATCAGCGCCAATCATTACAGCGAGCTATTTAAAAAGCATTTTGATGTGAGTGTCACTGATTATATCACCAAGAAAAGGATGGCTAGAGCCAAACAATTAATGGCAAAAGGCAACGCAAAGCTCAAAGACATTGCACTTGAAATCGGCTATCAAGATCCGTATTACTTCAGCCGCATCTTTAAGAAAAAAACGGGCATGACCCCTTCTACTTATATGAAAAGCCGTCAGCGGAAAATTGCAGCCTATGGCCATTCCATACTCGGCCAGCTCACACCCATTCATATCATCCCATATGCTGCCCCTCTTCACCCTAAATGGACAGCACATGATTTTGAGCATCATGCAGAAGAAATTCCGATTCACCTGAGTGCACATCGGATCAACGAGCACGCTGAAGCCAATTTACAGCTATTAAAGGAAACAAAACCTGAGCTGATCATTGCCAATGATCATGTGACAGAGGAAGAAAAACAAGTGTTAAAAACCATCTGTCCTGTTCACTTTGTTCCATTCACACAATTAGATTGGCGCACTCAATTCAAACAAACAGCTATGTTCCTAAACGAAGCGAAGGAAGCAGAAGAATGGCTGATTCATTACGAGGAACTCGTCATTCAAGCGAAAAAAGCATGCCTTTTGGATCATCCACCAAAAACCGTCCTGCCTCTTCGTATCTTTCAAGATCAGCTCTACTTGTCTGTAAATCGCACCATGTCAGAAGTAATTTTTCAAGACATTGGCCTTCTGCCGGCTTTTCAGAATGACGGTCAGCTAATAGAAAAAAAAATCAGCATTCGCTCTATACAACAGCTAGATCCAGACGCCATCTTCCTCTTCCTGCATAAGGAGCCAAAAACCATTGCTTTTTATCAAAAGTTAAAGCAGCAGGAGGCTTGGCAAAATCTCAAAGCTGTAACGCAGCAAGCCGTCTATCCGCTCACTTCTGACCCTTGGCGTGAATACACAGCAGCCAGTCATCAACGAGTCATTCAGGACCTTTTATCTTTTTTTCCGTAAAAAGTCCATCCTTTGACAGAGATTTGTCTATGGATAAAAGGACGAAAGCCTAATACAATCTTTAATTGAGAACAATTATCAGTTAAAGGAGAAAACAAATGAAAAAATGGTTCGCATTGCTTATCCTTTGTATCATGACGATCACCGCAGCAGCCTGTGGTGCTGCAGAAAATAAACCTGCTTCAAACACAGCCAAAAGCAAGTCAGCTGAAACAGCAGAAACAAATATCAACTACTTAGATCAAACGTACAAACTCAAAACACCAGTGAAACGAATTGTCATTGCTGGAAGCCTTGAATCAATGGAAGATGCAAAATTACTTGGTATTGAGCCTATTGGTGCTTCTACTGTAGGCGGCACATTCCCTGAATTATTTAAAGACATCACAGCGAAAACAGAAGGCATCGGCGAAAAAACAGAACCGAACCTAGAAAAAATCTTAAAACTAAAGCCAGATGTGATACTCGGATCAACCAAGTTCCCGCCTGCAACAATTAAAAAATTGGATAAAGTCCAAACGACGATCCCAGTATCCCATGTCTCTTCTGACTGGGAAAGCAATCTATTATTACTCGGTGAACTGACTGGAAAAAGTAAAGAAGCGAAAAACATCATTTCTGATTATCAAAAAGATCTCAAACAAGCGAAAGAAACCCTGAAAGACAAAAGCAGCAACAAAACAGCTGTCATTTTGCGCATTAGACAGGGCGACCTGTACGTATATCCAGAAGACGTATACTTCAACTCTACCTTATATGGGGATTTAGGATTTACAGTACCAAGTGATATCAAAAAAGCCAAAGCACAAGCATTGATTTCATTGGAGCGCCTAGGCGAACTCAATCCTGACTATATTTTCGTTCAGTTCTCTAAAGAGGAAAACTCATCGAATCCAAATGCATTGAAAGACTTAGAGAAAAATAAAATTTGGACAAGCCTAAAAGCTGTGAAAAATGGGCACATCAATGAAAATGTCGTTGATCCTATGCTTCAAGGAGGAACAGCACTAAGCAAAACAACCTTCCTTGATAAGGCCGTCAAATGGTTAGATCAAAACAACTAAAAAGATGCGTGATCAGATTTTTGACAAAGGGCTAAATTGTTTAGCCCTTTGTCTTCTTTTCAACGTAGTTGAAAACCTTTAGGAGAGGATACACATGAACGGAACGTTTCTATATGACGAGCTTAATGGGCGTCAACTTGATATTTACCTTCCGCAGGACACCTCTATTGATGTTCCAGCTGTCTTTGTACAAGATGGCTCTTCTTTGTTTAGAACACACCTGCTAGAAATCGAAAGAATGATCGAAACCAAAACCATCGCGCCAATCATCATCGTCGGCATACACCCCTTCAATCGACTTGACGAATATACGCCATGGAAGGCGTCATCACTGCGATCTGGGTTCCCTGACTTTAAAGGCGAGGCACAGACGTATGTGTCTTTTTTAGCGAATGACTTGCTCCCATATATCAAAAGAGAATATCCAGTTAAAGAGACCCATGAGGAACATAGCCACGTTGGTGCTTCATTAGGCGGGCTGTTTGCTATTTATACTTTATTCATGCACCCTGATCTTTTTAAAAACATCGCATCGATCTCCGGGTCATTTTGGTATCAAGATTTTCTATCGTTTGCTAAACAACAAAGCATTCAGTGTGTGGATCACCTTGTCTATTTGTCTGTAGGCAGTGAAGAAGGGAAAGGAAAAACATCTGCTCAACAGCACATGCCTTTATTCAACAAACAACTACATGATCTTTTATTACAGAAAGGGATGCAAGAAAGGCAGCTGCAATATCACATCGAACAAGGGGAGGGCCATCATCAGAAACAATTTCAAAAAAATTTCTTATCGGCCCTAAAGTGGTTTTATAAAGGAGAACGCTAATTTTTTATCAGCATGGCACAAAGCCGATATGATATATTGGAACGTATAGATTGAAAGAGGAGGGATTTGCGCTTGAGACCTTTACAAATCTCAGCCGATACCGCACAAAAGCTAGCTGCATCACTCAATGTACCGTTAGAACAAATCATGCATATGCCGCAGCATATCTTATTAGCTAAATTAGCGGAGCTTGAACAGAAGAAAGATCGTTCTTCTTAAAGAAATAAAGGAGTTTACATTCATGGAACAACAACTAGAAAAATCAACATTACATCCTCGCAGTACAGGACAAACCATCCTGCTGATTGCTGGGATTTTGCTCATTGCATTTAATCTTCGGCCTGCCATTACATCCGTTGGCCCTGTTATCGGCGCGATTCGTTCCGATTTACTGCTTTCAAATGGACTGGCGGGTTTTCTCACGACATTACCACTGCTCTCATTCGCATTGCTTTCTCCAATTGCACCTAAAATCGGAAAACGACTGGGCAATGAACGAACCCTCTGGCTTGGACTTGCCGTCCTTCTCTTTGGGATTGTGATTCGCTCGTTTGGCACCATCACCTTCTTAATGATTGGAACGGCGCTAGTCGGCGTCGGAATTGCGATTTGTAATGTGCTCTTACCGGGGCTTGTGAAGCATAAATTTCCTGCACATGCAGGTTTGATGACAAGTGTATATACGACTTCAATGTCCGTTTTCGCTGCACTTGCATCAGGTGTCAGTGTTCCGCTCAGTCATACGATGCCTGGCGGCTGGAATACATCATTCCTTGTTTGGGCTGGACTTGCCCTTCTCGCCATGATGGTTTGGGCGCCGCAGCTTCTTCATCAGAATACAGCGGCCGTCAAAAGTATTTCTCTTACAGAGCAGCCAATATGGCGTTCACGTGTTGCATGGCAGGTGACCTTTTTTATGGGTTTGCAGTCATTCCTTTTCTATAGCAGCATCGCATGGTTTCCTGATATTTTAACATCACATGGAATGAACCTGTCGACAGCTGGCTGGTTGCTGTCCATTATGCAGTTTGTTGGGCTGCCATCCACCTTCTTAACACCCGTTTTTGCAGAAAAATTAAAAACGCAAAGACCGCTTGTCGCCGGCCTTGTCCTTGTGTATTTACTTGGCATGATTGGACTTCTCCTCGGAGGATCGACGCCTATCCTTGTCATCTCTGTTCTTTTGATCGGCATTGGACAAGGGGCCAGTATCAGTCTTGCCCTCACATTCATCGGATTACGAACAACCAATATGGAACAAGCAGCTGCCCTCTCTGGCATGGCGCAGTCTCTCGGTTATTTATTAGCTGCTGTTGGGCCGTTCATGATTGGAATCCTATTTGATTCCACACATACATGGACACCAGCGATTATCATCTTTATCATCATCCTATTTTTCATGTTTTTATCCGGTATGCGTGCCGGACGCAGCGTCTATATTTCAGATCCTTCATAAAAAAGAACCCGCCTCCTCGTGAGACGGGTTCTTTTCTGCTTATGCCTGCTCTGTCACATGTACCTTTAACGTTGCTTGTACCTCTGGATGAAGCTTTACCGGTACATTTGTATAACCTAACGCACGGATGGCGTCATTCAGCTCGATTTTGCGCTTATCGAGTTTAATTTGATGATCTTTTTGCAATTTATCAGCGATTTGTTTGCTTGTAATTGAGCCAAACAAACGGCCGCCTTCACCTGATTTTGCAGTGAGTTCCACTGTTAACGCCTCAAGTGTTTCTTTTAATTGTTTTGCTTGTTCAAGCTCTTGGATGGCATTCTTTTTCTCTTTGTTTTTCTGCCCTTCCAATGCGCTTAGGTTCGTTGGAGTTGCTTCAACAGCTAACCCTTGTTTGATGAGAAAGTTGTGAGCGTATCCGTCAGCTACATTCTTGACTTCGCCTTTTTTCCCTTTGCCTTTTACGTCTTTTAGAAAGATGACTTTCATCTTTGAACCCCTCCTTCGAAATATTCGTCTATGGCAGCCTTTAACTTCCCTACCGCTTCTTCAATGGTTATACCATAAATCTGGGTAGCAGCGTTAGTCAAATGACCGCCGCCGTCTAATGCTTCCATAATAATTTGAACGTTGATATCCCCTAATGATCTGGCACTAATGCATACTGTGTCGTCATCTCGTCTAGCGACAGCAAATGACGCTTCTACCTCACTCATTGACAACAGGGAATCAGCCGTCTGGGCAATTGTAATTTGATCATAATACTCCGACCTGTCAGATGGCAATGAAGCGATAGCCACCTGATTTTGATACAGCTCTGTATGCTGAATGAGTTTTGCTCGTTTGATGTAATGATCGACTGTTTCTTTTAAGAACTTTTGCACAAGGACAGGATCTGCTCCCTTTGCACGAAGATAGGATGCTGCATCGAACGTTCTTGACCCCGTTCTCAGAGAGAAACTCTTCGTATCAACAATGATCCCAGCCAGAAGCGCAGTCGCCTCAATCATGTTAATCCGCAATTTCTTCGGCTGATACTCTAAAAGCTCTGTCACAAGCTCTGCTGTAGATGAAGCATACGGCTCCATATAAACAAGTAAAGGATCACGGATAAATTCCTCGCCGCGTCTATGATGGTCAATGACCACGACATTTTCAATCTTATTCAGCAGTCGTTCCTCCATGACGAGAGAAGGTTTATGCGTATCCACGACCACAAGCAATGTGTCATCCTTTGCAAGCTCCATTGCTTCCTCTGGTGTGATAAAACGTGACCAAAGCTCTTCATAATTCTTAATTTCACTAATTAAGCGTTGAACACTGTCGCCAATCTGGTTGGCATCAATGACAATATAACCTTCTTTTCCATTGGCCTGGGCAACCTTTAAAATCCCAATGGATGCACCGATTGAGTCCATGTCTGGGAACTTATGCCCCATGATCATGACATTACCGCTTTCAGATACAATTTCTTTTAAAGCATGAGAAATGACCCGTGCGCGTACGCGTGTCCGTTTCTCCATTGGATTCGTTTTTCCACCGTAGAATTTCACTTTTCCATTCGGCTGTTTAATGGCGACCTGATCCCCGCCTCGTCCGAGGGCAAGGTCAAGACTCGACTGCGCAAGTGCTCCAAGCTCTTTCAAAGAAGGAACGGACGCACCGATCCCGATACTCAGAGTAAGCGTCGCACTATGTGCCCCTGTTTTCTCACGGACCTCGTCTAAAATAGAGAATTTCGACGCTTCAAGCTCAGCTAAAATACTCTCATTTAGAACCGCCATAAATCGTTCAGACGAAATTCTCTTCAGGAAAATACCGTATTCTTGTGCCCAATTGTTGAGCAGAGACGTCACTTCACTATTAATCGCGCTGCGCACTTGATCATCAAGGCCCTGCGTGACATCGTCGTAGTTGTCTAAAAAGATATAAGATAACACCGTTCGTTCATTTTCGTACTGTCGTTCAATCTGCACCTGTTCCGTGACATCAAAGAAATATAAAAGGCGCTCTGACCGTTTAATAATGACTTTGAATTTCCGGTCATTCAGCGTCACATTTTCGGTCTCGACCTCTTGTTTAATAAGAGGCACAATGGACTCGAATGTATCGTACAAGGATCTGCCGACAAGTGTGCTTTCATGAAAGCATGAAGCGAGAAACGGATTCGTCCATTCGATATAATACTGGTCATTAAACAGCATAATACCAATAGGCATCTCCATTAATGCTTCTTCTCCAACCTTTTTGACTCGATAGGATAATGTTGAAATATATGAATCAATCTCTTTCTGCACTTGCGTATCTGCCCACTTTAAGAAGTAGAGCACACCTGCAAGGACGAAAAGACCAACTGCTCCTATGATCCAATTAAAATAAAGGTTGAGGAGGACTGTGACCACCGCAAGAACAATTAACGCGAAGATCGGATACTTGATGACAGGTTTTCTATAGAAGCTTGGCACTGATATCAACTCCTCAACATTCAGAGTGAATTATTTGTTTTTTACTTTTTCTCTTAAATCAAAGCCTATGTCAGCAATCCCTATAATTCGCACAATCACACCGATCGGCGGAAAGAAAACCGTTAGCACAACAGCGAAAATGGGTACCGCTTTTGAGATGTTTTTTTCGTGGCAATAATAGAAGAGAAAAGAAAATCCCTGAATAAGCACCAGTATAAATAAAATTTTAAACGCACTCGATTGAACGAGCCATAAAAAGCTGCCTTTTTCCGTCTGAATCAGCATCAAAAGCAATGTGAGTAAATAATACCATACCATGCTTTTTGGCAGCCGCATATCCTTAAATTTCTTCAAGGACGGCATGTCTTTGACAAACCGTTTGATCAGAGGCTGCACGAACCAGTGATTCACGAAAGCCATCAGGGTGACCAATATCAATAACGCTACAGGTAAAGCACTTAATGCCGTATCCTGCATCTCTTTAAACTGTTTGAGCTGTTTGGCTATGTCCTTTTCAGAAGCCCCGGATTGCTTTAAAACACTCTCTACCATCGGCATCATTTGCTCAATCGACTCTTTCGCAATATTCATGATATCGATTTGAAAGAGCTGAACACTGATAACAAAAGAGATGAGAATACTGAACAAATAAATCAGCGCACCTGTAATGATGGCATTTCCAGGCTGCCTTCTGCTGTAGAAAACACCCATGCCTAATCCGACGGCAATTAAGATAGGTGCACTCATGAGCCCAGCCATAGACCCAATTAAAAAGCTGATCACTATGCCAATAGCGCCAGCAGCAATTCCTTTTTTCAAGCCGTGTCTGATTGTATAGAGGATGATCGGAATCGGAGCAGCTAGAAAGAAAATAATAGATAATAGCGGCACATACAAATAAAACAGCATCATGACCGCAAAAATACTCATCATGATTGCGCCCTCTACTAACGCTTTTGTTTGTTTCACACCTTCACCTCTATCCAATCCTTTTGTCTATATCTTGCTCAATGTGTACTTCTATGTATACGTACGATGTAAGCTCCATCATGTCTTGCCCCAACCTTTATTTTACCATAGCGGTAAATCTCAAGTAAAATAAAGGCTGTCCTGGGAGCGTTTCACGTGGAACACCGATATGGAATGGCACATGCAAGTTTTCAAACAGCATGTTACAATTTTTTAGATTATTCTTAGCTATAAACCCTGAATTCAAGGTCAAAAGCTGTTAGAATAGAAACATCATCAATAAATGTAAGAAGGAGAATTCACATGGGAAAAACACTCGTATTCGGACACAAAAATCCTGACACAGACACGATTTGTTCTGCTATTGCTTACGCTGATCTGAAAAACAAAATCGGCGTTCAGGCAGAAGCCGTCAGACTTGGAGAAATTAATGGAGAAACACAATACGCATTAGATTTCTTTAAACAAGAAGCACCTCGTTTCATTGAAACGGCTGCAAACGAAACAAAGCAAGTCATTCTTGTCGATCATAACGAATTCCAGCAAAGTGTAAGCGATATTGATCAAGTACAAGTAACTGAGGTCATTGACCACCACCGTATTGCCAACTTTGAAACAAGTGAACCTCTTTACTATCGTGCAGAGCCTGTAGGCTGTACAGCAACGATCTTAAACAAAATGTATAAAGAAAACCAAGTGACGATTGAAAAAGAAATCGCTGGTTTGCTTTTATCTGCGATCATTTCTGATTCCTTACTATTCAAATCCCCAACATGCACACAGCAAGATATTGATGCTGCGCATGAGCTTGCAAAAATCGCAGGGGTAGATCCAGAAGTTTACGGCCTAGACATGCTGAAAGCAGGCGCTGATCTAAGCCAAAAAACGGTTCAAGAATTAATTACACTTGATGCGAAAGAATTCGCACTAGGCAAAAGCAAAGTCGAAATTGCACAAGTCAATACAGTAGATATCGCTGAAGTGACAGCAAGACAGGCTGAAATTGAAGCGAAAATCAATGAAGTCATTGCAGCAAAAGGTCTTGATCTATTTGTTCTAGTCATCACAGATATTTTAGAAAATGACTCCCTTGCTCTTGCACTCGGTGCAGAAGCAGCAAAAGTAGAAAAAGCATTTAACGTCACACTTGAAAACAACACAGCTTTACTAAAAGGTGTTGTATCAAGAAAGAAACAAGTCGTACCTGCACTGACAGACGCACTTTCTTAATAAAACACGACAAGACTGCTGAATTGTTCAGCAGTCTTTTTTGTCTGTCTTCTTTTTAATGAATGTACGTATCACTCACGAGAATATCCTTTAGCACGCTTGTTGGAATCGTGAATTCAACAACACCCATGTAGCCAGGCGCGACATCATATTCATTAAAGGAAATCACAAGCTTCCCTTTTGAATTGATATAGAAGTTTTGATCCGGCTTAATTTTCTTAAATGGATCCGCCATATCTTGCTTGCCAATCCAATACATTTTGTTTGAATCCTCTTTCATCTGTTTCTTCATTTGTTCTTTAATATTTTCACTAATCACATCAATATAACGATCATCTTTAAACAGGCTTGGTAATGTAATAAGGACATGGTTTTTCTTATCAACCGTATCATATGTCATTTCCTCTGCCGCAGAAGCCTGAGTCGTCACCTTGTATCGGCCTAGTGAAAGGATTTGATCATTGTTCGTTCTCACTTCATAACCGCTCTCAACACTTAAATGACCATTTTTATAACCCTTTGTTTCCTTTTCAAAATCTTGATACAGCTTTTTGTTTTCAGCTAAATATTTTTGATTCAGGCTGTCTTGTAATGTTCCGTCCCCAAGTCCTGAAACGTGTGGTGTTTTAAGATCAATATTCGTTCCTTGATCGCTCTTTTTAAATTCTGTAAACGTTACGACTTTCACCAGCTCGCCAATGACAGGCACCTCTGAAATCGCTCTTGCTGCCTGTGGACTGACATTAACCGTTGTAACAAAAAGAGCAGCAGCCGCAACAAGTCCGATGGTCCATTGCTGAAAATGAGGTTTTTTATTTTTTCGTTTCAACGTTCGTTCAACCATTGCATCATATTCCGGTGGAATAGGAATTTCTAAATATTCATCTTTTAAATGTTCCAAATACTTATCCATTTATATTTCCTCCTGTGATAATTCTACTTTTAAAAGCCGCAGCGCCTTATATAATCTTGTTTTAATGGTATTTTCATTTTCATCGAGAATCTGGGCGATGTCCTCTAATTTTAAATCTTCAAAGAATCTCAAAATAATGATGACTCGATACATCTCAGGCAAATCCTCTATAGCCCGTTTGACGTCTTGATCCTCGTATACATCTGATTCTCCCTGTGATAAGAATTCAAGCGTATCATCATCTGTCACCTGCACCCGCTTCTTCTTTCGTAAAAAGTCTAGGGCAGTGTTCACCACGATCTTATAAAACCAGCTATGCATCTTGCTCGCATCCTCTAATCGGTGAACAGATTTGAGTGCTTTATGAATGGCCTCCTGAACAACATCCATAGCATCTTCTGGGTTTTTGACATAACTATAGGACAACCGATAAAAACTGTGTTTATGCTCCATGACGTAATCCGCAAATTGATCATCTATTTTTCGTTTCTTCATTTTACAAAGAGCTCCTTTATCTTAAATGCGCATCTGTTATTTCTTACATTGGATAGACGCGCGCCTTTTGAAAATAGTTTGCGCTCGGTTATTTTTTTAACATGTCATCGCATTTACGTTCCTATACAAAAAGAGCGAACCAGATGGGTTCACTCTTTCCAAGCGGATAGTGTTTGATGGACAAACTGTTTTAGTGGAGAAAGCGGATGAATAATAGGAACGCCTGTCTCCCGCTCCACCTGCTTTGCCGCACGAACCATCGAAAGCTGCATCACACAAATGTCTCTCCCTTTTTGCTTCATACATTTTCTCAGCTGCTCCTTGATTTGTTCATCATAGGCTTGCATATCACCGTTTAGGCAGAGATGAAAGACATCCTCCATCACAACCATTTCTACTTCAAGCTGTTTGCCCCGCTCTGTGGCATATGATTCAAGCCGATGCATCGTCCCTTCCACTGTATCTGGGTTGGAAAACACCAGTTGAATAGGCCTTTGTTTCTCACAAATCAGCTCAAATAACGGTTCATCGATTGGAACAATCGGTAGTTTAAAGAGGTGCTGCTGATCACCCAAAGCGGCAATGTATTGTGTACACGTGAGAAGAATGAGATCGGCTTCAATTTCCTGTTTTAATCTGTTGATAGCATACGTTTGCTGCTTGTGTTGATCAAATGCAGGATCTTGTGTCGCGCGTTCTATAAATGATGAATCGACCGTGTGATGCAAATCAACATCTGTATCACCAAACGCATCTTCTATATATGACTGATTGGATGGATGGGCGTGAAGGCAGTGTAACCGAATCATCAGGCTCGCTCCTCGTGAAAGTTTTCAATCATTATATCAATCCTTGTATGAAATAGGGAGCAACATGACCATATTGTTAGGGAGATATTAAAGGAGGGATTCTAATTGAAAGAAGATCAACAGCCTAAATCATCTTCAGAGTCAGAAGAAACCTTAACGAATCGGCAAGGTCATCCCGTAACAGATAATCAAAATATGAGAACTGTTGGGAATAGAGGACCCACTACGCTTGAAAACTACGATTTCCTAGAAAAAATCAGTCATTTTGATCGTGAACGCATCCCTGAACGTGTTGTACATGCACGCGGTGCCGGAGCTCACGGTTATTTTGAAGCATACGGCACATTCGGGGATGAACCCATCTCCACCTATACGAGGGCAAAATTGTTTCAGGAAAAAGGGAAAAAGACGCCTGTTTTCGTTCGTTTTTCTTCTGTGATTCACGGCGGTCATTCGCCTGAAACATTACGTGATCCGAGAGGGTTTGCGATTAAATTTTATACAGAGGAAGGCAACTGGGATCTCGTAGGGAACAACCTGAAAATTTTCTTTATTCGAGATGCTTTAAAGTTCCCTGATTTGGTTCATGCCTTTAAGCCTGATCCTGTCACCAATCGTCAGGACGGCGAGCGTATTTTTGATTTTGTCTCACAATCACCTGAGGCGACGCATATGGTGACATTTCTCTTTTCACCATGGGGCATCCCAGCTACATACCGGCACATGCAAGGCTCAGGTGTCCATGCGTACAAATGGGTCAACCATGAAGGAAAAGCGGTGCTGGTTAAATATCATTTTGAACCGAAACAAGGCATTCGCAACCTGACAGGCGCAAGCGATCCAGGGAGAAAATTTTAACCATGCCACACAGGATTTATATGAAGCGATTGAGCAAGGAGATTATCCTGAATGGGAGGTATATGCACAGATCATGGAAGATGATGCCCACCCTCACCTCGACTTTGACCCGCTAGACCCGACAAAGCTTTGGTACAAGGATGACTATCCATGGAAACCAATCGGACGGATGGTATTAAACAAAAATCCAGAAAACTATTTCGCAGAAGTCGAGCAGGTTGCCTTTGGGACTGGCGTACTCGTAGACGGTTTAGATTTCTCAGATGATAAATTGCTTCAAGGCCGTACCTTCTCCTACTCTGACACGCAGCGATATCGTGTAGGGCCAAACTATTTACAGCTGCCGATCAATGCACCGAAAAAGCATGTCGCCACCAATCAGAGAGACGGGCAAATGGAATACCATGTCGATCAAGGCAAAGGCCAAAATCCCCATGTGAATTATGAGCCATCGATCCTCGGAGGATTAAAAGAAGCCAAACAGGATGGAAAGGATCATACGCCTTTTGTAGAGGGTGAAGTCAAACGAGAAGCCATTGACCGCCCAAACAACTTTGGACAAGCGGGAGAAACGTATCGCCGTTTTAATGATTGGGAGCGTGAGGAACTGATTAAGAACTTAGTCAATACTCTTGCGACATGTCAAAAGGACATTCAAGACCAAATGATTGAAAACTTTACAAAAGCAGACCCTGATTACGGAAAGCGTGTCGCTGACGGCTTAAAAGCCTTTAAACAAGAACAGCCAAGTGGACCTATCGGCTCTACAGGCGCTGCTCAAGCCGTGGACGAAGCCATCAACAACAGCACACCATCAGATCCTTATTAATGAAAAAAAGAATGCAGCGGCGAGGCTGCATTCTTTTTGTATACATCTATTAAGCGTTTTGACCTTTTTTGATCCATTCTGCCACATTGACTGTACGTTTTGCCTGATGTTTCACAGCTGCTTCTGCATCCTCTTGGATTTTTCCATTTTGGTCAACAGTGACACTTACACCATAAGGGTTGCCCCCTGCACCGTATAATGAATCATCTGTGTATCCAGGAGCGGCAATAATGGCTCCCCAGTGGAACATCGTCGTATATAGGCTGAGAACCGTCTGCTCCTGTCCGCCATTTGCGTTTTGAGCTGAAGTCATCGCGCTGACTGCTTTGTTTGCCAATTTACCTTGGAACCACAAGCCGCCTGTTGTATCTAAGAACTGCTTCATTTGAGCTGGCAGGTTACCGAAACGTGTCGGCATGCTAAAGATGATGGCATCTGCCCACTCTAAATCACTTAATTGAACCTCTGGCACATCCTTTGTTTCGTCTAAATGTGCTTTCCATGCTGGATTTGAAGCGACAACTGCTTCTGGTGCCAATTCAGCAACCTTTAATACTTTGACCTCTGCGCCAGCTTCTTTTGCTCCAGCTTCAGCCCATTTCGCCATCTGATAGTTTGTACCTGTTGAACTATAATAAATAATCGCTAATTTTACGTTTTCCATTTGTTCCAGCTCCTTTTGTTTGTTTTGCCCAAAAAGCTTCTGTAAAAATCCCACCTGTATTCCCCACCTTATTTAAAATTGACGACGATACCATAAAGCCGCAGCATCGACTTCTTCTCTCGTTAGCTGATGTCCGCGATTTTCCCAATGAAGTGTAACCGATGCGCCTGCACTCTGGAGCAATTGCTCCAGCTCCTGTGATTCCTCTGGACGGCACATTGGGTCATTTTCACCAGCTGCTATAAAGACTTGTTTCCCCGCTAATGAAGGCAACGAAACCCCGCGTCTTGGAACCATTGGATGATGCAGGATAGCTCCTTTTAAAGCATCCCCATAATGGAATAACAAGCTTCCAGCAATGTTTGCCCCATTGGAATATCCGATAGCCACCACATTGTGACGATCAAATCCATATTCATCAGCTGCTTCGCCGATAAATGTATATAGTTCCTCTGTACGCTCAATCAAATCCTGCTCATCAAATACACCCTCTGCCAAACGTCTGAAAAAACGCGGCATGCCGTTTTCTAATACATTCCCTCTCACACTAAGAACAGATGCATCAGGATCTACTATCTGTGCAAGCGGCAATAAATCTTCTTCCGTCCCGCCAGTTCCATGAAGTAATAACAGGACAGGTCTTTGTTCATTCTTTCCTTTTCGAAAAAGATGCTTCATCATGAATCTCCTTTCCCTTTAACTTCTCTCACTTCAATTGGTAGTACAATTTGTTCAATCTGACTGCGCTGCGTCTCATATTGCGGTGGCAGTTTCAATGCTTCACCCATTGTTTCCACTGATTCGTCGTGTGCAAACCCTGGAGGATCAGTAGCGATCTCAAATAATATGCCGCCAAGCTCTCTAAAATAAATAGCATTAAAATAATTTCGATCTTGCACAGGTGTCACTTGATACCCGCTTTGTGCAATATGGCTTTGCCAATCTAATTGATCTTGATCATCTGTTGCTCTCCATGCAATATGGTGCACAACTCCAACACCCATACGTCCTCGTGGAACAGGCATCTTATTCACATCGATCACATTGCCTATTTCACCAAACGAACGGAATCTCACATAGTCTCCTTCTTCTCCGACTCGTTCAAGTCCCATCGTTTGCTCTAGCAGCTGCATTGTTTGCTCCGGATGCGAAGTTAATAAAACAGCTCCGCCAAATCCTTTAATGGCTACATCTGGTGTGACACCATTAAATGTCCACTCGTTTTGCTTTCCTTCCGCACGTTCTACTAGCTCAATCAATAAGCCGTGTGGATCTTCAAATGAGAGAAAAGCTTCACCAAAGCGTTCAACCGTTTCATAAGAGACATTGAACTGCTCAAGACGATCCTTCCAGAAAGAGAAAGAGCCTGTTGGTACAACATATGTCGTCACGCCCACTTGACCTGCACCAATTTGGCCTTTTTGAGCACCTGGCCAAGGGAAAAACGTAATAATCGTCCCTGGAGAGCCGCCTTCATTTCCAAAATATAAATGGTATGTGCCCGGATCATCAAAATTCACGGTCTTCTTCACGAGACGAAGTCCTAAAACACCTGCATAAAAATCAACGTTCTCCTGAGGATGACCCACAATCGCTGTAATATGGTGAATTCCTTCTGTTTTTTTCACTTCTAATGACCTCCTATTTGAAGTAACAAACCTCTATTCATTATGTCTTTACTAACGTCTTTATATTATCTCGAATTCGAGATATTAGTTCAAAAAAATATATTTATCTCGAATTAAGGATATGATGTTTTTAAGTAAAAGTCAATGATTTTTGTTTTTCTTTTATAAAAGCAGAGCTGTTTTGAATGAAACAGCTCTGCTTTTCATTGGATTATTGCAGCAATTTTTTCTTTTTTAAATAGGCCTTCGCTACCTGAAATGCATCCT
Organism: Bacillus sp. Root920; assembly: GCF_001429445.1. Lineage (NCBI taxonomy): Bacteria > Bacillati > Bacillota > Bacilli > Caryophanales > Bacillaceae > Bacillus > Bacillus sp. Root920. The sequence goes on from NZ_LMJV01000001.1 coordinate 2,126,939, forward strand.
TCCCCTTCACATTGACTTCATAATTCATTTCTCTCATCTCATCGTCTGTGATTTGACCCGCAAGCTTATTGAGAGAGGTCTCAATCTCAGGGAATTCAGTTAATGTCTCCTGCCTGAGCAGCGGTGCTCCTTGATATGGCGGGAAAACATGCTGATCATCATGAAGCACCTTTAATTTGTATTTTCTCAATTCACTGTCTGTCGAATACGCATCGACTAAATTGATATCTCCTTTTTGAATCGCTCGATACCGTAGCTTCGGCTCCATCGTCACAACATCGTCAAAGGAAAATTGATAGGCTTTTTGAATGCCTCGATACCCATCCTGACGATCAGAAAACTCTAAGGTGAATCCAGCTTTTATGCGGTTTTTGATCTTACCTAGATCTGAAATGTTGGACACTTCATATTGATCAGCCAGTGACTGCGGCACGGCTAAAGCATACGTATTGTTGTATGCCATGGGCTCAAGAAGGCGAAGCTGAAAGGACGATTCCAATCCACGCCGCGCTTGCTCATACACTTTTCTTTTATCTGTGCTTTTTGCTGTTTCTTTGAGGAATTCAGAAATCGCTGTACCCGTAAACTCAGGATAAATATCGATATCACCAGAGCGTAAAGCCTGGAAAACAAAGGACGTCTTACCAAGACCGGGCTTCAGGTTCACTTGAATATCTGTATCCTGTTCAATTAAAAGCTTATACATCGAGATCAAAATCTCAGGCTCTGATCCTAACTTTCCCCCAATGGTGATTTCTTTCTTTTCTTGCTGAAACAGCGAGGGGGCAGCGACAACAGCTCCTGCAATCAGAGTAAAAACAGTCACAGAGATCACAGTCTTTTTAAAGGAAATTTTCTCAAAGGTACGCAGCACCACATCAAATAATAGAGCGAGTAAGGCAGCTGGTATCGCGCCAATGACAATGAGAGACATATCATTTCGATCAATTCCCAGCAAGATTAAGCTTCCTAATCCCCCAGCTCCGATCAGTGCTGCCAGAGTGGCGGTCCCCACAATGAGAACCATCCCGGTTCGGATACCCGCCATGATGACTGGCATAGCAAGAGGAAGCTCTACCTTTAATAACCGTTTGCGATGATTCATCCCCATGGCCTGTGCCGCTTCTCTCAGAGAAGGATCAACCTCCTGAATGCCTGTATATGTATTTCTTAAAATAGGGAGTAGGGCATAGACCACAAGCGCAATAATCGCAGGTACTTGCCCAATCCCCACGAGAGGAATCAACAAGCCAAGAAGTGCGAGCGACGGAATCGTTTGTAAGACGGCCGTCACCCCGATGACCCACTCCGCTAACTTTGGAACCCTCGTTAAATAGATACCTAATGGAATAGCAATCAAAATCGCTAAAAATAAAGCAATAAAAGAAATTTGAATATGCTCAAGTAAGGCGTGTCCCAATTGTTCTTTGCGTTCCCATAACACACGGGTCCAATCATTCATGTGACTCGCCCCTCTCTTTAGGAGAATCAGCTAAATACTGAATCACTGCTTGACGATTCACTAGTCCAATCCGCTCTCCATTCTTTTCAACAGCCAATTCCTCGTGCTTTGCCAATTGAGACAAGACTTCATCCAGCGGGGCATCTGCTGATACCGCCTCATAGGGTAAAAGAGCTTCGTGGGCTATCGGTTGTGCCAAGGTTTCCAGCTCAAAAGCTTGATGTCCCACATGACGGGCAGCCCCTGAAACAAACTCCTGTACAAAGGCATTGGCTGGATGTTGAACCAACTCCTCAGGACGTCCGATCTGCATTACTTTTCCTTCATTCATCACACAAATCCGATCACCCAGCTTCATAGCTTCCTGCATATCATGCGTCACAAAAACAATGGTTTTTTGTATACGGCGCTGCAAATCAAGCAGATCATCCTGCAATTTCTCCCTCGTTAGTGGATCTAACGCACTAAAAGGTTCATCCATCAGGACGATCTCAGGATCAGCTGCAAGTGCACGTGCCACACCGACACGCTGCTGCTGTCCACCAGAGAGCTCTGCTGGCTTTCGATGCCGATACATAGCAGGATCAAGCCCGACCATCAACATGAGTTCATCGACACGCTGATTGGTCTCATTCCGGCTCCATTGTTTAAGCTCTGGCACCACAGCAATATTTTCTTCTATGGTCATATGAGGAAAAAGCGCAATTTGCTGCAAAACATAACCGATATCCCAGCGCAGCTCATACATATCATAATCACTTATTTTTTGACCCTTTATGTAAATCTCACCTTCTGTAGAAGAAATGAGACGATTGATCATTTTCAATGTCGTCGTTTTCCCGCTGCCACTAGGTCCAATCAATACAAAAAACTCACCTTTCTGAATCTCCAAATCAACGGATTGAACGGCATAGCGCTCATCGGAAAATTGCATCGATACCTTTTTAAATTCAATCATCTTCCCACGCCCTGACTGCAATTATTTTCTAGACTATCAATATGACAGATCAACCTCATATTTGTATAGAATAAACTGTCACTTTTACATACTTCCCTTCGGTTGACTGTCAAAAACAACTCTAGCAAAAATAGATGAGATTCACAGTGAGGAAAATAAAAAAAGCGAAGAGCTCGGGGCTCTCCGCTTTTTAAGTCAACGACTTACTCACCAGTAACGTATGGAAGTAATGCCATTTGACGTGATCTTTTGATCGCTAAAGTCAATTTACGTTGATACTTAGCGCTAGTTCCTGTTACACGACGAGGTAAAATTTTACCACGCTCAGAAACAAACTTTCTAAGAAGATCAACATCTTTGTAATCGATGTGCGTGATACCGTTAGAAGTAAAGAAACATACTTTACGACGTTTCGCACGACCGCCTCTGCGTCCACCTGCCATTTGTTTTCACACCTTTCCTTTAGTCATTTTTTCAGATCAATTAGAATGGCAAATCATCATCGGAGATGTCAATCGGTTTACCATCGTTCGCAAATGGGTCATCATTAAAGCTATTTCCCTGATTACGATTTTGGTTGTTTTGATTGCCATATGGATTTTGACTTGGTTCATTTCCAAATGGATTCTGATCGTTTTGGCTACCGCCATAATACTGGCCTCCGCTATTGCCACCGCCGCTGTATCCACCTGAACCAGCACCGCCGCTCTTAGGCTCAAGAAATTGAACACTTTCAGCTTGAACCTCTGTCACGAAGACACGCTGTCCTTGCTGATTTTCATAGTTTCTTGTCTGCAAACGACCGTCTACACCGGCAAGACTTCCTTTTTTCAAGAAATTAGCCACGTTCTCGGCTTGTCTTCTCCAAGTAACACAGTTAATGAAATCGGCTTCACGCTCTCCAGATTGATTCGTAAACGTACGATTCACAGCTAGAGTAAACGTGGCTACAGCCGCACCATTAGGCGTGTAGCGAAGCTCAGGGTCTTTTGTTAGTCTTCCGACCAATACAACACGGTTTAGCATATTGAAAGACCACCTTTAAATATATATTTCAATGATTTATACTTCTTCTTTAACAACAATGTGGCGAATGATATCGTCACTGATCTTAGCTAAGCGGTCAAATTCTTGAACTGCTGCAGCGTCAGATTGAACGTTTACGATTTGGTAGAAACCGTCACGGAAATCGTTGATTTCGTATGCAAGACGACGTTTACCCCAATCCTTTGTTCCAGTGATCTCCGCACCGTTAGAAGTTAACACGTTATTGAAACGCTCGATAACTGCTTTTTTAGCCTCATCGTCAACTGTTGGGCGGATGATGTACATAACTTCGTACTTTCTCATCTGATTGCACCTCCTTTTGGTCTAAGCGGCCCTAAACGGGCAAGGAGCAATAAATTATATTACTCACAATTGTATATTATAACAAATTACTTGGCCTATGACAAGAACCTATACATTAAAACGGAAATGAATGACGTCTCCATCTTTCACTACATATTCTTTACCTTCTAGACGAACTTTTCCTGCTTCTTTAGCAGCAGACATGCTTCCGCCAGCTAGTAAATCCTCATACGCAACCGTTTCAGCACGAATAAATCCACGCTCGAAGTCTGTGTGAATGATTCCAGCACATTCTGGCGCTTTCATTCCTTTTTTAAATGTCCAAGCACGTACCTCTTGCTCACCTGCTGTGAAATACGTAGCTAATCCTAGAAGAGAGTAAGATGCTCTAATTAGCTGATCAAGCCCTGACTCATTAATGCCAAGCTCTTCAAGGAACATTTGCTTCTCTTCTCCTTCAAGCTCTGCAATTTCAGACTCGATCTTCGCACAAACGACGATAACTTCAGCGTTTTCACCAGAAGCAAACTCACGGATTTGCTGCACATATTTGTTGCCCTCATGATCCGCTACTTCATCCTCACTCACATTTGCTACATAAAGGACTGGTTTAGATGTGAGTAAATGAAGCTGTTTCACAAGCTTTTGCTGCTCATCAGTAAATTCTACAGATCTTGCCGATTTCCCAGCTTCAAATGCGTTCATTAGCTTCGACAAAATCTCAAATTCAGCTACTGCTTCCTTGTCCTTTTGTTTTGCAAGCTTACTCACACGAGCTAAACGCTTTTCAACTGTTTCTAAATCAGCCAAAATCAATTCGAGATTAATCGTTTCAATATCTGCCACAGGATCAACCTTACCAGCTACGTGTGTAATGTTATCATCTGCAAAAGCTCTAACCACGTGACAAATCGCATCTACTTGTCGAATATGAGAAAGGAATTTATTCCCTAAACCTTCACCTTTAGATGCACCTTTGACAATACCCGCAATATCAGTGAATTCGAAAGCAGTGGGAACTGTCTTTTTTGGCTGCACCAATTCTGTTAGCTTTTGTAAACGCTCGTCAGGAACTTCTACAATTCCGACGTTTGGATCAATGGTACAAAACGGATAGTTAGCAGACTCCGCTCCAGCCTGTGTAATTGCATTAAATAGCGTTGACTTCCCGACGTTAGGTAAGCCAACAATACCAGCTGTTAAAGCCATTCTTTCATCTCCTCTATATCAAACGTGCTCGTTATACTGCGTAATATGAACCTAGAGCAATTATAAGTAGGTTTACATGAAAAGACAAGCTAACCATCATGCATTTTCAATAGAAGAAACATCGTCAAAAAGAATAAATCAATGCTTCAAAACGTGAAAATGCACCTGGCTTTGCTGTAGAAAAGACAAATTTAATAAAAAAAGCATGAGGCCTACTTAAGCAGTTGGCTCCTCATGCTTGACGAGAATTTTCTTCATTTTTCGTTCAAAATCTCTTCTTGGGATCATCACGCTGTGTCCGCAGCCTTCACATTTAATACGGATATCCATGCCCAAACGAATGACCTTCCACCGATTGGCACCACATGGATGGGGCTTTTTCATTTCTACAACATCATGTAACCCAAACGCTTTGTCTGCCATCAGCCTTCACCTCTCCTTGCTCACTTCATTGAATCTATTGTACAAAAAAACGGCGATGAAGGGCAATGCACAAAACAAAGAGTCTCTTTCAATCGTTCATCCTATTCTTTTTTAGAGAAAAAACCCTTCTTTTAGATCATTTTATTTGTGACCAATAGTTACTTAAACTCCGTTTTTTTTCAATATTGTCACAAACACTGTAGGTCAAAAGGTTTTTATTGGTAGAACGCGGTGGTTTTTCCATATTTTTTGATTTATGATATCTGCATAAATGTTATGTGAGGGAGCAGGTACGATGGTCAATCGAAAGGATAGATTAACTGATAAAGAATATAAAATCATATCCGATCATGCTGGAAATATCGACAATTACCAGCAGCACCATACGATAGAAATTGGTCAGCAAACGCTCACTGTCCACGATTTTCTAAAGATCGATCATAAATTATATGGTTTAACAATGAAGCCAGAACAATCAGATGAATTCATCGTCGCTTTTCACTGTCCGCTGCCACATCAAATGAGGGTGACATCTAAGCAAGATGTACACAACGCGGCACAGTCATTGCTCAAAACAGACTATGCCTATCCAATTGAAAGAAAGTCCCTTGACGGCAATCAAGACCATGTCTTTTTTAAAGGGAAGGAATACATAGAGAAAGTCTGTCAGAAGCATCCGAATGCAGGTATCCATCTCACTGGACAAGCACTTGCCGGTGCTGTTTGTGCTTATGTTGCAACAGAACAGCCAGCTGTCAAAAAAGCCGTTACCTTTGACAGCCCAAATATATGGAGCAGCCTGTCGCCTTCGATTCAGCAAAAGGCACACCAAGGTCAATATAAACGTATGTTGACTGAATATATTCAGCCTAGTCATTACGTTGGTTTACTCAATCGTCATGATCAAGGAGTTGGGCAAGTCAAGTACACCGTACCGCCACGGCAGCAAGACTCAGTCCAAGAATCCGTTAAATACAAAAAAAGGGAAATTGACACCTTTTTAAAATCAGCTTTTGCATCTATGAATATAGAATGGAACGAATCCTTTGATACAAATGCTTTTTTAGCTCTCGTTTCAGGTGAATTAAAAGCAAATGGATATTCATTCCATCCAAATGGATCTGCCCGTATTTTAGATGAACAGCTTGATCATAATACAAGTTTTACAGCCATGCTGCTGCAAGAAATTCATTCTGGACGTGCATATGCACAAAGCGGACTTGAAATTATCATAAAATCCCATTTACTAAAAAATTCATCCTATGATCTGCAAAGCATTATTGAACATGAAGTGCACACTGTATTTGAAAAAATCGATGGAATGGATGAAAGTGTAAAAGACGCCGTCCATCATGTAAAACAAGAGCTTAAAGGACTCGTAGGCTTTGGCCACTATGATTTATTAAGTCATAGTGATGTGGAAGCACTGGTAGACGAAGTGAGGATGGAACAGTCGCATTCCTCCTTTTATTCACACGAAAAACAGCTGAATGCCTTGTACACCCTGAGGGATTACGAACAAGAGCTTTCTGCTCTTTCAAGACATATGTACACAATGGGTGAGGACTACGCCAAGGCAGATAGACGCCTTGCAATGCAAATGGGTATTCATTAAGAAAGGAGTCATCGCATGATCAATCAAAATAAGCCTCCTAGTGACGCCCAGCGTTTCTTACAAAATGTGAGTGCCCGCCGCTCCATGTCTGTATTCGAAAATCAATCGGCACCACACACACAAACACAGTCTCCAGAAGAAATGGCCGCCATTCAGGCCATGCGCAGAGAAGGACAGCGAAAGGATCTAAAACGGCTGCTCAAAATGCGGCTGCACGACGAATTAGCAAATACTCGCGTGCACTTGGAGTATCAATTAGCTAAAACAGAAGACATGATAAACCAGACGACCATTGTCAAACAACACATTTCCCAGCATTTAAAGGGACAGGCCATTTCAGAATTAGAGGATCGCCTCCATCGTCTCAAGCAAATGCCTGTCTATGATGATATCAAAGAAGCTATTGATTCAATTCAGATCAAATAAGCACAGCTCTAAAAAAGAGAGGTGCTTATTTTGTTTTATCAATATAATTTTTGGGACGAGAAAATATCTTTTTACTTAAAATCGGATACAGCATTAAACAGACGAGCAAATAAAGATTCAACAAACTATAAATTGGATACAAGAAAGCAATCAAATCAGCAAATCCAAGAGATGTTAAAGGTGCCATCAAAAGAAGCATCACCAATACAACCAGCCAGCGAGGCATTCGTACAAAAGAAAGCATCCGGCTTGATAATCCAAATAAACCTGCTGCCGTCGTCGTATAAATTGCTAGACAAAGGACAACGGTCATAAACACAAACAAAGAAGTCGGCGCCCCTTCTAATACTGTAAACAAAGGAATTCCCTCTGATGAAAGGCTTCCAGAAATATCAACCAGTATTTCGTTATACACATACGAGATGACACCAAAAATAAGACCGCTTAATATACTCGCCACCTTGGCTTCCCCAAGCCCCTTCATTTCTTTCCCAACCGAAGACAGCACTGCCACAACAGATAATATATTCAAAGAAGCAAAGACAATGCTGGCAGGCCAATTGTACTGCTGCCCAAAATCAATCCGCCACATATGATCATGATTCATATAATAAAAAACAAACGCATAGATGAGCCCCGCCACCAAAATTGGTATAATGAAAGCATTCACAGATAAAAGCCCTTTCACATCCCAGAAAAAAATCATAAATGAAAACAAACAAAACGCACCGATGCCAATCCAAAAAGGCACATGATACATCTCAAGGGTCACCCCGCCGCCGGCAATCATGACCGTCGTTGTCGTGAATAAATATAGGACAATTAACACGTCATACACCTTAGCCAGCCATGGACCGACAAGCCGTTCTAGCACTGGCACAAAGTGATCGGCACGCACCTCATAACTGATTTTTAACACCACATAGGTAGACAGCATAAACATCAATGTAAACAGTAGAATGGCTAGTCCGCTATCAATGCCAAAAAACTGCCAAATTTCCTGGCCGGAAGCATATCCCGCTCCTATTAAGCTTCCTAAAATTAAAAGCGTCCACCTTGAACCAGCCTTCCACACAATCATCACCTCATAGGTATAGAATTAAGCTTGTTTCCGTATACTGATACTAACTACTATGACAAGGAAGTGAGACCTATGAATAGCAAGAACGGTCTTTTTTTTAGAAATAGGGTAAAAGAATACGTGTCCCATACGGATACAAACGCCATTCAACAGCTTAAAAGTATTTTATTCTCGCATCTTCAGAAAGCAGGAAAAAGACCCGTTGCCATCGTCTGTATTGGAACAGACCGCTCAACTGGCGACTCTCTAGGTCCACTTGTTGGTACAAAGCTTTCAGGTCTGGATTTGAAAAAGCTTCATGTATATGGAACACTCTCTGACCCAGTGCATGCGGTCAATTTAAAAGAAAAACTCGCTGAAATTGAACAAGCTCATAAACACCCGTTTATTGTAGCGGTTGATGCCTGTTTAGGAAGAGTGAAAAGTGTCGGTTCCTTCCAAATTGGTGATGGTCCGTTAAAGCCTGGAGCTGGTGTCCAAAAGGAGCTGCCAGAGGTAGGAGATATTCATATTAATGGGATCGTCAATGTGAGTGGTTTCATGGAATACTTCGTCCTCCAAAACACACGTCTTCATCTTGTCATGTCTATGGCCAATACACTTTCTGAAAGTCTATCTCACATTGACCAAATGGATTGGACGAGAGAAAAAAGCCGGTCTCTCTTCACCCCTATTCAAAATATCACTGGGAGAATATAAAAAAGACCATCTCGTATCAAGATGGTCACTCTGATGATTCCCTCGTAGAAAGCAATTCAAGGATTCTTTCTAAATCTTCATTGGAGAGAAATTCAATCTCAATTTTTCCTTTTTTCTTCTGTTTCTTGATCGTCACTGAAGTACCAAAGTAGTTTTGTAAGAAAGACTCTCTTTCTTTCAACACTCGATCCTTTGGTGCTTCTTTTTTCTTTGTTTCACGTGGAACATTTTCGTTTAACTGCTTAACAAGTTTTTCAACCTGTCGTACGTTTAACCCCTCATCCACGATTTTCTTTACCAAAGGCGCTAGCTTCTTTTTGTTCTTTAAGCTAAGCAATGTGCGACCATGTCCCATTGATAACGTTCCATTTGCAATCAGCTTTTGGATGTCATCCGGTAAAGTCAACAGACGGAGATGGTTCGCAATATGCGGTCTGCTTTTCCCTAATCGCTTCGCTAATTCCTCTTGCGTCACACTGAGATGATCCAGCAAGGAAGCATATGCTTCCGCTTCCTCTAGTGGAGAGAGATCCTCACGCTGTAGGTTTTCTAAGAGGGCAATTTCTCTCATCAGTGTTTCTGAAAACTCTCGAACGATTGCAGGAATTGTTGTCAGACCAGCTTGTTGTGCTGCGCGGAAACGGCGTTCTCCTGCTACTATGTCATATCCTTTAATCGATTTACGAACAATGATCGGCTGTAAAACCCCGTGCTGCTGAATCGATTCTTTCAGATCTGACAATGCATCATCATCAAACGTTTTCCTTGGTTGATACGGATTCGGACGCAAATCCTTTAATTTGATTTCTTCAACCGTTTCTTCATTTGAGTCTACATTGTTAAATAGTGCATTAATACCCTTTCCAAGACCTTTAGCCATTCGCATCCACTTCCTTTGCTAAGTCTAAATAGACATCTGCACCTCTTGAACGTGGATCATACAAGATAATCGGCTTTCCATGACTAGGCGCTTCACTCAGCCTCACATTTCTCGGAATGACGGTTTGATAGACTTTATCTCTAAAGTACTTCTTCACTTCTTCGATTACCTGAATTCCAAGGTTTGTTCGGGCATCAAGCATTGTCAGCAAGACACCTTCAATGGCAAGATCGGTATTTAAATGTTTCTGCACGAGACGAACTGTGTTTAACAATTGGCTCAATCCTTCAAGCGCATAATATTCGCACTGAACTGGTATTAAAACGGAATCGGATGCAGTTAACGCATTAATCGTCAGCAGTCCAAGTGATGGCGGGCAGTCAATAATCATATAATCATAATTCTGCTTAACAGATTCAAGTGCTCTCTTCAGCCTCACTTCACGTGAGATTGTAGGCACAAGCTCTATTTCAGCCCCTGCAAGCTGTATTGTCGCAGGAATGACATCAAGATTTTCGACCTCTGTCGTCTTAATCACATCAAGAACATCTGCATCATCAACTAAAATATCGTACACACACTTTTCTACGTCGGCCTTCTCAATCCCAATACCACTCGTGGCATTGCCCTGCGGATCAATATCAACTAACAACACTCGTTTGCCTATGTATGCTAAACACGCACCCAAATTAACAGAAGTTGTCGTCTTCCCGACGCCGCCCTTCTGGTTGGTAATCGCTATGATTTTCCCCACGATGTCACCCACTTTCAACTTAACAAGTTTCTCATTCATTCATACTTTCTATTCTATCAAAAAAAGTATGAAACGTTTGCTTTTTTTGTTTCCCTATTATAAATTCGTCGGTGAATGTGCCTTTTCGTACATAAAAGGACGAATGAAAACACATCGAAAAAGTATATTGATATATCTTTTTGGATGCCTGAATTCAATTGTACGGCATTTGCTCACAAGGCTGGGTTATTGTTTGTTCACAATTCATAGTTCTTCGGATCAGCTTCAGCAATCATCAAGTGGATCGTTCCCTCTTGGTGCGAATGCTGTACAGTCACTTCTTTAGACATAACGCTTTGTTTCAACATGATTTTATCATTTCATTTGCAAAAGCAAACAGTAAATAACAAATGATAACAAAATGATAATAAAAAGATTTACAAAAAAAGCTGACGAGTGGCGCTCATCAGCTTTTTTCTATTTAGGAATTCGAATCGTTAATTGGATATATTCCTCAAACTCTTCTTCCTCGGTATTTATTTTAAGTCCGCTGTCTTCTACCATGTGGAGAGACTGACGAATGGTATTCATCGCAATTCGTGTATCACGACTAAACGCCTTACGTTTTGGCTTCGGTTTACGATCCGTTTTTTGTTCAAGCATCTTCACTACACGCTCTTCAGTCTGTTTCACATTCAACTGCTTTTCGATGATTTCCTGCAATAGCGCGATTTGTAATTCTGGAAGCTTTAGGGGCACAAGTGAACGTGCATGCCTTTCAGAGATTTTTTTCTCTAAAATGGCTTGTTGTACCTCTTCAGGCAACTTTAAAAGTCTTAATTTGTTTGCAACAGTTGATTGTCCCTTGCCTAAACGCTGAGCAAGCGCCTCTTGTGTTAAATCATGAAGCTCTAAAAGACGTGCATAAGCATGAGCCTCTTCAATAGAAGACAGCTCTTCTCTTTGCAAATTTTCAATCAATGCCACAGATGCCGTTTCCGTATCAGTAAAATCTTTTATAATAGCGGGGATTTTCTCCCATTGAAGAGTCTGTACCGCCCTCCAACGTCTTTCGCCGGCGATCAGTTCATATTTTCCTTCTTCTTCTGTTGGTCTAACAACAATCGGTTGGATAATGCCATGGGTATGAATCGTCGTGGCCAGCTCTTGTATCTTTTCTTCTGAAAAAATGGTGCGTGGCTGAAAACGGTTTGGCATAATTGTGTCGACCGGGAGCTCCTGTATCTCTTCCTTTAATGTATCATGCTCAGCAATCTCTGCCTCTATTTCGGTTTCACGCTCAGGATGTTCTTTGTCTCCAAGCCCGAAGAAGCGTGAGAGTGAATGCTTCATGAACCTACACCACCTTTAAAAACTACCTTTTTATAATTCTATTTTCTCATGTTTTTTCCTTCTGTAAAATCATAAATATTGAAGAAAAAACGACCTTTTACATGATCAACCTTCTATTGGTGATTTATTAGGTGTTCCTGGTTTTCTAGGATATTTTTTTGGTGTTTGCTTTTTCTTTTCAATGACAATGATGTTCCGTTCGCTTTCTTCTAAAGGAAGAACAAAAGAATGCTTTTCAACAACCTCTCCTCCGAGAACTGTGACAGCTTTTTTCCCAGCTTGCATTTCTTCATCAGCGGCAGATGCTTTTAAGGCAACAAACAATCCTTCCTTTTTCACTAGAGGCAGACATAGTTCGCTCAAGACGGATAAACGTGCAACTGCTCTAGCAGTGACAAGATCATAGCTTTCACGCTTTTCCTTACGTTGTCCAAACGTTTCCGCACGATCATGATAAAAAGTAGTATCTTGTAAGTTTAATCCTTTTGCTAACTCATTGAGAAACGTAATTCGTTTCTGAAGAGAATCAACAATGGTCACATGTAGATGAGGGAAACAAATTTTAAGAGGAATGCTTGGAAAACCAGCACCAGCTCCAATATCACAAATCGTCGTCACTTTGTGAAAATCAATAAAAAATGCTGCTGATATTGAATCATAAAAATGCTTTAAATACACTTCTTCCTTTTCAGTAATGGACGTTAAATTCATTTTCTCGTTCCATTCTACAAGCATGCGGAAGTAGGTTTCAAATTGTTCAAGCTGCACAGGAGAAAGAGTGATCCCTTTCTCCTCTAGTGCTGCTGTAAATTGTTCAATGTTCATGCCGACATCCTTTCTATTCTGCTATCTTCGCAATACGCCCCTGCTCTAAATATACTAAAAGGATAGAAATATCAGCAGGGTTAACGCCTGAAATACGAGAAGCCTGTGCAACAGAAAGCGGTCGGACTTCTTTCAGCTTTTGTTTCGCTTCAGTTGCAATCCCTTTGATGGCGTCATAATCAATACGATCAGGAATCTTTTTGTTCTCCATCTTTTTCAGTTTTTCAACTTGCTGGAGTGACTTTTCAATATAACCTTCGTATTTAATTTGAATCTCTACCTGCTCACACACATCAGAAGGAAGCGGTGTTTCAGCAGGAGCTAATTTCACAACAGATTCATAATTCATTTCCGGACGCTTCATTAAATCACTTGCACGAATGCCGTCCTTCAACTCACTTCCACCGAGTGAACGAATAAATTCTTGAGTCTCTGCTGTAGGTTTAATGATGACAGAATATAAACGTTTTTTCTCTGCTTCAATGGCTTCTTTTTTCTGCTGGAATGCTTGGAATCTTTCTTCAGAAATTAATCCAATTTGATAGCCAAGTTCAGTTAATCTTAAATCAGCATTGTCATGACGTAGAAGTAGACGATACTCAGCACGTGATGTCAAGAGACGGTATGGTTCATTTGTTCCTTTTGTGACAAGGTCATCGATGAGAACACCGATATATGCATCAGATCGGCTTAAAATGACTTCTTCTTTACCTAATGCTTTTCTTCCTGCATTAATACCTGCCATAATCCCTTGACCTGCTGCTTCCTCATAACCAGACGTACCATTAATTTGGCCGGCTGTATATAATCCAGAAATTTTCTTCGTCTCAAGTGTAGGCCACAACTGAGTAGGCACAATCGCATCATACTCGATAGCATAACCCGCTCTCATCATTTGAACATTCTCGAGTCCTGGGATGGTTGAAAGCATGCGCTGCTGTACATCCTCCGGAAGACTTGTAGACAATCCTTGAACATAAACTTCCTGCGTATTACGACCTTCTGGCTCTAAGAAAATTTGATGTCTCGGTTTATCATTGAAACGAACCACTTTATCTTCAATGGACGGGCAGTATCTAGGGCCAGTTCCTTTAATCATACCTGAATACATTGGAGAACGGTGAAGATTCTCATCAATAATTTGATGAGTCTCTAAACTCGTGTATGTTAACCAACATGGCAGCTGGTCAGTAATATATTCAACCGTTTCATAGGAGAATGCCCGCGGGACATCATCACCTGGTTGAATTTCTGTTTTACTATAGTCAATCGAGTGGCTATTCACTCGAGGAGGTGTTCCTGTTTTAAAGCGAACCAAATCGAATCCTAGTTCTGCTAAATGATCCGATAATTTAATGGAAGGCTGCTGGTTATTTGGACCACTTGAATACGATAAGTCTCCTAAAATGATGCGGCCTTTTAAGAAAGTCCCTGTCGTTAATACAACAGACTTTGCACGATAGTTAGCCCCCGTTTGAGTAACAACACCTTTACATTCATCATCTTCTACAATTAAATGATCTACCATACCTTGCAGCATTGTCAGGTTTGGTTCATTTTCCATTGTTTTTTTCATTTCATGCTGATATTGGAACTTATCTGCTTGCGCTCTTAACGCACGGACAGCAGGTCCTTTCCCCGTATTCAGCATGCGCATTTGAATATGCGTCTTATCTATATTTCGCGCCATTTCTCCGCCTAGAGCATCAATTTCTCTGACGACAATCCCTTTTGCGGGGCCGCCTACGGACGGATTACATGGCATAAAAGCAACCATATCGAGGTTGATAGTCAATACAAGTGTTTTGGCGCCCTGTCTTGCAGAAGCAAGAGCAGCCTCAACTCCAGCATGACCGGCACCCACGACGATTACGTCATAATTGCCAGCTTCATAACCCATTTCTTATGTTCCTCCCTTTACTTTCCTAAACAGAATTGAGAGAATAACTGATCAATCAAGCTTTCATGAACAGCATCCCCAATAATTTCACCCAGCTGTTCCCAGCAGCGTGTTAAATCTATTTGAACTATGTCGATCGGTACATCCATTTCAATTCCTTCAAGAGCATCCTCAATGGATTGTTTTGCTGCCTGAAGAAGGGCAATATGCCTTGTGTTACTTACATACGTTAAATCTCCACTTTCAATTGAACCCGTGAAGAATAATGATTGAATCGCAATTTCGAGCTCATCAATCCCCTTTTCTTGTAATAATGATGTAGTAACCACCGGACGATCCTTCGCTAACTGCTTGACCTTTTCGATATCAAGCTTAGGCTCAAGATCTGTCTTATTCACGATCACGATGATATCCATGCCTGAGACGGCCTCAAATAGTTTGATATCCTCTTCTGACAATTCCTCGCTATAATTGAGCACAAGTAAAATCAGGTCAGCTTCTTTTAAGACCTGTCTAGATCGTTCAACCCCTATACGCTCAACAATGTCCTCCGTCTCACGTATACCCGCAGTATCGACTAAACGAAGCGGTACACCTCTAACATTTACATACTCCTCAATGACATCTCTCGTTGTTCCAGGAATATCCGTTACAATCGCTTTTGTTTCCTGTACAAGACTATTCAACAAGGAAGACTTCCCAACATTCGGTCTTCCAATAATGACAGTGGATAAGCCCTCGCGAAGTATTTTCCCCTGCTGAGAAGTCGTTAGCAGTGACTCAATTTCCTTTTTCACTGATGTTGCCTTTTCAACTAAAACTCGATGCGTCATTTCTTCAACATCGTCATACTCAGGATAGTCAATATTGACTTCAACATGAGCCAGAGTTTCCAATATCTCACCGCGAAGTCGTTTAATCAAACCGGAGAGTCGTCCCTCCATTTGAGTAATCGCTACATTCATCGCACGATCTGTCTTTGCACGAATCAAATCCATTACCGCTTCAGCCTGTGAAAGATCAATTCTTCCATTTAAGAAAGCTCGTTTTGTAAACTCACCTGGCTCCGCTAATCTTGCTCCTTCTCTTAAAGCAAGCTGCAGTACTTTATTGACCGTTACAATTCCGCCATGGCAGTTAATCTCAATAACGTCTTCTCTCGTAAATGTTTTTGGTGCTCTTAATACTGACACCATGACCTCTTCTATGACTTGCTCAGTGCTAGAGTCCACAATATGACCATAATGAATCGTATGTGAATCCACCGATACAAGTTTTTTCTCCTTAGGACCTTTATACATCCGATCAGCAATCTGTATCGCATCAGGCCCGCTTAAACGAATAATCGCAATTGCTCCTTCACCCATCGGTGTAGAAATTGCTGCAATTGTATCCATCACTCATTCACCTCTTTCTCTACTTAATAAACAGTCTGTTATCTATTAAATGGACATTGTCCATCTCTATATCAAAAACGCTTAATCCAAAATTTAAAGATACCATAAATGAAAGCGAAGTGAAAGTATCCCATATCTAATTATCCACAGCTTTGCATCTTATCTATTTTAACACTTAACTTATCCACATGTGAATAACGACGTTTGAAATTTGTCTTCACATCTTACACCTAAATCCAATAAATTTAAACGCCCTGATCCCTATACTTACTTGTTAAATTGGCGTTTTGCACCCATATCACACACTCATTTTTTAGAAATAAAGGATGAATCCTCTATAAAAAGCAATTTTTCAATAAAAAAAGACTAAAATCCAGCTTTGCTGAATCTTAGCCTTTCTGCTATTTTTTATACAGCACCACAACATGACGTTTGCTGCCTGTATCTTCAGATGCCGTTGCAAGTTCTTTAGAGAATGCAGCAATCGCATCATGAACAATTTTTCGTTCATTCGAAGGCATTGGTTCTAAATGAACATTTTTCTTCGTTTTTAAAACCCGATTTGCTGTTTTCACTGCATATTGTTCAAGTGCTTCTTGTCGTTTCTTCCTATAATCGCCAATATCAATTGTTATATGATGATACTGATCAGAATAACGATTAAACACTAACTGTACCAACGTTTCTAAAGAGTACAATGTTTGGCCTCTTTTTCCAATCATTAATGACGTTTTATCTCCATCAATGTGGTAAGAAATCTTTTTCGGTTCCTGTTTGGAAATAATCTTTGCTTTAGGATCAATAGACTTAACAATTTTATCTAAATACTGTGTAGCTAATTTAAATGCATTTATCTTTTCTACTAACTTGACCACAGCTTGTCTTTTACCAAATAATCCTAAAAACCCTTTATTTCCTTCATCTACTATTGTGATTTCTACTTCTTCTTGTAGTAGCTGAATTTGTTTCAATCCGGAATCTACTGCTTCTTCGATTGTGCGACCGACAGCAGTTATTTCCTTCATTTTTTATTCCCGCCAGCTTTTTCTTTTGTATCAACTTTTACTTGAGGTGTTTTAATCACCAATGTTTGAATGATCATGAAAATGTTACCTACAACCCAGTACAATGAAAGTGCTGCTGGGAAACTAATTGCAAACACGACGATCATAATCGGCATCACCCATAGCATGATAGCCATTTGAGGGTTGTCCGAAGGATTTCCAGCCATCATCAGCTTTTGCTGAATGAAAGTAGCTACACCCGCAATAATCGGTAATAGGAACAATGGATCTGGGCTGCCTAAGTCAAACCATAAGAATGTATGCTTTTTAATTTCTGCTGTTCTCATAATTGCATGATAGAAACCAATAAGGATTGGCATTTGAATTAAGATTGGGAAACAGCCTGCTAATGGATTGACGCCATTTTTTTGAAAAAGGGCCATTGTTTCCTGCTGAAGCTGCTGCTGTGTTTTTTGATCTTTAGAGCTATACTTTTCACGAAGCTTTTTCAATTCAGGCTGTAATGCTTGCATCGCTTTTGTACTTCTTAACTGTTTAATCATTAATGGTAAAATAAGCAAGCGAATTAATAGTGTCACAATAATAATCGCTACACCATAGTTTTCACCAGTTAAGTTTGCCATGTACGTGATTAATTGAGATAGCGGGTAAACAATATAAGAATTCCAGAATCCCTTACTATCTGATGTAATTGGTTCATTGATCTGTGTACATCCTGCCAATAAAACCAATACGCCAATCAAGCTAAATATTAGTAATAATCGCCTTTTCAACAAGATTCCTCCCATTACTTCAAACTTTATTTAAGTTGGAATTGATTAAGAAAGTGACTCACCTAATCAGTATGGTAACATTTTTTCTTTGCAAAGTGGTGGTTTCATTTTAATTCACTAGATGAAGGAAGCGCTTTTAAAAATTGATTCAACGAAAGTTTCTATTACGAAGACTTTTTCGGTTGTTGTTGATAAACAGCGGATTTTCTAAATAAATGTTGGAGAGACTTCTTTGTTTCTTCAAAGGTCAATTCACTCGCTGGTTTTCGTGCAATGACAATGTAGTCTTTTTCTTGCTTTAACTTATGGCCTTCCTCTAAAAACACCTGACGGATCAGACGTTTTATTCGGTTTCTAATCACTGCATTACCAATCTTCTTACTGACAGACAATCCTAGACGCAATTCAACTTGATTTGGCTGATCCAGCTGGTAAATAACGAATTGGCGATTTGCCATTGATTGACCTTTTTTGAACACCTTTTGAAACTCTTCATTTTTTTTTAGCCTGTTTCGCTTCTTCATGTTTTCTTCCACTCCGATAAAAACTGACAGTTCATTTACGATTTTATGTAAAAAAGACCACTGACATTATTCAGTGGCCTAAGCTGATAATTTTTTTCTACCTTTGCTGCGGCGTCGCTTTAAAACTAGACGTCCGTTTTTAGTACTCATACGGCTGCGGAAGCCATGAACTTTACTACGCTTACGGTTATTTGGTTGAAACGTTCTTTTCATTTATGACACCTCCCTGAGGAATAGCTGTTTAAGACAGTCTAACTCATTATATTTGTGTAACCCATCGATTGTCAATATCAATGATAAAACTCTTATTATCAACCTTATAAGCATAACATAAGTTATCAAACGAAGAAACCTTCTTTTTTAGTTTCCAGCATTTTATTCTTTTTTTCCTCCTAAAAGACCTTCAAAACAAGAATGTGGATATTTTTCCGGCATATTTAGACTATCCACACCCATTATCGACATTTTTTTCACACAAATAACCGATGTGGATAATTATTTTTCAACAGGATGTAAAGTGTGTGGATAAGTTTGTGACACCCATTGCACCATCTTGTTTATTTTGATATTATATTTGTGTTTTAACTCTTAATTACTTATCTGGCCCATTTATATTATCCACAATTTGTGGATAACCTGTGGAAAGTTATTACACAGCCTGTTGAATTGTTTATCCACAGCTTGTGTAATTTGTCGAAAAGACGTTTTTCTACTATATTAATTGTTTTCAACAATGTATGTGCACGAATGGTGATGACCATTTTCTCTTTTTCGTGTTCTATAACAGTTTGATACTGGTCATTTTAAAAAGAAAAGGAGGGGGGAGAAGCCTTATGGAAAATATTTTGGATCTGTGGAATAAAGCACTTCAAAAAATAGAGACAAAATTGAGCAAACCCAGTTTTGAGACATGGATGAAATCGACAAAAGCCCATTCTCTTCAGGGAGATACGCTTACAATTACGGCACCTAATGAATTTGCTAGAGATTGGCTAGAGTCAAGATATCTTCACTTAATTGCTGATACCATCTATGAACTAACAGGTGAAGAGCTCAGCATTAAATTTATTATTCCTCAAAATCAGGATGAAGAGGAAGCCATGCCAAAGTCTCCTATCAAAAAAATGTCTAAAGAAGAGCCCGTTGACATTCCACAAAATATGCTGAATCCAAAATATACATTTGATACTTTTGTTATTGGTTCAGGCAACCGTTTTGCTCATGCCGCTTCACTTGCAGTCGCGGAAGCACCAGCAAAAGCATATAACCCGCTTTTTATTTATGGGGGCGTTGGTTTAGGAAAGACTCACTTGATGCATGCGATTGGTCATTACGTGATCGACCATAATCCATCAGCCAAAGTGGTCTATCTATCATCTGAAAAATTTACTAATGAATTTATCAACTCAATCCGAGATAACAAAGCTGTCGACTTCCGTAATCGCTATCGGAATGTAGATGTGCTTTTGATAGATGATATTCAATTTTTAGCAGGAAAAGAACAAACACAAGAAGAGTTTTTCCATACATTCAACACACTTCACGAAGAAAGTAAGCAAATCGTCATTTCTAGTGACCGGCCTCCGAAGGAAATTCCGACACTTGAAGACAGATTACGCTCTCGATTTGAATGGGGCTTAATTACAGACATTACCCCGCCAGATCTAGAAACCCGTATCGCGATCCTACGAAAAAAAGCAAAGGCAGAAGGCTTAGACATTCCAAATGAAGTCATGCTGTACATTGCCAATCAAATCGACAGCAACATTCGTGAGCTGGAGGGTGCTTTGATTCGTGTCGTTGCTTACTCATCTTTAATTAATAAAGACATTAATGCAGATCTAGCAGCTGAGGCGCTAAAGGACATCATTCCTTCATCAAAGCCTAAGGTCATTACAATTAAAGATATTCAAAGAATTGTAGGGCAGCAATTTAATATTCGATTAGAGGATTTCAAAGCAAAGAAACGTACAAAGTCAGTTGCTTATCCAAGACAAATTGCCATGTACCTCTCTAGAGAAATGACCGATTCCTCTCTGCCTAAAATCGGAGAAGAATTTGGCGGTCGTGATCATACGACTGTCATTCATGCTCATGAGAAGATTTCGAAATTAATTGTTGAAGATGAACAGCTTCAGCAGCATGTCAAAGAGATCAAAGAACAATTAAAATAACCAAGCTGATATAATGAGTACGGGAAAATGTGAATAACTAGAGCATAGTCATACACAGTCTGTCCACATGTGGATAGGCTGTCTTTCCTTTCTTTTTCTCGACTTATCCACATATTCACAAGCCCTACTATTACTTCTACGATTTTTATTAATAAAATATATATACATGTCATTAAGAAAATTTAGGAGGACCACTATGAAATTCACGATTCAAAAAGATCGTCTTGTCCAAAGTGTCCAAGATGTATTAAAGGCCGTATCCTCTAGAACAACGATTCCTATTTTGACAGGGATTAAAATTGTTGCGTCTGATGAAGGGGTTTCTCTAACAGGAAGCGATTCTGATATCTCAATTGAATCTTTCATTCCTCAAAGAGATGGAGATTTAGAGGTTATCACCATTGATCGTCCGGGAAGTATTGTGCTTCAAGCCCGCTTCTTTAGTGAAATTGTAAAGAAACTGCCTATGTCTACTGTCGAAATTGAAGTAGAACAAAATCACCTGACTATCATCCGCTCTGGTTCAGCGGAATTTAACTTAAACGGCTTAGATGCTGAAGAATATCCGCATCTTCCACAAATTGAAGAGCATCATGCATTTCAAATTCCGACAGATCTGCTTAAAAACTTAATTCGTCAAACTGTTTTTGCAGTGTCCACCTCAGAAACACGACCTATCTTGACAGGTGTAAACTGGAAGGTGGAAAAAGGTGAATTAATATGCACGGCAACGGATAGCCACCGTCTTGCTTTAAGAAAAGCGAAGTTAGATATTAACGAGGAAAGTTCGTATAATGTCGTGATTCCAGGGAAAAGTTTAACAGAGCTAAGTAAAATTCTTGATGATGGACAAGATCTTGTGAGCATCGTCATTACAGAAACACAAGTTCTTTTTAAAGCACAAAACGTGCTGTTCTTCTCAAGGTTGCTGGATGGAAATTATCCAGATACAGCCCGTCTGATCCCGCAAGAAAGTAAAACGGATGTCGTGGTCAACACGAAAGAGTTCCTTCAAGCCATTGATCGTGCATCACTTTTGGCAAGAGAAGGACGTAATAATGTCGTGAAACTGTCAGCTGATCCTGAACAAAGCCTTGAAATCTCTTCTAATTCGCCTGAGATCGGTAAAGTGGTGGAGACGGTTCAAGCAGATGACATTAAAGGGGAAGATCTTAAAATCTCCTTCAGTCCAAAATATATGCTGGATGCGTTAAAAGTATTAGAGGGAACAGATATTCATGTAAGCTTCACTGGTGCAATGAGACCGTTCCTGCTGCGTACGCCGAATGATGATTCTATCTTGCAATTGATTCTTCCGGTAAGAACGTATTAATTCAATCTAAAATGGCTGCTGTGTGAGTGCACAGCAGCTTTTCTT
Organism: Bacillus sp. Root920; assembly: GCF_001429445.1. Taxonomy (NCBI): domain Bacteria; kingdom Bacillati; phylum Bacillota; class Bacilli; order Caryophanales; family Bacillaceae; genus Bacillus; species Bacillus sp. Root920. The sequence continues at coordinate 2,149,124 of NZ_LMJV01000001.1, forward strand.
CTCGTTTTCCATGCTTTCTTTCATCCCAGTTCGCTTTCCCCCTTTCCTTCTTGTCTTGTTTTTTAGTACAATTAGATATTAGTGATATTGAAAGAGGTCGATACAATGCCTAATCTTATAACCATTGAAACAGAAATGATTACATTAGGGCAGTTTTTGAAATTAGCCGAAGTCATCCAATCTGGCGGAATGGCGAAATGGTTTTTAAGTGAACATGAGGTGTTCATTAATCAAGAGCCAGATAATAGACGGGGACGCAAACTATACCCAGGAGATGTTGTCGAGATTGAAGGTTACGGCACATTTCAAGTTGTGAATTAGAAACGGGTGACAATACATGTACATTCAAAGTCTGGCGTTAACTTCATACCGAAACTATGAACACACCGAGCTTCAATTCGACAATAAGGTGAATGTCATGATCGGTGAGAATGCCCAAGGTAAAACGAACTTGATGGAAGCGATCTATGTATTGTCGATGGCAAAGTCTCATCGTACATCAAATGATAAAGAACTTATCCGATGGGACCAAGACTATGCTAAAATAGAAGGTAGAGTCATTAAAAAAAATGGTCCACTCCCAATGCAGCTCGTGATCTCAAAAAAAGGGAAAAAGGGCAAGGTCAATCACATTGAACAACAGAAGCTCAGTCATTATGTTGGTGCGTTAAACACCATTATGTTTGCGCCAGAGGACTTAAGTCTTGTGAAGGGCAGCCCGCAAATCCGCAGAAGATTCCTCGACATGGAGATTGGACAAGTTTCTGCTGTCTACTTGCATGATTTATCGCTCTATCAAAAAATCCTTTCTCAGCGGAATCATTACTTGAAACAATTGCAGACAAGAAAGCAATCGGATCAAGCGATGCTGGAGATTTTAACAGAGCAGTTGATTGATGCGGCAGCGAAAGTGGTCAAAAGACGACTGACTTTTACGAAACAGCTCGAAAAATGGGCGCAGCCGCTGCATTTTGGGATTTCTAGAGAGCTAGAAACACTTACGCTCCAATACCAGACGGCAATAGAGGTATCAGAAGCGTCAGACTTGTCGAAAATAAAGAATAGCTATGAAGAATCGTTTCAGAAACTAAGAGACAGAGAAATAGACCGAGGGGTGACACTGTGGGGGCCTCACAGAGATGACCTGCTTTTCTTTGTGAATGGTCGGGATGTTCAGACATATGGCTCTCAAGGGCAGCAAAGAACAACAGCTCTTTCACTAAAGCTGGCAGAAATTGATCTGATACATGAAGAAATCGGAGAATATCCTATTCTTCTACTTGATGATGTGTTATCTGAACTTGATGATTACAGACAGTCTCATTTGCTCCATACCATTCAGGGACGTGTACAGACCTTCGTCACCACAACAAGTGTTGAAGGCATTGATCACGCCACCCTGAAAGAAGCGGAAATTTTCAGAGTAGCCAGTGGAAAAGTAATTGACTGATAAATGAGGTGTGAGTCTTGTATATTCATTTAGGTGATGATTGTGTTGTTTCTACACGAGAGATTGTCGCAATTGTTGATTACAAAATGAGGTCGTCTTCTGTTGTAGAAGAATTTCTACAAAAACAGGAGAAACATATCATTTCGTTATCACAAGGGACACCCAAATCCATTGTCGTCACAACTGAATCTGTTTATTACTCTCCTCTTTCCTCAAGCACGCTCAAAAAACGTGCTTCGTTTGTGGTTGAAATTGAAGTCTAAAAGCTCAATTCATATAAATATATCGTTTAAGAAAAGTGTAGGTGAATGTACGTGGCAATGGAACAGCAACATAATAGTTATGATGAAAATCAGATACAGGTGCTTGAAGGATTAGAAGCTGTTAGAAAACGTCCAGGAATGTACATTGGGTCAACCAATGCAAAAGGGCTTCACCATCTTGTATGGGAAATTGTCGACAACAGTATTGATGAGGCATTAGCTGGTTATTGTACAGACATTACAGTGCAAATTGAAAAAGATAACAGCATTACAGTAAAAGATAATGGCCGCGGGATCCCTGTTGGAATTCATGAGAAAATGGGGCGTCCTGCCGTAGAGGTCATTATGACTGTTCTTCACGCTGGCGGTAAATTTGACGGCAGCGGTTATAAAGTATCAGGCGGTCTGCATGGTGTAGGGGCATCTGTTGTAAATGCATTATCTACTACCTTAGACGTGACTGTATACCGTGACGGGAAAATCCATTATCAGCAGTTCAAACGCGGCGTTCCAGTGGGAGATTTAGAGGTTATTGGTGAAACAGATGTAACCGGGACAACCACTCACTTTGTGCCAGATCCAGAAATTTTCACGGAAACCATTGAATTTGATTACGATACACTTGCTAACCGTGTTCGTGAGTTAGCCTTCTTAACAAAAGGTGTAAACATCATCATAGAAGACTTGCGTGAAGGCAAAGAGCGGAGAAATGAATACTGCTACGAAGGCGGTATTAAGAGCTATGTAGAACATTTAAACCGCTCAAAAGAAGTCGTTCATGAAGAGCCTGTGTACATCGAAGGTGAGAAAGACGGAATCACCGTTGAAGTAGCATTACAATATAACGATTCCTATACAAGCAATATCTATTCCTTCGCCAACAATATCAACACGTATGAAGGCGGAACACACGAAGCTGGTTTTAAAACCGGTCTAACGCGTGTCATCAATGACTATGCTCGTAAAAATGGCGTATTCAAGGATGGGGATGCGAATTTAAGTGGTGAAGATGTGCGAGAAGGCTTAACAGCCATTATCTCCATAAAACATCCAGACCCTCAATTCGAAGGACAAACGAAGACAAAGCTTGGGAACTCAGAAGCGAGAACCATCACAGACTCCCTTTTCTCTGAAGCACTTGAGAAATTCTTGCTTGAAAATCCTGATTCTGCGAAAAAAATTGTGGAAAAAGGACTGATGGCAGCTCGTGCAAGAATGGCTGCCAAAAAGGCTCGTGAGCTGACAAGACGTAAAAGTGCACTGGAAGTCTCCAGCTTACCTGGGAAACTAGCGGACTGTTCTTCTAAAGATCCTTCCATCTCTGAACTCTATATTGTAGAGGGAGATTCTGCGGGCGGATCTGCTAAACAAGGCCGTGATCGTCACTTCCAAGCGATCTTACCGTTAAGAGGGAAGATCCTAAACGTAGAAAAAGCTCGTTTAGATAAAATTTTATCGAACAACGAGGTTCGTTCAATGATTACAGCGTTAGGAACTGGAATCGGAGATGACTTTACTTTAGAGAAAGCACGCTATCACAAAATTGTGATCATGACAGATGCCGATGTGGATGGAGCACACATTCGAACGCTGCTCTTAACATTCTTCTATCGCTACATGCGTGAAATCATTGAAAATGGTTATGTGTATATTGCGCAGCCGCCTTTATATAAAGTGCAGCAAGGAAAACGTGTGGAGTACGTGTATAACGATAAACAGCTGGATGAGCTGTTAAAATCACTTCCTCAAACACCAAAGCCTGGACTTCAGCGTTATAAAGGTCTTGGAGAAATGAATGCTGCTCAGCTTTGGGAAACAACAATGGACCCTGATGCGAGAACACTTCTTCAAGTCACACTTGAGGATGCGATCGATGCTGATGAGACATTTGAAATGCTGATGGGAGATAAAGTAGAACCGAGACGAAACTTTATCGAAGAAAATGCGCAATACGTGAAAAACCTTGATATTTAGATAGATCCCTCCTGAGAACAACCTTATTTCTTGTTTGGAATAAGGTTGTTTTTCAAGAAATAGGGGCGTGTAACGAATGTCCTGGTTTTCCGTGTTTTCGTTGATTTTCTAGTAAATAAATGTGTATAAAGCCGAGATTATTGATATAATGGAGAATAGTCTTGTGAAGATAAATACATATTTTACTCCCACATAATTTATTTCATGTGATACGTAAAGGGAGGTTCTTATAGTGAGTGAACAACATACACCAAATGTACGCGAAGTAAATATTAGTCAAGAAATGCGTACGTCCTTTTTAGATTATGCAATGAGTGTTATTGTTTCGCGTGCATTACCAGATGTGCGAGATGGCTTGAAGCCCGTGCATCGAAGAATTTTGTATGCGATGAATGACCTAGGTATGACAAGTGATAAACCATTTAAGAAATCTGCACGTATCGTTGGGGAAGTTATCGGTAAGTACCACCCTCACGGTGACAGCGCTGTATACGAAGCGATGGTTCGTATGGCGCAAGACTTCAACTATCGAAATATGCTGGTTGAAGGCCACGGGAACTTTGGTTCTGTCGATGGAGACGGTGCAGCGGCAATGCGTTATACTGAGGCGCGTCTATCTAAAATTTCAATGGAAATCCTGCGTGATATCACTAAGGATACGATTGATTATCAAGATAACTACGATGGCAGTGAAAGAGAACCAATCGTCATGCCTGCTCGTTTCCCGAACTTATTAGTCAATGGGGCAACAGGTATCGCTGTAGGGATGGCAACCAACATTCCGCCTCACCAGCTAGGTGAAGTGATTGATGGGGTACTGGCGATTAGTCAAAACCCAGAAATGACAACACAGGAACTAATGGAGATTATTCCAGGACCAGACTTCCCAACTGCAGGAAAAATCATTGGCCGAAGCGGAATCCGCAAAGCATATGAAACAGGCCGGGGCTCTATTACCCTACGTGCAAATTCTATTATTGAAGAAACATCCAGCGGTAAACAGCGGATTGTTATCAATGAAATTCCATATCAGGTCAATAAAGCACGTTTGATCGAAAAAATCGCTGATCTTGTGCGCGATAAAAAGATCGATGGCATTACAGATCTCCGTGACGAGTCTGATCGTAATGGAATGCGGATCGTGATTGAACTGCGAAGAGACGCGAACGCCCACGTTCTATTAAACAATCTTTATAAACAAACGACACTTCAAACATCATTTGGGATCAATTTATTGGCACTAGTTGATGGACAGCCGAAAGTCTTGTCCCTCAAACAATGTCTTGAATATTATTTAGAGCATCAAAAAGTGATTATTCGCAGAAGAACAGCATATGAACTTCGTAAAGCCGAAGCAAGAGCTCATATTCTAGAAGGTTTAAGAATTGCCCTTGACCACTTAGATGAAGTCATTGCATTAATTAGAAGCTCTCAAACTGCTGAAATCGCGAGAAATGGCTTAATGGAGAACTATAGCTTGTCCGAAAAACAAGCACAGGCCATTCTTGATATGCGTCTTCAGCGCTTAACTGGTTTGGAAAGAGAAAAGATAGAAGAAGAATACAAAGGACTTGTTGATTTGATTGCTGAGTTGAAAGCCATTTTAGCAGACAATGAGAAAGTTCTTGAAATCATTAGAGAAGAGTTAACAGAAATCAAAGAACGTTTCAATGATACGCGCCGTACTGAAATTGTGACAGCAGGTATTGAAACAATTGAAGACGAAGATTTGATTCCTGTTGAGAACATCGTGATTACGCTGACTCATAATGGTTATATCAAGCGTCTGCCTGCATCAACATACCGCAGTCAAAAAAGAGGCGGTAAAGGTGTTCAGGGAATGGGAACCAATGAGGATGATTTCGTAGAACAGCTGATTTCAACATCTACCCATGATACGATCCTCTTCTTCTCTAATAAAGGGAAGGTTTATCGTGCGAAGGGATATGAGATTCCTGAATTCGGAAGGACAGCGAAAGGGATTCCGATTATTAACCTGCTTGAAGTAGAAAAGGGAGAGTGGATTAATGCCATTATTCCGGTAAGCGAATTTGATGAAGATTCGTATCTCTTCTTTACAACAAGACACGGTGTATCAAAACGAACCTCATTGTCTCAGTTTGCCAACATTCGAAACAATGGACTTATCGCATTAAGTCTTCGTGACGAAGATGAACTGATGGCTGTCCGTTTAACCAATGGAGAAAAACAAATCATCATTGGAACGAAAAAAGGTATGCTGATTCGTTTCGACGAGACAGATGTTCGTGAAATGGGGCGTACAGCAGCTGGCGTGAAAGGAATTACGCTTTCTGAAGATGACATCGTCGTTGGGATGGAAATCCTTGAGCCAGATGCAAACGTATTGATCGTCACCGAAAAAGGGTATGGTAAGTTAACACCTGAAAAAGAATACCGTGTTCAAAGTCGGGGCGGTAAAGGTCTTAAAACATGTAAAATCACTGATAACAATGGTCCGCTTGTCGCAGTGAAGGCGACGAATGCTGAAGCTGAAGAGGACTTGATGATTATTACAGGAAGCGGCGTGATCATTCGTATGGCCGTTTCAGATATTTCAACAACAGGTCGAGTCACTCAAGGTGTCCGCCTGATTCGTCTAGGTGATGATGAACATGTCGCTACAGTGGCATTAGTTGAACAATCACAAGAAGATGATGAAGAGAATAGTGAAGAAAACGTAGAAACAATAGAGTCAGATCAAGAGCAATCTGAGTAAAAATAAAGCCGGTGAAGAACCGGCTTTATTTTTTTCTAAAAAAACATGAGTTTTTTTGAAATTTATAATGCTTTTTTCATAGATATGTGTTAATCTTTCAAAGGAGCAAAAAGAGGCTCTATTTTTTATCTCTTTTACAGTGGAAACTTCTTAAAAAAATAAAATGTTTTTCAAGAAAAATGTTGACTGTTGATAGAGATATATGATATATTTAAGTGGTCGCTTTGAGAGAGTGACACACAAGTTCTTTGAAAACTAAACAAGACAAAACGTACCTGTTAATTCGAGTTTTTTTAAAAATCCTATGATACTTCATAGGTAGTCAGTCAAACTGGCGAAAAGCAAAACTTCGGTTTTGTACTTTTTCGGAGAGTTTGATCCTGGCTCAGGACGAACGCT
>NZ_LMJV01000002.1:0-46198 GCF_001429445.1 Bacillus sp. Root920
GTAGGCCCTGTTGAACCAGTGATCCCCGTAGCGCCGGTAGGACCCGTTGGTCCAGTGCTGCCTGTAGCGCCGGTAGGCCCTGTTGGTCCAGTGATACCCGTATCACCAGTAGATCCAGTAATCCCCGTCGCACCGGTAGGTCCTGTAGCCCCAGTGATCCCTGTAGCCCCCGTATCACCAGTTGATCCGGTGATCCCCGTCGCACCGGTAGGCCCAGTTGATCCAGTAATCCCCGTTGCACCAGTAGGCCCAGTTAATCCGGTAATCCCTGTAGCGCCCGTATCTCCAGTAGCCCCAGTGATCCCCGTACCCGTATCACCAGTTGATCCGGTGATCCCCGTCGCACCGGTAGGCCCAGTTGATCCAGTAATCCCCGTTGCACCAGTAGGCCCAGTTAATCCGGTAATCCCTGTAGCGCCCGTATCTCCAGTAGCCCCAGTGATCCCCGTMGCSCCGGTAGGCCCTGTTGATCCAGTGATCCCAGTTGCACCAGTAGGACCTGTTGATCCAGTGCTGCCAGTTGCACCCGTATCTCCAGTTGATCCAGTAATCCCCGTTGCACCAGTAGGACCTGTTGAACCAGTGATACCAGTTGCACCCGTAGGTCCGGTATCTCCAGTGCTCCCTGTAGCGCCGGTAGGACCTGTTGGTCCAGTGATACCCGTATCACCAGTAGATCCAGTAATCCCCGTCGCACCGGTAGGGCCGGTTAATCCGGTGATACCAGTAGCGCCGGTAGGTCCAGTTGAACCAGTGATACCAGTTGCACCAGTAGGCCCAGTTAATCCGGTAATCCCTGTAGCGCCCGTATCTCCAGTAGCCCCAGTGATCCCCGTCGTATCTCCAGTTGATCCGGTGATCCCCGTCGCACCAGTAGGCCCAGTTGCTCCAGTAATCCCCGTGGCACCGGTAGGTCCGGTAGCCCCAGTAATCCCAGTAGTCCCGGTATCTCCAGTTGACCCAGTAATCCCCGTGGCGCCGGTAGGTCCGGTAGCTCCAGTGTTACCTGTGGTACCCGCCGCACCGGTAGGGCCAGTTTCACCTGGTGCTGCTAAAAGTGTGTAATCTGGCGACGTATCTGGCGTACCTGAAGGTGGTGCAGAATCCACAATATACGTACCACCACCATAAGTGACCACCTGACCTACTGTATATGTTGGTGCCATAACAGGATCATAGGCTTCAACACCACTTAATCCAATCCCAGTAGGCCCAGTTGGTCCAGTTTCTCCAGAAGCAGCCAAAAGAGTGTAGTCTGGGGAGAGTCCAGGTATTCCTGATGGAGCGTCAACATTGGCAATGTAAGTACTGCCATCAAACGTGACCACTTGCCCTGCATCGTAATCTTGTGATTGTGAGGGATTAAAAGGAAGGGCGCCGGTTAACCCGCCAGCAGGTCCAGTAGGTCCGGTTGGTCCAGGGGGACCTGCTGGGCCTGCCGGGCCTCTTGGTCCAGCTCTTTGATTTTGTTTTGATTGTTTTATTCCTTTTGCAATGTGGCAAGGTTGATTCCCTTGAGATGTATTTTGTTTTGAATATTCTTGTTTAATGAATGGACAGTCTCTTTTTCGAGGACGGTCATGACGTGATCTTTTGTAATGAGGCTGTTCATGGTATTTACCGCAAAAGGGACATTTGTGTTCGAATTGATTGTACAAATTGCCCATCTCCTAGAATTGATATTTCATTCTATGTGCAAATTTTCAAATTGGAAGTAAAACCTAGAAAATCATCATTTCGAAAATCATCGAATCAAATCATTTAAATCTTTCATTGATTTGTGTTATGGTGTTGAAAGTATAAAATAGTATGATTTTTGACAGAAATGGGGACATCATATATGAGTCAATCAGTTTTACAAGGCAAAGCCTATTCCGTTTTAAATTTATCCTCAGTGACAGAAGGAGGTACCATTAAAGAATCTTTTGATCGTAGTATGGATTTAGCAAAGAAGGCGGAGAAGTGGGGTTATCATAGATACTGGCTGGCAGAACACCATAACATGGAAGGGGTAGCGAGCTCTGCAACGTCTGTTTTAATTGGATATATTGCGGGAGGAACCGAAAAAATTCGAGTAGGATCTGGCGGGATTATGCTGCCAAACCACTCTTCACTTGTCATTGCCGAACAATTTGGCACACTTGAGACATTGTATCCGGGGAGAATTGATTTAGGTCTTGGCAGAGCACCAGGGACAGATCAGTTAACAGCAAGGGCGCTTAGACGTAATCTTCATAACGGAGAAGATTTCCCTGAGCAGCTTGAAGAACTTCGTCAATATTTCAAACCGACCGGTCAGGTTAAAAAACATGTAAGAGCTGTTCCAGGAGAAGGCCTGGACATTCCAATTTGGCTCCTTGGTTCAAGCGGTTTTAGCGCTAGACTTGCAGGAGAACTTGGATTGCCATTTGCCTTTGCAGCACACTTCTCACCTAAAAATACAATTCCCGCGTTAGAGTTGTACAGACAGTCATTTAGACCTTCTGATGTATTAAAAGAGCCTTATGCCATGGTCGGTGTGACGGTTTTTGCTGCAGATCAAACAGAACGGGCTGAATATTTGGCAACCTCTCATTATCAGCGGTTTTTAAGTCTCATTCGCAACACACCAGGAAAACTGAAGGCGCCTGTCGACAGCATGGACGGTCTTTGGAGTCCATATGAAAAAGCAATGGTGGATGAACAATTAAGCTCGACTATCATTGGGGATAAAGAAAAGGTGAAAACAGAATTAGAAGCCTTTATAGAAGCTACTCAAGCAGATGAAGTGATGATTAATTCGGATATGTTTGACCATCAAGAAAGAATGCGCTCGTATGAAATCATCGGAGAGATTTTTCAAGAGGCACAAGAAAAATAAACATAAAAAAGAACTGCACAGAGCAGTTCTTTTTTATTTAAGCTTTTGTAAAAATGCGAAATGGTTGTCCGATTGGCAGAACAATACGGCCAAAATGTGTATTAAGGACAACAGCTGCAGAACCATAAAATGAGAGCAGGGAAATGATCAATTCTGCAATACCAGCCATGGTATGAGTCACATCGTACATCACACCAAAAGTGCTAAGGGAAAGACCAATGAATAAGAAATCAATAAAGACGAAAATCAAAAATAACACTTTATGTGTTTCCATTGCACCAATCGTCATAAACAAGCTGAAAATCAAATAACCAATAAACGCAAAGCCTAGCTGTTTTGGATCTGCTGCTCCCGCAAGCGTTTTCCCAAAGACGCCGGCTTGAATGAGCCAAGTTGTTCCAACGCCCATCCAGAAAAGACCGAATGCGCCAAAAGCAGTGGCTCCAAAAATATTATGATGCTTTGAATCTTGTATGGACGCGATCAGCTGCGCGATTCCTCCAAGGAAGATAGCCCAAGGTAAAATAAGAGAAGTGCCATCTGTGATTCCTAGTTTTTGTGAGGACGCAACGAGCGTCACCATTGCTAAACCAAACAAACCAAGTGGTGTTGGGTCTGCAATTGATAATCGAATTGCTTGAACATTCTGTTTTTCCATAATGACCTCCTACAATTTGCACTTACAAAAGATACTCGAATTCGATAGAAACGTCAAGCTCTTTTTTAGTAGACACTTGCATCGTCTTCCAAATAAATCTATATTTAATACATATCAAATGTGATAGAAAAAGAGGGATAACATGAGTAAAGGCTTATCTGGAAAAACGATTGCCATTTGTGGAACAAGAAAAACAGAAGAAATGCGTACACTTGTCGAAAAACAAGGAGGACAAGCCGTTATTCGCTCTCTTCAAGGAACCGTATTTTTAGCCAAAGAGGATTTAAAGCCAGGCATAGAAACCTTTGTGAGGCAAGGGGCCGACTGGGTGATCTTGACAACAGGCATCGGTACAGATACATTGATTGAGAGTGCAGAAGAGCTGCAGCTTGGTAAAGAATTTATGAACATTCTATCAAACGCACATATTGCTTCAAGAGGGTACAAAACTTTTGCTGCGCTGAAAAAACGCGGAATTCAGCCAGAGGTCTCTGATGAAGACGGAACGGTTCGTGACTTGATTTCAAAGCTTGAAGACAAGGAGTTTCAAGGAAAACGCGTGATGGTACAGCTTCATGGTGAAAATGCACCAGCTCTCATTCAGTTTTTACATGACAAGGGGGCAGATGTTTTGCCGCTTTTACCATATCAGCACACACCTCCTGAACCAGAGGCAGCTGAAACGCTGCTGCAAGAAATGAAAGATGGACAAGTTCATGCCGTCTGTTTTACAACCGCTGTCCAGGTCCACGCCTTTTTCAAACTAGCCGCAGAATGGGGCAGAAAAGAAGAATTGCAAGCATTATTCGAGAAGGACGTACTGGCAGTAGCTGTCGGGAAAGTCACGGCTGAAGCTTTAAAAGAAGAGGGAATAGACCGAATTCTTGCCCCGTCACTTGAGAGAATGGGAGCAATGATTATAGAATTATCCCAATATATGAAAAAACAATCAGCACACATATAAAAAGACGCCTTTCACTGATCTGGTGAAAGGCGTTTTTGTTAGATTGTCCGTTTTCGATTCGTCCGAATTTTTTTGAGTACAAAGTAGAGAACAATCAGGACGATGGCAATGACCATAATGGGGGTTGTATAAGCATGAGCAACACTTTGAATATGATCCCATTTCGTCCCAAGCTGCATGCCAAGATAGATAAATAAGATAGACCAAGGGATGGCAGCTAATCCTGTCAAGAAAACAAATTTCAAAAAAGGCATCTTGGCAATACCTGCTGGAATCGAGATGGCATGACGGACAACAGGGATAAAGCGGGCGGTAAAGACTACACCGGTTCCATACCGATCAAACCAGCGCTCTGCAGTCGCGATATGATGTTCATGGATGAATAAATACTTTCCATACTTTGTTAAAAAAGGTCGTCCGCCGTACAGACCGATCCAGTAAATAAAACACTGGGCGAGCGTACCACCGATGACGCCGGCAATCACAGCTCCTACAAAACCAATTGTGCCTGTTGACACCATATATCCGCCATAGGCAAGTACAATTTCACTCGGAATGATTTCAATCATCAGCCCTAGTGCTACACCTGCGTAACCTAGGCTTGTCAGCCAGGTTAAAATTTCATTAAACAAGGTTCCCATTCATTTCACTCTGCCTTTAAATACGATTTTTCTTCAAGCATCCTTATAAGAGCCTATGCTTGTTTTTCTTCTCTCATGAGTATGCTTTGCATATATGCTAGCATGGCTGGCCGCATATCATGACGCATTAATCCAAGTTCTGCCGCTGCCTTAAACGAGCCGAGCTTATCACCAACATCAAATCTCATCCCATCTAATTGTGTTGCATAAATGGGTGATTCATGTGCGATGATTTTCAGCGCATCTGTCAGCTGGATTTCGTTCCCGGTACCTCTCTCGATTCCTTGTAAAATTGGAAAAATCGATGGTGTTAACAGGTACCTGCCCATCACGGCTAAATCGGAAGGAGCTTCATGAATTGCTGGCTTTTCCACTAAGTCTGTGACTTCAAACACTTGACCGTCTATTCTAGCTGGTCTTATCATACCATACTTACTGACATCTAGACGATCCACTTGCTGGACGCCAATGACCTCTCTTTGTTTGTCTTCAAAGACTTCCATGAGCTGAGAGAGTGCAGGTCTTTCTGACACCATGACATCATCACCTAAAAGGACCGCAAAAGGATCATTGCCAGTAAAATGACGTGCACATAATACCGCATGTCCAAGACCTAAGGGCTCCTTTTGACGAATATAATGAATATTGGCCATATCCGCAATATGTTTGATTTCAGCCAGCTGTTCATTTTTTCCTTTTTCAAGCAACGTGAGTTCTAGCTCAATCGAACGGTCAAAGTGATCTTCAATCGATTTTTTATTTCTTCCTGTGATAATTAGTATATCTTCAATGCCTGATTGAACAGCCTCCTCAACTATGTATTGAATGGCGGGTTTGTCGATAATAGGCAGCATTTCCTTTGGCTGTGCTTTCGTTGCGGGTAAAAAACGTGTGCCTAATCCGGCTGCTGGTATGACGGCTTTTTTAATGTTCATTGAATCATCGCTCCATTTCTGATGGTTTATTTTCTGATGGAAAAACCCATAGGCGGCTTCCAGTAAAAGTGATCATCATGCCAAGAAGGGTACCAATCGCTTTACTAATGAATAATGAGAAACCTGCTTGCTGTATGACATATAAGACAACATAGGTGAGGAGGCACGCTGCGCCGTTGACTGTGGCCCACTTGATCCATTCCCACTTGTCAGCTTTCTTTTTCACTTGGAACGTCCATTTTCGATTCCAAACATAACTGTTCAGCATTCCTGCGGTATAGGACAAGCACTGTGCAAGAAAAGAGGGAACAAAGCAAGCAGTTAAAAAAAAGAAGAACAGAAAGTCAATCATCGTATTGCTAGCGCCTACAGTTAAAAATGCGGCATAGGTCCGAATATTTTTCTTTGACATGCGAAGGATCATCACCTCCTAGTGTTTGAGTGGGTGTATGAATACTGTACAAAAGCGAGTTGACGAATCAGTGAAGAAAAGATGAAAAAAACATGAACAAGCGATATCTGTTTTTTCACCAGCTCGTGATATAATTTGCTAGATGAAACGAACGGGTGGTGCACAAACATGTATTTAACAATCGCAGAAACAGCTGAATACTTAGAAGTATCTGAAACATATGTTGAAAAATTAATCCAGCAAAAAAAGATTCGTTACGTATTTGACGGGGAATCTTATCTCATTTATCAAGGGCAGTTTCAAACGCATTTAAAGCAGCTCGAACAATATAAAGAGCTCGTCCAAGAGATCTTAAATGAACCGATTCCGGAAGACCCCGATGTAAAGGATGAAGATTAGAAGATCGTTATTTCTTCATTTGAAACAATATGGACGAATGGCCGCGGTTATAGAAACTTAAGCTTGCTCCAATGAAAGAAGCAGAATAGCAGTAAAAGGAAGTGAAAACAATGGGGACAACTACTTTATGTGAAGCCTGTCAAAAAAACGAAATGAACGTTGTAGAATCGTCTGATGAACCGAAACAGCCTTATCAATTATGCCATCAATGCCACGAAAGATTACTCAGCTATTCATTACGGCCTATTGAATGGTATAACCTAGCTGTTCTCCATTCTCCTAAACAATTTTTACTCCCGCGATGATTTTTATGGAGAGGACGGACAGGCTTTTCAATTAGAGGAGAATGTCGTCATCACCAAAAGCGAGAAAGCTCCAACATTAAAAGCCGTTAGGCATGATTTGGTGTCTATATTAGACTTTTCAATCACTAGATGGTTTCTTGAGGATGATGTGATCGATGCTTTGAAACAGCACGACCAGCAAAAAATCTTGGATTCTATTCAAAGTAGGTTTCATGAAACAGAGCATGCCGAAGTGAATGTTAGAGATCACGGCTGATGTTCTAGATACATTTGCCGCTGAATGGGTCAGGGAACTTTTGGATTACGAGGACGAAGAATTCCTTTACCCACTTTCGTGGGCAGCAGCTAGCAGTTTGCCGGGAGATGAGGGATTACACCATATATTAGAAAAATTGAAATCGATCAGTGAAAAAGATTTGCCGTTAGAGGCTTTTATTTGCCTGCATCGTTTCCGTTCTCACAAAATTTTGGATTGGATGGAGTCAAATTGCACCCATTTTCACGATCAGTGGGAAAGGCTGGCAGCCGTCAGCTGCCCAACCTAGAAGAGAATGAAATCTTGGCTAAACAAAAGAAGACCTTTCTGCTTCATTGCACTAGATACAATGGCAAACTGTGCAAAAGGGAATAGACCGGCTCTTGTGGAAAAATTTTCACCTAAAATTCTTAGAACTGATAAAAATGAAGTAGAAAAGATTTTACATGATGTTCATCAAAAAGATCCGGTTCCACGAGTGAAAATGAAAGTGTCCAACATCTTGGAGAACAAGCAAGACATATTTGAATAAGCCTTTTTATTGGCTGACTCCGGTTTGAACAATCTTCATGTGGCATTTAACTTGTACATCTGCATCAGGATAAATGCTTTTCCACTTTTCTGGTGTTACTGCTTTGTCTTTTGATCTATACCTCAGGCCCAGCCCAAGAGGATCTATGTTTTGCTTTTTAAAGGATTGAACAAGGTCTTGTCCTTGCTGAGCGACACGTTTTTCTACTTCTTTTTCAACATGGTCCAATATAGATGGTTTATCAATTTTTTTGGACTTCATGAATTCTTTTAATTCACCTTTCAGTTTGATATCAATCATGATCTGAGGCTTCTTTGTTAGGTTTTCCGTTGGTTTGATTCGGTAAGACACATGGGATTTGATATTTTCAATGACGACATGGGTCTTTGCATGATCAGCCAATTGAAATTCGTAGATGCCATTTTTATGATTTTCAATCATCGCTTTAAATGTGAACGTGTCTTTTCCGGGGATATGACCGATCATTTTTTCATGATCAAACAGAGCGACTCCTGTGATCTTAATGCCATTGCCTTTTTTCTTAATGTAAGGGAGGTATGCATCGACCCCTTTTGCCAGCATCTGATTCATAAAAATATGCTGATTGGTGACAGGTTCATTGCCATTTCGCATATTTTGGGCCAACATGTCAGAGAGATATACACCTATATTTAAGTTCGTTTGATTCATTTTTGTGTATAATAACTCTTCAACTTCTCCGCCTACAATCGCAAACACTTGGCGTGAACCAATGATAGGATCACGATAAATATAATTCATTAAATCGATCATGCCGACTTCTTTTGCTAACTTTTCACTGACTAAAATAACGAGCACCTGGCCCATGACTACTGGAAAAGGTGATTCTTCTGACACGAGAAATTGAATATTACTAATGGTGTTTGACTTTGCGCTTAATATTTGATAACTTCCTTGCTCTTGACTTTTAAAGACAGGGAAGACAAAGAAGCCCTTCATTTCTCCATCTTCCAATAAATCAAATCCTGCCGCCTGAGAGATATTTAATTCATCTAAAAGGCGGGGCTCTGCACAGCTGGTTAACAAAAGACTACACAACATGAGGCCCGTAAGTATATAACGTTTCATGCTCGTTTTTTCCTCCTCCTTTTTTTCAGCATCAGTCCAATGACCATACAGATAATCAATCCATAGATCAGAATGAATCCGCTAAATTCCACCCATTGATTAAAGGTTTCAAAAGAAGTTGCACTGGCAAAAAACGAAAACATGATCAGAATGAGGATGCTGAGCCCGATGAACGTGACGCGCTGGCTCGTATGAAGCATTTTTTTTGCCATTCGGCTCGCTGCCCATAATGGAATCGTGATATTAGGAATGATCAGAAGCAGCCAAAGAGACACTTCAATAAATTCAAAGCGCTGGATAAACGGAAGCTTCACAATGCTCGTTAACGTTAGCGTCGGCCATTTTGTTAATTTGAGCTGAGCACTTGAGTAATACGCTATAGAGACGAGAAAAGTGAGCAAGTTTAAGCATGTCGTAAATAATACCCCCATGTGAGCAAATTTTTGAGATGTCTGAGCTTGTTTAATAAAGGGATAATAGACAAGCAGCGTGCCAAAACCAAACATGGATAAGGATGCATCTTTGACTCCCACAAGATTTGCGAAAATGTATGATCAAACATTGGGAACATGAAACGAAGGTGACTATATTTCATGGCATAAAAACAGATAAACGTCATCCAATACGTCAGTACAACACTAAAAAATGCCCATCCAGCAATGGTTCTAAAGCCGCCAGTATGTATGTAATACACAAGCAGCAGCAGTACAGACGCAAACAAAAGACCAGGAATTTCTTTAAACAGCCATACATGGATCACATCCATGTAATGGATAAGAACGGTCAGCGACAAAGAAGCAAAATATAAGATATAAAGAATGTTGAATAATTGCCCAATCCATTTGCCAAATACATATTGCGTGATTTCACCAAATTCATCCGAAGGGGCCTTTTTAAACATCAAGTACATGAGAAAGATCATCACATTGACGCTCATGCCAGAAATCAAAATAGCGATCCATCCATCATTATTGATAGAACGAACAAGGTTTGTTTGAAAGTTTAAAATGCTGACACCGACTTGATTGGCATTGATGAGAAAAAACACAAAATAAGGGGATACTTGAAATTTCTCTTTGACAGAAGAAGAGCTCATGCCTTCACTTCCTTATTCATAAAAATCATTTTTCCCCTTGCGGCCTTGCTTCGGCTTAGAGCGATGGATGGTTTCATTTTGCGGACGTAAATTTTCCGGCCTTTTGTTCAAAAAACGGAGCTGAGGACGAATCAAACTGCCCTTTAAATCAGCAAGGCGCATTGGAAAAATAGGCTCTAAATACGGCCGGCCAATTGAAGTTAATTTCATTAAATGGGTGAGCAGAAAAGATCCCATCACAGCAATACCTAATGCGCCCCAAACCTGTGCTGCAACTAAAAAAGGAAATCTCAGCAGCCGAATGGTACTGCCCATTTTGTATATAGGCGTGACAAATGAGGCGAGAGCAGATAGGGCAACAATAATGAGTAAAATATTGCTCGTTAAGCCTGCTGCTACAGCAGCCTGTCCAATGACAATCCCTCCAACAATCCCGAGCGTCTGACCGACTTTAGCTGGGAGCCTTGAACCTGCTTCTCTTAGTAATTCAATCGAAATCTCTAAAAATAGTGCCTCAATGATCGGAGGAAATGGCACAAGATAGCGCGAGGAGACAATGGTTTCTAATAAATCCTTTGGGATCAGTTCATAATGAAAGGTTAAAACGGCGACATATAAAGGTGTCGCAAAAATGGAAAATATCACAGCAAATATGCGTAACAGCCTAAAGCAAGAAGCCGCAATCCATGACATATTGTAGTCTTCCATCGTGGAAAAATACTCAAGTAAAATAGTTGGGGCAAGCAAGACATGAGGCGAACCATCAACTAATATGGCAATTTTCCCTTCTGATAAGCCTGAAGACACGCGGTCGGGTCTTTCTGTATTCAAAAACAACGGAAAGATCGTATTGGATACATCATAAAGCATTTGAGCGAGGTAATTCGCATCTAAAATCTGATCATAATCAACGTCCTCAATTCGTTGAAGAACCGTTTCGATGTTTTCCGGGTTGGCGATTTCTTCAATATATAACACGGCAACTTTTGTTTGAGAGAGCGTACCAACCGTCTTTTCCTCAACTTTCAGGTTAGGCGTCGGCAGCCGCCGTCTGACCAAATTTAAATTGGTATCTAAAACCTCCACAAATGCTTCCTGTGCACTGATAATCCCAAATTCAATTTCAGGCGGACCTATTTGTCTGCCTTTCTTTTCTTCAATCGAAAAGAGAAGCGTTTTACCCCAGTCTGTCTCAAGTCTAATCGCAATGCTGCCCCGGTGAAGGGCTTCTTGCACTTTTTGAAGATCGCTCGTGATGACAGCCTGCTCAATGGGAATTCGTTCTTTCAGCTCTTCAAGAGTGGGTGACAGGTGCAGTTGTTTGAGGGAGGGGAGAATTTGTTCATGTAGAAGATGTCCATTAATCAATGAACGAAAAAAGGAAATCCTATACAGAAAATCTCCATTTCGAGACAGCTCATTTGTAAAATCAGCAGAACGTGACAATGCTTCAAATACTGAATTCGGGTCCTTTTGTTGTTTGTTTTTCTTCAGCATTTGGACCAGCTCCTTCGGCGATTTGCCTCTATTATCTAACCGATTGTCTAAAGATATGCATGAAAAAAGCGTTCAGCTTGATGGGCTGGACGCTTTTTTTCCATATAGAACAGCTTCTAATAATAAATCAGCTAAATGGACCGCGCGCATGCTCGGTGAGTGTCCTGAGCGTTTGATGCCTGCTGCCATTTGCAGCTGACAGCCTGGATTAGACGTAACGATGGCAGCGGCCTTTGTTTGAGTGGCTTCTGTCATTTTATGATCTAAAATTTGCATCGACATCTTTGGCTGCAAGATGTTGTAAATGCCAGCTGAGCCGCAGCACCGGCCCGAATCCTTCATTTCTTTAAATGATACACCTTGAATGGCCTTCATCAGCACCCTTGGTGCATGCTGTACACCCATTCCGTTCCGCAAATGACAAGAATCCTGATAGGTGATGACCTGCTCTGGCAAAGCAAGCGGCATGCGGCGGTGAAATTCCAGCTCCACTAAAATGTCTGATATATCCGTGATTTTCTTTGAGAAGGCTTCACTTCGCTTTTCAAAATCCGGATCATCGCAAAGCAAATGATCGTAATCACTTAAAAAAGCGCCACAACCGCCCGCATTCATGACTATGGCATCCGCATCTATCCCTTCAAACGCTTCAATATTCCGCTTTGCTAACTGTTTCGCTTGTTCTTTTTCACCGCTATGGCCATGGAGCGCTCCGCAGCACGTCTGAATAGGAGGGACGATGACGTCACAGCCTGCCAGCTGCAAAAGCTGGATGGTCGCTTCGTTTGTGCTGGAAAAAACGGTGTCCATTAAACAGCCAGTAAAAAAGGCGACCCGTTTTCTCGCTGGGCCGGCGGCTTTGTATTCCGTCAAACGGCTTTTTCGTTGACGCGGCACCTTTGGAAGCGCCTGTTCCATCAGACGTAAATGCGGTGGAAGCACCTTCAGCATGCCAGTTTTGCGGGCAGCCGTTTGCAGACCAGATGTTTGATAAAAACGAAGAAGTCCTGCTGCTTTCCGCATTCGGCTTTGTGAAGGAAAGAGACCTTTAAACACTACCCGTCTTACAAGTTTGACAGGAATGGATTGTTTTTTGTGCTGCTGAATGATGTCTCTTGCATCTTCAAGTAACCGTCCATATTTAACTCCGGAAGGGCAGACCGGTTCACATGCACGGCAGCCAAGACAAAGATTCAGTGAATGCTCCACATCTTCATCTGGCTCAATGACGCCGTCTCTCACCGCCTTCATTAAAGCAATTCGGCCGCGGGGAGAGTGTGTTTCTTGTTGACCAGATTCAATATAAGTCGGGCAGGAAGGAAGGCAGAATCCGCAGCGCATGCAATTGAGCAGCTCTTTTTCGTCCATTTGCTGCTGAAATGCTTGCTGAATCTCTGTTTGTTTAGAACTCATGAGACCACCACCCGCTTTCTTGCGGCTTTTCCAAACACTTTATCAGGGTTCATGATATTTTCCGGGTCAAGCGCTTGTTTGATCGCTTTCATTGCCGCAATGCCTTCTTTTTTAACCTTTAGTTCTAAGTAAGGGGATTTCATAAGACCCACGCCATGTTCACCCGTAATGGTGCCGCCAAGTGAGACTGCTTTTTCAAAAATGGCCTGAAAGGCTTCTTCCACCCGTTTCATTTCTTCTTCATTTCTTGCATCTGCTGCACAAGTAGGATGCAAATTGCCATCACCTGCATGACCAAATGTACAGATTTTCACTTTGTACTGCTTCGCAATGTCTTCGATCGCCCGCACCATGCTGGCAATTTCAGACCGGGGAACTGTGGCATCTTCTAAAATGGTCGTCGGGCTTAAGCGGGCGAGGGCAGATAAAGCGGATCGTCTCGCTGTTAAAAGTGCATTTGCCTCTTCTTCAGAATGTGCGATATTCACATCTTTTGCACCATGCTGCTGACACACTTTTGCGATGCGCTGCATATCACGGGCAACCGCTTCAGGATGGCCGTCTTGTTCGATTAACAGCACCGCTTGAACGTCAGTCGGCAAACCGATTTTTGCAAAGTCTTCAACGACTTCCAGCGTCGGCTGATCCATAAATTCTAATGTGGCGGGGATGATACGCTCTGCAATAATCGCCGACACTGAAGCGGCGGCTTCCTCTAAACTTTCATATAAGCAAAGCATCGTTTGTTTTGTTTCTGGAAGCGGCAAAAGCTTCAGCGTGGCTTCAGTGACAATCCCGAGCGTTCCTTCTGAACCTACGAACAAACGGGTCATATCATACCCGGCCACGTCCTTTGCAAGCTTGCCGCCTGTTTTGATGATGTCACCGTTTGGCAGAACGACTTCAAGTCCAAGGACATAATCTCTCGTCACTCCATACTTTAACCCCCGGAGACCACCTGAATTTTCATTAATATTTCCGCCTAATGTAGAGATTTTCATAGAGCTTGGATCAGGTGGATAGAAGAGGCCTTTCGCCTCTACTTGGCGAATAAGTTCCTGTGTGATCAATCCAGGCTGCACCGTTGCTGTCAGGTTTTCTTCATCTATTTCTATTAATTGGTTCATTCTTGTAAACAGCAGCACAAGTCCGCCTTGAGTGGGACATGTGCCTGCACAAAGGTTCGTTCCTGATCCTCTTGGCACGATTGGTATGTTATATGAAGCGCAGAGCCGGACAATTTGCTGGATTTCCTCAGCCGTATGCGGGCTTACGATGACATCTGGCATATGCTGAAAATTTGGTGTTGCATCATAAGAATAGGCAAGCCGATCGGCTTTACTGTCCTGCATGTAAGACGCGCCAACAATCTTTTTTAATTGATTTAAAAATTCAGAGTGTAACATACGCATTCAACTCCTATTGATGAGACGTATCGTTTCTTTCAGTATAAAAAAAGAATCGCCTCATGCCTATGGACGATTCTACAAAATATCGGGCTGTTTGCTTCGTTTTTTTGGATCATCATCTAATAGCATGAAGGCTAAATAAAAGAGCATGGCATCTTGCATGCGCTTTGGATCAAGTGTCGTTAAATCTTGGATTCGTTTTAGCCTGTAATGCAGTGTATTGATATGGACATGCATCGCTTCTGCGGTATATTTCAATGAACAATCTGATGTCATGAGTACCCGCAATGTTTTCACTAATTCAGGATAGGGGAGAAGAGGGGCGATCGTTCGATCAAGAAACACTTCTTTTGTTTCCTGACTTACTTCCTCCATAAAAAGTTCGAGCGTTAAATCTTCATCAAATACAATCGGCGTATCAGCATGTGCCATTTTTAATGCTCGAAAGGCTTGTTGAAACGATTGCTTCATCAAATGAGCAGCTGCTGGTTTTCCCGCCCCAATCAAAACCCCGGGAGAGCTCCGCGCCGTAAGGGAGGCATGGATGTGAAACAGGCGCTGCTGCAGGGCTTTACGATCATCTGCTGTTGTTTGCAGCATGAGTAAAAAGCGGCCATGCCCCCAGCGGACGATGATCTCCTGGCTGTTGAGATGCAGCGTTTCCTTCAATTCTTTGTATTGATTTTGCTTCATAAACGATTCATCCTGACAATCGATCAGAACAACTGCGCGCTCCTTGTTGATATCAAGCTGAAGCCGCGACGCTTTTTCAGTGAGATCAATCGCTGTCTCTGGCAGATGAAGCCAGTCGAATACAAATGCTTCGAGCTGACGTTCATCCGTTTCAGTTTCTTGAAAAAATTCATGTTCATGAATAAGCAGCTCGGTCATTTTTCTTAATATTTCGCCAAAAGGAGACACATGTACAGGATCTCCTGTCATTCCAATGACCCCGATGACCTCTTGCTTAAAATAAATAGGCAGATTGATGCCAGCTTTGACGCCTTTCATGTGCTGCTGGTCATCCTTTGTGAGAATTCGTTTCTGTCCTTCAAAAGATGTCAGATACGCTCCTTCATGAAATTGTCCAACGCGCGCTGGATCTGTTGCTGCAATGATGGTGCCGTTTGTTTGTGCGATGATGATTTCCTCAGTCAGCACCTTTTTAACCTCATCTACGATTTTTTCTGCCAGTGTCATTGTGAGCAAAACGTACCCCTCCGAGATGTTTCTTTTGACACTATCATACCATCATATGCTGGGACATATCTTTCTTTTCATGAGTTATGCTAAAATAATAAACACACATGAAGGAGAAGAAAGGAGACATAGCCATGTCACTGCAAAATCGCTTACAAGACTTACTGAAAGAAGGACAGGCGCTGACCGACTTTGAATATGATGAAGCGGCGCGCCGCAATTGGACATTAGAAGGGGCGAGAATAAAAGAAGAAGCCCGTTTTGGCGATGTATATATAGAGCGTGTAGACAAGGAATCAGAGAACATGATTCAAACAGAAAACGCCTCATTTCTAAACACACCGCTTACATATGTGAAAAAACATCAAAAAGAATTCATTTATATCGAATCCAAGTGGTTTGATGTTGTGAAAGTGGATGGCTTGGCCATTGAATGGGATGAAGTGTTTCAAACGTATACCGTCCTATTCGGTTTAAAACGTCCTAAAAAAGACACGAATATTCTAAAGGACATGCTATCGCCATTAAATGGTGCTCAGCTTCAATTTAATGGACAAGATGGCTTATTTGATGTGAATTTGCAGCTTCTTGAGCTTGAGGATATCCACGAAGATACGGCTTTCATTGACGTCATCTCGGCCGTGTATCGATTTTTATTCCATATGATCATACAGCTTGAAATCAATGAATCAAAAAACGGCTCAAATTCCTGAGCCGTTTTTTTGTCCATCTATTCATTTGATGAAGGTGTGACAAACCGTACATCATGCTCTTTTCCATATTGAAGATAATCTTCATTTGGCTCCTGATTGGTCACGACGATATCAATCTCGTGCAAATCACAAAACGTGGTCAAGGCGTAATGATCGAATTTGCTATCATCCACTAATAAAAAGGTTTTGGCACTTTTTTGAACAAGCGTCTTTTTAATATCGGTTTCAAGCGGAGACGAATTCGTGACTCCGTGATCAATGGATAAACCAGTTGATGCGATAAAGGCTTTATTGACATTGTAAGCTTTCAAGCGCTCAACACTTTGATAACCAACGAAAGAATTCGTTTTTCTTTCAAGCATCCCGCCAGTGGAAAAGATGGTGAGATTTTCATAAGGCATTGCCTGTGTAATGAAATCCACATTATTGGTCACAATGGTCACCTGTTTCTCCGTCAAATAGGGGAGCATCTCAAGCGTTGTCGTACCAGAATCAATAAAAATCATATCCCCGTTTTCCACAAAAGTGGCAGCCGTCTGACCGATCAATTGCTTTTTACTGAGCTGACGGATCTTTCGCTCCTGATACACCACTAACGTTGAGTGGTTCACAGCCACTCCGCCATACACTTTTTTGAGTACGCCGGACTCGACCAATGCCTGTACATCTCGGCGTATCGTGTTTTTTGAGACACCAAAATGCGCCACAAGCTCATCAAGTGAGGCAGATTCCCGGTCAAACACATACTCTTTGATTTGCTGAATCCGTTTTGTTTTTATCATACTTCATATCTCCAATCAATCCGAATGTCCTTTTTCCATTATACCAATAAATTCTCTTACATGGATTAGGTCAATTGATTCTCTTTTCTCCTTTGATATAAAAGCGTATGATAGAAAAAAGAAAGAAACCAGAAAGGAACTTTCACTTCTATGAATCAATCAAACAACCCATTTTCAAAGCTTGCGAATTTTAGAGAAGTAGGGGGGCTTCAAACAACAGATGGGATGGTGATCAAACAGGGAATGATTTATCGATCCGCAGACTTATCCCGTTTGTCGAAACAAGACATCGAGATATTCTCAGCACTCGGAATTCAAACCGTTTGTGACCTCCGTACAGCCTCAGAACGTAAATCACATCCGCCAAAGATCAAGGAACACGACAAAATCGTCCATATTCCGATGCAGCCTGACAGTAAGATGCCAAGTAAATGGACCATGTTTCGTATGCTGGTAACAGAAGGGAAGTCTCTCTCATTTACACCGATCATGAAAGAGTTATATCAAAGCATGCTGACAGAGCGTAAAGAAGAGATTCGGCAGCTGTTCACACTGCTTTCAGATCAAAGCCATTACCCGCTGATGCTTCACTGCACGAGTGGCAAGGACCGTACAGGTTTTTTATCTGCCCTGATTCAGTTGGTGTCAGGTGTACCGCAGGCTGTCGTTTTAAGTGAATACATGCGTTCCAATGAAGGCGTGCAAATGCTCGTCAGAAGGCAGGAACGATTTGTCCGATTGATGAGTTTATACCGGGTGTCAAAAGAACAAATTCAGCCGCTTGTCGGTGTGCAGCAAGATTATCTTGAAGATGTGCTGCACGAAATGCTGGAGACATACGGGAGTGCAGAGCGGTATTTAATTGAAGCCTGCAAAGTCCCTGAAGCTCAGCTCAATGAAATGAAAAACATTCTGCTTACACCATCTGCTGGCATTCCATCACAAAAAGCGGAATAAACTTAAGATGAGGTGATGCAAAACATGCTGAAAAAGATCAGTATGACAGTTTTAACACTGATGTTGATGTTTGTATTTTTATTGATTCCTTCTAGCAGTCTAGCAGCTCGTGCAGTGCCAAAAGGGAAGCTTGAGAGCACAAGAGAGATGCGCGCGGTATGGATTGCATCTGTTTATAACTTAGATTGGCCCTCAAAGAAGGGGCTGCCCGTAGCAGAGCAGAAGCAAGAGTTTATTCGTTTGTTAGACGAAATCAAAGCGATGAATATGAATGCCGTCATTATGCAAATTAAACCAACAGCAGATGCCTTTTATCCTTCAGCATACGGGCCGTGGTCAGAATATTTGACTGGAACACAAGGGAAAGATCCGGGGTACGATCCGCTTGAGTTTATGATCGAAGAAGCTCATAAACGCGGCCTTGAATTTCACGCTTGGTTTAACCCTTACCGAATCACAATGAATCATACTGATCTCAGCCGTTTGTCTGCCGATCACCCTGCAAGACAACATCCTGATTGGACGATTGCGTATGGTAATCAGCTTTATTACAATCCTGGTATTCCTGAAACTCAGGACTTCATTATCGGCGGTATCGAAGAAGTTGTGAAAAACTACGATATTGATGCAGTGCATATGGATGATTATTTTTATCCATATAAAATAGCCGGTGTACCATTTCCAGATCAAGAAACGTATGAAACATATGGAAAAAAAGCATTTACTCATATAGAAGATTGGCGAAGAGATAATGTGAATCAGCTGGTGAAGCAAATCAATGACACCATTAAGAAAGAAAAACCGTATGTGAAATTTGGTATTAGTCCATTCGGGGTATGGCGTAACATAAAAGATGACCCGACTGGTTCAAA
Organism: Bacillus sp. Root920; assembly: GCF_001429445.1. Taxonomy (NCBI): domain Bacteria; kingdom Bacillati; phylum Bacillota; class Bacilli; order Caryophanales; family Bacillaceae; genus Bacillus; species Bacillus sp. Root920. The sequence continues at coordinate 19,009 of NZ_LMJV01000002.1, forward strand.
CACCACTGCAGGAATGACCAACTACGATGATTTGTATGCTGATACAAGAGAGTGGATTCAGCAGCACGATATTGATTATGTTACTCCGCAAATTTACTGGAGCATCGGCTTTCAAGCTGCCGCTTATGATGTGCTGACGAAATGGTGGTCAAATGAGGTGAAAGGGGAGCCGGTTCACCTGTACATTGGGCAGGCGGCATATAAAATTAATCAAAACAGTGACCCTGCTTGGTCTGACCCGGAAGAATATTTTAGGCAGATTGAGCTGAACAGGCAGTCACAGCTTGTGCAGGGAAGCATGCATTTCAGCTTGAAGGATCTCAATCGCAACCCTTTGAATGTAAAGGATCGATTGATAGAAGAGTCATACAGCAAACCAGCTCTCATTCCAGAAATGCCTTGGCTTCATCAGAAAGCACCTAAAAAACCAATCATTCAATCTGTGAAAAAGACATCGGATGGTACGGCTTTACAAATCAAAAATGATCCGCATTCTACCGTATCCTATTATGCGGTCTATCGATTAACAAATAAAGGAACATATGAATTGCTGCAAACGGTTAGAAAAGAAAAAGGCGCCATAACAACGATTAAAGACCTCCCAGTCAATCAAAAGAAAATGGATACTTACAAGATTACGGCTCTTAATCGTCTTCATCACGAAAGCAAGCCTTCTACAAAAATAGTGAAATAACAGAAAAAGCATGAGTGAGATTTTCTTCGTTCATGCTTTTTTTCTATTATTCTTGTTTTAATTTTCTGAATTCAATCAAGCTTGGCATGAAGCAGCTGCTTGATTAATAAATATGATAGAAAAGAGCTAAAGGGGGAAGCAAGATGGATTTTGAATTAACGAAAGAACAACAAATGATCCGCCAGATGGTCAAAGATTTCGCCAAAGCAGAAATTGCACCACTCGCTCAAACCATTGATGAACAGGCCGTATTCCCAGCCAAAACGTTTCAAAAAATGGGGGAGCTCGGCTTTATGGGCATCCCCTTTCCAGAGAAATACGGCGGCTCAGGAGGAGATACGATATCATATGCACTCGCTGTAGAAGAAATCGGAAAACAGTGTGCCAGTACAGGTCTTAGCTATGCCGCAGCCGTCTCCTTAGGCGCAAGCCCGCTTTATTACTTCGGTACAGAGGAACAAAAGATGGACCACCTTGTCCCGCTGGCTTCTGGAACAGCACTTGGTTCCTTCGGATTAACAGAACCAAATGCAGGGTCAGATGCAAAAGGGACGAAAACAAAAGCAGTCAAAGACGGACAAGAGTATGTCATTAGCGGGGAAAAGTGCTGGATCACAAACGCCAATTTTGCCAGAACCATTATCGTCACTGCTGTCTCGGATCAAGATGAAAACGGCCGCCCGATCATCTCCGCCTTCATTGTGGAGAAAGGGCAAAAAGGGCTGACCATTACAAATCCATATGACAAAATGGGCGTGCGCGGTTCAGATACAGCAGAAATCATTTTAGACGGTGTACGTGTACCAGCCCAGAATATTTTAGGAGACCCAGCGAAAGGCTTTAAGCAATTTTTATATACATTAGACGGGGGGCGCATTTCAATTGCTGCGTTATCAGTTGGCATCGCACAAGCTGCACTAGATGCTTCGCTCTCGCATGCAAAAGAAAGAAAGCAATTTGGGCAGACCCTTTCTTCCTTCCAAGCGATTCAGTTTAAGCTGGCAGATATGGCGATGCAAATAGAGCTTGCCAGACAAATGGTGTGGAAAGCCGCTTGGCTGAAAGATCACGGCAAGCCGTTTACAAAAGAAGCTGCCTATGCCAAACTCTTCGCTTCTGAAATGGCGACAAAAGCAAGTCTTGATGCTGTTCAAATTCACGGGGGAACAGGCTACATGAAAGAATGTGGTGTAGAACGGCTTGTGAGAGATGCCAAGCTAATGGAAATTGGAGAAGGGACCTCTGAAATTCAGCGTCTAGTCATCGCAAGACAACTGTTAGCGTAATCCGATAATGAAAACGCTTACCATCAATGGAGGAGGAAAGCCATGATGTCGATTCATCCACAGACAATCGGCTCGTTATTAAAAGAGAAAAGGGAGCAGCATCCAGCACATGAAGCCATTGTGTATCCGGAACGTTCTTTACGTTATTCATATGAAGCGTTTTATCGAGAAGTCAAGGAAACCGGGAAAGGTCTTATGGCATTAGGGGTTCAAAAAGGGGATCATATCGCCATCATGGCGCCCAATGTACCCGAATGGCTCATGCTGCAATTCGCCTGCGCGTCGATTGGAGCCGTTCTTGTCACCGTGAATACAAACTTTCAATCACAAGAACTCGCTTATTTACTCAAGCACTCTGATAGCAGCATGCTGTTTATCGTAGACGGGTTTAAAGAGACATCCTATGTCAAAATGCTTGATGAACTCATACCGGAGCTTCAAAACGCTCATCAAGGAGAGATCACATCCTCATCTTTTCCTTATTTAAAAAGTGTCGTCTATATAGGTGAGCACACGCCAAAGGGCATGCGCAGCTGGAACAGTATTCAAGCAGCTGCCAAAAGAACAGAGGATGATGAGTGGGAGAAACGAATGGATGAGCTTGCACCGGATGACGTCATTAATATGCAATATACTTCAGGCACAACCGGCTATCCAAAAGGAGTCATGCTCAGCCATACAAACATTGTCTGCAATGCCAGCCAAATCGCAGATTGTATGAAGCTCACCCAAAAGGACCGAATGTGTATCCCTGTTCCTTTCTTTCATTGCTTTGGATCCGTCCTTGGCGTGCTTGCATGTCTCACAAAAGGAGGAACGATCATTCCAATTGAATCCTTCCACCCAGAGCGAGTTCTTCAAACCGTAGAAAAAGAGAAGTGCACCGTCCTTCACGGCGTCCCGACAATGTTCATTGCAGAGCTCGACCATCCGAATTTTCACCAATACGATCTGTCCACATTACGAACGGGCATTATGGCAGGATCTCTTTGCCCGTCCCATGTGATGAAAGCCGTCATTGAACAAATGGGACTGAAGGAGCTCACGATTGCTTACGGACAGACGGAAAGCTCTCCTGTCATTACCCAAACAAGAACGGATGATTCATTTGAAAGGCGGGTTCAAACGGTCGGCCGGGCGCTTCCTCACATTGAAGTGAAAATCACCGTTCCAGGCACGCCGGAGGAAGTACCAAGAGGAGAACAAGGAGAGCTGTGTACAAGAGGCTATCATGTGATGAAAGGCTACTATAAAAATGAAGAAGCCACAAATGAAGTGATTGATCAGGACGGCTGGCTTCATACGGGTGATTTAGCAGAGATGGATGAGGACGGCTATGTGAAAATCACAGGACGGCTGAAAGATATGATCATTAGAGGCGGGGAGAATGTTTATCCAAAAGAGATTGAGGATGTTCTTTATACTCATCCGGATATTCTTGATGCACAGGTCGTTGGTATACCTGACGAGACGTATGGAGAAGAAGCCGCCGCATTCATTCGGCTTAAACAAGGTAGGACGGTGACAATTGAGACACTCACCAGCTATTGTCAGTCGCAAATGGCACGCTACAAAATTCCTAAATATTTTTTCATCACTGACGAGTATCCAATGACCGCATCAGGGAAAATTCAAAAATTTCGTCTGAAAAAGCAGGCGCTTGATCTAATAAAGGAGTGAAGGCAGTGATGTTTCAAAAAGTACTGATTGCAAATCGAGGCGAAATTGCTAGGCGAATTATTCGAACGTGTAAAAGGCTCGGGATCCACACCGTTGCCGTTTATTCAGAAGCAGATCAGCATGCACTTCATGTGCAAGAAGCAGACAGCGCCTATCTGATTGGAGGCGCGAAAGTATCTGAAAGCTATTTAAACATGGAAGCCATCATTCGTGTAGCCAAACAGACACATACAGATGCCATCCACCCAGGATATGGCCTCTTATCAGAAAATGCAGCCTTTGCAGAACGCTGCCGTAGCGAAGGAATCGCCTTTATTGGCCCATCCGCACAAGTCATTCAGCGAATGGGGAATAAAATTGAAGCAAGAAAAACGATGGCTCAAGCAGGTATCCCCATTGTACCAGGCGTTTCAGCTCCGCTGCATGATGCAGAAGAAGGGGTCAGTCAAGCGCAGTCACTCGGTTATCCGATTATGCTCAAGGCATCAAGCGGGGGCGGTGGAATTGGCATGCAGCTCGTGCAAAATGACGAGGAGCTGTACAGGGCTTTTGAAGGGAATCAAAAAAGAGCGCAAAGCTTTTTCAACGATGGGACGCTGTATATGGAAAAGGTCATTGAAAACGCTCGGCACATTGAAATTCAGGTCCTTTTTGATTCCTTCGGCCATGGGGTTCACTTATTTGAGCGCGACTGTTCACTCCAGCGAAGACATCAAAAAATCATTGAAGAAGCACCAGCCGTCTGTCTCGATGAATCGGTGAGACATCAGATGGGGGAGATGGCCGTCAAAGCAGCCAAAGCGATTGGGTATGAAAATGCAGGAACGATTGAATGTTTAGTCGATCAGCATCAACAATTTTATTTCCTAGAAATGAACACAAGATTACAAGTAGAGCACTCTGTCACAGAAGAAATTACAGGCATTGACCTTGTCGAGGAACAGCTGAAAATCGCTGCATGTGAGCCGCTTTCCTTTAATCAGGAGGATATTCATCAAATCGGCCATGCCATCGAGGTTAGAATTTATGCGGAAGATCCCGTCACCTTTTATCCATCACCAGGAACGATCACTCGGCTTTCCACACCTGAAGCTCCGTATATCCGTCATGAGTCAAGCGTGACAAACGGAAGCATCATTACCCCTTTTTACGATCCAATGATTGCGAAAATGATCGTTTACGGTGATACACGAAAACTTGCAATAGAACGATTAAAAGGGGCATTACAAGCATATGAAATAGAAGGGATCAAAACCAACTTACCGCTTTTAAGGGAAATGGCCGGATCTTCTGCTTTCTTACAAGGCAGCATCACCACCGATTTTCTCATGAAAAAAAGGGAGGAAAACCGTTCATGAAAACTGTCACAATTCAAATGGCCGGAAACTTGTGGAAGCTTCTTGTGAAACAAGGCGATGAAGTGCAAAAAGGACAGGAGGTTGCCATCTTAGAATCAATGAAAATGGAGATTCCGATCGTTGCTGAAGAGGGCGGGATCATCAGTAAAGTGTATAAGGCAGAGGGAGAGTTTGTCGATGAAGGAGAGGTTCTTTTAGAACTATCAGAATAGGAGGGAGCCAGATGGCATTACCAAAGAGTGTGCTTATCAGGGAGGTCGGGCCGCGGGACGGACTGCAAAATGAATCAGTCTGGCTGGACACAGGCGAGAAGCGAACGTGGATTGATCTGCTCGCAGCAGCCCAGCTCCCTTATATTGAAATCACATCATTTGTTCATCCTAAATGGGTTCCAGCCTTAAAAGATGCCAAAGAACTCACCCAATCCTTTAACAAAAAAGACGGCATCACCTATGCAGCACTCATTCCCAATGAAAAAGGCTTAGCTCATTTTTTTGAAGCCAATCTTGACACAGGCGCTATGTTCATCTCTTCGAGTGAAACACATAACAAGAAAAATATGAATCAATCCATCCACGAAACACTTCCTGTTATCAAACAAATGACAGCTGATTTAAAAGCAGCAGGAAAAAACACGCGCGCGTATATTTCCACCGTGTTTGGCTGCCCATATGAAAAACAAGTGCCAATGGATCAAGTCCTCCGGTTAACGGATATTTTGCTTTCTTATGGCATTGATGAAATATCTCTCGGTGACACCATCGGTGAAGCCCATCCGCTTCAAGTAGAAAGACGCTTAGACATTTTACTCGAACGTTTTCCTGCTGATAAAATCGCTCTTCATTTTCATGATACGAAGGGGATGGCTCTTGCGAATATTTATACGGCATTAAAAGCAGGGATCACCATATTTGACTCCTCCAGCGGCGGGCTTGGCGGATGTCCCTATGCACCTGGTTCCAGCGGAAATGTGGCGACAGAAGATGTGGTGCATATGCTTCAAAAAATAGGAATTGAGACAAATATTCACCTTCCTGCATTAATTAAAGCGGCAGAATGGATTGAAGCAAAAGTAGATCGAACCCTGCCTAGTCACTGTTTACGTGCTTATCACTCTCAGACTACTTCATAAAGGATGAATAACATGACATCATTGATCCATTTTTCGATACAAGATGAACAGATCGGCATCATGACCTTAAACAGGCCAGAACAAGCGAATTCCCTATCTGCTCCAATGCTGGAGGAGATTAATCAAATCATTCAAGAAATCAAACACGATGAAAGCATTCGCTGTCTTCTCATTACAGGAGCCGGTTCAAAAGTCTTTTGTGCTGGAGCAGATTTAAAAGAACGACGATTGATGACAGAAGCAGAAGCAAAAGGAGCTGTTCTTTCGATTCAGCAAACCTTTATCGAGATTGAATCTATTCCTGTACCTGTCATTGCAGTGATGAACGGACACGCACTAGGCGGAGGACTTGAGCTCGCGCTCGCTTGTGATCTCCGCATTGCACGAGCCGGAGCAAGACTCGGCCTGCCAGAAACAGGACTAGCTATCATACCAGGAGCCGGAGGGACGCAGCGCCTTCCGCGCCTCATTGGACTCGGTAAAGCAAAAGAACTTATTTTCACAGGCGCATCATTACAAGCAGAAGAAGCCATTCAAATTGGGCTGATTGAGCATATCTCTGTAGCAGATTCCCTCATGAACGATGCCATCTCTCTTGCAAAACAAATCATCAAAAATGGCCCGCTTGCCTTAAAAGAAGCGAAACAAGCGATTCAATCAAGCCTTGATCACGATTTGCATACAGGTTTGACAAAGGAATACGAAGCCTATCTACGGCTCATTGAGACAGAAGATCGAACGGAAGGTCTTCAAGCCTTCCAAGAAAAACGAACGCCTCAATACAGAGGCAGGTAGCAAGAAAGGGGAATGGGTATGATCGAAGAATATGAACTAAAAAAACAGCAGATTCTGAAAGGCGGGGCCGACCGATACCATCAAAAAAACAAAGAAAAAGGAAAATTGTTTGTCCGTGACCGCCTCCAGTTGTTATTAGATGAGGATTCTTTCATTGAGGATGCCATGTTTGCCGAGTGTCAAAATGAACATTTACCAGCAGATGGTGTTGTCACAGGGACAGGACGGATGAATGGGCAGACTGTTTGCGTCATGGCAAATGATTCTACCGTCAAAGCAGGATCATGGGGCGTCAAAACGGTAGAAAAAATCATTAGAATCCAGGAAACAGCCGAAAAGCTCAACTGCCCAATGCTGTATTTAGTTGACTCTGCGGGTGCTAGAATCACCGATCAAATCGCCATGTTTCCAGGCAGAAGGGGTGCAGGCCGCATTTTTTATAACCAGGTGAAGCTGTCTGGACGTATTCCGCAAATTTGTTTACTATTTGGTCCTTCGGCAGCCGGAGGTGCTTACATTCCTGCTTTTTGTGACATCGTCGTCATGGTCGAAGGGAATGCCTCAATGTACTTAGGCTCACCGCGAATGGCCGAAATGGTGATTGGAGAGAAAGTATCCCTTGAAGAAATGGGCGGAGCAAAAATGCATTGCAGCATTTCTGGATGCGGCGATATTTTAGCAAAAACAGAGGAAGAAGCCATTCAAATCGCCCGCACTTATTTAACTTACATGCCTGCCAACTATACAGAAAAACCAAAACGGGCAGCCGCAATCGCACCTAAACCATCAGAGATCACCATCCAAGACCTCATTCCTAAAGGGCAGAATACCCCTTTTGATATGTATCAGCTCATTGATTTACTCATTGATGAAGGATCATTTTTTGAAATCAAAAAGCTATTTGCCGCAGAGCTGATCACAGGATTTGGCCGTATGAATGGTCAGCCTGTTGGTCTTATTGCCAACCAGCCTAGGGTAAAAGGCGGCGTATTATTCCATGACTCGGCCGACAAAGCCGCCAAGTTTATTCAGCTATGTGACGCCTTTCATATTCCGCTCCTTTTTCTTGCGGATATACCGGGGTTTATGATCGGAACAAAAGTGGAACAAGCAGGTATTATTAGGCATGGGGCGAAAATGATCTCCGCCATGTCAGAGGCAACCGTTCCGAAAATATCCGTCATTGTTCGTAAAGCATATGGTGCAGGTTTATATGCAATGGCAGGACCAGCCTTTGAACCGGATTGCTGCCTCGCACTTCCATCAGCACAAATTGCTGTCATGGGGCCAGAAGCCGCTGTAAATGCTGTCTATGCGAATAAAATTGCCGAACTGCCTGCTGAGGAAAGAGCAGCATTTATTCAAGAGAAACGCAAGGAATACCAGGAAGATATGAATATATATGAGCTTGCCTCTGAAATGATTGTCGATGGTGTCATCCCATTTGACCATTTGCGAGATGAGCTTTGTCATAGATTACAAGCCTATACCTCTAAAGAGATGACATTTACAAGACGAAAACACCCGGTTTATCCGGTCTAAAGGGGGCGGCCTCATGATGAACCTAAAACCAGCGTGGATACCCGAAGAACAGATGATGAAACAAACACGCCTTTACAAATGGATGCATTCACTTGGTTTTTCTACTTATGATGCGTTCTATCAAGCTAGTATCGAGCGGACCGATTGGTTTTGGAGAGAAGCCGAAAAGGCGGTCGGCATCGTGTGGAAGGAGCCCTATGAAGCCGCATTAGGCCAAGATTCATTCATGTGGCCCAATTGGTATAAAGGCGGCCGGCTCAACGTGGTCGAAACGGCTGTTGACAAATGGGCAGAGAATGAAGAAACTCAGCATCAACCAGCTGTGATGTGGAGAAATGAAGCGGGAGAAGAGAGAAGATGGACGTTCCTCGAACTTCAAGAAAAGGTCAATCGTCTCGCTGCTGGTTTTTTGAAGAAGGGAATACAAAAAGGGGATGTAGCGGTCATTTATATGCCGATGCTTCCGGAAACGGCTGCTGTCATGCTTGCCTTTGCAAAGATTGGTGTCATCTTTAGCCCGGTTTTTTCTGGCTATGGAAGCGAGCCTCTTGCCGTACGTATTCGTGCATCAGGTGCAACCATTGTCGTCACAGGCTCAAGCGTGACGCGCCGGGGAAAGACGATCAACATGCGTAAATGTGCGGCAGAAGCGATCGACAAAACCAAGACTGTCCAAACAGTCATTGTACATGCTTCCTCTTCTACTGGATATAAAGAGGATATTCAGCTAAACGATTTGTTAAAAGAGGAACCACTGAGTAAAACAACTTATCTTTCAAATGAAGATCCACTTATGATCTTATACACGTCTGGAACAACCGGTACACCAAAAGGGGCTGTTCATACACACGCAGGCTTTCCTGTAAAAGCGGCTTTTGATGCCGGTCTTTGTATGGACGTTGCAAAAGGAGATCGTTTGTTTTGGCTCACAGACATGGGATGGATGATGGGGCCCTTTCTCGTCTTTGGCGGCTTGATCAATGGAGCTGCAATTGTTTTATATGACGGCGCCCCCGATTATCCAGATGAACACCACCTTTGGTCATTCATCCACGACCAAAAAGTCACCCATTTTGGACTTTCACCTACTTTTGTTCGTTCTGCGATGCAGCAAAACCTTTCAGACATTGAGCTGCCGCATGTGAAAGCCATCATATCTACAGGTGAACCGTGGAATGAAGCACCATGGCAATGGCTTTTTGACACCATTGGTCAAAAGCACATTCCAATCTTAAATTACTCAGGGGGAACAGAGGTTTCTGGCGGTATTGTAGGAAGTACGCTGCTTCGTCCAATCAAACCGATCCTTTTTAATGCGGCCATCTTAGGAATGGCGGCAGATGTGTATAATGAGGCAGGAGAGAGCGTTCTGAATGAGGTAGGGGAGCTTGTTGTGAAAAAGCCGTGGGTCGGCATGACATGTGGGTTTTGGAAAGATCCGAAGCGATATGAAGACACCTATTTTAAACGATTTGATGGGGTGTGGACGCACGGTGATTGGGTGATGCAATCAGAGGATGGCGCATTCCATATCACGGGCAGATCGGATGATGTCATTAATACAGCAGGTAAACGCATTGGTCCAGCTGAAATTGAATCCATTCTTGTCGGGCATCCAGCCGTACATGAGGCTGCTGTGATTGGAGTAAAGGATGAGGTGAAGGGAGAAGCACTAGTTTGTTTCATTGTGGCCAGTTCACAGACTTTTGAAGAAGCAGCACTCATTCAAGAGCTCAAAATACATGTAGGTTCATATGCGGGAAAAGCGCTCACACCAAAGGAAATTCATCTTATTTCAGCTTTACCGAAAACAAGAAACGGAAAAATCGTCCGGCGTTTATTAAAAGGAGCTTATGAACAGCAGCCTTCACCAGATCTTTCGTCTCTAGATAATCCTGATGTGTATAACAGCATTTGCGAATACTTGAAAAGAAAACAAGGTCCATAAAAAAAAGACAGGAGAGCGTCCTGTCTTTTTTATTGTACATGAAAATTCGTGCCATCTGTTGTTTCTTTTACAATACCTGCCCGAATCACAAAATCACCGAAATGTTCATGTTCCTCGCGTTCTTTTGCATAGCGGGGGAGTAGAGTGCCAAGCTCGTTTAAAATGTCTTCTTCTCCTACATTTTCTCGGTACAGTTTACTTAATCTACTGCCATCAAACGCAGCGCCAAGATACATGTTGTATTTGCCAGGTGATTTCCCGATAAAGCCAATTTCACCAAGCGCATGACGGGCGCATCCATTTGGACATCCAGTCATACGAATCGTGATTTCTTTATCACTTAAGCCATTTTCTTCGACAATCTCTTCAATTTTGTCAATTAAGCGCGGGAGGTAGCGTTCTGCCTCTGCCATCGCTAAGCCGCATGTCGGAAGAGCAACACAGGCCATTGAACTGCGGCGCAGTGCAGAGTGCTGTTGTCCATCTGACAAACCAAACTCCTGAATGAGCTGCTCGATTTGTTTCTTTTTATGAGATGTGACGTTTCCAATGATCAAATTTTGATTCGCTGTTAAGCGGAAGTCACCTGTATGAATCTTTGCGATTTCACGAATGCCTGTCATCAGCGGATAATCATCGTAATCCGTGATACGTCCGCCTTCTACAAACATCGTATAATGCCATCTGCCATTAATGCCTTTTACCCAGCCATAGCGGTCACCGTTATGATCGAAGTGATAATCTCTTGCGTCTAATAGGGAAAAACCAAGGCGGCGCTCAAGCTCTTCTTTTACATTCTCAAGACCGAGACGGTCCACTGTATATTTAAAGCGGGCATTTTTTCTCACCGAACGGTTTCCGTAGTCCCGCTGGATGGTGATCACTTGTTTGGCAATCTCTACAACTTGTTCCGGTGTACAAAAGCCAATTACTTTTGCAAGCTGAGGATAGGTCGCTGTATCACCATGAGTCATACCCATTCCACCGCCAATCGCGACATTAAAACCGACTAATTGATCATTTTCAATAATCGCAATGAAGCCTAAATCCTGCGAAAATACATCAATATCGTTAGCAGGAGGGACCGCCACACCAATCTTGAATTTTCTTGGCAAATAAAGTGGACCATACATCGGCTCAACCTCTGTATCAGGCGTTGCTGCTACCTTTTCCTCATCAAGCCAAATTTCATGGTACGCTCTTGTTTGCGGAAGCAGGTCATCACTTAATTTTTTGGCGAGCTCGTATACATCATGGTGCACTTCTGATTGATAGGGGTTTGATGTACACATGACATTACGGTTCACATCGCCGCAAGCAGCGATCGTATCAAGCATAGTGGAATGAATGTCTTGAATGGTCTTTTTCATGTTCCATTTTAAAATACCGTGAAGCTGAAAGGTTTCACGAGTTGTCAGCTTTAACGTACCGTTTCCATATTTATGAGCAAGCTCATCCATCACAAGCCACTGTTTGGATGTAGCGATTCCGCCAGGCAGGCGGACGCGCAGCATAAATTGATAGGCAGGCTCAAGCTTTTGTTTTTGCCGTTCATTTCTCAGGTCACGATCATCCTGTAAATAACTGCCGTGATGCTTCATCAGACGGTTATCATCATCAGGAATACCCGCTGAAATCGGATCAAGCATCACTTCTTTTAAAGTACCCCGTAAATAATCACTTTTTTCTTTGATTTCCTCTACGTCACTCGGAGGTCCATCCGGCGCTGTTAATGCTGTCTTCACCATGTAAGTAAAAGCTCCTTTCTTTCAAGCATTCAATCAATATACGTCACGCTGATAGCGTTTTTGCTGCTGCAAGTTGGCTAGATAGCTTTCTGCTTTCTCTTTGCTCATCGCACCTTCTTCTTGGATGATTGATAGAAGGGTATTATGAACATCATGCGCCATATGTTTTTCATCTCCGCAGACATATACATAGGCACCTTGCTCCAGCCATTCGAATAATTCTTTACTTTGTTTCTTCATTTGGTGCTGGACATATACTTTTTCCTCTGAATCTCTTGAAAAAGCCACATCCATTTTCGTTAACACACCATCTTTTAACCACTTTTGCCATTCGGTTTGATATAAGAAATCCGTCACAAAGTGCTGATCACCGAAGAACAACCATGACTTTCCGTCTGCACCGACTTCCTCGCGCTCCTGCATAAAGGAACGGAAAGGGGCAATGCCTGTGCCTGGTCCTACCATAATGATCGGTGCTTCAGGGTTTTCAGGAAGCTTAAAGTTTTGATTGTGCTGGATATAAACAGGCAGCTTATCACCTGGCTCTAAGCGCTCCGCACATAAGATTGAGCAGACACCTTGACGTTCTCTTCCGTGAGCATCATATCTCACAGCACCGATCGTCAAATGAACTTCCTCTTCATTTGCTTTCAGGCTGCTTGCAATGGAATAAAGGCGAGCCGGAATTTTTCTTAAAATGGCAGTGAAGTCTGCCGCTGTTCCTTCAAAAGGACCGAAATCACGAGCAGCATCTACTAAATCTCTTCCTGCTATATATGCTTTTAACTTTTCTTCGTTTCCTTCTTCTAAAAGGGCCTGCAAGGCTTCGCTTTTTGTAAAGGACGCCATCTTTTGAAGAAGAGGTTTTGTCAATACGGTAATCTCAAAATGAGAGGTAAGTGCTTCTTTTAAAGGAAGCGTGTCGCCGTTTTTATGAACGATTACGGCTTCCTCTGCATTCCATCCACATGTTGTGATCAGTTCATCAACAAGCGCAGGATCATTTGTTGGATAAATACCAAGGCTGTCACCCGGCTCATAAACAAGTCCTGATCCTTCAAGAGAAAGCTCCAAATGACGGGTTTCTTTGTTAGAACCGCGGCCATTTAGATTGATATTTTCAAGCACTTCAGCATAAAAGGGATTTGTTCTTGAGTATTCAGATGCAGCTGTTTGAGTGTTTGCTCCCGCTGATTCCTGCGGGGCTGCTGCAGCTCCGCCTTCGCTAAGTGATGATGCCACCCCTTGAAGCCATTCAGAAAACGGCTCATCATAATCAAGATCACAGTCCACTCGATCGAAAAGACGCGTTCCGCCAAGCTCTTTTAAGCGCTCATCAAATTCTTTACCTGTTTGACAGAAGAATTCGTAAGAGCTGTCACCAAGTGATAGGACAGAAAAGCTTAAATGATCGAGCTTTGGTGCACGTCTGCCGTGAACATATTCATGGAAAGAAAGGGCATTATCAGGCGGATCTCCCTCGCCATGTGTGCTGACGATAATCAGTAAATTGTTTATTTTTTTCAGACTATTTGGTTTAAAATCTGACATAGAAGAGAGCGTCACTTGAAAACCTTTCTCTTCAAGATGCTGAGCTGTCTTTTTTGCTAACCCTTCAGAATTGCCTGTTTGTGAGCCATAAAGGACGGTCACATCTTTGCTGACAGGCTGCGCTGGTGCTGCGGCAGAAGGAGAAGGGGCTAGGGCAGTATTTTCTGATCCGGCTAAAGCTGCCTGTGCTGATAAATAACCGGTAAGCCAAATTTTTTGCTGATCTGTTAAAGTCGGAAGCAGCTGATTAAGCAGTTCTGCCTGCTCCTGACTAAACGGACTGTTCAATACATGAAGTTGCAACGATATCCACCTCACAAGGAATATAAACATAGATTAATTCGATAGGAATTATATATATAGGTTCAATTTGAACTTTACCGAAAGTTTGCCATTAAGTAAAATATATAATATTGATTGTCATGATTAAGATTTCTAATACCTTTGCAAGGTGACAGAACTTGAAGGTGAATCGCTTAACTGTATAAAGCACCTTTAGAAAAATGGGCCGTTTTGAATGAAGAGACGATCGTAAGGGATTGAAAAGGGGTGTATGAAAGTTGATGCAGATAAAGTTTAAAAATATAAAATGTTTTCGGCTTGTCGCCTTGATTTTTCTCATTTTATTAGTAGCGTGCAATTCTCCAAAGGACAATATAAAAGATTCATACAATCAGAATAAAACAACAGCATCTTTTTCAAAAAAAGGCATCCTGCTAAGAAAAGGGGAGACGAATTTACTTCTTATAAACAATAAAACGCCATTAAAAAGCGATGATTCATTGAAAACTCATCTTCTTATTGAAAAGTATAAAAATGATCTCATCGTTATGGATTTAACAAAAGTAGACTCTAAAGAGCTGTCACAGGGTCAAACGATTGAGGTTTGGTTTGATGAGTTACAAGAATCGTTTCCTCCTAAAGCAAAGGTCGAAAAATATAAAATCATCATGGATAAGTAGGGGAGCAGGGGGCAGATTCTTTCTATCATGAAAAAAGGAGAAAAACCTTAGAGTTTTTCTCCTTTTTCAAATTATGCTGTTGGAAGTCCCATCACAGCTTTCACTTCTAAATATTCCTCGATACCGAAGTCTCCCCATTCTCTTCCGATACCAGATTGCTTAAAGCCGCCAAATGGGGCAAAGTAATCTGTTTCGGCGTTGTTAATGGTAATTTGACCGGCACGAATATGTTCAGCTACATATTTTAATGTTTTTTCATCTTTTCCAACCACATAGCCAGCAAGACCGTACACTGTATCATTGGCAATCTCAAGGGCATGATCCAAGTCTTGATATGTGATCACACTCATGACGGGTCCGAATATTTCCTCTTGCGCAATGGTCATATCATTTTTCACATTTGTGAAAATAGTATGCTTGGCGAAATATCCTTTGCCTAGTCCGTCCGGATTACCAGTTCCCCCAGCAAGCAGGTGAGCACCTTCTTCAATTCCTTTTTCAATATAAGACTGCACGGTATCCCATTGCTTTTTGGAGACAAGCGGACCAGTGGCGTGATCTTCTCGAGGATCACCAACTGTAAACTTCGGCAGAGCATTCAGCAGCGCTTTTTCAAATGCGTCTTTCATTGATTCAGGAATCAGCACACGTGTAGCTGCGGAACACACTTGACCTGTATTCATCGCAATATGATGAACGGCTGTTTCGGCTGCCTCATCCACATCTGCATCATCTAAGACGATAAGAGGGGATTTCCCGCCGAGCTCAAGAGCCACTTTCTTAATATTGTCTGCAGCATTTTCCATTATTTTAGAGCCGACAGCGCCTGATCCTGTAAATGAAACAAAGTCAATATCAGGGTGTGAGCTAATGCCGTCACCAATGACATCACCAGTTCCGTTAACTAGGTTGAAGACGCCTTTCGGTACGCCAGCTTCATCAATGATGTCTGCAAGAATCATTGCGGCAAAAGGTGTAATTTCCGCAGGCTTTAAGACAACTGGTGAGCCTGCTGCAATGGCACCCGCGATTTTAAGTGATGTTTGATTTGTTGGGAAATTCCAAGGTGTAATCAATCCGCTGACACCAATTGCTTCTTTTATAATGGTATGTCCGCCGCGGTCCTCAGTAAATGTATACGATTTAAGTGCTTCCGCTGCTTTAGAAAAATGTTCATGTCCCATTTTGTAATGAACCTCTTCCGATACTTTCAGCGGTGCACCGAGCTCTTGTGTCATGACTTCAATTAGTTCATCCTTACGCTTTTCGTAGCCGCGCACAATGTTTTCCAGCATCTTTACGCGTTCATTTCGAGATGTTTTTGAGAAAGAAGGAAAGGCGTCACGAGCAGCTTTGACTGCCTTATCTAAATCTTCTTTTGTTCCTAAACTAATGGTGCCAATGACTTCCTCTGTAGCAGGATTGATGACTTCCGTCGTTTCGTTTCCTGTTGATGCGATCCATTCTCCGTTAATAAAATGTTTCTCTTGATTTCTCATTCTGACATGTCTCCTTTTTATATGTGATTCCATTCAATATTCTGTTTTCAGGTGATATAAAACTGTACCCACTGTGAAAAATCTAAAACGATGCAACTGTAAAAGAAAAAGTTTCTGATATAATACGCAAAGTGGGACATATGTCCTTTTCAACATGAGGGCATCTATCTTTTAATGGAACTAGACTGAAAAAGAAGGAGCATTTGAACGAATGAAAGGTGTTATTTTCGCTTTATTAGGAGGCGCTTGTATTACACTGCAAGGCGTCGCAAACGCAAGAATCAGCCAGGATATCGGCACATGGCAGGCGGCAACCATCACGCAGCTGACCGGCTTTATGATCGCACTGATCATTTTACTGATCGTACGTGACGGACACTTTCGAGAATATCGAAAGGTGCAGCCGCTTTATTTAGTAGGCGGTGCATTTGCAGCCATTATTATTTTCAATGAAGTGACTGCGATTCAAATGATCGGTGTCACACTGACCATCGCTGCTTTACTCATTGCTCAGCTTGCTTTCACCTTTGCAATCGATGCAAAAGGATGGTTTGGTGTACAGAAGAAGAAAATGAAATGGCAGCATTATGCAGGAATTCTATTGATGATCGCAGGCGTAATCATTTTAAAGCTATAAAGGAGGGCGTCAGATGGAGGAGCTTCATGATGAATCTCTATTTTCCTCTTATCTCAAGGCACATGAATTAGAAAACGTCTTTCATCAGAAACTCATATCACACGTCAGCTTATGGCGCTATAAGCAAGGTGAGCTGATTTGTTCAAAGGGAGATCAGAGGGAGCACTTGTACTTGTTAGTAAAAGGAAAATTAAAGATTTTCACCACCACAAAAGAAGGAAAGACCTTCATTCTTTGTTTTAAACATCCTCTTGAAGCGATTGGAGATATTGAATACGTTCAGCAGACTGATATGGTCAATACAGTGGAGGCTGTCACAGAAGTACATATGCTAAGGATTTCTCATCAAGCGCTCATGCGCCATGCGAAGGATGACTCCCGCGTGTTAACCTTTTTACTAAAGGGCATCACAAACAAATTTTATACGAAATCAAACGATTTGAGCTTCCACCTTTTATACCCTGTAGAGGTCAGACTCGCAAGCTACTTATTGTCTGTGTTAACAGGGGATAACAGCGCGAGCGCACTGCGTCTTACTGATGCGGCGAGCTTAATTGGTACAAGCTACCGTCATATTAACCGGGTGATTCAGCAATTTTGTGAAAAAGGGCTGATAGAGAGGCGAAGAGGGAAGATTACGATTCTTGACCGGGAAGGACTCTTAGAAATAGCGGAGCGAAACATTTATGAATAGAAGAAATGAAGGGATTCAGACATGATCATAGGAATAGGATTAGCCATCACGGCTGGCGCACTCGTCAGCTTACAAACCATTTTTAACAGTAAGGTCAATGAGCAGACAGGCTCTTGGTCAACGACCACTCTCGTTCTAGGTATGGGCTTTATTGCTTCACTTTTGATGGGTCTTTTGCTAGAAGGAACCGGCATGTTTCAATTAAGACATATGGAAGCGTGGTACTGGATTAGCGGAGCCATTGGAGTAGGGGTGGTCATCTGCCTCGTTCAAAGCATCAAACGTCTCGGTCCGACTTATGGAATCTCGATTGTCCTGATTTCACAGCTCGGCTCCGCGCTTTTGTTCGATTCGCTCGGCTGGCTTGGGTTAGAGAAAGTAGAATTTTCTCCCGCAAAACTATTAGGTGTCATTGTGATTGTTGCGGGGATTCTGGTGTTTAAATTGACCAAATTGGAGTCAGCAGAAGAGGATCAATCAGAAGAAAAAGGGCTGCCACAAGAGTAGCCGCCCTTTAGATTAACCGCCGCCATAGAACAGTTATCGCGGATAAACCATTTAAAAGGAGCCTTTTCATCAAAGGCTTTTTTTTCTGCCCATAGGACTCCGCTTTATAGGCTGCTTTGTCCTTCGCGACAAGTATACTATAGGCAATTTTACGTTCTATTGCCTGAGTAAGTGATAGCGCAAAAGGGGCACTATCAATGACCAAAATTGACTCTGTATTTAAAAAACTAGACCTCGCATCTAAATTATATGTGCCAATAATACTTAAATAATCATCAATGACCATTGATTTCGCATGAATGGAATACGGACCTTCATATTCGTACAAATGAACGCCTGTTTTCATCAGTTCCTTTTTCGTGCTTAAGTAACCTGCAAAAGCTAACGGATTTGGCGTCGCTGTGAGAGAATTCGTGACAACTGTCGTTTGAATCCCGCTGGCTAAGGGAGTGAGGCCGTCTTTCATGGGTCGTGTCGGGATGACATAAGGCGTCTGTATGAGCACAGAACGCTTTGCCCGGTGAGCTAGATCGTTTAGTTTTTTGAGCACAAGAGGACGCTT
The DNA here is from genome assembly GCF_001429445.1 of Bacillus sp. Root920. Taxonomy (NCBI): domain Bacteria; kingdom Bacillati; phylum Bacillota; class Bacilli; order Caryophanales; family Bacillaceae; genus Bacillus; species Bacillus sp. Root920. The sequence goes on from NZ_LMJV01000002.1 coordinate 37,604, forward strand.
ATTGAAGCGCTCCACAGGATTTGTAAAAAATGCAATCTGCTTTACTGAGGTGCCATCTGCTGCCCAATTAAAGGACGACATCACAAAAGGTTCTTTCGCATGCACTGCCTCCTGATAGGATCTAAGCAGTTTCTTTCTTAGTTTTAAGCCTTTCTTTGCTTTTTGTTTAGAGAACACTGCTTTTGTTCTTTTCGTAAAGTCATGATTCCATAAATAAACGAAGTATTGCTCCATTTCATCTAATACTTTTCCTTTTTTGTCGTTATAAAGCAGCACATCGCGGTCAAATGCAAAATCTTTCGGGGGCTGATCTGCAAAGTATTTATCACCGATATTTCTTCCGCCCATCACAGCCACTCGGCCATCTGCCAGCAGCAGCTTATCATGAAGGCGGTTATGCCACGTCCATGGCTTAAATAACCGAAAAGGCTCATAAAAACGAATGGCCATGTTCGGGTGATTTGCCACGGCATATCGTAAATCTTTTAGCGGTCCACGCAAACTGTGGCAGATGCCGTCTAAAAGCAGCTGAACTTTCACCCCTCGATCAGCAGCTTCAATTAAAGCACCTAGTACCCATTCGGCTGTTTTCCCCTTTTGGATGGAATAATAACTAAGGCGGATCATCCTCTTTGCCTCACGAATCATTTGGATTCTGGCCTGACCGGACACAAATCCATCGTCAAGAAGCATCACTTGATTTGTGCCCTGATCGTCTCCTGAGATCGAAGAAGCTTTATAGATACAATGTTCTTTGCATGTTTTTTGGATCGGTAAATAAAACAAAACAAATGCGGTCAAAAAGACATAAACGACATAGAGAAGGATCAGATAAAACAAAAGATGAAGCATACAGATCAGCTCCTTTCACATAGACACAACTTTTCTTTAGTTTATGTCAAAAATAAAATTTCACTCATTTTCGCCTTTCATCTAAATACATGACAAAAGAATCATCTTGTTTTTATTGGGCATTTAATTATAGTATGAAATGAATAAGGGGGAATCGATTTGAATGAATCATTATTTAACATCCCAAGTGATGTATATCAAACGTTAAGTGAAACAGAACGATATTTACTCAATTATATTCACCAGCATTTAGAGGATATCTCCACCTTATCCATTGTCACTTTAAGCGAAAGAGCCAATGTATCAACGGCCACGATTGTCAGACTGATGAAAAAAATTGGCTATAACGGCTATACATCCTTTAAATATCGATTGAAACAAGAAAAGAAAATGACAGATGCAAGCGACCAGCTCAAAAATATTGATGAAGACATCAAACTAGCAATTCGGAAAAATGAAGAAGAGGTTTTAAAAACGATACAGCTGCAAAGTATTGGACAAATTGAAGATGCCGTTCAAAAAATACATAATGCAGACAAAATTTATATTTTCGGCAGAGGCTTCTCAGAGATGATTGCCAAAGAGATGACCATCAAATTACAGCTCATCGGGAAAACATGTGAAGTACACGACGATCCAAATATCATTCGGCTGAAATCGCGAGACATTGAAAAAAGTGAGCTTGCCATCTTTGTTTCATTAAATGGCGAAACAGCTGAGCTTGTTGAAGCGTGTCAAAACCTCAGTATGAAGCAAGTCACAACCATTACGGTGACGACAAGAATAGATTCTACATTAAGCAAAATATCAGATATGACACTAGTCGGATATAAAGGGGAACAATCTTTCTTCCCAGATTATGAAGTCAGATCCCGCCTGTCTCTTCATGTCATTGCCCGCATTTTACTTGACGCCTATGTGATCCGAATGAAATAACCAATAAGAAAGCCTTCGAGACTTTGATCTGGAAGGCTTTTTCTCATGAAAACCTTTACACATTCTGAAAACATTTTCACTGAATCGTATGAGATACTTTCTTTAGAGAAAAGAAAGAAGGTGAAACCAATTGATTTATACCTGCACCTTAAATCCTGCTATTGACCTATATATTGCATTAAAAGAAATGCGGGCAAATGCAGTCAATCGCACAGAAGATGAAGATTATCAGCCGAATGGAAAAGGCGTGAACGTGTCAATTATGCTAAAGAAATATGGCTTCACCAGCACTGCACTAGGATTTATTGCTGGGTTTTCAGGCTCTTATATTGAACAATCTTTAAAGGATCTCTCCATTCAAACCGATTTTATCTCGGTTGAAGGCATCACACGCATTAATGTTTTTATTAATACGACAGAAGAATACAAGCTCGTGAATCAAGGCCCAGCGATTGAAGAAAAAGCGCTTCACGCCTTTCGTGAGAAAATTGCGGCTATCCCGCAGGGAGGCATCCTCATCATGTCAGGCAGTCTGCCAAAAGGCGTTCCTGCCAGCATTTTTTCAGAAGTAGCAGCTATTTGTCATCAACAGAAGGTCAAGTTCATTTTAGACACAAGCTCAGCAGCAGTTCTTGAGACGCTTCAATACAAGCCGTATTTACTAAAACCGAATGAAGAAGAAATTGCTGCTTTTTTCGGTAAAACACATCCTTTGTCAGAAAAAGAACTCATTCAATCAGGAGAGAAACTCATTGAGATGGGTGCAGAGCAAGTGCTTATTTCCCGCGGGGGAGAAGGGGCTTTATTCATTACGAAGGACGCAGTGTTTAAAGGAAACGCACCAACAGGCACTGTCGTAAACACAGCTTGTTCTGGAGATGCAATGCTCGCAGCTTTTCTTAGTAAACATCTTGAAGGACATTCGCCTGAAGAATGCTTACGCTACGGCATTGCAACGGGAGCATCCACTGCGTTTTCAAAAGGCTTAAGTGATTTACATGATATTGATTCATTGATTGAGCAAGTACACATTCAGAAGATATAAGGGGGAATTACACATGAGCCGTAAAAAAATTGTCGCTGCAACCGGCTGTCCAACAGGTATTGCACACACATTTATGGCAGCTGAAGCTTTAAAAATCGCTGCTGAGCAGCTAGGGGTCGACATTAAAGTCGAAACGCATGGTCAAGTAGGAATTGAAAACGCTTTAACTGATCAAGACATTATGGAAGCAGATGGGGTCATCGTGGCAGCCGATAAAGATGTGCATACAGATCGTTTTCACGGCAAACCACTGATTGAAGTGCCTGTAGCGAAGGGTATCCGCACGCCAAATGAACTGATCCAAGGCATTATCAATGGAGATGCCCCCGTTCATCAAGTGAAAGGAAGAGCTTCTGGAACAGAAAAAACATCTGCTCCTACATCAGCTCAACAAAAGTCGGCAAATAAATGGATACACACGATCTATAAGCACTTAATGAACGGTGTATCACACATGCTCCCATTTGTTGTTGGAGGCGGTGTCTTAATTGCCCTTTCTTTCTTATTTGGTATCTACTCTGCTGATCCTAAGCACGAAACGTATCATCCATTTGCTGCCTATTTGAAAAGCATTGGCGGACTTGGCTTCAGCTTAATGGTACCAATTTTAGCAGCATTTATCGCTGATTCGATCGCTAGACGCCCGGGGATGGTCGTCGGATTTATAGGGGGTCTCCTTGCAAATGATGGAGGTGCTGGATTCTTAGGCGGTATTATCGCAGGTTTTGCAGCAGGATATATCATTTTATTGCTTCAATTCTTGCTTCAAAAATTACCAGCATCACTTGATGGATTAAAATCAATCTTCATCTATCCTGTCATCGGTATTTTCTTAATTGGGGCTGTCATGACCCCGTTGTTAGTCCCAATCACAGGGCTAAATAATTCCCTAATGGATTTTCTCTCATCTGTACAATCCACGAATCCACTGCTTTTAGGTTTAATTGTTGGAGCGATGTGTGGATTTGATATGGGAGGACCTTTTAACAAAGCAGCCTATGTCACAGGAACGGCTTTACTTGCAGAAGGTAACCTTTACTTCATGGCAGGTGTGTCAGCAGCATGTATCACACCGCCGCTTATCATTGCGATTGCCACAACGATTTTCCGAAAACATTTCACGCCACAAGAACGAAATGCAGGGGCAATCAACTATATTCTAGGAGCGACACATATTACAGAAGGAGCCATCCCATTTGCGGCCAAAAACCCGGTCGTTGTCCTGCCAATTATCATGTTTGGCTCTGCCATCTCTGCTATATTGACATATTTGTTTGGCGTACAGGTTCCAGCTCCGCATGGTGGATTCCTTGTTCTTCCGGTCGTCACAGGTGCATTCCAATGGGTGCTTTCCATACTAATCGGCTCACTCGTAGGTGCGATTCTCTACGGACTTTACCGTAAAAAAATAGACAACCCCGCAGTTTAAAACGGAGGAGGAGAAATGATGGAACATATCTATATGAATCTTCACGAAACAGCTTCTTCACAGGCTGGCGTGTTCGCAGCCATTGCTGACATTGCCTACAAAGCAGGTATTTGCACTTCACCAGAGGATGTCAAAAAAGGGTTAGCGGAAAGGGAAGCACTGAGTACAACCGGATTTCAAGATGGATTTGCCATTCCGCATACTCAAACAGAAGCCATCACGAAACCAGCACTTGTAATCGTCCGCACGGAAACAGGTATTGAATGGGACGCTTTTGATGGGAAGCCTTGCTTTTTCTTCTTATCCTTACTGATCCCTAAAAGTGAAACAGGGACGACTCATTTAAAAGCTCTTTCAGCCCTTTCACGAGGCTTAATGGATGAAACGAAACGTCAAAAACTGCTGGAAACAAGAACAAATGAAGACATGCTTGCTGTATTAGAAACGGATATTTTAACTAGAGAGGATGTTTGATCATGCCTTTACTTTCAACAACACCAATGCTTGAGGCTGCGAAAAAAGAAAAATACGGAATTGTGGCATTCAATGTACACTCCTTTGACAGTATCTATTGGGTGCTCGAAACTGCTGCAGAATTAAAGTCACCTGTGATTTTGCAAACAACGGTTGGAACGGTTCAATCTCTTGGAGCAAAAGCAATTGCAGATACAGTGAAGGCGGCGGCTGATCAATATCAAATCCCAATCGGTCTTCACCTGGATCACTGCACAGACTTTGATGTGATTCTCACCTGTATCAGGGCTGGATATACATCCGTTATGATCGATGCATCTATGCACTCATATGAAGAAAATGTACGCCGCACAAAAGAAGTCGTGGATCTTGCCTTAAAAGTCGGTGTAAATGTCGAAGCAGAGCTAGGCAAGGTAGGCGGTGTAGAAGATGATATCGTCGTCGATGAAAAGGATGCTGAAAAAGCCGTTCCATCAGAATGCCGCCAATTTGTAGAAGAAACTGGGGTGCCTACTTTAGCGCCTGCGATTGGTACTGCCCATGGCATTTATAAAGGGGTGCCGGATATTGACTTTGACCGCATTGAACAAATTGCAGCGCTGGTCGATGTACCACTTGTCCTGCACGGTGGTTCCGCTGTACCAGATGAGGACGTCAAGCGATGCGTTGCACTTGGTATGGCAAAGGTGAATGTCTCAACTGAACTGAAAAATGCATATTCCGAAGCGATACGTGATCATTTCTCAAACGAACCTGAAAGCTTAGATCCGCGTATGTATTTACAAAAAGCAAAACAAGCAGCAAAAGACATGGTCCAATCGAAAATACGAATCGTTGGCAGTGAGGGCAAAGCCCATCCGTTATATCAATAAGAAAAAAAGCAGAGCCGCTATCGCTCTGCTTTTTCACATTATTCGTTTTCCTTCATTTCATTAGATGTGCGTACCCGTGCATTTCCCATAAATACGACCGTAATCGCCGCAAGTGCAATCGGGAATAATGCAAGCAAAAATACGTACGTAATACTTTGTGACATCGCATCGATGACTTTATTTAAAATATCAGTCGGAATTTGTGAGCGGGCACCTTCTTGGAAAATAGCCTGTGGATCGCTTATTTGAGAAGGGGCTCCTTTCATTCCGCTAAAGGCATCAGCTAAACGATTTGTCAGCACATTGGTTTGAATCGTTCCGAAAATTGTTACACCGAGCGTCATTCCAAGTGATCTCATAAATGAATTGGTCGAGTTTGCACTGCCTCGGTAACGCGGCTCAAGATCATTCATTGAAGCTGACGGCAGAAGGGAGAAGCTGAACCCGACGCCAAAGCCTGATATCATCATAAAGAGTGTGAGCCACAGTCTTGCTGTATCTGGTGACATATTGGCAAGCAGCAGCATCCCAGCGAAAAATGAAATGACAGAAATAGTCATAAGACGTCTGAAAGGCACTTTCGTCTGCATCGTTCCGCCAATCATACTGCCAATGACTGATCCAATCATCATCGGTGTTAAAATGAACCCTGCACTTGTCGCAGATTCACCGTACACAGCCTGCACGAAAATAGGAATAAAGACAGCAAGAATAATAAATGTCCCGCCATATAAAAACGCCAAAATTTGAGATGTTGCAAATAATCGATTTTTAAACATCCAAAATGAGATAATCGGCTCCTCAGCCTTACGCTCAACAATAAAGAAGATCGTACCGAACACAAGAAACACAGCAAAAAGTGTGAGGATTTGCACCGAATCCCAAGCATAAGATTTACCGCCAAGCTCAAGCGCGAACATTAAGCTGACAACCGCAACGACAAGTGTAATAGCACCTGACCAGTCGATTTTCTGCTTACGATGTTCAAGCGATTCCTGATAGTATCTGGCGATCAAGAAGACACTGACAATACCAATTGGCACATTAATATAGAAAACCCAATGCCAGCCGATCGAATCCGTAATAATAGCACCTAAAAGCGGTCCGAGTACACTTGATAAACCAAAGACTGCTCCAAACATACCAGACATTTTCCCGCGCTTTTCAGGCGGGAAGATGTCGAAGATAATCGTAAATGCGATCGGAAGAAGTGCACCGCCCCCAAGCCCTTGAATGGCTCGGTAAATAATGAGCTGATCCATCGTTTGTGCTATACCGCACAGCGCTGATCCAATTAAAAAGAAAATAAGTCCAAACAGAAAAAAACGCTTTCGACCATACATATCAGAAAGCTTTCCGTAAATAGGCATTCCCGCCATCACTGCCACCATATAAGAAGCCGTCACCCAAGCAAATTTATCAAAACTGCCTAAATCTGCTACGATGCTTCCCATTGCTGTTGCAACAATGGTATTGTCCATCGCTGCCATAAAAATCCCTAACAGCAAACCGATGACAACAAAGCGAGTGGATGCCTTGCCTTTATCCACATGATTCATTTCATTTACCTCCTGCTTACGTTCTCTCATTATTTTTGCTATGATCAACTTAACCATAAAGTAAGAGAACATTTATCTTGATGATCAAGATAAATTGATTTTAAAGGGAGGAGAACAAGTTGTCAATAAAGAACGAGGCTGAAGACAGAGCAGCCCAGATCATACATACAATGAGGCGCCTCGCCACACGAACCGTTTTGTTCCACCAAGCGGCCGCTCAATCGCTCGGCCTTTTTCCAACAGATCTCAAATCCGCCGATTTATTAAACGAACTCGGTCCTCTCACAGCAGGAGAATTAAGTGAAAAAACAGGTCTTAGCTCAGGTGCGGTCACAGCTCTTATTGACCGGCTTGAAAAAGCGGGCTACGCCAAAAGAGAAAAGGACCCAAAAGACAAACGAAGAGTCATCATTGTTCCTCTAACAGCGGGGAAATCACAGGTAAAAGAACTCTTTCGATCCTTATCAACATCAACGAAGGAACTCACAAATGAATACAAACCAGAAGAATTAGATTTAATTATTCAATTTATAACTGAAGCAGCAGATATTATGGAGCAAGAGCTGCAATTGCTGAAGTCTAAATTGTAAAAAGTACACTGATGCGGGTGTGCTTTTTTAAGTGCATTCCTAATTCATGTAGGGATTGCCTCGACTAGTGACATCTTCCTTACCATGGAAGTGCTCTATAACACTTTTTTATAATGGAGTAGCTCAAAAAAATGTTCTATTTAAAAGATTGTTCTAAATATCGCATCATAATTATTACTGACAAAAGTGGAGCTAAAGTATTCTATTGAAACATTGTTCATTTACATAATAAGTATTGTTTTTGTGTCTTAATTCCTATTTAATGACAAACTTTGTATTGGTAAAATTGACCTTGTCAATGAATAGGAAGGAGTGACTTCTTCTGGGCAAGATACTTGATGCAAAAGCACTAACAAGTGCCATGGACACAAGGGCAAAACACTACCAGGAACTCCGCGAACAAATGGTAGATTTAAAAAATTGATGCAAAAGCACTAACAAGTGCCATGGACACAAGGGCAAAACACTACCAGGAACTCCGCGAACAAATGGTAGATTTAAAAAAGGCATTACAAGGTGTGGCCAACCTCGGTGACGACTTCACTGGGAAAGGTGCCGATAACATTAAAAGCTTTTATAAAGAGCTCGCTGGAAATGTAGACATGTTTATCAGCTTCATTGATAAGCAAAAAGCCTTTCATGAAGGTGTTTCTGGAACACTGGATGATACGAGCTTTGGCGGCGATACCTTTATAGAAGAACACTTTTTAGACAACGCAGTACATATGGGTATCATGAATGCCAAAAGCATTGTAAAGGATCAAAAAAAGGCACTCAAAACGATTTTTCAAGACATTGATGACCTCATTTCCCTAGAGGTATTTGATAGCCAAACCTT
>NZ_LMJV01000003.1:0-25373 GCF_001429445.1 Bacillus sp. Root920
GGAAACTCATCATCTTTGAAGTTGTACGACAGCTTTTGAGTAATATACCGGTAATAGACAAATACTTGTTTGATGTTGCTGTATCTAGATACCTCAGTTCTCTAAACGAGAAGCAGAGATATTTGGTCATACAGAAAAAAGCAGCTTAATTAAAGTAATCGTTGAAGAAATATTTAAAGAAAAAAAACAAATCAAATTCCCTCCAACATATATTTTTCAAAAAACACCAAATAAAATGTTTATGGGATATTTCAAAATGAATGTTTATTTGACCGAGAGTGCTTCAATGACTTCACAAGACAAAAAGAAGTTAGGCAATGAAATCGAAGCTGCACTATGGGCGTGGATCAATTTTGGGGGACTTGGTGCAAGAACGAGACGTGGTTGTGGGAGTTTATACTGTGAAACATTTTCTCCTAAAGAGCAAGAAGTCAGTAAGGAGCGATTTGATCAATGGTTTAAAGAGAAAGTATGTCAATATGCTATCTCTATTCCCGAAGTATCTCGTGAATGGCCAACACTCAGTTGGGAGTTTAGATTACAGAATAAAGCTTCTCAAACGCATTTATCCTGGACGAAAACAATGGATACATACATTGAATTTCGTAAAAAACATAATATCCAAAATGGGGAGGCTGGGAGAAGTTATTGGCCTGAGGCAGATTCCATACGTCATCTAGCGAATATGTCACATCCTGATCATCAATTACCGTATCCTTCAAATAAACCAAAGAGATATATCGCTTTTCCTAGGGCGCAATTTGGTATGCCGATTGTATTTAACTTTAAAAAGGAATCGAAAAAAGATAAGAAGCGAAGCAAAGAAGAAAAAGCAAAAAGAAAGTGGTTTCAAAAGGAGCCTAATACAAAGACGTTAGTCCCGCGAAATAAAAATCGCTTGGCTTCACCACTCATCTTAAAACCGTTATCTATTAATCAAAAGGAATCGGTAGGCATGATTATGGTGCTGCAGCAACCACAGATAGAAGCTTTATCGCTTTTAGGAAAAGGAAAGCCTTTGCCTGATGTAACAGATGAACAAAGTATCTATCCAACAGCCACCTACTCAAAAAACCCATTACAAGACGAGAGTGGCCGGACGCACTCATCGGCGATTCAAGCCTTTTTACATAGCAAGGAGGTGCAAACATTTTGTCAGAAGAATCACAAAAACAAACATTGATGCTATTTTCGATAGGGCCTGTTCAAGAATTTATTGCGCAAGCAAGGCGGACGCGTGATTTATGGTTTGGCTCTTTTCTTCTATCTGAATTAAGTAAAGCAGGTGCGAAGAAATTTCAACAACTGGGTGGAACGCTTATTTTCCCTGTGTTCAACGAATCCTCTGCAGAACCAAACGACGCAGAAACAAACAACTCACCAAATAAAATATTGGGAGAAATCTCATACGAACAGCCTTCATCCGTTGCAAGACAAGTGAAAAAAGCAATATATGACAAATGGAAGGAATACGCAGATTTTGTAAGAGAGATTGTGGATCCTTATATTCAAATAGGCACATGGAATCGACAAGTAGATGATTTATTGGAATTTTATGCTGTGTGGACTGAGGTGCAAAATCAAGACAGAGCGGCAAATGCGTCCGCAAGTCCATATCATTTGGCTCTTCAAGAAGTCGAAGGTTTAATGGCGGCACGGAAGACGTTAAGAGATTTTAAACAAAATGAACCAGGGGCGTTATTCGGTGAACCAAAATCATCACTTGACGGTGGACGAGAGTCTGTTTTCCAAAAGCAAAAAAAACCACAGCAAGTGGCGCAACTAGCAAAATGGGGAATTGGTGAACATGAATCATTAGATGCGATTTCAGTGATCAAACGATTGTCCTTACATAAGCATCCGAGTATGACATTTCCATCTGTATGTGATAAAGCTTTTGCTCCCTATCAAAATATGTTGGACCAAAATGAACAGATGAAGAAAGCAGCCACACAATATGTGAAAGATGTAGAAACATATCTTAAGAATATGAATCTGACAGTAGCCCCTATTGATTTGAGTGAGGCATCGCTTTTTTATGAAAGAAGAATAGAAGATTATCTTGAACAACGTGGACTTGTCGGGACCACACGAACAGAAGCGAAAAATGACATCACACAGCTGCTTGAAAAATATTTCAAAGGTGAATACAGCAAGCATCACGGCCAGCCGATTAAACCACCAGCACCTTCACCTTACTATGCCTTTCTCATGGCGGATGGAGATAAGATGGGCAGCCAACTACGAAATATACAGCATGTAGAAAGTCATATTGCATTTTCTAACACGCTCTCAACTTTTGCTTCAAAGGCAAGTGAGATTATTTCCGAATGTGAAGGTACATTGATTTATGGTGGTGGAGATGATGTCATGGCTTATGTACCGGTTCACAAATGCTTAGAAGCAGCTGGGAAATTGCAAAGTAAATTTGTTTCAACGATGAAGGCTCATCAACATAGTGAGACACCTCCTTCGATTTCAATTGGCATCGCCATCGTTCATATGCTTGAGCCTCTTGAAGAAGTAAGAAGCATGGCACGTCAGGCCGAACAATATGCAAAACAAGAGCGAAATTCATTAGCGATTCATTTCCAAAAGCGAGGCGGAGGAGACACAATGAATATCTCAGTCTCATTTCAAATAGATCCAGTGGCCTCTATCCAAGAGATGACGACGTGGTTAAAACAGTCTTATTTCACGAATGGCTTTGCATATGGCTTACGAGAGTTGTATCAAACATACGAACAGTCTTCTTTTAGAAAACAGCCGGAAATCTTAGATGAACTCATTCCACTAGAGATAAGACGTCTTGCATTCAAAAAGAAAACGGAAGCAAAAACAGAGCAAGAAACGAAAGAGTGGATCGATCAATTGATTGCGAAGTATATACCGAAGAAGAATACATTAGAAGAATTACATACAATCGCTGAATGTATGATCATTGCTCTTCAACTAGAGGAGGTAAGTGGACATGCCTGAAAGATGGTTTCACATTCAACCGCTTGATCCGCTGCTTATTCGTGATGCACGCCCATTTCAAAGTGTACCGGGTATACGGGCGCGTTCATTAAACGATGTTCCGCCGAGTGTGGTCGCAGGAACACTTCGTACAGCTCTAGCAAAGAAACGACAATCAATCAAACATACCACGCCACTTTCTTATTATGCGAAATCTCTTGTGCGAGGTCCTTTATATCGCTGGCATGATCATTTATATGTGCCAATGCCTAATGACCTTGAGTTATTCGATGATGAGTATGGGATGAATCAAGTGAGACCAAAGCCAATGATGTCGGAAGGACAGGGCTTTTTTGGTACAGGAAAAACAGGCCGTTTTAGTGAGGCATTATGGCCGCCAATTGGAGCTGGTGCTCGTAAAAAAATGAAATCGCCGCCTGCTTTTGTATCACTAAAGTGGATGGTGAACTGGCTGACAGACGCAGTGAATGAGAGTCAGGTGAAGGAAGCCTTGACTGAATACCAACATATGCAGAAGGAAAATCATGCTTTCAAAAAGGAAACACCACCGGCATTTATTCCAGCATTACAGCGTCAGGAACGAACACAAATTGAGGTGGAAACTGGCAGTAAAAAGGCAAAAGATCAGCATCTATTTTCAACAGAATCACTCGTATTCCCAGATGACTTTAAACTGGAGGCGGGAATAGAGTTATCTACTGAAGAGTCAGAAGCATTAAAGCCTTTCTCAAGTCTTCACCCAATCGGTGGTGAAAGGCGGCTGGCTCATATAGAAGACCGGCCACATGTATACCAACAAGATTGGACATGTCCAGATATGATTAAAGAATCGCTTAAGAACAAGCCGTATGTTCGCATGATATTGGCGACACCTGCTTATTTCAGTAAAGGATGGCAGCCCGGTTGGCTGGATGAACAGCTCATGTCAAAACCACTATTTGATACGAATGTACGACTGAAATTGGTTTGGGCATCTGTTCCACATTGGCAGCCTATCTCTGGATGGAGCTTAGCAAATAAAGACAAAGGGCGTGAAAAAGCAATCCGCCGCTTAGTCCCCGCGGGTAGCGTTTACTTCTTTATAGTAGAAGAAGGAGATCCGGCAGAACTGGCCGAAAAAATGTGGCTTCAATCAGTATCTGATCGTAACCGGCGCAAAGAAGCGTTTGATCGTGAAGATGGCTGCGGGTTAGCACTTTGGGGAACATGGAAACCGAATGAATAAGAGGAGTGAGATGATGGAAGCAAGCCGTTGGTTTTGGATACATTGTTTATCCCCCCTTCATATTGGAGCGGGTGAAGGAGTTGGCGTGATTGATATGCCCATTCAACGAGAAAAAGTAACAGAATGGCCGATTATACCTGGAAGCAGTATTAAAGGCGTGCAGCGTGAACATTATCGCGCGAAAGGACAAGACACATTCGTACAAAAAGTATTTGGCACACAAGGAGATCAAGATGGAAGCGCAGGAGCAGTCGTCATGACAGATGGCCGGTTATTTTCATTCCCGGTGGCGAGTAGATACGGTACATTTGGATATGTGGCAAGTCCACTCATATTGAAAAGATTAGCCCGCGATGCAAAAGCATTAGGCGTATCGCTGGATATCCCTGATCTCATCGAAGAATCAAGCACGCTAGTCACCATGAATTCTAAATTAGTAGAGAATGACGAATTATACCTAGGTGAATTCCAAGGGGCTGCAAAAAAATCTCCACAACTAACCGATTTTGCTGAAAAGATGGCCAAACTTTTATTCGACGATAAACAATCACAAACTCTTTGGATAGAACGATTTGTGATTGTAAGTGATGACGTTTTTCAATACATTGTCACCATGAATTCTGAAGTGACACCTCGTATTAGAATTGATCATGAAACCCAAACAGTTAGTAAAGGTGCTCTCTGGTATGAAGAGTATGTACCAGCAGAAGCCATATTTTATGGGCTCATGTGGTGTGATCGTGTCGATGGAAGCAATGATTTATCTGTTAGACACCAACTTTTAAATCAACTAGAAAAACAGATGTATCTTCAATTAGGTGGAAACACAAACGTAGGTAAAGGAAGAGTATCCTGGCGTATGACAGGAGGGGAGGGATCATGAAACTCATTCAACATCATTATGCTGAGAAAGCGTATCAACATGTGATGAATGCCAAATCGAATGAGGAGAATTTCTCAAATCAATATGGACAACTCTGTCACAGATTCGCCTCAATGATCTTAACAAATGGATTAAGGCTCACCATTACATTTTTTGAGGCAAAATCAAAAAAAGGAAATGCTTATCAACAATTCGTTCAAGATATAAAAGAAACACTAGATATACAAGGAGATTGGTCAGCTTCCAATCGAGATTACTTAATCAAATCAAGACAAGCTTTAAGTGCATCTGTTTGGTTAAAAAGATATGCGGAATCTATTTTAAAGGTGGAACAAGGGGCGGAAAATGTGGAGGACATCCAATGAATCTGTCATTAACCTTAAACAAAAGCAAATGGGAGATTGGTGGTTCTACATTGTCGGACATCATAAATGACAGTGCGGAGAAGCAGTCATTTTATGAAAATGTAATTCGTCTACATCGAAAACAGTGGGGGGAAAATCGCTTTTTGTATGAAAGATTTGTGGAGCAATATTATACCGATACGAACCCCACATGCCTAGTCAAATCCATATCGCCGTTAGTCATTGGACATGGAGGAGAGGGTGTACTTGAAACGGGATTGTTATTACACCCGATATACGGCATTCCTTATTTACCAGGAACAGCTTTAAAAGGTGTAGCCTCTCATTATGCCCATTCTGTATTAGGTGAAAACTTTCCAGAACTAAAACAAGGTGGTAGTGATTACAACACATTGTTTGGAACAAACGAACGTGCTGGCATGATCGAATTTCATGATGCGCTCATGATGCCTGAGACAGTAAAGGAAGCATTCAAAGTAGATGTGATGACACCACATCATTCAGACTATAACAGCGTCAAGCTAGATAAGATGAACAAAGGGGGAAGTGTTCCAGCCCCTCGAGATGATGACTCACCAACACCGATTCATTTCTTAACGGTGGTCAACGGCCGCTTTCAACTTCTATTGAAAACAAAAAAGAATCGACCAGAAGAAGCGGAATGGCTCGAACTCGCCAAAACCATCTTACTAGGAGCTTTAGAACACGAAGGAATCGGCGCTAAAACAAATGCAGGCTATGGAAGACTTAAAATGGACGACGTCATTTCATAAGACTAAGTGCGAATGTGAGGTGAACATAAAATCCCTGGAACATTCGCACCGTTTCATTCGACAAAAATGAGAAAAAATGTATATTTTTTAGGAGTGAAAACAAAATTCTATATAGAAACTTAAGGATTTTGACGATCATTCCCTAAAAAATGTTATAATTAGGGCGAAAATCGCAGTCGCACTCTATATGAGTGCGTGGATTGAAATTCATCACTCCTCAGGATTTTTTCTTTGGGTTGTAGTCGCACTCTATATGAGTGCGTGGATTGAAATTATTGGCAAAATCAATAAAAGGCTGAACATCATCGGTCGCACTCTATATGAGTGTGTGGATTGAAATCTACTTGCCTTTGTGTACTTCGGAATCAAATATAGTCGCACTCTACATGAGTGCGTGGATTGAAATAAATGAGGAAAGATCATAATGATTTTTAAGGAAGTCGCACTCTACATGAATGCGTGGATTGAAATGCTTATTGCGTTGCCCCGATTCCAAATCAGTAAAGGTCGCACTCTACATGAGTGCGTGGATTGAAATAGAAATCACAGTGAGTGTCTCGTATCTTTCCTGAGTCGCACTCTACATGAGTGGATGGATTAATAATTGCGAAAACATAACTCTGCCTCCTGCGTCAGTAGTCATGAATCTAATTGAATTAAATTGTTGATGAAATATAAAGAAGTATGATTAACAAGTTTCAATAGATTTCATACTAAGATAAAGTCGGTGCGAATGTGAGGTGAGCATAAAATCCCTGGAACATTCGCACCGTTTTATTCGACAAAAATGAGAAAAAATGTATATTTTTTAGGGGTGAAAACAAAATTCTATATAGAAAATTGAGGGTTTTGACGATCATTCCCTAAAAAATGTTATAATTAGGGCGGAAATCGCAGTCGCACTCTACATGAGTGCGTGGATTGAAATTGTGGTGATTTTCCACTCCAAGAGCTTTTGCCGTGTCGCACTCTACATGAGTGCGTGGATTGAAATCTTTAACACGTGTTCACTCATACCGTTTCCTCCTGTCGCACTCTACATGAGTGCATGGATTGAAATGGTGAATGGTGGGAAAAGACAAGAAAGCTTGGTGTTGCACTCAACATAAGTGCATAGATCACTGTTTCTGCGAATTACATAAATTCAAATATCTATCCAGTTCAAAATCTACACAAATGAATAATCAAAACAATGTAATTTCCCCCTAAATCCAAGCCCTACACAACAAAAAAAGACTCGCTCACACAGAGCCGAGTCTTAATTTTTTTTGCAGTTTTTCTTCACTGAAAATCCAGCCGGTATAGGAATTTTTGATTTGGTGGTCCATGTCGATATGGCAGATTGCGACAAAAGGATAATGACCTTTGCTTCGGTAGCGCAAATCAATGAACCGCACCTCATAATGATCCTTGAATTTATCCACTTCCCACCGATAGACAGGGGAGAAGGAGAGAAAGGCTGAAATGTTTTCATCTTGCTTAGCAATTTTCATAATTTCAGTATCAGGGACCGGCACACGGTTAAAGGTGTCTAAAATGACGACTTCTCCATTCATGCTGCGCCCAACATGGAAAGAGGATTTACATTTCACGGCAATGCGCCATTGTCTGAACTTCATTGTAGGCGAAATGATAATCTCTTCAATTTCATCGAATCGTGCACGCAGCTGACGTTTAATCTGAAGCTGCATGATGACCCTGACAATATAGTAACAGAAAATCACGGCATACAGCGTAATGAACGTATAGCCGGGATGTCCGCCAATCGCCCAAACGACAATGGCGACAAGGTGTGTAAAAAAGATAAACGGATCAAACGTATTAATGATCCCAAGCGCTACCCATTTCTTCGAAAATGGACGAATGGCCTGCGTGCCGTATGCGTTGAAAATATCGACAAACACATGAAGCACAACGGCTAATAGTGTCCATAACCAAAGGTGAAGTAAATTCGCCCCCGGTACAAATGGGAAAATCACAGCCGGAATCAGCAATGACCAGAACAGTACAGCCGGAATGGAATGTGTAAATCCTCGGTGATTTCTTATATAAACCGCATTATTTTTTAGTTTTAGCACAGTATCAATGTCTGGTGCTTGGGAGCCGGCGATGGTCGCGATCATCACGGCGTGTGCCATGTGTGGATCTGCGCTGACGGCTGGATCTAAAAGTGCAAGTCCCCCAAGAGAAATGCCCATTACTACATGAGTACCAGTGTCCAATTGATTACCTCCTAGTTGTCATGCTTAGGAACAATCATACAAAGTATACGTCTCCAATCAAGACTATGTGCAAAATCACTTTTGCTTTATCCCGATTTAATGTAACATGTTAACGTATCTACAAACAGTATACAACAAATAAGGTTCTATTCAGAACGTTAGCCCTCGGTCCAATGAGAAGGAGTATAGATATGAAAGACATTCAAGAAAAGCTGGACCGCAAAGATATTGCGGGCTTTCAGCATGATTTAATTGATTGGTATGAAAAAGAACAACGAACATTGCCATGGCGTGAAAATCAAGATCCATACCGCGTCTGGGTATCAGAAGTGATGCTTCAGCAAACGAGAGTAGATACGGTCATTCCGTATTTCAACCGGTTTATGGAGCAATTCCCGACGGTGAAGGATCTCGCTTTAGCTGACGAAGAAAAGGTCATGAAAGCATGGGAAGGTCTTGGCTACTACTCAAGAGTGCGTAATTTACAGGCAGCTGTGAAAGAAGTATATGAATCCTACGGTGGCATTGTCCCTGATACGAAAGAGCAATTTTCAAAGCTCAAAGGTGTAGGCCCATATACGAGCGGCGCAGTGCTGAGTATCGCCTATAACAAGTCGTATCCTGCGGTAGACGGCAACGTGATGAGGGTCATTTCTCGTATTTTGTCCGTATGGGATGATATTGCAAAACCAAAAACGAGAAACATTTTCGAATTTGCGGTCGATCAGCTCATTTCCCGGGAAAAGCCGTCAGAATTTAATCAAGGGCTGATGGAGCTTGGTGCGCTCATTTGCACTCCAACTTCCCCTGCCTGCCTCATTTGCCCTGTAAACATGCATTGCTCGGCATTCGAGGAAGGCGTTCAGCATGAGCTCCCAGTGAAAAGCAAAAAGAAAAAGCCGACTGCGAAATCAATGGCAGCAGCGGTGTTATTTGATGACGCAGGCAACCTATATATTCATAAGCGGCCAAGTACAGGCCTCCTTGCGAATTTATGGGAATTCCCTAACATGGAAACAACAAAGGGAAGAAAAACGGAAAAAGAGCAGCTCATTGATTTCTTAAAAGAGGAGGCGGGTGTACAAGCGGAGCTTGGTGATCTAGAAGGCACCATCCAGCATGTATTTACCCACCTCATCTGGAATATTTCTGTTTTCTTTGGACGAGTTACCTCTGTATCTGATGACACGAAGCTGAAAAAAGTCACAACAGAAGAATTTGAGGCATATGCTTTGCCAGTCTCACACCAAAAAATTTGGAAGCTGGCACTTGAGCAGCCTAGTCGTATTTAACCGTTGTCCCGTGGGTATAATCAGCTTCATTTCTGTGCAATCCCCCGCGGTCTTCGATTTCAGAAATGATTTCTCGATACTTAGATTGCCCTTCTTCATTCAAATAAGGTAAAATTTGTTGGAAAGCATGATGAAAGTAAGCAAGCTCAGTATCTTTCCATTGATCCTTGGACATCATGCCAAGCTGGCTTAAATCGCGTCCGACATACATGAATGTAACCTCCTAATAGGAACTTTCCTATTAGTGTGAAGCGAATGAACGAAAACTATTCAAATCAGGAGATGAACCATAATGAGTCAACGTAAATGTGCATTAATTACAGGAAGCAGCAGAGGGGTAGGGAAAGAAGTTGCCCTTCGCCTCGCTGAAAAAGGATATGACATTGTCATTAACTATGCGAGAAGCAAAAAAGCCGCACTTGAAACAGCGGAAGAAATTGAAGCGATGGGCGTTAAAACATTGGTTGTCAAAGCCAATGTAGGCCAGCCTGAGAAAATCAAAGACATGTTTCAACAAATTGATGAAACTTTTGGCCGTTTAGATGTATTTGTGAACAACGCGGCATCAGGTGTTCAGCGTCCAATTATGGACCTTGAAGAAAATCATTGGGACTGGACGATGAATATCAATGCGAAAGCTTTGTTATTTTGCGGACAAGAAGCGGCGAAACTAATGGAGAAAAACGGCGGCGGACATATCGTCAGCATTAGCTCTCTTGGCTCTATTCGCTACCTTGAAAATTACACAGTAGTCGGCGTATCAAAAGCAGCACTAGAAGCTTTGACACGTTACCTTTCTGTAGAGCTGTCACAAAAAAATATCGTCGTCAACGCAGTATCAGGCGGCGCGATCGATACCGATGCACTCAAGCACTTCCCGAACCGTGAAGAGCTTTTAGAAGATGCGAAGAAAAATACACCTGCCGGCCGAATGGTGGAAATTAAAGACATGGTCGACAGCGTGGAATTCCTTGTATCAGGCAAAGCAGACATGATTAGAGGCCAGACGATTATTGTGGATGGCGGACGTTCTTTGCTTGTTTAAAAAAATCATGAATAGGATGTACACCTTCTGCACAAATTAATGTGCGTGGAGGTGATAATGATGGATCAACAACAAAACAAAACAAACGCGCAACAAGTGAAGAAACAAAACCAAGCTTCTGCACAAGGCGGTCAATTTGGTACTGAATTTGCTAGTGAGACTGACGCACAGCAAGTAAAAAAATACAACCAAAAAGCTGAGCAAAACAAACAACAAAACAGCTAATCACTGAAACAAAGGAAAGCACTTCATATACGAATGAAGTGCTTTTCTTTTTGCCTCTCACCACCATCCGACAAAACCTGTAAAACCTCTACATAAACAGTCAAAGGATTTCTTCCTTCTTTCAAGAAATGGTATACAGACAAAAAGTGGATTCGATGAAAAGGGAGGAGTTAGATGTCTGATTTCGATCAGCTTGTAAAAGAACAAATGCAGCTCATGGATCAGCTGCTCGATGTGCAGGGAGAACTCGATCTATGCTTAGAAACAGAAAAACAATTGCTGCAGGATGAAAAAAAAGAAGAGTGGCATAAGCTTTGTGATCAGATCAAACAGAAACGTGAGGAACTGCAAAAAGTGCAAACCTTATTTACAAAACAGACAGAAGAGGTCATCAATTCATATAAACAGATGGAAAAGAGTTCTAGCGTGATGTAAGTCAGTGTGCCGTTCAATTGGGTTGAATGGCTTTTTCATTTCATTTTTTAATGATGTAACGGTATAATATAATAGAGACATGTTTAGTTGGGAAATTAGGTCTTTGGACTGTTAGGTTTGTTTGTTATAGAAAGTAGGGGAGAAAATATGGGCTATCCCAAGGAAGGAGAAACCATCCAAATTCAAAGCTATAAACATAATGGCTTGATCCACAGGATTTGGAATGAAACCACCATTCTGAAAGCAACGGAATTGTGTATCATTGGTGCAAACGACCGTACAATGGTGACTGAATCCGACGGCCGTACTTGGATGACGAGAGAACCGGCTATTTGCTATTTCCATGCAAAACAATGGTTTAATGTAATTGGGATGCTTAGAGATGATGGGGTATATTATTACTGTAACATCAGCTCTCCTTTTGCGACAGATGATGAGGCAATTAAGTATATTGATTACGATTTAGACGTCAAAGTCTTTCCAGACATGACGTACAATATTTTGGATGAGGACGAATATGCAGATCATAAGAGGCAGATGAATTATCCAAAAGAAATCGATAGTATCTTAAGAGAGCATCTGAATACATTACTGCATTGGATTCACCAGCGGAAAGGTCCGTTTGCTCCTGAATTTGTGGATATGTGGTATGAACGTTTTTTACATTATACAAAATAAGCAAGAGCATCAAAAAACCTGTTTGGCTTTTTAGGCTAACAGGTTTTTGACTGCGTACGGATAAGAGGCACTGATAGATTGGGAAGGAGATTTACATGGGGGTCATTAAACGCTACATGGCTTTTGTAACACCGTATAAAAAACAGATTGCATTGACAATGGTGATCGGAATGATTAAGTTCTCGATTCCCTTAACCTTGCCTCTGCTTTTAAAGTACGTCATTGATGATGTCATTCAAGGCTCGGGGTCAGCTGAAGAAAAGACATCAACTCTACTGATCATAATGGGAATCATGCTCGTATTATTTTTAGTGTTGAGACCGCCTGTTGAATACTATAGACAATACTACGCACAGTGGACAGGCAGTAAGGTATTATTTGATATTCGGGAGAAGCTGTTCTCGCATATTCAAAAGCTAAGTCTTCGTTATTATGCCAACACGAGAACAGGAGAAATTATTTCAAGAGTGATCAACGATGTGGAGCAGACAAAGGAATTTGTCATCACAGGGCTCATGAACATTTGGCTGGATATGATGACTGTACTGATCGTGATCGCTATTATGTGTACACTGGATCTGAAGCTCACCATCGTGTCTGTCATTATTTTTCCGCTATACGCGTTTGCAGTAAAGTATTTTTACGGACGGCTTCGTAAGCTGACAAAAGAGCGGTCACAGGCGCTGGCTGAAGTGCAAGGGCATTTGCACGAGCGTGTTCAAGGAATGCCGGTCATTCGCAGCTTTGCGATTGAAGAATATGAACAAGAGAATTTTCATGATGAAAACAAAAATTTCTTAAACAAAGCAATCAATCATACGAATTGGAATGCCAAAACATTTGCTGTCGTAAATACCATCACTGACATTGCGCCGCTGTTAATCATTGCATTTGCTGGCTACACCGTAATTAACGGGTCGCTTTCGATTGGGACCATGATCGCCTTTGTCGGCTATATTGACCGGATGTACAATCCGATTCGACGTCTCATTAACTCATCCACGACGTTAACCCAGTCCGTTGCATCAATGGATCGGATCTTTGAGTTTATTGATGAGCCATATGAGGTCACAGACCGGCCAAATGCAAAAGAAGCCAATCATTTAAAAGGAGAGGTAGAGTTTAAAAATGTGTCGTTTCGTTATGAACACACGCAGGAAGAGATTCTGCACAATATCTCCTTGAAAGTAGAAAAAGGACAAACAGTTGCCCTTGTAGGAATGAGCGGTGGAGGGAAGTCGACACTCGTCAGCTTAATTCCAAGGTTTTATGATGTCACAAACGGGTCACTTGAAATTGACGGCATTGATATAAAAGAGTACAAAGCAAGAAGTCTTCGAAATCAAGTCGGAATGGTGCTGCAGGATACATTCCTATTCAGTGACACGATTAAAGAAAATATTGCGGTTGGTGACCCTGAAGCATCTTTTGAAAAAATCGTGTCGGCTGCAAAAGCGGCAAACGCCCATGATTTTATTATGTCTCTTCCTGAAGGATATGACACGAAAGTAGGAGAACGGGGCGTGAAGCTGTCAGGCGGACAAAAACAGCGGATTTCCATTGCAAGGGTATTTCTAAAAAATCCACCGCTTTTGATTTTAGACGAAGCGACGTCCGCACTTGATTTAGAAAGTGAGCATTACATTCAAGAAGCGATGCAAAAGCTGGCGAAGGATCGCACAACTTTTATTGTCGCACACCGATTATCAACCATTACACACGCTGACCAAATTGTGGTCATGGAACAAGGCGAAATTGTGGAAAAAGGAACACACGAAGAATTAATGAACCAAGACAGCCACTATCGTCATTTATTTACCATTCAAACATTAAATTAGTAGAAGCCTATCCGATTCTAGCGGATAGGCTTTTTTATGCTTGTCAAAAACATGACATATTTCCCAGCTTGTCTCAATACAATTTTAAAAAGTATGACGGGGTGGTGAATATGTGAAAGAACAAGACGTGCTGCTAGATGTCAAACAGCTGTCCATTGCGTTTCAGCAGAAAAAGCAAAAAGTGCCCATCGTCCATCACATATCGTTCTCGATTCAAAAAGGGGAAACGTTAGGGATTGTGGGCGAATCTGGCTGCGGGAAAAGTATCACAAGCATGTCATTAATGGGATTGAATCAGCAAACCGAAACAACGGGTGAGGTTCATTTCGAAGGGCAAAATCTGCTGTCACTTTCAGAGAAACAGTGGCGAGAGATAAGAGGAAATGACATTTCGATGATTTTCCAAGAGCCCATGACCTCTCTGAACCCATTAATGACCATCGGCAAACAAATGACGGAAGCCCTTTTCACACATCAAGCAATCGGTCAAAAAGAAGCAAAAGCGAAGGCAGTTGATCTTCTTGAAACAGTTGGGTTGAAGCAAGCGGAATCGTTACTTAAAAAATATCCACACGAATTATCAGGCGGTATGCGCCAGCGAGTCATGATTGCGATGGCAATGCTTTGTCACCCAAAGCTCATGATCGCTGATGAACCAACAACTGCACTTGATGTAACCATCCAAGCGCAAATCCTTCGTCTGCTCAAAAAACTGAACGAAGAAATGGATACTGCTATTTTATTTATTACCCATGATCTAGGCGTGGTGCGGCAAATATGCCAGCGAGTCATGATTATGTATGCCGGTCGAATTGTAGAAGAAGGAACCGTTGACCGTATTTTTCAAAAACCTCTGCATCCCTACACGAAAGGTCTTTTCGCCTCAGTCCCATCGTTTAAAGAGAAAAAAGAAAAACTCATCTCTATTGCAGGTCATGTGCCTAAGCCAGGGGCCATCCGGTCCGGCTGTCAATTTGCACCACGCTGCCCATATCAAATGGCGCAATGTCTTGAAAAAGATCCAGCCTTACAATCCATTGAACAGAATCACCGCGTGGCATGTTTTCTAATGGAAGGAGGAGAAGACACTGAGTCACCCACTCTTGCAAGTGAATCAGCTGACAAAACGGTATGACACAGCCGCTTTTTTTTCTAAACATAAACAATCGACTTTGGCTTTAAATCAAGTGTCCTTTCACGTGAAGGAAGGAGAAACGCTTGGCATTGTTGGTGAATCGGGCTGCGGTAAATCAACACTTGGCAAAAGCCTAATGAGATTGACTGAACCGACATCAGGCTCTATTCAATTAAAAGGGCAGGAGATCACCCTTCTAAAAGAACGAGACATGCGTTCCTTAAGAAAAGATATTCAAATGATCTTTCAAGATCCATATGCTTCTTTAAATCCAAGAATGAAAATCAAAGATATTTTAGAGGAACCACTGATTGTCCATCATCATGGGACAAAAGCAGAAAGACGGAAACGGGTTAAAGAGATGCTGCACATTGTTGGATTTGATCCTTCCTATGGGGAACGTTATGCGCATCAATTCAGCGGCGGACAAAGGCAGCGTATCGGTATCGCTAGAGCACTTATTACGCACCCAAGTCTTGTCATTGCCGATGAACCAGTTTCGGCTTTAGATGTATCCGTTCAAGCGCAAATTTTGAATTTGATGCTTGAATTGCAAAAGACGCTTTCTCTGACGTATTTGTTTATTTCTCACGACCTTGGGGTTGTCAGGTATATGAGCGACCGGATCGCCGTCATGTATGCTGGGCGCATTGTCGAGATGGGGCCTGCCGAAGAGGTGTTTCACAGCCCGCTTCATCCCTATACGTCGCTGCTTCTGAAATCCATTCCACATATGGATCACGTACTAGTGGCGCAAGACGTGGCAGCAGAAGAGTCCACAATGACGGAACGCGGCGGCTGTCCTTTCTACAAAAGGTGCCCAAAAAGATGGGAGAAATGCTTGAAAGCAGTTCCTGCTTTGTATGAGGAGGAACCGGGGCACGCGGCCGCGTGTTATTTATATCAAAAGGAGGAACACAATGAAGAAGACATGGTTATTCAGTAGTTTCATTTTTGTGCTGGCACTGGCGCTCTTTTTAGGCGGATGCTCGTCTTCGCCGACATCAGAAGAAAAGGCTACAAAAGATACCCTCGTATTTGGCAGAGGGGGGGATTCCACTTCACTAGATCCAATTACAACGACAGAAGGCGAAACCTTCAAGGTCACAGAGAATATATTTGAAAAGCTTTTGAATTACGGTGAGAAAGACACGACCATCCATCCTGGCCTCGCAACAGAATGGGATGTTGCAAAGGACGGAAAATCATACACGTTCTACTTAAGAAAAGGTGTGAAATTCCACGATGGTACAGACTTTAACGCAGAAGCAGTGAAATTCAATTTTGAGCGCTGGATGAATGGAGACGCAGAAAAGTTTCCTTACTATGGTATGTTTGGCGGCTATAAAAAAGATAAAGGGCATGTCATTAAAGACATCATCGTCAAAGGCGAGCATGAAATTGAATTTCAGCTAAAGCGCCCGCAGGCGACATTCCTCAAAAACATCGCCATGTCACCATTTGGCATCGCCAGTCCAGCCGCAGTTGAAAAAAGCGGCGATTCATTTAGAGAAAATCCAGTGGGGACAGGACCATTTAAGTTTAAAGAGTGGAAGCAAAACGACCGTATCGTGTTAGAAAAAAACGAGGATTATTGGCAGAAGGATAAACCAAAGCTGAATCAAATCATCTTCCGCTCCATTCCAGAAAACTCTGCTCGTTTAAATGCCCTTAAAACAGGCGAGATCGACTTAATGGATGGCGTGAATCCGTCAGATGTAGATGGCATTAAAACCGACAAAGCACTCCAGCTCATTGAAAGACCATCGATGAACGTAGGCTATATCGGACTGACCGTCACAAGAAAGCCGCTTGATAACAAGCTGGTTCGTCAGGCACTCAATTATGCGGTCGATAAAGAATCGATTATTGAGTCATTTTATGGCGGACTTGCTGAGCCAGCAAAAAATCCATTGCCGCCAGCTTTAGAAGGCTACAATGACGACATTGAGCCATATCCGTATGATCCAGAAAAAGCGAAAGAACTATTAAAAGAAGCGGGCTTCCCTGACGGCTTTCGCATTAAGCTTTGGGCGATGCCTGTACCGCGTCCATACATGCCAGATGGCATGAAGGTGGCGGAAGTCATTCAGTCAAATTTTGAAAAAGTAGGCGTCAAAGCAGAAGTTGTCACATATGACTGGGCGACCTATTTAGATAAAGCAAGTAAAGGGGAAGCAGATGTGTTCTTATTAGGCTGGACAGGGGACAATGGCGATCCTGATAATTTCATTTACACACTGCTGGACAAAGACAGCATTGGCGGTAACAACTATACATTCTTCGAAAACGATAAAATGCATGACATTCTTATTGAAGCGCAAACAGACACAGATCAAAAGAAACGAAATGAGCTGTATAAAAAAGCGCAGGAAATCATTCATGACGAAGCGCCTTGGATTCCATTGGTGCATTCGATTCCAATGCTTGCCGCTTCTAATGATTTAAAAGGCTATCAGCCGCATCCAACTGGTTCAGAAGCTTTAACTGACGTGTATTTCGAATAAGCAAATAAGGGAGATCATGTATCTCCCTTATCAAACAAAGATAAAGGCGGTGAAAGCTGTTTGTTTGCTTATTGTATGAAGCGGGCAGGAATGCTCATCCCAGTACTGATCGGAATGACATTGGTCGTGTTTTCAATTATTCGTTTTATACCTGGAAATCCAGCGCAGGTCATTTTAGGACAGCGGGCAACGAAAGAGGCTGTAGAACAATTAACGATCCAGCTCGGTTTAGATCAGCCATGGTACGTTCAATACGGTCATTATATGCTTGGCCTTTTAAAAGGGGATTTAGGGACTTCCATTCGAACAGGAGCGGCTATTGCCCAGGAAATGAAGCCTTACTTATTTGCGACGTTAGAATTGACCTTTTTTGCCATGGTGCTGGCGATTGTCGTGGGAGTGAATGCCGGGATCATTAGTGCTTGGTTTAAGCATTCTTTCTTTGATTATGCCGCGATGTTTATTGCACTCATCGGAGTGTCCATGCCAATTTTCTGGTTAGGCTTAATGGGGCAGTGGCTGTTCTCGATCGAATTAGGTATTTTGCCGACAACGGGTCGAGAAGACGTAAGGAATCCAGTCGAATCGATTACGTATATTCATACACTGGACACGCTTTTACAAGGCCGGTTTGATCAATTCGCTGACAGCATCAAGCATTTGATCTTACCAAGTACAGCACTCGCCACAATTCCTGCTGCGATTATTGCGAGAATTACAAGGGCAAGTATGCTGGAAGTGCTTCATTCCGACTTTATTCGAACAGCAAAAGCAAAAGGAGTACGTTCATTTTTTATCATTTATCAGCATGGCCTGAAAAATGCGCTCATTCCGATCTTGACGATTATTGGTCTTCAGACAGGACTCTTGCTTGGTGGAGCGATTTTAACAGAAACCATTTTTGCTTGGCCGGGAATTGGGCGGTATATATATGACGCCATCAGTTATCGTGATTACCCAGTCATTCAAACAGGTATTCTCGTCGTTGCGCTTATATTTGTCCTGATCAATTTCATTGTGGACATCTTGTATGCGGTCATTGATCCAAGGATTAAATATTAGGGAGGGAGAGTGACAATATGGAAGCACAAAAAGAACTTGAACCACCTCAGCCAAAAGATGAACGCTCTCAATCATTGATTCTTGAATCAATGAAGCAGTTCTTTCAGCATAAGCTGGCGGTCATTGGTAGTGTGATTGTTTTTTTATTTCTGATCCTAGCGATCTTTGCGCCGCTCATTGCTCCTTATGGAATCAATGAACAATCACTCGGTGAGCGATTTAGTTCCCCTTCAGCTGCACACTGGTTTGGTACGGATGATTTCGGCAGAGATATATTTTCAAGAGTTGTGCATGGAGCACGGATTTCCTTATGGGTCGGTTTTTTCTCGGTCCTCGGGTCTGTCATTTTAGGCACACTGCTTGGATTGATAGCAGGCTATGGCGGAAGAGTGTTAGATGCTGTGATCTCAAGATTGTTTGATATTTTACTTGCTTTTCCTAGCATTCTATTAGCGATTGCTATTGTCTCCATCCTAGGCCCCTCCTTACAAAATGCCCTTATTGCCATTGCGATTATTAATGTCCCAACCTTTGGACGGCTCGTTCGTTCAAAAGTGCTGAGTATTAAACAAGAAGAATACGTGCTGGCAGCAAAGGCGGTGGGGATGTCACACCGCCGCATCGTTCTGCGCCACATCCTGCCAAATAGTATGGTGCCGGTCATCGTACAGGCGACGCTAGCGATCGGAACGGCAATTATTGAGGCAGCCGCTTTAGGCTTTTTAGGATTGGGGGCACAGGCGCCAAGTCCAGAATGGGGGAAAATGCTCGCCGATGCGAGACCTTATCTCGTTCAAGCCCCTTGGACATTATTCTTCCCAGGAATAGCGATCATGCTGACTGTTTTAGGCTTTAACCTGATGGGGGATGGATTAAGAGACACACTAGATCCTAAAATGAAGAAAATAAAATAAGACCGATTCTCAGAATCGGTCTCAGCGCGCGGGCAAACCCTCACATTCGGTGTCAGTCCTGCGTGCCGGTGCTCACGAATACTCAATTCGCTCCGCTCCGGTACTCGTTCTTCCTAGACTGCAAAGGTTTTCAGGTCACGCTGAAAAGAAGACAAAGAGCTAAAATCAAGATCATTTTAGCTCTTTGTCAACAATTTAAGACCGATTCTCAGAATCGGTCTTTTCTATTTATGCTTCTTTTTCTTCTGTCTCGATTTCACTATCTTTTGGGTGATACGTCTGGAAGCTTGTAATCAATGTATCTAAATGTTCTAATTCATCACGGTATTCGATGATGCTGGACATGACATTCAGCATGTTGTAATCGAGTAAGTCATTTTCTTGGTTTTGCTGATGCTGAATAAATGATTTCGTTAACGTCTCAAGACGAAGAGAGCATTCATTTTGAAATTCATCGTCCTGCGGCTTCATTTTTCCGACGAATTTCATCAAGGTGCGCTCATGCCAATACAGTAAATAATCAATTTCATCCGTTAAGCTTTCCCTGAAATGCTCTGGCATCAAATGAATTTCATTTTCTAATTTATGAAGCTTTTTCAGTAAATACAGAGCACGATTTGATGTCATAATGGCCTGTCTGAACAAAACAAGTTTTCTTGATTTGACATAGGTAGTTTTCTTTAAATAGCTTCGTTCCTCTTTGTATAACAAGTAAATATGATCTAATTTGATCATGCGTTCTTTTATTTGATCGATGTCATCCTTTAATGTGGAATGATCAGTAGACTGTCTGGAGGTCAGACGGATCCATTTTAAAATCTCCTCCGTATTTTCCATAATGTGATGAACAAGCTTTGTTTCATACTTTGGCGGCAGGAAGATTAAATTCACTAAAAATGAAGAAAGAACTCCTAACACCACAGTAGCTGTTCGAATTAAGGCAAAGGAAAGGAAATGATCCCCTGCACTTTCTAAAATCGCAATGACGGTTACAAGTGCAATTGGAATGGTGTGTTCAATTTTCAGCTTTAAATTAATGGCGATGACCATGACGGCGGTTAAACCGATAATGACTGGTCCTGTGCCAAAAAGCAGACCGAACGTAATGGCAAGCGCTGCTCCAATAATATTGGCTTGCACTTGATCAACAATGGTTAAAAAAGATCGATAAATTGATGGCTGGATAGCAAATACAGCTGCAATTCCCGCGAAGACGGGCGTTGGCAACCCGAGCCATGTTGCCAGGTAAAGCGCGAGTACAATGGCAATACCAGTTTTTAAAATACGGGCTCCAAGTTTCATTGGTTTTGTCCCTGCATCCCTTTCTTTTCGATAATAGATGATCACTCGTCATTTATCATTCATATTTTGATGAAACAACTAAGTAATATACAGCGGTCTTCCGAAATATTCAAGTGATTTTTGAAAGTTCATGAAAACATCTAAAGAAGGTATTGAGTAGAAATGTAACAGATTCGCACGCTTTTGACAAACAAGAGTTGGTAAATAAAAAAACAGGCGCATGTTTTTACGCCTGTTTTGGACTTCATTATGATTGTTTTAGCTGTGCAAATGCATGATCTACTGCTTTTAGCGTCTCAGAAATATCTTTTTCAGTATGTGCGATCGTTAAGAACCAAGCTTCATATTTAGAAGGAGCGAGGTTAATGCCTTGGGCGAGCATTAATTTGAAGAAACGGGCAAACATTTCGCCATCCGTATTTTCAGCCTGCTCGTAGTTCACAATCGTTTCTGTTGTGAAATAAATTGTGAGCGCTCCTTTTAAGCGATTCACTGTAATATCTACTTGATGCTTTTTGGCATGGGCTAAAATGCCTTCTTCTAACATAGCGCCAAGCTGATCAAGACGCTCGTAAACACCGTCTTCTTTTAACACTTCCAAGCAGGCAATACCTGAAAGAATGGATGCAGGATTTCCTGCCATTGTGCCAGCTTGATAGGCTGGTCCAAGCGGGGCCACTTGTTCCATAATTTCTTTTTTACCGCCGTAAGCTCCGATAGGAAGTCCGCCGCCAATAATTTTTCCTAATGCAGTGAGGTCAGGTTTTACTTGAAGCAAGTCCTGTGCACCGCCATACATAAAGCGGAAAGCGGTAATGACTTCATCATAAATCACCAGTGCGCCTTTTTCATGTGTGAGGTCATTGACCTGCTGCAGGAAACCGTCCTTAGGCTCTACGATGCCGAAGTTCCCGACAATTGGCTCGACAAGGACAGCTGCTACTTCATCACCCCAGCGATCTAATGCTTCTTTATAGCTGTCAATATCATTAAATGGAACGGTAATGACTTCATTAGCGATACTTTTTGGTACGCCCGCAGAATCAGGTGTTCCTAAAGTGGAAGGACCAGAGCCTGCTGCCACAAGCACAAGATCAGAGTGGCCGTGATAGCATCCGGCAAACTTAATGATTTTTGTTCTGCCTGTATATGCGCGAGCCACTCGAATCGTTGTCATCACCGCTTCTGTACCTGAATTGACAAAACGAACTTTGTCCAAAGCAGGCATGGCTTCCTTCAGCATTTTAGCAAAAGTGACTTCATGTTTCGTTGGTGTTCCGTAAAGGACACCTGTTTCAGCCGCTTTCGTGATGGCTTTTGTAATATGCGGGTGGGCATGTCCTGTAATAATTGGACCGTATGCTGCTAGATAGTCAATATAGCGGTTTCCGTCAACATCCCAAAAATAAGCGCCTTCTCCTCTTTCCATCGCAACGGGTGAACCGCCGCCTACTGCCTTATATGAACGAGACGGGCTGTTGACACCTCCAACAATGTGCTCCAGCGCCTCTTGATGTAATTTTTCTGATTCTGTGAATTTCATAAATAGCCTCCTATCTCAACGTATCACGTCGTCTAACATTATTTTAACATGCCGATGCAAGCGTCCTTAGTTGAATATCCTCTCAAAATTGGATAGGCTAATTAAAAAATAGGTTGGAGGGATTGTGTCATGACAATCGAAGTAGGGCAGCAAGTACCTGACATTGAATTAACCGGTGACAACGGGGAGAAAATAAAGCTTTCTGATTTTAAAGGAAAACATATTGTCCTTTATTTCTATCCAAAAGATATGACACCAGGCTGTACAACAGAAGCATGTGATTTCCGCGACCGCCATCAAAGCTTTGCAGAATTAGATGCTGTCATTATCGGTGTAAGCCCAGACAGTCAGGACAAGCACCAAAAATTTAAAGAAAAACATGATTTGCCGTTTCTGCTTCTTGTAGACGATGAACAGAAATTGTCTGAAGCCTTTGGGGTATGGAAGCTGAAAAAGAACTTTGGCAAAGAATATATGGGAATCGAGCGTTCAACGTTTCTTATTAATAAAGAAGGCACGCTTGTGAAAGAATGGCGAAAAGTAAAGGTGAAAGACCACGTAGAGGAAGCACTTGAGGAATTGAAAGCTCACGCTTAATATCCTCACAGGATGAGATCGGCAGTCATGCCGGTCTTTTTTGTAAAGAAGAATAGGTAAAAAAGAGGATTGTAATTGACAAAGTTTCGGCTCTGGGGGTACACTATTTATAAAGATTATAATATAAGAATATTTTTGAAGAGAGGTGCATGATGAAATGGCTGCTCACGAACTAAAAGACGCTTTAGATGCTCTAAAAGAAACCGGTGTTCGAATTACTCCGCAGCGCCATGCCATCTTGGAGTTTCTCGTAAATTCTATGACTCACCCAACCGCGGACGATATATATAAAGCACTTGAAGGAAAATTTCCAAACATGAGTGTCGCAACGGTTTACAACAATTTACGAGTCTTCCGGGAATCTGGATTAGTAAAGGAATTAACGTATGGTGATTCCTCAAGCCGATTTGATTTTGCGACATCTGACCACTACCATGCGATTTGTGAAAATTGCGGAAAAATCGTAGATTTTCACTATCCTGGCCTTGATGAAGTTGAACAGCTTGCATCCCATGTGACGGGCTTTAAAGTCAGTCATCATCGCTTGGAGATCTATGGAACTTGTCAAGAATGTGCGAAAAAAGAAAATCATTAATGAAAAAGCTGACCGTTTAAATGGTCAGCTTTTTTTATGACTTTTTTCGATTGTAGGATTCATCAAACTCTTTACCTTCTAATGCTGGATCAAGTGTAAGCGGCTCTCTGCAATGCATGCACATGTCCACCCGCCCAAGCACTTTTGTTTCCTTTTCACAGCCTGGACAAACGACACGTACAGCCTTCGTAGAAAGCATACCAATCCAAAAGTAAACGGCTGTACTTAATCCAATCGATAAGACGCCAAGCAGCATAAAGAAAGTCGACAGCCAGATCGATTCCTTGAAGAACACACCGATATACATGATCAGAAAGCCAACAAAAACCAAACTAAGTGCAAATGTTCTGATTTTATTAATCTTACTGGAGTATTTCGCCATCCCTAGTCCCCCTTATCTCCAATATAGCACATTTTACCTTTCCGTTTGAATTAGTTATAGAGTTTTGTGAATAAATTGCTTATAATGATTCAATGATCTTTTTTCATGTATTGAAGGAATTTTGATTCTATGAGGAGAAATACATAGCATTAGAGAAGAACTTTACACCCGAGTATTGGAGGAATCACTATGGAAAATCTTCTCCGTCCTATTTATCAAGAGAGAGCAAGCCATCCAGACACATTGGCTGTGATTATAGTAGAAAGAAGACATAAAGTATCTTCTGAGACGGATAACTTTGATGCAGCACTTTTAGTCATCGTAAAAGAAGCGGAAGAGCCGTTATTTATCAAGCACTATGAATCCGATCACCAAACAGCTTCTTTAAACGTTGTCACAGATGATCAACTGAAGGAATGGATTACCCTCGGTACTAACCGCCGAATCATCGATTGGATTTTGAATGGCAAAGTCCTGTTTGATCGAAATGAATATATCTTCAACTTAATTGATGAACTAAGTACATTCCCGTTTTCAAACCGCAAACTCAAAATCGGTTTAGAATATGGCAAGCTCATTCGCAGATATATAGAAGGAAAAGCATTTTTTGAGTCAAATCAATTCCTTGATGCATATAATTCCATTGTGCATGCCCTGCATCACTTAGCACGTATTGAAGTAATTGATAAAGGCTTCCACCCAGAAGTGACCGTTTGGAACCAAGTACGTCATATGGAGCCGGAAGTATACAAACTTTATTCAGAACTGATTGAAAGCCATGAAAGTCTGCATAAACGTTTGGAACTTTTATTTTTAGCAAATGATTTTTTGATCCATTCAAAAGCAGAAATTGGTGCCGCTCATTTGCGTCATGTCATGGAACAGAAGGATATATGGCTTTTTGGTGAGCTTCTTGCACACCCTGATCTAAAGTATTTCACGCCTGACCTTAGCGTTATGATTGATTTCTTTGTGGAAAAAGGAATTGTTCAAGTGGAGCCGATTGAGACAAAGGGACAAAAAATCTATCATCGAGGATATTTTGTGAAAAAAGATATTGACGCATGAATATTATGATGGTATATTATTAAACGTCGCTAACGAGCAACTGAGTTGCTTTGAAAGAAAAGCTGACAAAAAGAAATTTTAAAAAACGCTTGACGCACACGGTGCTCAAATGTTATATTAAGAAAGTCGCCTCTGAGCGATAACGAAGATGATCTTTGAAAACTAAACAAGACAAAACGTACCTGTTAATTCGAGTTTTTATAAAAAAATCCTATGATACTTCATAGGTAGTCAGTCAAACTGGCGAAAAGCAAAACTTCGGTTTTGTACTTTTTCGGAGAGTTTGATCCTGGCTCAGGACGAACGCT
>NZ_LMJV01000004.1:0-22948 GCF_001429445.1 Bacillus sp. Root920
AAGCAGCGTCATGATTTGCTGATCTGAGAGACACTTCGAAACGACACAATATGGAGGATTAGCTCAGCTGGGAGAGCATCTGCCTTACAAGCAGAGGGTCGGCGGTTCGAGCCCGTCATCCTCCACCATATTTATTCTTACATAATGTTAGGATAGATAAAGCCGGTGTAGCTCAACTGGTAGAGCAACTGACTTGTAATCAGTAGGTTGGGGGTTCAAGTCCTCTTGCCGGCACCACTTTCATATGGTAAGATAGACAAGTCGCTTTTAAAGCGAGCCATTAGCTCAGTTGGTAGAGCATCTGACTTTTAATCAGAGGGTCGAAGGTTCGAGTCCTTCATGGCTCACCATGTTTCATGCGGGTGTGGCGGAATTGGCAGACGCGCTAGACTTAGGATCTAGTGTCTTTATGACGTGGGGGTTCAAGTCCCTTCACCCGCATTGCCAAATAAAATAAAGAAATCCTGTAATGCGGAAGTAGTTCAGTGGTAGAACACCACCTTGCCAAGGTGGGGGTCGCGGGTTCGAATCCCGTCTTCCGCTTATACCATCCACGCCGGGGTGGTGGAATTGGCAGACACACAGGACTTAAAATCCTGCGGTAGGTGACTACCGTGCCGGTTCAAGTCCGGCCCTCGGCATTATAAATAAGCGCCCGTAGCTCAATTGGATAGAGCGTTTGACTACGGATCAAAAGGTTAGGGGTTCGACTCCTCTCGGGCGCGCCATTAAGATCGGGAAGTAGCTCAGCTTGGTAGAGCACTTGGTTTGGGACCAAGGGGTCGCAGGTTCGAATCCTGTCTTCCCGACCATCTTTTATGGGGCCTTAGCTCAGCTGGGAGAGCGCCTGCCTTGCACGCAGGAGGTCAGCGGTTCGATCCCGCTAGGCTCCACTTTTTAAAAGATTATTTTGATCATGGCGGTGTAGCTCAGCTGGCTAGAGCGTACGGTTCATACCCGTGAGGTCGGGGGTTCGATCCCCTCCGCCGCTATAAAGGACCTTTAGCTCAGTTGGTTAGAGCAGACGGCTCATAACCGTCCGGTCGTAGGTTCGAGTCCTACAAGGTCCACCATCTATACGGAGGAATACCCAAGTCCGGCTGAAGGGATCGGTCTTGAAAACCGACAGGGGTGTCAAAGCCCGCGGGGGTTCGAATCCCTCTTCCTCCGCCATATTTTTTAAACCCATATCATCGCGGGGTGGAGCAGTTCGGTAGCTCGTCGGGCTCATAACCCGAAGGTCGCAGGTTCAAATCCTGCCCCCGCAACCAAAATGGTCCGGTAGGCTCGGTAGCTCAGTTGGTAGAGCAACGGACTGAAAATCCGTGTGTCGGCGGTTCGATTCCGTCCCGAGCCACTTTTATAAAAATATTCATAGTATGGCGGTTGTGGCGAAGTGGTTAACGCACCAGATTGTGGCTCTGGCACTCGTGGGTTCGATTCCCATCAATCGCCCCATACATATTTTTGCGGGTGTAGTTTAGTGGTAAAACCTCAGCCTTCCAAGCTGATGTCGTGGGTTCGATTCCCATCACCCGCTCCATTTGTATATCTGTTCATGGGCCTGTAGCTCAGCTGGTTAGAGCGCACGCCTGATAAGCGTGAGGTCGGTGGTTCGAGTCCACTCAGGCCCACCATGATCTTCCGCAGTAGCTCAGTGGTAGAGCTATCGGCTGTTAACCGATCGGTCGTAGGTTCGAATCCTACCTGCGGAGCCAAATGGAGAAGTACTCAAGTGGCTGAAGAGGCGCCCCTGCTAAGGGTGTAGGTCGCGTAAGCGGCGCGAGGGTTCAAATCCCTCCTTCTCCGCCATTCCCTTTCACGGCGGTAACACGGGTTCGAATCCCGTACGGGTCATTTTTAAAAGAGATCTTGTCAAAGATCTCTTTTTTATTTTCTCCAAAACGAAAGACCGCATCATGGCGGTCTTTTTTTTACATATTCATGGAATAGATCGTATAAGACAAGTATGTGGCAAAGAAGCCCCATAAGACATAAGGAATCAGTAAAATTGGAACGACTTTGCTTAGTTTACGTGAGACGATGACAAGTGCAAGTGCTGTCAGTGCGACGAGAAGGCAGTCGATTGTAGCTACAAACAAATCCTTTTGTGTAAATTGAAAAAAGCTAAAGGCTTGATTGAAAACATAATTTAAAAGGAAAAGAATCCAAAATGGTAAAGTGATTTTTTGGAATCCATATTTTCCATAAATGATCGCTGCGGACAATGAGATGAGTGCAAATAAGACAGCCCACACAGCACCAATCACACCGCCACCAGGCGTCCATTCTGGTTTATTCAATGCGTCATACCATTCTCTGTCGATGGGGAACAAGAATCCGGCAATAGAGAATAGTGCGTATGTAATAAAGAAGACAACAATCGCCCAAATGATACTTTTTCTAGCCATCAAGAATCTCCTCCAATCAAATTCACTCTTAAAATGATTTCCCAATAATTACATGATATAAACATAAAGCCCCCAATATGAGGGGACTAATGATTTTCTTCTGTATAAGGTTCTTCCTCGTACGGTTTCAAGTCACCAAATACCGTCATGACACCTTCTTCGTCTAGTGCTTCTTCATAGGCCTCGTGTGCTTTGTTCGGATACACCTTGCTTGCTTTTCCTTCAATATCAGCAGCTGCGAATCCTTCGTAGTCCTCCACATAATCTTCATCTTCTGATTGTGTATATACATCATCGTATGTTAGAGGAGGGAATTCCATATCAGATGGGGTCTCAGAGTTTCCGTAGCGTTCTACGTCTTGGTAGGCATCCTCTCCATCGTATGCAGCACTTTCTTCATTTTCAAATTGTCCCGCGGGCGGACTTAATAAATCCTCTTCAATCGGACGGTTTTGTGAAACGGTCTGTTCTTTTGAATGCTCTGTGCATGTGACGGCAGTAGGCAAGGCTTCTAAGCGTTCCTTTGGAATAGGGGCTTTACAGACCTTGCACAGACCATAAGAGCCGTCTGCAATGGCTTGGAGTGCTTCATTGATGTCTAACATATGTTCATGTTCCAAGCTGTTTAAAGCAATATCTTTCCCCCGCTCGAACAGCTCTGTCCCTTGATCACCCGGGTGGTTATCATAGGCAGACAATTCACCGATCGAATCGTAAGGAAAGGATACTTTCTGTTCATCGTCATGGCTTTTGGCTTCAAGTTCTTTCTTTTCATCAAGAAGGCGCTGCTTCAAATGATGTAATACGTCTTTAGACAACAAAGCGATCATCCTTTCATATCAAACATATTGTTAGTATGAGCAATTTTGTATGTAAGACTAGTTCCAATTTGAAGCAATTCCTTATTAAAAAAACGCCTGCGGCTGCAGGCGTTCTTTGTTACGCGATATAGTATTGTATGATTAAAGCGATCGTCAGCAGAAAACCAAAAAATGTATTGGTTTGAGCTGTAGATTTCATGGCATTCATTAATTCAATCGGTTTTTCTTTTTGCTTAAACTCTTTAATGGCTGTATAGGCTTTTGGCACACTCAGTAAAACAAGAAGACTCCAAAGACCGACGATATCTGTGAAGATATAAACAAAAATGAGTACATATGATACCAAAAACATGGAAAGTAAAATGTTCACTGCAGCTTTGCGTCCAGCAAGAATGGCAAGTGTTCTTCGTCCATTTTCCTTATCCCCGTCTAAATCACGGATATTGTTCGATAGTAAGATGGCACCAACTAGAATAGAAATTGGTAGTGAGATGAGAACCGCTTTAGACGTCAGTGTGCCTGTTTGGATATAGAAACTAATCAGGATGATTCCTAATCCCATAAAAGCACCTGAAACAAGTTCTCCAAACGGTGTATATGCAATTGGTACAGGGCCGCCAGTATAGAAATAGCCTGCTGCCATACAAATAAGTCCTATTAGTGCAATCCACCAGCTAGACATCATGCAAATATATACCCCAAGTAATAAAGAAAGCGCAAATAGTGCATAAGCGAGGCTGAGGACTGTCTTTGGCTTCACACCGTTTCTTACAATGGCTCCGCCGATGCCGACAGATTTCTCGTTGTCAAGCCCGCGAACATAATCAAAGTACTCATTAAACATGTTTGTTGCGATTTGGATAAACATAGATGCAAACAGCATGGCTAAAAATAGCCCAACATGTATTTGACCACTTGGAAGTGCTAAAACAGTTCCTAAAGTAACGGGAATAAATGCCGCTGTTAGTGTATGCGGTCGTAGTAAATTCCACCAAATTCGCCAGTTTTTATCAGGCTTTATTGGTGAAAGCTGATCTGATATCGATTGATGCTGCATAAAATATACTCCTTTAAATAAAAAAATACGTACACGTCCAAATTCCAGTTTAGCAAAGTTCAAAAAGGTGTCAATATATTGATGCGATGAATCGGGAAAAAGATGTTTGCTAATCGTTGCCATATCGAAGAAAAGCTTGATTTTAGAACAGGTCCTGCCCTTTTATCTTTGATGCTCTCGTTTCAATAAGCAGGAGCGAAAAAATCTTGAAAGCGTGATATAATAAGGATTCGAGGTTTTAAAAGCTGTTTTCTTTACTAAGTTCATCTGTTAAGGTTTATAATAGAAAAGCAGGTCATTCGACATATTCGAATGTTCATGTATTTTTTTGTTATGGTTTTATTTTTTATGTTATTTCATGGATTTTGGAGGAATGTATCATGGTGACAACAGTGCAAAGTACTTTCCGGCAGGAAGCGCTCGCGACATTAGAAGAAGCGAATAACGTCAACCATGCTGTTTTGATAAGCTACTCCAGAAGAGTTGACGATCTGGATCCTCTTGCCTTTTTCCAAAGCGGAGAAGCGGATTTTTTAGGCGAGCGGTTTTTTTGGTCTGATCCAGAAAGCCAAATGATATTTTCTGGACTTGGCAGAGTGGCCGTCATTAAAT
This sequence comes from Bacillus sp. Root920, assembly GCF_001429445.1. NCBI lineage: Bacteria > Bacillati > Bacillota > Bacilli > Caryophanales > Bacillaceae > Bacillus > Bacillus sp. Root920. The sequence goes on from NZ_LMJV01000004.1 coordinate 4,902, forward strand.
CATCTGAGCAAGGCAAGGAACGATTCGATATAGTCCATCAAGAATGGGAACAGCTAAAGCAGCACATGTTCCATTTTCATGATGTGAAGGAGTTAAAGCAAGCGGCTGTTGGTCCGCTTTTATTTGGAGGATTCTCGTTTGATCCGCAGGAAGAGAAGGCGCGTCATTGGGAAGCTTTTGGCGAGGCTCATTTTTTTGTGCCATCGATCATGCTGACTGTCTCAAAAGAAGGCAGTTTTCTTACGATCAATGAGTGGAAGCAGGTGGACGGGAATGTTCATCAGCTTATTCAAGAATTAGAACAAAAAGCCTCCCGTTTCGAGGCATTGCCAGTACGGACTGGTGGACAAGCTGAACTTGTTCATATGGAAGAGCTGGATGTGAACGAGTGGATGAAGGCGATCCAAGAAGCGACAGACCACATTCGTGCAAACGAATATGAAAAGGTTGTTTTAGCAAGAGAAGTCTTGCTTCACTATAAAAATCAAATTGAACTTGCTCCACTATTAGCAGAATTATTAAAGCACCAAACAACGAGTTATGTATTTGCGGTTGAACAGGGAAGACAAGCATTTGTCGGAGCCACGCCGGAACGCTTAGTGAAAAAAAGCGGTGGAGAGGTCTTTTCATCCTGTTTAGCAGGTTCCATTGTTCGCGGAAAAGATGAAGCGGAGGATCACGCATTAGGCGAGGAACTGCTGCATGATGAGAAGAATTTGATTGAACATCAAATTGTCGTCAATATGATTGAGCAAGCATTTAAAGCGAATTGCCTTCATGTGCATAAACCAAATCAACCAAGTCTTTATAAAACAAAAAACATTCAGCATTTGTTTACACCGATTGTAGGAGAAATCAAAAGCAGCTGTTCCCTCTTTTCATTAATTGAGCAGCTTCATCCGACGCCGGCATTAGGCGGATATCCTAAAGAAAAGGCGGTTGAAGTGATTCGTGAAATCGAACCGCTTAAGCGCGGCTGGTATGCAGCGCCGGTAGGCTGGATTGATTCTCAGGATAATGGAGAGTTTGCTGTAGCCATTCGGTCAGGTCTTATTGAGGAAGATCGTGTTCGTTTGTTCGCTGGCTGCGGAATTGTAGAGGATTCCCTTGCAAAGCAGGAGTATGAGGAAACACAAGTGAAGTTAAGACCAATGCTGTCTGCTCTTGGAGGTCATCCTATTGAATAATCACATCATGACAACATATATAGGCAGATTGATGGATGAATTCGTTCAAGGTGGTGTGAAAGAGGCAGTTGTCTGTCCTGGTTCTCGTTCAACTCCGCTTGCGATGCTGGCCCTTGCTCATCAAGACATCCATGTCCATGTTTTAGTGGACGAACGGTCTGCTGCTTTTTATGCGCTTGGTCTTGCAAAAGCAAGTCAATCACCAGTGCTGCTCATTTGTACATCAGGTACAGCAGCTGCTAATTTTTATCCTGCCATTGTAGAGGCGCATTATTCTCGTGTACCTCTTATTGTTTTAACTGCTGATCGGCCGCACGAATTGAGGGAAGTTGGGGCACCTCAAGCGATTGATCAGCAATTCTTATTCGGTAAGTTTGTTAAATGGTTCACAGACTTAGCATTGCCAGAGGAAAGTCAAACGATGCTGCGTTATGTTCAGACAGCAGCTGCGAGAGCAAATCACATGTCGATGCAGGAGCCAAAGGGGCCTGTTCAAATCAATGTACCTTTGAGAGAACCATTGCTTCCTGATCTGTCTATTGATCCTTTCGCGCGAGAAGAATCAGACACGAAAAAGGTATTAGCATCAGGTCAGGCTTTCCCAAATGATCGAGTGATGTCTGAAATCGTAACCGTCATGAACCAATCCAAAAAGGGACTGATTGTGGCTGGTGAACTTCATACACAGGAAGAAAAAGAGGCGGTTTTACGCCTTTCGAAAGCTCTGCATTTACCTATTTTAGCTGACCCGCTGTCTCTTTTACGCAACGGACATGAAAATGAAGATCTGATCATCGATGCGTATGATTCTTTATTAAAAGATGAAGCATTACAGCAGCACCTATTGCCGGATATGGTCATTCGCTTTGGACCGATGCCTGTATCTAAGCCCTTATTCAAGTGGCTGGAAAAACATGCGGAAGTAAAGCAGATTGTTGTTGATGCTGCCGGAGGCTTCCGTGATCCTGGGTTAAGTGCTTCATACGTCATTGAAAGTACTGTCTCTGCTTTTGTAGAAGCAGCATTAAATCAAGCAGTACAACGTAAAGAGACAAGTTTCTTAAACTGCTGGCAGAATGCTAATTCTTCATTCAGAACGCATGCAGCCCGCTATTCAGATGAGGATTTGTCCTTTGAAGGGAATGTGTACCGTCAGCTTCAGCACCTCTTGCCAAAGGAGAGTGTCCTTTTTATCGGTAATAGTATGCCGATTCGTGATGTAGATACATTTTTTGAGACTCAGTCCAAGCCTTTTCGAATGATGGCGAATCGCGGAGCAAATGGCATTGACGGCGTTGTGTCCACAGCACTTGGCACGTATGCAGCCTTGAAGCAGCCAGTCACTTTAGTCATTGGAGATTTATCATTTTACCATGATATGAACGGTCTGCTTGCAGCTAAGCTGATGGACATTCCGCTGACAGTTGTTTTGATAAACAATGATGGGGGAGGTATCTTTTCTTTCCTTCCGCAGGCGTCTGATAAACCTTATTATGAAAAGCTCTTCGGTACGCCCACAGGACTGAATTTTGAGTATGCATCGAAGTTATATGGGGGAACCTATTCGAAACCGGCAACGAAACAAGAGTTACATGATGTGTACATGGCGCATATCGATGAACCTGGGCTTCATTTAATTGAAATTGAAACAGATCGTCATTCCCGTGTAGACAAGCACCGTCAAATGATGGATGACATATTGGAAGAAGTGAAAAAAGAATGCCTTCGCTCATCATAAGAATGCGTGATGGGGTAGCGTACGAAGTGGTGGACCAGAACCCTTCGGCAGCAAATGCCACATTATGCTTACACGGCTTCACTGGAAGTGCAGCGTCTTGGACGTTCTTGAATGCTTATTTGGAGAATACAAGACTGATTCAGATCAGCTTGCTTGGACATGGGCGTACGGACTCGCCAGAAAGTGTGAGAAGATATGCCATGTCTCAGCAGCTGGCAGATCTTGTAGAGATTTTAAACCAATTAAAGCTTCACAAAGTGAATATTCTCGGATATTCTATGGGAGGACGTATTGCTTTATCATTTGCCGCTCGTTATCCAGATCGTGTCAATAAATTGATTCTTGAGAGTACATCTCCTGGGCTTCGCACTTTTAAAGAGCGGATGGCAAGACTAAAGCATGATCATCAGCTCGCTCAAAAAATTAGACATGAAGGCTTAGTGAAGTTTGTGGATTTTTGGGAAAGCATCCCTTTGTTTGCGTCGCAGAAAACTTTATCAGCGGAAAGGCAGACTGAGCTGAGAGAGGGAAGACTAAAAGCCAATCCTCTTGGACTGGCTCGCAGCTTAGAAGGAATTGGAACAGGTTCACAGCCGTCTGTTTGGAAGGCGTTAAAGCATATTCATTTGCCTGCTTTGTTCATTTGTGGAACGCTAGATGAAAAGTTCTGCCATATCGGCAAACGTATGCAGCAGGAGCTGAAAGGAAGTCAATTTATAGTGGCTGAGCATGCTGGGCATACAGTTCATGTGGAACAACCACATTTTTTTGGTAAAATAGTAAGTGAGTTTATTTTAGCGCAAGATTAGAGGAGGAAATATTGATGGCTATTGAATGGCAAACTGAGCGTCAGTATGACGAAATTTTATATGAAACGTACAATGGGATCGCAAAGATTACGATTAATCGTCCGCACGTACATAACGCGTTTACCCCGAAAACTGTTAGTGAATTAATTGATGCATTTTCACGGGCTCGTGATAATTCAGAAGTTGGTGTGATCGTACTTGCAGGTGCTGGCGGAAAAGCATTCTGTTCTGGTGGAGACCAAAAAGTTCGCGGCCATGGCGGTTATGTAGGAGACGATCAAATTCCACGTCTAAATGTATTAGACTTGCAGCGTTTGATCCGTGTCATTCCAAAACCAGTTATCGCAATGGTAGCAGGTTACGCGATTGGCGGAGGCCACGTTCTTCACGTTGTGTGTGACCTGACGATTGCAGCAGATAATGCGATTTTTGGACAAACAGGTCCAAAAGTAGGCAGCTTTGATGCTGGTTATGGTTCAGGCTACCTTGCACGTATTGTTGGTCATAAGAAAGCAAGAGAAATCTGGTACTTATGCCGTCAATACAATGCACAAGAAGCGCTTGATATGGGACTTGTTAACACAGTTGTGCCATTAGATCAGCTTGAAGAAGAAACGGTGAAGTGGTGTGAAGAGATGCTAGAAAAGAGCCCGACTGCTTTACGATTCTTGAAGGCTGCATTTAACGCAGATACGGATGGATTAGCTGGAATTCAGCAATTTGCAGGAGATGCGACACTTCTTTATTACACAACAGATGAAGCAAAAGAAGGACGCGATTCCTTTAAGGAAAAACGCAAGCCGGACTTCGGCCAGTTCCCGCGTTTCCCTTGATTCAATGATATCAATGAACAACAGCTTAGTGCATCAGACTAAGCTGTTTTCTTTTACAAAAAGGAGGTGTCATGATGAAGCAACCTAATTGGCTGCTGCACCGTGCCTATTTAACGCCAGATCGAGTCGCACTCATTTATCATGAGAAAGAGTGGACATTTCACGAATTAGCTCAAGAAGCGGAAGAGCTTTCAAATAGACTTGCTCAGGCATCATTGAAAAAAGGGGAAACGGTTGCGCTTTTGATGAACAATCATCCTCATATGGTGATGCTTGTACATGCCTGTTTTTTATTAGGGTTAAAAATTGTGCTATTGAATAATAAGCTGACAAAAGCTGAAAGGCGCTATCAGCTAAAGGATGCAAAAGCCGCGGCGTTATTAACAGAATCTAGTTATGCAAGCGATCATGAGGGTGATTTACCCGTTTATACAATGGAAACTTTACCTGAACCAGGGCAAGGCCATGTCAACAAGATCGAGAGTGAATTTGATTTGAATGAAACAGCGACCATCATGTATACATCTGGTACAACAGGACGTCCAAAAGGGGTAGAGCAAACGTTTGGCAATCATTTTCATAGTGCTGTTTCCTCTGCATTGAATCTGGGTCTCAGAGAGGATGACCGCTGGCTCATTGCCCTGCCTCTTTTTCATATTAGCGGCTTATCTGCTTTATTTAAGTCTGTGATATATGGAATGACAGTCGTGCTTCATCAGAAGTTTGACGTCGATGAAGTAAAGGATTCTATTGAACGGCATCGTGTAACGATGATTTCTGTTGTGCAGACGATGTTATCTCGTTTGTTAAGCAGATTGGCAGAATGTCCGTCTTCTTTGCGCTGTCTTTTATTAGGCGGAGGACCTGCGCCTTATGCGATGCTTCAAGAAAGCAAAGAGAAGGGCTTTCCTGTCTTTCAATCGTACGGGATGACGGAAACCTGTTCACAAATTGTGACCCTTGCGCCCGAATTTAGTGTAGAGAAGCTTGGGTCAGCGGGAAAACCTCTTTTTGGGTGTGAGCTGAAAATTCAAGATGGTGATCGCATTTGCCGTCCTTTTGAGCATGGCGAAATTATGGTGAAAGGTGCAAATGTGATGAAAGGATACCTTTACCGTGAAGAAGCGACCGCGGCTGCCTTTGATGAGGGCTGGCTGAAAACGGGTGATATTGGCTATGTGGATGAGGAAGGGTTCTTATTTGTGCTTGACCGCCGTTCAGATTTAATTATTTCTGGCGGAGAAAATATTTATCCTGCGGAAATTGAAGCGGTTCTGCTAACACATCCGCATGTCAAGGAAGCCGGAGTAACGGGTATGTATGATGATAGATGGGGAGAGGTACCTGCTGCTTTCCTTGTAACAGATGATAAAATACCGGAGAATGAGCTCTATGCTTTATGTGAGTCGCATTTAGCCAAATATAAATGGCCCGCCGCTTTTCACTTTGTGGACGAGCTGCCAAGAAATGCGTCGAATAAATTGCAAAGGCACAGACTCAGATCAAAGGGGTTTTCAAATGATTCAAATTGAACGAGTAATTTTATATCATGTCACGATGAAGCTTAAACAGCCATTTACAACAAGTCTTGGAACCATTTCAGAGCGTGAGTTTATTATTGTTGAAGTCAAAGATCAGACAGGATTGACTGGATGGGGAGAAGTCTCTGCTTTTTCTTCTCCGTGGTATACAGAAGAAACAATTGAGACTTGCTATCATATGCTGAGGGCTTTCTTTATCCCGAACGTGCTGACGCGCACCTTTACACATCCTTCAGAAATCCCTGACAGTCTGTATCAATTTAAAGGCAATAGGATGGCGAAAGCAGGCATTGAAGCGGCTGTTTGGGATATTTATGCGAAGCGTGAGAATAAGTCTTTACGCGATGTATTAGGCGGTACAAAAGATAAAATACCATCTGGTGTTGTGGCGGGGTTAGGCCCTATTGACGATATGCTTGAGCAAATTCAGCAATTTGTTGACCAAGGCTATCAGCGGGTGAAGGTGAAAATTAAACCAGGTCAAGATATTGGACTTCTTCAAAAGATCAGAGAGTCTTTTCCTGATCTGCCATTAATGGCAGATGCAAACTCTGCTTATGAATTAAAAGATATTAGCAAGCTTAAGCAGCTGGACGATATTCGTTTATTAATGATTGAACAGCCTTTAGCAGCAGATGATATTGTGGACCACCGCCATTTGCAAAAGCATTTAAAAACGCCGATTTGTTTAGATGAAAGTATTTGTTCTTTAGATGATGCTAGAAAAGCTGTAGAGCTTGGCAGCTGTCAAATTATTAATGTGAAGCCTTCACGAGTTGGCGGATTGACAGAGGCTCTTAAAATTCATACGTTCAGTAAGGAGCATCAAATTCCGTTATGGTGCGGAGGGATGATTGAAACAGGTATTTCCCGAGCGCAGAACGTAGCACTTGCTTCGCTTCCTCAATTTACGATTCCCGGTGATATTTCAGCTTCGTCAAAATTTTGGGAGCAGGATATCATTTTTCCTGAAATTAAGGTTGAAAATGGGTTTATTGAGGTGCCTCGCTCCCCAGGAATGGGCGTGGAGGTTGATTACCAAGCGCTCCGTTCATTTTCAGATAAAATCGACGTGTTTACAAAACATGATTTTGTGAGATAAAAACGAAGGAATCACCTTTTGCATCCCAAATAGAATCTAGGTATAGTGAGAGAAAGTTTTTCCTTCCTGTCTGAACAAAAAAGAAAGAGCGGTGATCCGCTCTTTCTTACTCTTCAACCAGCTCGCTGTCATAAGCAAGCTGTCCGATATACTGATGAATTTCACTTGGCATGTTTGATGCATGTCCATATTCATAATCCCAAAGATTTAAAAAGGAGTGAGCGGCTTGGTGGAATGCGGCTTCATCCGCGTCATGAATTTCGTCAAAAAACGTTTGAAGCAGCCGATCGTGTTTCAAATTGAAGCGCCTCCTTTAATGAGACTTAAAGGTCTTGTGGTTTAAACGTTTTACAATCCGTTTCTTCACTTTTCTCAGCCGTATTTCCTGTGTGGCTGACGACATAGATTGCATCTGCACCACAGCGGTTTCCAGCATTCCAATAGGAACAGTTATTGACTTCACAAAGGATTTTTTGACTCATACAGATGACCTCCTTTTGAGTATGTCTTTCATCTATAATGTAACCGAAATGGGGCTCGTCCATTCATGTTAATCTTCCTGACGAATATAGCGCTTATCCTTCATAAATAATTTCCAGAAGAAATAAAATCCGGGAAACAAGATGATAAACCCTACAATATAGGTGATAAATAATGCCCTAAATGTGACAGGGTCTGTAAATCCAGACATGATTGTAATATCTGGATAAGCCATGTAAGGCAAATGGGCACGCCCATACACATAGCTTGCTAAGAAATATTGAATGATAATCGCAATGACGGCAAGGCGTGGTCTCCCTTTCCGATGCTTAAACCGGCTGTTTGGTAAAAATAGAGCCAGTCCTGCGAGCAGAAACATTAAGAGAGATACAAGAAGAATAGGAATGTTCTGCATCATTTTTGTGAACAGCCAATTGGCCTCGCTTCGTAATGTCAGCATGATAAAAAAGGCCATCATGAGTGAAAGTGGACCTGTAATGAGCGCCCCTCTTCTATAAATGCTGTAAGCTTCATCTTCATTAGCTACATTAGAGAAATCAGCTAAAAGCAAGGACGAAAGAAAAAGGGTGCTGAAGATGGCAAAGCCGACAAAAGAATAAACATTTGCACTTGTAAAGACCAGTCCTAGATCTAATGAGTAGACGTTGTTCTCCTGAAAGATAAATCCACCATGGGTAATTGGGAGAACCATGATCAGGATGGACGGAATGATAAAGCCGCTGATCCCTGAAATATACGTCACTGCTTTTCGGTATTTCTTAGGCAGTGAATGAGAAAACACGAGAAACCCGCTTCGCAGTGCAAGAAGCAATAAAATAATGCTGCCGGGTATTAATAAAACGGTACCAAGTACAAAGGTCGCACCTGGAAACAGGCTGAACAATGCGACAACGATGGCGACAATAAAGACGTTTGTCACTTCCCATGTCGGAGAAAGGTACTTATTTGCGATATTAGCGGCCTTTGTTTGCTCTCTATTCATATAAATCATCGACCAAAATCCTGCGCCGAAATCCATTGATGCCATCACTGCATAGATAAAAACGAATCCCCATAAGATGGTGATTGCAATGAGTGCATCAGTTGTAACATCCATTTGCATCAAGATCGCTCCCTTTTTAAGATTCTGTTAACCGTAGGTCTTCTTCAATCGAATGTTTTCTAAAGTAGTACGTCAGCACAATAACGGTTGCTATGCCTAAGATGAGATAGACAATGGCAAAAAGGATAAAAAGTGTCCCGATCGAGCCTGATGATGTGACAACCTCTGAGGTTTTGAGCATTCGATAAATGACCCATGGCTGGCGGCCTGTACAAGCAAAGATCCAGCCAAATTCAATAGCCAAAAGACTAAGAGGCCCGCCGAATAAGTAAAGAAAAAGAAGCCACTTCGGAAATTTGTCCCGTTTTAAAATTTTACGGTAAAGCAGCGCTAATACCGCAAATAGAATGAGCACCGATCCAATAATGACCATGCCGTTAAATAATGTGTGTATAAATAAAGGCGGCCACTCGTCACGAGGAAAATCATTTAAGCCTTTGACCACTGTATCGAAGCTATTTCCTGCCAGAAAACTGAGCGCCCAAGGAATTTCGATCGCACCTTTAATTTCCTGCGAATCAGCATCCGTAAAACCACCTATTGCAAGAGGCGCATGTGATTGCGTTTCAAATAAACCTTCAGCTCCAGCCAGCTTTTCAGGCTGATATTCATACAGAAGCTGAGCGGATTCGTGGCCATTTAAGGCTGTTAGAAAAGAGAAAAGTCCTCCTACAATGAGTCCAAGAAAAAGGGCTTTTCGATGAAATGTATAGAGCTTCTCATTTTTTCTCGTTTTGAGCATTTTAAAAGCTGCAACTGAAGCAATCACAAAAGCACCTGTTGTAAAAGCAGACAGCACAACATGTGTAGCAGTTACAGCAAAGCTTGGATTGAAAAAGGCCTTCCAAGGCTCGATATTTGTGATTTCTCCATTCACCATCTGAAAGCCGGCAGGTGTCCCTTCAAAAGCATGTACGTTTGTAATTAGAATCGCTGATGCAGCTGCACCAATGACGATAAAAATAACCGTAATGATGCGCATTGCATTTGATAGGCGATCCGCTGCGTACACATAAATAGACATAAATAATGCTTCTATAAAGAACGCATAGATTTCAATCTGGAATGGCAGTGACATGACCTTTCCGATGACCTCCATAAAACCTGGCCATAAAAGGGCAAGCTGCGTACCAGCAATAGTACCTGTTGGAATGGCGACCCCTAACAGAACAGCTTGTGCTTTTGTCCACCGCTTGGCCATGATGGCATAATGCGGGTCCTTCGTTTTTTGAAAGATGAGTTCAGCTAACAAAATCATTAGCGGGATGCCAACGCCAAGCGAGGCATAAATAATATGAAAGCCCATGGTTGTGCCGAACAGGCTTCTAGCTAAAACGAGATCAGTCAATTTTTTCTCCGCCTTTCTTATCGCTTCTCTTTTTCATGATGCTTATTATTCTCCACCATTTTTAGATTATTCTTCCTGACTAAGAAAGCTTGTTTTTTGACAAGTTGTAAAAGAGGGAGTAGAATATAAATATAAAACGTAACCATTACGTTTTATTAACGAAAGGAGTTTTGACATTGAAAAGAGATATTCATCCAACCTCACATGAAGTTGTATTTATGGACGTAAACAGCGGTTACCGCTTCTTGAGTAGATCAACAAAGACATCAAATGAGACAGTAGAGTGGGAAGATGGGAAAACGTATCCTGTCATTAAAGTAGAAACAAGCTCTGATACGCATCCTTTTTATACAGGACGTCAAAAATTCGGAGAAAAAGGCGGAAGAGCTGAGCAGTTTAAGAAAAAATATCAAATGTAATCAAAAAAGCACGCCTGATAACGGTGTGCTTTTTTTTACAGCAAAAAACCCCGGGTGATCAACCGGGGTTCAAAGCATTAATCATTTAATGCAGTTTTTAAGGTCTTTAAGTTTTGTTTCATTAAGCTGACGTAGCTTTCGCCATTTTTGACATCATCCTCAGTAATGGATTCTAGATTTTTAAGGGTCAAGCTTTTTGCCCCAATTTCACTGCGGATTGTATCTGATACTTTGCTGCTGACGTTGTTTTCAAAAATAACGTATTGAATGTGATGCTTTTCCGCTTTTTGTACAATGTTTTCGAGCTGTTTTTGTGATGGCTCCTCAGAAGCGGATAACCCTAAAACACTGATTTGTTCAATGCCATAGCGCTTTTCCCAATAACCATAAGCTGCGTGAGAAACAAGAATTTCTTTATGTTTCGCTTTAGATAACGTTGTTTTAAATTCTTGATCTAACGATTGCAAATCTTTTTTTAGATGTTCATAGTTTTTTGTGTATTCGTCTTTATGATCTGGATCTAAAGAGACGAGTGTGTCTTTAATGTTTTTCGCCATTTGCTGTGCATAAACCGGGTCTAACCATGCATGAGGGTCTTTATCTCCGTGATCGTGCCCGTCATGATCATGGTCTTCACCTTCATGGTCATGATCTTCGCCTTCTTCATGTGCATGTTCTTCATTTGTCGATAACAATTTGATGCCTTCGGCTGCTTTGACTGTTTTCACACCTTGGTCTTTTAAAGTGGCAGCTGTTTTGGCTGCGAATGCTTCAGCCCCTGTGCCGCTGTAGATAAAGGCATTACCTTCAGCCATTTCAACCATTGTTTTTGAACTTGGTTCAAAGGTGTGTGCATCTGCATTTGCAGGATACACGCTTTGAGCATGAACGTGAGAGCCGCCAATTTTTTCAGTGAAATCTTGGATTGGGAAGATCGTGGTGTAAACAATTAGTTTCCCGTCTGCTTTTCCTTTTGAAGCATTAGTGCCCGCACTGCTTGAGCAAGCGGCAAGACCGATCGCGAATAAAGCAGCTGTTAAAATAAAAAAGATTTTTTTCATGTAGAAAATGTCTCCTCTCAATCTAATAGATAGAAATGATTACGATTTAATGTCCTGAGTTATTGTATCGTAATAATTACGATTTGAAAAGAGGAAAATAAAAAATTTTCATCAGCAGATGTTTCCTCTAAAAAAAATAAGCTGCAAAGCGTGACGAAATTTCTTACATTGTGCTATATTTATTTTTAAAAAAAGATAAAGGAATGGACAAACGTATGAAACTTTTAGATGAAATCATCGAATATAATCAACAATTTATTGAAGAAAAGAAATACGAAGAATTTACAACAACAAAGTTTCCACAGAAAAAAGCTGTCATTCTATCGTGTATGGATACAAGACTTGTTGAACTGCTTCCGCGTGCCATGAACATGAAAAATGGTGATATTAAGATTGTCAAAAGTGCTGGGGCGCTTGTTTCTCATCCATTTGGAAGTATTATGCGAAGCATTTTAGTTGCTGTTTACGAATTAAATGCTGACGAGGTATATGTCATTGGGCACCATGATTGCGGGATGAGCAAAATAGACAGCCAGACACTTTTAAATAAAGCGGTTGAGCGTGGTATTCCAGAAAAACGTATTGAAGTACTGGAATACTCAGGAATTGATTTTAAACAGTGGCTCAAAAGCTTTAGTTCAGTTGAAGAGAGCGTGAAGGACAGTGTGTCTGTAGTAAAAAATCACCCGCTTCTTCCATCAGATGTACCTGTACACGGGCTTGTCATTGACCCTGGAACAGGGAAGCTTGACTTAGTTGTCAACGGATATGAAGAAAAGTAAGTTACTTTTCCTTTTTAGGCGGGACAGGATCGATGCCGCCAGGGTGAAGCGGATGACATTTCAAAATCCGTTTTATGGTGAGCCAGCCGCCCTTGATCGCTCCATGCGTTTTGATTGCCTCTAGTCCATAGTTTGAGCATGTTGGATAAAACCGGCAGCTTGGCGGTATCAGAGGGGAAATACATTTTTGATAAAAGCGTATTATGCCGATAAAAATTTGTTTCATAGAGGTTCCTCCTTGTCTGTCTTCCACAGTATAAGAAAAAAGAGCAAGGAAGGAAAGTTTTATAAACTAAACTGGTCGGAGAAATATGTTATAATATAGGAAATTGCAATTATAGGAGTGGTGATTATGCCTTCAGTCGAAAGCTTTGAACTTGATCATAATGCTGTAAAAGCGCCATATGTTCGTCATTGCGGCGTTCATAAAGTGGGATCAGATGGGGAAGTAAATAAATTCGATATTCGTTTTTGTCAGCCCAACAAGCAGGCGATGAAACCTGATACGATTCATACATTAGAGCATTTGCTTGCGTTTAATATTAGAACACACTCAGAGAAATATGATCATTTTGATATCATCGATATTTCTCCAATGGGCTGCCAGACAGGCTACTATTTAGTTGTCAGTGGTGCACCAACTCCAAAAGAGATCGTTGAACTTCTTGATGCAACATTCAAGGATGCGGTTGAAGTAACAGAAATTCCTGCTGCAAACGAAGAGCAATGCGGCCAAGCGAAGCTTCATGATCTTGAAGGGGCAAAACGTTTAATGCGTTTCTGGCTTTCTCAGGATCAAGAAGAGCTTTTAAAAGTATTTGGTGAATAGAATGATGAACCGGACATTTAGATGTCCGGTTTTTTATTTGAATTCAAACAGAGATGTCAAAATAGGGGATATTTGTTAAAATGGACATGTCAGTAAAAGAAGGGGGAAACGCAGGATGCGAAAAATGTTGGGAATGATTCTGATACTCATGTTATTGAGTGCATGTGGAAACTCTGCAGCAAATAGCGGCAAAGGGGAAGTGCCTGAGCTATTAGAAGTAAAGCTCACAGGACCTGAGCAAGTGGAGAAAAATGAAAGCGTTATAGTAAAAGCAGCTGTCACATACGGTGATACGCCTGTTGATGATGCAGATGATGTTCAATTTGAAGTGTGGAAAGATGGCGACAAGGATAACAGCAAGATGATTCAGCCAAAGAAAGAAAACAAGGGTGTATACGAATTGCACACCGCCTTCAAAAAAGATGGCCTTTATATCATACAAGTCCATGTGACAGCTAAACAGCAGCATAATATGCCGAAAACGAACATCCACGTAGGTGAGGTGAAAAAAGAGAGTTCAACTACTGCAGAAGAAGAAACCTCACATCATTAAAAGCGGATTTATTTTGGATTAGGACGTTGATTTGGTTCTGCATCCTGTGGTGAATCGACTTTATGCTTATATTCATAAGCCTTCGATGTCGTCCACAATGATAAAAAGACAACGATTGAGATAATGATAAAGCTGATAATCCCAAGTAACAGCATCTAACTCCCTCCTTATTTCCATATTAACATATATTTCATGCAGTCAAAATAGAAGAAATTGACGGCAGGTTTCAGTATAATAAGAAAAGGGTATTCTCATACTAAACGCAATTACATAAGGAGGAATAAATATGTCTGAACAATTATTAAACGTCGTTAATAAACAAGTAGCTGATTGGACTGTGCTTTACGTGAAATTACATAACTATCATTGGTATGTAAAGGGAAAAGATTTCTTTACACTCCATGAGAAATTTGAGGAACTATATACAGAAACAGCTACATATATTGATGATTTGGCTGAGCGTATGCTTGCTTTAAATGGACAGCCTGTTGCGACAATGAAAGAGTGCTTAGAAATTTCCAGCATTCAAGAAGCAGAAGGCAAAGAATCAGCGGAGCAAATGGTGAAAAATCTATATGATGATTTCTCCAATATCGCTGAGGAATTAAAGCAAGGAATGGAGCTGGCTGCAGAGGTTGGCGATGAAACTACAGGTGATATGCTGCTTGCGATTCATCAATCCATTGAAAAACACAACTGGATGCTTAAAGCATATTTAGGATAATACACGTATGTGAAAAGAATGTCGGTCATCAATAGACCGACATTCTTTTTTTATTGGAATCGGGACAGACAGCCCATTGAAATCATAGGGCTTTCAGCCGAAGAGAAAAGAGAAGGGAGGGAAGAAGATGTCTTCTATTGCAGGAATGATGAGTCAGCAAGTAGCGAGCATTCAAAAGACACTCAATATTAGTTTGTTGAATTCGCAGCTTGCTACGAATACAGCACAAGCTATGGTTATGCTGGATCAAGTGCAGCAGCAGCCTCAAGCTGTTCAGCCAAAGGATTCAGATGCTTCATTTATTGATGTCAGAGTCTAAAAAGAGAAGCCGCCCCATGGGCGGCTTTTTTGGTCTCATTCGTCTCCCTGAATACATAACAGCGCCTTTATTTTTTGTCGTCCAAGCTATTGCGAGAATTCGGCATATACTATTGAGGTAAGGAGTTCCACTTTGAAAGGATGTTGATGCCAAGTGAGCAAGGATTTAGGCATCTTTTCGTTGGTTACAGTGAGTTTGTCGGCGATGGGCTTTCTGTTTGGTGGAGCAGGATATTTACTGATGATTTTAGTGACGTTGATGGCTATTGAATTAATTTGTTCAAGCCTAAGAGAATCTTTGACTGGGCAGCTCACAATGAAGCGGTTTTTAACGCGGCTTGTTCGAAAGGTCGTGACAGTCTCCCTAATATCTATGGCACATTTCTTCGATGTCATGCTGAAGACAAATGGGGCGATTAAGGATTTAGCGATCATCTTTTATATTATTTATGAATCTTACCAAATCGTCTCGACAGCCAGAGCCCTTGGAGTTCCCATTCCACAGTTGTTTATTGATGTATTGGACATGTTAAAAAATAAATTGCGCAAAAAGCCGTAATTTCCTCATATCTGGTCATACTAAAGGAAAAAGGATGATTCGGATGGCGAGACACACATACTATGTATCCGTACAAGATGGATCGATATCGCAGCATAGAGATGCAGCGGCTTGGCAATTTCAAATAGAAGCAGATGATGATCAAATTTTGCAGCTGAGAGACTACTTCGATGAACAGTATATGACAGATTGGAAAGGATTCTTTCGGGCGCATGTTCCGTTTCTTGAATATCATTATGATAGTCCAAATGATGAAATGGATAGAAAAAGAAAAGAGATTTACACAATGATTTATGAGCTCGGCAATGAAGAAACAAGGAGCTTTATTGAGACAAATGGTTTGATGAATTGAAAAAGCATGTAGAGAATCTCTACATGCTTTATTTTCGCGGTTGTAAAATGCCTCCGATCAAATCACTGATCCCGCCGCCTCTATTTTCTTGCTGTGAATTGGTGAATTCATGAGAGGAGCTCTGGCTCTGAGGTTTGTAGCGATTATCATCTAACCCCACCCGTAAGCCAGATGTACGCTCAGATGGCTGGATAATGACGATTTGATCTTGTTCTTGGAACTCAAATAAGTAGGATTCGCCAGATGTTTGTCCAATGAAAGTTTTCCAGTTCACATCTAGTTTGACCTTCGGTGCTTTGCCTGTCCAAGCAACAATTGCGTCAGGGTCTACACGGCAGGGGGCTTTTAAAATGAGCGGATTTCCATTCGTTTTAATGGCGACTTGCGCTCCGTGCCCTTGATAAGAGAGTTTTGATGTAAACAGTCCTTTCTGTGATAAAATACCAACGCCTACTGGTGTGACGCCGTAATGGCATTCCTCAGTAAAGGCAAGTAAATCTTCACTTTCTACACTTACATGCTGCCAAGGACCGCTTGGCTCAAGATTAATCACTGTTACATGCTCGCTTGCATCCGCCAAGTAGCAAGTACCTTGTCCACTCACTTCCATCATCTCAAGGTTTTCACCTGTGAATTTCCTGCTGATATGGTTAAATACTTGGCTGACCATATTTCCTTTATTCGTTCCAAGTAATCGCTTGCGGTATTGGAAACTTCCTTGATCAGCAATCATGGCGCCTTTTTTGGCAAAAAAGATTCCGCTGCCTTCTGCTTGTAAGGTAAGCTCTTCTATCGTGTTGAAATGAAATCCCATAGGTGCCGGCTCCTTTCCTGCGTCAAGATGTAAATCCGTAGATGCGGCATAAATCATTTAAATCTAGAGTAGTCCCTTGCCCGGTCGCCGTGATTTTCCATTCCTCCTGATCTCTCGTGAGTTCAGCGCATATAATGGATGTACAATACGAATAATCCTCTGTTAACTGAAAGGTACAAATCTCTTGCTGCGAGATTTGATCCGTAAGTCGCACGTAGGCATTGGTGACTTGTCCAAAATGATGCTGGCGTTCGTGTGCATCATGTATCGTGGCTGTGACGACAATTTTATGAATATCAGGTGAGACTCTGCTTAATTGCATAATAATCATTTCATTGTCTCGATACCCTCCGCCAAATTGATGATCACCAAGATGACGAACAGCTCCATCTAAGCTTTGCTGCTGGTGATAATAGATCAGATGCTTAGGAGACAACAGCTTGTCCTCTTCATTTAAAAGAAAGACTTGCGTATCTAAATCAATTGGCTGACCAGCGAGGTCCCAGCCAAGCCCGATATGAATTTGGTCGACCGCTGGATTGTCTTTTGTTAAATCTAACTTTTGCCCTTTCACGAGGTGTTTCTTGATCACCTCATGGGGTGCGTCTTGTTTTGACCCATTTTTTATACTCATGCTGATTTCCTCCTCGTTGTCATAGGACAAACACTGATTCATTTACGTCAAATAGGGATAAAAGGTTTCATGATTAAATTTGGATGAAGTTGGAGATGATAAAAAGGTTTTAGCAACAATACCTCATTTTAGATACAGACGAGTTGGAACCACTCGTTTGTTTCATTTTTGATAAAAATTCTTCAGATAAATGTGATCTGTGGTATGATGTTTTACAAGAAGCAAGGACAGGATATGAGGGATTTCACATGCATGTATTTAAAGACTATTATCATAATACGGTCAAGCTCTCTTTTGAGGAGAAGCCTTTTTCAAGTCATCCTAAGCATGTTTGGGCCATCTGCCGCTACCAAGGGAAATGGCTGCTCACTGAACATGAGGATCGGGGCTATGAGTTTCCAGGAGGGAAAGTTGAGCCGGATGAAGAAGCAGACCAAGCCGCTATACGGGAGATTCAAGAAGAGACGGGTGCTGTTGTTCGTGAATTAACGTATATTGGTCAATATCAGGTGCTGGGCAGAGAAAAGGTCATTGTCAAAAATATTTATTTCGCTGATATTGAAAAGCTAGTGAAGCAAGACACGTATTTTGAAACGAAAGGACCCGTTCTTTTCGCAGACTTGCCAAGATCCATCGCCAAAAATAAGAATTTCAGTTTTATTATGAAAGATGATGTGTTAAGACAAAGTCTTGCTTATTTAGAAAAGAACGGTTTGATTCGTTAAAAAAAGCGCAGGGGCGAGGGACTGACCCCCGTTTTTGAGACAGGGATCAAAACACCTTTATACAGCCAATTGCCGATAGTTGATCGGTGATTGGTTGTTTAGTTTCGTTTGAATAC
>NZ_LMJV01000005.1:0-18480 GCF_001429445.1 Bacillus sp. Root920
CATATCACACATGCGTTGCTACACGATGTAGCGAACTTAGCATGTGATCATTTCCTGCCTCGCCAGTTTGACTGACTACCTATGAAGTATCATAGGATTTTTTATAAAAAACTCGAATTAACAGGTACGTTTTGTCTTGTTTAGTTTTCAAAGAACTTGTTTACCGCTTCAGAAGCGACTAGAACATCTTATCACATCCAAGTTGTTAGTGTCAACAACTTTTTTGTTATTATGTTTTTTCGTTTCTTCGTCATCAGCGACGTATATTAATTTACCACCCTATCGAATCAAAGTCAATAATATTTTTCATTAAATAATAAACTTTTCAATAACGATTAAAGCTGCTACGCCCGGAATACCCAATAAACCACTAATTCCACTCGTTACAGGGTTAATAGAGACATGTAATCCTAGACTCTCGCCAAATAGGTTGAGGCAAAATAAAAAAAGAGCGCCTGCTATAAACTTCACTCCGATAAGCCCTAACCATTTGAATGGATTCGCCTGCACACCTGACATAAACAACAATAGCACAGCTAGCAAAATTGACCCGATCACAATAACAGGTTCCATAATCCTCTCATCTCCTCTTCATATGAATAGTACAAGCATATGAGAGGACTATGTATAATAGACCTGCTATTTCCAGTTGTTTAAACGTAAATTTCTCTTTTTCGCTTCTCTCAGATAGAAAAAGTACTTTGCTTGAGCAAGCTTTAATTCGAATAGAATGTCCGGTGAAGGCTCAACGCTATTTGCGACAAGCTTTGTTTGTCTGTTCCATTCTTCCTTTTGCTTAAAAAGCTGTTGAATTAATTTCTCATCGAATTCTTTTCGAATTGATTTTCTGCGAAGAAAACCCATGTACCGTACTTCTCCTTCCTACATCTCACGTCTGCCTTCTAGAGCCTTAGACAGTGTAACTTCATCCGCATACTCTAAATCCCCGCCTACTGGAAGTCCGTGAGCAATGCGAGAGAGTTTAATTCCTGATGGTTTTAACAATCTGGAGATATACATGGCTGTTGCTTCTCCTTCAATGTTTGGATTGGTTGCAAGGATTACCTCTGTGACTTGATCGTCTTGCAATCTTTTTAATAGGTCAGGAATTTTAATATCCTCTGGGCCAATTCCGTCCATTGGCGAAATGGCACCATGAAGCACATGATATAAGCCGTTGTATTCTTTCATTTTTTCCATTGCGATTACATCTTTTGGATCCTGCACTACACAGATAACAGATTGATCTCTTCTTGTATCTTCACAAATATAGCAAGGATCTTGGTCTGTGATATGACCGCATACCGAACAATAAGTTAAATTACGCTTTGCATTTACAAGCGCCTTCGCAAAATCTAGTACGACATCTTCCTGCATACTAAGAACAAAAAAAGCCAGACGGACCGCAGTTTTCGGTCCGATTCCTGGCAATTTCATAAAGCTGTCAATCAGCTTTGATATTGGTTCAGGATATTGCATCTTCAGTTATTCCTCCTAGAATAAACCTGGCATGTTCATTCCTTTTGTGAATTGACCCATCGTTTCATTCGTTAGCTCATCGACTTTTTTCAATGCATCGTTTGTCGCAGCAAGTACAAGATCTTGAAGCATATCAATATCTTCTGGATCAACAACTTCTTCATTAATTGCTACATCAACGACTTCTTTTTGTCCATTTACTTTGACAGTGACCATACCGCCACCAGCTGTACCTTCAAGAACTTTTTCTGCAAGCTCTTCTTGAGCCTTCGCCATATCCTTTTGCATTTTTTGCATTTGTTTCATCATTTTTTGCATATTTCCCATTCCACCGCGCATATGAACACCACTCTCTTTCATTTTTATTAATCTTTAATTTCAATTAAATCAGTTCCTACTAATTTTTTTGCTTCCGCAATCAATGGATCCTCTTCAGTAGAAGTTCCCTGACCATCTGCTTGTTCATCCGGCTGATGATCTCTTAAAAATTCTTCTCTTATTTTACCCCATTGAGCGTCAGGAACGCCAACTAATTCCACTCTTTTTCCTAACATAGACTCTAGCAGTTGTTCAAGATTGGTCCGAACACCGCTTTTATCTTCAGCAACCATTTTACAATGTATTTCAAATTTGAATTTTAAAACAAAGGCATGCGAAGCAGCCGCCACTGGCTCACTGTCCGTTAATAACGCAGCGTGAGACACCTTATTCTGCTGTTTCAACTGGGCAAGGAGCTCTCCCCATTTGCCTTTAATTTTTTCTAACTCAGGCCGTTTCGCTTCTTTTAGAATCTCATGAATTCGGCCGACAGGAGCACGATAGCCATTTTTATTACTTGTTTGTGGTCGAGGCGCTTCCTTTTTTTCTTGAGGGCTATGAGATGGAGACATTGGTACACCTTCGGCTCTTAGCCTCGATAGTTCCTGTTCCAGCCTGTTTATTTTATCTGTTAGCGCCGTTAAATCAGCGTCAGCATGGCCTTGTGTCAATCCTGCTGTTGACTGACACAGCTTTACAACAGCTACCTCAAAGAAAATCCTTGGATGATTTGTCCATTTCATTTCTTGGTGGCTTTTATTCAGGACTTCAATGGTTTCATACAGAAACTGAGGTGTCACACGATCTGACAGCGCCACGAAACTTTCGTCGACCTTTACCTTTTCAAGAACCCCCTCGAGATCTGGTGCCGTTTTATAAAGTAGCATATCTCTAAAGTAAAAAATCATATCCTCTATTAATTTAGCAGCATCTTTCCCCTGCTGGAGCAATTCATTTAATGTATCTAACGCTGTGGCAATATTTTGATCAAAAATTGCTTCAGCAAGCTGACTAATGAAATGCTGCGATACAGCACCTGTAATGAGCAGCGCATCATCAATTGTCAATTGTTCACCACTAAATGAGATCGCTTGATCCAAGAGACTTAGTGCATCACGCATACCGCCATCAGCTGCACTAGCAATAATCTCGAGCGAACCCTCCTGTACGTCAAGGCCTTCTGCATCTACAATTTTCTCCATTCTTCCAACAATATCTTTAGTCGTGATTCGTTTAAAATCAAATCGCTGACAACGAGATATGATGGTAAGAGGAATCTTATGGGGCTCTGTGGTAGCCAAAATAAAGATACAATGAGCAGGCGGTTCTTCCAGCGTTTTAAGGAGAGCATTAAATGCACCGATAGAGAGCATATGTACTTCATCTATAATATAAACCTTATATGTAACCGCCGAAGGAGCAAATTTCACTTTATCACGTATATCCCGGATTTCATCTACCCCGTTATTCGAGGCAGCATCTATTTCAATCACGTCTGAAATTGAACCGTTTGTAATCCCTTTACAGGCATCACATTCATTACACGGCTCGCTAACAGGTGACTTTTCACAGTTCACTGCCTTAGCAAAGATTTTGGCAGCACTTGTTTTACCTGTTCCTCTAGGACCTGAAAATAAGTAAGCATGAGAAAACTTTTTCTGCAAAAGGGCATTTTGCAACGTTTTTGTGATGTGTTCTTGTCCAACAACATCCTCAAAAACTTGAGGTCTGAACACTCGATATAAAGCTTGATAACTCACAAATACGCCCTCCTCCATTTATCATCCTTTTCATTATACATGATGCACCGATCAATTCAAAAGCACACCTTTATTTTCTAATATGCCAAAAAGATGATTTCAACTAGAGATTTTCTACTTTCTATGTATTAAAAACGTATTTTCTAGCTTTGTAAAAAGACCTGAAACTCCAAACAGAACAGCAGTTCTTTTTGCGATTAGTGAAAAAAACAAATGGCTCCAAAAAGACTTTTTATCTATTTGTATCACCAAAGCATTTAAGCTATTCTTTGAACAGCAACAAAAAACTCACCTAGTTAAACTAGATGAGTTACATTTAATATTGATTTACCGTGCACCTTCTGTCGATTCGCTACCCCAAGCGTTACTTAAACAGTTAGCTCGGCCCAGGCAACCCTGCGGCACATGAGAGGTTTCACTTAATGCTGCTTCCTTCCGGACCTGACATGGTTCATGAATTCCCATTGCGCAGGACCCAGACGTCAACACCACTTATTTAAGGCAGACCTTGAAGTAAACGAACCTCGAGAAGGGATTCGGCCTCGCTAGAGCGGATTGCGAGTACAGGGCACCGCTACCTCCCCGCTTAGCACGGCAAAATGAATATTAAATTGTTAGTGACGCAGACATAAGTATACCTTCTTATAGCTCAAATTGCAAACGACATCCATTCATTTACTTTTGGCTTGTTTCTTTCGCTGACGGAGATTTCGGAAGAACTGACTTAACAGCTCACCACACTGATTTTCAAGTACACCACCGATGACCTCAGACTGATGATTGAACCGTTCATCATCCAGTAAATTCATTAAAGTACCTGCGCATCCACCTTTTGGATCGTATGCACCAAAAACGACCTTTTTCACTCTAGAGAGAACAATAGCACCCGCACACATTGGGCATGGCTCAAGCGTAACGTAAAGCACAGCATCTTCTAAACGCCAGCTCCCTGTCGCTTTACATGCTTCATCAATAGCAAGTAATTCTGCATGTGCAATCGAACGCTGCTCACTTTCCCTTAAATTATGAGCCCGGCTCACGATTTGATCATCAACAACAATGATCGCACCAATCGGCACTTCCCCTATTTGTTCTGCTTTTAAGGCTTCAGAAATGGCTTCTTGCATAAACTGTTCATCTTTCGTCATGGCACGGCTCTCTTTTCATGTTTTTTAAAAGGAAATTGAGGTTAACATATTATCACAATCTTTTAAAGGGGGTCTTATTTTGTCAAAGCAAACAAAGGCGCTACTTATTATCGACATGATTAATGATTTTGATTTTGAAATGGGACATGTGCTTGCAGAAAAAACAGAGCAAATGACCAATAAAATTTTAGCTCTTAAACAACATGCTTTCAAGGAAAATTGGCCAATCATTTATATCAACGATCACTACGGACTTTGGAAGGCTGATATCCAAGCTGTTTTGGAAACATGCAAAAACGAAAGAAGCGCTCCTATTTTAGAGAAAATGACACCATCTAAAGATAATTACTTCTTAATTAAACCTAAGCATTCTGCCTTCTACGGTACTGCACTAGAGACACTCTTAAATGAATTAGGTGTTGAGGACATTATTCTAACTGGAATTGCCGGAAACATTTGCGTTTTGTTCACTGCAAATGACGCATACATGCGAGAATACAATCTAATTGTACCTAAAGATTGTATCGCTTCAAACGACGACAGAGATAACGACTACGCTTTAACGATGATGGAGAACGTTCTTCTAGCCAAAATCACTACCGCTAAGGAAATCACGAATGAAAATCAAACATGATTTAGCTATAACCCTCATAAATTGTTAGCAATAACAAAGGGGGCGTTGACTATTCAAATTTATGTTGTCAAAAGAGGAGATACTTTAAACGACATTGCTATGCGTTTTAAAACGACAGTCAATGAAATCATCCGTACTAACGAAATCGAAACACCAAATCAACTCGTCATTGGACAAACAATTGTCATTCCAATTAGAGGTCAATTTTATGAGGTCAAACAAAATGACACACTATATCAAATTGGTAGACGGTTTCAAATCTCAGTGGAAGAATTGGCACGCGTAAACAGAATTCGGCCTGAAGCGATACTGCCTATTCGTTTCTTGCTCTATATTCCACAAAGACCGAAAAGGAACATTAATTCCAATGCTTATATTGAACCACGGGGAAATCAAGTCAGTGAAAACTTAAAGCAGGCAGCTAGAGAGGCCTCCCCATACTTGACCCATTTAGAAGTCTTTAGTTTTCAAGCACAAAGAGATGGGACACTGCGAGAACCACCGTTAGACCAACTACCCCAGATTGCCGCTCAGAACAGAACTGTATTAACCATGGTGGTGACAAATCTAGAGAATGAAAAATTCAGTGATGAACTTGGGCGTATTCTTTTAACTAACCAATCTGTCAAAACGGCATTTTTAAATGAAATTGTTCGTGTTGCCAAAAAGTATCAATTCAAGGAAGTCCATTTTGATTTTGAATATTTACGCCCTGCTGATAAAGATGCTTATATTCAATTTTTAAGAGAAGCAACAGCGCGTTTCCATCAAGAAGGATGGACAATATCTGTTGCACTTGCACCAAAAACAAGTAGTCAGCAAAAGGGCAAATGGTATGAAGCCCATGACTATGAAGCGATCGGTAAGATCGTCGATCATGTTGTGTTGATGACCTATGAATGGGGGTACAGCGGCGGCCCTCCACAAGCTGTCTCTCCAATTGGACCTGTCCGCCAAGTCATTGAATATGCATTAACTGTCATACCGGCCAATAAAATTGTAATGGGGCAGAATTTATACGGCTATGATTGGACACTTCCTTTCGTCCAGGGCGGCCCCATAGCCAAAGCCGTCAGTCCTCAACAAGCAATTGCACTTGCTAGAGAGCACAATGTCTCTATCTTATACGACGAAACAGCACAGGCACCCCATTTTCGTTATACAGATGCCAACAACAAAGAGCATGAGGTCTGGTTCGAAGACGCTAGATCAATTCAAGCAAAGTTCAACCTCATCAAAGAGCTAAATTTGAACGGCATTGCTTATTGGAAATTAGGTCTATCTTTCCCACAAAATTGGCTCTTATTATCAGATCAATTTAATATTGAAAAAAGAACGACATCGTAATCCATTCACTCTATCTATTAGAAGGGGTATGGTACAATATACATTGGTTTGACAACTTTAACTTTATAGATAGAGGAGAACGCCTATGTATCCTGCCCCTTTTATTGCAGTGGAAGGCCCGATTGGAGCCGGAAAAACAACTTTGGCTACAATGCTTGCGAAGGAATTTCAATTTCCTTTAGTAAAAGAGATTGTAGAAGAAAATCCATTCTTAGATAAATTTTATGAAGATATGGAACAATGGAGCTTTCAGCTTGAGATGTTCTTTTTATGCAATCGGTTCAAACAGTTAGAATCAATTGAAGAAAACTATGTGAATAAACAGCAGCCAGTTGTCACTGATTATCACGTCTATAAAAATATGATATTTGCAGAAAGAACATTATCAAAAAAGCACATGGATAAATACAGAAAGATCTATCATCTGCTAACAGATGATCTTCCTAAACCAAATGCCATGATCTATATAAAAGCCAGCCTTCCCACCTTACTTGAAAGAATACAGATGAGAGGACGCTCTTTTGAAGAAGACATTGACCCAGCTTATTTAAAAACACTCATTGAAGATTATGAGCTGGCTATTGAACATTTAAAACAGACTGAGCCAGGGCTTCCTATCATTACAATTGAAGGAGATCATACAGACTTCGTTTCCTCACAGCAAGATTACCAGCAAATTGTACAGAACATAAAGGAGCAAGTGCTATGAACAATATCGAAATACCAAAGGACGCAGTCATCACAATTGCCGGGACTGTTGGTGTCGGCAAATCAACTATGACCAAAACAATAGCGGACAAGCTAGGGTTTCAAACCTCTCTTGAAAAAGTAGATGATAACCCATATTTAGAGCCTTTTTATTCAGATTTCCAAAGATGGAGCTTCCACTTACAGGTCTATTTCTTAGCTGAGCGTTTTAAGGAGCAAAAGCGGATTTTTGAATCTGGCGGAGGATATGTACAAGATCGTTCCATTTATGAGGATACTGGCATTTTTGCAAAAATGCATGCGGACAAAGGTACGATGTCTGAGGTTGATTATGAAACGTATACAAGCCTATTTGAGGCGATGGTGATGACACCTTACTTCCCTCACCCTGATGTCCTCATCTATCTACACGGGGATTTAGATCATATTTTACATCGTATTGAAGAACGCGGCAGAGAGATGGAAACTCAAACTGACCGGGCTTATTGGGAAGAAATGTACACTCGATACACGGAATGGATCGAACAATTTGATTTATGCCCAGTGATTAAAATTAATATTGAAGATTATGACTTACTTCATGATGAAAGCTCACTTGATCCCATTCTTCATGAAATAGCTTCTGTTATTCAAAAAAATCGCTCTAAAACAAAATAAAAAAAACCGCTGCATTCGCGAAATGCAGCGGTTTGACAATTTCCAATTTTTATGCTTGCGTTCAATTCAACTAAGGTAAAAAATCAATATGGCGGAGGAAGAGGGATTCGAACCCCCGCGGGCTTTAACACCCCTGTCGGTTTTCAAGACCGATCCCTTCAGCCGGACTTGGGTATTCCTCCGTATCGACAAGAATTAATATACCATATCATTTTATTTGAAGTCAACATCTTTTCGAAAAAAATTTCAATATGTGATTTCGGCATGATATTTGCCTATAAAAAAGCAGCCATTGATGGCTGCTCCAGATTGTTGACAAAGGGCTAAAATGATTTTGATTTTAGCCCTTTGTCTTCTTTTCAGCGTGATAGAAAACCTTTGCAGTCTAGGAAGGGCGAGCACCGGAGCGGAGCGAATTTGACATTCGTGAGCACCGAAGCGCAGACCTGACAACGAATGCGAGGGTTTGACTACACGCTGAAGTAGCCATTGACGGCTGCTCTTGATCTATTTCGTATCCTGTCTAATTTCTTCAATAAACTGATTCATCTCTACTTTAAACTCATTTAATGACTCGATAATCTTCGTAAAGTCTGTCACTTGTTTGGCTTGTTCATTTGTTGAGCTGCTGATTTGTGAGATGTTTTCAGACAAAGTGCCAATGCTGTCTTGGATTTCTTTTAAAAATGTATTAATGGTTTCAGCCGCTTCCTTCGAGCCATCTGATAATTTGCGAACTTCATCAGCAACGACAGCAAACCCTTTTCCGTTCTCACCTGCTCTTGCGGCTTCAATTGCAGCATTTAAACCGAGCAGATTTGTTTGTCTAGCGATTCCACCAATGGTTTTGACGACTTCTTCAATATTCGCAGATTTCTCTTCCGCTCTTCCTGCCTGTTCGCTTATTTCTAAACTTGTGGCAGCCAGCTCTTGTGAATGTGCAGCAATTTGCTCAATTCCACCTTGGAGTTCTTTCGCTACTTTATTGATTTGCTCCATATAACCGCTTAATTTCTTTTCACGATGATGTGAAAATGCCACTAAAAAAGAGCCAATTACTTTTCTATCTTCATCAAAAATTGGGTAACCTTTTACAGCAATTTCATAACCATATAAATGCTCTGGTAAATGACCGTCATATTCTTGTCCTCTTAATGTCGTCGCCACATTTTGGTCTTCTGGGTTCAATGGGTCTCCAACTTTCATACCAAAATCTATTGTGTTAGATGGGTAATAACAAAGTATCTTCTCTGTATCTGTGATGCCAAAAAGAATACTTTCATCTAGTACCTTTCTAAGTAAATGAGCCATTTCAACATAATAGTCAAGCCTATTCAAGGTTATTCCTTCTTTCCTAGAAGCTTTTAATTTTTTTATCGGCTAAATTCAGGAAAACTGTAGGACTTTTGGTAAAAAGAAAAAGATGCCTTGACGGCATCTTATTTCATCACTTCTTTATTTCCCATATAAGGACGCAGTACTTCAGGAATGATCACTGTGCCGTCCTCTTGTTGATAGTTTTCTAAAATAGCCGCTACAGTTCTTCCTACCGCTAATCCAGATCCATTTAATGTGTGGACATGTTCTGGCTTCGCTTTAGGCTCTGGACGGAAACGAATATTTGCACGTCTTGCCTGGAATGCTTCGAAGTTACTGCAAGAAGAAATTTCACGGTACGTATTCTGGCTCGGAATCCACACTTCGATATCGTATTTCTTCGCAGCTGTGAATCCTAAATCTCCCGTACACATGCTCATGACACGGTATGGCAGGTTCAATAGCTGAAGAACTTTTTCTGCTTGATTTGTTAGTTTCTCTAATTCTTCATAAGAATCTTCTGGTCTGACAAATTTCACAAGCTCTACCTTGTTAAATTGATGCTGACGGATGAGTCCACGTGTATCTCTGCCAGCAGATCCAGCTTCTGATCTAAAGCAAGCACTGAATGCTGCATAGTTGATTGGCAGCTGTTCACCTTCGAGGATTTCGTCACGATGCATGTTCGTAATTGGCACTTCAGCTGTTGGAATAAGGAAGTAATCTTCTTCACGTATTTTAAAGGCATCCTCTTCGAATTTTGGAAGCTGACCAGTTCCTGTCATGCTCGCTCTGTTGACCATATAAGGTGGAAGCACTTCAGTAAAACCAAACTCATCCACATGTAAATCGAGCATAAAGTTATACAATGCGCGCTCTAAGCGGGCGCCAAGCCCTTTATAAAAAACGAAACGGCTTCCTGTCACTTTTCCTGCACGTTCAAAATCAAGGATTTTTAGCTCATCAGCTACGTCCCAATGTGGTTTTGGTTCAAATGAGAAGGCTGGCTGTTCGCCCCATTTTCTCACTTCCACGTTGTCGTCTTCTGTTTCACCAACTGGTACAGAGTCATGAGGGATATTTGGAATTGAGAACAGGATGTGCTGCAGGCTCTCTTCTACTGTTCTTAGCTCATCATCCAGCTTCTTGATCTCATCTCCTACTTCACGCATTTCTTGAATAATGTGATCGGCGTCTTTCTTTTCTCTTTTTAGAACGGCCACTTGCTGTGATACTTCATTTCTTCGGCTCTTTAATTCTTCTGTTTTCCCGATTAATTCTCTTCTTTTTTGATCTAGCTCACCAAACTTATCAAAATCCGCTAAATCTTCGCCTCGGTGTGCTAATTTTTCTTTGATTTGATCAAAGTCCGTGCGCAGTTGTTTAATATCAAGCATGTGTAACACTCCTTTTTTTATCGAAAAATAAAAAGAGCCCTCATCCCATGAAAGGGACGAGAGCTCTCGCGTTGCCACCCTGATTGAAAACATGCAGAAGCATGCTTTCCTCTTTCCTCTGTAACGGTATCACCGTAAATGCTTACTTCTCGTGTTTCAGCATTTCGCTCAAGGATGGATTCAGAATGCATCTTTCACCGATTCTCACCAACCATCGGCTCTCTGAGAAAGAGGGGCTTCTTACTATTTCCCGTCAACGCTTTTTCGATCTTTGATTGTGATTTTAATGTACTATAAGTTTTATCTCTTTTCAACCGTTTTATACAGCAAGCTTCGTTTTGTAGGACTTCACCATGTCTACAAACAGCTGTGTTAACCGGTGATCGTCTGTCAGCTCTGGATGAAAAGAGCAGCCTAAGATATTGTTTTCTTTCGCCATCACAATCCTGCCATCATATTCAGCCATGATTTCTACGTCATTATCTGCGCTGATGATATGAGGCGCACGGATGAATACCCCTGTAAACGGGGCATCCAGTCCTTTTACTTCTAAATCTGCTTCAAAGCTGTCTACCTGTCTGCCAAAAGAGTTCCGTGCAACAGATACATTTAATAGGCCAAGATGAGCATCTTCTCGATCTTCGATATGCTTTGCCAGCATAATCAAACCGGCACATGTCCCGAAAATCGGTTTCCCTTGAGCAGCGAACGCCTTGATCGGTTCAATGAATTGGTACGTATCCATAAGTCTCCTCATCGTCGTACTTTCTCCACCAGGGATAATCAAACCGTCAACGGATTCTAGCTCTTCTACTCGTTTGATGATCTTTCCTTCTGCGCCGCAGGCTTCAATCGATTGAATATGCTCTCTCACCGCTCCTTGAAGCCCTAGTACACCAATTGTCAGCATGTTCGTTTGCGCTCCCTTAATTACCAGCCACGCTCTTGCATACGTTCTTCTGGCAGTAGATTTGAAATTTCAATTCCTTTCATAGCTGTTCCAAGCTCTTTTGAAAGTTCTGCAATAAGACGGTAATCAGTGTAATGAGTCGTTGCTTCAACAATTGCTTTTGCAAATTTAGCTGGATTGTCTGATTTGAAAATACCAGATCCGACAAATACACCGTCTGCGCCAAGCTGCATCATTAACGCAGCATCTGCTGGTGTCGCAACGCCTCCTGCTGCAAAGTTCACAACTGGCAGCTTGCCGTCTCTTTTGATTTGCAGCAATAATTCATAAGGCGCGCCAAGATTCTTGGCTTCTGTCATCAGTTCATCTTCACTCATAGCCGATACTTTACGAATCTGAGCATTGACCTTTCTCATATGACGAACAGCTTCTACGATGTTGCCTGTCCCAGGTTCTCCTTTTGTACGAAGCATAGAAGCGCCTTCTGCGATACGGCGGGTTGCCTCACCTAAGTCACGGCATCCACAGACAAAAGGTACTGTGTATTCATTTTTATTTAAATGGAA
This sequence comes from Bacillus sp. Root920, assembly GCF_001429445.1. Classification (NCBI taxonomy): domain Bacteria; kingdom Bacillati; phylum Bacillota; class Bacilli; order Caryophanales; family Bacillaceae; genus Bacillus; species Bacillus sp. Root920. The sequence goes on from NZ_LMJV01000005.1 coordinate 12,242, forward strand.
TTCCTCATCTGCGGGCGTCAGCACTTCACTCTCATCGATATAATCAACACCAAGTGCTTCAAGAACACGAGCCTCGACGATGTGGCCGATACGTGCTTTTGCCATGACTGGAATCGTTACTGCATTTTGTACTTCCTCTACGATTCTTGGGTCTGCCATACGGGCAACACCGCCTGCTGCACGGATATCAGCTGGTACTCGTTCTAGTGCCATGACTGCCACCGCACCTGCTTCTTCTGCAATTTTTGCCTGCTCCGCATTGACGACATCCATAATGACGCCACCCTTTTGCATTTCTGCCATTCCACGTTTCACTCGTTCAGTTCCCTTATTGCTCACAATAGTTTCCTCCCATTTGTCTATTCGATTCATTCAACATCTTTATCATACAAGCGAGGAAGTATAACAATAAAGAGAATAGTATAACAATTCAACCAACGGATAAAAAAGGATAACCCCTTGTATATAAAGGATTTTCAGCTAAAAACATGTCGTTTTCTCTTTCAAGTGTGATTTACATGCTATAATACAACTATAACAATTAAAAATCATGTATAACAATTTTGCATTCTATGGAGGGGTTTCATGCATATTGATATCCATCGACACTCTGATACATCTCTTTCAAATCAAATTTACTTTTCAATCATCGATCACATTCAATCGGGTTTGCTTCAGCAAGGAGAAAGGCTGCCAACTGTCCGTGATTTAGCTAAGCAGCTGAATGTGAGTCTTGTCACGGCAGCTAAGGCATACACCCGATTAAAGGACGATGGATATTTAACGACAGTGCAAGGTAAAGGCACTTTTGTGGATGAGCAGCAAGAGCAGGCAGAGACCCCGGTTCCATCATCTACTTCTTTCGATTGGCAGTTGTCGATTCCAGATTATTTACCACGGTCTCAATTCGCCCAGTATCACTATGTCGAAGAAGCCATTAACCTTTCTTCCTCTATGATCGATCCAGGTCTTTTGCCAAACCGGTATTTAGAAAAAGAAATGCAGCATGTACTAGCCAGACATCCTCAAATCATGTCGAAGTATGGAGAAATACAAGGTGATCTTCAGCTGCGACAGGTCATTCAATCTTTTTTAGAAAAGTTGGATGTGCCATCTACACCTGAAAATATTCTTGTAACAAGTGGTTCTCAGCAAGGGCTTGATTTGGTGGCACGTACGTTTATTGGGCCGGATGATGTGGTTGTCATGGAAGCACCGACCTATCCCGGGGCCATTGATGTCTTTATGGGCAGAGGAGCAAGAATCATTACCGTCCCTGTCGATCATGAAGGGATGAACATGAAGCAGCTTCAAAGCATTTGTGATAAATATAAACCGAAGCTCATCTATACGATTCCTACTTTTCACAGTCCGACAGGGGCCAGTATGTCGATGAAACGCAGAAAACAGCTTCTCTTACTGGCTCAAAGCATAGATTGTCTCATTGTAGAAGATGACCCTTATCGTGAGCTTTATTTTGAAAAGAAACCGCCAGCACCTATTAAAAGCTTGGACCATGATGGACACGTCATTTATTTACGAGGGTTAAGTAAAACACTGGCTCCAGGATGCAGAATAGGGATTATCACCGCATCAGGCTCGATATTTAACCGCTTATTAGCTGCAAAGGCCAATAATGACTTAGGCAGCCCTCTCCTCACACAAAAGGCCATATTGCCGTTTCTGACATCGAAGAAAATGATTGATCATACGAAGAAGCTAAGAACCGCCTTGAAGGTGAGACGCGATTTGATGATGGATGTGTTAACGAAGTACGCACCAAAAGATGTAACTTGGCAAATTCCACAGGGCGGGCTCAATTTATGGCTCAGCTTTCCTTCTTGGGTCGATACACGAGCACTGTTACATGAGGCACGTAAGCATCAAATTACTTTTCTACCTGGCTCTGTCTGCTATCCTGGAGAACCGAAACAGAATTATATCCGCCTCAGCTTTTCTTATGTGAATGAAAAAGCACTGGCCGAGGGCGTGGAAAAGTTATGTGGTATTTTTCAGCAAGCCTTGTCCACTCCTCAAAATCAGAAGCAATCGCTCTTCTTTTAACGATAAAAAAACTGCTCTCATGTATAGAGAGCAGTTTTTTATTAGAACCAGCCTTTTACTGTGTCAACGATTCCGCCCCAAATGCCAGCGAAGAATCCACCTACACCGCGCATTGCAAGGATGAACCAGTTTGCTTTTTCATCGCTTGTTTTCGTCACAAGCTCAACACCTGATTGGTCTTTATTTAAATAACCGTAGTCCTTCTCATCACCAGAATAAGAAGTCGTCAGCATGCCAACCTTCGTTCCTTTTTTAATAGGAGCTTCTAGTTTCTTTTTTTCGATATTTACTTTTGCTTTATAGCTCTTTTCGTCACCATTTTTTACTGGCACAGAAAATGCTTCTTTCGTCACAACAGGTACTTCTTTATCTTTGCCTTTATCCACTTCGATGTTTTCATGTCCTTTAATTTGTTGATCTTTTTTGTACATTTCTTTCATCGTGAAGTTTTTAAACGCATAGTCGAATAGTTTTTTTGCCACGTCGAAACGTGCTGTATGAAGATTACCTTTTGCATTCAAGATAACTGCGATGACACGCATGTCACCTTGTTTTGCTGTACCTGTGAAGCTAGAACCGGCTGAATCTGTAGATCCTGTTTTCAGACCGTCAACACCTTTATATTCCTTCACAAGTCCTTTAAGCATGAAGTTCCAGTTAGGCATGTCCATTTCATCGTCCGTGCCTTCTCTGAACTTTGTTTTCGCAATACTTGCTGTTTCAAGAATTTCTGGATGGTCTTTGATGAGATGCTGTGCAAGCAAAGCCATATCTTTTGCAGATACTTCACTTTCTTCATCAGGCCCTGTACCTTTTGGCTGTTGGCCATGTAAGTCTTTATTTTCCAGACCAGTTGCATTCACGAATTTGTAGTTTGTTAAACCAAGTTCTTTTGCTTTTGCGTTCATTTTTTCAACAAATTTCGATTCTGATCCAGCGATCACTTCTGCTAAACCAATCGCTGCTGCATTTGCCGAATAAATAGCCGTTGCTTGATAAAGTTCTTTTACTGTATACGAACCATCTTTTCTCAAAGGAACGTTGGATAAGCTGCGGTCCTGAGAAATTTCGTATACATAATCATCTGGCGTATACTTTTGATCCCATTTCACTTTTCCTTCAGCAATTGCCTCTAGTAATAGATACTCTGTCATCATTTTTGCCATACTTGCAATAGGCAGTCTTTGATCTGCGTTTTTACTATAAAGAATTTTACCTGTAGAAGCTTCAATAAGGATCGCTGCTTTCGCATTCACACTGAATGGATCTTCAGCAGCTTTTGCTTTGGACATTGGTGTAAATGCTGTAACAATCAATGCCAATGCAAGGATAGAGACCATAAGCTGTTTCAATATCTTGCTGTTCAATCGTCATACCTCCGTATTCATCTTTTTTCGACGTTTTTCATATATATGTAATCCACAAGGGCTTATCTCAACACAACAGTATAAATTTTATCACAATAAAGACAAAAAAAATAGACAGAGTCATAGACCCTGTCAAATGTAATTTGATTGTCACAATTTATCAAGAAATTGTGTAGTTTGGTGATTCTTTTGTAATTTGTACATCATGTGGATGACTCTCACGAAGTCCTGCACCCGTCATACGAATGAATTGTGCTTCTTCTCTAAGAGTGCGTAAATCTTGTGTTCCACAATAACCCATACCAGAACGAATACCGCCAACTAGTTGATACACTGTATCAACGACTGGCCCTTTGTATGGTGTACGGCCTTCAATACCTTCAGGAACGAATTTTTTATTATCTTCTTGGAAGTAACGATCTTTACTTCCTTTTTCCATTGCAGCGACAGAACCCATACCACGATAAACTTTGAATCGTCTACCTTGGAAAATTTCTGTTTCTCCTGGGCTTTCAGATGTACCAGCTAGAAGGCTTCCAAGCATAACAGCATGTCCGCCAGATGCTAATGCTTTCACGATATCACCTGAATATTTAATTCCACCATCTGCAATAATAGCTTTACCATGTTTTCTTGCTTCTGTTGCACAGTCATAGATCGCTGTGATTTGTGGTACACCGACACCTGCAACAACACGTGTTGTACAAATAGATCCTGGTCCGATACCGACTTTTACAATATCTGCTCCTGCTTCAAACAATGCTTTTGTTGCTTCGGCTGTTGCAACATTACCAGCAATGATGTTAAGAGAAGGATACGTTTCACGGATTTTCGATACAGTGTTTAGAACACCTTGAGAATGACCGTGTGCTGTATCAATAACAATGACATCCACATTGGCTTCGACTAATTTTTTCACACGTGTCATTGTATCGCCAGTGACACCAACAGCAGCACCAACAATTAAACGGCCATGCGCATCTTTAGAGGAGTTAGGGAATTCAATCACTTTTTCAATATCTTTGATTGTGATAAGACCTTTTAACGTTCCTTCGTCATCTAAAAGAGGTAATTTTTCAATCTTGTACTGCTGTAGGATTTTTTCAGCTTCTTCTAATGTTGTACCAACAGAAGCTGTCACAAGTTCCTCTTTTGTCATCACGTCGCTAATCTTCATTGAATAATCCGAAATAAAACGAAGGTCACGGTTCGTAATAATACCAACAAGCTTTTGGTCTTGTTCGTTGTTGACAATCGGCACACCTGAAATACGGTATTTACCCATCAAATGCTCTGCATCAAATACTTGATGCTCTGGTGTTAAGAAGAATGGATTTGTAATAACGCCGCGCTCTGAACGTTTTACTTTATCCACCTGTTCTGCTTGCTGTTCAATGGACATGTTCTTATGAATAATACCAAGACCACCTTGACGTGCCATTGCAATCGCCATTTGTGATTCCGTCACTGTGTCCATTCCCGCACTGATAATTGGAATGTTTAGCTTTAATGTGCTTGTTAGCTCCACTGATAAATCGACATCACGCGGAAGTACTTCAGACTTTGCTGGAACAAGCAAAACATCGTCAAACGTCAAACCTTCTTTTGAAAATTTACTTTCCCACATTAGTAAATCCCCCTCTTTTCGGCAAAATATTATATGTAGATTATCAACTAGCAAACAGCATGTCAAGGAAGCAACAAACAGTTGCAATTTTTAGAAAATATAAAGAGAGTTGAGGAAGAAGATGAAAAGTTCAGGATGGAAGGATTTAAAACGTTTTTACTCGCTCGAAACCTCCCAAAAGTTTCTATTTCAACAATATGAGAAACGGAACATTCAAGATGCAAACCAGCAAGCCTATAAAAACTGTGAACGATTTATTTACTTTCTAAAACATGGCCACACGTTTTATGAACAGGCTGCGATCGCGCCTCTAGAACTTAAACCCATTTTATTGTTTTATGGAATGGCACAGCTGCTAAAAGCATGTTTGCTGACAGTGGACCCCCATTATCCTTCTCAAACCTCTGTTTTAGCTCATGGCGTAACATCGAGAAAGAGGAAGAAACAGCATTACCGTTTTAGTGAAGATGAGGTGAAAATCCAAAGAAATGGGCTATGTATGCATGTGTTAAAGCATCTATTTCAATTAAATGGTCTTGAAGATGAGCGATTTACGATGATCCATCTCCTGTCTAAAATACCTGAAATGAGTCATATTCTGGAGTTTCAAAAGCAGCCCTCGACTTTAGTTAAAGTAGAAAAGGCTAATGGAATGATGATTCAAGATCATATTCCATTACTTTATAACATGTCTGCTGAACGCTTTATTGAATACTTTGAGTTTCATACAAGCTGGAAACTCAAACAGAGAGAGGCTAAAAAACTGACGTTTGATGTATTTCTGGAAGAAAACCCAGCACTTGCTACTCATCTTCATTATGATTTAGAAATGGATCAATGGTTTATACCCTCAACACGAGATGCTTTTCTAGGGATTCCTGAGATCATCAGCCATTACTTATTGATGTATAACCTTAGTATGATTGCCCGCTACGAAACAGAATGGTGGTACGAGCTGCTGTCTCAATACATTAGCGATGATTACGTCATGATTGAACGCTACATGGAGATTGCAGAAGAGAAGTTTCCAGCTTACATCATGATGCTGTTAGAAGAAAAAACAAAAAAGACCAGTTCCCACTGGAACTGATCCTTATAGAAGCTTGGCGGCGTCCTACTCTCACAGGGGGAAACCCCCAACTACCATCGGCGCTGAAGAGCTTAACTTCCGTGTTCGGTAT
>NZ_LMJV01000006.1:0-9372 GCF_001429445.1 Bacillus sp. Root920
TCGCCAGTTTGACTGACTACCTATGAAGTATCATAGGATTTTTTATAAAAACTCGAATTAACAGGTACGTTTTGTCTTGTTTAGTTTTCAAAGATCATCTCCGCCGTTCTTAGCGGCTTTAATAATATAACATTTCGCTTCATCTTATGTCAACAACTTTTTTCAAGTTTATTTCCCGAAGCGTTTTGTGTTTGTCACTGTGTGTCAGCGACGATTAATAATATATCACGAAAACTTTCTTTCGGTCAACGCCTTTTCAAAACTTTTTTTGAAATAGTTTTATTAAGCATCTTAAACCCTTGCCCTGCATACAATCAAGTAACAATCTTGGACAAGGCAGGAGTGTTTGAATTGAGTCGATTATATGTGTTGCCTATTAAACGGCTGAAGCAAGTTGTCATTATTCTTGTAGCAGCCCTTGCAGCTGCAACCTTTTTTTATGTACAAAAGGCACCGCCGCTGTCGGTATTTAAAACTGAACATGGACCCCGAGCCATTTATAAAGGCGAGACTTCATCAAAACATGTCTCTCTCACTTTTAATATTGGCTGGGGGGATGAGAAGGCTGTTCCTATTTTAAATGTCCTTCGAGAGTACGGTATAAAGAACGCCACCTTCTTTCTGTCTGCTTCTTGGGCTGAGCGTCATCCTGATATCGTGAAACAAATTAGGGAGGACGGCCACCAGATCGGAAGCCTCGGCTATGCTTATAAAAATTATAGCCAGCTTGAAGATAGTGAAATCAAGCAAGATCTTGTCCGTGCACAAAATACATTTCAAAAGCTTGGACTAGATGACATTCAACTATTAAGACCGCCAACTGGACAGTTTAACGAAACAGCACTAAAAATTGCCACACAGTACGGTTATACCGTTGTTCATTACAGTATCAATTCACAGGATTGGCTGAATCCGGGTGTCGACCAGATTGTTCAGAATGTAAATGATCGAATGAAAAGCGGGGACATTGTTCTCCTTCACGCCTCAGATTCAGCAACCCAAACCGCTCAAGCCTTACCCGCTATTTTGAAACAAATAAAAGAAAAACATTTAAAAAATGTGACGGTTGGCGAACTGATCTCCAATACGAAAACAAAGTCATCAGAAGTTAAGTAGCTTTCGCTTTTGAAAACCGCGGCATCGCTAACAGCTGAAACGCATTACAGCCTAATAGCGGGAACAGCATTAAATACAGCCAGTCCTCTTCATTGACTCTGAGCGCCGGGAACCATTCTAACGATGTGATGACGACCATGAGAAACATTGCGGAAATAAATGTTTTCTTAGAGGACTGCTGCTGTTTAAAGTAAGCCACGATCAATGCAAACACACCAATAAATATAGGCAGCCACAAGTATGGAAGAAATGATTCATTTTCTCCGAAAAACAAAAATCGCAAGTAAGCTAAATCAAACAGCACAAAAATCACAAGAAACAGCTGAATGGTATTCCACAAAGAATGTGACCGGAAAATCTCTAACGCAAACCGGTGCACCGTCAAGAAGACAACAAACCCCATCTGACTAATGACACTAAAAATCATTCCTACACCAATGAACCAAAACAACACAGATGCGATCTCTAGAATTTCAAACGATATAAAAAGCTTCTGATATTTCCCCCACTCCAGCGCAAAGCCTACCACGCTTGTAATGACCGCTCCAACAGCTAGCACAGAGAAGAAAAAACGAACTAAATCCCGACTTTTCATTGAATTGATCCAACCCCTATTTTTGTTATGTATAAATTTACGTGAAACATTCATATTAAAAGTAAGACATGTAACGAAAGGAGCCACAGTATGTCAAAAGGCATCTTGCGTATAATGAGCTGTTTTCTTCTTTTATCTCTAACAGCTTGTGCTCCCAAAACCCAATCCTCATCTAATATGGACTATGACGAAACAAAAAAAATGGTCGTCGATATATTAAAGACAGATGACGGTAAAAAGGCCATTCAACAGTTATTAAATGACGAGGCAATGAATGAAGCTTTGGTAATGGATGAACAAACTGTGAAAAAAACGATAGAGAAAACACTGACTTCTGATAAAGGCAAAGAGTTCTGGAAGAAGGTCTTTGAGGATTCTAAATTTGCCGAGACTTTCGCAAAATCCATGCAGCAACAGCATGAAAGAATGTTAAAACAGTTAATGAAGGATCCTGACTATCAACAGCTGATGATGGATATTCTCAAGGATCCTGAGATGGAAAAAAAATACGGTGAACTTGTAAAAAGCAAAGAGTTTAGAAAGCACTTAGAAAAAGTCATTACGGAAACATTAAGCAGCCCTCTTTATAAGAAGAAATTCGAAGATGAGCTCAAAAAGGCAGCATCTGAGAGCGGCAGTGATTCCGGCTCGCAAGGAAGCGACAGTTAAACATCACCCGAGTGGCGTTCATCCACTCGGGCTTTCATTATGCTTTCACTGCTAATTGTTCAATGACTTTATTCGCAATGTGTTGATACACTTCTCCTGTCGGATGACTTGCATCATAGACAGAAGGCGCGAAATCATCCTCATTCCAATCAGGCTGTCTTAAAGGAATTTGGCCAAGGACTGATACACGCAGCTCTTCAGCCAGCTTTTCCCCGCCGCCTTTTCCAAAAACGTATTCCTTTTCACCTGTTTTTTTGCTTTCATAATAGCTCATATTCTCAACGACCCCGAGCACTTCATGATCTGTTTGCAGTGCCATTGCGCCTGCTCTTGCTGCAACGAAGGCAGCCGTTGGATGCGGTGTAGTGACAATGATTTCTTTACAGCTAGGCAGCATTGTATGAATATCAAGCGCTACATCTCCCGTTCCAGGCGGAAGGTCTAATAGTAAGTAATCTAATTCTCCCCACTCAACTTCGTGGAAGAAGTTATTTAACATTTTTCCAAGCATCGGTCCTCTCCAAATAACCGGTGCATTTTCTTCAACAAAAAAGCCCATTGAAATCACTTTGACACCAAAGCGCTCCACAGGAATAATTTTTTCCCCTTTAACTGTTGGTCTGACAGTGATTCCCATCATATCCGGTACACTAAAGCCATAAATATCAGCATCAATCAGCCCGACTTTTTTCCCTAGACGAGCGAGCGCTACAGCAAGGTTAACAGAAACCGTCGATTTACCAACGCCGCCCTTTCCACTCGCAATCGCTAAGAACTCAGGCGGATTTTTAGAGTTAAGCAGGGTTTCTTCCTCATCTTGTGATGGCATAAACTTTTCAAGTGTTTCCTGAGGCAGTTCCTCAAAACGAAGTCCTACTGTGTTAGCGCCTGCTGCTTTCAAGGCTTGTACGATGTCTTGCTGCAGCTTCATCTGCTCAGCAGTGCCTGTTTTGGCAATAGCCACCTTCAGGCTCACATGCTCTTTCTCAGGCTTTAGGCTGATTTCCTTGATGGCATCCAGCTCACCAAGCGGTATATGAAGGAAAGGTTCGTCCATCTTCCCAACTAGTTTTCTCACATCATCTTGTCCGATCATAGCAGAACCTCACCCTTTATTGAATTCGTTTACAATCCAAGTATATCATACATATCCTTACAATGTCTGTCCTGTTTGCCTGCGATCAAAAGGAAAAAGCCCCTTATTCAGGCGGCTCTTTTTGCTCTGTTAAATATCTTAAAATCCCTTTATAAATAGAGGCAGCAATTTGATCCTGATATTTAGGTGTTGCCAGCTGTCCAGCCTCTTTCGGGTTGGAGAGAAATCCAATTTCCACAAGAGCTCCTGGCTTTGTGACATTTTGCATTAAATAAATGCCATTAATCCGCTTCGCCTTTCGATCTGTGTTTTCAAGATTCCTGCGCAATTCATCTTGAATGAACTTGGCTGCCTTTTCATTTTCTTCATACTTTCCGTAAAAAAACGTCTGAGCCCCGCTCCATTTGTTTGATGGTATCGCATTTAAATGAATGCTTAAATAGAGATCCGCTTCAGATTCATTGATGACTTTGACGCGGTTCCTTAAATCCTCCGCTTTCTTCCGGGCATAACCCTTTGTATTCTTTGATGATAAATCAGAATCATCCTCTCGGGTCATGAGAACAAGTGCTCCCTGCTCCTGCAAATAGTCACGTATCTTCATGGATACATCCAGTGCAATCTCTTTCTCAAGCAGCTCTCCTCCTACAGCCCCGCCATCTGGACCGCCGTGACCCGGATCTAAATAGATGATCTTCCCGCTTAGAGGCAAATTCCACGATTTCCATGAATCATCATTTAGAAATTGAAACCTGAATAAGAATAAGAGGACAATAAACCCAATTAAAAACCCTGTCCACTTCAGCTTTCTTTTCATCCCTGTCCCTCCCATACACCATTATTTTATAGATATGGGACAAGGGCTGGAAATATGCTTAGTGCAGCCGAAGCTTGTGTCTTTTTTCTGATTCACGAAAGCCTTCCTGCCACCACATGCTTAAAAAATCCTTCGCAAATGGATATAAACATGACATCTTCCGCTCCATACGGAACATATTCCCCCATGATTGCAAGCATCCTGCCAGCTCTTCAATCAGCTCAGCTTCCTCCTGGAAGGACCGCTTTTTGATATCGTCGAATGATTCGCCGTATTTACTCGACTCACCGTATCTCCCGCCAGCTAAGAAAGCTTCAATGGCGAAATCGATGCAGCCATCACTCATAATACCCGCTGGATCATCTGCAAATGGAAACAGCTTCTTTGTGAATTTCTCGGAAGCAGCCGTTACTTGTTGAAGAGACAATGTACGCAAAAGCTTCTTTTCAAGCGTGACATCTCGTTTTGTTTTCAGTTGATAAAATGAAAGCACTTCTGCCATGGACTGAACTCCTTTTTTCTTTGTATTGTTCGTTGGTTTGAACAAAACATGCAGTTCAGTAAATGGAAATGGCGGTCAGTGAACGATCGGAATGGAAAAGCATTAGACGTCACGTATGGAGTAAAAGAAAATGCAGGCTATACAGAAGAACAGTTTGACGCCTTCTGGTTTGATCAAAAGGATACGATCGAAAAAACGTATTTATACAACGCCATCGCACTTTTTATTCTTGTCGATAACGTAGAGCAAGTGACACTTAACATGAGCTCTAAAGACGAGCCGTCCGTCACGTTTAAAAGAAAAAAGCTAGAAAAAGAGCTCCCTCACCCTTTTAAAAAGTACAAAGACGATACAGCGTTTTGGCAAAAGGAACTGGTTGATGGAGTTGTGAAGTCAAAAAAGAAACGCCAAGATGTATACAAAGCGTTTCCAATGCAGAAATAATAAAACAGAGGGGTGTTTCCCTCTGTTTTTTGATGTTTATGTAGTGAAAGCCTGTATCAATCGTTGTCGAAAGTTTTGATCCACTGCTGCAGTAAGCATAAATTCGTTGAATACTTCCCCAATCCAGTGAGAATTGTTCGCTTTCGGATCATTGATAAAAAGAGAGATGGAAATAGTGGATGTATCTGTTCTTCGATATAAAGCACCTGTGAAAACAAACAATGTTGCTCCGCCTTTATACCAAAAATATTGATCTGTTTCCTTTTTCAATGTTTCTCCCAGTACGATTTGGCTAAAAAGACCCTTTTCTTCTGTTGTTAACAGCTCGTCATGAAGACGTTTCATAAATTGTGCATATTGATTGGTTGTAGACTTTGTCAGCTTTTGCGTCAGTAATGATTGTATACGCCAGCCTAATAAGTTCTTTTTTTTCATTTTTTCTTCTAACGCCTTTTTATACTCTGGGTCATTTTTCATGATATTAAAAATCTCATTCATTAGAGATTTGTATTGTTCTTCGGATACACCGCTCATTTTCTTGAATGCATCCCGCCGACGATCAGATACATAAGCGGACCACAAAATCATTGGCGTCAGCGGCATGAGTTCATCATGTTCTGTAAGACCTGCTTGTTTCATCTGATCATTGATCTTTTCTAAGCCCAGCCGGTCAATCAAATAATCCGTACAAGCATTCGAACTGAATTGCATCATCCCTTTGGCAACATCTAATAAAGTCGCATGCTCAGAAAAATCATTGACCTCCAGCCAGTACGCGTGCGCACCACCGTCTGTTCTATCAATATAAAACCGCTCTATATCAGGCAATGCCACTTTTTCCTCTAGCTTGATGCCGCCGCTCGATACAGCTTTAACAAAATGAAATAAAACCACTAATTTCACCGTACTTGCAAGTGGCGTTTTTTGATCAGCATTCCACTCTAACATCACATCATCATTTTCAATGATTGTCACTGAAACGTCCTTTTTGTTTTTTGCGACAAATGTCAAAAGATCTTCCTTTGTTTTTTTCATATCTCTTTTATACAACAAAACTTGAACCCCTACGTAAAGTACGACCACACCTACAACAACTAGACCGATTTTGAGTAACATGTTTCTCCTTTCCAAATAACAGAGGATTTATATATTGAATATAGCAAATATTTCTAATAAAGGCACAAAAAAGGCAGAGGTACGTGAATCCTCCGCTTCTTGATATCCTTATTCATGAGGCAAATGCAGCTTCATTCCTTCATGAGTGTCTTCAAATCCTAATTTCTCATAAAAATGGCGTGCTTCCGGCCTCTGTTTATCTGTTGTCAGCTGAATCATATGACAGCCGCGGTCGCTTGCGCGTTGAATGGCCCACTTTATAAGCAGCGAACCGACTCCTTTTCCTCTATGAGTCGAAGCCGTACGAACTCCTTCGATCGATGCTCTCCATCCCCCTTGATGTGTAAGAAATGGCGTCATGGTTAACTGAAGAACACCAACTGCTTCTTCCTGGTCACACGCAACAATGAGTTCAATATTTGGATCAGCATCGATTGAACGAAAGGCTTTGATATAGCTTTCTAATAATGGGCGAGTGTAACGCTCTCTCTTTTGACCTAACTTATCATCTGAAAGCATGAAGATGATTTGGTCGAGGTCTTCTAGCACAGCTTCTCTAAATGTCAATTGATTTAAATTCAATGAAAGCACCTCCTATGATAGATGGAAGACTGTTTTTCACTTACTAAAATACCAGTTAAGAGCGTTCTCATATAAAAATTTGATCAGCTGCTTTTTCATCAAAGTACTTCATATCATGAAAACTGATCAAGCTCTCTTCTCGAACCATTCCTCTTGTAGGAGGGCATAGTAAAACTCATCCCACCACTCATTTCCTTGGGGTATACACTGTTTAAAATACCCCTCTCTCCTCATCCCCAATTTCTCCATCACTCTCCACGATGGCACATTTTCAGGCTGACAAGTCGCAATGATTCGATGTAAGTTCAGAGTGTGAAAACCATGATGTAAGACAGCATACGCCGCTTCTGTTGCATAGCCCTTGTTTTGATAGGCAGGATTGAAAACCCAGCCAATTTCATATGTGTGCTCACCAAAGTAAGAATGAAACACGATATGCCCGATGCAAATCTGGTCTTCTTTTAGTAGAACAGCAAAATTCTTGGCTGTTTTAAGACGATTATTTTTAACAAATTCCTGCGCATTTTCTTTAGAAAAAACACCTTCCGGAATATACTTCATCACTTCCGGATCAGAAGTATATGCATAGACATCCTGCCAATCATCTTCAGCAAATGAGCGAATGATACACCTTTCTGTTGTCAGATTCATATGACACCCCCTCCATAGACTTCGTTTTTTAAACAGAAACCTTGCTATGATCCTATTTTATATGTTTCCATACAGAAAAAAAGCACCAGCAGGATGCTGATGCTTTTCGTATATGGTTTGTCTGTAACAAACCTTTGTAAAACGTCCATACAATATAAAATTGATTAACGAAGTGCGAGACGCGCTAATTAACGGGCTATTTTTGCATCAGCCAAAAAGAAAGAATGTCATTCTGTATATTTGTCGTCAAAATGTGATCAAAATTAACCTGTGCCCATTGGGTCAAATTTTGATTGTTTCCACTTCTACGCACTTTAACACTTTCTCTTGAAGTTTTCTTACGTCCTCTTCCAAATCTAAAATATGCATTTTATCATGGCAATTAGGACAAAGAGCAATAGTGTTGTATATTGAATCATCTCCACCACGTGATAGCCATTTAATATGATGGGTATGTAAATGAGGCTCCCCATTCATATTTAAATATGGAGCCGGTTGTTCACATAACTGACAAACTCCCTTTGCCCAGCGTTTTGCAAATTCTGTAACATATGGGTCACGTTCATATGTAGTTGAGATAGTCTTACGTTTACTACTTTTTCTTCTGGCGGTTCTAGCTCTGTTTTCTAAAACGGTCTCACCCAGTTTTCTTACCTTCTTTTCCCTCAACACTTGTTTCATTTTTATCAACTTATCTGGAATGATAAACTTTTGATCGTCTGCCAATACAAGAGGGAAGACCCATACTTGTCGCAGTTGGTCATTATCATCTAGCTGCTCTTCTTGATAAGGTTCATCAGCTAGTTTCACTACCCCACGATACACATATTTCTTCGCTTCAAACACTTCGAACAAATGCATCTCCACTTTATTACTTAATGATTCAGCCACAGTTTTATTTTGAGATGTCAATGTCTGATCTCCCATTCTACCCATACCAGTATAATGAAAAACATTTCCGTCCCATCGGTCTTCATACAATGCTTTGGTATGATCCGATACTAAAACTAAGGTATTCGTTTCAAGCGAGCGCCTCATACCTCCTTGAGGAGCACATTTAAAAATTTCAGTTATCTCACTATTATTAAGTGTACTTATGGGTTCTATTTTCGCTAAACTCACTATTGCACCTACCTATAATTTAATAACATCACGTAATACGTAATAATAAATATTCCTAGATCGCATCTACAGTTCAACATAGTGGTCAATAAAGGTGATTCAAAGACCTTTAGGCAAATTATATAGCAAAAACACATTATTTTCCCTATTTTCCTCTTACCATACATCATAAATTAGCTAACAAAAATTGGCGAGTTTTGCTACACGAGAACTCATCAAACCATGGAATAAATGCTGTCTCAATAGTGAGGAGTTTGCCTCTGCTGATTACGGAAAATACAACCGCTCTGAGGCAATAGCAGTAATGACCTATTTTCATATTATAAGTTTATTTGAAGCGGGATCAGGCATTAAAGATGTACAGGCTCGATTAGGCATCCAATGACTATGAACATTTATAAACACGTAACAGAAACTCTAAAAGATCAAACCACTCAAAAGTTTCAAAGGTATAGAGTTATAACCAGCAATAAATTCTCGTGGTCCTATTATTTTAGAGCCTAAAAAAAGACCCCCAAGCATAAGCTTGAGAGCCTTTGAGAAACGTAATAGAATTAACGTTTTGAGAACTGAGGTATCTAGATACAGCAACATCAAACAAGTATTTGTCTATTACCGGTATATTACTCAAAAGCTGTCGTACAACTTCAAAGATGATGAGT